>NZ_CM149850.1:442500-1205000 GCF_056269425.1 Methylocystis sp. Se48 | reverse complement strand
ACTCATGCGCGCGGTCGACGTCGTCGCGGCCAAGCAGACCTTCCGCGCCGCGACAACGTCCAAGTCCGGCGAGAAGGAGGTCGTTCGCACCAGGGCCTTCACGCGCGTCGCCGCGACGCTGACCCTCGCGCCGACGAGTTTCGCCAACGAGGTGCCAAGCTTCAACCCGCTCAAACTGGTCACCGATGCGCGCGCGCCGGACAGCAGTAATGATTCGGACGTCGCGCTCGACGAGGCGGAAGTCTCCTTCGTGACGCGCGATTTGAGCGCCGCCGACATACGGGCGCAAAGCGCGCAGCTGTCGTTCGAGGAAGCCGAGGCGCAAGTCCTCGAACAGGTGAAGAGCACGATCGCCGCGGGTCCGAAGGCCGCCTTGCCCCTGCCCGGCCAAGCCCTGCTCTCGCGCACGAGCCGCGCCGCAGCGATCGATCCCACGGCGCTCGCCTATGCGACGCCGGGAACTTCCCTCACGGCGCCTTTTTCGTCGATCGAAGTGCGCATGGTCCCCGAAAACGTGACCATAGCGCCGCGCGACACGCCCCAGCCCACTCAGATGGAGGAAAAGCTCGTCGTCGTCCGCCACGGCGAAGGTCTCGAGGAGATTCTCTCCGCGAATGGCGTTCCCAAGGCCCGAATCGCAGCGGTCGCGGCCGCCTATCGCGGCAAGCGCGATCCGGTCCGCGAAGGTCAGCGCGTCAAGCTCCTCTTCGCGGACTTCGACGGCTCGGGCAAAAACATGCAGCTCGCGCGCATGTCCGTCTACAACGATGAAGAAGTCGAATCGATCGTCGCCGCGACCGACAAGGGAACATTCGTGCAGACGCCGACCGCCCCCGCGCCGACCGCGCGAAAGGCGCCCAAGCGCTACGCCCCGGCGATCGACGACTTCGCCGGCGAGGACGAGGACGACCCCGGCGCCATGCGTCTCTACGATTCGCTCTACGAGACGGCGCTCAAGCAGCAGATTCCGAAGCCTGTCATCAACGAACTCGTGCGCGTCTTCGCAAATGACGTCGATCTGCAGCGCGGCGTCGCCGCCGGCGATACGCTCGACGTCTTTTACGACGAGCCGGAAGACGGCTCCGGCCCCACGCGCGATTCGCTGCTCTTCGCGTCGCTGACGACGCGCAACGAGACCTACCGCTATTACCGCTTCCAGACGCCCGACGACGGACTCGTCGATTATTACGACGAGAACGGCCGCTCCAGCCGCAAATTCCTCGTGCGCAAGCCGATCTCGATCGGCGAGACGCGCTCGGGCTTCGGCATGCGCCGCCATCCGATCCTCGGCTATTACAAGATGCACACGGGCGTCGACTGGGCGGCGCCGATCGGCACGCCGATTCTCGCGGCTGGCAATGGCACGGTCATCAAGGCGCAATGGGACTCGGGTTACGGCCGCCGCGTCGAAATCCAGCACGCCAACGGTTACATCACGACGTACAACCACATGTCCGGCTTCGCGCGCGGCATTGCGGAAGGCGTGCGCGTCAAGCAAGGCCAGGTCGTCGGCTTCCTCGGCTCCACTGGCCTTTCGACGGGCCCGCACCTCCACTACGAGGTGATGGTCAACGGCCACTTCGTCGATCCAATGCGCGTGAAACTCGCGCGCACGCGCGAAATCGAAGGACGGATGCTGGTCGAGTTCAAGAAGGAGCGCGACCGCATCGATTCGCTCATGGCCAAGGCGCCCAACGGCGCGAAGATCGCAAGCCGCGGAACCCCGAATCCGACGACGAACCGTTAAGCCGCTCAGGCCGCATCCGGCCGCGCCGACGCGCGGGCGGCGCGCACCGCCCCGACGATCGCCTCGAGCGAGCCCATCGTCTCGCGCCTCAGCATGTCGCGCGGCAGTTCGATATCGAATTCCCGCTCGATCGCGAGCAGGATGCGCACCGCCGAATAGGGGGTAAGCCCCAGGGCGTAGAGATTGGCTTGCGGCGTCAGATCGGCGGCCGGAACGGCGAGCCGGACGTGTTGCTCGAGGATGCGGCGGATGGCGGTCAACATGGCTTCTCTCCCCTGCCCTGAAGAAAATCGGATCAAGCGGCCTCACGGCACGTCGTTTGTTCGTGGGCGGCGCGCTGCGCGGCCCGGACGGCCTTGGCGATCGATTCGATCGAGGCCATCGCGTCGCGCCTCAGCGTCTCGCGCGGGAACTCGACCTTGAACGCGCGCTCGACGGCGACCAGCAGGCGGATGGCGTCGAAAGACGTGAGGCCGAGATCGTAAAGATTTGCGCGCGGCGTAAGATTCGCGGCCGGAACGACGAGGCTGGCTTCGCAATCGATGAGGCGCTGAATGGTGGCGAACATTTCATTTCTCCCTGCCGCTTTTTGAAATCCCGATGATGGAAAGCTAGCGGGGGAAGCGGCGAAAGTTCGTGCGCGGGCGCACACGGAAGTCGGGGCCGCCCGTGGAATGGCGACGGGAGCGGTCAGAAGCCGAGACGCCGCCTGACGTCGCTTGCGCTCACGCCGCTTTCCCGCAGCGCTCGGAGCGTTTCCGAGCCTCTGCTCTTGGCGAGCTTCTCGCCGGCCTCGTCCAGCACGAGCGCGTGATGCCGGTAGCGCGGTTCGGGCAGGCCGAGGAGACGTTGCAGCAGGCGATGCAGGCTTGTGGCGTGAAAGAGGTCGCGCCCGCGCACGACGTCGGTGACGCCCTGAAGCGCATCGTCGACCACGACGGCGATGTGATAGCTTGCCGGCGTATCCTTGCGGGCGAGGACGACGTCGCCCCATTGCGCGGGCGCGGCGGGAATGATCGAAAAATCCTCAGCCTCGCCGGATATGGCGGGAAGCGGATCGCGCGAGACTCCTTCCCGCCAGCTCAGCCCCTCCCCGGCGAGCGCCGCCGCTTTCGCCATGTCGAGCCGCAGCGCGACGCCGCCTTGCGCCAGCGCGTCCCGCGCAGACCGGCGCGGCTTCGCGCGGCAGGTTCCGGGATAGAGCGGCGCGCCGTCCGGGTCGCGCGGCCAGCCGGGACGCGCCTGCGCAAAATGAGCAATATCCGAACGCTTGCAATCGCAAGCGAACAGCAGCCCCATCCCGTCGAGCCGCTCCAGCGCGCAGGCGTAATCCTGGAAATGCTCCGACTGCCGGCGCACGGGCTGTTCCCAATCGACCCCAAGCCAGGCGAGGTCATCGTAGATCGCCGCCTCGTATTCCGCCCGTGCGCGCCCCGTGTCGATATCCTCGATTCGCAGCAGAAAGCGCCCGCAGCAAGCGCGCGCCAGCGCGACATTCAGCAGCGCCGAATAGGCGTGGCCGAGGTGGAGAAAGCCATTGGGCGACGGCGCGAAGCGGAAGACGGGACGGCCGTCGCTCAACGGCGGCGGGCCTTTTCCGTGATCGCCAGCGCCGCTGCGAAAGCCTCGTCGCGGTCCAGTTCGCTCGTGTCGAGCGTCACCGCGTCCGCGGCCGCCTTCAGCGGCGCCGCGCTGCGTTCGCTGTCGCGCGCGTCGCGCTTTTTTACGTCCTCGAGAATGGCGGCGTAATCGACGGACTCGCCGCGCGTCGCGAGCTCCAGCGCGCGGCGCTGGGCGCGCGTCTCCGGCGTCGCGGTGACGAAGATTTTCACCGTCGCCTGCGGACAGATCACCGTTCCGATGTCGCGGCCGTCGAGCACGGCGCCCTCGGGACGCGCGGCGAAAGCGCGCTGCATGTCGATGAGCGCCGCGCGCACCGGGGCCATGGCGGCGACGACCGAAGCCGCCTCGCCCATTTCCCGCGCGCGCAGCCGCGTCTCGTCGAAATCGACAAGGGAAAGGCCGCGCGCGGCCTCGACCGCCGCCTCCGTGTCGTCGAGCGGCAGGCCCTCGTCGAGCAGCGCGCAGGCGGTCGCGCGATAGAGGAGCCCCGTGTCCAGATGCGGAAGCCCGTAATGCTCGGCGAGCTTGCGCGCGAGCGTGCCCTTTCCGGACGCCGCCGGACCGTCGATGGCGATGACGAAACTCACGAGAAACGCGCCCCCAGCCCTTCCATCAGCGTGCGGAACGTCGGGAAACTCGTCGCGATCATCGTCTCGTCGTCGACCGTGACCTTGTTTTGCGTGGCGAGTCCCATGACCAGGAAGCTCATGGCGATGCGATGGTCGAGATGCGTCTCCACCACGCCGCCGCCCCTCACCGCGCCGCCTCGCACAATGAGATCGTCGCCGACGATCTCGCAATCGACGCCATTGGCCGCAAGGCCCGCGGCGATCGCCGCGAGACGGTCCGATTCCTTCACGCGCAATTCGGAGAGCCCGCGCATGCGCGTCTCCCCCGTCGCGAAAGCGGCGGCGACGGCGAGGATCGGATATTCGTCGATCATGGACGGCGCGCGCTCGGCCGGCGCGTCGACGCCCTTCAGGGAAGAAAACCGCGCGCGCACGTCGGCGACTTCCTCGCCGCCCTCCTCACGCCGGTTATCGAGCGAAATGTCGGCGCCCATCTCCAGCAAGGTCGTCAGAAGACCGCTGCGCAGCGGATTGGTCATCACCCCTTCCACGACGATGTCCGAGCCTGGAACGATGAGCGCGGCGACGATCGGAAAGGCCGCCGAGGACGGATCGGCCGGCACGCGCACGGGGCGGGCGACGAGTTCGGGACGGCCCTGAAGCGTGATCTTGCGGCCATGCGGCCCATGCGGCTCGCTCACGACCCTGGCGCCGAAATGCGCCAACATCTTCTCGGTGTGGTCGCGAGAGGCCTCCGCCTCGATCACGACCGTGCGGCCGGGGGAGTTCAGGCCGCACAGCAGCACGGCGGATTTGATCTGCGCCGAGGCGACCGGGGTCTTGTATTCCACGGGCAGCGGCTCGGCGGAACCCTGCAAAACCAGCGGCAATCGGCCGCCTTCGGCCTGCTCCAGCACCTGCGCGCCCTGGAGCGCGAGCGGATCGATAATGCGCCGCATCGGGCGCTTGCGCAGCGAGGCGTCGCCGTCGAAGCGCGCAACGATCGGATGCCCCGCGACGACGCCCATCATCAGACGCGAGCCTGTGCCGGCGTTGCCGAAGTCGAGCGTTTCCGTGGGTTGCAGGAGCGACCCGAGCCCCGCGCCCCAGACGCTCCACGAGCCGGGCGCGCGCCGGACGACCTTCGCGCCGAGCTGGCGGGCCGCCTGCGCCGTGCGCAACACGTCCTCGCCCTCGAGCAAGCCCTCGATCTTCGTCTCGCCCACGGCCAGGAGCCCGAAGATCATTGCGCGATGGGAAACGGATTTGTCGCCCGGCGGCCGAACGCGGCCCGTGAGCGGACCCGAGGCGGAAGCGCTCAGCGGCGCGGCGGGGGCGGGGGTGGCGGCGGCGTCCAATGCGTGATCCTTGGCGAAAAGCGGCGGTCTGATCCGCCGACTTCTAACCGGGAGGAGACGCGATGTCATGCCCGCGACAGCGGGATCCGGAGCGGAAAGGATGGCGCGAGACGCCACCCCCCGGCGGGGCGTGACAGGATAAGCGCGAAAATGGAGCGGGCGAAGGGAATCGAACCCTCGACATACAGCTTGGGAAGCTGTCGTTCTACCACTGAACTACGCCCGCGCGAGGCCTTTTGTAGCGCTTGTGGCGGCGGGTTTCAACGGGAGGTGCGGCCTCCGGCGCCGGTTTCAGGCGGCTTCCCGCTCCGCCGCGTCGCCCGCCAGCGGCAGCACGACCCTCACCGTCAGGCCGTGCGGCGCGCGATCCAGCATTTTAACGGAGCCGCCGTGGCTTTCGACGAGCGAGCGCACGATGGAGAGCCCGAGGCCGAACCCCGCGCCGTCGCCGATCGTCCGGCCCGACTGCCCGCGCACGAAAGGTTCGAAGACCGCGGACTTGATGTCGTCCGGTATCCCCGGCCCGTCGTCCGAGACGTCGATCTGGGCGGCGCCGCCGGGGAGCTCGACGACCGAGATTTCCACGTTTTCGGCGTGATTGACGGCGTTCTCGACCAGGTTCGTGAAGACGCGCAGCATGTCGGACAGCGAGCCGCGCATCATGAGTTTCCCGTCGAAGGCGTAGGCGACCCTGTGGCCGAGGTCGTTGAATTCGTCCGCGACCGTCTGCGTCACGCTGCCGAGGTCGATCATGGTGTGATCGCTGCGCTTGTTCTCGGTGCGCAGATACTCGAGATTTTTGCGAAGCATCGAGTCCATCAGAGAAATGTCGTTCTGCATCTTTCGCCGCAATTCGTTGTCGGCGATGAATTCCGTTCGAAGCCTCAGACGCGTGATGATGGTCTTCAGATCGTGGCTGACGGACGCGAGAATATGCGTGCGCTCCGCCATCATGGCGAGAATGCGCTCCTTCATGCCCCTGATTGCGCGGCTCAAATCGCGGATTTCCCGCGGTCCGCAATCGACGAGCGGGGCCTTGAGCCCTTCCCGCGTCGGAAAGGACTCGGCCCGCCTCGCAAGTTCGTCCAGCGGCGCGATGATGTAGTTCGACAGGAAGACCATCACCGCGGCGGCGCTGATGAAAAAAAGAAATCCCGCCCGCGCCCAGCGCGTCAGGAAGAAGGGGACGTCGGGTTCCGGCTCCCGCAGCCAGCGCCACAACAGCCGCGAGGGCTTGCGATGCTGCGTCACGGAAATAACGGCGTACCCGCCCTTCTCGAGCGGCAGCGCCAGCGCGTCCTCCGAGTCGTGAAGCGGCGTCGTGGCGAAGGCTTTCGAGGGCCCGGTCAGATGAGCGTTGATTCGCCGGATTTCGGCGGCGAACACTGGTTCTCCGGCGTCGCGCGCCGGCGGCTTCGCCTCCTGGATGGCGACATTCGTATAGGGCGTCGCGAAACGCACCTTTTGAATGAGGGCGCTTCTTTCCCCGACGGGAACCGAGTCTAGCGCGATGAACACTCCGGTCAGGAAATCCGCCTCGGAGACGTAATGCCGGCGCCCCTCCCGCTCCATGACGTGCAGCATCAGCAGAATGACGATCTGATGAACGACGATCGACGCGAGAATCAGCAGCGTTATCTGGCCGAGGAGGTGATTGGGCCGAAGCCGGCGGACGAAATCGGACAGAACCATAGCGGCGTTCCTTTTGGCGGCCCGCCCGTTCTTGCGGACGCAGGAATGCAGATTTGTGACCCCTCGCCGCATGGCGATGGAGGACCGCGCGCGGCGTTTTCTTGACGCCTCAAGTCTCCACGAAGTGCTTCGACAGTTTCAGCCCCTGCCCTTGATAATTGGAGGCGCCCGCCTCGCCGTAGAGCGTCTCCGGCGTCTCGGCCATGCGTTCGTAGACGAGGCGGCCGATGAACTGGCCGTCCTCCAAGACGAACGGCACTTCTCGCGAGCGCACCTCCAGCACCGCCCGGGCGCAGGCGCGGCCGTCCGGCCCGGCGCCGAAGCCGGGATCGAAAAAGCCCGCGTAATGCACCCGGAACTCGCCGATCGCCGCATCCATCGGCGCCATTTCGGCGGCGAGCTCCGGCGGAATGGCGAGGCGCTCGCGCGAGGCGAGAATGTAGAAGTCGCCGGGGTCGAGAATCAGCCGGCCGTCGCGCGCCGGCAGTCGGTCCCAATAGTCGTCGATCCGGTAGGCGCCGACGCGGTCGACGTCGATGACGTCCGTATGCTTCTGCGCGCGATAGCCGACGACGCCGCCGAAGGCCTCGGGACCGAGGGCGACGCGCAGAACCACGCCGTCCCGCAGGTTCAGCGGCCCGTCGACGAGCGGCGAACGCTCGTGCAGCCCGGCGAGAGCGGCGTCGGAAAGCGCGACGCCGCCCTGCCCCGCCCCTGCCGGGAGGGTTCGGAATCGCAGCTGGTTGAGGCGCGAGCCCATCCTCGCGCGCACGGAAAAACTGCGCGGCGACACTTCGGCGTAAAGCGGCCCGTCGTAGCCCGGCGCGACCTCGTCGAAGCGCTCCCCGCGGTCGGCGATCAGACGGGTGAAAATATCGAGGCGGCCGGTCGAGCTTTTGGGGTTGGCGGCTCCGGAGACGTCAGGCGGCAGCGCGAGACCCTCCAGCAGCGGCACGACATAGACGCAGCCGCGCTCGAGAATCGCGCCGTCTTCCGAAAGGGAGATCTCGTCATAGGCGAGGGCGGAGAGAATGTCCCCCACGCGGCGGTCCTTGCCCGGCAGAAAGCTCGCGCGCACCCGGTAGGCGCTCGCGCCGAGCCGAAGATCCAGGCTCGCGGGCTGCACCTGCCCGGCGGCGAGCGGCGCCGCGGCGCGGATCGCGCCCGTTTCCGCCATCGCCCGAATTTGCCGGCTGGAGAGCACGCCGCCCTGCGTCTTGTCTAAAGGCGCCATGCACCCTCACCCTTTAGAACCCTGCCGCGAAACAATAAAGCTGCGGCGCCGCCGTCACAATGGCAGGCCGCCCCGCGCCCCGGGATAACTCTCGCGAGGCCGCGCGTCCATCTCCGGCCCGCTCAGGAAAGCCGCCGCGTCGCGCCGGATTTCCGCCTGGCGCTCCGCGCTCATGGCGTCGAGCGTGCGAAGCGGCATGGCGAGACGCGGCGTCATTGGCAGGCGGCCGCGGTTTTCGAGAAAGAAATTCCAGTAAAGATAGTTGAAGGGGCAAGCGTCCGGGCCGCTCTTCGCCTTGACGTCATAGGCGCAGCCTTTGCAATAATCCGACATGCGGTCGATGTAGGCGCCCGAGGCGGCGTAGGGCTTGGACGCGAGAACGCCCCCGTCGGCGAAAATCGCCATGCCGTGGACATTGGGGAGTTCGACCCACTCGAAGGCGTCGGCATAGACGGCGAGATACCACGCCTCGATCTCCCGAGGCGCGATCCCCGCGAGAAGCGCGAAATTCCCCGTCACCATCAGCCTTTGGATATGATGCGCATAGGCGTGGCGGCGCGTTTCGCCCACAACCTCCCTGATGCAGTTCATGCGCGTCTCGCCGGACCAGTAGAACCAGGGTAGCGGACGCGCGGCGGCCAGCGCATTTGTGTCCGCGTAGCCCGGCATGCGCAGCCAGTAGATCCCGCGCACATATTCGCGCCAGCCGAGAATTTGCCGGATAAAGCCCTCGGCCGCATTGATCGGCGCCGCGCCGGCGCGGAAGGCGCTCTCCGCCGCGACGCAGACCTCGTGCGGCGTCAGCAGTCCGATGTTGAGATAGGGGGAGAGCGTCGCGTGATAGAGGAAGGGCGCGCCGCTCTTCATCGCGTCCTGATAATCGCCGAAGAACGGCAGACAATTTACGATGAAATCGTCGAGCGCGGCGAGCGCCCCGGCGCGCGTCACGGCCCAGTCGAATCGCGCGACGTCGCCGAATCCGTCAGGAAATCGGCGCGCCACGAGCGCCATGACTTCCCGCGCGATCTCGTCGGGCGGGAAGCGCAGGCGGTCCGGCGCGCGGCATTTCGCAGGCAGCGGCTTGCGATTCTCGGGGTCGAAATTCCATTTGCCGCCGACGGGCGCGCCATCCGCCATCAGAAACCCCGTGCGCCGCCGCATGTCGCGGTAGAAGAACTCCATGCGCAGCGTCTCGCGGCCCTTCGCCCAGCGCGCGAAATCGGCCCGCGAACAGAAGAATCGGTCGTCCTCGCGACTCTCGACCGGCAGGCCCAGCGCCTCGGCCCATCCGGCCATCATCTCCCGGACCCGCCATTCGCCGGGCTCTGTGACGACGATGCGCGATGGCCTGTGGCGCGCGACGGCGCGCGCCAGCTCGCCCGAAAAGGAGCCCGTGTTGCCGGGATCGTCAAGCCGCACATAGTCGACCGCGATTCCTTCCGCGCGCAGTCTCGCCGCGAAATGGCGCATCGCGGACAGGATCAGGACGATCTTCTGCCCGTGGTGAGGGACGTAGCGGGCCTCCGCGTCGACTTCGGCCATCAGCACGACGTCGCCGCGCGCGACGCCATCGAGCGTCGCGATCGCGCGCGTGAGCTGATCGCCGAGGATGAAGCGCAGGGTCTTGGCCATGACGGCGGACATATGGCCCCATGACGCGAAGTCAAAGAGGCGCAAAGAGGCAATTGACAGGCCTGCCTGCATTTCGGATTACTGCCGCGCGTGGTTATTTGAGCCGGCCGGCTTGCCGCCACGAAAAATAAAGCGCTAAAAGGCCGGGTCTCCCTGAGGAAACCCGCATTTTCGGCCGCGCGCGCAACGCGCGCTTCAGCAATCCGGCGCCCGCGCGCCGCAGGGAGAGAGGCATGTCCGCAGACGCCCCGCGCAAATTCAGACCGGCGACGCAGCTCGTTCACGGCGGAACGACGCGCTCGCCCTTCGGTGAAATGTCCGAGGCGCTGTTTCTGACGCAGAGCTTCGCCTATCCGACGATGGAAGCCGCCGAGGCGCGTTTCAAGGGCGACGACCCCGGCTTCATCTATTCTCGCTTCTCGAATCCGACCGTCGCCATGTTCGAGCAGCGGATGATCCTGCTCGAAGGCGCCGAAGCGGCGCGCGCCACGGCGAGCGGCATGGCTGCGGTGACGGCCGCCATGCTGGCGCAGGCAAAGGCCGGCGACCATGTCGTGGCCGCGCGGGCGCTCTTCGGCTCCTGTCTCTACGTCGTCGAAGACCTTCTGCCGCGCTTCGGCGTCGCCTCCACCCTGGTCGACGGCGCCGATCTCGCCCAGTGGAAGGCCGCGATCCGCCCGGAGACCAGGCTCTTTTTCCTCGAAAGTCCGACCAATCCGGGGCTCGACGTCTACGACCTGAAAGCGATCGCCGATCTCGCCCACAATGCCGGCGCGCGGCTCGTCGTGGACAATGTCTTCGCGACGCCGCTGCTGCAAAAGCCGCTGGCGCTCGGCGCCGACGTGGTTGTCTATTCGGCGACCAAACATATCGACGGCCAGGGCCGGTGCCTCGGCGGGGTGATCCTGTCCTCGCAGGCGATCATCGAGGAGAGCATCCACAATTTCCTGCGTCAGACCGGCCCCGCCATGTCGCCGTTCAACGCCTGGGTGATGCTCAAGGGGCTCGAGACCCTGCCGCTGCGCGTCGAGCGGCAGACGGCGAGCGCTGGCAAGATCGCGGATTTCCTCGCAGCGCAGAAGCGCGTGACGAAAGTGCTCTACCCGTTCCGCAAGGACCACCCCCAGGCGGAGCTCGCCCGGCGGCAGATGACGGGCGGCGGCACGCTGGTCAGCTTCTTCCTGGAAAGCAAGGAGACAGCCTTCCGGCTCGCCAACGCCTTGGAAGTGATCAAGATTTCGAACAATCTCGGGGACGCCAAGAGCCTGATCACGCACCCCGCGACAACGACCCATCAGCGCCTGACGCCCGAGGCGCGGGAGACGCTGGGGATCACCGACGGCATGTTGAGGCTTTCCGTCGGATTGGAGGACGTCGACGATCTCATCGAGGATCTGGCGATCGGCCTCGCGGCGGCGGGACGCGGCTGACGCGCGTCCGCCCTTTTTCACCCTACCGGGCCCGTGACTTAGCGACTCTCGCCGGGCGAAGCGCGACGGCGGCTTCGCGTCTGACGGTTTCGACGACGACAAACGCCGCGGCCAGAACCGCGCCGACAATCTCCGGACCGACCGACAACAATGATTCTGTCATTTCATCCTCCCACGCCGCATCCCGCGGCGACTTCGATCCCGAGATTCGCGTCGGCGCAGTAAGGAGGCAGCCGGCGCCGACGCAAATCCGCTTGGGGTCAAGCAGGAAAGCGCGGGGGCGCGCGGGGGCGGTGGGACAGACGGGACCGAGGCGTCGGCGCGGCGCGGTCCGCCACCATCCAGCGGAGGGAATCGCTCTGGATGGGCGCCGCGACAACGTGGCCAGGCCCCCCTGCGAGGGGAGCGGCGCCGCAGCAGAGCGTCTGACACAAGACGCAGTCGATGCCGCGGTCGCCCGAGGGGCCCGGCCGCCCCGTCTGCGCGTCGGGAGCCGGCGCCCCCGACGCGAAGCACACGAACGCCAATGCGAGCGTCTCCAGGCGCCCCGCGAGCAGGCGCGCCGCGAGGGGCGCAGCGAAAGGCGCGCCCGTCGACAGCGCCGCGACCAGTAGCAGCGCGAACCTGAAAAGGCTCGACGCGCCCGCTCGCGGGACAGGGGAGACGCTCGGCGTCATCGGCGCCGCGTCAGTTGGTCTCGAAGGCGAGGCGCGCGAAACGCGCCCGCCGTTCGAGATCGATCAGACGTATCGCGCCCTGCTGCGCGCCGCGCCACATAGGGGCAAGCGCGGACACAGCCGAGGCCGCGACGTCGTTTTCGCGCTCCTCGCGCGCCTTCAGGGCCGCAAGGGCCGCGCGCGCAAGCGCGCCTTCACGGCCGTTCGGCCGTTTCCCGTTCTTCATGACGATAATTCTCCCGATCCGCCGCTATTCGCGATCGATGTCGACGCCGCGCCCTATTGCCGTCACGCCTGAAAGGACGCGGCGAACGCAGGACGCGGTTTTACGATGGTCAGGAGAAAACGGGCGGCGCGCGCGCCTGTCGGGCATAGTCGCGCGCGGCGACGGGCACGGCGCGGTCCGCCACCGTCCAACGGAACGATGTCCATCGAACGGGCGCCATGCCAAGGGACGCCGACCGCACCGAGACTGGCGCGACGCCGTCGCAGAACGCCTGGCACAGGGCGCAGGAATCATGCTGCCGGTGGACATGGCCGCCGGACCCATGGTGGTTTGCGGCCGCTCGGCCGGCCTTCAGGCAGAGCTCGAACGGCCCCGACTCGCCGGCCCCATGCGCCATGGCGACGCCAGTCGCGACTGGCGCCAGGGCCTGAACGGCCAGCGCCAGCGCGAACAAGACAGCTGTCAGCCACCTGCGGTGCATGGGAGAAAAGTCCGATAATCTCTCGCGCCGAAAAACGCTTACTGATTATTGAAGCAAAAACCAGGCGCATCCGCAAGGCGAACCGCCCGGTTTTTGCTCCGTTCCGGGGACTGGCGCGGCAAGAAGCCGCACTCCCCATGGCGCGGAGCGCGCGGCCGCTTTGTCCTTAGCGCGCGGTCGGCGCGGGCGCTGGCCCGCCCGCGCCGCCGCCAAGGCCGGCCAAGGTCGCGCCGCCATCCTTGCCGCCGAGGTCGTATCTCAGGCCGAGGAAGAAGGTGCGCTGGTTGTAGGGGTTCGGATTCACGTAATATTTCCAGCGGCCGATGTTGTCCACGCCGGCGGTGAGCGTCCAGTTCGGCGCGACCTTGTAATTCACCTTCGCGTCGAAGACGAGATATTCGCTGTCCACATTGCCGTAGTTGTTGTGGTTGAAGTCCACGTTGTTCAGCGTCACGAAGGCGGCGGAGGCGTAGCGCGCGCCGAAAGCCACCGACAGTTCCTGCGTCGGGCTGTAGCTCACGACCGAGCGGATGCGGATGCGCGGCACGCGCGGATACTGCATGCCCTCCAGCAGAATGCCGCCCGCCGTCGGGAAGGGCGAACCGGCCGGAGCGCCCACGAAGGTGAGCGCGCTGCCGTTCGAAAGAATCTTCGAATCGGTGAAGGTCACGCTGCCCGAGAAGTCGAGGCCGGGCCAATAGATGTCCTTCATGACCAGCGCCGCCTCCACGCCGCGAAACCGCGCCTTGTCGAGGTTGGTGGACTGCGAGACGATCTGGCCCGTCGGGCCGATCGCTGATTGGGTCACGATGGCGTTCCAGCGGTCGTCGAGGAACAGGCTGACGCGCGGGTTGAACAGGCCGATGGCGCCGTTGAAGGCGTCGACCTTCCGGTATTCGCCCGTCAGGTCATAGGACGTCGAAATCTCCGGCTGAAGATTGGGGTTGTTGACGAGCACGCTGTTCGGCGTCGTGAGCCCCTGGAACAGCTCCGTGACGGTCGGGAACCGATAGGCGCGGCCGACGGAGCCGCGCATCTGGAAGTCCGGCGTCACCTGGTATTCGATCGACCCCTTGGGCGAGAAACCGTTCTTGTACGTGTCCGGGAAATAACCGGCCGTCGCCGCGACGGGCGCGAGCGGAACGACGCCCGGCGCGAAATTGTTGCCCGGGCCGAGGCCGCCGCTGACGTTCGAGCCATTGTAGGCGTGCCAGAAGTCGCCGCGCGCGCCGGCGATGAGCTTCCACTGCGGCAGGAATTTCCAGGCGTCCTGAATGTATATGCCCTTGGCGTCGGTCTTGCCGTAGTTCACGCCGTTGAGGGCAAGCGCGAAATTATTCCCCGCGAGCGCAGTCTTGGTCTGGACCGAGTTCAGCGAATACTGGTCGGCGTGCGCGCCGAAGGAGACCTCGTGCTTGCCGAGGTAATCCTCCGCGGGCCGCCAGATGAACCGCATGTCGCCCGTGCGCCAGTAGGTGCCGGTCAGCACGGTGTTGAGGCCGGTCGGGTCGATATTGTAGCGATCGAGGTCCGCGTTCGTGTTCGGGCGAATGCCGTAGGACGTGTAGCTCTGCGAGAAATCGCGCAGGAAATTGTAGGACGTGCCCGAGAAGTCGAAGTCGAACTCGCCGCCCGTGTCGCGCTTGAGCGAGAAGGCCTGCATGAGATGGGTCGAGCCAGCCCAGCCGGGGTTCACGCCGCCGGGCGAGATCGCGAAACCGCCGATCCCGAGGCGGCCGTTCTGCGTATTGTAGATTGGAAAGCCGTTTCGGTCGCGGATATAGCTCTCGACCGTGGTGCTGCTGTTGAGATTCCACACCCCGACCGTATAGGTCGCGCGGACGAGCGGCGCGATGTCGTAGGACATCTTCAGCTTCGCCATGTCCTGCTGGGTGAAGTCCGCGCCGGCCGCGCCGGCGATGATGCGCGGAACGCCGTTCTGGTTGAAATCCTGAAAGCCGCCGAAGAAGCGCGTGCCGGGCGCCTGGAAGGGAGTCAGGAAGTTGCCGGGAAAGGTCATCGCCTGACCCTGTGAGTCCAGATGGTCGTAGGCGAAGAAATAGCGGAAGTCGCCGATGCGGTCGCCAACGAGGATGTTGGCGTTGCCGGAGAGATTGAGTTCGTTGGTCCCGTAGAGGTTGAAGGGCTGGACGGCCGCGGTCGCCGAAACGTGCGCCTCGAAACTGTCCGGCATGCGCGTCGTGATCGCGAGCACGCCGCCGATCGAGTTGCCGGGATAGAGCGCCGAGAACGGGCCGTAGATCACGTCGATGCGGTCGATCTCGGCCGGAGAGACCATGCCCCAGCGCGGCGGGAAGTTGAAGCTGTTGCCGAGCAGATTGGAAAGAAGAATGTTGTCGGCGTAGACCAGGGTCTTGGCGCTTTCGATCGTGCCCGTGGTGCGGCCTGAGACGATGGCGTTGCGGTCGCCGATGTAGCGCTCGCGGATGAGCAGCGAGGGCATGTATTTGAACGCCTGAGCCGTCGTGAGCATATTGACGGTTTTGTCGATCTCCTTTCGGGTGCGGGACTCGACGACGGCCGGGACGTTAGCCGGAATCGTGCGGCTGAACGGCGCGGGTTTCGGCTCGGCGTAGCGATCCGCGCCGACCGCCGGCGCCTGGGTCGGCGGCGCCGCGACCGGTCCAGCGGCGCGGGCCGGACCGGCCGCGCGCTGACCGGAGGACGGGCCGGGCCGCGCCGGGCCGCGGGCCCCGCCCACCTCGATCGTGGGCAGGGACTGCTGTGCGAGGGCGGAGGCGGCGAACAGCAGCGCGAGCGCGTTGACGGACGCGGCGCCGAGCAGGTGGGAACGGAGCTTCATAACGAAAAACCCTGGCGTTTCGCGACGCGCTCCAGCCGGAGCCCATCGTCCGGGTGCGGACGCATGCGGGCGCGTTCGGCGGAACGAGCGAAGTTTTCTTGGGATGCGGCGACGCCGCGACGTCGATGGTCTGGATCGCGCCGAGACCGACCGGGCGGGTCAGATCACGACAGAAGAGCGCGCCCGGGAGGACCACGCGCCAGCCAGGCGTCCTTCGTCCGGACGACCGGCCCGAGCAGGGTCTCCGGAGCGAAAAGCGCAAGCCCTCCATCGCGCGGCGCGGCGAGCGCATATCCCTCGCTCGGGAGCGGCGAGGAAAGCGGCTCTCCACAGAGGAGACAGCATTCGCAGGCGCAACGCGGCGCGCCCGACTTGGCGTGGCCGGCGCGCTCCGACGGAACGCTCGTCTTCTCGCAATGATGGGTGACGCCAACGGCCGGCGCCGAAAGCGCGACGCTCCATCCGCCGGCGATGGTTTGCGCGACCATCGCCAGAGCGAGCAGCAAAGCGCGGAGCGACGACAGGGACATGGCGACTCGGGCAGATAACTTTTGGGTAACTTATCCGATCGATCGGCGCTGGAGCCAAGACCGGCAACGCTTCTGACGGCCAAAAGCTCGGCCATGTGTCAGAATTGTCACATTCGACGCGCGGTCCAGGATCGCGGGAAAGCCTCGCGGCGCGCCGAAAAATGATTCCCCTTTCGACGTCGCCGTTCTAAGCTCCGCCTCATGTACGTCGCCATCACCAGAGACATTCAGGTCACGGCGTTGCCGGACTTTTTGCCGGACCGCTCCGATCCGGATCAGAGCCGCTATTTCTGGTCTTACACGATCGAGATCGCCAATCTCGGACGCGTGCGCGTGCAGCTTCTCTCCCGCCACTGGATCATCATCGACGCCAACGGCCGCCGCGAGGAAGTGCGCGGGCCGGGCGTCGTGGGAGAGCAGCCTGTGCTCGAGCCGGGCGAAACGTTCCGCTATGCCTCCGGATGTCCGCTCGGGACGCCCTCCGGGCTGATGCAGGGCACCTATCGGATGGTCACAGATTCGGGCGAGACCTTCGACGTCGAAATCCCTGCCTTTTCCCTCGACAGCCCGATGTCCAATCCAACGTTGAACTGATGGACGCTCTCGAACGCGCAATCGACATGACGGCGCGGCTCGTCGCTTTCGACACCGAAAGCTCGAAGTCGAACCTCCCGCTCATCGATTTCGTCGAAAATTATCTGCGTGAACAGGACGTGCCTTACATACGCGCGCCAAACGCCGCGGGAGACAAGGCCGCGCTGTTCGCGACCATCGGCCCGATGACGTCGGGCGGCGTCGTGCTTTCCGGGCACACGGACGTCGTGCCCGTCGAGGGTCAGGAATGGTGCGCCGATCCCTTCGTCCTTCGTCGCGAGGACGGCCGCCTTTACGGACGCGGCGCGGTGGACATGAAAGGCTTCGGCGCCGTCGCGCTGGCGATGATCCCGGAGTTCAAGAAGGCCGCGCTGGCGCGTCCCGTCCACATTTTCCTCAGCTACGACGAAGAGACGACCTGTCTCGGTCCGCTCGATGTCATCGCCCGTCTCGGCGCCGACCTGCCGCGCCCGGGCGCCGTGATCGTCGGCGAGCCCACCTCCATGCAGGTGGCCGACGCGCACAAGGGCATCACCACCCATGTCACGCGCGTCACGGGGCATGAAATTCACTCGGCCAATCTGCACCGGGGCGTGAGCGCCGTGCATGTCGCCTGCCGCATGGTCGTAGAGCTTGAACGCATCGGCGCGGAACTGTGCGAGGCGGGCGATCCCACCGGCCGTTTCGATCCCCCCTACTCCACCATTCACGTCGGCGTCATCAAGGGCGGCACGGCCCGCAACATCGTCGCGAAAGACTGCGAATTCGACTGGGAGTTTCGCGCCCTGCCGGGCGTCCCGCCGTCGCTGGCGCGGGAGCGGCTGGAGATTTTCGCGCAGCGCCTGCGCGAGACGGTTTTCGCCGGTTTCCCGAAAACGGGCGTCGTCACGGAGACCGTCAACGAGATTCCCGGCCTCGCGGCGCAACCCGGTTCCGCCGCCGAAACGCTCGCCCTGCGCCTCGCCCGCCGCAACAGCACCATCGCCGTGCCCTATGGGACGGAGGCCGGACATTTCCAGCTCGCCGGCTTACCCACCGTCGTTTGCGGACCCGGCCGCATCGATCAGGCGCACCAGCCGGAAGAATATATCGACATCTCCGACCTGGCCGCCTGCGTCGACTTCATGCGCGGCCTGGCGCGCGAACTTGAGCACTGAGCGCCGGAGCGCTCAATAGCAGGTCCATTTCCAGTCCTGGCGGCGATGGCTCCAGCGCCAGCAGGAGCCCACGCCGTAGGGATAAAAACGTCCGTCATGCCAGCGGCCTCGGCCGCCGCCGCGATACTCGCCGGTTCCGGGGTAGCCCCCGCCGCCGCGCCAGTAATGGTAGCCGTCCGGCGCCGGACCTTCGCCGCGCCAGCGCGGTCCGCGCGGATCGCCGCCGCCCCACTTGCCGACCTCGCCCGGGTTGACCGGCCGATCCCGCCAGCCGCCCCCCTCGCCGCGGGACCATCCGCCTCGGCGTCCGCCGGCCCAACCGTCCTGGCGGCCGTCATCCCAGCCGCTCTGCGCCGCGGCGATCGCCGGAATCGAAAGGACGCCGAAGATTGCGGCGGCGGCGCCCAATTTTCGAAGCTTAGACATGTCGGCCCCTTTGTCTGCGGCGGCGCGGCGCCAATGGAATCATCGCTCGCACAGTCGGCCACGCCACGCTAGCGGTCAACGGCCGAGCGGCGCAAAAAAAAGCGGGCCCGCAACCGGGCCCGCCTGTTGTTTCCGTCGATCCGCGTCTGGATCAGCAGGCCCAGACCCAGCGGCCGTACCACCAGCGCCAGCAGCCGCCGGCGTGACCGCCGTACCACCCATAAGGACGCGCGTAGTAGCCGCCGCCGCGCCAACCGTAGCCGCCATGCCAGGCGCCGTGACCGCCCCAGCCGCCGCCATGCCAGCCGTGACCGCCCCAGCCGCCGCCATGCCAGCCGTGACCGCCCCAGCCGCCGCCGTGCCAGCCGTGACCGCCCCAGCCGCCGCCGTGCCAGCCGCCCGCGGAAGCCGCGCCCGGGGCGGCGACCAGCGCGCCCGCGAGCAGCGCGGCGCAAGAAATCTTCCTGATCATTGCGTTTTTCTCCCAAAAGAGGGCGCGCGGGTTTCTCGCGCCCATGCGTGCCGGCCGCATCGGCCGCGCCGCTCCGGCTTCAATCTTCTGAAACGCCGTTCCGCGACGCAGGTTCCGCCCGCCGCGGATGCGGACGCCCTTCTCTGCGCCGTCGTCGCGGCGATTTGACGGCCGATCGCCGGCTGAATGCGCCGCGACGCCCCAATGACGGATGGCGAGCGGGACGAAGGCCGCCGTCCGCCATTGCTTTCGTAAGTCGAGCGGCTATAGTCCGCGCCCATTCCGACGCCTGCCCGACGCCCGCTGCGCGCGTCGCGCCGATATGACAGAGACGCTGCGATGAAACTGATCACGGACGCCATGGCCCAAACCGAACAACCGGCGGCCAACGCCGAGACCGCGCCGGCGCCTGCCCCCGCCGCCCCGGCGCCGAGCACGCCCCACCCAGAACCGGCGCAGACGGGCACGATCGCGACCCCTGGGGCCCCGGACCCGAACCAGCCGCCATCGCTGCCCGACCTCTTCGCCCAGCTCGTCCCGATCTTCGTGGTGATGGGCATCGTCTATATTCTGGTTATCCGCCCGCGCGCCCGGCGCGAGAAGGAACAGCTCGCCGCCCTTCGCAACGTCCGCCGCGGCGACACGATCGTCACGACCGGCGGCGTCATCTGCAAGGTGACGCGCGCGATCGACGACAACGAGGTCGAGGTCGAAATTGCGCCCAACGTTCGCATCCGCCTGGTCCGCACGGCCATCGCAGAAGTGCGCGCCAAGGGCGAGCCCGTGAAGGATGCTCCCGCGCCGGCGCCCAAGCCCGCCGCGGAGGCGAAGCCCGCTTCCGGCAAGACGGCCAAATCGTCGGACACGAAAGCCAAGTCGTAAGGCCCAAGTCCCGACGCCCTCTCGTTCCGGCCTTCTCGCGGGCGCCCGACCTCTCTGACGGACAAGCGACACGATGTTGCGATTTTCGACCTGGAAGTTTTTTGCCATCGTGGCGATGACGGTCGCCGCCGTACTGGTTGTGGCGCCGAGCATGTTGTCGACCGCGCACTACCAAGCGCTCGCGTCGCGGCTGCCGTCCTGGCTCGTCCCGCCGACGATCGTCCTCGGCCTCGACCTCCAGGGCGGCTCCCACGTCATGCTCGAGGTGGATCAGGCGGATCTCGTCAACACGCAGATTAAGAATCTGCGCGACGACGTCCGCCGCATCCTGCGGGAGGAGAAAGTCGCGATCACGGGCGGCATAGGCGCGACGGCGCGAGGCGTGCAGGTTCGCGTCGCCGACGCCGCCGACCGCGAGAAGATCTTGCCGCGGATCCGGCAGTTGCGGAACAGCTTCAGCTCGAACATCGGCGGCCAGCCGCCGCTCGAGGTGGAGACCACAGCCGATGGACTCATTCGCGTCACGGTCACCGACGCCGGGCTGAGGGACAAGTCTCGCAAAGCGGTCGAGCAGTCGATCGAAGTCATTCGCCGCCGCGTCGACGCGCTCGGCACCCGGGAACCCAGCATCCAGCGTCAGGGCGACGACCGTGTGCTCGTGCAGGTTCCCGGCCTCCAGGATCCCCAGACGCTCAAGGAAATTCTTGGCCAGACCGCGAAGCTCGAATTCCGCCTCGTCGCCGAGCCCGGCCAGAACCCGTCCGAAGTCGAGGAGCTCGATCAGGTCGACGACCCGAACAAGCTGCCGATCGAAAAGCAGGTGATGGTGCAGGGCGAAGACCTGACCGACGCCCAGCCCGGCTTCGACCAGCAGCGCAGCGGCGAGCCTGTCGTCAACTTCCGCTTCAACATCCGCGGCGCGCAGAAGTTCGGGGAAGTGACGTCCAAGAACGTCGGCCGTCTGTTCGCCATCGTGCTCGACAACAAGGTGATTTCGGCGCCGCGCATTCTCACGCCCATCACCGGCGGCTCGGGCCAGATTTCTGGCCACTTCACGGTCGAACAGGCGAATAATCTCGCGATTCTGCTGCGCGCCGGCGCGCTGCCCGCCAAACTCAACATCGTCGAGGAGCGCACCGTCGGCCCCGGCCTCGGCCAGGACTCAATCGACGCCGGCAAGCGCGCGGCCTACGTCGGCGCCGGCCTCGTCGTGATCTACATGCTCATCACATACGGCGTCTTCGGCGTCTTCGCCAATCTTGCGCTGTTCGTCCACATCGCCTTCATTTTCGCGGGCCTCGTGCTGCTCGGCTCCACGCTGACCCTGCCGGGCATCGCGGGAATTGTGCTCACCATCGGCATGGCGGTCGACTCGAACGTGCTGATCTACGAACGCATCCGCGAAGAGAACCACGCCGGCCGCTCCATCCTCGCCTCGCTCGACGCAGGCTTCAACCGCGCCTTCGCGACCATCGTCGACTCCAACGTCACGATGTTCGTCGCCGCGGCGATCCTCTACTTCCTGGGCTCGGGCCCGGTGCGCGGCTTCGCCGTGTCGCTCGCGCTCGGCATTCTCACGACCATCGTCACCGCCGTGACCATGACGCGCATGATGATCGCCGTCTGGTATCACTACGCGCGTCCGACGAAGCTGCCGATCTAAGGGGCGAAACGACCGATGAAACTCCTGCGCCTCGCTCCGGAGAATACGAAATTCCCCTTCATGCGCTTCCGGCGCGTGAGCTATCCCTTCTCGGCCCTGCTGTCGCTCATCGCCGTCGCGCTGTTCGTCTTCAAGGGAATGAACTTCGGCATCGACTTCGCCGGCGGCACGGTGATCGAGCTGCGCGCCAAGTCCGGCGCGGCGGAAGTCGGAACTTTGCGCGCGATCAGCGAAGGACTGAAGCTCGGCGACATCGAGGTGCAGGCCTTCGGCAATCCCGCCGACGCGACGCTGCGCTTCGGCCTTCAGCCGGGCGGCGACGCGGCCCAGCAGGCGGCGGTGGACCGCGTGCGGCAGGCCGTCGGCGCCGACTACGACCTGCGCCGCGTCGAAGTCGTCGGTCCGCGCGTCTCGAACGAACTCGTCCAGTCGGGCACGCTCGGCGTCGTGCTCTCGATCATCGCCGTCCTAACCTACCTCTGGTTCCGGTTCGAGTGGCAGTTCGCGATCGGCGCGGTCATCGCGACGATGCACGACCTGTTGCTGACGGTCGGCTTTTTCTCGCTGACGCAGCTCGAGTTCAACACGACGTCGATCGCCGCGATTCTGACGATCGTGGGCTACTCTCTCAACGAAACCGTCGTCGTGCTTGACCGCATCCGCGAGAACATGCGCAAATACAAGAAAATGCCGACGGCTCAGATGGTCGACATGTCGATCAACGCCGTCCTGCCGCGCACCATCATGACGGCGACGACCGTGATGCTCGCGCTTTTCGCGCTCGTCGCCTTCGGCGGCCAGGTCATCCGTTCCTTCTCGCTGGCGATGATCTGGGGCATTTTCGTCGCGACCTATTCCTCGATCTTCATCTGCTCGCCGATGCTGATCTATCTGGGCTTGCGCAATGAAGACGCCGACCGCAAGGTCGAAGCGGCGACGCAGCCCGAACCCGATGCAGAGCTGGAAGCGCAGCCGGAAGCTCTCGCGTCGATGTTCGACGACGTCGGCGACGAGCCAGTTCCAGCCGCTCCGGCGCCCAAGCGCCCGGCGCCGAAACCCGGCTCCCGGAACGCCGCGAAATCCGGCGCGCGGCGACGGCCGAAGTAGGCGGGCCGCAAAGAGACGCGCCCGATGACTGCGCCCCGGGGCTATGTGCCCGGCCGTCACAGGATCGACGACTACGGCGGCGGCGGCTTCCGCTTCGCCGACATGTCGCATCGCGGATCGATCCTTGCCCTGCCGACAGGCGTCCGCGCGATCGCGCCGACGATCTGGAGCGAGATAGACGCCACAACGATCGATCTCGCGCTGTCGGACGCCGGCGGGCTCGATCTCTTCATCGTCGGCACAGGCAGAGATCTGATGCCGCTCGCATCCGCCTTGCGCGCGAAGCTGCGCGACGCCGGCGTCGGCTGCGAGACAATGGCGACCGGCGCCGCCGTGCGCACTTACAATATGCTCCTGGACGAAGGACGCCGCGTCGGCGCGCTGCTGATCGCCGTATGATGGGAGATGCTGCGCCGGAACATTACGGGCATTGCGACGCGCTGTTGCGCGAACGCGACCGCGACCTGTGGCTCGCCTGCCTTTTCGCGCCGCAGCCCGCGCGCCGTCACATTCACGCCGTTTACGCCTATGCGGCGGAGGTCGCCGCCGTCCGCGAGAAAGTGAGCCAGCCGCTCCTCGGCGAAATGCGCCTGCGCTGGTGGACCGACGCCCTGTCGTCGGAAGATGCGGCCGCAGGGGCCCGCGCGCATCCGGTCGCGGACGCGCTCCTCGACACCGCCGAGCGCTTCTCGCTGCCGCGCGAGGAATTGATCGCCCTCGCCGAGGCGCACGTCGCAGACCTCTACGACGATCCGATTCCCGACGTCGAGACGCTCGACGTCTATTGCCGCGCGACGCGCGCAGGGCCGATGCGCTGGGCGGCGCGCATTCTCGGCGCGGCGGCGGCGCCCGCCTTCGAGGAGGCGGGCCTCGCGCTCGGCCTCACGAAAATCCTGCTGTCTCCGCCCGGCCCCTTCATTCCCGCGGACCTGCTCGCCCGTCACGACGCCGGCATCCACGCCGACTCCGCCGGGCTTCGGGCCGCGCTCGCCGAACTGCGCGAAATGGCCGCCGCCCGCTATGCGGCGGCCCGCGGCGCCGCCTCGGCGCTCGCCCAAGGGCGGGAAGCCTTGTTGCCCGCCGCGACGGTTCCTCTTTATCTGGAGCGCCTGGCGCGCAAGGATTGCGATCCTTTCCGCGGAGCCGGAGAGCCGTCGCCGCTGCGCCGGCAATGGAGAATTTGGCGCGCCGCCAGAGGCGTCGGCTTGTGACCCGCGCGCCGCTGCGCAACGCAGACGGCGCGGGAGCGACAGGAAGAGAGCGATGAGACCCGACGTCTACGACGAAGACAGCCGACGCCTCAGAATCGGGACGCTGATCGTTCTGCGCTGGGTCGCGATCATCGGCCAGAGTCTCGCCTGTCTTTTCGTGTATTTCTTCCTGGGCTTCGACTTTCCGGTCGGCCTTTGTTTCGTTTTCATCGTCGCGTCGGCGACGCTCAACATCGGCCTTCGCTTCGGCACGTCGGGCACTTTCCGCCTCAGCGACATCGAGGCGGTCGTGCTGCTCTGTTACGACGTCGTGCAGCTGAGCTTCCTGCTCTACCTGACCGGCGGCGTGACCAACCCCTTCGTGATGCTGCTTCTCGCGCCGGTGACGATCTCGGCCGTTTCGCTTCCCCGCAATCTGACGATCTTCATGGGCATCGTCATGCTGGTGGCCGCGACCTTCCTCTGCGTGGAGTTTATGCCGCTCCCCTGGCACGAGGACGAGCAACTGAAATTCCCCCTGCTCTACCGCGCGAGCATCTGGGTCTCGCTGGCGCTGTCGGCGGCCTTCATCGCGCTCTACGCCGCGCGCGTTTCCGACGAGGGACGGCTGCTGGCGACGGCGCTGGCCGCAACCGAGCTGGTGCTCGAACGCGAGCAGCACCTTTCCCAGCTCGACGGCCTCGCCGCGGCGGCGGCCCACGAGCTCGGCACGCCGCTCGCGACCATCACGCTCATCATTCGCGAATTGCAGAAAATGGCCTCCGAATGTCCCGCCGGCGTCAAGGAAGATCTCGACCTCGTCGCGCAGGAAACCAAGCGATGTCGAGAAATCCTCGGCAAGCTCGCCTCGCTCGGCGCGGACCAGGGCTCGGTCATGAACGTCCTGTCGATCGATACGCTCCTCGAAGAGGTTGTCGGACCGCAGCGGGAATTCGGAGTCAAGCTGGAGATTTCGAAGCGCGGCAACGGCACGGCCGCCCCCCCGGCCCTGGTGCGCAATCCTGGCATTCTTTACGGCTTGGGCAATCTCGTCGAAAACGCCATCGACTTCGCCGAGTCGCGGGTGCGCATCGACGCCTGGTGGACGCGCGATTTGGTGACGATCTCCATCGAGGACGACGGGCCGGGATTTTCGCCGGCCATTCTCGACCGGCTCGGCGACCCTTATTTGCGCGGCCGCCCAACCGAGCGGCGCACGAAAAACGATAGCCAGGCGGGCCTGGGGCTCGGACTGTTCATCGCCAAAACGCTTCTGGAGCGCTCCGGCGCGACCGTGGAGACGTTCAATGTGTCGCCGCCGCGCACTGGCGCCGTCGTACGCGTCACCTGGGCCCGTTCGGCGCTGGAAATTCCGGCGGCCAAACTCCAAACGGCCAGCGACTAGCCATGCAACCCTCCAGGGTCGACGCCGCCGACGCCATGGAGTAGTTTTGACAAAAATCAGCCCTTGGGAGACGCGGGGACATGAACGGCGAAGAAATGAACGAGACCGATCGCGCGACCGACGCCCAGGCGGACGCCATGGCCGCCCCGGCGTTGCCGAGCGACCGTTCTTTGCTCATCCTCGACGACGACAAGCCTTTCCTCCATCGCCTCGCCCGCGCCATGGAGTCGCGCGGCTTCGTGGTCACGCAATGCGAGTCGGTCGCGGAGGGCCTAGCGGCCCTCGAAAACGCGGCCCCGGCCTTCGCGATCATCGACATGCGCCTGGGCGACGGCAACGGCCTCGACGTAATTCAGAAGCTCAAGGAAGCGCGCCCCGACGCCCGTGGCATCGTCCTCACAGGGTACGGCAATATCGCCACCGCCGTGACGGCGGTGAAGCTCGGCGCCTTCGACTATCTGGCCAAGCCCGCCGACGCGGACGAAATCTATCATGCGCTGATGGCGACGACGATCGACAAGCCGGACGCGCAGGAAAATCCGATGTCCGCCGACCGGGTGCGCTGGGAGCATATCCAGCGCGTCTTCGAATCCTGCGATCGGAACGTTTCGGAGACGGCGCGTCGCCTCAATATGCACCGCCGCACGCTCCAGCGCATCCTCGCGAAGCGCGCTCCCCGCTAGTTTTGGGCAGGTTCGTCGCCGAACGCGAGCGCGCAATATCGCTCGGCCGCCAGCGCGCCGAAACGCACGAGCATCGCCCGCCGGCGCGCGGGCGCGAGACGTAGCGCCGGCGCTTCGCGCAGGAGCATGGCGCCATAAGCGTCCGCCACGATGAGCCCCGCGTCCGGCGGAAACAGCGCCGTATCGAGGCCGTCGGGAACCGCGAAGTAGAAGCGGTCGCAAAAGTCGCGATAGCGCGTCCATTTTTGGTCCGCCCGGAAATCCTCGCCGCAGGATTTGACTTCCACGATCCGCAGAACGCCATCGGGCGCGAGCGCCATGAGGTCGGCGCGGCGCCCGTCCGGCAGGGGCGCCTCCGCCAGAACGGCGAAGCCGCAGGCGCGCAAAAAACGGCGCGCGCCGCGCGTGACCTCCGTCGTCATTTCCGGCCGCGCGCGTCGCGACGCCGCGCCGCCCCCGGCAAATTCTCCAGACTGCATCGTTCCTCGCTCGACGCCGAGCTTCGCGCGTCGCCAATCGCTGCGCAAGCGTGATAACCTCGACGTCAGCGCGTCGCCGCGCCCCGGCCGCGCATTTCCCGATAGATCCGAAGATGAACAGATTTCTGGCCGCCCTCCTCTTCGCCCTCGCCGCCGCGCCCGCCGCCGCGGCCGAACGCGTCGTCAACATCTTCAACTGGAGCGATTACGTCGATCCCGGCGTGCTGGAGGATTTCACGCGCGAAACCGGCGTCAAGGTCATTTACGACACCTACGACTCGAACGAGATGCTCGAGTCGCGCTTGCTCGCCGGGTCCACCGGCTACGACATCGTCGTGCCCTCGGCGACTTTCCTCGAACGCCAGATCAAGGCCGGCGTCTTGCAGCGCATCGACCGCAAGCGCCTCGCCAACGCGGGCAACATCTGGCCGGAGATTGACGGCAAGCTGTCGCTCTACGACCCCGGCAACGCGCACGCCATCAATTACATGTGGTATACGACCGGCGTCGCCTACAATGTCGCGAAGATCAAGGAGCGGATCGGCAAGCCGATTACGAGCTGGGAGCAGGTTCTGCGCCCCGACGCGCTGAAGAAGCTCGCCGACTGCGGCGTCTATGTGCTCGACAGTCCCGAGGACGTCTTCTCCATAACGCTGAACTATCTGAAGCTCGATCCGAACTCGAAGCGCGAGAGCGATCTGAGGCGCGCCGCCGATCATCTCGCGGGGCTGCGCCGCTACATCAAGAAGTTCCACTCGTCGGAATATATCAACGCGCTCGCCAATGGCGACATTTGCCTTGCGATCGGCTGGGCAGGCGACAGTCTGCAGGCGCGCAACCGCGCCCGCGAAGCGGGCTCCGAGGTCGAGATCGCCTACGCCATACCGAACGAAGGCGCGTTGATGTCGATGGACAATCTGGCCATCCCTGTGGACGCCCCGCATGTCGCCGAGGCCTATCAGTTCATCGACTATCTTCTGAGACCCGACGTCGCCGCACGAAACACCAGGGCCACGAATTTCGCCAATGGCGTCGCGCCCTCGCGCGCGCTCCTCGACAAGTCGATCGCAGACGATCCGTCCGTTTATCCGAGCGAAGCGACCATGCGCCGCCTCTTCACCGTCACGACGCCGAACCAGCCGGAGCAGAAGTTCATCACCCGGCTCTGGACGATGGTGAAAACCGGAAGGTAGATCGTGTGGATCACGGCGGCGCCTTTGCGGTCGTCGCGCGAGCAGGGCCGACGGGGCGTTTATTGCTCGCTGAGGATTCGCTTCAGCAGCTCGATCACTTCCGCAAGGCTTTTGTCCTTCGCAGCCAGTTCCTCGATCTTCCGCACCGCATGAAGAACGGTCGTATGATCGCGACCGCCGAAACGGCGGCCGATCTCCGGCAATGAGCGCAGCGTCAACACTTTCGACAAATACATCGCGATCTGGCGCGGCCGCACGACATTCGCGGTTCGCCGCGAGGAGAGAATGTCCGCGCGCGAGATATTGTAATGGGAAGCGACGAGTTTCTGAATGTCGTCGATCTTGACGCGCTTGGGCTCCTGCGTGCGCACGAGGTCGCGGATCGCCGTCTCCGCCGTTTCCACGGTCAGCGGCGCGCCGTTGAGCGTTACATGCGCGAGCAGGCGATTCACGGCGCCCTCGAGATCGCGGCCGTTAGTGACGATGGCGCCCGCGACATAGTCGACGACATCCTTCGGCACGTGAAAGCCCGGCTGCGTCTCCTGCGCGGCGGCGATACGGGCGTTAAGGATCTTCACGCGCAAGGCTTCGTCGAGCGGTCCGATGTCGACGCAGAGCCCGCCCTTGAAACGCGACAACACCCGCTCGTCGAGCGTCTCCAGCTCCGATGGCGGACGATCCGCCGCGACGACGACCTGGCGTCCGGCGTCGATCAGCGCATTCAGCGTGTGGCAGAACTCCTGCTGGATCGACTTGCCCTGCAGAAACTGGACGTCGTCGATGATCAGCATGTCGATGGTCCGCAAACGCTCCTTGAAGGCGAGCGAGGTCTGCGTGGTGAGTGAGGAGACGAAGCCGCTCATGAAGCGCTCGGCGGTCAGATAGACTGCGCGACGGCGATTGTCGTTGGTGGCGTGGGCCAGGGCTTGAAGGAGATGCGTCTTGCCGAGACCGACGGCCGCATGCGCGTAAAGCGGATTGAACATCGGCGTTTCGCCGGGGCGCGCCTCTGCGACGCGGCAGGCGGCGGCGTAGGCGAGCTGGTTGGACGGACCGACGAGGAACGTCGAAAAGGACAAACGTCGGTCGAGCGGCGAGCCGATAACGGCGTCCGGCTCTGCGCGCGGCGCAGCGCGAGGCGCGCGGCGCGCTGCGGGGGACGTTTCCGTCGCTTCGGCGCCGCCGAATGAGGCGGGCGCTTTCTCAACGAAAAGCGACGAGGGCGCCTCCGGCTCGCGCTCGACGGCGTTCTCGCGCGGCTTGGCCTTGCGCGCGGTCGACCGCACGTCGATGACGACGCGCTCGATCGTCTCGAATTCATTGGCGACGCGCGCCTTTATGCGCGACGCGTAATGCGACTGCACCCAGCTCTTGAGGAATTTGGTCGGGACGGAAAGATGGATCGTCGGGCCTTCGACGCGATCGAGCTCCAACCGCGTGAACCACGAGTTGTACACCGCATCGCCAAGTTCCGCCCGCAACCGATGACGGACGCGTTCCCAACGTTTCTGATCCTCGGCGGAAACGGCGTCGTTCATCCCTTCACGATCCGACATCTGTGAGTTTTTCCTCATCGTGCGAACGACCTCATCAGCGCCGCGCGATAAGCGGGCGACAGGCGGCGTCGCAAATGGATTATTCTCGGCTAGCGCGCGCGAGGCGCGGGAGGCGGCCTCAACGCGGCGGCCCGACGGCAAAGCCTGTCGTATTCGCTTTCAAAGTCGAACGATCGCAACGCATAACAATATCGGACATCATAAACCGCGGCGCTGGAAAATCTCGCCCGGCGGACAACACTCCGATGGTCTCGACTCGCCGCCCATTCGTCATGACAGACCCCCGGGTATCCGGGAACGGAGATCGTCCCGGAGCTACGCTCTTCGCGAGGTTACGCACGCTACCTTACGCCCTTGCGAACTGATCGCTTGAATTTCACATCGAACGGAAAGGAAAGCTGACAAACGTCGTCGCCAATGGCGTTTCGAGGCAGGAATCCGACATTGCGTCGCTCCCTTTGTTTGCGCTCAGCCGCAGGCGGATCATTCGACGTCGACCGCTTTCGTTCGACTTTTCGACCCTACACGCGAGCGCTGTTTTGCGCAACGATCCTCGATGTCGCGCGCGCCTTCGCATAGCGCGCGACGCTCACGACATCGGTTTCTCTCCTTGTAAACCGATGATTCGCCGCCGCTACGAAAGGCGATATCGAAAGCGCGCGGAAATCGCCGCCGCCAAAGCCGAATCGCCGTCACACGGCTGTCAAGGGGCGCTTCTGAAGCCTTCTGTCGTGGCCTTGGTTGCAAGAGATTGAATCGCGGCGCGTTTGGTTGCGCACAACTAAAGGGAGAGAAAAAAAATTGAGACTGTGTCGCGCCCGTCTCACGACGCTGGACGCAGAAGCGCGGACAAAAAAAACCCGGCAAAGCCGGGCTTTTTTTGGAAGCTCACTCTGCCTCATTCAAGACAGAAGATGCACGCCAGAGGCGCAATTCGCCTCACACTTTTGCAGAGAGCGCCTTCACGCGCGCGCTGAGACGCGACACTTTGCGCGAGGCCGTGTTCTTGTGAACGACGCCCTTTTGCGCCGCGCGCATCATCTCCGGGACGGCGCTCTGCAAAGCGGCGGCCGCCAGCGCGGCGTCCCCCGCGGCGATCGCTTCCTCGACCTTGCGGACGAAGGTGCGCATGCGGCTGCGTCGCGCGCGGTTCACCGCGGTGCGGCGCTCGATCTTGCGAACGGCTTTTTTGGCCGAACTGGTATTGGCCATGGTCTTTATGTCCTCGACTCTGCGGGGCGGCTTTTGAGCGCCAGAAACCGATGCGGCCGCGAAATCGCGGCCACGTAGCGCGGTTTATAAGCGCGGCGCGGCCCTTTCGTCAATGGCGCCCGCTCAGCGGTTCCGGAAGGCCGCCTTGCGCTTCTCCACGAAGGCGGCCATGCCCTCCTTCTGGTCTTCCGTCGCGAACAGCGCATAGAAGAGACGGCGCTCGAATCGCGCCCCTTCCGTCAGCGTGGTTTCGAAAGCGGCGTTGACCGCCTCCTTGGCCGCCAGCGCGGCGGGCAGCGACATGGCGGCGATCGCGGCTCCGGCCTTCAGCGCCTCGGCGACGAGATCGGCGGCGGGGACCACGCGCGCGACGAGGCCCGCGCGCTCGGCCTCCTCCGCGCCCATCATGCGGCCGGTGAGCACGAGGTCCATGGCCTTGGCCTTGCCGATCGCCCGCGTGAGGCGCTGGGTGCCGCCCGCGCCGGGAATCACGCCGAGCTTGATCTCCGGCTGGCCGAACTGGGCCGTATCCGCGGCGATGATGAAGTCGCACATCATGGCGAGCTCGCAGCCGCCGCCGAGCGCAAAACCGGCGACGGCCGCGACGATCGGCTTGCGCGAGCGGGCGACAGCGTCCCAGCGGCCGATGAAATCGCCGAGGAAGGCCTCGGAGAAAGTCTTGTCCTTCATTTCCTTGATGTCGGCCCCGGCGGCGAAGGCTTTCTCGGAGCCCGTGATCACCACGCAGCCGATTCCCTCGTCCTTCTCGAAGCCCGCCAGCGCGCAATCGAGTTCGCCGATGAGCTGCGTGTTGAGCGCGTTGAGCGCCTGCGGCCGGTTGAGGCGCACGAGCGCGACGCGGCCGTGCGTTTCGATGTCGATCGTGTCGTAACTCATGCGGGCCTCCTTGTTGCCGGTGGGTCAGATGTCGAAGTCGCTCGCCGCCTGTTTTTCGCCGAAGCCTTGCGCGACGGCGTGGGCGTAGAGATCTTCGAGCGTGATGTCGTCGAGCCGCGCGAGCGCCGCTTCCTCCGTTTCGGCGATCAGCGGCTCGAGAACCGCGGCGAGCAGGGCCGGCGACTTGTCCTCTTCTTCTTCGGCGCGCAATGCGACGCGCACGATTTCGCCGACGCAAAGTCGGCGCCGCTCCCGCGCGAGTTCATAGCCGCCGGCCGGGCCGCGAACGCTCTTCAGCACGCCCGCCCGCACGAGCGCCTGGAGCAGCGTCTCGAGCCGTCGCGGCGGCAGTTCGTGGCGGGCGGCGAGTTCCTTCGAGGACACCGGACGTCCGCGCGCGTAGAGCGCGACGTCGAGCGCCGCCATCAAAGCGTAACGCGCGGGACGCGGCAAAAGCCTCATTCGCCGCCGTCCCCGCCGATTCCCGTCGAGCCGAAACCGCCGGCGCCGCGCGCCGTCTCGCCGAGATCGTCGGCCTCGACCAATATGGCGCGGACGACGGGCGCGACGACGAGCTGCGCGATGCGCATCCCGCGCGTGATTTCGAAAGGCTGGCCGCCGTGATTGACGAGCAGCGCCTTGACCTCCCCGCGATAGTCGCTGTCGATCGTGCCCGGCGCGTTCAGCACCGTGACGCCATGTTCGACCGCGAGCCCCGAACGCGGGCGCAGTTGCGCCTCGTAGCCGTCGGGCAGCGCGATCTGGACGCCCGTCGGCACGAGGTCGCGCGCGCCGGGCTCCAGCACCAGCTTCTGTCCCGGCGGCAGCGCCGCGTAGAGATCGAGGCCGGCGGCGCCCGCGCTGGCGTAGGCTGGCGCGGGAAGGCCTTCGCCATTGGTCAGGCGTCTGATGGAAACTTTCATTCTGCAGCCTCGCCCGTTGCAAGAATCTCCGCCAGCCGCTCAACGAGGCGGCCGGCGACGGCGTCCTTGCTCATGCGCGGCCAGCTCTCGACGCCCGCGCCGGAAACAAGATGCGCCTCGTTGGCGTCGCCGCCGAACACGCCCGCCCCCTCGGAAACGTCATTGGCGACGATGAGATCGCATCCCTTGCGGACGAGCTTTTCCTTCGCGTGGGCGATCACGTCGCTGGTCTCGGCCGCAAAGCCGACGACGAGCCGCGGGCGCTCCGCGCCCCGCGCGACGCGCGCGAGAATGTCGGGGTTTTCGACGAGGACGAGGGCCGGCGCCGCCGCGCCCGGCTCTTTCTTGATCTTCTGCGGCGCGGCCTCCACGCGCCAGTCGGCGACGGCCGCCGCGCCGACGAAGACGTCGGCAGGCAGCGCCCGTTCGACGGCGGCGAACATGTCGCGCGCGCTCTCGACCCGGCGGACATCGCAGCCCGGCGGATCGGCGAGCGTCACGGGGCCGGAAACCAGCGTCACCCGCGCGCCGGCCGCCGCCGCCGCCGCCGCGATGGCGTGGCCCTGCTTGCCGGACGAGCGATTGGCGATGTAGCGCACGGGGTCAATGGCCTCGTGCGTCGGCCCCGAGGTGACGATCACATGGCGGCCGGCGAGCGGCCCGGCGCCCGGATGCGCGGCCGCGGGCAATGGAATCCGCATGTCGCCGGACAGCGCCGCCTCTACGGCCGCCACGATCTCCAGCGGTTCGCTCATGCGTCCCGCCCCATATTCGCCGCAGGCCATCGCGCCGTCCTCCGGCCCGACGAACAGGGCGCCGTCCGCGCGCAGCGCCGCGACGTTGCGCCGGGTCGCGGGCGCGAGCCACATGCGCAGATTCATCGCGGGCGCATAGAGCGCGCGCTTGTCGGTCGCGAGAAGCAGCGTGGTCGCGAGATCGTCGCAAAGTCCTTGCGCCGCACGCGCCAGAAGATGCGCCGTCGCGGGCGCGACGACAATGAGATCCGCCGCGCGCGAGAGATGGATATGGCCCATCTCCCGCTCATCGGTCGCGGAAAAGAGATCGTCGTGAACCTTCTCGTTCGTCAGGCTGACGAAGGCCAGCGGCGTGACGAATTCCTTGGCGGCGGCGGTCATGACGACGCGCACGCGGGCCCCTCGCTCGCGCAGCCGCCGCACGAGATCGAGCGATTTGTAGGCGGCGATCCCGCCCCCGACGATGAGCAAAATGCTCTTTCCGTCAAGGCTTTGCGCCACTGCCGACCCTGCCAATCCCCTGCTCCCCCGCTCGTTGCGCGCGGAGAATACAGATTTTGCGCGCAAGGCCAAAGCGGCGGCGCCGGCTCAGACCGCGCCCTCGGCCTCTGCGGACGGGTCCGCCTGCATTACGGCGCGGCGTTCCTCGACGAGGCCGCGCGCGGCTTCCTCGGGCACCCCCACGCCGCGCAGCACGGCCTCGCCGAGTTGCAATGACGCCTCGCGCGCCTCCTCGATGACGAGAGTCGCGCCCGCGTCGAGCAGCGCCGCCGCGTGATCCTCGTCGCGCACGCGGGCGTAGATCGGCAGCGTGGAGCCGTCGCGGCGGGCGCAGATCACAGTCTGCAGGGCGGTCTCGGGATCGTCCATCGTCACCACCAGCGCCGTCGCCTGCCGCAATCCCAGTCGCGCGAGAATTTCGAATTGCCGCGCGTCGCCAAGATAGATCGCGGCTCCCTGGCCGCGCAGCCGTGCGACCAAGCCCGGATTCGCGTCGATCGCCACGTGGGGGATCATCTGGCTGTCCAGGAGTCGGCCGATCGACTGGCCCACGCGCCCGTAGCCGACGACCAGCACATGCCCCGACATCTGCCCCGGCAATTGCGCGAGCGCCTCGACCCGCGCGGATCGCGCGGCGGCGCGCGTCGTGGCGATGCGGGCGAAGGCGGCAAGCAGCGGCGCGACCATCATGGTGAGGCCGCCGACGAGAAGCGCGAATTGAACCGTGTCGTCGTAGATCACGCCCACGTTCGTCGCGACGTCGGTGACGACGAAGGCGAATTCGCCGCCGGGCCCCAGCAGCATCGACGCCTCGAAGGCGGCGCCCGGCGCAAGGCCGCCGAGACGCGCGAGCGCATAGACGATGACGCCTTTGAGCGCGATCAGCCCGAAGGCCGAACCAAGAATTTTCACTGGCTCCGCGCCGATTTCCGCGAGATCGACGCTGAGCCCGACTGAGACGAAGAACACGCCGAGCAGAAGCCCCTTGAAAGGCTCGACGTCAACTGCGATGCGATGGCGATATTCGGTGTCGGCGAGCAGCAGGCCCGCGAGAAAGGCGCCGAGCGCCGAAGAGAGCTCAACGGCCTGGGCGCCGACAGACGCGCCGATGACGGTGAGGAGCACGGCGGCGAGGAACAGTTCTCGGCTTCTCGTCGCCGCGACGAGGCGGAACAGAGGCCGCGCGATGAGCCGTCCCAGGCCGAGGATGAGAAAAATGACCATAATCGCCTTGCCGACCGCAAGCTCCATCGCCGCGGCGAGCGATCCCGAGTCCATCCCCAGCGCGCCGATCATGAACAGGATTGGCACGACGGAGAGATCCTGAAACAGCAGCACGCCAAAGCTCGCCTGCCCGGCGGGCGTTCCGAGCCGGCCCGTCTCGGCGAGAAGATGCACGACGATGGCGGTCGAAGACATGGCGAAAGCGCCGCCGAGCACAGCGGCGACGTCAAGGCGAAAGCCGGCGTAGGCCGCGACGGCGGCGATGGCCGTCGCCGACAGCGCCACTTGCGCGCCGCCGAGAAGAAACACATAGCGCCACATCGCGCGAAGGCGCTCGAGCGAAAGCTCGAGGCCGATCATGAACATCAGGAAAATGACGCCGAAATCGGCCGCGACTTCGACCGCTTTCCGATCCTCGATGACGACATGCGCCAGCCAGGGATAGCGCTCGGCGAATCGCCCCAAGCCGAAGGGGCTGACGATAAGGCCGACGACCAGAAAGCCGAGCGCTGGGCTGACCCTCAGCCTGTGGATGGCCGGCACGACGAGCCCGGCCGCGCCCAGAAACACCACGGCCTCGCGGAGCTCTTCCGTCGTCACCGACATTTCGATTGGACCTTTCGCCGCTGGATCATTAATCTTTTCCGAGACGCCTTCGGGCGCCCCCGTCAGCCCTAGGCGAAATGAGATGTCTCGCGCAACGCCGATTGCCTCAAGTCTGCGTATCGCCGCGCTGGTTCTTTGCGGCGCGTCGGCCGTACCGGCGCAGGCGAGGGATAGGGAGCGGCCCGCGGTCAACATTCCTCCGGAAGCCGCCGCCACGGCTCCCGAACAGACGCTGACCGCCCGGGGCCGGACTTTCGTGCCCCTCCATTCGACGCTGATCGGCCACGGCGGCGTCACGCGCCTCAATTTTTCCGGGACGCTGTCGATCCACAACGCCTCTGCCACCAATGCGCTCGCCGTCGACAGGGTCGAGTATCGCAGCGGTTCCGGTCAGGTCGTCGAAACCTACGTGAGCGAACCCATCTATCTCAAGCCCTACGCCTCCATGCAGATCGCGATCGCGCAGGACGACGTGCGGGCGGGCGTGGGCGCGAGCTTTACGGTGGATTGGTCCACGCCCGCCGGCGGCGAGGAGCCGGCGATCGAAGCGGCGATGGCGTCTTTCGTCGGCACGCACAGCTACAGTTTCCTCTCGCCGGGCCGGCGCGTGTCCCGGCCGCAGTGAGACGACGCGCCGAATGACGCGCGAAACGCCGCCTGCGCCGCTCGTGCGGCGACTGACGCTCGCCGACTATCGCTCCTATCCGCAAGCGCGCTGCGAGATCGGCGCGCGGCTCGTCGCGCTCGTCGGCGAGAATGGCGCCGGCAAGACCAACCTTCTCGAAGCGCTCTCGCTCTTTTCGCCGGGTCGCGGCCTGCGGCGCGCGGAACTCGCGGAATGCGCGCGGCGGGGCGGCGCCGGCGGCTTCGCGGTTTCCATCGACGTCGAAAACGACGGCGCCGCGACGCAGCTCGGCCACGGGCTCTCGCCCACGGGAGAGCGCCAGTTCCGCGTCGACCGCGCGCCGGCCTCCTCCGCGCGCGCCTTCGCCGACCATCTGCGCGTTCTGTGGCTCACGCCGGCGATGGACGGTCTCTTCATGGGCCCGGCCGGCGAAAGACGCCGGTTCCTCGATCGTCTCGCGCTCGGAGTCGACGCCGACCACGGCGCGCGCGTCAACAGGCTCGAACGCGCGCTGCGCAATCGCAATCGCCTGCTGGAGGAAGGCGTCTCCGACCGCCGCTGGCTGGACGCCGCCGAGCAGGAAATCGCGGCGCTGGGCGTTGCGGTGGCGGCGGCGCGGCGCGAAATCGTGTCGCGGCTCTCGGCGATGATCGTCGCGGGCGACAGCGTCTTTCCATGGGCGGAGATTGCGATCGACGGCGAGATCGAGACGCTGCTCGCCGAGGCGCCGGCGCTCATGGTGGAGGAACGATTCCGCGAGAAGCTTGCGGCCACGCGACGCCGCGACGCCGCCGCCGGCCGCACGCTCACCGGCCCGCAAACGAGCGACCTCGCCGTGCGCCACGGCCCCAAGGACGAAGCCGCGCGCGACTGTTCGACCGGGGAGCAGAAGGCGTTGCTGATGGGCCTCACTCTGGCGCATGCGCGGCTCGTCGGCGCGATGACCGGCAAGCCGCCGCTCCTGCTCCTCGACGAGGTCGCGGCGCATTTCGATCCGAAACGGCGCGGGGCCTTGTTCGAGGAGCTTGCGACGCTCGGCGGGCAGGTTTGGATGACCGGCGCCGACCCCGCGCTCTTCGCGTCGCTGGAGGGGCGCGCGGACATGTTGCTGGTCGTCCCGGGAAAGCTCTCGCGAGATTGAAGCGGGACCTTCCTTCCTGATATCGACAGGGAAGCACAGACCGAGCGGGGGAGTTCAATGGACTGGCAATGGCACGCGATCATCGCCGGCGTTGCGGCGCCGGCGCGCTCCGGACAGCGAGCGTCGAGCATGGCGGCTGCGCGCTGACGGCGAAGGGCGGGATATTCTCTTCGGCCGCGAAACGATCCTGCTGCGAAGCGATCCGCTGACGCGCCGCGGCCGCCGCGAGAAGGTTCCCGCCGATCTCGACGACGCAACCGATCGCATCCTCTCGGCGCTAAAGCGCAAGCGTCGTGAGCTCGCGCATGAGGAAGGCGTGCCGGCCTATGTGATCTTCGCCGATCGCACGCTGATCGACATGGCCGGCAAGCGTCCGGCGACGCTCGACGACCTGCTCGCCGTGCATGGGGTCGGCGAGCGCAAGGCCGCGCGCTACGGCGACGCCTTTCTCGAAGCGCTCGAAGAGGCGTTGCGGTAGGGCGCCTACCGTTTCGGCGCGGCGTCTCGCCGCTCGCAGGGTTCCGTTCGAACGAAATGCGCGCGGGACGTGTCGCCGCGCACGGCGCCGGCCCGCGAGACGGTTATCGTCTTCCTTCCATCGGAGGCTGTCGCCGGAGAAGGAAAATGCACCGCATGACGACCGCACGCCGCCGCCTCGGCTGGGGCGGCGTTCTATTGCTCCTGACCCTGGGCGCGGGCTGCCTGTGGACAGTGAAGGGCCAGCATGAGATTTCGCTCGGCCAGGAGGAAATCCAGCGCCGCATCGACCGGGCGCTCGACAAGGACATCATGATCGATGGCCCCGCGGCGGCGCTGCTGAAATCTGTCCGCGTAAAGTCGGCGACGGTCGCCCTGCGCGACGGCAAAGCGTGGTTCGCCTTCGACGTCGAAGGCGTCTTGCGCGCGGGCAAGAGCTTCGAACTCGCCGCCACGGCGCGCGGCGCGCCGACCTACGCCGGAGGCGCGCTCTATTTCGAGCCGGAAAGGATCGACGTCCAACGGGTCGCCCTCGAGGGGCGAAGCGCGGCCGATCTCGCCGCCCGCCTCGCGCCTGGTCCCGTCGCGAGGGAGATCGCGCGCCGGGCCGATCAGGGGGCGGCGGCGGCGGCCGAAGCCGCGATCCGTCGTTTCCTCGCGGAACGGCCCGTCTATCGGCTGAAGGACGATGCGAAAGGCGTCGTCATGAAGGCGGCGCTGGAGCGGATCAGCGTCGAGGACGACCGGTTCGTCGTCGGATTTTCCTTCTGGCGGCTCACCGTGAGGACGATCGCCGGCTTTTTCAGCCTGCTTTCGGGGGCGATTTTGAGCATTCTGATCCTCCGCATGGTTCTGATTGGAGAAGAGATAGAAATTTCAAATCCTTGAGAGGAAAGGAAAAGCCCTTTATCGGCTCGCAATCGCCATCGGTTCCGGGATAGAATGGAGCTTAACGAATCATGGGCCTCCAAGCCCCGGAAAAGCGAGCGAAATGAGCGAGAACGAGAAGCCGAACGACCCCGCCGAATATGGCGCCGAATCCATCAAGGTTTTGCGCGGCCTCGACGCCGTCCGCAAGCGCCCGGGGATGTATATCGGCGACACGGACGACGGCACCGGCCTTCATCACATGGTCTACGAGGTCGTCGACAACGCGATCGACGAGGCGCTCGCCGGCTATGCGACGCGCGTTACGGTCACGCTCAACGCCGACGGCTCCTGCACGGTGACGGACAACGGACGCGGCATCCCGACCGACATCCACCCGGAAGAGGGCGTGTCGGCGGCGAACGTCATCATGACCCAGCTCCATGCCGGCGGTAAGTTCGACCAGAACTCCTACAAGGTCTCGGGCGGCCTGCACGGCGTCGGCGTCTCGGTCGTCAACGCGCTCTCGGTGTGGCTCAAGCTGCGCATCTGGCGCAACGGCAAAGAGCACTTCATGGAGTTCTCGCACGGCGACGCGGTGAAAGACCTCGAAGTCGTCGGCGACGCGCCGATGGAAGACGGCGAGCCCAAGCGCGGCACGGAAGTGACCTTCCTGCCCTCCCCCGCGACCTTCACCATGGTCGACTTCGATTATGCGACGATCGAGCATCGTCTGCGCGAGCTCGCCTTCCTGAATTCGGGCGTGCGCATCATCCTCACCGACGCGCGCCACGCCGAGGTGAAGCAGGAGGAGCTCTTTTACGAAGGCGGGCTGGAGGCTTTCGTGCGCTGGCTCGACCGCGCCAAGCAGCCTCTGATCAGCGCGCCGATCCTCATCAAGGGCCAGCGCGAACACATCACGGTGGAGGTCGCGCTGTGGTGGAACGACTCGTACCACGAGAACGTGCTGGCCTTCACCAACAACATCCCGCAGCGCGACGGCGGCACGCATCTCGCGGGCTTCCGCGCCGCGCTGACGCGCCAGATCACCGGCTATGCGGAGTCGTCGGGCCTCGCCAAGCGCGAGAAGGTCGATCTCTCCGGCGACGACTGCCGCGAAGGCCTGACCTGCGTTCTCTCCGTCAAGGTGCCGGACCCGAAATTCTCGTCCCAGACGAAGGACAAGCTCGTTTCCTCCGAGGTGCGTCCGGCGGTCGAGAACGTCGTCAACGAAATGCTGGGACAATGGCTGGAGGAGCATCCGGCCGAAGCCAAGAACGTGGTCTCCAAGGTCGTGGAGGCGGCGGCGGCGCGCGAGGCGGCGCGCAAGGCCCGCGAACTGACGCGGCGCAAGGGCGCGCTCGACGTCGCGAATCTTCCTGGCAAGCTCGCCGACTGTCAGGAGCGCGATCCCGCCAAGGCCGAACTTTTCATCGTCGAGGGCGACTCGGCCGGCGGCACCGCGAAACAGGGCCGCGACCGCGCCTATCAGGCGGTGCTGCCGCTGCGCGGCAAAATTTTGAACGTCGAGCGCGCGCGTTTCGACAAGATGCTGTCGTCGGAGCAGATCGGCACGCTCATCACGGCGCTTGGCACGGGCGTCGGGCGCGACGAATTCAACGCCGACAAGCTGCGCTACCACAAGATCATCATCATGACCGACGCCGACGTCGACGGCGCCCATATTCGCACGCTGATCCTGACCTTCTTCTATCGGCAGATGCCGGAGCTGATCGAGCGCGGCCACGTCTTCATCGCGCAGGCGCCGCTCTACAAGGTGACCAAGGGCAAGTCGACGCAATATCTCAAGGACGAGCGGGCGCTCGAGGATTATCTGATTGATTCGCTGCTCGATGGCGCGGTGCTGCGCACGGGCTCCGAGGATCGCGCCGGCGCCGATCTGCGCAGGGTGCTCGAAGACGCCCGCGCCTTCCGCACCGTGATGGCGAGCCTTCATTCGCGCTATGACCGCAGCGTCGTGGAGCAGGCGGCGATGGCGGGCGCGCTCAAGCCGCATGGCGAAGATGGCGAGGCCGAGAAGCTCGCGGCCGAGGTCGCCCGCCGTCTCGACGCCATTGCGGAAGAGACCGAACGCGGCTGGACCGGCGAGCCCCGCGAGGGCGGTTACGTCTTCAAGCGCACGCTGCGCGGCGTGACGCAGGCGGTTGTCCTCGACGCGGCGATGTTGAATTCCTCCGAGGCGCGCAAGCTGCACGAGCGCGCGGAGTCGCTGCGCGACGTTTTCTCAGCGCCCGCGACGCTCATCCGCCGCGGCGACGAGGCGCAACTCTCCGGCCCCCTCGCGCTCTACGACGCGATGAACCAGATCGGCCGCAAGGGCCTCGCCATCCAGCGCTACAAAGGTCTGGGTGAGATGAACGCCGAGCAGCTCTGGGAGACGACGCTCGACCGCGAGGCGCGCTCGCTCCTGCAGGTGAAGGTGAAGGAAGCCGCCGAGGCCGACGACATATTCGTTAAGCTGATGGGCGACGTGGTGGAGCCGCGTCGCGAATTCATTCAGGAAAATGCGTTGAGCGTGGCGAATCTCGATGTGTGAGCGCTTGATGATAGATGGGGGCGGAGCTGGCCGCTGGGGAGGACCGCAATGGCGAATTGCTGGATTTTTCAAGCGAACCCGCAACGATTTGACATCCATGCCTTTCTCAAAAAGACGAAGGAAGAGTTCCCGTGGCTCGTTGAACGTGAATTCGCCGACAGCCCCCGGCCGCCGAGAAACCGGCGATTGTCTACTATTTGATTAACGGCTCATTAATCTTAACCGCTACGATATTATGGTAAATCATTGCTTAATCCGCCGCACGCGGCCACCATCCCGCAAAACCCTGAAGACATCGACAGTCACTGTCGGACAACAGAGGCGGGATTCATGCGGGGCTCGTTCAAAACCCTTATCGCCGCGACGATGGCGGCGAGTCTTTCCAGCGGCGCGCCGGCGATGGCGGGGCCCAGCGACCTCAACGCGTTGATCCGCGAGAAAGTGCGCTTCTTCGAGAAGATCGCGCGATATGGGCACCCTTTCCAGGCGAGGCCCCCGCTCGCCGCGCTGGGCGCCAAACATGCCCGCCCGGCCGGAACCGCGACGCCGGCGAGGCCCGCCCCCGGCGTCCGGTCGGCCTCGATCGCTCCGGCGAAGACGGCGCGTCGCGTCGCCGACGACGACTTTTCCGATATCTCGACGATGGTCTATTTGTCGGCCCATCCAGACGACTTTGCGCTCTTCGCCTATCCCTATCGGGACGTCGTGGCGCCGCGGACGCGGGCCGCGTTCATCTTCCTGACCGCCGGCGATGCGGGCCTCGGCGCGGGGCCGGTCGGCGCGCCTCTTTATCTCGCGCGAGAGGCGGCGGCGATCCGGGGCATACGCTTCATGGCCGACGCCGGCAAACCCTGGCCGGAGGACTCGACGACCGCCAAGGTGACGGTGAACGGGCATCCGATCTACGCCGTTTATTACCGGAGCACCGCCGCCTATTTCCTGCGCCTGCCCGATGGAAATGGCGACGGCGAGGGATTCCCCGGAACGGGCTACGCGTCCCTTTCCAAGCTCTATAGCGGGTCGATCGCGACCTTGCGCGCCATCGACGGCTCGACGACATACAGGGGCTGGTCCGATCTGGTCGCAACGATCTCGGCGATCGTCAGGGGCGAGGGATCGGAGAAGCCGAACGTGTGGCTGAACGCAAACGATCCCGACACGACCTTCAACCCCGGCGATCACGCCGACCATCTCGCCGCCGGCTCGGCGGCCGAAGCGATCCAGAGCGGCCTGCCCTGCGTGAACGCCGCATATCATGTCGGTTACGCGACGGCCGGGCTGATGAACCTCCCGCAGGACGACGTGCTGAACAAGGCGGCGACTTTCGCAAATTATGCGAGCGGGATGGCGGACAAGAACCACTTCGGCGCGTGGGACGAGGCGCACAAGTCCTGGCTCTCCGGTCTCTCGGCAAGGATCGCGCTCGGCAATCGGACCGCCTGCGCCTTCTGACCAGCCCTCCAGCGGTCGCCGGCCCTGCCGGCGGCCGCATTTTTGTGCGCCGTCCTCTCTGCGCGAAAGGATGACAAGAAGCAGCCGAGAAAAACCGCGGAATCCGCGAAGTAAGATCCCGCGCGCCGCCTCCCGGGGAAGGGTCGCCGCCCAGTCGTTTCCCGGCTATATAGCTCAGCTGGCAAAAAGGCGATGAAGCGGTATAGTTAAACCTTTGTGTGTGTCCGCGTAGAGGTGCGTTATGTTCGGAGAAACTCAAGACAAGACCGGCTCTCCGGAGCTGTTGTCGACGTCGAATCTTTCGGCAGGATTCTCTCCTTCCGTGACGATCATAGAAACGCGCACGCTCTTTCGCGAATGCCTTGCGCGTTGTCTGCAGGAAAAACTGGAACTTCCTGTCCTCACCTATCGCGACGTCGAAAGCTGGAGTCACGACCCTGCAGGAGCCTCCGCCTGCCTCATCATTCTCGGCCGTCTCGACGACGAGCGGCCGGAAGCCATCCGCGAACTGGCGCAATGGGAAAAGGACGTTCCGGTCGTCGTCTTCTCCGACAGCGACAGCCGAAACGACGTCGCGGTCAGCCTCCGCTCGGGCGCCAAGGGCTTCATCCCCAGCGACACGCCGCTCGAAGTCGTCGCCAAAGCGATCAAACTCGTGCTCGTTGGCGGCGTCTTTGCGCCCGCGAGCGTCTTTCTCGATCCTGAACCCGAGCCGCTGCGCCCGGAAGCGAAACTCGACTTCACCGCGCGCGAAAAGGACGTGGTTCAGGCCCTGCTGAAAGGCAAATCCAACAAGGTGATCGCCTTCGAGCTCAGTATGAGCGAGAGCAGCGTGAAGGTTCATGTCCGCAACGTGATGAGAAAGCTCCAGGTGCGCAACCGGACCGAAGCCGTCATCAAGATCGCCGAGCTTTCCCGGCGCGACGGCGACCGGACGGCCGGCGAAGCCCAGCAACGCTGCGCCTGAGTGCGCATGACGCAAAAGTTGACGGACCTTTGCGATCACGGTGCGCTTCCGTCTTCATTTTGGCGAGATTTCACGTCGCCGGCATGAAATCATGCGGGCGGAAAGCGGGCTGACGACAGCGCCCGCCGTTGGCAGAAACGCTCCGCGCGTGCAATCTGGTCCCGGCCGCCGGAGCGCGGCGTCTTGCGGAGGGGCTGGCGATGGGACGCAGGCTGATCGAACTCCTTGTCGCTTCCGTGCTTGCGGGCCTGGCGCAGGGCGGCGCGCAAGCGCAGACCATCGACCTCTCGGCGACCAAGGTCGTCGACCTCAGCCACGCCTTCGACGCCAATACGATCTACTGGCCGACCGAGCCGACGGGGTTTCAGCTCAAGCAGGAACACAAGGGCCTCACGAAGGGCGGCTTTTTCTATTACTCGAATGCGTTCTGCTCGCCCGAGCATGGCGGCACGCATATCGACGCGCCGATGCATTTCGCCGAAAGCCGCTGGACGAACGCCGAGATCCCCCTCGACCGGCTGATCCGCCCCGCCGTCGTCATCGACGTTTCCGACAAGGCCGCGAAGAACGCGGACTATGCGCTCACGCGCGAGGACGTCTTGTCCTGGGAGGAAAAGAACGGGCGCATCGCCAACGGCGCGATCGTTCTGCTGCGCACGGGCTGGAGCGCGCGCTGGCCGGACCGCAAGGCCTATCTCGGAGACGATACGCCCGGCGTCGCGACCAATCTCCACTTCCCCTCTTTCGGCGCGGAGGCGGCCGCCTTCCTCGTCAGCGACCGGCATGCGTCGCTCATCGGCGTCGACACGGCGAGCGTCGATATTGGCCCCTCCCAGGATTTCATGGTCCATCGCATCATTGGAGCCGCCAATGTGCCGGGCCTCGAGAACCTGACCAACCTCGATCAAGTGCCGGCGACGGGGGCCGTCGTAATGGCGATGCCCATGAAGATCGCGCAAGGGTCGGGCGCCCCGGCGCGGGTCGTCGCCTTCGCGCCGCGCTGATCTCAGTCGGGCCGGAAGTCCTGGAACACCATCTTCAGCGGATCGGGCTCGACCGCGACGTCGCCCGTGAAGGGATGATCGTAGGAGACGATCACGAAGAGCCCCATGAAGATGATGACCGCGAGCGCGCCGGTCATGGTCACTTGTGCGCGCAGGTTTTCGTGGCCGAAGAAATAGGTGAATCCGACCGTCAACAGCGCGCCGCCGACGAGCATCAGCCACAGCGCCGGCGGAACCACTCCCCTCGAGAGATGGAGGCGTCCCCGGCGCGCCTCTGTGATGACCCCGAGCTCCTTCATGATTTCGACGCCGATCGCCTGCGCCTTGCCGTCCGCGAGACGCATCGCGGCCGCATAAAGCGCATCGAGCGCTTTCGAGGCATCCGGGCTTTCCTTTTCGATCTTCATGCGCGGCCAATCGTCTTCGATGACCGCGCGGAGGTATTTGTCGAGCGCCGATCGCGTCGCCGCCCCCTCGGGACCGTCCGACGCTGAAATGCGGTAGAGCGTGGCCGATGCGCCCGCCTCCCGCAGCACGAGAATTTCCGCCTCGCTGAATCTATCCCAAACGGAGACGATCGCGAATGCGAGGATCACCGCATAGATGACGCCGACCGTGGCGAATTTGAATCCGGCGATCTCGTTGTTCTTGACAAGCACGGAGAGCTTGACGCGCTGGCGCACGAGAATTGTGCCCAGCATCGCGAAGGCGGTCGGAATGACGACCACGAAGAAGGCGCCGAGCCACAGCGGCAACGAGCAGAGAAAAAGCAACAAGACGGCGCTCCGATTTTTTCGAACAATGCGAGGAAAACGATCGACGCGCCCTTCGCGCAAGTCAACGAAGCGCGCGTTTTTCGGCTTTGCAGACAGCCTCAGCGCGCGGCGCGGCGCCGCTCGCCGAAGACGCGGGCGCGCCCGCAAATCGCATTCAGCCGCTCGCCGTCCGACTCCCGGCAAGCGTGATAGCGCACGTCAAGACCGTCGACCGCCGCGAGCGCATTTTGCGCGGCGAGCAGGGCGTGCGGCAAAGCGTCCTGCCCGAACACGCAATAGACATCGAGCGCCTGCGTCGGTCCGCCAGGAACGTCGATCGGTCCATCGAGCATGAACACGCCGCGGTGCCTTCTGGCGAACATCGAAAGAATGATTTCGGCGTCGCGCGGGAGACTGAAACTTTGCTGAAAACGCTGATCGGCGAACAACTTCGAGCCTTTCGACTGATCTTTCCGGCAAGGACGATGGCGCGCATACATTGACGGAAAATTATTGTCCGGCCCCGGCTCGAGCCGCATCTCGCGCGCTTCGGCGCCGGCAAGCCGCTGTTCGCACGATGACAGCGCGGGCCGCGGACGGCAAAGCCGCGTCGACGGACAGCGTGTCTTTACCATTAATTAAACCTTTTCAATTTTGCTCAATTTCGCCCGACCAATCGTTTCCGCTTTCCGGGACTGGCCGCGCACAGAAACGAGGCGCCCATGACTTTCTCGGAGATCGGAAATCCCACGAGCCTGTCGAAGCCCGTCAAAAGGCGGCCGCAAAAGCTCTATGACGGGCTCGCCGGCTCCGCCGTGTTGCGGCGCGCAGGCAAGGCGGGAAAAGCTGCGCCCCTGCGCGGCGATCCGGCGACGACGATCCTCGCCGCGCGCGCCAGGACGGAACCCGAGGATCGGATCTCACAGCAGTTGAAGGACTTTTATCAGTCCATCCTTCGCGAGCCCGTTCCGGAGCGCATCGTCCAGCTCGTCGCCGACCTAGAGGGCGGACGAAAAGGCTGACCGTCAGCGCACGACGACGCGCGCGCCTTTCGAGACGCGGCGATAAAGGTCGATGACGTCGGCGTTGAGCATGCGAATGCACCCGGACGAAACCGCCTTGCCGATCGTGTCCGGCTCGTTGGTTCCGTGGATGCGGAACAGCGTGTCCTTGTTTCCCTTGAACAGATAAAGCGCGCGGGCGCCGAGCGGATTGTCGAGGCCGCCCTCCATGTGATCGGGCAGATCCGGGCGGCGCAGTAGCATCTCTTTGGGCGGCGTCCAGCCCGGCCAGAAGGCCTTGCGGCCGATCTGCGCCGTTCCTTTCCAGGCGAATCCCTCGCGTCCGACGCCGACGCCATATTCGATCGCCTGCCCTCCCCCGAGCGACAGATAAAGCTTCCGCGCGCCCGTATCGATCGTGATCACGCCGGCCGGCTGCCCTGTCGGATCATCGACCATGGTTCGCGTGGCGACATTCGGATCGACCTCATCGTCGTAATCGAGACCAGTCGAATAGGCGGGATCGGCGTCGGGCGGCAGCATCGCGAGCCGGGCGCCCCGCCGCGCGCCGCGCGCGGGGGGCTCTTCCTCCGGGAGATAGTCGCCGCCATCGAGCGCCCCGGCGCGACCACGGCGCGGACGCGCCCGCTGCGGCCGATCGAAATCGCCGTAAGGGTCGTCGTAGTAGCCGCCCTGATCGGCATAGGGCCGATCATAGGCGTAAGGGTCGCCGGGATAGGTTTCATAGGCCTGCCCGAACGCGAGGCTTTGCCAGAACAGAAGCAAGGCGCCTGCGATCGGCGTGGAGAGTCGTTTTCTGTTTCGCGCCATCGGATCCGCCATTTTGCGTCTCGTCCCTATGTGGGGGCGAATCGAGGCGAAAAATTGGACCGCCGGTTGCGGCGCGCGAAGGAACCGGTTCAGCCAAACGGTTCAGTTGCAGATAAATCTATCGACCGCCATTACCGTTTATATTTTTTGCCGTGATTTCTTCGATACATGACAAGCAGCCCCGATCGCCTCGTAGGCCGACCTAAAGATATTCTTTTCAAATCCAATCGCTTGAAGGAAAATTTCATGAATAAGTTCTGTCTCGCCGCGGCTCTGGGCGGGGCGCTTTTCGCGCTCCTTTTCGCCCTGTCCCCAACCTCCGCCAGTCACAGGGCGCAAGCCGCCGTCATCGGGAGCGCCCCGGGGCCGGTGGCGATCGGCGGCGTTCTGCGCGACAGCCCGGCGTGGGAGGCCTACCGGCGCCGTTTCGTCAGCGACTCAGGCCGGATCGTCGACACGGCCAACGCCGCAGTCAGCCACAGCGAGGGGCAAGGCTACGGCATGCTGCTTGCGGTCGCCGCAGGCGACCGCCCGACTTTCGATAAAATCCTGACCTGGACGACGCTCAACCTCCACATCCGCAACGACAATCTCATGGCCTGGCGGTGGACGCCGTCGACAGGCGCCAAAGCGGACCGCCACAACGCCACGGACGCCGACATTCTTATCGCCTGGGCGCTCGCCGAGGCCGCGGATTACTGGAACGATTCCGGCTATCTCGACGCCGCCCGGGCGATCACGCGCGACATCGTCTCGCGAACGGTCTCGCAAACGCAGGAGTTCGGTCCCGTTCTGCTGGCCGGCGCGGAAAGTTTCGCAGCGCGCGAGCGTCCCGACGGACCCGTCGTCAATCTCTCCTATTGGGTCTTGCCCGCCTTTTACCGTCTCGCGCAGGTCGAACCGAATTTCGACTGGAACGCGCTCATTCAGAGCGGGTTGAGCCTTCTGCGCGAGGCGCGGTTCGGCGCGCGCGGCCTGCCGACGGACTGGCTGTCGCTCGGCAAGGAGCGGCCCGCGCCCGCGCAGGGCTTCGAAAACCGCTTCGGATACGACGCGCTGCGCATCCCGCTCTATCTGTTCTGGGGAGGCGCGGCGAGCGCGGAACTGCTGAAACCGTTCGACCAGATTTGGACCCGAGGCGCCGCGATCGTGGACTTCGGCTCCGCGTCGGCTCCGGTTACGCCGCTCACCGAGCCGGGCTATCAGGCGCTGGCGGCGCTCGCGCGCTGCGTTACGACTGGCGCGCGATATCCCGGCGATTTCTATCGCTTCAACGATCGGCAGAATTATTATCCCGCAACCTTGAAGCTGCTGTCGCTCATCGCGGCCGCAACGCGCGGCGGTCCTTGTCTCGATCGGGTGGAAATGACTCGCATCGTCTCGCCGCAATGGGTTCCCAAAATGGGATCCCTTGCGCGTTTCGCGCCAGAAGTCGAGCCGCCGGCGGTTGAATTAAAGTCGGCCGGGCGCAACATTACGAAGCTGGAGGACGCCGCCATCGGCCAATCCGCATGGGGGACGCAGAACATGCCGGACCAAGGCGACCTCTTCTCGCACCTGCAGATATTCGCATTGGCCTGCGCGGTCTTCGGCGGATTTTACTGGCTGGTTCACAAGAGCGGCCGGGAGACGCCGGAGACGGTCCCGGACAATGAGGACAGCATCAAGTCCGCCGTCTCGGCGATCCAGCCCGCGTCGTCGAACAGAAATCCGATCGTTCCGCGAACGCTGCCCAAAAGTCCGTTCACCCCGTCGATGAACCCCAAAACGCTCGCCGCGGAAATCGAAATCGCCGCCGAAGCCTGCGTGCGGCTGAGCCGCTCAATCGGCCTCATCTATTTCGAAGTCCCGTCGTTCCATTCCTTCGAACGCGAGCACGGGACTGCGGCGGCGGAGGAATTGATCAACGCGCTCGCGGCGGATTTCCGCCGCGCGCTGCGCGCGACGGATCATGTCGCCATCATCGACCGCAATCAGCTCGTCGTCTGCGTTTGTCTGCTCGCGAGCCGCAAGGATCTGGAAACCATCGCCTGGCGTCTTGGCGCGGCCGCGCGCCGGCGCGGGATCGTTCCGGAGGATGCGCCGTCGATTCCCGCCGGTCTCGCAATGTATCCCGTCGACGGCTACGGCGGCCTCGATCTGATTGACAGCGCGCGCAGACACTATCGCGAATTGACGGGCGCCGCCGACGAACCGGAAACCGATGCGCCGCCGCATGAAGAGCCCGACCATTCGGAAGACGCGCCGGGGGCTCGCCATCACGCCCGCCGCCGCTCGCGGCGCAGAAGCGGACGAAAGTCCCATTCGTCCCAGCCGGCCGCCTGATCGCCAGCCCGGCGCGCTCTATGGCGTGACGCCGACGGGCGGCGCCGGCGGCAAAGGAACGGTCGTCAATCTGACGCCTCCCGCGTATTGCTACGCATGGGGCAAGGCGATTCTGCACAGCTTCAAGGGAACCGACGGGGCCGCGCCCGTCGCGCCGGTCGCCTCCGACACGGAAGGAGCAAATTACCGCGCCGCCGCTCGCGGCGGATCGGCGGACGCCGGCGCCTTCCTCAAATTGAAGCGGAACTGAACGTCCGCTAAGCGAAACGGGCCGGGAGCAGCGCGACCTCCCGGCCCGCTTTCTTTGGCCGAGCCGGAGGGATCACGCCGTTCAATAGGACTTGTAGACGCGACGGCCGTCGATCGTCTGCGCCGTCCCGAGCGGGCTTCCATCGGCCGCCATGAAATAGGTGATCCCGCCAATTGTCGTGACGCTTCCTAGCGGTTTGCCGGAAGCGCTCGTGAATTCGACGATCCGGCCGCGCGCGCCGGGGTCGCTTTTCGCCGCCGGGGCGTTCTCGTCGGGCTCGGCGAAGGCGGAGCCAGCGCTGCAAACCAAAGCGGCGAGAAAGACTATCGACCTCATGCGAGAGCGCCTCCATTCATGTTGCCTGGAATTGATCACGCAAATGACGGGCCACGAACGACACACCGTTTTATCAATTATTTAACCAATCTTGAGAAACGCTCCGATGGCTGCGGAGGCAGAGGCCGGGCGCGCCATGCCGTATTTTTAGGCAGAGGTCGCCGAACAGCGCGGTCGGCGTGGACCGATGAGCCGGCGAAATGCGAGATGCGGAGGATATGCCAGCCGCTGGTCGTGGTGACGGCCTTCACCAGCGGGCGCAGGCCGCCGTTGTCGTCGTCGTCGCGCCAGCTGCGGCCATCGGAGCCGCCAGCGTCGCCTCCATGTCGGCGCCCTGCGCGGCAACGGCGATGCGCAGGCATTCGTTGCCGGTCGAGAAGATCTGGACCGTGAGGGATCGACGTGGCCGCCGTCCTTTCGGTTGTGCTGTTGAAAGCAATGCGGCTGTTGAAATAAAAAAACAGCTTAGGTCCAGCGGATGCCGGGTTGCTTATCGCCAGAACGGCGTCGGCGACAGCTGTTGGGACGACGTAACCCGCAACGGAATTGAATTTCGTCGCGGACATTTTCTTGAAATATATCATAATAATGCTTATAATATTCAATATTATCATTACTTCGTGGCCAATAAACTCATCACATTTGTTGGTTTACGGGAGTTGACCTGAAAAGAATGTGCGCGCGCACGCTGCGAGAAACGCAGCCGCGGGAAGAGGGGCGCGTCCATCAATCGCGCAACGGTTTGACAAGGCGTTTGGCGCCAGACTCGCGCAATGGAGGGGTTCCAACGGAAGGCAGACCGATGTCGATGACATTTCAGAAGGAAAAGCGCGCGGAGCCGGAATCCGCCCTGCCGTTGGCGGGCCGCTTCCGCGCCATCCGGTTCAGGATGTCGGCGGCTATCCTGTATCTGTTCGCGGCCGCGTTGATCCTGGCGGGGGAATATTGGCTCGCGGGGCACGTCGGCCTGATCGGCGTCATCGGCCCCGCGCCGGCGATCTTCCGGCCGAAATGGCAAAGACGCGCTATTTGAAGGAACCGCCGCGCGCTGAACGCTCAGGCTTAGCTAAGTAGCCGTTTTTTAATAGGAGTTTTCTAATCTGGCGGCGATCGACGCTCTGACAGTCCGCCCACGCCAGCCATGCCGCAACCGCTTCCCAACGCCTATGGATTGCCCGAAACGCGCCGTTTCCAGCGCGTGCGCCTCAATCTGTCCGGACGCTACATGCTCGCATCGCGCAGCGAGTTTCCGTGCCGGACGGAGAATATTTCGCCCGGCGGGATGTTGCTGACCTGTCCGGGGAAACCGGCGATCGGGGAAGCGGTCGTCGTCTATCTGGATGCGCTGGGCCGATTCGAGGGCAACGCCGTGCGCATCGTTCCCGAAGGCTTCGCCATGACCTTGAACATGTCGCCGCGAAAAAGGGAACATCTCGCCGACCAGCTGACATGGTTCGCGAACCGGAAAGCCCTCAACCTCGAAGACGAGAGACGCCACGAGCGCTTCGCGCCAATCCTGCGCCGCGCTGTGCTGCGGCTCCCCAACAGCAAGGAAACAATCGTAAAAATTTTGAATTTTTCCAGGTCAGGCGTCGCAGTCGAGTCCGAATTGCAGCCGAATCTCGGAACGCCCGTCTTGATCGGAACAACGCCGATCGTCGTCGTGCGCCATTTTGAGAACGGATTCGCAGGGGAATTCGTCACGCCCTTCGGGCGGGGCGAGATCGACGAACTGACGCGCCTTTGACGCGCGGGGCCGCCGCTTCTCCTCCTGGACCACGAGCGACGGCGCTCCGTCCGCAACCACCGGCGGCGGAGCGCGGCCCTCGACGCTGTCAGTCGTTGCGGAGCCAGTAATAGCCCAACGTGGCCGTCGCCACCGCAAAGACCAGGACGGCAAGTCCGTATCCCGCCATGCTAACCTCCCGCGCCCATGCCCGGCCCGGCGTTCGCCGCGACCTCGGGCTGTTAAGCCGAACATCAGGGAATTAGTGTCCCGTTTTCTTCGCGCGGGAACGACTGCATTTTCCGCCAATTTCCCGGGAAAAACCGCATTGCGGCGCACATAGGGCGCCGCGGCGCTCGGTCGCAGCAAGGACATCGCCTGTTTTCGTTTCGGGTAGATCAGGCCAAATTGAGCCTCATTACAAATTGAGCCTCATTAGAAGAGCAGCCGGCTGCGATCCCTCACGTGACTCTCCCCGCCCCGCCAATCCGCATCCTCGTTTGCGTCGGCCCGCGCTGCGACGCCGAAGGGCGCGGGCGCGCCCTGCTGGCGGAGGTCCGAGCGGCCCTCGCCCGGACCTATCCGGAAGAACTCGCAGGCGCTCGCCTGCAGCTCGCGACGCGCGATTGCCTGCGGCTCTGCACGCGCGACCCTGTCCTGCGGCTGGAGCCCTCCGGCGACGCGGTCGCGGGGCCGGACGTCGACGACCTGATGGAAACGATCCGCAGCGCATTGTCGCCCGTCGGGAGGCCGGACGGCGCATGAGCCGCCGCCGCGCGACTCCTGCGTTTTGGGCGATTTCGTGCGATAAGGAGGCATGGCGACGATTCGGAATGCTTTCGACCCCGGCTTCGGCGTTTACGTCCACTGGCCGTTCTGCCTGTCGAAATGCCCCTACTGCGACTTCAACAGCCACGTCCGCCGCGGCGACGTGGACGAGGACCGCTTCGTCGAGGCCTTCGCCATAGAAATCGCGCATCGCGCCCGCCTCGCGCCGGGACGGGAAGTGCGTTCGGTGTTTTTCGGCGGCGGCACGCCCTCCCTGATGTCGCCCTCGACCGTCGAGGCCGTCCTCGGCCAGATCGCCAGCCACTGGACTATGGCGCGGGACGTCGAGGTGACGCTCGAAGCCAATCCCACGAGCGTCGAGGCCTCGCGCTTTCGCGGCTTCAAGGCGGCGGGCGTCAACCGCGTCTCGCTCGGCCTCCAGGCTCTGAACGACATCGACCTCAAGGCGCTCGGGCGCCAGCATTCGGTCGCCGAGTCGCTGATGGCGCTCGACGTCGCGAGCTCCGTCTTCGAGCGCGTTTCTTTCGACCTCATCTACGGTCGCACGGGTCAGACGCCCGCGGCCTGGCGCAAGGAGCTCGACCTCGCGCTCGCCCGCGCGCCGGAGCATGTGTCGCTCTATCAGTTGACGATCGAACCGGACACCATGTTCGAGCGCATGGTCAACGCCGGGAAAATGTCGATCCCCGACATCGATACGCAGCGCGCGCTGTGGGACGTGACGCAGGAGGCGACGGCGCGCCACGGCCTGCCCTCCTACGAGGTCTCCAACCACGCGCGCCCGGGCGCGGAGTGCCGGCACAATCTGGTCTACTGGCGTTATGGCGAATATGCGGGCGTCGGCCCCGGCGCGCACGGTCGCATCGTCACGACGCGCGGGCGCCGCGCACAGGCCTGCGAAAGACATCCGGAGATGTGGCTCACCTGCGTCGAGACCGAAGGCCACGGCCTCGTCGAGGACGAATTGCTGAACCCGGAGCAGGAAGGCGACGAGTTCCTGCTGATGGGCCTGCGCCTGCGCGAAGGCATCGATCCTCAGCGCTATATGCTGCTCACTGGCAAGAAGCTGTCGCAATCGCGGATCAGCGAACTCATCGGCGACGGCCTGGTCGAGATCACCCGGGAAAACCGCCTTCGCGTGAGTTCCGAAGGCTTCCCCGTCCTCGACGCGGTGGTGGCCGATCTCGCGGCCTGAGCTTCATGGCGCGCGGCCGCAGACGACGGCCCGGGGAACCTTAAAGGGTCCAAATCGCTTAATCAGAGCGAGGACCGCCACTCCGGCGGACCGCGCCCTCGAAATCTGGAGCGTTTTTTCATGTCTGTGCTCACCGACATTCTTGTTCAGGCCGTCGCCGGGGCGCTCGGCGGCAAGGCGGCCGGCAAGGCCACGAAGAGCGACAACGCGCTCGGCGACCTTATCAGCGGCGCCCTCGGCGGCGGACTCGGCGGCCAGTTGCTCAGCGCGATCATTCCGTCGCTGGCCAGCGCGGCGAGCGGCGGAAGCGGTTTCGATATCGGCGTTTTCTTGGGTCAGGCCGTCGGCGGCGGCATGACGGGCGCGATCGTCACCCTCCTCTACAACATTCTCAAGAAGCGCTTTTTCGGATAGCCGCATCGGCGCATGGCAATCGCGGCGATCAGCGATGGAGCCTCCGCGCCGCGGCTTCTTGAGACGCCGCCCGAGAGGAAAACGCCCGGCTTTCGCGCAGAGCGCAAAGACCGGGCGAGGGGCTTCGGACGCGGCGGATAGCAGAGCCGTCAGGCCGTGACGCGACGATTCAGCGACGAACGGACCACATTGCGCTTCAGCGGTTCTGCGTCCGCCGCGAGGTAAAGAGGGCCCTTGGCGGCGCCGTTCTTGGCTGCGCGCACCGCCTCGTTCAGGCGGTCGAGCGACCTTCCGGCACTCTTCGCGACCGGGGCGGGTTCGAATTCGTCGCGTTCGCTGACGGCCCGGGCCTGAGCGGCGGGCCTGGCCATGACGCGATAATCATCGGTGGCGGAGAGATCGCCCGTGACGACCGCGCCCTTCTCGAGCTCGATCTCGCCATACGTGACTCGCCCCTCGACGCGGCCGGTCGAGCGGACGATGAGAAGCTGCTTGATCTCGATGTGATCGGTGATCCATCCGCTGATGTCGGCCTCGGTCGCCGAAATATTTCCACGGATGACGCCGGACTGACCGACGCAGACCACGCGGGCGGTGACGTCGCCTTCGACCGTGCCGTCGACCACGATCAGATCCGGAACAGAAATCTCGCCCTTCAGGGTGACCCCAGCGCCAACATAAACAACATTTTCCTGGTCAGGCCTGAAACTCGCGGTTGCATTGATCGCCATTTAACCCACCCTTTTGCCCAAAGCCAAATTGGTTAACGTTGACAGACTACGTTACAAAAACGCTACCTGCAATAAAAAAGGGCGAACAGAGCGTGCACGCGGCCGTTTCATCCGAAAAAGACTTTTCTTGTTTCCACGCCGTCCGGCGCGCCGGACGCTCTGACTGCGATCAAGCTAGCCGTCATTGAATTTGCACCGAAATTTACGAGCGCAGCCTCGACCGTGCGACGAACCGGCAATAGCGAAGAACAAGCCCGTAAAAACATTACCCTTCAGCGTTGATTACTTTCGCACCTGCCCAATTTTTCTTTCAGACAAAAATCAAATCTTTTCATTCCTTGCAGGAGGGTCCGACAGGGGGTGCAGGTCGCGAACCATGGCGCGCATCCGTTCGTCGAGAACATGTGTGTAGATCTGTGTCGTCGAGATGTCCGCGTGGCCGAGCAACTCCTGCACGACGCGCAAATCCGCTCCATTTTGCAGGAGATGGCTGGCGAAAGCATGGCGCAGCGCATGAGGATGAACCTGCGCGGCCGACAGGCCCGCCGCGGCGGCCAGCGCCTTCATTTCGCGCGCGAAAGCCTGTCGGGTCAGATGGCCGCTGTCGCTGTCGGCGGGAAAGAGAAACGGACCTTCCGCCAATGCCGGCGACAGCGACTCCAGCATCCGTCGATAGGCGCCGATGGCGCGTTTTGCCCGCCCGGTCAGGGGAGTCAATCGTTCGCGCCCGCCTTTGCCCCGGATGGCGATGAAAGGATCGCGCGCTCGCGCCGCGCTTTTTGGGAGCGACACCAGCTCCGAAACGCGCAGCCCCGTCGCATAAAGGGTTTCGAGCAGCGCATGGAGCCGCGCGGCGCGGAGCCGATCTCGCAGAGGACGGTTTTCGTCGTCCAGCCCCTCGGCCGCCGTCGCGAGCAGCCGGTCCACATCGTCGACCGACATGACGCCCGGCGCGCTGCGCGCCTGGCGCGGCGCCTTGAGCGCCGCAGCCGGATCGTCGCTGCGATGGCGGTCCACATAAAGAAATTTGTGGAACTGGCGGATGGCCGAGACGCGCCGGGCCACCGTCGCGGTCGACATGCCGCGGCCGTCGAGCGCGGCGAGGTAAGCGCGCAGGCCGTCCGTGGAAACGTCGCCCGGATCCTGGCCGCGCCTTTTCAGAAAGTCGATGTAGTCGACGAGGTCGCGCCGGTAGGCGTCCTGCGTGTTGCGCGCCGCGCCGCGCTCGGCGGCCAGCATGTCGAGAAAGGAGTCCAGCAGGCGCGCGGCGCTCACGCTCACTGCGCGCGTCTCACTTGTTGAGACGCTGCGCCGGGATCGTATAGGTCATTTCGCGCGGCTGCGGCGTCACGAAGGAAACGACCGCGACCATCGCGCCATACACCAGTCCGACAATCGCGGCGACGAGCGCCAAAAAACGGAGAAGGCTCGGCAATGAAAGGATCCGTCGTCAACCTCTGTTAACCAGCTATCGCGCGAAGCGCGCGCGATTGCAACCGCCGATCCGTCATCGCACCACCACTTTCGCGCCGACGGGCACGCGATCGTAGAGATCGACCACGTCGTCGTTCATCATGCGGATGCATCCCGACGACACATTCTGACCGATGGTGTGAGGCTCGTTCGTGCCGTGGATCCGATAAAGCGACGATCCGAGATAGAGCGCGCGGGCGCCGAGCGGATTGGCGGGTCCTCCCGCCATATGGCGCGGCAAATCCGGGCGGCGGGCGAGCATTTCCGCCGGCGGCGTCCAATCCGGCCACTCCGCCTTGCGGCTGACCGTCTTCACGCCCGACCATTCGAAGCCGGGACGCCCGACGCCGATGCCATAGCGGATCGCGCGGCCGCGTCCCTGAATGAAATAAAGGAACTTGTTCGGCGTGTCGACGACGATGGTGCCGGGCGCCTCGACGCCGCGGTAATCGACCTCCGTGCGCGCATACATCGGATCGACCGCGCGTTGCATTTCGACCTGCTGCGGCGCATAGGCGGCGACATGCGCGGCCCCCGCATTGGGATGCGGCGTCGCATAGCGAACCGGCGCCGGATCGTCGCCGACCAGCGCCTCGATCAGGCCGCCGCCGAGGGGACTTTGCCGCTGATCGTAATAGCCGCCCGGATACACGGGCGCCGCGGAAATGGCGGGATTGGCATGAGCCGCGCCGACGAGGAGAGCGGCCAGGGAAACGGAAGCGGCAAGCCGGAAAACACGGACACGCTTGAACATGACGAAAACCACTGCGAACGCGCGATCTGCTTGGGGTCGACGCGATTGGAGACAGTTTCGATCATATACGGTAGATTTTTACGGTAAATCATAAGCAATTATCTTAGTTACCAATAACCAAATCCAAGCTATACTTGGTTATCGGCAGATGAATGTTAATCATGAACGAGCCCTTGCGCGCCGGCGCCGCGGGTTCAGAAATGCGACTCGGAGTCTTCCTCCTCGGCGGGGATTTCGTGCCGCATGATAAGCGGCGCCTGCGCGAGCGCGAACAGGACGGTCAGCGGCAGGATGCCGAAGACCTTGAAATTCACCCAGTCGTCGGTCGACAGCGCGCGGCGAACGACTTCGTTGAGACCGGCCAGGAAAAAGAAGAACAGCCCCCAGCGCCACGTCAGCTTGCGCCATCCCGCGTCGTCGATGTGGATCGCAAGGTCGAAAACGATGGGCAGCAAGAGCTTCCCGAAGTAAAGCGCGCCGATCAGCGTCGCGCCGAACATGGAATAGAGGATCGTCACCTTGAGCTTGATGAAGTCCTCGTTCTGGAGAAACACGGTGAGTCCGCCGAAGACCAGAACCAGGACGGCGGTGACGACCGGCATCGCCGGCAGATGTTTCGTGATCGCCCAGGAAACCCCGAGGGTGAGCACCACGCCGGCCATCAGCACGCCGGTCGCGGCGAAAATGCCGAACCGCCCGTTGACAATGAAGAAGACGATGAGCGGCCCGAGTTCGAGCGCGAGTTTCAGCCAGGGATTGAGCTTCTTTTTCTTGTGGCCCGCCGGCGGGGTCGCCGCCGGACGGTCCGTCGTTTCCTGAGTCATGAGAAACTTAGCTTTCCGGCGCCGCCTGGGGCGCATCTTCTTCGTCTTCCGAGTCGAGGCCGGCGATCGCGCGCGCGAAATCCCTGGCGGTGAAGGGTTCGAGGTCGTCGGCTCCCTCGCCAACGCCGATGAAGTGGATCGGCAGGCCGTAGGCCTCGGCGATGGCGACGAGAATGCCGCCGCGGGCCGTGCCGTCGAGCTTGGTCATGACGAGGCCGGTGACGCCCGCCGTGCGCTCGAAGACCTCGACCTGCTGGAGCGCGTTCTGGCCGACGGTGGCGTCGAGCACGAGCAGCACCGAATGCGGCGCATCGGGCTCGGCCTTCTTCATCACGCGGACGATCTTTTCGAGTTCCGCCATGAGTTCGGCGCGGTTCTGGAGCCGCCCGGCGGTGTCCATCAGCAGAATGTCTGCCCCGGTCTCCTGGGCGCGTTTGATGGCGTCGAAGGCGAGGCCGGCGGCGTCGGCGCCCTCCTTGCCCGCCACCACCTCGGCGTCGAGCCGTGCGCCCCAGATTTTGAGCTGATCGACGGCCGCCGCGCGGAAGGTGTCGCCCGCGGCGAGCACGACCTTCCGGCCCTCGCTCGTCCATTTGGAGGCGAGCTTGGCGATGGTCGTCGTCTTGCCGGAGCCGTTGACGCCCACGACGAGAACGATGAACGGCTTCCTGCTCTCGTCAACATCGAAAGGCTTTGCGACCGGGGTCAGCACCGCCTCGACCTCACGGGCGAGGATCGCGCGCACTTCCTCGGGCGCAATGTCCCGTTCGTAGCGGACTTTGCCCACGGCTTGGGTGATGCGCGACGCGGCGCCGACCCCAAGGTCGGCGCGCAGCAGCACGTCCTCCAGCTCCTCGAGCGTGAGCGCGTCGAGCTTGCGCTTGGTGAAAATGTCGGCGACGCCCTGGGTGATCGCCTGCGAGGTGCGGGCGAGGCCGCCTGTCAGCCGCTGCCACCATGAGCGCTTGGGGGCCTCCTCGGCCGGCGCCCCGGCCGCGTCCGCCTTCTCATCCCCGCCGCCCCTGCCAAACAGGCGGGCGAACATGCCGCGTTTTTTAGACCCGTCTGCGTCCGTCATGCGTCCCCTCGATCGGCGCACTGCCTACACTAGTAACGCATAAAGGGCTAGCGGCCACGGGCAAGATCGCCAGTCTCCGACAATTGCGCGCGCAACGTCGATGGTCGGGCGTCGATCAGGACGCGCGGCGGCTCACCACCGCAGCACAGCCCCGCCCCAGGTCATCCCCGCGCCGATCGCCATCATGGCGATGACGTCGCCCTTTTTCAGCCTGCCCGCACGGTTGGCTTCGTCCAGCGTGATGGGCATGGAGGCGCTCGAGGTGTTGCCGTAGCGGTCGATGTTGATCCAGCATTTCTCGATCGGCACGCCGAGATTGTCGAGCGCGGATTCGATGATGCGCTGATTGGCCTGATGGGCGATGACATGAGTCACGTCGGCGGCCGTCAGCCCCGCCTTGGCGAGCGTCTCAGCGACGACTTCCGGCAAGAGCCGCGTCGCGACCTTGTAGACCTCCCGGCCGCGCATCTTGATTTTATTGCCGTTGTCGGCGATCAGCTCCGGCGACAACGGCCGCCGGCTGCCGCCGCCGAATATGCCGAGGATCCCGGTCATGGAGCCGTCCGTGCGCAGCGTCGCGGCGAGGAGGCCGCGGCCCTCCTCCTCCGTTGCGCCGAGCAGGATGGCGCCGGCCGCGTCGCCGAAAAGGACGCAGGTTTCGCGGTTCGTCCAGTCGACGAAACGGCTCAGCGTCTCCGCGCCGATGACGAGCGCCCGCCTCACCATGCCGGAGCGGATGAACTGGTCGGCGATCGTGAGGCCGTAGAGCGAGCCCGCGCAGGCCGCCGCGACGTCGAAGCAGAAGGCGTTGCGCGCGCCGAGAAGCTCCTGGACGAAGGCGGCGCAGGAGGGCGTCGGCGTGTCGCCGGTGACGGTGCCGACGACGATCATGTCCACCTCCTCCGGGCGCACACCCGCGAAGTCCAGCGCCTGGCGCGCGGCGGCGGCGGCAAGGTCCGATGTCGCCTCGCGCTCGGCGGCGACGCGCCGTTCCCTGATGCCCGTGCGGCTGACAATCCACTCGCCATTGGTGGCGACCATCTTCTCGAGATCGGCGTTGGTGAGAACGCGCTCGGGCGCATAGGAACCGGTTCCGAGAACGATCGACTTCGGCAAGGCTCGGGTCTTTCTGATTGGCGCTGAAGGCTTGGCGTTAACCGGCGGCGGCGCAGTCGGCGCGCGGGCGGGCTCCGGCGCGGCTATTCATAGTTGCGCAGGCGCGGAGCGCAAACAGTTTTTGCGTCGCCTCGCAAGCCAATGATCTTGAATGAAGAATGCGGACAGAAGACGCTCCGGCGCCGAGGACGCCCGCTTTTCGGGCGGCCGATCCGGCGTTTCTGAAACCTTTTTTTAACGCGCGGGAAACTATTAACGTCCGGTCGATGCGGCGCGCCGCCGCCCGGCTTCGGCCTCAGAAAAATCCTCGTCTTGTTCCGCGCGCCCCCGCGGCGCGCCAGTGGAGTTCGCGTCCATGGTTCACGCCCTCGTCTTCGCCGCCGTCGCGCTCTACGCCCTTGTCGGCGCCATGACGGCCTGACCGGCGCGTTTCGATTGCGTTCCGGGCCGCGCCGTGGCAATCGGGCGCGATGCAGGAAGACCAGAAGCGTCCCGCCCCGCGCGTCTCTTTCGTCTCGCTCGGCTGTCCCAAGGCGCTCGTCGACAGCGAGCGCATCGTCACCCGGCTTCGCGCCGAGGGCTATGAACTCGCGCGGCGCCACGAAGGCGCCGACGTGGTCGTCGTCAACACCTGCGGCTTTCTCGACAGCGCCAAGGCCGAGTCGCTCGACGCCATCGGCGCGGCGCTGGCCGAAAACGGCAAGGTCGTCGTCACCGGCTGCATGGGCGCCGAACCGGAGGCGATCCGCGCGCATTTTCCGGACGTTCTGGCGATCACCGGCCCCCAGCAATATGAAAGCGTGGTCGAGGCCGTGCATCGCGCCGCCGCGCCCGCGCACGATCCTTTCGTCGATCTCGTGCCCGAACAGGGCGTGAAGCTTACGCCGCGCCATTACGCCTATCTGAAAATTTCGGAAGGCTGCGACAACAGCTGCTCCTTCTGCATCATCCCGCATCTGCGCGGGCCGCTCGTCTCGCGCCCGGCCGCCGAGGTGCTGCGCGAGGCGGAAAAGCTCGTACGCGCCGGCGTGAAGGAATTGCTCGTCATCTCGCAGGACACGAGCGCCTATGGCCGCGACCTGCGCTACGCCGAAAGCGTCTTCGGCGACCGGACGGTGCGCGCGCGCTTCCTCGATCTGGCGCGGGAGCTCGGCGAACTCGGGGCCTGGGTGCGGCTCCATTACGTTTACCCCTACCCTCATGTCGACGAGGTCATCGGCCTGATGGCGGAGGGCAAGGTCCTTCCCTATCTCGACATTCCCTTCCAGCACGCGGCGCCCGACGTCCTGAGGGCGATGAAGCGTCCGGCGAACGAGGAAAAGACCCTCGCCCGGATCAAGTCCTGGCGCGCCGCCTGCCCGGATCTGACATTGCGCTCCACCTTCATCGTCGGCTTTCCGGGCGAGACGGAGGAGGATTTCGCGACGCTCCTCGACTGGCTCGACGAAGCCGAGATCGACCGCGCCGGCGCCTTCAAATTCGAGCCCGTCGCCGGCGCGCCGGCGAACGACCTCGGCCTGACGCCCGTCCCCGACGAGGTGAAGGAGAGCCGCTGGAAGCGCTTCATGGAGAAGCAGCAGGCCGTTTCCGAGCGGCTGATGAAGCGCAAGCTCGGCAAACGGCTCCAGGTCATCGTCGACGAAGCCGGCGGCGGCCCGGGCGGCGCGCCCGCCAAAGGCAGGACCAAGGCCGATGCGCCGCAGATCGACGGCGCGGCCTTCGTCGCCGCGCGGCGGCCGCTGCGGCCGGGCGACCTCGTGACCATCAAGGTCGAGCGCGCGGACGCCTATGACGTCTACGGCGCCGCCGTCTGACGGCGCTCAGACGCCGTCAGCTTTGTCCTGATCGACGCCGCCCCCGACGCCCTCCCGCAGCGCCGCCAGGACGGCCGGGGTGATCGACCGCGACGCGTCCACGTAAACGGTCAACGTCATGATGAGCAGCGCCAGCGTCACGCAGGTCTCCCGAAGGCTCATCGGCGGCGCCTGCTCGAGCGAACTTTCCGAGGTGAGCTGGCCCACGACCCAGACGATCACGACGAAAGCGAGCGCGGCGCCAAGATCGACCGCGTTCGCCGTGCCGACCAGAGCGAAGGCCAGCGCCCCGAAAATCGCCGAAGCGAGCAGCGCCTGCGAGACGCGCCCCCTCGCCAGCGCCGAAACGACGCGGCCGCCGTCGAGCGCGCCGAGCGGAACCAGATTGTAGAGATTGATCGGGATCGCCATGGCGAGAAAGGCGATCGCGCAAAGCCCGGCCCAGGTCGCAAGCGATTCCGGATCCAGCCAGTTCATCGGCTCGGCGCCGATGGCGGAGGTGAAGAAGCGCAGTCCCAACGGGACGAAAGGCGTCAGCGCAAGGACGGCCGCTCCGGACAGGGCGGGCCCCATCAGCGCGATCACGGCCTCCTCGAACCGCGTCTTCGACCGCCGCGCGTTGATCGCCGCGCCGCCGAGAAGCGGGACCATCATGAAGGCCGCGTCTGCGTGGCCGAACCAGCGCATGGCGACGAGATGGCCATATTCGTGCAGCCAGATCGCGAGCTGCAAAAAGATCGCGACGAAGGCGGCGACCCCCCACACCTCCGGATTGCCGGCGCTGAATATCCCGACGATGGCCGCAAAGGCGAGAACGGCGAGGAAAAAGCTCGCGCGGCGGCTCACCACCGCCCTATGCGGCGCGGCGTCCAGGCCCTCGCAATGGGACCGCACATGCTCCAGAAAGCGCCGACTGGCGCGTGGAACGTAGAGGTGCCCGAAGACGCCGCGCGCCAGCCGGGTCGTTTCATGTTCGACGAGCACCGCCTCGCCCTGCGGCGTGAGCTTCAGACGAACGCCGGTGCGTTCGACCGACCCGGGCTTCGCGCCCTCCATCGCCAGCTGCTCCGCCTCGAAAAGACGGTTCGGGACATAGCGACGCACCCGCCAGCGCGACTCGCGGAACGGCCCGTCGCCGCCGTGACGCACGAAAGCCCGATGCCGATCCGGCGGATCTCCGCCCTCGAAACCCTGACGGGAAATTTCGAGCGCCCCGCTCCAGCCGCCGGGCGGCGACGGCTCCGTCAGACAGGCCGCCCAGATCCGCTCGGCTGGAGCCTTGACGAGAATGCGGGCCCTGAAGGGTCGACGGCCCAGCGGCGCGCGAAACATCACCCACCAGGCTGCGAAGCCCACCGCCGACCAGAGCAGCGACGAGAAGGCGCCGTCCAAAAAAGCCATGAAGGAAAAGTCCCGAACGCCCGTCATCGCGCCATCCTGTCGAGATGCGCCCACATTATGGGGCGGCGTCTTCACGAATAATTGAAGCGCGGCCAGAGCCGTTGAGACGGTTACCCTTTACCCATGCCGGCTTTTTGCGCGCTCTTTGGCGAGAAAAGCTGGCTTCCATCCGCTTGCAACCGCCTATATCCAAGAGGTCACGCCAATTGGTTTCCCCGCCGCGCCTCTATGGCGCTACGCCCCGGCGTGATCCATATTAGTCGGAGAGGAAAACGCTCAGGAGCGAAGCGACATGACCGACGAACCGAACGCCACCCCCCCGCAGGCGCCCCAGGACCAGAAACAACCACAAAATCAGAAACCTGTCATGCTCATTCCGAAGAGCGTCTTCTACATCGTTGGCGCGATCTTCATCGGCTCGTTCCTGATGACGCTCTTCGTGCGCAACCCCTACACCCAGGCGGTGCACGAGGGCGGAAGCTTCTACGAGAACGTCACCGACAATTCGATGATGATGTGGGTCGCGATCTTCATCGGCATTCCGGCGAGCTTCTGGGCCTACCAACGCTGGATCATCCCGCTCTTCGACCGGAAATAATTCAGCCTCGAGTCTTTCGGCGCAGCTCCGTGGAAGACCGCGGGCTGCGCGGACCATGGAGGTATACGAAGGCCGGCGGCGCGGCGCGGGCGATCCGTCCCGCCTCTTCCTCGCGTCGTCTCGCCCGCGAAAATCGCCGGGCGGCTTTCGAATTCGCGGCGCGCCACGTCGCGCCCGGGCGGTCGACGATCGCGACCGGCACGGCGCGCATGATGTCCTCCCATCGCCGCCAGCGATGGAATTGCAGGAGGTTGTCCGCGCCCATGATCCAGACGAAACGGACCCCCGGACAACGTGCGCGAAGGAAGCGCAGCGTATCGGCGGTGTAGCGCGCGCCGATCTCGGACTCCAACTCGGTGACGGCGATGCGCGGATCGCGGGCGATGGCTCGGGCGGCCGTCGCCCGCGCCGCGAGCGCATCGAGTTCGCGCTGGTCCTTCAGAGGATTGCCGGGCGTCACGAGCCACCACAGCCGATCGAGGCCAAGCCGCCTCAGGGCCGTGCGCGAAACCAGCAAATGACCCTCGTGCGGCGGATTGAACGATCCGCCGAAGAGCCCGATGCGCATGCCGGGGGCGTGCGGCGGGAGCCGGACAAAGCTTCTCATGGCGCAAGCGCGACCGCGCGCGCAGGCCGGGCGCGCAGGCCGGCGCGTGACCCCGCGCTCACCCCCGCGCTCACCCCCGCACCTGGCCGTCGCCATGCACGCGATATTTGAACGACGTCAACTGCTCGACGCCCACCGGCCCGCGGGCATGCATGCGTCCCGTCGCAATGCCGATTTCGGCTCCGAAGCCGAATTCGCCGCCGTCCGCGAATTGCGTCGAGGCGTTGTGCAGCACGATCGCCGAGTCGACTTCCTTCATAAAGCGCTGCGCGACGGCGCCGTTGCGCGTGATGATGCAGTCCGTGTGATGCGAGCCGTAGGTCTCGATATGGTCGATTGCGGCGTCGACCCCGTCCACCACCCTCGCGGCGATGATCGCGTCGAGATATTCCGCGCTCCAGTCTTCCTCGACGGCGGGCTTCACGCGCGGGTCGGCCGCCTGCGCCGCCGCGTCGCCGCGCACTTCGCAGCCCGCGTCAATCAGCATCGCAACGAGCGGGGCCAGATGGGTTTCGGCGCAGGCGCGGTCGACGAGCAGCGTTTCCGCCGCGCCGCATATTCCGGTGCGCCGCATCTTGGCGTCGAGCAGCACGCGCTTCGCCATGTCGAGATCGGCGTCCGCGTGCACGAAGACGTGAACGATGCCCTCGAGATGGGCGAAGACAGGCACGCGCGCTTCGTGCTGCACGCGCGCGACGAGGCTCTTGCCGCCGCGCGGCACGATGACGTCGATCGCGCCGTCGAGCCCCGCGAGCATGGCGCCCACGGCGGCGCGGTCGGGCGTATCGACGAGCGAGATCGCGGCCGCCGGCAGGCCCGCGGCGTCGAGCCCCGCGACAAGGCAGGCGTGAATGGCGCGCGAGGAGCGCAGGCTCTCCGACCCGCCGCGCAAAATGCAGGCGTTGCCAGCCTTGAGGCAGAGCGCGCCTGCGTCGGCGGTGACATTGGGGCGGCTCTCGTAGATCACGCCGATGACGCCAAGCGGCGTCGAGACGCGCTCGATGAGGAGGCCGTTCGGCCGCTCGAACCGCGCGAGCAGGCGGCCGACCGGGTCGGGCAGATCGGCGATTTCCTCGACGCCGCGCGCAATGGCTTCGACGCGGCCGGGATCGAGCGTCAGCCGGTCGATGAAGGAGCCCGCAGTCCCCCGCGCCCGCGCGTCGGCGACGTCGAGGGCGTTGGCGGCGAGAATGGCGGCGCGCCGGCGGCGGATTTCCCCGGCCGCTGCGCGCAACGCCGTGTTCTTCGCCTCGGTGGAGGCCAGGGCGACGACATGCGCCGCCTTTCGAGCGGCGCGCCCGAGTTCGGCGAGGGCGGTCTCGACGCGCGCGGCGTCAGGCGTGTCCTTGGTCAGGGGCTGCGTCATGACGTAAATCCTGAAAAACGCGGAGTGTCTGGCTATCACGACGAAAAGAAGCGCGAAAGTCCGCCCGATGGCCTCTTGCCGAGCCGCAGCGGGCAGTCTAAAGAACCTCCTCCCCGCTCCCTTCGTCTAGCGGTCTAGGACGTCGCCCTCTCACGGCGAAAACAGGGGTTCGAGTCCCCTAGGGAGCGCCAGAAAAATCAAGCACTTGCGAAAGATCTTGGCACCCAATAACCCGGCGCGCCCAACATTTGCCCGATAAGCGTCGGCGAACGTCAGCGGCCACGGCATGATGGGAGGAGTGACGAACACTCGCCCTGTCGATGCCCCCTCCCCGCGGTGGCCTTATTCGAGACAAAACGAGACCCGAGCGCGCGAAGGCCCCACCGGCTCCGGCTCCGAGCCTCGCATCAAAAGAATTCTTCGGCCACAGCGACTCCCCCAAGGGGGGTTCAAAGCCATATGGCCGGGGGCTTTTCAGGTTGTCATAAACAAATTTTTTAAAAAAAGCATATATGGTGACGCTCTAGGTAGATAACCCTCGCCCATCGCTGGGGATAAGACTGCGAAATCGAAGGCCGCAACCATACACGCGTTCTCGGCCACTTGACCTTCCCCGTTTGAGCCCCCGTGCGTCAAGCTTAGGCCCGGGAATTGGGATGGCGGCAATGCCCTCGCTCGCCCACATCGTCCACCAGATAAATTTGGTGAAACCTGCGCCGCCCTCCCATTATGCCAAGCGAATCGGATAGGTTCGATCACCCCATTGTCAATAAGAGTAACCATGTCTCAGAGCGCAGTAACGACAGCTGACGACGATGCGGACACGACGGCCGTTTGGGCTGACGTCGTGTCTCGGGTGAAACGCGAGTACCTTTCTGAGAAGCATGCCGGATCGTGTCCCTTGGCGTGGCGTAGCTGGTTGGCGTGATCACGACGCTCGCCGGCAAGCCGGGTCGGTCAGGCGGCCACGGCGGGCAGCCGGACGATCGCATCATCGCTGAACGGCGCGATTGTTTCCAGCGTCATGTATCGGCTGCGCTGGACGGCCCCTTCGTCGTTCTGTTCGAGCAGGATCGCGCCGACGAGGCGGATGATGGCGGCCTCGTTGGGGAAGATGCCGACGACCTCGGTGCGCCGCTTGATCTCGCCGTTCAGGCGCTCGATCGGATTCGTGCTGTGCAGCTTGGCGCGGTGCGCCGCCGGGAAGCTCATATAAGCGAGCACGTCCGCCTCGGCGTCGTCCATGAAGGTCGCGAGCTTCGGCAGCTTGGGGCGCAACTGGTCGGCGACCTTGCGCCATTGGCCTTTTGCCGCCTCGGCGTCGTCCTGCGCGACGGCGGTGGCGATGAAGGCGGAGACGACGCGCCTGCCGCTCTTGCCGGCATGGGCGAGCGCATTGCGCATGAAGTGGACGCGGCAGCGCCGCCAGGTCGATTGCAGCGCCTTGGCGACTGCGGCCTTCAGTCCTTCATGCGCGTCGGAGACGACGAGCCTGACGCCACGCAGCCCCCGGCGACGCAGCTTGCGCAGGAACTCGGTCCAGAATGTCTCGGCCTCCGAGGGACCGATGTCCATGCCGAGCGCTTCGCGCCGGCCGTCGGCGTCGACGCCCACGGCGATGATCGCCGCCAGAGAGACGATGCGGCCATTCTGCCGCGCCTTCACATAGGTCGCGTCGATCCAAAGATAGGGCCAGTCGCCTTCGATCGGCCGCTCGAGGAAGGCTTTGACGCGCTCGTCGATCTCCTCGCACAGGCGCGAGACCTGGCTCTTGGAGACGCCGCTCATGCCCATGGCCTTGACGAGATCATCGACCGAGCGCGTTGAAACGCCCTGGATATAGGCCTCCTGGATGACAGCGGTCAGCGCCTTTTCGGCCATCCGCCGCGGCTCCAGAAAGCCGGGAAAATAGCTGCCCTTGCGTAGCTTGGGGATGCGCAGCCCCACGGCGCCGGCGCGCGTCTCCCAGGTCCGCTCGCGATAGCCGTTGCGCTGAGCGAGCCGCTCGGGGTTCTTCTCGCCATAGCCGGCCCCGGTCAGGGCGCCGATCTCGATCTCCATCAGCCGCTCGGCGGCAAAACCAATCATCTCGCGCAAAATATCCGCGTCGGGGGCCTTCTCCACGAGCGCGCGCAGGTTCATCATCTCATCGGTCATCGGCGGTTCCTCGGTTGCGTTTGAGTGTCGCAACCCGATCCTATCGGCGAATCGTCAATGACCACCGCAAGCCGCCCGCTCGCTACGGCGCTATGAAAAGCGCGCGTCGCGGGCCGCTTGCTCCCATCCAGCTACACCATCACCGGGGAAACGACCCACGAAATTGCGCCGACGTTCCGCATAAACCCGCGCCATATGGATCGCGCTCTTGCCCTTGATGTATCCCACCACCTGGGACACCGCGAATTTCGGAGGGATCGAGATCATCATGTGAACATGGTCGGGCATCAAATGCCCCTCCTCGATCCGGCTCTCCTTCTGCGCGGCCAGTTTCTTGAACACTTCCCCGAGGTGACGCCGAAGTTCGCCATACAGCGCTTTCCTGCGACATTTGGGTATGAACACAACGTGGTATTTGCAGTCCCATCGCGTGTGACTTAAGCTCTCATACTCGTCCATCGTCGGATTTCCCTATCGTGTGCTTGGCGGCTCACGACTGGAAATGTCGACGGTGGACTGCTGAAAACGTCAAACTTCCACTGCCACCCCGGCTAAGCCGGGGATCTCCCTTACGGTTTAGCTATGCCATTTTTATGAGGAGGCTAGTCAACAAAGCCAACTCGGTCACGCGCGCTGTGGATACCTGCGGCACCGCCGTCTTGCCGGCGGTGAGAGCGCACAGCTACCCTCAATCCTCCATCTTCAGCGCCGCGATGAACGCCTCCTGCGGGATCTCGACCCGCCCGAACTGGCGCATCCTCTTCTTGCCTTCCTTCTGCTTCTCCAAAAGCTTGCGCTTGCGGGTGGCGTCGCCGCCGTAGCATTTGGCGGTCACGTCCTTGCGGAAGGCGCGCACGGTTTCGCGGGCGATGATCTTGCCGCCGATGGCGGCCTGGATCGGCACCTGGAACATGTGCGGGGGAATGAGCTCCTTGAGCTTCTCGCACATCTGCCGGCCGCGCCCCTCCGCGCGCGTGCGGTGTACGAGCATGGAGAGCGCGTCCACCGGCTCGCCATTGACGAGAATGCTCATCTTGACGAGATCGCCAGCGCGATAGTCGGTGAGCTGATAGTCGAAGCTCGCATAGCCCTTCGAGATCGACTTCAAACGGTCGTAGAAGTCGAAGACGACTTCGTTGAGCGGCAGGTCATAGATCGCCATGGCGCGCTTGCCGACGTAATTGAGGTCGACCTGTACGCCGCGCCGGTCCTGACAGAGCTTCAGCACCGAGCCGAGATAATCGTCGGGCGTAAGGATCGTGGCGCGGATCCACGGCTCCTTGATCTCCTCGATCTTCACGACATCCGGCATGTCGGCCGGATTGTGCAGCTCGATCTCCTCGCCATTGGTCAGCAGGATTTTGTAGACGACCGAGGGCGCCGTCGCGATGAGGTCGAGATTGAACTCGCGTTGGAGGCGCTCCTGAATGATTTCAAGGTGCAGCAGGCCGAGGAAGCCGCAGCGGAAGCCGAAGCCGAGCGCCGCCGAGGTCTCCATCTCATAGGAAAAGCTCGCGTCGTTCAGCCGCAACTTGCCGATCGCAGCGCGCAAATCCTCGAAATCGGCGGCGTCGACCGGGAAAAGGCCGCAGAACACGACCGGCTGCGCCGGCTTGAAGCCCGGCAACGCCTCGTCGCAGGGCTTCTTGTCGTCGGTGATGGTGTCGCCGACGCGGGTGTCGGCCACCTGCTTGATCTGCGCGGTGATGAACCCCACCTCGCCGGGGCCGAGCTCAGCGACGTCCTGCATCTTGGGCCGGAAGACGCCGATCTTGTCCACCTCGTAATGGGCGCCTGTGCCCATCATCTGGATTTTCTGGCCCTTCTTCAGCGTGCCGTCGAAAATGCGCACCAGGACGACCACGCCGAGATAGGCGTCGTACCAGCTATCGACCAGCAGCGCCTTGAGCGGGGCCTTTTCGTCGCCCCTGGGCGGCGGCAGGCGGGTGACGATCGCCTCCAGCACGTCCGGGATGCCGATGCCGGTCTTGGCCGAGATGAGCACGGCGTCGGAGGCGTCGAGGCCGATGACCTCCTCGATCTGCTCCTTGATGCGGTCGGGCTCGGCGGCCGGCAGGTCGATCTTGTTGAGCACGGGCACGATCTCGTGTCCCGCGTCGATCGCCTGATAGACATTGGCGAGCGTCTGCGCCTCCACGCCCTGAGAGGCGTCGACCACGAGCAGCGAGCCCTCGCAGGCCTTCAGCGACCGCGAGACCTCATAGGCGAAGTCGACGTGGCCGGGCGTGTCCATCAGGTTGAGGATATAGTCTTTTCCGTCCTTCGCCCGGTAGTGCAGGCGCACGGTCTGGGCCTTGATGGTGATGCCGCGCTCGCGTTCGATGTCCATCGAATCGAGCACCTGCTCGACCATCTCGCGCGCGGCGAGCGCGCCGGTCTCCTGGATCAGCCGGTCGGCCAGAGTCGACTTGCCGTGGTCGATATGGGCGACGATCGAGAAATTGCGGATGTTGTCGAATTTGTGGGGGGCGCTCATGGCGCCTCGGATAGCAGCGCCCGGCTCCAAAAGAAAGGGCGCGGTTAACCAACCGCGCCCGCAAACGGTAAGGTCCGGCCGGCCCGCAAGGGGCGGAAGACGCCTATTTCTTGGCCAGCATCTCCTCGACCTTGGCCACCGTCCGCTTGGAGAGTTCGAGCACGCGCGGCGTCGCCCAGACGATGAACTCCTTCGTCAGCTTGACGGCCATGCAGCCGATTCTGGTCACGGCGTCGACTGTCTTGTCGAACCACGGCAGAAGCGGGCTGTCGGCCGGGATCCTGGCGCGGAGCCAGGCGACGGCGGCCTTGGTCTTTTCGGCCAGGACCGCCAGTAGCAGCTCGAGCGGATCGCTCGAGGGGCCGGCGGCGATGACGCCGCGCAGGCGCTGAATTTCGGCTGCGGCCTCCGCGGCGCGGCGCTCCGCCTCCTCCGCCCGGCGCGTCGCGTCCTGCAGGGAGGCCTCCACGGCGGCCTTCTCCTTGGCGAGGGCGTCGCGCTGGGAGGAAATGTCGGCGACAATCTTGTCGTGATCGGCCACGACGTCGCCAATCATCTTGTCGCGCTCGGAAAGAACCGAGGCGAGTTGCTCTTTCAGATCGTCGCGCTCCTTGGCGCAGGCGTTGGCCTTGGCGACGATCTCCGTCTTCTCGAAAATCTGGCGGTCGCGCTCGGCCTTGGCGGCCTTCAACTGCTCCTGCAGGCTCTCGATTTCCGCGCGGCCAAACGCGTCTTCAGGCTGCGGCGGAACGGTTTCGTCGGACATGACCGTCTCCTTCAAGCTGGGATCGGTGCGAAGCGCGCAAGGGGCGCTTTGGGGGATGGGCGTGGGTAGCGGTTCGGCCTCGGAAACGCTGACCAACCCTTTGCATGTTTAGAGTTAATTTTCCATTTAGGCAAAAATGTCCGGTTCTGGAACGACTTGGCCCCGGGACTGCGGCTAGCGGCCCCAAGTCGCGCCCTGCAATTTTTGCAGCGCGGCGGAGCATTCGCGTGGCGCGGACAGGCAGCGGTCGCGCGCCGCCGACATGAGCGCCTCCGCGCCGCTTGCCGCAAGGCCGCGGGCGGCCTCCTCGATTTGCGGGCGACGGGGCGGCTGCGGGGCGGCGGCGCGCGTTCTCGGCGGCGCCGACGGCGCGCCGGACTCGCCTCCCCGCCATTGCAGCGCAATGAGAACGGCCGCGATGCAGAGGAAGCATTTCAGCAGGAAACCCACGGCGCGACTCCGGCCGGGCGCGGCGGCGCCCGCATCCGGCGGTTTTCGCGCGTCGAAGTTGCGCGTTCGTAAATTCCAATGCGCCGAATTCCGCGCGTCGCGAAAAGGAAACGCAAACCATCAGCGCCCCGGCGCGGACCGAAAATCGCGCACGGCGCCGCGCGTTTAGCAGACACTTAAGATAGGTCTGACACGATTCCTGCAATCAGGAGCGTGTGATTTGCGTAACTTTGCATCATTCGACCGGCCGGCGCCTTGGATCGATGCTCTGATCCATGAAAGCGCTGCGGCGCGCCCTCTCGACGCGGCGCGCCATCGCTTTTTCATTTTGCCGCGTCTCGTGGTCGCCGCCTGCGTGCTTCTCGGCGCGCCGATCTGGCTTTTTCTTTACGGGTCGCCGACGGCGTATCAAAGCCTGCTTTTCCTCCTTGCGCAAATTCCGCTGATCTCGGTCGCCATTCTCGCGCGCACGGGCAATCTGCGCCTCGCCCAGAGCGTGTCGATCTTCGGATGGCTCGCGATGGCGCTGGCCGTTCACGGACTCACGGAAGGCTATGAGACCATCTCGATCGCCCTGCTCGCGATCGCGCTCGTCGAGGCGGCGCTGACGCCGGAGATCGTGATGATCTTCGTCATTCAGGCGGCGACGATCGATCTTCTCGCGCTGACCGCCGGCCCCGATGTTCGCGCCCCGGATTTCGCGGTTCTGGAACGCTCGGCCAGTCTAGCGATTCTCACGGCCCCGCTGCTGCTTTATGTCGGCGTCGTCGCGATTTGCGCGATCCGCGCGGAGCGCGCCCGCATGCGCTCCGACGCCGCCAATGCGCGCGACCTGCGCCTCCTCACCGAAGCGATCGGCGACATCGTTCTTCACCTCGACCGCACCGGAGCCGTCGCATCGGTCGTCGGCGACACGCACAAGGCCTACGGACTCGACCAGCGCGATCTCGCGGGACGCGGCTTTTTCCAGCGCGTCCACATCGCGGACCGTCCGGCGTTCCTCAAACTCGTCTCGGACGCCTTCGAGAAGCGCGCGCCGCTCACGACCGTGCTGCGCGTGCAGGTTAGCCTCGCGCCGTCGGCGTCAGGCAAATATGTCGAGCCGGTCTTCAATTATTTCGACGCGCGCATGTGCCTCGCGCAAGCGGTCTCTGACGAACTGGGCGACGATCCGACGGCCGCGGAAGCCCTATTGCCGGTCGTCTGCATCCTTCGCGACGTGACCGCCGAGAAGCGCGCCGAGGAGGCCATAGCGGCGGCCCGCGCCGAGAGCGAACGCGCGACCGCGAGCAAGACGCGTTTCCTCGCCAATGTCAGCCATGAGCTGCGCACGCCGCTCAACGCCATCATCGGCTTTTCGGAAATGCTGGCGAACCCCGATCTCGCGCCGACCGATCCCGCCAAACAGCGCGAATACGCGGGGATCATCAGCAATTCGGGCCACCATCTGCTCGAAGTCGTCAACACGATCCTCGACATGTCGAAAATCGACGCCGGCTCCATGCAGATTTTCCCGGAGCCCTTCTCTCTGCCCGCGCTCGTCGACCAGAGCTGCGACATGGTCCAGATCAAGGCCGACCAGGGCGGCGTGACGCTTCTGCGCGATTATCGCCGCGACGTCGAGGAGCTCGTCGCGGACAAGCGCGCCTGCAAGCAAATTCTCCTGAATCTTCTGTCCAACGCGGTGAAATTCACGCCTGCGGGCGGACGGGTGCGCGTGCGCCTCGAACCCGATGGCAACCGCCTGGCGATCACCGTATCCGACACGGGCATCGGCATTGCGGCTCAGGATCTCGTCCGTCTCGGCGACCCCTTCTTCCAGGCGAGCGCCTCGCATGATCGGGAATATGAAGGCACCGGCCTCGGCCTTTCGGTCGTACGCGGACTCGTCGGCCTGCACGGCGGGACGATCACGGTGGAGAGCGCGCCGAAGAAGGGCACGTCCGTAACCGTGCGTCTCCCGCTCGATTGCCGCGTTCCGGCGACGGGAAGCGTCTGCGCGAAAATCGAAACCATCCCGCGCCACGGGGCCGTCCCGGGCGACGACTTCGGCCACGAAAAGGAAACGGTGAAGAAAATTGCGTGACGCCTCGCTCAGCGCTTCGAAGTTTCAGGACTTCCAGGATGAATGCGCCGCGCCAAAGCGCCGCGGCGCGGCTTCCCCCGCCCCCGCCCGCGCGCCGAAAAAAAAGCGCTCCGTGCTCGCCCGGGTCTTCGGGCTTCAGCGCATGGGCGCGCTGGTTCTTTTGGGCATTGGCGGCCTCGCCTTCGTCGGCGTGCCGATGAACGCCCTCTTCTTCCAAGACGGCCGCCATCCGGCGCCGCTCTTTTCCGCCCGCGCGACCCTGCCGGCGGCGGAGCCCGAGAGGACCGAGACGGCCGCAGCGCCGACGCCGCCCGTGCGCCCCACCCAGCTCGACGCAGCGCGGCTGGACGCAACCCCCGCCGCGTCCGAGCCAGTGAATCCCGCGCCTGCGCCGCGCGCGGCGCAAAAGAACGGCGTTAAGCCGGAAGCGAAGCCCGATGCGGCGGCGCTCAAGGCGGAAATCCTGAAATCGGAAGCGCCCGCCGCCCGGCCGACGAAGGCTGTAGCCGCCAAGGCGGAGAAAAAGCGCGATGTTGCGGCGCGCGATCCGATCGGCCAGTTGATCGGCGGCGGCAAGACGCACCCGGCTCCGGCCGAGACGGCCAACAAGGACGTTTATTTCGCCCAGCGGGCGCTTCAGCGGCTCGGCTATGTCGTGAACGCCAACGGCAAGCTCGACCCCAGCGCCCGTCAGGTGATCCAGAACTTCGAGCGCGACAACGGCCTGCCTGTGAAGGGCCAGATCAACCCGAAACTCCTGAAGCTGCTGGCGGCGCGGTCGGGTCTCGCGCAGGAGTGAGAGCGACCCGGAAGCAGGAGAGTCTTGGACGGCGGGCGCATTCATCCTAAATGTCTTGAATGCGTCTCCGTTCAGATATTTTCGCGACCGCCCTCATCCGCCGGGCGGAAACTCAGGGCGCCGTCGCCGTGTTGCGGCGGCGGGGCGCGGCGGAAGCCGGCGCCCTGTTCATCAAGCTCGACATGCTCGACGGCCGCGCCGCGGTTTATGGCCCCGCGCCGCAGAGCGAGGAGCCGCCCGAGGGCGTCGACAGGCTTTTCGCCCGGGCGCACGCCGGGGAATGGCTCGATCCGGTCGAGGCCGAAGCTAGGCTCAAGCGAGAAATCATGTTCGATCCCGATCTGTGGATCGTCGAGATCGAGGATAGGCAGGGCCGAGTCTTCGTCGACCTGGCCGCCTGAACCCTTCCCCGCCTCATACCGTCTTTCGCGTGGAGTCGCCGGTGGGAGGAGCCGCCACGACGCGGCGCCACCCGCGCGCTGCGTAGCTGTCTACGCCCAAGGCTCCGGCGCGCGCCGGCTCCTTCTCGGGCCGCGGCGTAGCGCCCGCGAAGGCGACGACAACCTGCGCCGCGGCCCGCTGCGGCGTCGAGCGGACCAGCGCGACGAGCGCGCGCACGCGATCCGTATCGTGCGAGATCGCCGGATTTGCGCAAAGAAAGACGCGGGTCGCGGCGTCGGCGTCATAGCCCAGCGCTGCAAGCGCCAGAGCCAGCGCCTCGCCGCCAGCGTCGGCGAAAATCGCGCGCAGACGCTCCTTGCGGCACTCCAGCGCGCTCGCCATGAGATCGGCCATCGCTTCGCGGTCGCGCGCGACAGCCGCCGTTTCGAAACGCGCGACGAAATCCGGAGGCGCAGGGCGAGAACCGAGGGTTCCGGCCGTGAGCGCCCGGCGGCAGGCGTTCAGAATTATGCCGGCGCGCTCCAGCCGCGTCGCCGCGAGGAACAGCGGCTCCGGATCGAGGTCGACGTCGTCGCGGTCGAGCAGCATGCGGGCCAACGTCGCGTCGTCGCGCGCCGCCATCGTCAGCACTCGCCGGGCGGCGGGGTCGAAATGGAGCGAGGCGTTGCCCGCGAGTGCGCGCAGGACTTCACGTTCCCCGCGATGCGCCAGGGCGATCGTCAGATCCCTGTCGATGTCGGCCCGACGCGCGACGGCGCAAGCCAGCGGCGCCGCGCCCTGCAGCGCGGCCTTCTGCAACTCGGCGCGAGGCAGGGCGGGCGCGTATTCGAGCGCAAGCTCGGCGCAGGGCCCGCCTTTCCCGAGCAGGCGGGCGAAGATCGACGGCGGCGTCTCGGCGTGGAAGCAGAGCGGACGCGCGACCTGCGCGACGGAAGCCGAATCGACGATGTCGATCAGCCCGAGCGCCAATTGCTCGAATTGCCGGATGTCGCCGATCGGATGCGTCGGACGTCTGACGAACTGGTCGACGATGGCGCGAAGAAGCGAGGCGTCGACGATTCGGCGGCTGCTCTTGTCGGAGTCCATTGACGAGCACTCACTCAAACTCTTTACGCGACTTGCACTTTCAAAATAGCAAAGGGTCGTTGACGGAACATTAACCCTCCCGGACCCCTAATCAGGAAAAGGTCGCTTAACTTTTGGCCGCGCCCGACGCGGGGAGGACGAGATGGGGGAGGTCGTGGCCTTCCGGACGCGCGAGAAATCCTCGCGCCGCGACGGCGAGCCGCCGACGGGCGACGCGCAAATCCTGTTCTTCCTTGGCGTCCGCTACATGCGCGCGGACGAGCCGCCGGAAACCTTCGACGCGCGCTCGCCCGATCGCGGGCAGGGCCCCCGAGGCGGCAAGAAACGCAAGAGCCGCGCCCGCGCATGATCCGGCCGGCCTGAAGCGGGACCGTAGCCTCAGATCGAAAATCGCACTAATCTCGCGCGACTCCACCGAGCCGGGAGTTTGCGGTGACAGACGCGACGCGCGCCGCGGAACGCGACGCGGGCCGAGGCGGCGGCCTGGCCCTCTGGCTCGCGCCGCCCGCGCAAAAAATCGCCGGGGCCCTGCAGGCGGCCTATGCGCAGGAAGCCGAGCTTCGGCGGCCCTTCCTGTGGCTCGCGGTCGCCGCCGGCGCCGGCGTCGTCCTCTATTTCTCCGCAGAGCGCGAACCGCCGCTCGCGCTGTGCGTCGGCGCGCTCGCCGCCGCTGCGTCGCTCGCCGTGTTCTGGCGCCGTCATGCGCGGGCCCATGCGCTGTTTCTGACCCTCGCCTTCGTCGCCGCCGGATTCGCCTCTGGGGCCTGGCGCGCGGCGCGGGTCGCCGCGCCCATCGTTCCCCGCCCAGGCGTCGGCGAGCTGACCGGCTTCGTCGAGGAGATCGACCTGCGGCCGGCGGGCGCGCGGTTCATTCTGCGCGTCGCGAGCGCGGAAGGTCTGCCGGCCGACGTCGTTCCCGCGCGGGTGCGGCTGACAACGCGGAGCGAACCGCAATTCTCGGCGGGCGATTTCATCGCGTTGAAGGCCCGTCTCCTGCCGCCCGCCCGCGCGGCGCTGCCCGGCGGCTATGATTTCGCACGCGACGCCTATTTCGCCCGGCTGGGCGGCGTCGGGACCGCGCTCGGGCGGATCGAGGTCATGCCGCCGCCCGACCCTGCGCCCTTCTCCCTTCGTTTTTTCGCCGCCGTGGACCGAATGCGAAACGCTCTGGCGCGACGCGTCTACAAAACGATCGGCGGCGACGCCGGAGCCATCGCCGCCGCCATGGTGACCGGCAAGCGCGATTTCCTCTCCGAGAACGCGAAGGATTTGATTCGCCGCGCCGGGATTTTTCACATCGTGACCATCTCGGGCATGCAGATGACGCTCGTCGCCGGCATTTTCTTCTTTGGCCTGCGGCGGCTCCTGGCGATGTCGCAAACGCTCGCGCTCGACTATCCGATCAAGAAATGGGCGGCGGCGCTCGCCATCGTCGGGGCCGTTCTCTACGACATCGGCACGGGGTCGCGTGTGGGCACGGAGCGCGCGCTGGCGATGACGCTCATCATGCTCGCGGCCGTGCTGTTCGACCGGCCCTCGCTCTCCATGCGCAATCTCGCGCTCGCGGCCTTCTTCATCATCGCCGTCGAGCCCGAGGCGCTCCTCGGCGCGAGCTTCCAACTCTCCTTCGCCGCGGTGGCCGCGCTCATCGCCGTCTATGAACTGCGCGGCGATTATCTTGCGCGGCGGCGCGCGGGCGGTTCGAGGACGGGTCTGCGGGGCCGCCTCGCCGAAATCAGGGAGGAGCTTGTCGAGCGTCTCCTGAACGGGCCGGGCGCGACGATCGTGGCGACGCTCTGCGCGACCTCGGCCACCGCCTCCTTCATGGCGAATGATTTCCATGAACTGAGCCCCTATGTGCTGATCGGCAATCCGCTGACGCTCGCAATCATCGAGTTTTTCGCCATTCCCTGCGCGCTCGTCGGCGCCGCGCTCTATCCTTTCGGCCTCGACGGCTTCGTGTGGCGCTATCTCGAAATGGGCATCAGCCTCGTGACCTGGCTCGCGACGCTCATCGCCAGCGCGCCGGGAGCCAGCCTGCATGTGAAGGCCTTTGCGCCCTGGGCGATCGTCTTCCTCTCGCTGGCGGTGCTCTGCGCCGTTTTATGGCGGACATGGGCCTGGCGCGCGACTGCAATCCCCTTCGCGCTTCTTGGCCTGCTCGGCGCGACGAACGGCCCGGGATTCGACCTTGCCGTCCTCCTGACCGGAGAAGCTGCGGCCTTGCGCCTGCCCTCCGGCGAACTCGCCCTGCTCGGCAAAAAGCCGGGCGCATTCGCCTCGGAGCAATGGCTGCGGGCCGACGCGGACGGCCGCGCCGCGGCGGATGCGCGAAGCGGCGTCGTCTGCGACGATTACGGCTGCGTCGGACGCGCCTTCGACGGCAGGTTCGTTTCGCTCGTTGCCGCGCCGGCGGCTTTTGCCGAAGACTGCGCGCGGGCCGCGATCATCGTGACGCCGCTCGCTGCGCCACAAGGATGCGGCGCCCCAATCGTCATCGACCGGCGCAGGCTCGCGGAAACGGGTTCCGTCTCGCTCCGTTTCCTGAAAGACGGCGGCGTCCGCTGGACCGCCGCGCGCGGCGTCGACGAGGATCGTCCCTGGTCGCCGCGCCCGGCCCCGGCCGCGAGCCGCCCCGCCCTTCCCGACGAGGAAGAAGACGAGGCGGCCGAGCTGTCGGAGCCGCTGGAGTGAAGCGCTCTCGCCTGGCTAAGACCGCTGAAAGGAAAGCCCACGTGGAGCTTCGCGGACGTCCTCGGAGAGAGCTGAGCGCTCTCGCGGGGCGCCGTTGCGCGGGCGATGCGGAGCCGGATTGGCCGCGTCCGGCGCGGCGTCAATATTTCCGCAGCAGGCTGACGAGTTTACCCTGAATGCGCACCTTGTCGGGACCGAAGATGCGGGTCTCGTACGCCGGATTCGCCGCTTCGAGGGCGATGGAGGCCCCGCGCTTGCGCAGCCGCTTCAGCGTCGCTTCCTCGTCCTCGATGAGGGCGACGACGATGTCGCCCGTGTCGGCGTAGTCCTGCTTCTTGATGACGACGGTATCGCCGTCGAGAATGCCGGCCTCGATCATGGAGTCGCCGCGCACCTCGAGCGCGAAATGTTCGCCGGCCGACAGCATGTCGGGCGGCAGCGCAATCGTATGGCTACGGCTCTGAATCGCGGAAATGGGCGTGCCGGCGGCGATTCGGCCCATGACGGGTATGGCGACGAGCGGGCTGCTCTCCTCCTCGCCGCGCTCGTGCAGCGGCCGGACGCGGCCGAGATTGCCCTGAATGACGGCGGGCGCGAATTTGCCGCCGCGCGCGCCCCCTCCGCCCCGCGGCGTCGCGGATTCGGGAAGACGCAGCACTTCGAGCGCGCGCGCGCGGTTGGGAAGGCGGCGAATGAAGCCCCGCTCCTCGAGCGCGAGGATGAGGCGATGAATGCCGGACTTGGACCTCAGGTCCAGAGCGTCCTTCATCTCGTCGAAAGACGGCGGAACGCCGGACTCTTTCAGCCGCTCGTGAATGAATCGCAGCAGATCGCTCTGCTTTTTGGTCAACATGCCACGTTCCTGCCCGCGCCGCACGACTCGCTGCTACAAACAAATCATGAACGATTTATAGACGTTCGCGGTGCGTTCCGCAAGCCCCATCGTCGCGGCGCGGTTAACGGCCGCTTACGCGAAGAGGCCGCGCTCTTGCGGGGCGCGGCCTGGATTCGGCAGGAGCCCGCGCGCGGCTACTTGCTCGCGCGGAGCGCGCGGCGGATCGACGCCGTGGGGCTGTCGTCGGGCGCAAGCGCCGACATTTCGCGGCGATCGTCCGGCGCCAGCGACTGCGCGACCGTCGATGTCTCAGCCTCGCGCGACTGCGCGGCGGCCTTGGCGGCCGCCATCGTCACGATCGGCGACTTGGCGGCAAGCTGCGTGGCCTTGCCAGCGGGGCGGATCGGCTTCTCCTCGAGCGCGATCTCCATTGGCGGCTGCAGCGCCTCGGGGCGGCTGGTTTCGGCGATGCGGGCGAGGAAGCTCGGATGCATGCCGCCGTCCTGATAAACGAGCCGGACGGGCTTCACGCTCGACGCCAATTCGGCGATCTTCTCGTCGTCCTTCGCGGCTTTGGCCGACACGCTCGCGATGAGCTCCGGATCGTGCTTGAGCGGCGGACAGGCCGAAAGCGGATCCATATGGCCCGCGGGCGCAGCGTTGAACACGTAGCGCCGGCCGCAGTACGCCACCGCTGGCTCCTGCTTCGTCACCTCGAAATGGTCGTTGCCTTCCTTCAAGTTTTTCCAGAAGCCGATATTAGGATCCAGACGATGTTTGGCCAGATTTTCCGCCGTCATCTTGAACGGATAGGATTGCATCTGAATCGCGCGTTGGCCGCCATTGAAGGCCGAGCGGGCGATGGCGTAAATCTCGGAAATCTGCGCGTCGGTCATGGAGAAGCAGCCCGCCGACGAGCAGGCCCCGTGGACCATGATCGTGCCGCCCGTATGGCCGAGCGCCTTGTCGAGCTGGTTCGGATAGCCGACGTTGAACGACAGATAATAGGCCGAATTCGGGTTCATCTGGGCCGGCGTGATCGTATAGAAGCCCTCCGGCACCTGACGGTCGCCTTCCCGCGTTTTGGGGCCGAGCTGGCCCGACCAGCGGCACATGGGGAAGGTCTTGAGATAGGCGTAGCGCCCGTCCGGCCGCATCTTCCAGATTTCGAGCTCCGCCTCCTTCTTGTAGGCGCGGATCAGCACCGGCGCCTCCTTGGTCGTGCCGATCTTTTCCATCAACGCGACCGTTTCCGGAGGAATGGGCGCGAGCGCGCGTTGGGAGAGGCCGCTGTCCTGACAGGCGGATAGCGCAAGACCGCCGAAAACGACGACGGCCGCGGCCGGCTTCAAGACCCGAAACTTCATGCGCACAGCTCCCCTCTGCGCCCCAGCGCCCGCGCATTTTTACGCAACTGCGCGTCATATTGCGCGCAATAACGTAACGCATTCCTAATCGGGCGGTGGAAAGACCCCTCTCCGCCACAAAGCACTAGAGGCTCGAATTGGGACGAGAAAGTGTCCGTGGCGCCATCGGATGCGACAAATGCAGCGCATTTTCGCCAATTGAGTTAACGCTTTTCCTCAATCTTGCGGCCCATGGCGAGGAACTTCTCGGCGCGGGCGTGGCGCAGCTGCTCGCGGGAAAGATTCGTCAGGCGCGACAGCTCCGTTGCGATCGCGTCCCCGACCGAGGCGATGGCCGCCTGCGGATCTCTGTGGGCGCCGCCGGCCGGCTCTGTGACGATCACGTCGATGATGCCGAATTTCAGCAGATCCTGCGCTGTGATCTTCATGCTCGTCGCCGCGTCCTGCGCCTTGGCCGCGTCGCGCCACAAGATGGAGGCCGACGCTTCTGGCGAGGCGACCGTATAGACCGCGTGCTCCAGCATCAGCACCTTGTTGGCGGCGGCGATGGCGATGGCCCCGCCGGAGCCCCCTTCCCCCACCACCACGGCGACATTCGGCACGCCGAGCGAGAGCGAGGCGTCCGTCGAACGCGCGATGGCCTCCGCCTGGCCGCGTTCCTCGGCGTCGATGCCGGGAAAGGCGCCGGCCGTGTCGACCAGTGAAATCACCGGGAGGCCGAACCGGTCGGCGAGCTCCATGAGGCGCACGGCCTTGCGATAGCCCTCGGGCCGCGCCATGCCGAAATTGTGATGCAGGCGGCTCGCCGTGTCCGAGCCCTTCTCCTGCCCGATGACGCAGACAGGCTCGCCCTTGAAGCGCCCGAAGCCACCGACGATCGCGGAGTCCTCGCCGAAGAGGCGGTCGCCGGCCAGCGGCGTGAATTCGGCGATAAGCTGCTTCACATAATCCGAGAAATGCGGTCGCTGCGGATGGCGCGCGACCTGAATCTTCTGCCAGGGCGTGAGGGCGGCGTAGAGGTCGGCGAGCGCCTTGGCGGCCTTGGCCTCGAGCTTCGTCAGCTCCTCCGCGATGGAGACGCCCTCGCCCTTTTCGGCCAGCGCGCGCAGCTCCTCGACCTTGGTTTCGAGTTCGGCGACGGGCTTTTCGAAGTCGAGATAGGAGCGCATGGGCGACAATGTTTCCTGGGCCAGAACGAACGGCGCCCGGAGCCTCTCGGGCGCGCGCAAACTCGCTGCATCAAGACGGGAAGTCAAGGAAGCCGATGCGCCGCCGCCGCTGGATTTCGCGGGCCGAATGTCGCAATCAGGGGAGACAGAAGGAGGATCCGCCCTTGAGCTCGACCCTGCCGCCGCCAGAGAGCCGTTTCGTCGCCGCACGCGACGGTCTCCGCCTGCATTATCTCGACTACCCCTGCCCCGCCGCGGCGCGTCTGCCGCTCGTGTGTCTGCCCGGGCTCGCTCGCTCGGCGGACGATTTCTGGCGCGTGGCGGAGGCGGCGCGGCAGGCGGGCCGCCGCGTTCTGGCGGTCGACTATCGCGGGCGCGGGCGCTCGGAGTGGGACAAGGACTGGCGCCGATACGATCTCGACGTCGAGCAGGATGACATTTTCGCTGTCCTCGCCGACGCGGGCGTCGCGGAAGCGGTCTTCCTCGGCACGTCGCGCGGCGGGCTGCACACGATGCGGATCGCAAAGGCGCGGCCCGGCCTCGCGCGCGCCGCCGTCCTCAACGACATCGGACCAAGGATCGAGCGCGACGGGCTGCTGCGCATCAAGCGCTATGTCGGCAAAATGCCGCCCCTCGCGCGGATGAGCGACGCCATTGCGTTGATGCGCATGACGGCGGCCCCGCAATTCGTCGGCGTAAGCCCGGAGGAGTGGGAGGTCTACGCGCGCCAGACCTTCGTCGAGAAGGGCGGGAAGGTGGAGCTGCGCTACGATCCAGAGCTGACGCATACGCTCGACGCGGTCACGCCGGAGTCGGAACTGGACGAGTTCTGGGAGCCCTTCGCGGCGCTCTCGGCCGTTCCCATTCTGGCGATCCGGGGCGAGACGTCGGACATTCTCTCCGTCGAAACGCTCGACGAAATGGCCCGCCGGGCGCCGCGGCTTGAGCGGTTCACCGTTCCGGGACAAGGCCATGCGCCGCTACTGCTCGACGCGCCGACGATCGGGCGGATCGCGTCCTTTCTTGACGCCCAGCCGTGAGCTAGGGCGCATAGCCCTGCGCCTGATTGAGCCGGGAAATCGCCTGACCTACGCTCACGGCGGCCGCCGCCTGCGCGCGTTGCGCCTCCAGTTGCAGCTGGCGCACGCGATAAAGATCGAAAGCGCTGATTTCGCCGAGCGCAAAGGATTTGCGCGAGAGATCGAATTGCTCATTGGCGACCGAGAGCCGCTTTTCGGCGAGACCTGACGCCTTTTGCGCGGCGGCGAGATTGGCGCGCGCGGCCTTGATCTCGGCCAGAACCACCCGTTTCGCCTTTTCATATTCGGCGCGGGCGCGCGTCATTTCCGCGATCGCCTCCGCCCGGCGCGGTTCCTGGCGTCCGTCCGTCGGCAGGGGAATGCGAATGCGCACGCCGACCGTCGTCGCATTGGTCAATTGATCGGTAATCTGCTGCGACGGATCGGTCGAATATTGCCTGTTGTGCTCCTGCCGCCCGAACACGCCGACTTCGGGACTGTCGATCGGCGTCGCTTCGACGAGCTGCAACTGCGTCTCGGCGCGGCGCAGCGCCGCGAGCGGCGTCCGCAGGGCGGGATGCTCCTCGATGTCGCCCGCCGGCTTCGCGGTCTCCAGCGTCCCGTCCGGCGGGGCGCCGCCAGTGAGCGCCTGATAATTCACCCGCGCGACCTTTTCGGCGCCCTCCGCCTGGGCGAGCTCCGTCTCCGCCGCCAGCAATTCGTTTTTGGCGAGCAGCGCGTCCGCCTCCGCCGCGTCGCCGAGTTGGACGCGCCGCGTCATGTCCTGGCCGATCTCGCGCGCCGTCGCGACGCGATTGCGTGCGACGACGACTTCGCGCGCGGCGCGCTGCGCGGCCCACCAGGCGTCGCGGATGAGACCTGCGACGTCGAGGCGCCGTAGGGCGATCTTTTCCTCGATCTCGATCACGCCGGAAGAGACGGTCGCCTCCATCGCGTCGCGCTGGCCGGGGAGCCACAGCGGCAGGCCGGCCTCGACTTCCGTTTCGTTGTAATTGCGCAAATTGCCGGCGACGGCGTTGCGCTGGGCTCCGCCGACGTAGGGCGAGCCCGGCGAGATCGAGCGCGTTGTCGCGTAGCGCGCCGAAACGGCGCCGAACTGCGCCTCCAGCGCCTTGGATTGCGCGTCGATGGCGACGGCCATGTCGAGATGCCGGGCGAGCTGATGGCCGAGGGGCTTCTTCCCGCGCTTTTCGACGGTCGCGCCCTCCTTCACCGTCACCGCGCCGCGCGGCTTGGGCCCGGCGGCCGCGGCGGAAGCGGCGACCAGGGCGGCGAGGCCGAGGAGGACGGAAGCGCGCGGGCTCACGGGACGACGCCCTGACGCGCGCCGAGCCGGCCGCGCTTGCCGCGCAGCCGCCAGGTCGTGGCGCGATCGTAAAGAATCGGCAGCAGCACGAGGGTGAGAGTCGTCGCCGAGATGAGGCCGCCGATCACCACGATCGCGAGCGGACGCTGAATCTCCGCGCCGGGCCCCGTTGCGAAAAGGAAAGGAATGAGGCCGAAGGCCGCGATGGTCGCCGTCAGGGCCACAGGCCGCATGCGGCGGCGCGCACCCTCGACCACCGCTTCGCGCGTCGTGCGGGTTCCTTCCGAAACCAGCTTGTTGATGTAGGAAATGAGCACTACGCCGTTGAGCACGGCGATGCCGATGAGCGCGATGAAGCCGACGGACGCTGGCACCGAGATGAACTCTCCCGAAAGCCAGAGACCGAGAATGCCGCCGATCGCCGCAAAAGGCACGTTGCAGAAGACGAGCGTCGCCTGCAGCGCGGAATTAAAGGTGAAATAGAGCAGCAGAAAGATGAGCGCGAGCGCGATGGGCACGACGATGGCGAGACGCGCCGAGGCGCGCTGCTGGTTCTCAAACTGCCCGCCCCATTGGTAAGCGTAGCCTTTCGGCGTCTTCACATTGCGCGCCACGGCGGATTTCGCTTCGTCCACGAAACCGACGAGGTCTCGTCCCTGGACATTGGCGAGCACCGTCGCGAAGCGGCGGCCCTCCTCGCGGATGACCTGAATTGGCCCGTTCTCGGCGTGAACGTCGGCAAGCTGCGACAATTCTACGACCTTGCCGTCGTTCGACACCATGGGCAGCCTGGCGAAATCGACCGAGGAACGGCGCGAGGTCTCTGAGCCGCGGATAACGAGCGGCGTGCGGATCGGTCCCTCGAGCACGATGCCCACCTGCTGGCCGTCGACCCAGACCCGCAGCGCATCCTGAATTTCGCCGGCGTTGAGGCCGAAGCGGCCCGCCGCTAGGCGGTCGACGCGCGCGATGAGATAGCGCATGCCGTCGTTTTGCAGACCGAAGACGTCGCGCGAGCCGGGAATTTTTTTCAGCACGCCCGCCACCTCGCGCGTGAGGCGATTGAGCTCGTTGATGTCGTCGCCGAAAATCTTGACGACCACGTCGCCGCGGGCGCCGATGATCATTTCCTGCACGCGCATGTCGATCGGTTGCGAGAAGGCGTAGGAGATGCCGGGAATCTCGTCCAGCACCTTTCGGATTTCGCCCATCAGCCAGTCGATCCCACGCCCGCGCCATTCCTTCTCCGGCGCGAGGGTGAGGAAATTGTCAGTCTCATTGAGGCCGACGGGATCAATGCCGAGTTCGTCGGCGCCGGCGCGGGCCATCATGCCTTTCACCTCCGGCACCTTCGCCATGATCTCGCGCTGGATGCGCCGGTCGGTCTCGGCGGCGACGGCGACGCTGATCGTCGGATGTTTGCGAATGGTGATGACGGGCGTTCCCTCGTTCATGACCGGCATGAAGGTCTGGCCGATGCCCGTATAGGCTAGACCGGCGACGACGAGCCCCACGCCCGCAAATCCCGCGACGATGAGCGGACGCGCCAGCGCGCGCTCCAGCAAAGGCTCGTAAACCGCGGCGATTTTGCGCACGAGCCACGGCTCGTCGGCATGGCCGGGCTGAAGCAGTGTGGCGCTCAGCGACGGCACCACCGTCAAAGACAGGACGAGCGCGGAGCCGAGCGCGAAGGCGATGGTTAGCGCGACGGGCGCGAAGAGACGCCCTTCCAGCCCCTCGAGCGAGAGGAGGGGCAGAAACACGGTGACGATGATGACCACACCCGAGGCGAGCGGCGTCGCCACCTCGCTCGTCGCCTCGAGCGTCATGTAGAGGCGATCGGCGAGGCTCGCGTCTCGGGCATGCGCCATGCGGTGCTCGACGTTCTCGACGACCACGACGGCGCAGTCGACGAGGAGGCCGATGGCGATGGCGAGGCCGCCGAGCGACATGATGTTCGCCGAGAGCCCCCACCATTTCATGATGCCGAAAGTCGCGAGCGCGGCGAGCGGCAAAATGACTGAAACGACCAGCGCCGCGCGCAGATCGCCAAGGAACAGCGCCAGCAGGATGACGACGAGCACGATGGCTTCGATCAGCACCTTCTGCACAGTCCAGACGGCCTTGCCGATCAGCTCGCTGCGGTCGTAGAAAATCTCGATCCTGGCGCCCTTCGGCAGCATGGGCGCGAGTTCCGCGAACCGCTCCTTCACGCCGGAGACCACCGTGCGCGCGTCGGCGCCGCGCAGACCGAGCACCAGGCCCCACACGGCCTCCGCATCGCCGTTGCGATTGACGACGCCGTTGCGCGGCAGCGAGCCGAAGCGCACCTCGGCCACGTCGCCGACGCGCACGATGCCGGTCTTGCGCGAATCGATGACGACGGACCGGATGTCGTCCAGCGAGCGCAAGCGGCCCTCCGCGCGCACGAGCAGCGCCTCCTCGCCGTCGCGCACGCGGCCGGCGCCGTCGTTGCGATTGTTGTCCTTCAGCGCCGACTCGAGCATCTCGACCGTGACGCCGCGCGACGCCATGGCGGCGGGCGATGGGGCGACCTCGAAGGTCCGCACGAAGCCGCCGAGGACATTGAGGTCGGCGACGCCCGGCAGGCCGCGGATCGCGGGCCGGATGGTCCAGTCCAGAAGGCTTCGCTGCTCCGTCGGCGTCAAATCCCCGCCGACGATGGTGAACATCAGCATTTCGCCGAGCGGCGTGACGATCGGCGCGAGGCCGCCGGACACGCCTGCGGGCAACTGGTCCTGCACTTGCGACAGGCGTTCGTTGACCTGGGCGCGCGCCCAGTAAATGTCCGTCCCTTCAGCGAATTCGAAGGTGAGGAGCGCGACGGAATAGCGCGTCGTCGATCGCATGCGCACGAGCGAGGGGATGCCCTTCGCGGCGATTTCGATCGGGGCCGTGACCCGCGCCTCCAGTTCCTCGGGAGTGAGGCCCGGCGCGCGCATGGCAACGAGAACCTGCGCCGGCGCGACGTCCGGAAAGGCGTCGATCGGCAGCTTCATATAGCTGACCGCGCCCCAGCCGGCGATGAAAAGCGCGCCGAGGAGGGTGAGGAGCCGCTGACGGAGCGAAAAATGGATCAGGCGTTCAAGCATGAAGAACTGTCACTTGCTCTCGGCCTCCGCGAGTTCGGCGAGCAGCGTGAGCAGCCCGCGGGTCGCGACGCGCTCGCCATTCGCCAGCGCGCCCTGCACCGAGGCGAATTGCGGCGTCTCCGAGATCAGCGTCACCGGAACCGCGCGAAAGCCCTCCGCGGTGCGCACGAAGACCCAGCTGTGATTGAGATGGCTGACCACCGCGTCGGCCGGCACGCGCCACTGCGAGGCGCCGCCGCCCCTGACGCGCAGAATGGCCTGCAAGGCCTGCCCCGGCCGCAAGGGGCTACGGCCGGGACGGAACTCCGCGACCGCCGTAACCGATTGGGTCGCGGAGTCGACCGTGCGTCCGACGCGAATAAGGCGCCCGTCGAGATCGGCCGAGGGAAGATGCACGCGCTCGACGCTGTCGAGGGCGACCGCGCGGCCAAGCGGCACCTGCAGATTGACCCAGATCGGGTCGAGCCGCGCGATCGTCACGAGCGGCGCCGAGGCCTGCACGCGCTCGCCCGTCGTGCCGTGCCGCTGGAGGATCGTGCCGCCGATCGGCGCGCGCACGAGGAGGGAACTCGCCAGTTTGCGCTCCTTCCGCAGCACGGCGATTTCCGGCTCCGTCATGCCGGCGAGGGCGAGAATCTGGGCGCGCTCGTCGAGCGAGGAGCGCGCCTGCGCCGCCTCCGCGCGCGTCACGATGAGCCGGCGCTCGGCGATGATGCGCTCTTTATAAAGCTGCTCGTCGCGGCGCAGCTTCTCGGCTGCGAGATTGGCCTCCGAGAGGGACAGCAGGAACGCCCGCTGCGCCTCGACCAGTTCAGAGGACTTCAGCGTGGCGATGGGATCGCCTTCCTTCACGTCCTCGTCGGGGGCGACGAGCAGCGTCTCGACGAGACCCGCCGCCGGCGCCGCGACGATGCGCAGCTGCTGCGGCGGCACGGTCACGACGCCGGGAACGACCAGCTCGCCGACGCCGGATTCCGGCTCGACCGGCTGCGTCTCGACGCCGGCGGCGCGAATCTGCTCCTCCGTCAGCGGCACGGAGAGTTCGCGCATCGGCGGCTGAGCGGGCAGGGGCTCCCCGAAGGCCGCCCGCGCGCCGCACGCGGTCAGAAAGAGGATGAGAGCAAGTTTTGGCCGCATATCGAGGATTGACGCCTGATTTAGGGCGCGAGCGGCGCCGGTCAAATCCGGATGGCGCCCGGAACGCGCCCTGCCCGGAATCGCGCCACGCGGTGACGCCTGTTTACCGGAGTTTTACAGCCCTGCCCCCCGGGCTCAAGACGTCTGCGCGCCGCAACGCAGCTATCCAACGAAAATGGGAGTTTTTTCGGACTTGTGACGGCCGCGGCGTCGCAAACCGCAGGCGGGGGCCTATATTCCCGGCACGTTCCGATTCGATCCGCCCGAGGAATTCATGCGCCATCCGTCCAACGTCGCCGTCCGTCTCGTCGACTATCGCCCCGCCGATTTCCTCATTGACTCGGTCTCTCTCGACATCTCCCTGCATCGGACCGCGACGAAAGTGGTCGCCGCCCTGTCCATGCGACGCAATCCGAAGGGCGCGGCCGAGGCGCCGCTCGCGCTCGACGGCGACGGCCTCTCCCTGCTGGGCGTCAAGCTCGACGGCCGGATCCTGTCGCCGGGCGACTATTCGGCGACGCCCGACCGCCTGGTTCTGGCGGCCGTTCCGGACGAGAACTTCGTTCTGGAAATCGAAACCGAGGTCAATCCGACCGCCAACACCCAGCTCTCGGGCCTCTATCGATCCGGCTCGGCCTATTGCACCCAATGCGAGGCGGAGGGCTTCCGCCGCATCACCTATTTCCTCGACCGGCCGGACGTGCTGAGCGTCTACACGACCCGCATCGAGGCCGAGAAGAGCGAGGCGCCGGTCCTCCTGTCCAACGGCAACCCTGTGGAAAGCGGGGATATCCCCGGCTCCGGCCGCCATTACGCCGTCTGGCGCGATCCCTTCCCGAAACCCTCCTATCTCTTCGCGCTCGTTGGCGGCGATCTGGGCGCGCTGCGCGACAGCTTCACCACCATGTCGGGCCGCAAGATCGACCTCGCGATCTATGTCGAGCACGGCAAGGAGCCGCGCGCCGCCTACGCCATGGACGCTCTGAAGCGCGCGATGCGCTGGGATGAGGAGAAGTTCGGCCGGGAATATGATCTCGACGTGTTCAACATCGTCGCCGTGTCCGACTTCAACATGGGCGCGATGGAGAACAAGGGCCTCAACATTTTCAATGACAAATATGTTCTGGCCTCGCCCGAGACCGCGACAGATGCGGATTACGCCGGCATCGAGGCGGTCGTCGCCCATGAATATTTCCACAACTGGACGGGGAATCGCATCACCTGCCGCGACTGGTTCCAGCTCTGCCTGAAAGAGGGTCTTACCGTTTTCCGCGATCAGGAGTTTTCCGCCGACATGCGGTCGCGCGCGGTGGAGCGGATCGGCGACGTGCGCGGCTTGCGGCTCGCGCAGTTTCCAGAGGACGCGGGGCCGCTGGCGCATCCGGTGCGGCCAGAAGTCTATCACGAAATCAACAACTTCTACACGGCGACCGTCTATGAGAAGGGCGCCGAGATCGTCCGCATGCTGCGCGCGCTGATCGGCGACGACGCCTTCCGGCGGGGCATGGACATTTATTTCGACCGCTTCGACGGGACGGCGGCGACGGTCGAGGACTTCCTCTCCTGCTTCGCCGAGGCCTCGGGCCGCGACCTGTCGCATTTTTCTCTGTGGTATAGCCAAGCGGGCACGCCCGTGCTGGCCTGCGACGGCGATTACGACCCGGCAGCCAAGACCTTCGCGCTGACGCTGCGTCAGGAAACTCACCCGACTCCAGGCCAGAAGGACAAGAAGCCGCTCGTCATTCCGGTCGCTCTCGCCCTTTTCGGCGAGAACGGCGAAAAGCTCGACCTCGCGAGCGCCGATGCGCGCGTCGAGGAACTGGCGCGGGGGCTCTTCGAGCTCTCCGGCCCCTCGCGGCGGATCGTCTTCAGCAACGTCCCGTCGCGGCCTGTCGTCTCGCTGCTGCGCGGTTTCTCGGCGCCGGTGCGGCTGGAACCCGCGCCGTCGAGCGCGGATCTCGAACGCTTGCTCGCCTGCGACGACGATCCGTTCAACCGCTGGCAGGCGGCGCAGGGCCTCGCCCTGCGCGCCATTTTCGCTCGCGTCGACGCGGCCGCGTCCGGCGCGCAGGCGCCCGGCTCCGCGGGTTTCGTCGCCGCGCTGCGCGCCATTCTCGCTGGAGCGGACGCCGACCCGGCCTTCGCCGCGCAGGCGCTGACCCTGCCCTCGGAAATCGACCTTGCGCGCGAAGCCGGCGAGAATGTCGATCCCGACGTGCTCTTCGGCGCGCGCATGGCGCTGCGTGAGGAGATCGGCCGAGCCCTTCTGGCCGACGCCGAAGCCGCCTACGCGCGGCTCGACGACGCGCGACCCTACAGGCCGGACGCCGCCGGCGCCGGACGCCGGGCGCTAAAGGCTGTGGCGCTCGACCTGATCGCCGCCGGCGACCCCGAAAAGGGCCGCGCGCTCGCCCGGAGTCAATTTGCCATGGCCGGGAACATGACCGACCGCCTCGCCGCGCTTTCCGCCCTCGCGCTCATCGGCGGCGACGCGCGCGAGGAGGCTTTCGCGCAGTTCTACGAGCGCTTCGCCGGCGATCCGCTGGTCATCGATAAGTGGTTCGCGCTGCAGGCGACGATCCCCGAAACCCGCACGACCAAGCGGGTCGTCGAGCTGATGGCCCATCCGGATTTTTCGCTCGCCAATCCCAATCGCGTGCGGGCGCTGCTGGGCGCCTTCGCCAACGCCAATCTCACCCGCTTCCACGCGCTCGACGGCTCTGGATACGATCTTTTGACGCAGGTCGTCCTGGAGCTCGACGCCAAGAATCCGCAGCTCGCAGCAAGGCTGCTTTCCTCCCTGCGCTCCTGGCGCACGCTGGAGCCGCGCCGGCGCGCGCTGGTCGAGGCGCGCCTAAGACAAATCCTTGAAAGAGAAGATCTTTCTGCGGACGTCAAGGACATCGCCACGCGCGCGCTGGCCTGACCGGCGCGCGGCGTCCCGGGAGCCGTTAACGGTCAATTAAGGTCTGGACAATCGAGGCCTGAGAGATTCGAATGAAGGTGATTCGGGCGTTCCCAGCCCAGATGAAAGATCGCCTGATTTCGGAGATTTTTGATGGCGCGCGTCACCGCAGCTCGTGCGATGAGTCACGCGGAAACGGTGTGGGGCGCCTATCGTTTCAACGGCAACGGCGAGAAGGATCCGAAGGAAAGCCCCTGGCTGCGCCGGGTGGCCTTCATCGTCTCGGGGATTTGCCTCGTCTCGCTCACGGCCTTCGCCGCATCGCTCACGAGCGCCATGCAGGACCAACTCGTCGAGGAGGCGACGGCTGACCTCGAAGTCTTCGCGCGCGCCGTTTCGCGCGACCTGCAGGACAAGATTCAGGCCGACGCGCAAAAGCACCTCGTCGAGCCCCTGAACAAGATCGTGCCGCGCCCGGCCACGGCGCGGGGACGCCGCATTCTCGTCACGGACGACCACGGCCATGTCGCGGCCGCCTTCCCGCCCATCGCCGCCAAGAACGCGACGCTGCACGACATCCTCGGCGCCGAACAGGTGCTGACCGAATTCGCCGAGAAGGCCGGCGTCATGCGCGTCACCCTGCCGGACGGAACGGCGGCGCTCGCCACGGTGCAGAAACTGCCCGCGCCCTATGGCCAGCTGGCGATGATCTATCCGCTCGAAAACGTTCTCGGCGAGTGGCGCGCGATCGCCGCGCATTATGCGGTGGTCTTCGCCTTCACGACGCTCATGCTGCTCGCGATCGTCTTCGCCTATTTCCGCCAGTCGCGCCGGCGCCAGGCGGCGGAGCAGGTGAACGGCTATATCCGCAAGCGGCTCGACGCCGCGCTCTCGCGCGGACGCTGCGGCCTGTGGGACTGGGACATTGCGCGCGGACGCATCTACTGGTCCGACTCGATGTACGAGATGCTGGGCCTGCCCGCCGAACCGCGCTGCCTCTCCTTCGGCGAACTCAACGCGCTCATCCACCCGCAGGACGGCGATCTTTCCGTAATCGCGGAAATGGTTTCGGCCTCCAAGACCAACAGCGTCGACCACGAATTCCGCGCCCGCCACGCGAGCGGCGAATGGATCTGGATCAGGGCCCGCGCGCAGATCGTCGACGACGCGCAGGATGCGGGGCGCCATCTCGTCGGCATCGCCGTGGACGTTTCCGAGCAGAAGGCGCTCGCCGAACACACGGCCATGGCCAATATGCGCCTGCGCGACGCCATCGACGCGATTTCGGAAGCGTTCGTCCTGTGGGACGCGCAGAACCGCCTCGTCACCTGCAATTCCAAATTTCTTGATCTCCACGGCCTGTCGCCGGACGTCGCCGTCGCCGGCGCGAGCTATTCGCGCATCATGATGCGTGCGAAGGGCCCGATCATCCAGACCGAAATTTCGCCCGCCGAAGGGCGCGCCGCGGACGCGCGCACCTATGAAGCGCGCCTCGCCGACGGCCGCTGGCTGCAAATTAACGAGCGCCGCACGAAGGACGGCGGCTATGTCTCGGTCGGGGCGGACATCACCGCCCTCAAGCGCAATCAGGAAAAGCTCATCGAGTCCGAACGGCGCCTGACGGGGAGCGTCGCCGACCTCATGCGCTCCCGTCAGACGCTCGAAATGCAGGCGCAGCAGCTCGCGACGCTCGCCGAGCAATATCACCACCAGAAAGCGGAAGCCGAAGCCGCCTATCTCGCGAAGTCGGAATTCCTGGCGAATATGAGCCACGAATTGCGCACGCCGCTCAACGCCATCATCGGTTTCACGGAAATGATGCTGGCCGAGCCTTTCGGCGCGCTGGGTTCGCCGAAATATGTCGAATATTGCAACAACGTCCGCCAGGGCGGCGCCTATCTCAACGAAGTGCTGTCGGACATTCTCGACATGTCGCGGCTGGAAGCCGGCCTCGTGCGACTCTCGGAGCGCGAGGTGCATGTCGCGGAAGCCGTGCGCCGCGCGGTCGGCGAATGGCGCGCGCGCGCCGAGGAAAAGAAGATCACTCTCATCGTCGAAGTCGACGAGAAACTGCGCTGCGTCGGCGACGAGGCGGCGATCGGCAAAGCGCTCGGCGCGCTGCTCTCGAACAGCGTCAAATTCACTGGCGCCGGCGGTTTCGTGCGCGTGCGCGTGCGTCACCACGGCGACGCCATCGCCTTCTTCGTCGAGGACACGGGACAGGGCATCGATCCGCGCGCCCTTCCGAAACTCGGGCGGCCGTTCGAGCAGAGCGCGGGCGTCATGGAGAACGGGATGAAGGGCTCCGGGCTCGGCCTCGCCATCGCCCGCGCGCTGATCGACCTCCATGGCGGCTCATTGAGGTTCCGTTCGCGGCTCGGACGGGGCACGATCGCCATGATCCGGCTCGCCTGCGCGCATTGCGCGGGCAAAAACGTGACGCCGCTCAAAGGCCGGTCCATGGAGGAATCCGCCCCCGCCAAGGCCCCCGCCGTCCGCGCGCTTCCCTATGCGCGCTCGCGCGAGGCCACGGCGCGGATTCCTGGGATGGACAGCACGACGCGCAATCCCGGCGCATTGTCCTCGATCCGCAGCGCGCCGTGATGCAGGCGGGCGACCGCCGCCGCCATGGACAGCCCCAGTCCCGAACCTGGCCGCGAGCGCGAATTCTCCAGCCGGACGAAACGCCCCACCACCCGTTCGCGATCCGGCGCCGGAATGCCGGGCCCGTGATCCGCCACCGTGATCTCAATGCGGTCGCCGACGCGCTTCGCGCTCAGTTCGATCGCCGGGTTCTCGCCCGCCGCGCCATATTTAAGCGCATTGTCGACGAGATTGACGACCGCCTGCCCGAGCAGTTCCCGGCTGCCGGACACGGTGAGGCCGGGCTCGGTGAAGCAAACAAGACGCACGCCCTGCTCTTCGGCGACGGGCTCGTACATCTCCGCGATGTCGCTCACCACGGCGTCGGCGTCGAGCGTCGTCAGATTGTCGGTGGAGTAACCAGCCTCCGCGCGCGCAATCATCAGCAGCGCGTTGAACACGCGGATGAGACTGTCCGATTCCTCGATGACCGCGGTCAGCGCCTCGCGATGCGCGCCGTTCTCGCCGCCCCCCCGCAGGGCCGCCTCGGCGCGGTTACGCAGCCGCGTGAGCGGCGTCTTGAGATCGTGCGCGATATTGTCCGAAACTTCGCGCAGGCCCGTCATGAGTTCCGAGATGCGCTCCAGCATCGCATTGAAATTCTCGGCCAGGCGATCGAGTTCGTCGCCGGCGCCGGTCACGGCGAGGCGCTCGTGCAGATCGCCCGCCATGATGCGTCTCGCGGAAGCGGACATGACGTCGACGCGCTCCAACATGCGATGCGCGACAAAGAGCCCGCCGAGCGCGCCGACGAGCGCGAGCCAGAACAGGGAGACGCCGAGCGCGCGCCGCAGAATGTCGCGCAGCACCTGATGGTCTTCGATGTCGTGGCCGATGAGCAGCCGGAACCCGCCTGGGATCAGGAAAAGCCGCAAGAGCGCAGGATGGGTTTCGGTGGTTTCGCCGCGCCGCTGATAGGGCGTTTCGACGAGCGCCGAACCGCCGGCGGGAAGGGCGTTGGGAGGCTCGATATTGCCGACGATGACCTCGCCGGAATGCGTCATGAGCAGATAAAGCGAGCCGCCCGGCGCGCGCACGCGCCGCTCCAGCGCGGTTGTGAGCTGACGCAGCCCGCCCTGCGCATATTGCTCGGAAAGCGCGCGAATTTCCGCCTCGACGGTCTGCTCGATCTGCTCGTCGAGCACCTCCTTGACTCGCGCGCCAACGCGCGTGAGCACGAGCCCCGCGCCGATGGAAAACAGCACCAGATAGGCGAGCGACAGCTTGAAGGCCGTCGTGCGGAAGAGCTTTCCAAGACCGCCGAACCGGCCGGGGCCGCCCCTGTACTGGCTGAGTGAAGTCATGCGGGTCTCGTGTCCCCGGCGGATCGCGGCGCGGCGCCGACGGCCGCGACGTCATAGACGACGCCGGCGCTCCTGTCGAAATGGGGATTGTCCGGCGCGCGCAAAGGTAAAAAAGGCCCGGCGCCAAGCGCCGGGCCCCTCTCTCGCGGGAAGGGGAACGATTTTACTGCGCCTGGACCGGTTTCCCCGGCAGGCTCAGATCGCCCGACGCGACCTTGAACACATTGGCGACGCAAAGCAGCGGCGCATGCAGGTCGGCGTTGACCTTCAGCCCCGAGGCGACCGCGTCGAAGGACGCGCCCTTGAGCGCGCCGAGTCTCGCGAGCGGCACGCGCACTTCGACCGCGTCGCCCGACAGCGACGTCGGATAATCCGGGCTGTCGATCAGCAGCGGCGCGCCGGGCCAGTTCTCGGGCAGCTTCGGCTTGGCGTCCTTGGGAATGTCGAGGACTTTCAGCCCGCCGCCGCAGTTCGGATCCTTGACGAGCACGACCCAGTGCGGATGCCAGCGGTCGCGGTTTTTCGCGCCCTTTGCGCCGTCGTCGAAGTCGGGATGATAGGTGACGGCGAGCGCCACGATTCCCTGCCCCTTCTCGAAGCCCACCTCGGCGCTGTCGAGAGACGTCGGCCAAACATAGGCGTAGACCTCGGATCCCTCGAACTTGCCGGTCGCTTTCGGCTTCTGCGCGCCGACGTCGGCACGCACGCGCGTGCGGAAAACCGCATGGTCCTGGTCGATCGTGATGCGGCTTTCGACGATGTCGAAGGGGGCCGCGACTTTCGCGTCGCTCGACGACTTGATCTCATTGGCGAGCGCTCCGCCCGCGAAGCAGACCATCGCTGCGGTCGCGAGGCTCCGGGCGTTGCGAATCTTCATGGCTCGAACTCCTCCAGATGCTGAATGCTGCGCCGGAAAGACGTCGCGATCTCGCGCGCCGTAGCGCTGTCTCCCGGCTCACAAGCGCTATGTGGAGAGAATATTTCGCCATTCAACGGAAATTTATAGGACCACAGGACATCAATTTGATGGATCCGACCGCCGTGTTTCAGGCGCGCGGGGGCGTCCCGGATCAGGCGCGCGCCGTACGCGACGGAACATTCGGCCGCCGATCGAGGTTCAATCCGGGGGCGAACGAGGCATGAGTAAAATGCGTCAGAGTCTCAGAAAAGCGCTGCTTGGAATCCTGTGCGGCTCCACCGGGCTGAGCGCCATGCCGCCCGAGGCGCTCGCCGGCCCTATTTCGGTTGCGCCGCCGGCCGCCGTCAGCCTGACGTCGCCGGTTGCGCCGGTGCGTCACTACCGGCGACACTATCGTCCGGTCGTGGTGCGCCGGGTCGTCTATTACTACCCGCGGCGCGTCTATTACGGCTATCCCTATGGCTATTCTTATCCGGCCTATGGATACGGCTATGGATACGATCCCGGCGCGGCGCTTTTCACCGCCGCGGCGCTCGGGATCATGGGCGCCGGCATCGCGGCCGCCTCCCGGCCGCGCTGGGGCTACGGCTATGGCTGGGGATGGGGCGGTCCCGGTTGGGGATGGGGCGGTCCCGGCTGGTGGTGGTGACGCGCGGCCGCAACGGCGCGGGGCGTCATCTCACGCCGTCGCGGATCATGTAGCCCGCGCCGCGAATGGTGTGCAGGAGCGGATTTTCGCGCCCCTTGTCGATCTTGGCGCGCAGGCGCGAGATGTGCACGTCGATGACGTTCGTCTGCGGATCGAAATGATAGTCCCAGACGTTCTCGAGCAGCATGGTGCGGGTCACGACCTGGCCCGCATGTTTCATGAGATATTCGAGCAGGCGAAACTCGCGCGGCTGCAACACGATCTCCTGTCCGCCCACCGTCACCTTGTGGGACAAGCGGTCGAGTTCGAGATCGCCGACGCGATAATGCGTCTCCTCTCCGCGCGGGCCGACGCGGCGGCGCACCAGCGCCTCGACGCGCGCCAGCAGCTCCGAAAAGGCGTAGGGCTTCGGCAGATAATCGTCCCCGCCGGCGCGCAGGCCCTTCACCCGGTCGTCCACCTGACCGAGCGCGGAGAGGATCAGCACGGGCGTCTCCACCTTCTGCTCGCGAAGGCTTGAGATGAGCGAGAGGCCGTCCATCTTGGGCAGCATCCGGTCGACGATCAGCACGTCGTAATCGCCCTCTTGGGCGGCGGCGTAGCCCGCAAGTCCGTCGGCCTCGCAATCGGCGACATGGCCCTGCTCGCGGAACGCCTTGACGAGATAATCGCTGGCTTCTTTGTCGTCTTCGATGATCAGAATGCGCATCGCCGTCATGATACCCGACCTGACGAAAAAACGGCAGGCCGGCGTTGGACCGCCGGCCCGCCTGCGACGGGGCCAGGAGGGGGCTGGCCGAAAGCCGTCGCTCTTGCTTGCGCGGGACCGTCTGCGGGCGGGTGCAGTCTCGCGGTCCGCGTCGCAAGAAGCCTGTTAGCCCGCGCTGGCCTTCACCGGCACAGCGATGAACTTGGCGCCGTCCGCCGATCTGACGCGAAGCAGGATCGACCGGCGGCCTTCCTTTCGCGCGGCCTCAATCGCATTGCCGAGATCGGCGCGGGAATTGACCGGCTGGCCGCCCGCCTCGACGATCACGTCGCCGCGGCGCAGGCCCTTCTGGGCGGCGACGCCGCTCGGGTCGATGTCGGTGACGAACAGCCCTTCGCTCCCGGCGCCGCGGATTTCGGAGGCCGGGGCGACCTCGACGCCGAGCGCGGCGACATTGCCCGCGCCGCCATTTGAGCCGAAGGCGTCGTCATCCGCGCGCGCGTCCTTCTCCTCAGGCAGCGCGCCGAGCGTGAGCTTCGCCGTTCTCTCGGCGCCATTGCGCAGATAGCCGATCTCCACCGTCTTGTTGGGGCCCATCGCCGCGATGCGGCGCGCCAATTCTCGCGGCGTTTCGATCTTTTCGCCATTGACTGAGACGATGACGTCCCCCGCCTTCAGTCCAGCGGCCTCCGCCGGCGCGCCTTTCTGCGGCTGCGCGATCAGCGCGCCCTTCGTGGACTTCAAACCGAGACTTTCAGCGATCTCCTGAGTCACCGGCTGTATCTTCACGCCGATCCAGCCGCGTGAAACAGACCCCTTCTCCTTGAGCGCGGCGACGACGTCCTTGGCGACTTCCGCGGGAATGGCGAAGCCGATGCCGACCGAGCCGCCGGTCGGCGAGTAGATCGCCGTATTGACGCCGACGACATTGCCGCGCACGTCAAAGGCGGGGCCGCCCGAGTTGCCCCGGTTCACCGGCGCGTCGATTTGCAGGAAGTCGTCATAGGGGCCGGCCCCGATGTCGCGGCCGCGCGCCGAGACGATGCCCGCCGTCACCGAGCCGCCGAGGCCGAAGGGATTGCCGACCGCGATCACCCAGTCGCCGACGCGCGGCTGCGCGCTCGCCCATTCGACGAAGGGAAGCTTGTTTCCATCGTTGATTTTCAGAAGGGCGAGATCGGTGCGCTTGTCCGTGCCGATGACCTTGGCGGGCAGCGAGCGGCCGTCGTCGAGCGACACTTCTACCTCGGTCGCATGTTCGACCACGTGATTGTTGGTGACGACATAGCCGTCCGCGCTGATGATGAAGCCCGAGCCCTGGGACTGGGTCATGCGGCGCTGCGGCATGTCGCCGAAACGCTTGAAAAACCGATACATCGGATCGTCGGGCGAAAATTCCTGACCGTCAAAGGGATTTTGCGACTCCTCATAGGCCTTGACCTTGATCGCGACGACCGCGCCTTTCACGCGTTCGACGACATCGGCGAAGGAGGCGGGACCCGTCGCGGGCGCGGCCGTCTGCGCGAGGGGCGCTTCCGCGAATGCTTTCTGAACAGGCGCCCCCACCGCCGCTCCGAAGGCGAGCGCCGCGGCGGCGCCCATCAGCGCAAGGCGCGACGCGCGTCGCCGCCGCGTCGGCGCCGACATGCGGGAGCTGCGCTCATAAATCGGATGATGCATTTCAAATACTCTCCATCTTCGCGGCGAGAGCTGACGGGCGGAACCTGCGACCTCGCCGCCTGCAACACGAAAATGGAGATGCGCCCGTTTCGGTCCAATGGCCGCCGGATGAAACTTTCGTAAACCGGAAGACGCCCTTGCGCGTCGCGCGCGTCGGCCCCTGAAAGGGAGCCGCCATTGGATCGACGGCTCCAGAGCCGACCCGAACGCCAGGGCGCCGGAAGCAGGCCGAACAACGCAAAACAACCTCCAGCTTCACAAAACTTATCCAACCACTTCAATCCATATATACTTGACAATAAACTGGTTAAGATTACGTTAATTGCTAATTATTGTACGTACATTTTCGTACGTAATTTGTTTAATTGATTTTTTGTTATTTATAAACTTTCATGTTTTTGCTCACCATTTAATCCAAGAAGCCAGCTTCCTGATTTATATGCGTGAGCTTGAGAGGGGCAGCCATCAATATTTTAATTATAATATAAAATATCCTTGCTCGACAAGAGCAAGACGCACATTGATGGCGGCTCTTTACTATGCCGTCTGCAAATTCCGTTTCAAGCGGAACGCAGTGCGTTTAGTAAAGGAGAGTAATAATGAAAACTTTAGCTTCGACTCTTTCCCTGACCGTCGCGCTCTGCGCCGGATCGGCCTTCGCGGCGCAGAACGTGGCCAATACGTCGCAAAAGGGCAGTTTGCTGATTTTTCCGCTCATCACGGTCGATCCTGCGGACACGCAGGATACGCTCATCGAAATTTCCAACGACGCCAACTCGGCCGTCCATGTTGAGTGTTACTATGTCAACGAAAGAAAAGGCCGGGTGGATTTCGACTTCCACCTCTCGGCCAAAGCCACGGCCTCCTGGGACGTGAAAACCTTGCAGGGCGACCAGATGACTCCCGCCGCCTGGCCAACCAACGGCTTCTATCCCGGAAACGCGAATCGCGGCGCTCTGGCGTGCTTCGCCACGGATGCTGGACGGCAGAATCAGATCGCGTTCAATCACCTCACCGGGACCGCCACGGTCATCGATCTGAATGACTCGACGGCGGGAGTTCGCCAACCCAGACAGGCCTTCAGATACAATCCCTGGAGCTTCGTCGCGCGTAGCGCGACTGGCCTGCCGGAGCAGGACAACGTGGTGCAGGGCGCGCCCGGCCGACTAAACCTGACCGGCGGCGGAGCCGGAACCTACGACGCCTGCCCGTCTTATAACATCGCAAAATTCATGCCAAATCGGGCGACTCTGGGCAATCTCACGACCTTCGACAACACGCTCTCGGTCGTGAGCTGCAACCAGGATCTGAGGCAGGACTTCGTCGTCTATCAGAGCAAACTTCAGTTCACCGTGTGGAACTCGCGCGAAAATTCCTTCACGGGATCCTACGTCTGCGTCGACAGCGTGAATTCGGTTCCGCTCGGCGTGGCGAACAGGCGACTCGTAAACGGCGCCCACTTCGAATATTCGTAACCGCTGTTATCAGGCCACGTCTTCGAGAGCGACCGGCTGCGCGTAGGCCCAGGGCATGAGCTCGTCGAGTTTGCTCGCGAGATGGCCATTGATGATCTTCACGAGAACGTCGGCCAAATAGGCCTGCGGATCGACGCCATTGAGCTTGCAGGTCTCGATGAGCGAGGCGACGATCGCCCAATTCTCTGCGCCGCCGTCTGAGCCCGCGAAAAGCGCGTTCTTGCGATTGAGGGCAATGGGGCGGATGGCGCGCTCGACGATGTTGGAGTCGATCTCGATGCGCCCGTCGTCGATGAAGCGCGCCAGGCCGTCCCAACGCGAGAGCGCGTAGCGGATCGCCTCGGCGAGCCTGGTCTTCTGGCTGATCAGCGCGAGCTTTTCACGCAGCCATGGCTCGAGGGCGTCGAGGATCGGGCGGGATTTCTCCTGTCGCGCCGCGCGCCGGTCATCCGGGTTCTGCGCGCGGACGTCGCTCTCGATGGCGTAGAGCGCGCCGATGCGTTCGAGCGCCTCGCTGGCGATCGGCGCAGGACCTGCCGCGGCGAGTTCGTAAAAGCGCCGGCGGACATGGGACCAGCAGAAGGCCAGCGCCACGCTGTTCTTGTGCGCCAGCGCGCGATAGCCAGCGTAACCGTCGACCTGCACGACGCCCGTGAAGCCAGCGAGATGCGCGAGCGGCTGCTCGGACTTTCGGTTTTGCGCATAGACATAGACGGCGATCGGCGGATCGGCGCCGCCCCATGGCCGGTCGTCGCGGGCATAGGCCCAAAGTTGGCCGGTTTTCGTGCGGCCCCGCCCGGGGTCGAGCACCGGCGCCGTCGTCTCGTCGGCGAAGATTTTCGTCGACGACCGGATGTGTTCCAGAAGCCGCTCATGAACGGGCCGCAAATGCCAGGCGGCGCGGCCAACCCAGTCGGCGAGCGTCGAACGGTCGAGGGCGATCCCCTGTCGGGCGTAGATCTGCGCCTGGCGATAAAGCGGCAAGTGATCGGCATATTTGGAGACGAGCACATGGGCGATTGCCGCCTCGGTCGGCAGTCCACCCTCGATCAGCCGCGGCGGGGCCGGCGCCTGCACGATTGCGCCCTCGCAGGCGCGGCAGGCGTATTTGGGACGCCGCGTCACCAGCACCCGGAACTGCGCCGGGACGATGTCGAGCCGCTCGGAGACGTCTTCGCCGATCTTGTGCAGCAGTCCCTTGCAGCAGGGGCAGGCGTAGTCCTCGACATCGACGACGGTCTCGATGCGCGGCAGATGCGCCGGCAGCGCGCCTCGGTTCGTGCGGCGCTTTCTGGACGCCTTCTCGCGTTCGGCGGCGGACTTGGCTTCCCCCTCCGCCGCTGCGCCGGCTTCCGTCTGCTCGACCTCTTCGAGCGCCAGCAGCATCTGGTCATCGGGAAGCGTCTCTGCGCGCCGTCCGAAGCGATGACGCTGCATCTCCTTGATGATCTGAACGAGGCGCTCGTTGCGCGCCCGCTCGGCGAGGAGCATCGCCTTCAGTTCATTCGGATCGTCGGGAAGCGTCTCGACCGCCTGCGCCATAGACACAGAAGACCATATTTTCTGCGGTCTTTCGACGCTCTTCGACGCCCTGATTCATTGTGTCGCAGATCATCCCGCCAAGGCCGGCGCCGGCGTCTCCTTCACGCTGTGGACGCGCCGCCAGTCCAGCCCCTCCAGCAGCGCCGAAAATTGCGCCGCCGACAACCGCATCACCCCGTCTTCGATCTTCGGCCAGCGGAACTCGCCATCCTCCAGCCGCTTGGCGAAGAGGCACACGCCCGTGCCGTCCCAGAAGACCAGCTTGATGCGGTCCGTCCGTTTCGCGCGAAAGACGTAGATCGCGCCGTCGAAGGGATCGCACTGCATCGTCTCGCGCACCAGCGCCGCGAGACCCTCTGCGCCCTTGCGGAAGTCGACAGGCTTCGTCGCCACCATCACGCGCACCGCGCCCGTCGGGCCGATCATTTGGCGACTTTCAACGCCCGGATCACCGCAGCGATGGTCTTCGCTTGCGCGCCGCGTCCGACCCGAACCGTAACGCCGTCAATTTCAAGTTCGATCGTCGGCGTCGAACCAATTTCCTGGTCGACGGCGCGGCGTTTGCGCTTCGCCGGCGGCGCGGGCGCAGGCCCTTGCATGATTGCCGGAACAAACAATGGCGGCGCGCCTGCGTCCGCGCGAGCCTCGGTCTCTTTGCGCGCCTGACGACGCCACGTAAAAAGCTGCTGCGCCGTCAGACCGTGCCGCCGCGCCACTTCACAAACGCTCGCGTCCTCCGCAAAGCTCTCAGCGACGATCGCCGCCTTCTGATCGGAGCCCCACGTTCTCCGGCGTCCCGCGCCCGTGAAAACCTCGATCCGCCGCATCGGAGCTGCTTCAGGCTCCGACATATGCTTACGCTCTGAAATCGACATGTGTCGGAGCCCCTTTCGCTCCGATTATCGTCGCCCCAACTCATTCAAAACAGGTGCGAGCAGAACAGCGCTTACGAATATTCGACGCTGCAATCGCAGAACGCGCGTTTCAACGTCAAGGGCATGGCCAGCAGCCAATGCCCGGGCCGCACTTATAATGTCGGACTGCTGGGCGTTCTCGCGTCCTCGGTGGGCATCGGAACGTCGCCGACCGGCGAAGACCAGGAAATCGGCAGCAGCACGCAGGGCGCGGGCGTGCAGCCGGGCTTCGTCCTCTGGGATCCGGCGGACGCGGTGCAATTCAGAGCCCGCCAGTAAATTAAGACTTGGTCCAAGGCGTCCCCGGCTTTGCCGGGGGCGTTTCTCCGACGGCTACAACCAGCCAGACTTGCGGAAGCGCCAATACAGCCCGGCGCAAATCGCGAAGGTGAGGCCGAGGACCATGAAATACCCGTATTCCCACTTGAGCTCGGGCATGTGCTCGAAGTTCATGCCATATATGCCGGCGATCGCCGTCGGCACGGCGAGGATCGCCGCCCAGGCCGCGAGCCTGCGGGAGATATTGGTCTGCTGCATCTGCGCGTTCATCAGGCTCGCCTCGAAGGCGAACGCCAGCGTTTCGCGTAGCGTGTCGATGCGCTCCTGCGCGCGGCGCAAATGGTCGCGGACGTCGCGAAAATGCGGACGCATCGCCGGGTCGACGAACACGAGGTCGGTGCGCTCCAGTTGCCGGCAGACGTCGGCCAGCGGCAGCACGGCGTTGCGCAGACGCAGCAGGTCGCGGCGCAGGGTGTAGAGCTGCTCGATCTCCGCCGGCCCGATCGTGGTCGTGAGGACGTGGTCCTCGATGTCGTCGACCTGATCGTTGATGCTGTCGAGCACGGGGGAGTAATTGTCGACGATGAAGTCAAGGATGGCGTAGACGATGAAATCCTCGCCCTCCGACAGCCGCTGGACCCGCGCTTCGCTGCGCTGCCGAACCTCTGCATAGGTGCGCGAGGGGCCGTGACGCACGCTGACCACATAGCCCTGGCCGACGAAGAGATGGGTTTCGCCGAAGGCCACGCGGCCGTCGACCATCTGCGCCGTGCGCGCGACGATGAACAGACCGTCGTCGAATTCCTCGAGCTTGGGGAACTGATGCGCCTTCGCGGCGTCCTCGATCGCGAGCGGATGCAGCGCGAACTGCGCCCGGACGCGCTCCAGGAGCGCAAGATCAGGCTCGTAAAGTCCGATCCAGACCACGTGATCCGGGCGTTTCGCCCAATCGCCGGCTTCTTCGATCCCGATGTCGGCGACCTTGACGCCTTTGCAATAGGCGACGGCGTTGACGACGCCGCGCCGGAACCCGGCCTCGCCGTTCGGTGCGGGCGGCGCTTCCGGCGGGGAGGCGTCCATGCGCGGGGTCAGGCCTTCGGCCCGCCGCGGGTGACTCCGACTTTCGCCGGGCGCAACACCCTCTCGCCGATCATGTAGCCCTGCTCGACGACCTGGGCGACAGTGCCTGCCGGCAGCGTCTCGTCGGGAATCTCGAACAGCGCTTCATGCTGATTGGGGTCGAATTTCGCGCCCTGCGCCTCGATCTTCTTGACGCCGAAACGAGCCAGGCGCGACAGGAAGTCGCGCTCCGTCACCTCGACGCCCTCCACGAAGGCGGCAACCGCCGGGTCGAGCCCGGCGCGCGCCTCCGCCGGCACGCTCTCGATCGCGCGGCGGAGATTATCGGCGAAGGTCAGCATCTCCCGGGCGAAATTGGCGACGCCGTAAAGCTTGGCGTCGCCCGCCTCTTTCTCGGCGCGGCGGCGCACGTTCTCGACCTCGGCCAGCGCGCGAAGCAGCTTGTCCTTGAGGCCGGCGTTCTCGGCGTAAAGATTTTCGAGCTCTGTGAAGGGCTCTGGCTCGTTGATGCTCGATTCCGCCGAGGGCTGCGACAGGGAGGACGCATGCGCCGGATCCCCCTCCGCGCCCTGCGGGGGGGTCGGGGCGTTGTTCTCGGCGTTGCTCTGGTCGCTCATGCTCATGTCCGTCTTTTCGCTATGGGGCGCGTCTCAAACGCCACGATATCTGCGCTGCGGCGCTCAAAATCAAGTCGCCGCGACATTCTGGGACTTGCCCGGCCGCTTCTCGGCGGATGGCGCGAAAATCTCCAGAAGCTGACGCTTGATCGCGCCCTGACGCTGCGGCGAGACGATTTTCGCGCCCGTCAGATCGGTGACGTAGAAGGCGTCGACCGCCCGCTCGCCGAAAGTGACGATATGGGCCGAGGCGATGTTGAGATTGAGTCTCGAAATCGCGTTGGTGAGGTCGAACAGCAGGCCCTCGCGGTCGAGGCCCGACACCTCGATGACCGTGTAGACGTTGGAGAGGCTGTTGTCGATCACCACTTCCGGCGCGATGGAAAAGGCGGTGTGCGCCTGATGTTGCTTCACGCGCGCCTTCACCGCGTCGGAGACGATCACCTCGCCGCGCAGCGCCTTGGCGATGAACTCCGCGATGCGGCGCGCGCGGCGCAATTCGTCCTCGTCGAAATCGAAGGCGCGCGAGAAGAAGATGGTGTCGAGCGCGAGCCCGTCGGCGGTCGTGAAAATATGCGCGTCGACGATGTTCGCGCCGCTCGCTGCGCAGCCGCCGGCGATGATCGACAACAGCCGTCGGTGGTCCGGCGCGACGACCGTCAGCTCCACGGCGCCGCGCGTGCGGTCGAGCTCAACGGCGGTCGCGAGCGGCGTCACGGCGCCCGTGAGCTTGCGCAGCATTTGCGCGTGACGCACCTTGCGGGCGACGTCGACCTTGAGCCAATAGGCCGGATAATGGCGCTTCACATAGGCGTCGAACTGCTCGTCGCTCCAGTCGGGCAGCGCGGCGCGCAGCTCCGCCACGGCGGCCGAAACCCGGCTCTTGCGGTCGACCGAGGAATGGCCGCCGCCGAGCACGACTTCCGTCTCCCAGTAGAGCACGCGCAGAAGCTGCGATTTCCAGGCGTCGAGCACGCCGGGGCCCACGGCGTTGATGTCGCAGACCGTGAGCACGAAGAGCATTTTGAGCCGCTCCATCGTCTGCACGATGGCCGCGAAACTTTCGATCGTCACGCGGTCGGACAGGTCGCGGCTCTGGGCGTAGCTCGACATGGTGAGATGATGTTCGACGAGCCAGGCGACCGTCTCCGTCTCGCCGGGCGTGAACCCCAGCCGCGGGCAGAGCGTGCGCGCCACCTCCATGCCCGCGAGAGAGTGATCCTCCTTGCGGCCCTTGGCGATGTCGTGAAGAAAGAGGCCCAGATAGAGAACCTTGCGGTTGACGATGGTGGGCAGGATTTCGCCCACGAGCTGCTGATGCTCCGGCAGGCGCCCGGCTTCGAGATCGGAGAGGCCGCCGACGGCGCGCAGCAAATGCTCGTCGACCGTGTAATGATGATACATGTTGAACTGCATCATCGCGACGATGCGTCCGAAATCCGGAATGAAACGGCCGAGCACGCCGGTTTCGTTCATGCGGCGCAGAATGATTTCCGTCATGTTCCGCGACAGCAGGATTTCGAGGAACAGCCGGTTCGCCTCCTTGTCATTGCGCAGATCGGCGTCGATCTCGCGCAGCGACAGCGTCACGGCGCGCAGCGCGTCGGGGTGGAGCGGCAGGCCGTGATGGTCCGCCATCCAGAAAAGACGGATGATGTTCACGGGATCGCGATGAAACACGTCGGCGTCGGCGACGCTGATGCGGTCGTGCGCGATGATGAAATCGCCGTGCGGCGCCCTGCTGCGACGGCGCCGGAAGGGTTGCAGAAAGCGGTCGAAGATCGCGCGCGGCTTGGCCTGTTTTTCTTCCAGCGCCGCGCAGACGATGGCCGTGAGATCGCCGACGTCCTTCGCGACGAGAAAGTAATGCTTCATGAAGCGTTCGACGCGCGACAGGCCGGCGCGGTCGTGATAGCCGAGACGCTTCGCCATCGTCGGCTGAATGTCGAAGGAAAGCCGCTCCTCCGCCCGGCCCGTGGCGAAGTGCAGGTGGCAGCGCACGCTCCACAAGAACTCCTCGCACCGTTCGAAGCGCGACAGCTCCGCGCTGGTGAACAGGCCCGCGGCGACGAGCTCTTTCACGTCGCGCACGCGATAGACATATTTGGAAATCCAAAAGAGCGTGTTGAGATCGCGCAGTCCGCCCTTGCCCTCCTTCACATTCGGTTCGACGAGATAGCGCGAGGCGCCGGCGCGCCGCACGCGGGCGTCGCGTTCGGCGAGTTTCGCGGCGACGAATTCACTGGCGTCGGAGCGCGCGACCTCCTTGTCGAACGCCTCCTGCAGCTCTGTGAACAACTCCGTGCTGCCGAGCAGGAACCGCGCCTCGAGCAGCGTCGTGCGGATCGTCATGTCCGCGCGCGCCTGACGGATGCATTCGGCGACGGAGCGCGTGGCGTGGCCGACCTTCTGGCGCAAATCCCAAAGGACGTAGAGGATCGCCTCGACGACGCTCTCGCCCCAGGGCGTCTGTTTGTAGGGCAGCAGGAAAAGCAGGTCGATGTCCGAACCCGGCGCCAGCATGCCGCGCCCGTAGCCGCCAACGGCGACGACCGTGAGGCGCTCGGCGAATGTCGGATTGTCCGCCGGATAGACGTAATTGACGACGTAATCGTAGATGGCGCCGATCAATTCGTCCTGAAGCTGCGAGATGAGCTGAGCGCAGGCCAATCCCGAGCCGCGCGCCTCCAGCCGCGCGCGGGCGCGCTCTCGCCCTTCTGCGAGCGCGGAACGGAAAAGATCGACCGCCGCCGTGCGGCGCGCATGGCCCTTCTCGGTCCTGCAGACGTCCGCGACCGCCGGCCCCAGCGCCGCGCGCAGGCCGCGAAAGCCCGTCGCCGGATCGAGGCGATCGAATGCGCTCGCCGAAACCACATTGTCCATCTGGATCATCCCGCGGCGCGCAGCGCCGTCAATCTTTTCTCGATCGCGTCGAACAGCGGAACCGCGAGGTCCGGCCCCCCGACGCGTTTTAGCGCGCGCAGGCCCGTCGGCGAGGTGACGTTGATCTCCGTCAGCCGGCCGTCGATCACGTCGATGCCGACGAAGAGGAGCCCGCGCTTCTTCAGCTCCGGCCCCAGACGGGCGCAGATTTCCCGCTCGCGGGCGTCGAGTTCGGTCGCCGCCGCCGCGCCGCCGCGCACCATGTTGGAGCGGATGTCGTCCTGGGCCGGCACACGGTTGATGGCGCCCAGCGCCTCGCCGTCGATCAGGATGATGCGCTTGTCGCCCTTCGCGACCTCGGGCAGGAATTGCTGCACCACCCATGGCTCGCGAAACGTCGCGCTGAACATGTCGAAGAGCGAGCCGAAATTCGGGTCGCGCGGGGTCACCTTGAAGACCGCCGCGCCTCCGTGGCCGTAAAGCGGCTTCATGACGACGTCGCCGTATTTGGCCCGGAAACGCTCGATCGCCGCCCGGTCGCGGGTGATGACCGTCGGCGGCATGAGATCCGCGAACTCCATCACGAAGACCTTTTCCGGCGCGTTGCGGACGTGGCCGGGATCGTTGACCACCAGAACCCGCGACTGGATGCGCTCCAGAAAATGCGTCGAGGTGATGTAGGCGAGGTCGAAGGGCGGATCCTGACGCAGCAGCACCACGTCCATGCGAATCAGATCGAGATCGGTCGCCTCGCCGAGCGCATAATAGCGGTCAGGGTCGTCAAAAACCTCGATGTGGCGGGCGCGCGCGCTGAGCCCCCCGCCCTCGAGCGAGAGCTGGTCCGGGGTGTAGAACCAGAGCCGGTGGCCGCGCCGCTTCGCCTCCAGCATCAGGGCGAAGGTCGAGTCCCCGGCGAAATTGATCCGCTCCAAGGGGTCCATCTGGACCGCGATTTCTAGCATTACCCCTCCTGACCCGGGACCGAACCGGCCGGAGACTCGACCGTGACCGTTAACTGGCTGTGAAAGTCTCGCATTTACCCTGCCGACGTTCCAATAGCAGGACAACCGAGCATATGCGCAACCTTTCCATCGGCGCCGGCCTCGTCTTCCGCCAGTTCCTCTTTCTTGCGCTGCTGCTGCTGATGGGGGCTGCGGCCTATTTCGGCACCATCAACGTCCGAGACCTGACCGCCCTAGCGGCGGGCGCGGCCGACCACGCTCAGATGGCGGCGGCGACGACCGCCGCCTATGAAGCGGCGAGCTCCCTCTCCATCCAGCTCTTCGTCGGCACGCTCGTCGCCGGTTTTCTAGTGGTGGGCGTCTCGGTGCCCACCATGCACCAGACGATCGCCGTCCCGATCAAGACCATCGCCAGACAGATGACCGACCTCGCCGCCGGCGACACGCGCATCGAGGTCAAGGAAACGGGCCGCACGGACGAGATCGGCGACATCTCCCGCGCCCTCGTCGTGCTGCGCGACGCAGTGCGGGCCAACAACGAAATGGCCGCCGAGATCAAGGCCCGCGACGACCGCGAGGAGCGCCTGCGCCGCGAGGCCGCGATCCGCGACAAGGTCGAGCACTACTCCGTGGAGCTTTCGGCGACCACGGCGAAGCTCGGGGAAATGACCAAGCGCATGGCCGCCTCCTCCGAGGAAATGATCGTGCAGGAGCGCCGCGCCCGCGCCGACAGCGATTTCGCCCGCACGGCCTCCACCCAGGCCGCCGCCGACGTGGCGTCCGTCGCCACCGCCTCCGAACAGCTTCTGGCCGCGATCGGCGAGATCAGCAAGCAGGCGGTCGAGTCGACGGCCGTCGTCCGCCAGGCCGTGGTCGAGACCAACGGCTCCTCCGCCGAGATGCTGCGCCTCGCCGCCGCCGCCAATCGCGTGGGCGACGTCGTGAACCTGATTTCGCGCATCGCCGCCCAGACGAACCTGCTCGCGCTCAACGCGACCATCGAGGCGGCCCGCGCGGGCGAGGCCGGGCGCGGCTTCGCGGTCGTGGCGCAGGAGGTGAAGAGCCTCGCGACCCAGACCGGCAAGGCGACGCAGGACATCGCCGACCAGATCGCGGAAATTCAGGCCGCGACCGACCAGTCGGTCGCCTCGATCGAGCGGATCAAGTCCAAGATCGCCGAAGTCGAGCATATTTCGGCGATCATCACGCACGCCGTCCATGAGCAGGACGCCGCAACCAAGGAGATCGCCCGCAGCGTCCGTTCCGCCGCGACGAGCGCCGGCGCCATGTCGGCCCACGCCGATCAGGTGGCCAACGCCATGGCCCAGACCGGAGCCGGCGTCGAGGCCATGGTGAGCATGGCCCGCGAAATCGACGCCATGGCCCGCCGCATGCACGCCCACACGGACGAACTGGCGCGCAGTCTCGCGGGCTGAGAAGCCGTGGGCCGCAACGCGGTCAAACCTCCGGCGGGAGCGCCGCCCCCGCCGGACATTAAAAATTCATCCGTCTTGCGCCAGGGCGGAAATGATCGGACAACGTCGCGCCGGGGGCTCATCTCCGCAACGGCCGACGAGATCCGCCAACGCATCTCGCATCGCGGTCAGACCCCGTAATTTTTGCTCGATCGCCGCCAGCTTTTGCTCGGCGAGGGCGCGTGTGTCCGAACAGCAGCCCTCGCCGTCCAGGCGCAAGAGCCCGGCGATTTCCTCCAGCGTGAACCCCAGGGCTTGCGCGCGTTTGATGAAGCGCACGCGCCGCGCCGCGCCGGGCGGATATCGCCGGCAGCCGCGAAACGGCTTCTCCGGTTCGTCGAGCAGCCCGCGACGCTGATAGTAGCGAATCGTTTCAACATTGACGCCCGCCGCCGCCGCGAGCCGACCGATCGTCATCGCCTGTCGCGCCATTGGGGCCTCTTGAAGCCGTACCATGATACGGACCTTATAATCCTTCCCGGAAAATGGAGAGGCAAGGTCGAATGATTCCGTTCAGCCCGAGGGCGTCGCTTCTCGCTGGGGCGCTGGCTGCGATCGGCGCGTCTCTTTGCTGCGTCGGCCCCCTTGTGCTTCTGGGCCTTGGCGTTGGCGGCGCATGGATCGCCAATCTGACGGCGCTGGAGCCCTACCGCCCTATGTTTACCGGTCTCGCGCTAGTCTTCCTGGGCTTGGCGTATCACCGACTCCATCTCGCCGCGCCGCGCTGCGAAACAGGAGCGGCGTGCGCCAACCCGGCGGTCGCGAGACGCCAGCGGCTGACATTCTGGACGACCGCCCTGCCGTTGCTGGGGCTTCTCGCGGCGCCTTGGTTCGCGCCGCTGTTCTACTGAAAGAAAGGAAGCGTCATGCGCCGCCCCATGATTTGGCTCTTGGCGGCCGCGGCCGCGTCGTGGCCCTTAGCCGCGCGGGCCGCCGCGCCGCAAACGGTGACCCTCTCCGTGCAAAACATGACCTGCGCGATCTGTCCGATCACGGTCAGAAAGGCGCTCGAAAAAGTTCGCGGCGTATCGGCCGTCAAGGTTGATCCCGCCAAGAAAACCGCGACGGTGACTTTCGACCCCGACCAGGCGAACGCCGATGTCTTGCTGAAGGCGACGGCCGATGCAGGCTATCCGGCCAGCGTCGAGTGAGCCGGCGATGCAGCTTCAATCCACCATTTGCTGTCCGGCCTGCGGCCATCGCTCAACCGAGACCATGCCCACCGACGCCTGTCAGTTCTTCTACCAGTGCAAGGGCTGCGGCGCGCTACTGAAGCCCAAGGCGGGAGATTGCTGCGTCTTCTGCTCCTTCGGCGACGTTCCGTGTCCGCCAATTCAGGAGGCGCGGGAGCAAGGGCGCGGGACGGCCTGCTGTTCGGGCGGTTAGGCCGCCGCCGGCGGCTCCCGGCCGCCCGCCGCCTCACCGGCTGGCGTAGCGCTCGACGCCGCGCGGCGCGCCCATGATCGAAATGCTGGCGCCCTCGCGCTGCACCATCTCGTAAAGCTGGCGCGCATGGGCCGGCGAAAGCCGCACGCAGCCATGCGACGCGGGCGTTCCGAGCGCGGCGGTCGCATAGGTGCCGTGAATGGCGTAGCCGCCCCGGAAGAAGATCGAATAGGGCATGGGCGAGTTGTGGTATTTTTTCGAGTAATGCATCCGCTCCATGCCGATCGGCGCGAAATGGCCGCGCGGCGTCGTGAAGCCCGCGCGCGCCGTCGACACCGGCCAGTCGTAAGAGCCCTCCGACGAGACGACATGCATGGTCTGCGAGACGAGGTCGACATCGATTGCGACCTCGGCGCGCGCCGCCGCGGCGCTGAACATGACGGTGGAAACGGCGCCCGCGACGAGCGCCTTGCGCGCGGCTTTATGGAAATTCTTCGACATGTGATCCTCCCCAGGTTGTCGGCTCGTTCGAACCCGATGCCGGCAATCTAGAGGATGCGCCGCGGGCTTCTGTGCGCGGCGGCACGCGGCGGGAGCAAATCGCCGCCGCAACAACGTCAGCGCTCCACTGTCGCCTCCACCTCGACGCTTTCGAGCAGGTCGCCCGGCTTCTTGGCGAAGGCGTCGAGGGCGTTGATCCCTTTCCCGGCGTCGAGCCGCAGATGCAGGCGCTTGGGCGCTAAAACATATGCCGCGACCGCGTCGCCGATGCGTCTCGCCTTCTCTCCGCCCCCGCCGAGCGCCGCAACCGCGTCTCCCGCGGCCTTCGCATAATCGGCGCGCGCCTTTTCCAGCGGCGTCTTCGCCGCCTTCGCCTCCGCAGCCAGAATGCGGTCCAGCAGCCCTCCGCCCTCGACCGTGAGATCGACGGCTTTCAGGGATGCGGCGAGCGCCGCCGCGCGCGAGACGATCGTCATTGGCGAGAAAACCGCGCTCGAGACATTGCCGAATGTCGCGCCGAGCGTGGCGGCGCCCATGTCCTTGCCCTGCACATGGATCGGCGAGAAAACCGCCTCCTGCGTCTTCTCGCGCCACTCGCCCGCGAAAGCCGCCGAGAATTCGAGGTCGCGGTAGCCGAGCGCGATGAACTGCGCCGTCGACGGCGCTTCGCCGCGCGCGGCGAGGTCGATCGCGAGGCGGTCCATCCGCATGGAGAATTTGGTGGGCGCAATCTCGCGGTAGTTGGCGAACTCGGCCTCCCCGCCGTCGAGACGGAATTTCATTCGCGCCGGCTCGCCCAGCCGCGCGTCGGGCAGATCGGCGTCGAGCCCTTTCATCTCGATTCGCCCGAGACGCGGGTAGGGAGCGTCGACGAGCGAGGAAAGCTGCGCATCGCGCAGGGCGAAATGTTTCAGCGCGATCTTTCCGCCGTCGGAAGAGACGAGCGAAAAATCATCCGCCGCGACGTCGCCCAGCGCGGCGTCGGCGATTTTCTTCGCCGAGACGCGGCCGATGCGGATCACGTAAGGCTTTTCCGCCGGCTCGCCCTTGCCGCTCGCCGTCACATCGCGCGCCTCGAGCGCGGCCGCCTCGAAGGCCGCGAGCGCGCCGACGAGATCGCCGAGCGTGGTTGGGTCCGGGGCCGGCTTCTCCAGCCGTTCGAGAAGCTGCGACAGACGCACGGCGGAGGCGCGCCCCTTCACGCCCGAGACGGCGAGCCTGCCGGTCCTGACCGAGAATCTTTCGCCTTTCTCCTCGAATGAAAGCGACTCGACGCTCTCCTCGTCGATCAGCGGCTTGATCGCCTCCACGGGATCGGGGACAGCCGCGAGCGCGAGATGGACGAATTGCCTGAGGTCGATTCCCTTCGCGACGCTCGCGCCCCAGAGATAGCGTCCCGATCCGCCCTCCGGCTTCTCGACGGTCTGCTCGGCTCCGGCAGCGCGCGCGAGCGCGATTCGCCCGTTCGCGACATCCTGTGCGACGACGTCGCGATAGACGCTGCGCTCCACCGTCGCGCCCGCCCGCGATTCGACGATGAGCGAGGGAACCGTCAGGCTCCTGGCCGAAAGCCGCGCGAGGCGGGCGTCGATTGTCTTTTCGTCGCCTGTGAACAGCGCGGACAATTCGGCGGGCGGAAGCGTCGCCCCCTTCAACTCCAGATGCGGGATCCGGTAGGTCGAGGCGCCGAGCGTGAAGACGAGATCGTCGAGAACGACGTCGCCTTCCGCCGCCTGGAGAACCGCCAGCGGAAAAAGGGCCGCTCCCAAGCCGAATCCGAGGCGCAGGGCGAGCGCGGCCATGCCGTTTCGGTGGACAAGTTTTTGCATGGATTGAGCTTTCCGCATCAGCCGGGGAGCGGGACGAACCGGGAGCTTGCACGCCGCGACGGCTCGGGTAAAGACCCGTGTTGTTTCGTCGCAGGCTGGTTCCGCCGCAAGCCGCCAGATGGCGACTTCACCGATTTGCATGTTACAGAGGCGCCCATGCGACGACTTCTTTTGATGCGCCACGGCAAGGCCGACCGACACTCCGCCGGCGGGGACCGCGAACGGCCGCTCACGCGGCGCGGGGAGGAGGACGCCCGCCGGATGGGACAGTTCCTGCGCGACGAAGGCATGACGCCGGATCTCGCCGTCGCCTCCAACGCGCGGCGCGCCAAGCAGACGCTCGAACGGACGCTGGAAGCCTTCCCCGGCCATGTCACGCATCTCATCGAAAATACGATCTATCTCGCAACCGTCGATCACCTTGTCGATGTGCTGCGCCAGACGCCGGACAAGGTGGGGACGCTGCTCGCCGTGGGTCATAATCCGGGCTTCGCGGAGCTCGCCTACTGGCTCGCCGGCGGCGGCGACGCGGCTGAAATCGACCGGATGCGGTCCAGTTACCCTACGGCCGCGCTTGCGATTCTCGATTTCGACTCCGACCATTGGGCGGAAGTGCGCAGAGGCGCCGCGCGGCTCAACCGATTCGTGACGCCCGCGACGCTGCGCGGCGACGAGGAAGACGACCCGGACTGAGGCCCAAGGGCGCGGAGCCCGCATGCTGATCGAAACGCTCGCTGTTCTTATTTCCGCCGCGGCGCCCGCTAAGCCGCCGCCGGTTGTCGTCGCGCCCGCGTCGATCTTCTGGCGCACGCCGGCGCCTGCCTACGACCCCGGTCAGCGCGCGGTCGACAACTGGCGCGCGGAAAGCGCGCTGTGGCTCGAGATGAGCCCGCTCGCGGCGGCCAAACGCGCGCTCGGCGCAGAAGACGGCGATCCGGCCCGCTGCGTCAAGCTCAACAACTATTGGTGCGTGAAGCGCGCCGGCTGGAACGGCGAGATCGCCGCAGACGCCGACGGCCACGTGGCCTTCGCCTCGGCGGAGGAAGGGGCGGCGGTCGCCGCCCTGCTGCTGCGCCGCTACTATGTCGACTACAAGCGAAAATCCGCCCGCGCCATCGTCGAGCGCTGGGCGCCGGCGCAATGTTCCCCGATGATGCCGCGCGCCACGCCGGGCGTTCCGGCCTCGCGCGAGGGAATGGCGCGCATGTTGCCGCAGCGCGTCGTGCCGATGGGCCTCGCGCCGCGCGGCATCCAGAACACGCTGCGCGCCCGCTGGCTCGCGGCGCACGGCCGCGGCGGCGTGGCGTGGTCGGCCCCGGCGCCGGCCGCCGCGCGCGCGGAACGCGCCGAGAAAATATTGGAGCTGCGCCAGCGCGCAGAGGCCTATCGTCTCGCGGCCTTCCGCCGCGTCCACCGCACGCCGCCGCACCCGCTGCGCTTGATGCCCGCCCCCTCCATCATGGCGGGAGTAGCCGAGACGCGCGCGCATCACGAACGCTCGCTGGCGGCGAAACCCGCGCCGGACGCCGGTTCGGCGATCGACGCGGCCTCTGCGCTCGCCGACCTCCCTGCGCCGATCGCGCCGCCGCCGCCGCCCTTCGCAGGCGCCGTCGACTGCTCCGGCGAACTCCTGCGCATCGCCAATTACGCGGCGCATGTGGCGGAGGGCATTGCGGCGAGCCCCAACGATGATCTGCAGCTCTTCGACGACGCCGGCCGGCCAACCGGCAATCTCGCCAGGGCGCTCGCCAATATGGCCGCCGTCGAGATCGGCCCGTCGCGCCCGCGCCCCGGTCTCGTGACGGCGGCGGTCGCACAGTTGCGGCGACTGCTCGAGGATCCGGCCGCAGCCGCCGCCGTTCCCGGGCCGCCCGCCCCGTGAGATGAACCCGCGCGGCTGGCGGCGTTGGGCGGCGTCACCAGCCCCAGTGATGGCCGCCCTGGCCGCGCGGGCTGAAGTGGTCGTGGCCCGCGCCGAAATGCCCGCCATGATGCGGGCCGCCATGGCCGTGACGGGGGCCGATCCATGCGCCGCCGCGCCTGTGATGCTGGCGGGAATGCCTATTGTCGTCACGTCCGTAATCCACGCCGTACCCGTCGCGGGCGGCGGCCGGCGCGGCGATCAGGAGTAGGGAAAACGCGCCCGGCGCGAGCCATTTCAGCATAGAGGGACCCCTGCTTACGTCTTTCGGCCTCCCTGTTACGCCTCTTTCGCCCGCAGCAAAAGCCTCTCGCCGGCCGCCGCGGACGCCTCCCAGTTTGACCGGCCCGCCCGCCCGGCCTAGAAGGCGCCCATGTCCCACAACAGCTTCGGCCACCTCTTCCGCGTCACGACATTCGGCGAAAGCCACGGGATCGCGCTCGGCGCAGTCGTCGACGGGTGCCCGCCCGGAATCGCGCTGACCGAGGCGGACATCCAGGGCTTCCTCGACAAGCGCAAGCCGGGTCAGTCGCGTTTCACGACGCAGCGGCGCGAGGCGGATGAAGTGAAAATCCTCTCCGGCGTCTTCGCGCGCGCCGACGGCGTTCAGGTCACGACCGGAACCCCCATCGCGCTCGTGATCGAAAACACCGACCAGCGTTCCAAGGATTACGGCGAAATCGCCGACAAATACCGGCCCGGCCACGCCGATTACGTCTACGACGCCAAATACGGCGTTCGCGACTATCGCGGCGGCGGGCGCTCCTCCGCGCGCGAGACCGCCGCGCGCGTCGCGGCGGGAGCCGTGGCGCGCAAGGTGATCCCCGGCGTGACGATCCGCGGCGCGCTGGTGCAGATCGGCCCCCACAGGATCGACCGCGCCCGCTTCGAGTGGACGGAAGTGGAAAAAAACCCCCTCTTCTGCCCGGACGCCGTCATGGCCGGGACGTGGGCGGATTATCTCGACGGCGTGCGCAAGGCGGGCTCCTCCGTCGGCGCGGTCGTGGAGGTCGTCGCGGAAGGCGCGCCGGCCGGCTGGGGCGCGCCGCTCTATGGCAAGCTCGACGCCGATCTCGCATCGGCGATGATGTCGATCAACGCCGTGAAAGGCGTCGAGATCGGCGACGGCTTCGCGGCGGCGGAGCTTTCCGGCGAGGAGAACGCCGACGAGATGCGCGCGGGCCCAAGGTTCCTGTCGAATCACGCGGGCGGCGTGCTCGGCGGCCTCTCGACGGGGCAGCCCATCGTCGTGCGCTTCGCCGTGAAGCCCACCTCCTCGATATTGACGCCTCGCCGCACGATCGACCGCGACGGCAACGAAACGGAGATCGTCACCAAGGGCCGCCACGACCCCTGCGTGGGCATCCGCGCGGTCCCCGTGGGCGAGGCGATGATGGCCTGCGTTCTGGCGGACCACTTCCTGCGGCACAGAGGGCAGTGCGGGTGATCCCGGCCCCTACTTCACGAACTCCATCTTCCTGAACGACAGCGTGCGTCCGACGACGTCGTAATTGCCGTCGAACTGCTTGCCGATCCCGGTCGTGACCCTGACCTTCCTGCCGATGAATTTCTTCGGCATGGTCTGGTTTTCGAACCAGGGGACGCAGGGCCTGGCTTCGCACAGGCCGGTCTTTTCGCCCTCGGCGGTCTCGATCGTCAGATAGCAGTTGTCGCCGCATTCGAATTTCCTGATGGCGCCGGTCAACGTCTTCGGCGCCGCGTCTTTCGCGCTCGCGGCGGCGGAGATCGCCAGAACGGCCGACATCGCGAGAAAAAATGTTCGGAACATGCCGGATCGCCCTTTCCGCGTCTCATGAGGCCGCGCCCCCTTCCCTGCGGCCGCGGCGGCGCGCACAATGCGCAAATCCCCGACGGCGGAAAAGAGCGGCGATGACGGAACGACAAAAAAAGAGTCGCACGAGCCCGGCGGCTTCCGCGGACCTCACGCGGCGCGCGGCGCTCGCCGGCGCGGCATGCCTCCTCGCAGCGGGCGCTCGCGCGGAGGAGCGGCCGACAACGCTCTTCCTTTCCCACCCGTCGGCCCTCGCGCACGATCCCGGCCCGGGCTGGCCGGATAGCCCTGAGCGGCTTCATGCGCTCATGGCCGCCCTGGCCGCGCCGAGCTTCTCCGGGCTCGCGCGGGCCGAGGCGCCGGCCGCCCCGCGCGAGACGCTGCTGCGCGTCCATGCGCCCGCGCATCTTGCGCGTCTCGAACAGGCGGCGCCGAGGGACGGCCGCGCCCGGCTCGAAGCGGACGTCGTCATGAACGCCGGCACGCTGGAGGCGGCGTCGCGCGCGGCCGGCGGCGCCGTTGCGGCTGTCGACGCGGTCATGCGCAAGGACGTCCGCAACGCCTTCGTCGCCACGCGTCCGCCGGGCCACCATGCGCGCGCGGAGGCGCCGATGGGCTTCTGCTTCTTCAACAACGCGGCCGTCGCCGCGCGTCACGCGATCGCCGCGCAGGGCGCCGAGCGCGTCGCCATCGTCGATTTCGACGTGCATCACGGCAATGGCGTGCAGGAGATTTTCTGGGACGAGAAGAAGATTCTCTACTGCTCGACGCATCAAATGCCGCACTATCCCGGCACAGGCGCCGTGAACGAGGCGGGCGCGCATGACAACATCGTCAACGCGCCGCTGCGCAAGGGCGACGGCGGCGACGCCTTTCGCGCGGCGCTGACCGCGCGCATCCTGCCTCGGCTTGACGCCTTCGCGCCCGACCTCGTCGTACTTTGCGCGGGCTTCGACGCGCATTTGCATGATCCGCTGGGCGGCCTGCGTTTCGTCGAGGAAGATTTCCGCGACGCGACTCTGCGCGTGATGGAGGTCGCCGCGCGCCGTTGCGAGGGGCGCATCGTGTCGCTGCTCGAAGGCGGCTACCGGCCCGAAAACCTCGCGGCCTGTGTGGCCGCGCATGTCGGCGCGCTCGCCGAAATCTAGCGGCGGCTCTTCTCGACCACGCCCACCATCGGCCCCATCGGGTGAAAGCGGTCATGCCGCGAGATCGACGGGGCATAGAGCGCCGAGGCCGATCCGCCGTCGAGAAAGAGCGCGTCGGGGCATTTCAGACGGTCGCGAAAAAGCTTCGCGAAAGCGTGAAAGGTCACCGGCTGATTGGAGATCGCGAAACGCACGACATGCCCGTCCGCGACTCCGACGCCATTGCGGTATTTCTCCGACACGCCGCTTTCGTGAATGCGCGGATTGATCCGCCCGCCGACGAGCAGCATCGGTCCCGACTGGGTCGCATAGGCGGGGCGAGCTCGCGATTTCAGGAAGCGACCGGTCTCGCTGACGCCCGCCCGCGCGCCGTCGATCCAGAAGACGCCATTGGGCTTCATGTGGAAATTGCCGGGGCCGGACGCGGTATTGGCGGCGTGAAGCGTCTCGCCGCCTTCCACGAACAGGCCGACGGGAGAAAAATCCCCGGCGTACATGCCGGCGTTCATGGCGAAGACGAGGGTCTCGCCCCGCGCGGCCGCATCCGACGAGAGGCGCGAGAAATCGCCGTAGAGCGCGCCGGCGCGGTCGCGCAGGAAGAGCCGGATCGACGCCTTGCGCGCGTCGAATTCGCAGACGGCGTAGGAAGCGCCGGCCTCCTCGATCTCTGCGCAGGGGCCCGCCCGCGCGGCGCCGGGGGCAAAGGCCGCGGCGGCGGCGAAGGCCAACGTCAGCCATCTCGTGGCGACGGTCATCTCGAAACGCTCCAGGATCGTGACGCGAAGCGGAAAGCAGCCGCGGCAGTCTATCGGCGACGATTAGAATTGAAAGCAAATGCCGGACGGAATTAGCAACAAATGCGCGGTTACGGTCTCGACAAAGGCGCGGAGCGTCGCGTCGCCGCAGGAGGGGGTCCAAGGTGCTGGGGTTCGAAATCTGGAAGAACGGCCGGAAGATCGCGACGACGGGGCTCGCCGGCGCCGGAGCGATGTCGTTCATGCTCACCTGGGTCGGCAAGGGGGCCGGGGCGTCATCGCAGGTCACTTTGAGCGGCGAGATCGAGGGGCTTGACCTGCGCGTCGGCGGCCTCGACGCCTCGGATCCGGCGGGTGAAATGAGCGTGGAATGGGTCGAGGACACGGCGTTGCGGATGGACGACGACATCCGGATCCGGATCGTCTCGGCCAGCGCGGCCGACGCGCCGATCCGCCGCGAACCGACGAAGGGCGTCATCGACGGCGTTTCGGGCCTTCGCTTCGGAACCTGCCCGGCCTGTGGCGCGCCGCGCCTGCACAGCGCCGCCCCGCTGGCGGAATGACGCCGATTTGAAACGGCGCGCCGGCGCCGCTAGATAGGCGGAACCAGCGCCCGGCGGCGCGTTCCGGAGACCGGCTTGTCCCATTCCATTACAGAGGCCATCGAGGCCATCGCGCGCGGCGAGATCGTGGTCGTCACGGACGACGACGACCGCGAGAACGAGGGGGATCTCGTCATCGCCGCGGCGCTCTGCACGCCCGAGAAAATGGCCTTCATCATCCGCCATTGCTGCGGCATCGTCTGCGCGCCGATCACGCTGGAGGAGGCGCGGCGCCTTCACCTCGCGCCGATGGTCGCGGAGAACGACGCGCCGCTCGGCACCGCCTTCACCGTCTCGGTCGACGTGCGGCACGGACTGACCACCGGCATTTCCGCCGAGCAGCGCTGCAATACGGTGCGCGCGCTCGCCAATGGCAATATGGGGGCGGCGGATTTCGTGCGGCCCGGCCATGTCTTCCCGCTCATCGCCAGGGATGGCGGCGTGCTGATGCGCTCCGGCCACACGGAAGCGGCCGTCGACCTGTGCCGGCTCGCGGGATTGCCGCCGGTGGGCGTGATCTGCGAACTCGCCAATGACGACGGCACGGTGATGACTGGACCGCAGATCGTCGATTTCGCCGCGCGGCACGGCCTCAAGCTCGTCTCGGTCGCGGATCTTATCGCCTACCGGCAGGCGCGCGAGAAGCTCGTGGAGCGCGTCGCGACCTTCCCCGTGAAGACGGAGTTCGGCGACTTCGCCGGACACGCCTATGTCACGCCTTTTGACAGCGTGCAGCATTTCGCGTTCGTGCTCGGCGCCATCGGGGACGGCCGCGACGTGCCGACGCGGCTGCATCGCGCGGACATTCTGTCCGACGTGATGGGCGGCGCGCCGACCATCAAGAAGACGCTCGCGCGCTTCGCGCGGGAAGGCCGCGGCGTGCTCGTCTATCTGCGCGACGGCGCCGCCGGCGTGCCGGCGAACGTCGTCGGCCGCGCGCCGGAAAACGCCGAGGAAACCCGCAAGCGGCAATGGCTCGACGTCGGGCTCGGCGCGCAGATTCTGAAGGATCTCGGCGTGTCGTCGATCCGCCTGCGCTCCTCCTCCGCCAAGCCGCGCGCCTTCGTGGGGCTGTCGGGGTTCGGGATCGAGATTACGGGCGTGGAGCCGGTGGAGTAGCGCCCCGGCTCACTCCGCCCGCGGATGCGCCGACCTGTAGGCGTCAAGCAACCGCTTCTTGTCCACGGCCGTATAGACCTGCGTGGTAGAGAGCGAGGCGTGGCCGAGCAATTCCTGGATCGTGCGCAGATCGCCGCCGCGCCCCAGAAGATGCGTCGCGAAGGAGTGGCGCAGCGCGTGGGGGGTGGCGCTGTCGGGCAGGCCCAGCGCCCCGCGCAGGCGCTGCACCGCGAGTTGAACGATCCGCGGCGAGAGCGGCCCGCCCCGCGCGCCGACAAACAGCGGCCCGCCGGAAAGATCATAGGGACAGATGGCGAGATAGGCCTCGATCGCCCGCCGCACCGGCTCGATCACGGGCAGCGTGCGCGTCTTGCCGCCCTTGCCGATAATGGCGACGCGGTCGACCCGGCCGACGGGCGCATCCGCCCGCGCGATGGAGAGCGCCTCGGAGATGCGCAGCCCCGCGCCATAGAGCAGCGCTAGAACGGCGGCGTCGCGCGCCAGCACCCAGGGCTCGCGCGCCTCGCCCGCCCGCTGTTCGGGGTCGATCAGATCGCGCGCGTCGGCGACCGTGAGGGCCTTGGGCAGGCTGTGCGGCTTCTTCGGCGCGCGGACGGCGCCGAAGGCGTCAGTCGTGGCGAGACCCTTCTTCTCCAGAAATCTCAGGAAGTTTCGGATCGCGGCGAGCGCCCGCAGCAGTGACCGGCTCTCGAGCCCGTCGTTGCGCCGCCGCGCGAGATAGGCGCGCAAATCCGCGGGCTGGAGCGCCCGCAAAGCCGCCGCGTCCGGCCGCGCGCCGAGGTGTTCGGTCAGGAAAGTCAGGAAGCCGCCGACGTCGCGGGCGTAGCCGTCGATCGTATGGCGGGAGGCGCGCCGCTCGCCGGCGAGCGCCACGATCCATGCCGCCGCCTCGCCAGCGATCTCCGGCGACGCGCGAAAAGCCGCCGCGCCTGGCGGCGGTTTCGCCGCCCGCGCGCGCCGCGAAGCGCCGCGCGGGCTATTCAGAAAAGAATCGGACATGGGCCGAGCGTGCCGCAAAAAGCTTAAAACAAGAACCGCTTTCCGCGAGCCCGCGGCCGGGACGTCACGCGCCGGCCTGGATCTCCGCCTTGGCCTTGGCGAGCATCTCGTCCATCGTGCGGCGAATCTGATGCTCGGACTGGTCCACGCCAGCCGCCTCGAAATCCTTCTTCACCGTCGCAACCACGCGCTCGTCCGCGTCGGCGGAGACTTCCGCCGCGACGAGAGCGTCCGCATAGGCCTGGGCGTCGGCGCCGGTTTTGCCGAGCTTTTCCGCCGCCCAGAGACCGACGAGCTTGTTGCGGCGCGCCTCGGCGCGGAACCGCAGCTCCTCGTCATGGACGAAGCGTTTCTCGAACGATTCCTCGCGCTGGTCGAAAGTGCTCATGTCCATCCTCGGTCGGGTTTGTCTCTGACAGGAAATTCTGCGGGGAAACCGCCGCGCGCCGCATTTCGGTCGCGCCGCACGCATATAGGCGAAAACAACCCGCGGCGCCAATGCCAGGCGCCGCCAATGCGACATTCGCACACGGGCGCCGAAAAAGGCTGAAACGCCGCCAAAAAGAGCGCGTTGTGCCGGCTGCCGGTTTCGGATAGACTAGCCTATCGTCGTCGTGAGACGACCTCTGGCTTGTCACTGGCCCCCAAAGACGCTACGACCGCGCTCGTTGCGGTCGGCCATCCTGAAGCCCGCTCCCTGGTCGAACGCCCGGCGCGGGAGCCAAACGGAGGAGCCGCGGCCGACCCCATGGATTTTCTCAAGCCCCGGTTGATCCCTATGAACCGCCGTCGCCGCATCTACGAAGGCAAGGCCAAGGTCCTTTATGAGGGCCCGGAGCCTGGCACGTTGATTCAGCACTTCAAGGACGACGCCACCGCCTTCAACGCCAAAAAGCACGAAGTGATCGATGGCAAGGGCGTCCTCAACAACCGCATCTCGGAATATATCTTCCAGCATCTCAATAACATCGGGGTGCCGACGCATTTCATCCGCCGGCTGAACATGCGCGAGCAGCTCATCCGCGAGGTGGAGATCATTCCGCTGGAAGTCGTGGTGCGCAACGTCGCCGCCGGCTCGCTCGCCAAGCGCCTCGGGCTCGAGGAAGGCACGCAGCTGCCGCGCTCGATCATCGAGTTCTACTACAAGAACGACGCGCTCGACGATCCGATGGTCTCTGAGGAGCACATCACCGCCTTCGGCTGGGCCACGCCGCAGGAGATCGACGACATCATGGCGCTCGCCATCCGCGTCAACGACTTCCTCTCAGGCCTGTTCCTGGGCGTCGGCATCCGCCTCGTCGACTTCAAGATGGAGTGCGGCCGCCTGTGGGAGGGCGACATGATGCGCATCGTCGTCGCCGACGAGATTTCGCCCGACAGTTGCCGGCTGTGGGACATCAAGTCGAACGACAAGCTCGACAAGGACCGGTTCCGCCGCGACATGGGCGGCCTCGTGGAAGCCTATACGGAAGTCGCCCGCCGCCTCGGGATAATGCAGGAAGGCGAAACGGTCCGAGTCGGCGCGCCGAAACTGGTGCAGTAAAAAGGACGGGAACCGGCGCCCGCGCATGGGCGTCCGTTTTCTAGTAGCCCCGGCCGATGAACGCGGAGGACTTCTTCGCCTTCGCCGCCACGGGCTCGGGCGAAGAAAACTGGGAGCTGACCGACGGGGCCCCGTCCCGATCTCATCCACCGGTTTCTTGCGCCAGGCGCATCGTGCGCCATCTCATCGTCCTTCTGGACCGCGCGGAGGCGTCTAGCGGCGGAACATGGGCTTGCCGCTGCGGACGTCGGCGGACCCTTACCCTGCGCAACGTCTATCGCGACGCCGGCCTGCGATGATCTGGCGAAACCCGTCTGGCCTTTGGCCAATGGCGGCCCTTGGCTGGACGCCTCCCTCGCCGCACCTAGACGGTAGAAGGAGACGTCTTCATGACGACAGAACTTTCCGTTCCCCCGGCGGCAAAATGGCTCGGCTATGCCGGCGCAATTCCCTTCGTCGCCGGCGCGCTTGCCTGCCTGCCGGCCGCCGCGCCGCTACGCCCCTTGGGAATGGCGCTGCTTCTCGATTACGGGGCGATCATCCTATCATTCATGGGCGGCGTGCACTGGGGCGCGGCCCTGCTCCGCAACGACAATGACGCCGGGACGCTCGGCCGCAGCGTCGTCCCTGCGTTGATCGCCCTGCCCGCCCCGCTCGCCGGCGGCCGGGCGGGCCTGATCCTTCTCGCAGCCGGTTTCGGCGGATTGCTTTTCTACGACGAATGGGAAACGCAGGCCGGGCGGGTTCCACAATGGTATCCGCTGCTGCGCCGGCCGCTCACAGCGATTGTGGTCCTTTCGCTGCTCGCCGGCGCTTTTTTTCAAGGCTTCGTCTGATTGGATGATGAAGTCTGCCGCTTATTGCATCTATATTTATAGCGTTGCGGGACAGGAGACATACAGCTGATTGGCGATCTTGGAAATTTATCGCCTAATTCAGCTGTATCGCAACTCGAATATTTTTATCTAAAAGCGATCTTGTGACCCGTCTTCTACAATGACGGATGCTTCAATGCGTCCGAACGAAGATAATACACCATTTTTTACTGGAGGGACTTATGACGACTCGATCCAATCTGTCGCGCCACGCGTTCGCCGCCAGCCTCGTCCTCGGCGCCGCGATCGCCATGACGGGCCCGGCCTCAGCAGGCTCGAAACTCGTGCCCTTTTTCGGGAGCGTGATGACTTTCAACGGGACGACCGAAACGACGGCCAACAACAATGTCGACCCCTTCGTGGTCCAGTTGTTCTCAGCTGGCAACGAATGCCTCAGGATCGCCGTAACCTCTCAGGGGACGGATCTTGAGGCGACTCTGGTTTCGCCGGACGGCCGCACTTGGCGCGACGATGACGGCAACGGCTCGCTTCGCCCGCTGGTAAAGGCGATCACGGTGACGCGCGGCTGGCATATTCTCCGCCTGTCCCACTATAACGGCGCCGCGGTGAACGCCGACTTCACCGTTCAGGTTCTCCGCACGACGTCGACAAACCTTCAGTGCAGCCCGCCGACGTCTCCGGTGACGAGCTTCGCGGCCCCGGCCCAGAAGCCCGCGGCCGCCATCGCCAAGCTGCCCGGCGGCTCGCAATGAGGCGCGCAGCGCGAGAGGCCTTGCGCGCCGCGGGCGGCAGCCCCTCGCGATCCGCCGCATAAGGACGCCCCGGCGTCTTGCGCTTTCCGGCTCGCCTCGCTAACCGTGGGGCGAGCCAACTGGATTCCAAGCCCATGAAAGCACGTGTCGTCGTCACCCTGAAAAACGGCGTTCTCGATCCGCAAGGCAAGGCGATCGAGGGCGCGCTCAAGTCGCTCGGCGTCGAAGGCGTCGCGAGCGTGCGCCAGGGCAAGGTGTTCGACGTGGAGATGGCGGGCGCCGACCCGGCCGCCGCCAAGGCGCAGCTTACCGCCGCCTGCGAGAAGCTGCTGGCGAACACCGTCATCGAGAACTACCAGATCGACCTCTAAAGAACACGCCCGAGGGTTACGCAGATGAAAGCCGCCGTCATCGTCTTCCCCGGCTCCAATCGCGAAGGCGACATGGCGCGCGCGCTCGAGCAGGCGACGGGCAAAAAGCCCGACATGCTCTGGCACGCCGACCATGATTTGCCGACGGGCACGGATCTCGTCGTGCTTCCGGGCGGGTTCTCATACGGCGATTATTTGCGCTGCGGCGCCATCGCCGGCCGCGCCGCCATCATGGATGCGGTGCGCGCCCACGCCGCCCGAGGCGGCCTCGTGCTGGGCGTCTGCAACGGATTCCAGATCCTCTGCGAGAGCGGCCTGCTGCCGGGCGTTCTGATGCGCAACGCCAACCTGCGCTTCGTCTGCAAGATGCAGCATCTGCGCGTGGAGCGGAACGACACGGCGTTCACGCGGCAATATGCGAAAGGTGAGGTCATCGAGGTTTGCATCGCCCATGGCGAAGGCAATTACGAAGCCGACGACGCGACGATCGAGCGAATCGAGGGCGAGGGGCTGGTCGCCTTCCGCTATTGCGACGCGGCGGGCGTCGTGGGGGGCGCGGCGAACCCCAACGGCTCGCGCAACGACATCGCGGGGATTTATTCCGGCAAGCGCAATGTGCTGGGCCTGATGCCGCACCCGGAAAATCTCATCGACCCGCTGGTCGGCGGGATAGACGGCCGGGCGCTGTTCGAGAGTCTCGCCAGCGCGGCGTGATCACCTCCTCTCCGCCGCCTTCGCCACCCGCCACAAGGCCCGCTCGGCCTCCATTCGCGCGCTCGCGGCGCTGGCGCGGGCGCGCGTCTGGGCCTCGCGCAAGGGCTCGATCAGCGCGCCGAGGCGCGCCGAGGTCCAGGTCTTGAGCTGCGCCTCCATCAAACCCCGATGCATGAAGCCGAAGCCGGCGCGAAAGAGCGCATTGACGCCAGCGTCCGGGCGCCCGCCCTCGCGCTCCATCGCGAGGCGGGCGCGATGCAGTGCCACCGCGTAACGCAACGCGGCGAAGAGCAGCGCGCCGGGATCGCCACCTTGCGCGAAATAAGCATCTAGAGTTTCGCCCGCGCCGCCCGCAAACGCCGCCGCGACCACCCGGTCCGAGGCGACGTTCGACGCATGGGCGACGATCGCCTCGACGTCGGCGGCCTCCACATGTTCGCGCCCGTGCATGAAGAGAACGAGCTTGGCGAGTTCGGCGCGGCTCATGAGCCGGTCCTCGCCGAGCGCGGAGAGGAGCAGCGCGCGGGCCTCGGGGCTCGCCACGAGCCCCGCTTCGCGCAGCGTCCGGTCGACGAGGGCGTGGATGTCCTGCTCCGTGTCGGGCGGACATTCGATCCCGGCGCCCTGTTTCGCGCCCTCGACCAGCTTGCGCAGCGGCGCGTCCTTCTTCAGCGCGCCGGCGGTGAGCACGACCGTGCAGGCGGCGGGCGGCGCGGAAATGAGCGAGGTCACGGCCGGGACGACCGATTTCGCGCCCGTCTCGACGAGAATGGCGCGCCGCCCGCCAAAAAGCGGCGTGGTGTTGGCCTCGTCCAGCAGCGTCAGCGGATCGGCGGCGACCGCGTCGCCGGAGAGTTCGACGAACTGGAAGGGATCACGGCGGTCGTCAATGCGCCTCGCGACAACCGTCAGCGCCCGCTCTCGGACCATGCCCGCGTCCGGGCCATGGACGAGGAAGAGAAAGACGCCCTCGGGCGGCGAAGCGACGAAGCGTTCAGCGTCCTTGTGCGGGACAGCGACCATTCAAGCCTCTCCCTGTCCCCCTCCCGCGTCAGCGGGCGGGAGTCGGGGCGGAGGCCGGTCCCCACGCCGCCAATTCGGTCGCGACGCGCGTGCGGATCGAATCGGCGATCACCTTGGCGTCGCGGATTTCCGCGTCGCGCGCCGCGCGGACGTTGGAAAAACGGTTCGAGAAGCGGTCGTAGCTCGCGATATTAAAGGCCGTGCCCCTGGTCACTTCCACATTCTGCGGCCAGGTGACAAGCCGGTAGTCGGCGTCGGCGATGACCGTTGCGGAGGTGGCGCGGCCGGTGACCGTGTCGAGAATCGGCGTCTGCACGCGCTCGCGCAGGGTGACGGAAAGACGATAGCGCGGCTGAACCGTCGAGCCCGTGCCGTTGAAGCCGTAAATCAGCTCGTTGCGGATGTAATGGCCGATCCGACCTGGAATTTCGTCAACCTCGATCGCCTGAAGCTCGGTCGCCAGCGACGAATTGTCCAAGCCGCCGCTCGCGCCGTACAACGGCTCGATGCAGCCTGCGAGAGGAAGCGCGGCGGAGAAGGCGAGAAACGCCGGAATTAGCCGCCAAACTCTCGACCTCTTGCGCCGAGGCGCCGCCTGCGGGCTTCTCGGAGAAAGCAAGTCTTTCGCCGCGCGGCTCGCCTCGCTAAACGACCACATTGACGATCCTCTTCGGCACGAGAATGAATTTCCTGAGCGGCTTGCCTTCCATGGCGCGGATCACGCCATCTTGCGCGAGCGCCTCTTTGCGAATCGTTTCCTCGTCGGCGTCGTGCGCCACCAGAATCTCCGCGCGCTTCCTGCCGTTCACCTGCACGGGCAGGCTGATCATGTCCTGCGCGACGAGCGCCGGGTCGGCGGCCGGCCAGTCGGCTTCCGATACCAGCCCTTTGTGGCCGAGATCGGTCCAGCATTCCTCCGCGACATGCGGCGTCATGGGCGCTACGAGGCGGATGAGCGCGTCCGTCGCCTCGCGGAAGGCGAAGGCGAGATCGGCGCCAACCGGCGTCTGCGTCACGGCGTCGAGCGCCGCGGTGAGTTCGTTCACGAATTCGCGGATGCGGGCGATGGCGCTGTTGAAGCGCAGGCGCTCGATGTTCTCGGAGACCTGCGCGACGGTCTTGTGCGTCGCCTTGCGAATCTTGAGCGCCTCCGCGCCGATCTCAGCCGGAGCCTGCGCCCCCACAGGCGCCGCGACATGGCCAAGCTCCCCGGTGATGCGCCACAGGCGCTGCACGAAGCGCCAGGCGCCTTGAGCGCCCTCGTCCGACCAGATCACGTCGCGGTCGGGCGGCGAGTCGGAGAGCACGAAAAGGCGCGCCGTGTCGGCGCCGTAGCTCGCCACGATGTCGTCGGGATCGACCGTATTCTTCTTCGACTTCGACATCTTCTCGATGGGGCCGATCTCGACCTCGGCGCCGCCATCGAGAAGGAAGGCGCGCCGTCCCCCCTCCCCGCTCTCGATGCGGATCGAGGCGGGCGATACCCAGCCGTCCGGACCCTTATAGGTCTCGTGCACGACCATGCCCTGCGTGAAGAGGCCGGCGAAGGGCTCGGCGACCGCCGCATGCCCGGAATCGCGCATAGCGCGGGCGAAGAAGCGGGAATAGAGCAGATGCAGGATCGCGTGCTCGATCCCGCCAATATATTGATCGACCGGCAGCCAGCGTTTGAGCGCCTCGGGGCTCGCGGGCGCGTCGGCGTTCAGCGGGTCGGTGAAGCGCGCGTAATACCAGGACGAGTCGACGAAAGTGTCCATCGTGTCGGTCTCGCGGCGCGCCGGCTTTCCGCAGGAGGGACAGGGGACATTCTTCCATGTCGGATGGCGGTCGAGCGGATTGCCGGGCTGGTCGAAGCTCACATCCTCGGGAAGCTTCACCGGCAGATCGGCGTCCGGAACGGGCACGGGGCCGCAGGTCTCGCAATGGATGATGGGGATCGGGCAGCCCCAATAGCGCTGGCGCGACACGCCCCAGTCGCGCAGCTTGTAGTTCACCTTGCGCACGCCCTGCGGCGCGTTGAACAGCGCTGTATTCTCAAGGCGGTTGGCGACCTCATTCTTCGCCTGTTCGACGGTGAAGCCGTCGAGGAAGCCGGAGTTCACGAGTCTGCCGTCGGCGTCGAAGGCTTCGCCGCTTTTGGCGATCTTCGCTTCGAGTTCGATGGCGTCGACGCCCTCGGGGGCGACGACGACCTTGAAGCCGAGCCCGTATTTCGTCGCGAAATCCAGATCGCGCTGGTCATGCGCCGGGCAGCCGAAGATCGCGCCCGTGCCGTAATCCATCAGGATGAAGTTCGCGACGTAAACCGGCAGCGTCCAGTTGGGATCGAAGGGATGCACGACGCGAAGCCCGGTGTCGAAGCCCTGCTTCTCGGCTGTCTCGATCGCCTCGGCCGACGTGCCGCCCCGACGGCATTCCTCGCAGAATTCGGCGAGCGCCGGATTCCTCGCGGCGGCGGCCTTGGCCAATGGATGATCCGCGGCGAGCGCCACGAATTTCGCGCCGAACAGCGTATCGGCGCGCGTCGTGAAGACCTCGACCTCGCGCGCATCATCCAGCGGCTCTGCGAGCGCGAAGCGCACCAGCATGCCCTCGCTGCGGCCGATCCAGTTGCGCTGCATGAGGCGCACCTTGTCGGGCCAGCGCTCCAGCGTGTCGAGCGCCTCCAGCAGCTCGACGGAATAGCTCGTAATCTTGAGGAACCACTGCGTCAGCTCGCGCTGCTCGACGAGCGCGCCGGAGCGCCAGCCGCGCCCGTCGATCACCTGCTCGTTGGCGAGCACGGTCATGTCGACCGGGTCCCAGTTCACCTTGGATTTCTTGCGGTCGACGATGCCGGCCTTCAGAAAGTCGAGAAAGAGTTTCTGCTGGTGCTTGTAATATTCCGGATCGCAGGTCGCGATCTCGCGCGACCAGTCCAGCGAGAGGCCGAGCGTCTTGAGCTGGGCGCGCATGGCCGCGATATTGGCGTAGGTCCAGCGGGCGGGATGCGCGCCGGTCTGCGCCGCGGCGTTTTCCGCCGGCAGGCCGAACGCGTCCCAGCCCATGGGATGCAGCACGTCATAGCCCTTGGCGCGCATGTAGCGGGCGATGACGTCGCCCATGGAATAGTTGCGGACATGGCCCATGTGGAGGCGCCCGGAGGGATAGGGAAACATCTCCAGCACGTAATATTTGGGCGCGTCGGGCTTCGATCCCGCCTTGAAGACGTCGCGCTCCTCCCATGTCTTCTGCCAGCGCGGCTCGGCTTCGGCGAAATTATAACGGTCGGGTCTCATGGAGGGCGGCTGTCCGGTGGGAGCGGTGAGAATTGCGCCCCTAAATGCCGGGCGAGCGGGGGGTTGTCAAAGGGAAGCCCGCCCTCGTCGCGACGATCGCGCCGTCCGTCGCGCCGCTGTCCCCATCGCGACCCAGCCGAAACCCTCGGCCATTAGATTGACCCCGAGGAAGAACCCCAGCGTGTAAAGCCCGGACGCCGGCCATTCGGCGAGGATGAGCGCGCCCAAGAGCAGGCTCAACGCCCCGGCGACCGCCACCACCTCCCATCGCCCGAGATCGCGCAGCAGAAATGCGAGCGCGATCTTGACGACGCCCGCGGCGATGAGCAGCGCGCCAATGAGCGCCGTGAGGGACACGGCGGTCTGGAGGGGAAATCGGGCGGCGGCCATGCCGGTGAAAGCCGTCAGGCCGCCGACGCCCGCCCAAAGGAGGGCGCGTCCCCGCGGCCGCATCTGGAAAGCGGTGACGATCTCCCAGAGGCCGGACACGATCATCGCGACGCCGATGTAAAGGACCGCCAAAACGGTGGCGAGGAAGACGTTGAAGACCGCGAAGACGCCGGACGCGATGAAAAGCGTTCCGAGCAGGACGAACCACGCCCATTTGGCGCGGCAATGAGCCGCGTGATCGAGAAACGAGTCACTATGGAACGTCTCGCTCGACGGCATAGGCGTCCTTCGCCGCGCCTCCCGGCGGCGCGGCTTCTTCTCTCCGAAAAGCGGTTCGCCATGGGGAGATAGGCTCCCGCCGCACGGCCGCAAGGGCGACTTGACCCCCGGCCGCAAATCCCCGATGTGGCCCTCATGACCATCATCGATCGCTACAACGGCGCCAAAGCCGCCATTGCCCGCGCCGCGACCGACTGCGGCCGCGACCCCGCAGCCGTCACGCTCGTCTGCGTGACCAAGACCTTTCCGGCCGAGGACGTGGTTCCGCTGCTGGAGGCGGGTCATCGCGTCTTCGGCGAGAACCGCGTGCAGGAGGCCATGGGCAAATGGCCCGCGCTGCGCGAAAAATTCCCGGGCGTCGAACTGCATCTCATCGGCCCGCTGCAATCGAACAAGACGAAGGAGGCCGTCGAGACGTTCGACGTCATTCAGAGCGTCGACCGCGAAAAGATCGCCGCCGCGCTGGCCGAGGAAATGCACAAGCAGGGCAAGCGTCCCCGACTTTTCGTGCAGGTCAACACCGGCGCCGAGCCGCAAAAGGCGGGCGTCCTGCCGCAGGAGGCGGACGCCTTCATCGCGCTTTGCCGCGAAAAACACGGGCTGGAGATTTCGGGCCTGATGTGCGTGCCGCCGGTCGACGAGCAGGCCTCGCCGCATTTCGCGCTGCTCGCCGACATCGCGAAGCGGAACGGGCTCGGCGAACTCTCGATGGGCATGAGCTCGGATTTCGAACTCGCGATTCAGCTCGGCGCGACCTATGTGCGCATCGGCTCCGCGATCATGGGCGCACGGGATTATCCCTGACCCACGATGATCGCGACGCGGCGCGCTAACCGCGGCAGCAGCCGCGCCATGTCGCGCGCGCGCAGCGCCACGCAGCCGGCCGTAGGCCCGAGGTCTTCACGCGCGACGTGGAAAAATATCGCGCTGCCCCGCCCGCGCACGCGCGGCCTGAGATTGTAGTCCATCACGCCGACGACGTCGTAGAGCCGGTCATTGCGCCACATCTCCTCGTGGCTCAACCGCGAGGGCGCGCGCAGCGGGCGGTTGTAGAGGAAGGAGCGCGCGTCGTCACACCAGATGTCGTCGCGGCGCGTCAGCCGCCAGGGGGCGCGCAGGAAGGCGGAACGGCGCAGATAAAAACGCAGGACGGCCCATTCGCCCGCCGGCGTCGCGCCGTCGCCCTCCCGCTTGAAGCGCGTCACGCCATTGCGGCCGAGCGCGCAGGGCAGGACGAGCCCGCCCGCGATCAACCGCCCCTCGTGCGGCTTGCCGCAGATGCGCCGCGACACGCGCAGCGTTGTGATGACTGTTGAACGCATGGCCGCCCTGACGGAAAATCGCGCCGATGAGGATCAGCCTTCATATCAGACTTTCCGGCCGGCGATGACCTGCATGATCCGCATCGTCGCCGCCCCTCGGCTCACGGCCTTGCTCGCCGAGCAGTTCGAGGCGCTGGGCGGCTTCGACGTCCAGCCTGTCGAAAACGGCGAAGCGGCGCTCGCCGCCCCTTGGCCCGACGCTTTTCTGCTCGACGCGGAGGCCTGCGACGCGGTCACGCTGGCCGGACGGCTGCGGGAAAGCGGCTTCGGCGACGCAATCTTGACGATCTCGACCGGCGCCTGCCCCAACGCCGATGCGGTCGTGAAGCGTCCGTTTCGCTTCTCCGACCTCGTCGCCAGCCTCGAATCAGCGCGTGCGGCGCGGGAGGAAAACGCCGGCTTCGGCGCCCGGCTGACCGAAAAGGAGGCGGCGATTCTCGAACGGCTCGCGCGCGCGGAGGGCGCGGTCATTCCCAAGGCCGCCCTTCTCGCCGAGGTCTGGGGCTATGGCCCGAATGTCTCGACCCGGACGCTCGAAACGCATATCTGCCGCCTGCGCCGCAAGATCGAGGCGGATCCGTCGCGCCCGCGCCGGCTGCTCACGGAGGGCGGCGGCTACCGGCTCGCGCGCCCCCGCGCGCCGGATTGAGGGCGAGGCGCTTCCCACGCCTTAAAAAAACGATATGACTGCGGCTCTGTGGAAGCCGAATGACTCCCGACGACGATATCGACAATCTCACGCGCATCCCGCTCTTCGCCATTTTCGAGACGGGCGCGCTTCGCATGTTGGCCTTCTCCTCGCAGACGCGCCTCCTGCGGGCGAGCGAGGCGCTGTTTCACCGCGGGGATGAGTCGGACGGCGGCTACATCCTCACCTTCGGCTCGGTCGCCCTCTCGACGCACGACGACGGCAGGCCGCCCGCCCATATCGTGCGGCCGTGGGCGCTTATCGGCGAAACCGCCCTCGTCTCGCCCTCCCTGCGGCCGGTGACGGCGCGGGCGACGGAGCCGACCACCGTGCTCAAAATCGACCGCAAGACCTTTCATCAGATCCTCGAACGGCATCCGCTGACTGCGGCGCGGACGCGCGATTTCTTCCGCGACCGGCTCATCGACTTCGCCCGCAACGCCGCCGCGAGCCTCTCAAGCGGGGATTGATCGCGGATTTACGTTACGCGGCGAAAAGACGCGACCGCCCCTCTCCCAGACGGTCGTTCCCGGATTAAATAGAATTGTTGACGCGTAAGCTCGGCGGGCCGGTTGCGTAGCGTAGGATGTCGCCCGCATTTGGAGGATCGATATGCGTAAGGGCATCGAGAAGGCGCTGTCCGGCGCCCTGTGCGGCGCGGTTCTGGCGGCCGCCCTGCCTTCGGATGTTTTCGCCGCCCCGATGGCGGCGCCGCCCGCCGCCGTCGGCCTGTCGGCGCAGGCTGACAAGGTCTGGTACCGCCGGTGGGGCGGCGGTTACTACCGCGGCTATCATCCCTATTACGGCGGCTATTATCGCCGCCATTACAACCCCGGCGCGGCGATCGCCGCGGGCGTGGGCCTCGGCCTGCTCGGCGCCGGTCTCGCCGCCTCGAGCGGCGGCTATTACGGCGGTTATTATCCGTATTATAATTACGGATATTCCCCATATTACTACGGTTACGGGTATCCGTCCTCCGGTTACTGGGGCTGGTGAGCGCCTTCCGATAATCGCTGTGCAGACGGCGGCGCGGGCCCGCGCCGCCGTTTTTTTAACGCCTTCCCGCCTAAAGATTGCGCGCTCATCCGGCGGCCGCCGAGGCCCGCCCGCGCAAAGAGGCAGGAATGGCGAAAGAGATCGCAACCACCCCCTTCACCGACCAGCGGCCCGGCACATCGGGGCTGCGCAAGAAGGTTCCGGTCTTCCAGCAGCGCCATTACGTCGAGAATTTCGTTCAGTCGATCTTCGACTGCCTGGAGGGCTTCGAAGGGCGGACGCTCGTCGGCGGCGGCGACGGCCGCTACTATAATCGCGAGGCGATCCAGACGATCCTGAAGATCGCCGCCGCCAATGGCTTCGGCCGCGCGGTGGTCGGGCGCGGCGGCATTCTCTCGACTCCCGCCGTCTCGGCGCTCATCCGCTCCATCAAGGCCTTCGGCGGCGTCGTCCTTTCGGCGAGCCACAATCCCGGCGGGCCGCAGGGCGATTTCGGCATCAAATATAATGTCGCCAATGGCGGCCCGGCGCCCGAGAAAGTGACGGACGCGATCTACGCGCGCACGAAGGAAATCACGTCCTTCAAGATCGAGGATGCGCCCGATATCGACATCGACCGGCCCGGCGCGTCGCAGATCGGCGCCATGCGCGTCGAGATCGTCGACAGCGTCGAGAACTACGCCGCGCTGATGCAGACGCTCTTCGACTTCGACCGCATTCGCGACGCCTTCCGCGCCGGCTTCACCATGAAGTTCGACGCCATGTCGGCGGTGACGGGGCCTTACGCCACGGCGATCCTCGAAGGCATGCTCGGCGCCGCGCCTGGCAGCGTGCTCAACGGCGATCCCCTGCCGGATTTCGGCGGCCATCACCCCGACCCCAATCTCGTCCATGCGAAGCACCTCTACGATCTCGCAATGTCGGAAAACGCGCCCGACATTTGCGCGGCCTCGGACGGCGACGGCGACCGCAATCTCATCATCGGGCGCAACCGCTTCGTGACGCCCTCCGACAGCCTCGCCATTCTCGCCGCCAACGCTCATCTCGCGCCGGGCTACAGGAACGGCATCGCCGGCATCGCGCGCTCCATGCCAACGAGCGGGGCCGCCGATCGCGTGGCGACGAAGCTGGGCGTCGGGATGTATGAAACGCCTACCGGCTGGAAATTCTTCGGCAATCTGCTCGACGCCGGACTCGTGACGATCTGCGGCGAGGAGAGCGCCGGCACCGGCTCCAGCCATGTGCGCGAGAAGGACGGCCTCTGGGCCGTATTGCTGTGGCTCGACATTCTCGCGGCGCGCAAGCAGAGCGTCGACGCGATCGTGCGCGAGCACTGGGCGACCTATGGCCGCAACTATTATTCCCGCCACGACTACGAGGAGGTCGACGCCGACGGCGCCAATGCGCTCATCAAGACGCTGCGCGACGGGCTGCCAAGCCTGAAGGGCAGGACGTTCGGCGCGCTCGAAGTCGCCGGCGCCGACGATTTCGCCTATCACGATCCGGTCGACGGCTCGGATTCGAAAAATCAGGGCCTGCGCGTTATGTTCGCGGACGGCTCGCGCATCGTCTATCGCCTTTCGGGCACCGGCACGGCGGGCGCGACGCTGCGCGTCTACATAGAACGCTACGAGCCGGACCCCGCGAAGCAGTTCGTGGAAACGCAGGCGGCGCTCGCCGACCTCATCGCGCTCTCGCGCGAGATCGCCGGGATCGAACGCTTCACGGGACGCACGGCGCCGAGCGTGATTACTTGAAGATGTGACAGCGGGGATTAAGCGTAACCGGCGTTAATCCTGCCGCTTGGGGAAGAACGAACGAGCTCCGCGCTAGCATGACCCATCGCCAAGCGGCAATGGGAGCGCGCAGTGATCAAAACCTTTCTCGATCATCAATTTCTGCGAATGAAGATCGGCGCCGTCATGATCGGCTGTAGCGGTCTGTACTTCGCCTATGACCAATATGACAAGAAAGCCCATTACATCCCGGCGCAGGCGCGCGTCTCCAACGTGGCGGAGCTCTGCTACATGGAGAAAAAGAGCGGGCGCGCCACGACCACTTCGGACGTCGTCGCTTGCGACGTCGCACATTACGCCGTGAAGAACCATCCGAAATGGCAGGGCTTCACAGTCAGATCGAAGATCCGTCTCGAATATGAATATGTCTCTCCGGTCGACAACCGCACCCATTCCGGCAAACGCATATTTAACGACTGGCCGGAGGGAAAGAAACTGAGCCGCGGCGAGGCCTTCATGATCCGGGCCTCGAAGACGGACCCGAACAAGTCGCGCGAAATCTGACGCGACCGCCTCGCCATCCGGCGCTCCCCACAGCTATAAACGCGGCTGACGCAGGAGGGCGGCATGAACGAAGCGGCGGCAGGCGCACGGTGGATCGAACATGAATCGCGCGCGACGATTCTCGCGGAGCTGCACGCCCGGCCCTTCCTGCCGCTGCGCGTTCCCCGCCGCATCTATCACTTCGCCTTTGCGACGAGCCGTGAGGAAGCGGCGGCCGACCGCGCCGCGCTGGAGCAACTGGCGCGCGCCGGCGGGGGCGAACCGCCGCCGCCCGACGCCAAGTTTCATTATTTCCGCTTCCGCGACTGGCGACTGCGCTGGGAGGAGCACACCGAATTCACCACCTACACTTGGTCGACCTGGCTCGACGCCGAACGGCCCTTCCACCATCCCGATCCGATCGGAACAAACGAGATCGCTTTCCGCCCGCCGGGCCGCCTCGTCGTCGCTGCGCATCTTTGCGTCGTCGACCGGCAGATTTCGCTCGACGAACTGGCGGCGCAATTCAACTCGCAAAGCCTCTGCGTCGTGGGGCTGGGCAAGGACGGCGCCCACGCCCTCACCGATTTCGCCGTCGACGCGCAGGGCTTCACCCGGCTCGCGATCCGCACGTTGCACGCGCCGCCGCTGGAGGCGGGCCGCCTCGCGCAGCGGCTGCTGGAGGTCGAGACCTACCGCACCATGGCGCTTCTCGGCCTGCCGCTCGCCCGCTCTGTGGCGCCAGACATCGCCATGATGGAGGAGGAACTGTCCGAGATCACCCACGCCCTGTGCTCGGATCGCGGCGCGCTCGACAGCCACGAGCTGTTGAAGCGTCTTTCCGATCTGCTGGCGGCCAATGAGGCGCTATCGACGCGCACGGCCTTTCGTTTCGGCGCGAGCCGCGCCTATCACGCGCTCGTCAAGAACCGGCTTGAACTCCTGCAGGAGACGAAGGAAGGCCAATATCCGACGATCTCGAATTTCCTCAGTGCGCGCCTCGACCCGGCGATCGAGACCTGTAACGCGCTCCAGGCGCGGCAGACGCGCTTTTCGACCGACGTCGCGCGCACCACCAATCTTATGCGCACGGGCATCACGCTGGAGATGGAGCGCCAGAACGGCGCGCTGCTCGACGACATGGTTCGCCGCACGCGCCTGCAAATGCGTCTCAATCGCATGGTGCAGGGCATATCCGTCGCCGGCCTCGCCTATTATCTCGTCGGTCTGTTCGCCTTTGTTGCGAAGGGAATGAAGGACGCGGGCGCCCTGCCGCCAACAATTTCGGCCGATGTCATCGAGGCGATCGCCGTTCCCTTCGCGCTGCTTGTCTCATGGGCGTTCATGGCGCGCGTGCGGTTTCTCTCCAACCGCGCCGCCAAGGAAGAGAAGATCGACTGACTATTCCAGATCGAGCGGCGCGACGCCCTTGGGCGCGCCGTTTTCCCCGAGCGTGATCTTTTCGACCCGCGCCTCTGCGTCGGCCAGGAGCTTTTCGCAACGCTCCTGCAAGGCCTTGCCGAGGGCGTAAAGGCGAACCGACTCGTCCAGCGAGACAGAGCCCTTCTCAAGTTCGCCGACGATGCGCTCAAGCTCCTGCATGGCCTTCTCGAAGGCCATTTCGGCGACGTTCACGCTGCTTTCGGTCTTTTCGGTGGGCATGCGCCGGTTCTAACGCAGACGCGCGCCTTTGGCTACGCCGCCGCGCGCTCATGTCGGGTCCACGGCGCCCTCGGCGATCATCCGCAGCGCTGTCAGGCTCGGCGCGAAGAAGTAATCACCGCCGCGCATCTCCACGAATTGCGGTATTCCCTCGACGATGAAGGGCGGCCGCGCGCCGTGCGGATCGGCGGGAATCACGAATTTCGCCTTCGGTCCGTTCCGCCGGCGGGCCTCCGGATCCGTCGCGTCGGCGCCGAGCGAATGATTGCCGACGATCGGACATGTGTCGCTGCCGGCGCGCGCGTCGAGCCCGTAATTGATCCATTGCTGCTGCACGAATTCGAACTGCCGGAACAGGTCCGCGCAAACCGCCAGCATGACGATGCCGTGCTCGCCCTCGTCCGTCGCGTCGGGCCCGGACTCGCCGTAAGGCAGGCCGCGGCGCAGGATGCGGCGGCGGTTATTGAGCACGGAGCCGCCTTTGAGAATCGCAAGTTTCGGATCGGTCAGATCCCCGCGCGGGTCGAGCCCGTCGCGCGTATTGACCCGGCGCGTATGCGACGTCAGCGGACAGGTTCCGCCCTGGCGGTCGTTCGCGTAGGAAAAATCCGAATAGGCCAGTTGCAGTTCCTTTTCCAGGTCGCGAATCCGCGCTTCCTGCGGCGGCGAGGGACTCTTGATTTTCTTGAGCGCTTTCAGCTCTTTCTTTTTCGGACCATAGTCGCTGTCGAATTTTTCCTTCGCCGCGAAATCGGCGGCCTTCGAGAGCGGAACGCCGTCCCGCCAGCGGCCGACCATCTTTGCGATCAGCAGATTCGCCGCGTCCTCGACTGTCTCGATTCCCGACACTTTCTGAAAATCCGCAGCAGCTCTCGCGATGAAATCGCGCCAGCTCTTCACATTCTGATGGAGCTTGCGATAGGCCATGAACGTGCCGTTGCGGAAAAAGGAAATCGGCGTGATGGGGCCAGAGGTTTCCTGCGCCTCGTCGGGATATCCCAGCAAAAACTCGCCCGTCGCGAGCGGACGCCATTTGCCCTCGCCGTCCACCGCGCCATTGCCGCGCGCCTGCAGTTCCCCGTCGCCGAAGAGATACTGACCCTCGAAGACGGGATCGCTGATCCCGTCGGCAAGTTCGAAATGCTCTACCCGGCGCGGCTCGCCATCGGCGCCGAACAGGGCGGCGAGTTCCTGATAGGGCGCGCGCGGCGCGCCCTTCCGGTTGTGGCCTTCAAGGCGCATGACGCCATTGCGCCGCGCGGCCTCCATGACCAGATCGGTCATGTCGTCCAGCTTGCCGCGCGTTTCCGTCCGGGCGTTCAGCGACACGAGGATATGCGCGGGCCGCGCGTCGTCCTGCCATACCTCGTCCCATTTCGAGCGCCAGTCAGCGCCGGCGAAATCGTCGCCCAGAAGACGGGCGCGCTTCGCCATGCCGTCGATGAAGGCGTCGGGCATGACGCGCAGAGTGCGCGTCGGCGCGCCAATGGCCACAAGCCCCGGGTAGGTAAAGGCGATGTTGAGCGTGACCGCCGGCCTGGGGACGAGCTTTTCGCCGGGCTTCGAGGGCTTGCCCTCCCAGCGCAGCGCGCTCGTCACATGCGGGCGCAGCGCGTCGATGAAGCGCCGGCCGTTGTCTGCGCGCGTCTGCGCGTCGCCGGTCTCCTCGATGAAAAAGAGGAGCATCCGGCCATAGGGAAATCCCTGCTTGCCATAACCCGCGAGAATATTGCCCTGGATGTCGGCGAGATCGAGAGTCACAGCCATCTCAGGCCCCCATGCCGATCGCGCCCGGCGCCTGCGTCGGCGACGTCACATTTTCGGGCTCATGCGCGCGCGCGAATTCGCAGAAGCGCTCCTGCAACGCCTGCGCCTTCGCGGGATCGACGGCGAGGGTCTGGTTGTCGATGGCGAAGCGCGTGAAATGGTCGCGCAGATAGAGCGCCTTCAACACCTCTGGCAATGTCGCGTTCTCAGCCGGCGGGAACGGCTTCTCCCCCGCCTGATTCGCCATGAAGACGACCGCGGCCGTGCCGGCGGCGAAGCCCAGCGCAACATGCAAAAGCCACAAGAGATGTGAAGCCGAGTCGGCGACCGACTGCAACAGGAAATAGACGGCGAAGGCCGTCGCCGCAAAGACGGCCGTATACGTCCAGATGCTGATCTCGGGCAGACGTCCAGCTTCAGGAGACAGGCTGTCGGGATGCTCCTTGATGGGGATATTGTCCATGAAATAGTCATGGAAAGGCATAGTCGTCTTTACCTGGCAACGCGCTATATAGCGCGCGAAACTTTCCGCGTCGGTCACTTCCTCGAATCGTTCACAGTGCCGGAAGACCTCCCTCAATTCGTCGCCCGAAGCGTTCCACAATTCGACGAGATAGGCGTCGCGCTCGCTGTCGCCGCCGCTTGCCGAGTCGAAATCCGCCGAGAAGAACAGAAACGGATTGGAGAGATGATCCTGCGCCTGAGGATTGACCGGATTCACATGCAGGCGCGGCGGCGCCAGCAATTCCGTTAGGACGGTGAAAAGCGCGTTGACCGGCTTGCGGCCGACATAGGCGACGTCCTCGATGACGACGAAACGCGCGAAGTGATTGCGCGCATTTTTCGCGAAGGGGCTCGTCCCCGTGCAAAAAGGCGTCTGTTGCGCGGGCGCGAGCTTCGCGAGCGCCGCCCGCAGCTGATGGACCGGGGACGCCTCCGCGCCTTTTTCGGGATCGGCCACGATGGTCTTCACGGGTATCAGCGTCGACAGAAAGTAAGCCCCGCAATCGAAATTGGGCATATCGAAACTCCGGGCTGAAACATGCGCCAATCAGGCGCGACGGCGCAGACGGTCCGCCGCGTACGTGTCGTTGCTGGCCACCGGCGCATAGCCCTGCGAGCCGAGATCGTGCTGAACTTTCAGCAGCCGTTTCACATACGATTTTTGGAACTCTTCGGCGGAAAGCTCCTTGCTCTCGCGCGCGAGCGCCAGCAATTCGCGCCGGACGCGCAATGCGGCCTTGATGTCCCATTGCGCAGCGCCGGGCGTCGCATTGTAATAATAATCGGTGTCCGCCTGATTGACGCGGATGTAGTTCTTGAAGGGCGTGATCGGGATCGACTGCGGATATTTCGTGCTCGTCGTCCAGAAGAAATCCAGCCCGCTCGGAAAGCCGTCGGCGAAGGCGTCGATATATTGATCCCAGGTGCCGTTGAAATTTGAGCAGAACAGAAGATAGTCGTTGGTCAGATTCTGCTTGCCCTGCCCGAGGTCGGGCCAGTCGTTGCGGCGCACGATCACCCAGCGCGCGAAATGGATGAAGGAGAGCCCCAGGAGCGACCGCAGCGTCGATGGCTTGGACCGCGCGAACATGAACGCGAAATCTGTCAGCCAAGTCAGATGTCGCCGCATCGGCGAAAGAGCGTTGATCGCATATGCCTTGCCGGCGACGTTCGACATGTCCCGCGCCTCGAAATCATTTCAGCAAACGTAAAGAGCCTATGGCGCTTCGTCGAAAAACACAATATCCGGCGCGAACGCCTCGCATTTTAATGATCGCTCGGCTCCGCGTGGCCGACGATGCGGAGGATTTCCGGATATTCCTCGCGCACGCGGCGCTCGACTTGGTCGACCGCCGCATGAATCGTCTCGACGGGAGCGGCCGGATCGACGCGGCAGTGATAAATTACGACGAGACCGCCGGCCATCTCGCGAACGCGCACGTCGTGCACATTGGCGACGTAACCGACAACCGCGCCGTGACGTTGCAGCGCCTCGGCGATTGCGCCCGCGATCGGCGCGTCCGCGTCGCGCCCGACGAGCACATGCGGCGAGAGCGGCTCGATATGCGTTTCGATTTCGACGTCGGCGCCGAATTCGTCGCGAATGGCGTTTTCGAAATCGGTGGCGATGGCGTGCGCCCGCCCCATGGGCATGGCGCCGTCGACTTCGATGTCGAGGCCAATCGCGAGGCGCTCGCCGATCTGCTGCGCGACGACGTGATGCGCGGAGAGCCGCCGACGCGCGGCGACGAGCATAATCCGCTCGGTCACGGTCTCGTCGTCTAGCGCGCGCGGGTCGGCGGTCACCGTCACGCGCGCATGCGGCGCGACGGCGCGGATGGCGGCGGTCACGTTTTCCTTGATGCGGGCGGCCTGCTCGACGCGCAGGCTGCGCGCGACGCCGATCGTCGCCTCGCCAATCGCCTCGGCGCCCATGCTGCGCAGCCGCAGACCCTCGAGAGAGATCACGCCCGGCGCGCCGCGAATCGCCGCCTCGATCCGGGGCGACAGATCGCCGGGCGCTGCGTCGAGCAACGTGTCGATCGTGCGGCGGCCGAGACGATAGCCCGCGATGGCGATGAAGCCCGCCACCCCGAGAGAGGCCACCGCGTCCGCCTGCGGAAAGCCGTAATGCGCGGCGACGACTCCCGCAAGCGCGAACACGGAGGAGACAAGATCGCTCGCGAAATGCATGGCGTCCGCCGCCAAGGCGTCGCTGCGCTCCTCCCGCGCGACGACGCCGAGCTGGCGGGCGCGGACGGCGTCGACCAGAATTGACCCGAGGAGCGCGCTGAAGACCGGCCAGCCGACGTCGATCTCGACGCTGCCCGCGCCAAGACGACGGATCGCCTCGCCGACGACGAGGAGCGCGAGGCCGAACAGCAGGCCGGTCTCGACAAGCGCCGCAAGCGCCTCATATTTTCCATGTCCGTAGTGATGCTCGGCGTCCGCCGGCTTTTCGGCTTCCCGCACCGCGTAATAGGTGAGCGCCGTCGCGCCCGTGTCGACGAAAGCGTGACCCGCCTCCGACAGCAGCGCGAGCGAGCCGGACCAGAGGCCGGCCGCGAGCTTCGTTGCGGCGAGCAGCGCGCTCGCGGCGATGGAGGCCCGAGCGGCGGCGAGTTTCCGGCTGGCGCCCGTCGCGTCGAGCGCTTTCGTCTCGGTCATGAGGAATCGTGTCCGCCGCAGGATGGTTCGACAGGCTTTCGCCTAGCAAGCGCGCCGCGGCGCCGCAACAGTGTTATCATGGCTGGGTCAATCGGAGTTCAAGGGAATGAAGTTTCTGCATGCGATGATCCGCGTAGGCGATCTCGACCGTTCGCTGCGCTTTTTCTGCGACATTCTGGGCCTGCGCGAAGTGCGCCGCACAGAGAACGAAAAGGGGCGCTATACGCTCGTCTATCTTGCGGCGCCGGAAGACGCAGACGAGGCCCTGCGCACCGGCGCGCCGACGATCGAACTGACCTACAATTGGGATGAGCGCGAATATTCCGGCGGGCGCAATTTCGGCCACCTCGCTTTCGCCGTAGACGACATTTACGAGGTCTGCGCCCGGCTTCAGCAAGCGGGCGTCACGATCAACCGGCCGCCCCGCGACGGTCACATGGCCTTTGTGCGCACGCCCGACGGAATTTCGATCGAATTGCTCCAGAAAGGCAAACCGCTGGAGCCGGCCGAGCCCTGGGCCTCGGCGGCCAATGTCGGAAGCTGGTGAGGCGAGAGAACGCGCTGCGCCGCAAAATGCGTCGTCCCACGATTTACGTGAGCAGACGCAGCGAAGAAAATTCCTCTTGGGCATGAAACTTTAGCCCAAGTGGAGCGTTAGACCGATACGGGGGTTCAGGAGGGACGGCGCTGCGCCTCCGTCGCCAAAATTCTTCGCGTCGATCGTCGTAAGCTCGTCACAGGGCTTCGTTATTCTGACGCGGTTAGTAGTCTCTGCCTGCCGATCGGCTTCATGCCGGCGACAGGGCAGAGAACTCTCTGAGCGGCGCTCCCTTGAGGGGACCGCTCCTAAAACGCGGAGGTCGGACAGCTTGTTCCGTCGCTCCGTTCCAGCGTCAATCCTCTGCCGGCTGGTTTTACGCCGTGCGGAACAATCGCAACCAAGAGGGTAAAAAAAGCTGAGGGAAAAGGGAAAAGCGGAGGACGTCATGCTGATTGCGGATTTGATCCATTCCTGCTCCAACGAAAAAGTCGCTCAAGCGGCGCTGATGTGCATCGGCGGCCGCTTTGCCGAGCGGGTGCGCGTCGCCGCGCACGAGAAGGGCATGAATGTCGGCAGGTTCGTATCGGCTGTCGTGAGGGATTTTGCGCGGCGCGCCGATAATGGCGTTCTCGAAGCCTTGCGCGAAAAAATTTCCGGGACCGATCAACCGCTGCTTCAAGGACTGCGCGCGGTGCTTGAGCCCGCGCTCGAAGATGGAGCCGTATTCGTCGACGACGAACGGGCAATTGCCCGTTGCGTGTCGATCGGATCGAACTGCGCCGGCGTGCACAGATATCAATAACGCCAGGAGGCGGGAGACGCATGAAGCGACATCGCGACGGCGGTGTCGCTTTTTGTTTTCTTCGATCTTTATGTCATCAGAACTCGGTCGCATCGGCGTGAGATGAGTCAAATACTCGATCAGGCGCATATCGCTTCTATCCTCGCCGAATATGGGTACTGGGCGATCTTCGCTGTCGTCGCTCTCGAAAGCGCGGGACTTCCTCTGCCCGGCGAGACCCTGCTCGTCGGTGCGTCCATCTATGCCCGGCTTTCCGGCCTCCTGTCCATTGACGCCGTCGTCGCCGCCGCTGCGGCCGGCGCCATCGCCGGCGACAATGTGGGCTATTGGGTCGGGCGGGAGTTCGGCGTGAAATTTCTGGAACGCCATGGCCATCGCATTGGCCTTGGCCCGGATAGGATCCGGCTCGGCCAGTATCTTTTTCTCAAATGGGGCGGCGCCATCGTTTTCTTCGGGCGCTTCGTGGCGCTTCTGCGCATTCTCGCGGCGCTGCTCGCGGGCGCAAACCGCCTGCCTCCGGGCCGCTTCTTCGTCTACAACGCATCGGGCGGGATCGTCTGGGCGATCGTCTTCGGCTATGGCGCCTATCGCCTCACCGCGAGTTTTCAGGAGATCGAAGGCCCCCTCGCGACGGCGGCCGCGCTGTCCGCGCTGGCGGGGCTCGTTCTCCTGTGGCGATATTACAAGCTCAACGAGTCCCGCCTGCTGGCCGAAGCCGAAACGGCGCTCGCGCGACGCGACCGCTGACGTCAGCCGAAGCGAGGGCCCCTTCGCGCCGCGGCCAGCGCGCGGGCCAGGTCGCGGGCGAGTTCCGCTTTCTGGTCCGGCCCCAGAAATGAGCCGACCTCGACCATCTCTCCGCGAAAGACCAGGGCGACGCTCAGCGTGCCGAACTCCTCGTGCACCTGCTGTTCCAGCCGGACCCATGACGGGTTGAAGCGCCACTCCCTCCGCCGCCCGCTCGCCGCCACCTTGGCGAAGACGAGCTCCAGCGGCGTCACGTCCAGCGTCTCATAGGCGCGGGCGTCCCGGAAGCTGATGCGGAAGGCGATCCACAACGCCAGCGCGTCGAGCCCCATGAAGCCGGCGACCGGCCAGGCGCCCATGACGAGAAAAGGCAACGCGAAAATGAGTTGCGCAACGCAAAAGGCGACGATGAAGACGTAGAAGGCGCGCGGCGTCATGGAGCGGTGCGGGACGAGCCGCGTCGCGAAAATCCTTTCCTCCAGAGGGTCGCTCATCGTCCCGAACAGCGCTTTCGTCCCAGATAACCTGACGATATAACGCCCGAATGGCGGGAAAAAACAGCGAAAAATCGACGTCCTCCGCAGCGGCGGCGAAGACGCCCCGGCGCCGTCTTCCCGCCGCCGAGGCCGCGCGGATCGAGGCGATTTTCGCGCGTCTGGCCGAAGCCAACCCGGAGCCCAGGGGCGAGCTTTACTACACCAATCCCTTCACGCTGCTCGTCGCCGTGGTGCTGTCGGCGCAGGCGACTGACGCGGGGGTCAACAAGGCGACGCCAGCGCTGTTCGCCAAGGCCGACACGCCCGAAAAGATGGCCGCGCTCGGCGAGGACGAGGTGCGCGAGGCGATCAAGACCATCGGCCTCTTCCGCAACAAGGCGAAGAACGTCGTCGCCCTGTCGAAACTGCTCGTGGAGCGCCACGGCGGGAAAGTGCCGCAGACGCGCGAGGAGCTGACCGCGCTGCCGGGCGTCGGCCGCAAGACGGCCAATGTCGTGCTCAACATCGCCTTCCATCAGCCGACCATCGCCGTCGACACGCATATCTTCCGCCTCTCGAACCGCCTGCCGCTGGCGAAAGGCAAGACTCCCGAGGCGGTCGAGGCCGGGCTCGAAGCCGTCATCCCCGAAAAATATCTCCTGCACGCCCATCACTGGCTGATTTTGCACGGGCGTTACGTCTGCAAGGCGCGTAAGCCGGATTGCGGCCGCTGCGTGATCTTCGACTACTGCCGGTTCAAGGGAAAGACGGCGGCGCACGGTCCGTGACTTCCTCGCTTGCCGCGCCGGGCGGGCGCGGTAAGTTGGCTGAAAATCGACGACTGAACGGGAGCGCTCAATGTCAAAAACATCCGCCGGCCTCGCCCTGGTTCTGCTTTTCGCCGCCGCGCCAGTCCGCGCCGAGGGCGTGGATTTGAAGGGATTTCACGCCAAGATCAAAGCGGATCTCGCCGATCTCGGCCATCTCTCCGAGCTTAACGGCAAATATCGCATCCGCGTCACGGAAGTGACCATGGACCCCGGCGGCTACATGCACGCCCATCATCATCTCGGCCCCGGCATTCGCTGCATGGTTTCCGGCGAGATGAAATATGAGATCGGCGGCAAGACGACGATCTACAAAGCCGGCGACTGTTTCACCGAGACCGGCGCCATGACGCATGAATCGAGCAATGTCGGATCGGCGCCCGTCGTTCTGCTGAATTTCGAACTGTTGCCTGCGGCGATGCCGGAAGGCAAGGGGTCGCTCATGCCGGTTCCCGACGGCGACCACGCGCACGGGGATCACTGATCGCGCGAGATCGTCGCGGGCTCGATCCCGTTCCATTTGCAAACAAGACCGTTGCGCCGCGCCTCGAACGCCGAGACGAGCGTCGCGACGCCGTCGTCGCGCCCAAGGAGTTCCTCCCGGCCGGCGGCGATGTCTTCCGGCTGGAAGCGCACGCGCTCGCCGGAGGCGAGGGCGGCCTGATTGCAGGCGCCGAGGAGATCGATGCGCGCGCGCCGCTCGATGCGCCGGGCGGCCTCGTCCTCCCCGCGCTGCGCGAGAAACCAGACGAGGAGCAGGGCCAACGCGGCGGCGCCCGCCGCGGCGAGCGCGCGTCGGGCCGTCACAGCGTTTTCCCCAGCCGCCCGGCGAGATCCGTCACGAACTGCCAGGCCACGCGCCCCGAGCGCGCGCCGCGGGTCATGGACCACTCCAGCGCCTGCGCGCGAATCTCGGCCTCCGGCGCGGCGAGCCCGAAGTGGCGCGCATAGCCGATCACCATGGCGAGATAATCGTCCTGACTGCAATTGTGGAAGCCGATCCACAGGCCAAAGCGGTCGGAGAGCGACACTTTTTCCTCGACCGCCTCCTTGCCGTGGATGGCGTGGGCGCTCTCGTTTTCCACCATGTCCCGCGGCATGAGATGACGGCGGTTGGACGTGGCGTAGAATATCACGTTCGCCGGCCGCCCCTCCACGCCGCCCTCGAGCGCGGTCTTGAGCGCCTTGTAGCTCGTCTCGGGCCCGTCGAAGGAGAGATCGTCGCAAAAGACGATGAACTGGAAGGGCTGGCCCGCCAGCGCGCCGAGGAGATCAGGCAGCGCCTCTATGTCCTCGCGGTGGATTTCGACGAGCTTGAGCCGGCCCTCGCCCGCGAGCGCGCCATGCACGGCCTTGACCAGCGAGGACTTGCCCATGCCGCGCGCGCCCCAGAGCAACGCGTTGTTGGCGGGCAGGCCTTTCGCGAAACGGGCCGTGTTGCCGAGCAGAATGTCGCGCTGCAGGCGGATCCCCTCGAGCAGCGCCAGATCGACCCGGTTCACTCGGGCGACGGGGTGGAACGTCCCGCCCGCCGCTCGCCAGACGAAGGCCTCGGCGGCCGAGAAATCCGGCGCGGCCGGGTCTGGCGGCGCGAGGCGCTCCAGCGCTCCTGCGATGCGGGAAAGAAGGGTGACGAGGTCGGTCATCGGCTGTCGGGATCCTGCGGCGGTTGCGCTCACTTACCCCGAGTTTCCAGCCGCGCCAATCGCCGGCCCCTAGCCGCGGCTGCCCTCGATCGACCGCAGCTCGGCCGTGGACGGCGCCTTGATGCTCGCATTGAGCTTGCGCAGCATGGTCAGGCACAGTTCCTTGACGGCCTCGTCCTTGACCGTGTCGGTCAGCCGGGCCACATGGTAAAAGGCCATGGCGCGCTGGGAAATCAGATCCTCGTAGCCGAACGGATCCGACAAGCCGTCCATGTCGTCGTGGGTGTTGTCCGTCATTGGCCCGGTCGCCTCCTTGATGCTGCGGATATGGACGTTCCCGGCCGGAATTTAAAGTCCGCCGCTGCGACCATGCGCCGGATGCGCCGCCCCGGCCAATCCATTATACCCGCCCCGCGCCGCTTCGAAACGGGGGATCCTGCGTGTCACAACTGGCGGAAAACAGCCTGCTCGGCCGGGCCAAGGTCTTCATCTCGCCCGCCGACGCCGAAAAGGCGCGTTGCGGCCTCGACCGGGTTCTGGACAGGGACGCGGACGGCGCGCTCGCGGCCCTGCTCGCCGAACACCCCCCGGCGCGCGACCTGCTCCTCGGCGTTTTCGGAACGTCCCCCTATCTGACCGACCTCGCCGCCCGCGCCCCCGCCCGCCTCGCGGCGGCGCTCGCGGTCGATCCGAAGGCGCGCGTGGACGCGCTCATCGCCGACGCGCGATCGCTCGAAACCGACGACGAGCCCGAGCTGATGCGGCGGCTGCGGCTCGTCAAGCAAGAAGCCGCGCTCGTCATTGCGCTGGCCGATCTCTCGAAGGTTTGGGAGACCTTGCAGGCCACGGAGGCGCTCACCCGCGTCGCCGACGCGACGCTTTCGGCGGCGATCCGCTTCACGCTGCGGCAGGCGCAAGCCGCCGGAAAGCTGGAGCTCGCCGACCAGCGCGACCCTGAACGCGGTTCTGGCTGGATTTTCCTGGGCATGGGCAAGGGCGGGGCCTATGAGCTGAATTATTCCTCCGACATCGACCTCATCGTCTTTTTCGACCGCTCCCGCGCCCGCGTCGCCGATCCGATGGAGGACACCGACCTCTTCGTGAAGCTGACAAAGCGCGTCGTGAAGATCATGAGCGAGCGCACGCCCGACGGCTATGTGTTTCGTATTGACCTGCGCCTGAGGCCCGATCCCGGCGCGACGCCCATCGCGATCCCGCTCGAGGCCGCGCTCGCCTATTACGAAAGCATGGGCCAGAACTGGGAGCGCGCGGCCTATATCAAGGCTCGCCCCGTCGCGGGCGACATTTTCGCGGGCGAGGAATTCCTCGCGGAACTCGCGCCCTTCGTCTGGCGCAAATATTTCGACTTCGCGGCCATCGCCGACGTGCATTCGATCAAGCGACAGATTCACGCGCACAAGGGACACGGCAAAATCGCTGTTCTCGGCCACAACATCAAACTCGGCCGCGGCGGCATTCGCGAGATCGAATTCTTCACCCAGACGCAGCAGCTCATAACGGGCGGGCGCGACAAGCGACTGCGCGGCCGCGCCACCCTGCCGATGCTCGATCAACTCGTCGACAGCGGCTGGGTGGCGCCGCAGGCGCGCGACGATCTGCGCGAAGCCTATCTTTTCCTGCGCGACGTCGAGCATCGCATCCAGATGGTCGCCGACGAGCAGAAACATACGCTGCCCGACACGGAGGAAGGCGTCGGCAACATCGCCCGCATGATGGGCTTTTCGGGCCACGCCGATTTCGCAGAGGCGTTGCTGAAGCGGCTCGACATCGTGCAGGGGCATTACGCGCGCCTGTTCGAAAGCGCGCCGCAACTGTCGTCGACCGGCGGCAATCTCGTTTTCACCGGCGGCGACGACGATCCCGGCACGATCGAGACGCTCGCCAAAATGGGCTTCAAAGACCCGAAGATGGTGACGGCGACGATCCGCGGCTGGCATTTCGGCCGCTACGCCGCGACGCGCTCGACCGTGGCGCGCGAACGGCTGACGGAGCTGACGCCCGCCCTGCTCGAAGCGCTGGCGGCGACGGAAAACGCCGATCAGGCGTTCCTGGCGTTCGACAAGCTCATCCAGAAGCTGCCGGCCGGCGTGCAACTCTTCTCGCTCCTCGTCTCGCAGCCGCGTCTTCTCAACCTGCTCGCCGCCGTCACGGGCTCCGCGCCCAAGCTCTCCGCCACGATCTCGAAGCGCCCGCGGGTGCTCGACGCGCTGATGGAGCCCGCCTTCTTCCAGACCGTGCCGAGCGAAGCCGATCTGCGCGACCGTCTCGCGGCGCAGTTTTCGGAAGCGCGCTCCTATGAGGACGTTCTCGACCGCGCCCGCATCTTCGGGCAGGAGCAGAAATTCCTGATCGGCGTGCGCGTGCTCACCGGCTCCGTCTCAGTCGCCGACGCGGGGCTCGCCTATTCGCGCCTCGCAGAGACGCTGATCTCGGCGCTCTTCGACGAGGTCGGCGCCGAATTCGAGAAGATTCACGGCCGCATCGAGGGCGGCGCGGCGGCCGTCGTCGCCATGGGCAAGCTTGGCGGGCGCGAAATGACGGCGGCCTCCGATCTCGACCTGATGCTGCTCTACGACGCCGATCCTTTCGCCGAATCCGCCGGCGGCGAACGCGCGCTCCCGACGCCGCAATATTACGCGCGCCTGACGCAGCGCCTCATCACGGCCCTGTCCGCGCCGACCGCCGAGGGTCTGCTCTACGAGACGGATTTCCGCCTGCGCCCCTCGGGCAACAAGGGACCGATCGCGGCGAGCCTGAAATCCTTCGAGCTGTATCAGGCCGACGAGGCCTGGACCTGGGAGCATATGGCGTTGACCCGCGCCCGCGTGATCGCCGGACCGAAAGCGTTCGCCGCGCGCGTCGAAGCGGCGATCCGCGACGCGATGATGCTGCCGCGAAGCCCCGAAAAGCTCAGGAACGACGTCCTGGCGATGCGGCGGCTGATCGAAAAGGAAAAGGGCGCGACGAACCCATGGGAGGTCAAGCAGGTCGCGGGCGGACTGATCGACATCGAATTTCTCGCCCAATATCTGATGCTGCTGCACGGCGGGAGCCGGCCCGAGGTCTTTTCGACCACGACGCCCGACGCGCTGGAGAAGCTGCGCGACGCCGGCCTCCTCGACCCCGGAGCCGCCGAGGCGCTGCTCGCCGCCTATCGGCTCTACCAGGGACTCATGCAGCTTCTGCGGCTCGCGATCGACAGCGCCTTCCGCCCGGAAGACGCGCCGCGCGGCCTCGCCGAACTGCTTCTGCGCGTCGGCGATTCTCCGAGCCTCTCCCATCTCGAAGCGCTCCTCGCCGAGACGGAGAAAAAGACCCGCGAGATCTTCGTGGCGGTCGTGGGCCCCGTCAAAGGCGGGGAATTATCGGGCGGCAGGGAGTTGTCAGAGGCGCCGCCTCGGGCATAGATACGCCCCATTCGTCACGCAGGACCCTTTCAGACCGGCCGTGGCGGCGGCTTTGTGGGGCGTTTCGCCCCGATTTCTGGAGCAACTCATGTCACATGCCCGCAAATTTGCGCGATTCACGACCCGCGCCGCGATCGGAGCGATCGGCCTCGTCGCCCTGACGGCCGCTGTCGCGCCCGCGCAGGCCAAGGTGCTCGCCAAGGTCAATGGCGTCGAGATCACCGACGAGGATCTGAAGCTCGCCTTGGAGGATCTCGGCCCGGGCATTCCGCATCAGCTCGAAGGCAAGGCGCGCGACAGCTATGTGCTCGACTTCCTGATCGACGAGCAGCTCGTCGTGCAGAAGGCTCAGGCCGACAAGCTCGCCGAGACCCCCGACTTCGCCAAGAAGATGGCCTATCTGCGCGACAAGGCGTTGATGGAGACGCTGCTCGGCAATGTCGCCAAGACCGCCGCCACCGACGCCGCAATCAAGGCGACCTACGACGAAGCCGCCAAAAACCAGAAGCCGGAAACCGAATATCACGCCCACCACATTCTCGTTCCCACCGAGGACGAGGCCAAGAAGGCGCTGGCGCGCGTCAAGGGCGGCGAGGATTTCGCCAAGGTTGCGGGCGAAGTGTCGAAGGATCCGGGCTCCAAGGGCGGCGACCTCGGCTGGTTCACCAAGGACCGCATGGTGCCGGAATTTGGCGACGCTGCCGCCAAGCTGAAGCCCGGCGAGCTCTCCGAGCCGGTGAAGACCCAGTTCGGCTGGCACATCATCCGGCTCGACGAGACGCGCCCAAAGACCTTCCCGCCGCTCGACCAGATCAAGGATCAGGTCGCCCGCTACGTTGTGCAGAAGGCCCAGAGCGAACTGGTCATGAAGCTGCGCGAGGGCGCCAAGATCGAGCGCACGGACCCGCCGGCCGATGCGGGCAAGGCGCCTGCGGCGCCCGCTCCGGCCGCGAAGCCCGCCGAAAAGAAGTAATCGCCTCCGCCGGCGCGTCCCCACGGCGCGCCGGCCGACGTTCGGCGCAAAAGCGCGCGCCAGCGTCTTGACGTCGTCGCCATAGGCCGCCAAACCCGTCGCATTCTCCTCAGCCCGGGTGATTCCGATGGCCCACGACGCCCCTCTTTCGCCGTTCGCGCCGAAATCCCTTCCCGACGTGGCTCCACTCGACGGCGTGCGCTTCGCCGCCGGCGCGGCAGGCATTCGCTACAAGGAGCGCACGGACGTCATGCTGGCGCTGCTCGACGAGGGAACGACCGTCGCCGGCGTCTTCACCAAATCCAAATGCCCCTCCGCGCCCGTGGATTGGTGCCGCGCGAAGCTGAAAGGCGGCAAGGCGCGCGCGCTGCTCGTGAACTCCGGCAACGCCAACGCGTTCACCGGCAAGGCCGGCGCCGACGCCGTCAAACTCGCCGCGAAACTCGCGGCGAAAGCGACGGGCGCGAGCGAGCGCCAGATTTTCATGGCTTCCACCGGCGTGATCGGCGAACCGCTCGACGCCTCCAAATTCGACGGCGTGCTGGAAAAGCTCGCGCAGGACGCGCGGTCCGACGCCTGGGCCGAGGCGGCGCGGGCCATCATGACAACGGACACCTTCCCCAAACTCGCGACGCGCACGGCGACGATCGGCGGCGTGGAGGTGACGATCAGCGGCATGGCCAAGGGCGCCGGCATGATCGCGCCCGACATGGCGACCATGCTCTCCTTCGTCTTCACCGACGCGCCCATCGCCGCCGAGGCGCTGCAGACGATGCTCTCCAAGGCGGTTCAGACCTCCTTCAACGCCATCACGGTGGATAGCGACACCTCGACCTCCGACACGCTGCTGCTGTTCGCCACCGGCGCCGCAAAGAAACGCGGCGCGCCCAAGATCGAGAAGGCGGGCGACCGCCGCCTCGCCGACTTCAAGCGCGCGCTCGACGCCGTTTTGCTCGATCTCGCGCATCAGGTCGTCAAGGACGGAGAGGGCGCGCGCAAATTCGTGGAGGTGACGGTGACGGGCGCCGAAAGCGCCAAATCGGCGAAGAAAATCGCGCTCTCCATCGCCAATTCGCCGCTGGTGAAGACGGCGATCGCGGGCGAGGACGCCAATTGGGGCCGCATCGTCATGGCTGTCGGCAAGGCGGGCGAGCGCGCGGAGCGCGACAAGCTCGCCATCTGGTTCGGCGGCGTGCGCGTCGCCCACAAGGGCCTGCGCGACCCCGCATACGACGAGGAAGAAATCTCCGCGATCATGAAGCGGCGGGAGATCGTCATCAACGTCGACATCGGCCTCGGCGCGGGCGCCGCCACGGTCTGGACCTGCGATCTCACACAGGAATATGTCGCGATCAACGGCGACTACCGGAGTTGACCGGCGACATGAAGCTCCTCTTGGTCGTTGCCGCCGCGCTGGTCGACGAAGACAATCGCGTCCTCATCGCGCAGCGTCCCGAGGGCAAGCAGCTCGCCGGCCTGTGGGAGTTTCCCGGCGGCAAGCTCGATAGCGGCGAGCGGCCGGAGGACGCGCTGATTCGCGAGTTGAAAGAGGAACTCGGCATCACGGTGAAGGCGCCCTGCCTCGCGCCGCTCGCTTTCGCGAGCCACGCCTATGAGGACTTCCATCTCCTCATGCCGCTCTACGTCTGCCGCAGATGGGAAGGCTTCGTCGCGCCTGCCGAAGGCCAGGCGGTGAAATGGGTGCGCGTGCGCGACCTGCGCAAATACGACATGCCGCCCGCGGACGCGCCGCTCATCGCGCCGCTGGTCGACCTGCTCGGCTGACTATTCCCGCGTCAGCGCGTAGCTCGCGGGGATCGACAGAGTCCAGGTCAGCCCGTCGGGCGGGAAACGCAGCGTCGCTTCGCCATCGAGCGCCTGTGCAACGAGCCGCCGCAAAACCTTGTGGCCGAACCCTTCGCTCGGCGGCATGGCGAGGGCTGGCCCCCCGCTCTCGCGCCATTCGACATTCAACCGATCGTCCTCGAAGCCCCATTTGAGCGACACGCGTCCGTCCGGACGCGACAGCGCGCCATAGCTCAGCGCATTGGTGGCGAGTTCGTGCAGCGCGAGGCCGAGGTTTTGCGCGGCTTCCGGCTTCAGCATGATTTTCGGCCCCTCCAGGGACGCATGTTCGCCGACGTCGTCCTTGGGCACGTCCATGCAATAGGCGAGCTGCGCCCGCACCAGTTCGCGCATGGACGCGCCGCGCCAGTCTTGCGAGACAAGGAGATCGTGCGCCATGGACAGCGCCTGAAGCCGCGCGCTGAACTTGCGCTGAAACTCCTCAACCGACGGCGCGCGAGCCGCCGTCTGCCGCGACATGGCCTGCACGACGGCGAGCAGATTTTTCGAGCGGTGCACCAGCTCGCGCAACAGCACGCGCACATGCTGTTCGCGCATTTTCCGTTCGGTGATGTCGCGCGCGGTGCCGAGGATTCGGACCGGACGCCCGTCTTCGAAGAAGGTGCGGCCGCGGATCGAGACCCAGCGCTCGATCTTGTCCTTTACGCCGATGACGCGGTATTCGATTTCGTAATCGCCTTCGTAAGTGGGATCGAGCGCGAGCCCTACCGCCTCCTTGCTGCGGCGCCGGTCCTGCGGATGCAGGGCGTTGCGGAAGACCTCGAAGCTCGGCTCGACGTCATCGCCCAGTCCCCACAAACGCCGCACGCGCGCGTCGAGATGCACTTCGCCGGTCATGAGGTTCCAGTCCCAGACGCCGGTGCGCCCGGCGTCGAGCGCAAGCTGCATGCGCTCGAGCGCATAGGCCTGGTCCTTGTTTGCGCTGCAGCCCGACGACGGCGCGTGCTCCTCGCCGGGGTCCAAGAGAGTTTCCGTTTCGCTCACGCCTCGCCCCTTCGCGGAAGGCGACAGTATAATTGGACGGCGTCAAACATCCAGAAGTTCGCTTGCAAAGGCCGCCCGCTCCTGAATAAAGGCGAAACGCGCCTCGGGCTTGGCGCCCATCAGCCGTTCGACGCAATCGGCGGTTTCCTCTCGCTCCTCGCTCGCGAGAACGACCTTGAGCAGCGTGCGTTTCGCCGGATCCATGGTCGTTTCCTTGAGCTGCTGCGCGCTCATTTCGCCAAGGCCCTTGAAGCGGTTCACCTCGACCTTGCCCTTGCCGGTAAGGACAGTGCGGATCAGTTCGTCGCGATGATCGTCGTCGCGCGCATAAACGGTCTTCGGGCCTTGCGTGAGCTTGTAGAGCGGCGGCTGCGCCAGATAGAGATGGCCCTTCTCGATGAGCCTGGGCATCTGGCGGTAGAAGAAGGTGATGAGCAGCGACGCGATATGGGCCCCGTCAACGTCGGCGTCCGTCATCACGATCACCTTGTCGTAGCGCAGCTCCTCCTCGCGGTAATGCGCGCCCAATCCGCAGCCGAGCGCCTGCGCGAGATCCGCGAGCTGCTGGTTGGCGAGAAGCTTGTCCTTCGTGGCTGAGGCGACGTTGAGGATCTTGCCGCGCAGCGGCAGCACGGCCTGCGTCGCGCGATTACGCGCCTCCTTCGCGGAACCGCCCGCCGAGTCGCCCTCGACGATGAAGAGCTCCGAGCCTTCCGCCGAATTATTGGTGCAGTCGACGAGTTTGCCGGGAAGGCGCAGTTTGCGCGTCGCCGTCTTGCGGGCGACGTCCTTTTCAGCGCGGCGGCGCAAACGCTCCTCCGCGCGCGTCACGGCGAAATCGAGAAGCTTGTTGGCCTGAGTCGGCGCGGCGGCGAGCCAGTGGTCGAAGGCGTCGCGCACCGTGCTCTCGACGATGCGCGAGGCCTCCACCGTCATGAGGCGGCTCTTGTTCTGGCCCTGAAACTCCGGTTCGCGGATGAAAACCGAGATCATCGCCGCCGCCTGGCCCATCACGTCGTCGCCGGTCACGTCCTTCGCGCGCTTCGACTGACCCACGCGCTCGGCGTGATCCTTGAGCGCTTTCAGCAGCGCGTTCCGGAAGCCCGCTTCATGCGTGCCGCCGTCCGGCGTGGGGATCGTGTTGCAGTAGGAATGAACGAAACCGTCGTCCTCCGCGAACCAGGAGACCGCCCATTCCAGCGAGCCGTGGCCGCCTTCGCGCGTCACCTTGCCGATGAAGGGCTGATCGGTGACGAGTTCCTTGTCGTACGTCTCGCGTGCGAGATAGTCCTTGAGGCCGCCCGGAAAGCGCAGCACGGCCTCGGCGGGAACGTCGGCGCCCGGCTCGATCAACGCCGGATCGCAGCGCCAGCGGATTTCGACGCCGCCGAAGAGATAGGCCTTGGAGCGCGACATGCGGAAGAGCCGCGCGGGCTTCCAATGCGCGTTCTCGCCGAAAATCTGCGGGTCCGGCTTGAAGCGCACCCGCGTGCCGCGGCGGTTGTGCGCCTTGCCGACGTTTTGCAGCTTGCCCAGCGGCAGGCCGCGCGAGAACTCCATGCGGTAGAGCTGCTGTTCGATCGCGACCTCGACCTCAACCTTTTCCGAGAGCGCGTTGACGACCGAGACGCCGACGCCATGCAGGCCGCCCGACGTCTGATAGGCGCCCGAATCGAATTTGCCGCCGGCGTGGAGGACGGTCATGACGACCTCGAGCGCCGACTTGTCCTTCATCTTCGGGTGCGGGCCGACGGGAATGCCGCGGCCGTTGTCGGTGACCGTGAGCCAGCCGCCCGGCTCCAGCGTCACCTCGATGAAGGTCGCGTGGCCGGCGACGGCCTCGTCCATGGCGTTGTCCAGCACCTCGGCGAAGAGGTGGTGCATCGCCGTCTCGTCCGTGCCGCCGATATACATGCCGGGGCGCCGGCGCACGGGCTCGAGTCCCTCCAGCACCTCGATGGAGGCGGCGGAATATTCGGCAGGCGCGGTTTTCCCTGCGGTTTTGAGCGCGGGCGCCTTGCGGGGCGCGCCGCCGAAAAGATCGGGTTTGGTGGCCATGGGGCGATAATAGCGCGATTCGGAAAGCGAGGGGCGACTCCGGAGGGGCCGTCGGGCAAAGCCTTAACTCCGCCGAAATTGGCCTCCCTCTACCCTCGCTGCTTCCTCGCCCCGGAGCCGCCATGCCGCCGCCTACCGTCGTCATCTGCGCTGATCACGCCTCCGTCACGGGCGGGCAGGCCAAGGTCGCGATCGAAAGCGCGATCGGGCTGACGGCCGCCGGGGCGCGCGTGATCTTTTTCGCCGCCTGCGGGCCCGCCGACGGCAGGCTCGCGGCCGCGGGCGTCGAGACCGTCTGTCTCGGCCAATACGACATTCTCGGCAACCCCTCCCGGCTCGAGGCCGCGCGGCAGGGAATATGGAACCGGGCCGCCGCCCGCGCGCTCGCCGAAACGCTGGCCCCGTTGCCGCGCGGCGAGACGATCGTTCATGTCCACGGCTGGGCGAAGGCGCTGTCGCCCGCAATCGCGGGGCCCATCCGCGCGGCCGGCTTTCCCGCCGTCTACACGATGCACGAATATTTCCTGAATTGCCCGAACGGCGGCTTCTACGATTACCAGAAGGGCGAAACCTGCCCGCTGCGGCCGATGTCGCTCGCCTGCTGGACGACGCATTGCGACTCGCGCAACTATCCTTTCAAGCTGTGGCGCAACGCGCGCCTCTTCGTCGCGCAGCATGTCGCGCATCTTTCGGAAACCTTTTCGGACATCCTGCTTCTGTCGGACTTGCAGGAGCAAGTCCTGCAAAACTGCCTGCCGCCGGGCGCCGCGATTCATCGCGTGACGAATCCCGTGGAGGCGGAGCCGCTCGGCCAAAAGGCGGATCCCGCGAGCGGCGAATTCCTCTACGTCGGACGCCTCTCGCCCGAGAAAGGCCCCTTCCTTTTCGCGGAGGCGGCCCGCCGCGCCGGCGTGACGCCCGTTTTCATCGGCGACGGGCCGGTCGCGGCGGATTTGCGCACACGCTTTCCGCAGGCGCGGCTTCTCGGCTGGCGCGCGCCCGCAGAGGCGCGAGAAGCCATGCGGGCCGCCCGCGCCCTCGTTTTTCCCTCCCTCTGGCACGAGACCTTCGGTCTGACGGCGCTGGAGGCCAAGGCCGCGGGCACGCCCGCGATCGTCGCCGACGGCTGCGCCGCCCGCGAGGCGGTCGAGGACGGCGTCACGGGCCTTTGGTTCAGAAGCGGCGACGCGAACTCGCTCGCCTCCGCCATCCGCGCGCTGGCTAACGACGCCGTCATCGCCGATATGTCGCGCAAGGCCTATGACGCCTATTGGGCCGCGCCCGCGACGCTCGAACGCCATGTCGCGGAAACGCGCGCGGTTTACGACCGCGCGCTGGCGCGCCGCGCCGCGGCCTGAGCCGGCGTCGACGCGGCCGAGACGCCGGGCCCCGGCGCATTCCCCCGAAGTTGACGGAATTTCGCGCTGGGAATGCCCGCCGCAATTCCAATCTGGCGCGATTTCTTTCCGCTCGCATAATTCCATGCGAGCGGAAAGCGCGCTAAGACGCCGATCTGAAAATCGCAGGATCGAAGATGAAACGCCCGCTCGCCCTGATCGCCGCCCTCCTCCTCGCCACGCCGGCCCATGCGGAAAAGCTGCGTCTCGCCCTCCAGAAGACTGGCACCACCGGCTGGGAGATGGCCGTCGTCAAAGCCTTCGGCCTCGACAAGGAGGCGCGCCTCGAACTCGACGTCGCCGAGCTCGCCGCGCCGGAAGCCGGCAAGATCGCCATTCAGGGCGGCGGCGCGGACATCATCGTTTCCGACTGGTTGTGGGTTGCGCGGGAGCGGGCGCAGGGCGCGAAGCTGACCTTCTATCCTTACTCCGCGAGCGTCGGCGCCGTGATGACGAAGGATCCGGCGATCAAGACCGTAAAAGACCTCGCCGGCAGGAAGCTCGGCGTCGCCGGCGGACCGCTCGACAAAAGCTGGCTGATGCTGAAGGCCCACGCCCTGAATCAGGGCGTCGATCTCGAAAAAAGCGCGACCATCCTCTACGGCGCGCCGCCGCTCATCGCGGAAAAAGCCCTGCAGGGCGAAATCGACGCCGCGCTTGAATTCTGGAACTTCGCCGCCGATCTCGAAGGCAAGGGATTCACGCGCGCCATCGACGTCGCGGACGTCGAAAAAGCGCTCGGAGCGAAGGGCGACGTCGTCATCACCGGCTATGTCTTCGACGAGGATTTCGCGGCGAAGAACCGGGATGCGCTGTCGCGTTTCTTCGCCATGACCGCGAAGGCGAAGGCGCTGATCGCGCGCGACGACAAGGCCTGGGCCGCCGCCGCGCAACGCATCGGCCCGAAAGACGCGGCGACGCTCGACATCTATCGCAAGCGCTATGTCGCCGGGATCCCGAAGCGCACGGTCGCGCAGGAAGAAGCCGACGCGGCGGCGCTCTATGAAACGCTCGCCGGCATCGGCGGCGAAAAGCTCGTCGGCCGCGGCAAGGCGCTCGATCCCAACGTCTTCTACAAGGGTGGAGAGGCCGGCGCGCGGTGATCCGCCTCGCCTCGCTCGCCGCTCTGTTCGGAATTTGGCAGGCGGCCGCCCTGTTTTCCGATCCGCGCCGCCTGCCGGGGCCGCTGCTGGTGTTCGACGTCATCGCCGAGGAGGCGCGATCCGGCGCGCTCTTTTCCAATCTCGCCGTCACGCTCGCGCGCGTCGCCGCCGCCTTTGCGCTCGCCATGAGCCTCGGCGCGTCGATCGGCTATCTGATGGGCCGCAACAGGCTCGCCGACCGCCTGCTCGACCCCTGGCTGGTCGCCCTGCTCAATCTGCCAGCGCTCGTCGTCATCGTGCTCGCCTATGTCTGGGCGGGCCTCACGGAGACGGCGGCGATCTCGGCGGTCGCGCTGAACAAACTCCCCAACGCCATCGTCGTCATTCGCGAAGGCGCCCGCGCGCTCGACCCGCATCTCGAAGAGATGGCGCAGGTCTTTCGCTTTTCGCGCGCCGCGCGGCTGCGCCATCTCGTTTTGCCGCAGCTTGCGCCCTACCTCGCCGCCGCGACGCGGTCGGGCCTGTCGCTGGTCTGGAAAATCGTGCTCGTCGTCGAACTGCTCGGCCGCTCGAACGGCGTGGGCTTCGAAATCAACATGGCGTTCCAGCTCTTCGACATGAAGCTCCTCCTCGCCTATGCTCTGCCCTTCGTCGCGCTCATGCTCGGCGTCGAAACCTTTCTGGTGCAGCCCCTTGAACGACATGTCGCCCGCTGGCGGCGCGGCGTCGCTCGACGTCGCGATCGCGCATAAGGATCACCGTCGCGCCGACGGGCGCATCGTGCGCGCGCTCGAGGATTTGCGCCTCGCGCTGCCTGTGGGCCAGGCGGGCGCCGTGGTGGGGCCGTCCGGCTGCGGCAAGACGACCCTGCTGCGCCTCATCGCCGGGCTCGACCATAATTTCGTCGGGCGCGTGACGCTGCCCTCCCACGGCCGCGTCGGCATGGTTTTTCAGGAGCCCCGTCTCCTGCCCTGGCGCAGCGTCGTCGACAATATCCGCATCGCCGTTCCCGACGCCGGCGAGGCGGAGATCGCCGCGCTTCTCGACGCGCTCGCGCTTGCGGAACACGCTGCGCATTTTCCCGGCGAACTGTCGCTCGGCCTCGCGCGCCGCGCCGCGCTCGCGCGCGCGCTCGCCGCAAAGCCCGATTTGCTGCTGCTCGACGAGCCGCTCGTCTCACTCGACGCGGCGCTGGCGCGCGAATTGCGCGACAGGATAGCAACGCTGATCGAGGAAAGGCGCATCACGACGCTGATCGTCACGCACGATCTTTCGGAGGCGATTGCGCTCGCCGACAGGATTTTTCTTCTGTCGCCCCGCCCCGCCCATGTCGTCGCGACGCTCGACATTCCGGCGCCGCGCGGACGCCTCGCGACGGAAGCCGCCGCCGCGCTCGCCGCGCAGGCGCACGAGGCGCTGGTCCGCGCGCGCCGGGCTCGCAAGTGACCGCGCCCGCTCGCGGCGCGGCATTGAGCGGAACCTTCGCTCACCAGTCGATTTCGGCGCCTCGGTAGTCGAGATACCGGCGCGTGCCGGACATGGTGAGGCCGTCGGCCGTCTCGATGATTCCGGCGGCGCTTTCCTCGACGCCGATCGTCGCGTTCGGTCCGCCCATGTCCGTGCGCACCCACCCCGGATGCATGGCGACGACCGCGATTCCCTCGGGCCGCAGATCGTCCGCGAGACATTGCGCGATCTTGTTCAAACCCGCTTTCGATGCGCGATAGGCGACGTTGAACGTGCCCTCGAGCGTCATCGACCCCAGCACGCTGGACATGAGCACGATGCGCGGCCGCTCGCCGCCGCGCAGCAACGGCAGAAACGCCTGAACGACGCGCAGCGGGCCGAGCGTATTGACGGACAGAAGATCCAGCGCGCCGTCAAAATCCATGTCGAGCGTAGATTGACGCTGGGGGCCGTAGGCGCCCGCGTTGGCGATCAGAACGTCGATCGGTTCGCCGACTTTCCCGGCGGCCGAGCGGATCTGCGCCGCGTCCCGGGTGTCGAACGTCACGATCCGTCCCCTGTCGCCCGCAGGCGCAAGAGCGGCCGCGAGCGCGGCGCGGCCCTTCTCGTCGCGCACGCTTCCCGTCACGCGGTCGCCGCGCGCGGCGAGCCGCCGCGCCAGCTCCAACCCGATGCCCCGGCTTGCGCCGGCAATCAGCCAATGAGACATGATGGCTCCCTGAAAACGTTTCGGCCTTCATATAGCGCGCCGCCTTGCCTTCGCCTCCTCCGGTGTTAGCGTGCGCGCAGGCAGCGCAAGGGGGAAGCGGATGACGGACGCACGCGCCGGCATGGGCCGGTATTTCGACGGCCATGTCGTCGAGCGACGAACCGTCGATCTCGTGTTCGGCCCGGCGCTGGAGATCGTCGAGGACGGCGCGCTGCTCGCCGCCTGGCCCTATGCGGACGTGCGCCGCCTGCCCGCGACCGGCGGCGCGATGCGGCTTCGAGCGCTCGGCGCGCCCAAAGGCGCCTGGCTGGAGATTTACGACGGCGAGACCCAGACGGAAATCCGCCGTCACTGTCTGTTGCTCGGCGGCGAGACGGCGGCCCCAAATCGGGAAGGCCGCAAACGGCTCGCCTATGGCGCGCTCGCCGCGGTCATGTTCGGCGCCTTTCTATGGGGCGGGCTGCCGCGCATGGCCGGAGTCATCGCGCCGGTCATCCCTGTCGAATGGGAAAGGAAACTCGGCGAGGCGGCGAACGATGAAATTCGCAAGACCTTCCCCGGCAAGAGCTGCAACGCCCCGAAAGGGGCCGAAGCCCTGAAGAAGCTCGCCGACCGGCTGCAGGAAGCCTCGAACCTGCGCCTGCCGGCGACGATCGAAACGGTTTCGTCGAAAATTCCCAACGCCTTCGCGCTGCCGGGCGGCAGGGTCTATCTGCTGTCCGGCTTGCTGGACAAGGCGCAGTCGCAGGATGAGGTCGTGGGCGTCCTCGCCCATGAATTCGGCCATCTCCAGCATCGCGACCATCTGCGCCGGATCATCGCGACGGGCGGGACGGCGCTGCTCGTCGGCCTCGTCTTCGGAGACGTCACCGGCGGGGGCGCGATGATCGTCATCGGCAATGCGCTGCTCAACGCCGCCCACTCCCGCGAGAACGAGGCGCAGGCGGACGCCTTCGCGGCGCGGACGCTCGCCCGGCTCGGGCGGCCGTCGAAGCCGCTGGGCGAACTGCTGATCCGCATCTCCGACGGCCAAGACCCGGGCGCCTTCTCGATCCTCCATGACCATCCGCTGAGCGAGAATCGGCTGGCCAAGCTCACGGCCGCCGACAAGGGACCGACGGCCCCGCCCCTTCTGAGCGACGACGAGTGGCGCGCGCTGAAAGGCATTTGCGGGTAACGCGGACTTCGGCGGGCATAAAGAAACGGCCCCCGTCCGCGTTCAGACGAGGGCCGCGGAATTGCGGGAAAAGCGCAGTCGCTGTTTACATCGCCGCCGCATGCTGCGCCGCCTCCAGGCGTGCGACGCCGCTCTTGACGGCGGCCTGCACCTTTTCGAAAGCGCGGACCTCGATCTGGCGGACCCGCTCGCGTGAGACGCCGAACTCCTCGGAGAGCTGCTCGAGCGTCACCGGGTCGTCGGCGAGGCGGCGGGCCTCGAAAATGCGGCGCTCGCGCGGGTTCAGAACATCGAGGGCGCCGCGCAGCGCCCGCATCCGGTTGTCGCTCTCCTCCTGCGCGGCGAGAATGTGCTCCTGACTGTCGCTCTCGTCGACGAGCCAATCCTGCCACTCGCCCTCGCCTTCCTCGCGCAGCGGGGCGTTGAGCGAGGCGTCGCCGCTCATGCGACGGTTCATCTCGATCACGTCCTGCTGCGAAACGCCAAGGCGGGCGGCGATTTTCGCGACATTCTCGGGCCGGAGGTCGCCTTCCTCGAAGGCGGAGATCTTGCTCTTAGCCTTGCGCAGATTGAAGAACAGCTTCTTTTGGCTCGCGGTGGTGCCCATCTTCACGAGCGACCAGGAGCGCAGGATATATTCTTGAATAGAGGCGCGAATCCACCACATCGCATAGGTGGCGAGACGAAAGCCGCGATCGGGCTCGAAGCGCTTGACGGCCTGCATCAGGCCGACATTGCCCTCGGAGATGATTTCGCCGATCGGCAGGCCATAGCCACGGTAGCCCATCGCGATCTTGGCGACGAGGCGTAAATGCGAAGTCACGAGCTCCTGCGCGGCCTTGGGATCTTCGTGCTCGCGCCAGCGTTTGGCGAGCATATATTCCTGCTGGGGCTCCAGCATCGGGAACCGACGAATCTCGGCGAGATAGCGGGCGAGGCCGCCTTCCGCGACGATGGGCAAGGAATTCGCCATATTTCGTCCCTCCTGACGAGCTCCCGGGCGCCGGCGAGCCCGCAATGGTCGATCGCGCTCACGCCGATCGCAACGAAATCAGTATAGGCCGGAACGGCCGGGCGAGAAAATGACCGCCGCGTGACAAGTCGCTAAAGTAGGGATTAAGATTCTGTAATAAAACTCGGGCGGAAGCGTGGCGGCGGCGGCGCGCGCCCAAGTCAAGAGACTCATTTAGCCAATCGCCGCGCGCCCGAAGACGAAAGCTAAAAAATCACTTACTAATCCCGCCGAGCACGCCACGCAGAATCTGCTTGGCGATCTGCGTGCCCGCCGAGCGCGCCGCGCTCTGCACGGCCGAACGCATCGCAATCTCGGCCGGCGACAGACGCTTGCCCCTCGCCGAGCCGAACAGGGTTCCGAGCACGCCGCCCACGACAGAGCCGAGGAACCCGCCGCCGCCCGGCGAACCGCCCCTGGCGCCCTCGGCCCGCGCTTTGAGAATTTCGAACGCCGACTCCCGATCGAGCGCCGTATCGTACTTGCCGGCGAATCTGCTGTCCGCCATCGCCGCCGCGCGCTCCTCCGGCGTCACCGGACCGACGCGCGCGGCGGGCGGCGCGATCAGGACGCGATCGACCATCTCGGGCGCGCCCTTCGCCCCGAGCATGGACACGAGCGCCTCGCCGACGGCGAGATGCATGATGGCGTCCGCCGTGTCGAACGACGGATTCTTTCGGAAGGTTTCCGCCGCCGCGCGCACGGCCTTCTGGTCGCGGGGCGTGAAGGCGCGTAGCGCGTGCTGGATGCGGTTGCCAAGCTGGCCCAGAACCGTGTCCGGCACGTCGAGCGGATTTTGCGTGACAAAGTAAACCCCGACGCCCTTGGAGCGGATCAGGCGCACGACCTGCTCGATCGCAGACAGAAGCGCCTTTGGCGCGTCGTCGAACAGGAGATGCGCCTCATCGAAAAAGAAGACGAGCTTGGGCTTTTTGAGATCCCCGACTTCCGGCAACGTCTCGAAAAGCTCCGAGAGCATCCACAGCAAGAACGTCGCATAAAGGCGCGGCGCGCGCATGAGTTTGTCGGCGGCGAGAATGTTGATCACGCCGCGCCCGTCGCGATCCGTGCGGATGAAATCCTCGATTTCGAGCGCCGGCTCTCCAAAGAAACAGTCGCCGCCCTGCGTCTCCAGCACCAGAAGCTGGCGCTGAATGGCGCCGACGCTCGCGGGCGCAATATTGCCGTATTTGATCTTGAGCTCCGCAGCGTTCTCGGCGACATGCGCAAGCGCCGCGCGCAAGTCCTTGAGGTCGAGCAGCAGAAGCCCCTGCTCGTCGGCGACCTTGAACACGATGTTGAGCACGCCCTCCTGCGTGTCGTTCAGGTCGAGCAGGCGCGACAGCAGCAACGGCCCCATCTCGGAGATCGTCGCGCGCACCCGATGGCCCTGCTCGCCAAACACGTCCCAGAACGCGACCGGAAAACGATCGGGCTGATAGGAGAGCCCGATTTCCTCGGCGCGCTTGACGAACGGGGGCTTGGCGTCGCCGGGCTGCGAGAGGCCGGCGAGGTCGCCCTTGACGTCGGCCAGAAACACGGCGGTTCCGGCGTTGGAAAACCCTTCCGCAAGCAGTTGCAGAGACACGGTCTTGCCGCCGCCCGTCGCCCCGGAAATCAGCCCGTGCCGGTTGCCGAGGGAGAGAGTCAGATACCGATAGGCGCGTTCATGCGTCGCGCCGACGAGAATCTTTCCGGGAACCGCGTTCGGGCTGTCGCTCATGAGGCGGGCGCTTTCGGGCGAATCATCGCGATGCGGCAGAAGCTATATCATTCTCGCGGGCGCCGCATCCCGCCCGCCCGCTGCGCTTGCGGCGCACAAGCGGCGCGCCGCGCGGACGCGGCGGACGGCGTCTTGGCGAATGCGGCGGACCGGGCTAAGGTTCTCGTTGCGAGAGGGTTTGGATGAGAGAGTGTTCCGCGATCGTGGGCGTCGTCGACATATGCTTCTGCACGCCGGCGGCGGCGGCGAAGCCGCGGCCCGGAACGCTCAAACTCGCCAGGGCCGTCAGTCTGGAAAACGGACGCGCGGCCCCGCTGCTGAATTTCGAGATCGTGACGCCCGCGAAGGACGATGCGCCCGAGACCCTCGTCGGCAAGCTCGCCAGGCCGCTCGCCGCGGGGGAGAGCGCAAGCTTTCCTTTGAACGGCGGAACGGGCTGCGTCTTCCGGGCCCGCTGGGCTTTCGATGACATCAAGGACTCCGGCGACGTCGACCTTTGCAACGACGCACATATCGTGCTCATCGACTAGACAGGGCCATCCCAAACGTCGCCCCGCGTTCCGCGATTGCGGAGCGGCCAAGAAGAAGCAGGAAACGCGCGCATGTCGAAGTTGGGAATGAAGGGTAACGGCCGGACGGGGCGGCGCGGAGACAAAGCGAGCGGGAAAGAACCCGCGGTCTCCAAGACCGTCCTCATCGGCGCCGGCGCCGTTTTCGCGGCGATCTTCGGGACGTTCGTCGCGCTGACCAGCAACACGCCGCCCGCGCCGCCGCCGTCCGCCATCGGCGGCCCGTTCCAGCTCACCTCGCACATCGGAACGCAGGTGAGCGAGCGGGATTTGCTTGGCAAGCCCTATCTCGTGTTCTTCGGCTACACCCACTGTCCCGACGTGTGCCACACGACCCTGTTCGAGATGTCGGAAATTCTCCGCGCCATGGGGCCCGACGCGAAGGTCGGCGCCCTGTTCGTCACGGTCGACCCCGAGCGCGACACGCCGGAAATTTTGAAGGATTATCTCGCGAATTTCGACTCCCGCATTATCGGCCTCACCGGGCCGCGCGCGCAGCTCGACCCGATGCTGCGTGAATACCGCATCTACTCCAAGCGCTCGGCCGGCAAGGACGACGATTACGCCGTCGACCACACCACCGTCGTCTACCTGATGGACAAGAACGGACGTTTCGTCACCTCCTTCAACGTCGGCCGCAAGCCGGAAGAAGCGGCGAAAGATCTCGCACGTTATCTGTGACGCCTGTTGACGCGCGGCGAAAAATTTTGCGTCCGTGGCGCTTTTCGAACTCGCGACTCACGGCGCCTTTCGGTAGCATGCGCATATGCTTCGACTCCTGCGCGACGGACCTGCGCGCATCGGTTCGTCTGTCATCACGCTTGAACACGCCGGCGAAACGATCGTCGTCGCCCTGCGCCGCGCATCCACGGCGCGACGCTTCACATTGCGCGTACGATTCGCTGCGCGGGACGCGGTGCTGACGATGCCGCAACGCGCCTCGCTGAGGGACGCGCGAGATTTCGCAGAGCGTCATGCCGCGTGGATCGCCGCGCGTCTTGATCGTCTGCCCGCGACCATTCCCTTTGCGCATGGCTCCATCGTGCCATTGCGCGGCGTGGACCACATGCTGCTGCATGTGCCGGATCGGCGCGGCACGGTGTGGACCGAGGAACGCGACGACGTCGAATCGCGTTACGCCCTGTGCGTCGCCGGACGCGCGGAGCATGTGCACCGGCGCGTTCAGGATCATTTGAAACGCGAGGCGCGACGCGATCTTGAAAACGCGGTCGCGCGCCACGCGTCGACGCTCGGGCTGCCGCCGCGCGGCGTGGGTCTGCGCGATCCGGTCAGCCGCTGGGGCTCCTGCTCGGCGACAGGCTCCCTCAATTTTTCCTGGCGCCTCGTGATGGCTCCGCCCTACGTTCTCGACTATCTTGCCGCGCATGAGGTGGCCCATCTCGTCCATCTCGACCATTCGCCGCGATTCTGGTCGCTTGCGCGCCGCCTGTGCGCCGACACGGATCGCGCCGAAGCCTGGCTATCGGCGAATGGCGCGCATCTGCACAAATATGGAGCCAGGGAATGATGCTGGACCGCCGCCGTCTCATCGCCTGCGCGGCGCTGCTGCCCCTCGCCGCGCAGGCGCAGGAGCCGTGGGTCAAGACCGGCAAGCGTCTTCTCATTCTCGATTTCGAGATCATCGACACCTCGCAGGAGCCGATCGACCAGCGCGCCGATCATGCCCGGCGCCTCGCCGCGGCGCGCGAGGCCATCGCCGCCGGCCTTGCGGCGCGAGGGGTCTATGAGGTCGTCGATCGCGCCGCCATCCAGAGCGATCTCGACGAGATCCTGAAACGGACCTACATCCGAACCTGCAATGGTTGCGAAAGCGCGCTCGCAAGAAAGGCGGGGGCGGATCTTGTGATGACGGGGCTTGTCAACAAGGTCAGCACGCTCATCCTCAGCATGGGCGTCTCCATCACGCGCGCGTCATCCGGCGAGCTTATTTACCATCAGGGCTTCGACTTTCGCGGCGACAACGACACTTCCTACGCGCGCGCCGCGAAATTTCTCACCGAGCGGATCGCGCGCGATCCCGTGACCTGAACAGGGGAAAGCTATGAGCGAGAGCAGCAGCGGCAAGGCCGCTCCGCCCTGGAGCGCGGTTTTTTCTAGGCCCCGCGGCGCCTTGCTCGACGACCTCGTCAAGCGCGCGCAATCGCTCCCGCCGATCCGGGTGGGCGTGGTTCACCCTTGCGACCGGCCTTCGCTCGAGGGAGCGCTCTCGGCGCGCGACAAGGGCCTCATCGTGCCGACCCTCGTCGGTCCGCCCGCCAAGATCGAGGCCGCGGCCAACCAGGCGGGCGTTTCGCTGGAGGGAGTCGACGTCGTCGAAGCGCCGCATAGTCACGCGGCCGCCGAACAGGCCGTGGAGCTCGCCCGGCGCGGCAAGATTCACGCGCTGATGAAGGGCGCGCTGCACACGGATGAACTGATGGTCGCCATCGTGCGCGAGGGCGTGGGCCTGCGCACCGACCGGCGCATCAGCCATGTCTTCGTCATCGACGCGCCGACCTATCACAAGCTTCTGCTCGTCACGGACGCGGCGATCAACATCGCGCCGACGCTCGACATCAAGCGCGACATCGTGCGCAACGCCGTCGATCTCGCCCACGCCATCGGGCTTGCGCGGCCAAAGGTCGCGATCCTTTCCGCCGTGGAGACGGTGGAGGCGAAAATTCCCTCGACGGTCGAAGCCGCCGCCCTTTGCAAGATGGCCGACCGCGGCCAGATCGCCGGCGCCACCCTCGACGGTCCGCTCGCTTTCGACAACGCCATCTCCCGCGAGGCGGCGGAGGCCAAGCACATCGCGTCGGAAGTCGCGGGCGACCCCGACATTCTCGTCGCGCCAGACCTCGAATCCGGCAATATCCTCGCCAAGCAGCTCGTCTTTCTGGCCGGCGCCGACACGGCCGGCATCGTGCTCGGCGCGCGCGTCCCGATCGTGCTCACGAGCCGCGCCGACGACGTGGCGTCGCGCGTCGCCTCCTCCGCACTGGCGCAGCTTTTCACGCACAGAACAGGAAAGGGGGCAGGTTAGGATTTAGGCGAATACATACTCTCCGGCCTGCATCGGCGTCGAATTCGGATCGCGGATCATCAGTCTGCCTTCGGTATCGAAGTAGACGAGCTTGCCCCAAGCCAGAAAGGCGCCGCTGTCCCAGCTGTCGTGGGCGAACACGATGGGGCTGATTTCGATCAGTTGCGGCTCCGCGTCGAAGAAATATTGGCCCAGGCCCCGCATATGGCAGCGGCGCGTGCGCTTGTCGTAGCGCACGTCGTACCAAACCTGGCGCTCTCCCTCCGAGAGGATGATCGGCTCCCACACGGCGCCCGGCGGGCCCCAAAACCGCGCGCGCGCCGGGCGGCCCTCGATGAATTCCCGACGCGTGTCGTTCTCATTCGCCATTGGCGTCCCCCTTCCCTGTCACCGTCCATTATCCGCCCGCCGCCAGCGCCGCAACCGCTTCCCGGGTCCGCTTCTCGACATCGCTGCGCGCACATGGCAGAAGGCGGCCCGAAAGTTTTTCCCACGCGCGACGCAAAACATGACCGACATCGCGAAACTCGAAGAAGACACGCTGCGCCAGATCGCCGGGGCTCCGGACGAACAGGCGCTCGAGGCCGTGCGCCTCGCCGCGCTGGGCAAGAAGGGCGCGATTTCCGCCCTGCTCTCGACGCTCGGCAAAATGTCGCCCGAGGAGCGCAAGACCGAAGGCGCGAAAATCAACGCCCTCAAGGAGCGGGCGACCGAGGCGCTCGCCGCCCGCCGCGCGGAACTCGCCGAGGCGGCGATGGAGGCGCGGCTCAAGGCCGAGACGCTCGACGTGACGCTCCCCGCCGCGACGAGCCCGCTCGAGCGCGGCCGCATCCACCCCATCTCGCAGGTGATGGACGAGCTTTCCGTCATCTTCGCCGATATGGGCTTCGCCGTGGCGGAAGGGCCGGACATCGAGAGCGACGACTATAATTTCACGAAGCTGAACTTCCCCGAGGGCCATCCGGCCCGCGAGATGCAGGACACGTTCTTCCTCGCGCCGGAAGCCGGGGAGAAAAAGCTGCTGCGCACGCATACGAGCCCGGTGCAGGTGCGCACCATGCTGACGCAAAAGCCGCCGATCCGGGTGATCTGCCCCGGCCGCGTCTATCGCTGCGATTTCGACCAGACCCATACGCCGATGTTCCATCAGATCGAGGGCCTCGTCATCGACCAGTCGACGCATATGGGTCATCTCAAATGGGTGCTGGAGGAGTTCCTCAAGAGCTTCTTCGAGGTGAAGGGCGTGAAGCTGCGCATGCGGCCCTCCTTCTTCCCCTTCACCGAGCCGTCGATGGAAGTCGACGTCCAGTGCCGGCGCCAGGGCGGCGAAATCCGCTTCGGCGAGGGCGAGGACTGGATGGAGATTCTGGGCTGCGGCATGGTGCATCCGAACGTGCTGCGCAATTGCGGCCACGACCCGGACGTCTATCAGGGCTTCGCCTTCGGCGTCGGCATCGACCGCCTCGCCATGCTCAAATACGGCATGTCGGATCTGCGCGCCTTCTTCGACGCCGACACGCGCTGGCTGGAGCATTACGGATTCAGGCCGCTGGATTTCCCGACGCTTGCGGGCGGGTTGAGCGGGTAGCGATGCCGACGCTGCTGCGGTGGAATGGCTATCGCTTCTTTTTCTACTCGGCTGATGGTTGGGAGCCCGCGCATATCCACGTGACAAAGGACGGCAAGGAAGCGAAAATCTGGCTTGAGAATGTCGGGCTTGCCGTCAATATGGGCTTCTCGGCGCAGGAACTGAACGAAATCGTGAAGAAGACGCGCGAAATGCGTGAGGCCTTCCTGAAGGAGTGGAATGACTACTTTGCAAATTGACGTCGAAGACAGCAGACCTGTCGCGGCGTCCTGCGACAATGATCGTCTCACCGTCACGCTCGCCGACGGTCGTGTCCTGTCGACGCCGCTCTGGTGGTATCCGCGCCTCTTCAAGGCGTCGCCGTCGCAAAGATGCGAGATCGAACTGACGCCAATGGGCGTGCATTGGCCACAGATCGACGAGGACATCAGCGTCGCCAGCATGTTGCGCGGGCAACGCGCGCCGGGGGCTGCGCCGCTGGAAAAAACGGCGTGAGATGCTTCTGCGCGCCTTCTTCGACGCCGACACGCGCTGGCTGGAGCATTACGGATTCAGGCCGCCGGATTTCCCGACGCTGGCGGGGGGATTATCTCAATGAAGTTTCATGGCGAGCTCGAAGAGCTCAAGTCGTGCGTCAAGTTTTCTGGTCGTGATGGCGACTGGTCAGATGACGGGAAAGGCTGTCATCGCTTCCAGTCAAAATCAGGAGATATCCTAAATTGGTGGCCAAAAACGGGAACTATTTTGTGTCAAGGCAAGCGCCCTGACGCTTTCAAAACCGACTTAACTCGCGTTCTCGGCGAGAAAGCAAATTTTGAGGCCAAAGCCTCAAATAACGTAAGTCGGATTTTTATCGTTCACGGCAGCGACCATGAAGCTTTAGAGCAACTTGAACTGGTTTTATTTCGGTTGGGGATTGAGCCTTTGGTTCAGAAAAACGTCGACGGCAAGGGACTGCCGTTATTTCAGGCGCTGATGGAAAATATTGGTAGTGGGTCGGACTTCGTCTTCGTGCTCATGACCCCAGACGATTACGGTTATCGCAAGGACCAAAAGGATACAGAGCGGCAACCCCGCGCGAGACAAAACGTGATCTTAGAAGCGGGCATGGCGTTATCGAAGCTTGGATCAGATCACGTAGCATTGATAAAGAAGGGTGCGCTAGAGCTGCCTTCGGACTTAGAAGGTATTATTCGCATCGAATACAACACCCACGTGAAGGAAGTCGCCGCGAAGATTGCACAGCGCTTGACTGGCGCAGGCATCTCAATCGCGGAGTCTCGCGTAATTTCGGCCTCGCAATGAAACTCACCCTCTCCTGGCTCAAAGAGCATCTCGATACGTCCGCCACGCTCGCCGAGATCGTCGAGACGCTCACGCGCATCGGCCTCGAAGTGGAGCATGTGCACGACCCCGCCGCGCAACTGAAAGACTTCAGGATCGCGCAGATCGTGGAGGCGACGCAGCATCCGAACGCCGACCGCCTGCGCGTCTGCAAGGTCGATACGGGCGCGGGCGAACTTGTGCAGGTCGTCTGCGGCGCCCCGAATGCGCGCGCGGGACTGAAGAGCGTCTTCTCCGCGCCGGGAACCTATATTCCCGGCAAAAAAATCACGCTCGGCAAGGGCAATATTCGCGGCGTCGAGTCGCTCGGCATGTTGTGCTCCTTCGAGGAGCTAGAGCTGGCGACGCAAAGCGACGGCATCATCGAATTGCCCGACGACGCGCCCATCGGCGCGGTTTACGCGCAATGGGCGGGGCTCGACGATCCGGTCATCGAAATCAATCTCACGCCGAACCGTCCGGACGCCGCGGGCGTCTATGGCGTCGCGCGCGATCTCGCGGCCGCCGGCCTCGGCGTGCTCAAGACGAAAGACATTCTGCCGGTGGAGGGCAAATTCCCCTGCCCGGTCGGGGTGACGCTGGATTTTTCGGAAGGCGAGAAACATCTCGCGCCCTTCTTCGGCCTGCGCCTCGTGCGCGGCGTCAGGAACGGCCCGAGCCCGGACTGGCTGCAAAGGCGCTTGCGCGAAATCGGCCTGCGCCCGATCAACGCGCTCGTCGACATCACCAATTATCTCACCTTCGACCGCGCGCGGCCGCTGCACGTCTTCGACGCGAAAAAGGTGAAAGGCGCTCTCGTCGTACGTAAAGCGAAGAAGGGCGAAACGCTGCTCGCCCTCGACGGCAAGACGCATGAGCTCGACGAGGCCATGGTCGTCATCTGCGACGACAATGGAGTCGAATCCATTGCCGGCGTCATGGGCGGCGAGGCGTCGGGCTGCAATGACGACACGACCGACGCGCTCATCGAAACGGCGCTTTGGGACCCGCAGAACATCGCCCATACGGGCCGCAAACTGGGCATCGTCACCGATGCGCGCTACCGCTTCGAGCGCGGGGTCGATCCGGCCTTCGCGCTGCCAGGCGGCGAACTCGCGACGCAGTTCGTCATGGATCTTTGCGGCGGCGAGCCCTCCGAATGGATCATCGCCGGCGCCGCGCCGCGCGAGGCGCGCGTGATCGATTTCCCGTGGAGCGAGACGCAGCGCCTCGCGGGCGTCGACGTCTCTCAGGCCGACGCGACCGCCATTCTCGAGCGCCTCGGCTTCACGGTCGAAAAGAACGGCGAGGACCGCGCGAACATCGCCGCGCCGAGCTGGCGCCCCGACATCGAAGGCAAAGCCGACATTGTCGAGGAGATCGTCCGCATCCTCGGCGTCGACAATGTGCCCTCCACCCCCCTGCCCCGCGCGGAAGGCGTCGCGCCCGCCGTGCTCACCGTGATGCAGAAGCGCGCCCGCAACGCGCGCCGCGCGCTCGCCGCGCAGGGGCTGGTCGAGGCCGTCACCTGGTCCTTCATCTCCAAGGAGCAGGCGGAAGCCTTTGGCGGCGGCTCGGCGGGACTGAAGCTCGCCAACCCGATCGCCGCCGAACTTTCCGACATGCGCCCGAGCCTGCTGCCCGGCCTTGTCGCCGCGGCGGGACGCAACGCCGCGCGGGGGCTCGGCGATCAGGATCTCTTCGAAGTCGGCCAGATCTTCCTCGACCCGAGCGAGAAGGGCCAGCGCCTCGCCGCCGCCGGCATTCGCCGCGGCCTCGCGGGCGCCGGCCGCCACTGGTCGGCGCAAGCGCAGCGCGCCGGCGCTTTCGACGCCAAGGCGGACGCGATGGCGCTCTTAGGCGCGCTCGGCGTCGCGACGAGCGGCCTGCAGGTCGCGCCAGGCGGGCCGTCATGGTTCCATCCAGGCCGCTCGGCCACGCTGCAATTCGGCCCCAAAGCCGTCATCGGCTATTTCGGCGAATTGCACCCGCGCGCGCTGAAGGCGCTGGACGTCGAAGGCCCGATCGCCGCCTTCGAGATCGTGCTCGACAATCTGCCGGCGCCCAAGGCCAAGCCCACCAAGATCAAGCCGAAGCTCGAACTCTCGGACCTCCAGCCGCTCTCCCGCGACTTCGCCTTCATCGTCGACCGCGCGGCGAACGCCGGCGATCTCGTCAAGGCAGTGGCCGGCGCCGACAAGGCGCTCATCACGAATGTCAGCGTCTTCGACGTCTATGAGGGCGTCGGCGTGCCGGAGGGCAAGAAGTCGGTCGGCGTCGCAGTCACGCTTCAGCCGCGCGAAAAAACGCTGACGGACGCCGAAATCGAGGCGGTGGCGCAAAGGATCGTGACGGAGGCGGAGAGGAAATGCGGGGCGGCGTTGCGTTGAGGATCATCGTCTTCGTTCTTCCGCTCCTGATCGCTCTCCCCGTCGCAGCCGGCCCCCGGACCATCGACGACTGCGAGGCGATCAAGGACGCCAACGCCTATAATCTTTGCCTCGCCTCCTTCGGCCCGGTCCGCGGTCAGCATGGCGCGAGCTATCCGGGCATGGCGAGCGAGGGGGAAAAGGAGAGCGGCCGCGCGAGGGGGAACGGGACCAAGGCCGTCCCGGCCCGCCGCGCCGCCTCCGCGCTCGGTTATGGCGCGCGCGTGACCCATGGTCGAAGCGGCCGGATGCGCATGGAGTTCGCGCCAGGCCGTCGGTGAACGGGAAAACAACGATGGACGGACGGTTCGGGCGCACGCTCATAAAGCCCGAATTTACCTCTTGGCAAACGGGCGCGGTCCCATTAAAAGAGCCGTTCCGGGGCACGCCGTTCATCTGTAGCCCCGCTTTCTTATTTGGAGCTTCCGCCTGATCCAAGGCTTTGTCAACGGCTTAGGGAAATGGCGGTGGATAGGCCGGCGGACCCGGGGTTCATGCCTCGCGTCCCGTCCGGCCATGTCCTGTCCGAGACTGCCGGCGCGCGCGACGGGTTATCCACAACCCTGAGCGGCTCAATCGCCCGAGAGACGAAAGGAATCCGATCGTCCGACGGCGGCCTGCACAGACGGGGAAACCGTAATTTTTGGCCGTTGGCGGCTTTTCGCCAACGTCCTTCGATTTTGGTTCGCGCCCCTTCAACCAGAGCCTTCGCTTCGGCGGAGCGCGCTGGGGACAGGATCTACGGCGCCGTCTGCTTCGGCAGGCGGCATGTCGCAACCGGCGGGGTTTCCCGCCTGTTAGAAGAGAGCAACCGTGGATAGAGCGGAGAAAAAAGAAGCCGTAGCGGCGCTCAACCAGACCTTCTCGAAGGCTGGCGCGATCGTCGTTGCGCACTACTCCGGCTTGACGGTCGCCCAGATGCAGGCCCTGCGCAAGCGGGCTCGCGAAGAGGGCGCCTCCGTTCAGGTCGCAAAGAACCGCCTCGCCAAGATCGCTCTGAATGGCTCGAGCGTCGCCGATTTCAGCCCCTTGCTCAAGGGGCCGACCCTGATCGCCTATTCGGACGATCCGGTGGCGGCGCCGAAGGTCGCCGTGGCCTTCGCCAAGGATCACGACAAATTCGTGATTCTGGGCGGCGCCATGGGCGCCACGCTGCTGAACGCCGACGGCGTCAAGTCGCTTGCGACGATGCCGTCTCTGGACGAACTGCGCGCCAAGCTCGTGGGCCTCATCAATGCGCCCGCGACCAAGATCGCCCAGCTCTCCACCGCGCCTGCCGCCAAGCTCGCGCGCGTGTTCGGCGCCTACGCCAAGAAAGACGCGGCCTAAGAGGCACGCCTACCGAACCGAACCAAATTCAAAGGACGCATGCAAATGGCTAATCTCGAAAAGATCGTCGAAGACCTCTCGGCTCTCACCGTCCTCGAGGCGGCTGAGCTCGCCAAGATGCTCGAGGAGAAGTGGGGCGTTTCCGCCGCCGCTGCGGTGGCCGTCGCCGCCGCTCCGGCCGCTGGCGCCGCCGCCCCGGCCGCCGAAGAGAAGACCGAGTTCAACGTGATCCTGGCTTCGGCCGGCGACAAGAAGATCGAGGTCATCAAGGAAGTCCGCGGCATCACCGGCCTCGGCCTGAAGGAAGCCAAGGACCTCGTCGAGGGCGCCCCGAAGCCGATCAAGGAAGGCGCTTCCAAGGAAGAGGCCGAAAAGATCAAGGCGACCCTCGAGAAGGTCGGCGCCAAGGTCGAGCTCAAGTAATTCCGCTCGCCGCCGCTCACCGGCGCCTTGCGTGACGAGATTCGCGGTCCCGGCTCAGGCCGGGGCCGCGCGCGGTTGAAAGGGGCGCTATCCGCCAAGCGCCCGACAGGGCGAGAGCGGCTCGCATCGAGCCGTCCGGCCCTTACGAGAGAGGCTCGAAAAGCGACATGGCTCAGACGTCGGCCCGCAAGTTCACCGGTCGCAAGCGCACCCGCAAATTCTTCGGTCACATCCGGGAAGCCGCGGAGATGCCCAATCTGATCGAAGTGCAGAAGGCCTCATACGATCAGTTCCTCCTTGTCGACGAGCCCAAGGGCGGCCGCCCCGAAGAGGGTCTGCAGTCCGTCTTCAAATCCGTCTTCCCGATTTCCGATTTCTCCGGCGTCGCGCTGCTCGAATTCGTCCGCTACGAATTCGAGCCGCCGAAATATGACGTCGACGAATGCCGCCAGCGCGGCATGACGTTCGCTGCGCCGCTCAAGGTGACGCTGCGCCTCATCGTGTTCGACGTCGATCCCGACACGCAGGCGAAGTCCGTCAAGGACATCAAGGAGCAGGACGTCTACATGGGCGACATGCCTTTCATGACGTCGAACGGCACCTTTATCGTCAACGGCACCGAGCGCGTCATCGTCTCGCAGATGCACCGCTCGCCGGGCGTGTTCTTCGACCACGACAAGGGCAAGAGCCACTCTTCCGGCAAGCTGCTCTTCGCGGCCCGCATCATTCCCTATCGCGGCTCGTGGCTCGACATCGAGTTCGACGCCAAGGACATCGTGTATGCGCGCATCGACCGCCGCCGCAAGATCCCGGTGACCTCGCTCCTCTTCGCCCTTGGGCTCGACGGCGAAGAGATCCTGTCGACTTTCTACAAGACGATCACCTATACGGCCGACGGCGAGAACTGGCGCATGCCGTTCGACGCCGACCGCATCAAGGGCGTGAAGGCCGTCGCCGACATGATCGACGCCGACACCGGCCAGGTCATTCTCGAAGCCGGCAAGAAGCTCGCCGTGCGCGCCGCGCGCCAGCTCGCCGAAAAGGGAGTCAAGGCGATTCGCGTCTCCGCCGAGGAGCTCTACGGCCAATATCTCGCGCAGGATCTCTATGATCCGAACACCGGCGAAATCTTCGCCGAAGCCGGTGACGAAATCACGGCGAAGACGCTGCCGCTCCTCGTCGAAAAAGGCTTCGACGAGTTGCCGATTCTGGACATCGACCACATCAACGTCGGTCCCTACATCCGCAATACGCTCGCGGTCGACAAGAATTCGAACCGCGAGGAAGCGCTGTTCGACATCTACCGCGTCATGCGTCCGGGCGAGCCGCCGACCATGGACACGGCGGAAGCTATGTTCCATTCGCTGTTTTTCGACGCGGAGCGCTATGACCTCTCGGCCGTCGGCCGCGTGAAGATGAACATGCGCCTTGATCTCGACGCGCCGGATACGGTGCGCACGCTGCGCCGCGAGGACATTCTCGCGGTGGTGAAGGCGCTCGTGGATCTCCGTGACGGCCGCGGCGAGATCGACGACATCGACCATCTCGGCAATCGCCGCGTGCGCTCGGTCGGCGAGCTGATGGAAAATCAGTATCGCCTCGGCCTCTTGCGCATGGAGCGCGCCATCAAGGAGCGCATGTCGTCGGTCGATATCGACACAGTGATGCCGCAGGATCTGATCAACGCGAAGCCCGCCGCCGCGGCGGTGCGCGAGTTCTTCGGCTCCTCGCAGCTCTCGCAGTTCATGGACCAGACGAACCCGCTCTCCGAGATCACGCACAAGCGTCGTCTCTCGGCGCTGGGTCCGGGCGGCCTCACGCGCGAGCGCGCCGGCTTCGAGGTGCGCGACGTGCACCCCACGCATTACGGCCGCATCTGCCCGATCGAGACGCCGGAAGGTCCGAACATCGGCCTCATCAACTCGCTCGCGACCTTTGCGCGCGTGAACAAATACGGCTTCATCGAAGCGCCCTACCGCCGCGTGCGCGACGGCAAGGTGACGAACGAGGTCGCCTATCTCTCCGCCATGGAGGAGGCGAAGTATCACGTCGCCCAGGCCAACGCGCCGGTCGACGCCGACGGCAATCTGACGGAAGACCTCGTGCTCTGCCGTCACGCCGGCGATGTGATGCTTGTCCCGCGCGAAAAGGTCGACGCGATGGACGTGTCGCCCAAGCAGCTCGTCTCGGTCGCCGCGGCGCTCATCCCCTTCCTCGAGAACGACGACGCCAACCGCGCGCTCATGGGTTCGAACATGCAGCGTCAGGCCGTGCCGCTGGTGAAGGCGGACGCCCCGCTCGTCGGCACGGGCATGGAGGCCGTCGTCGCGGCCGACTCCGGCGCGGCGATCTCCGCGCGCCGCACCGGCGTCGTCGACCAGATCGACGCGACGCGTATCGTCATCCGCGCGACGGAAGAGCTCGACCCGGCCAAGCCTGGCGTCGACATCTATCGCCTGATGAAGTTCCAGCGCTCAAACCAGTCGACCTGCATCAACCAGAAGCCGCTCGTTCGCGTCGGCGACCTGGTGAAGAAAGGCGACATCATCGCCGACGGCCCCTCGACGGATCTCGGCGATCTGGCGTTGGGGCGCAACGTTCTCGTCGCCTTCATGCCGTGGAACGGCTACAACTTCGAGGACTCGATCCTTCTCAACGAGCGCATCGTGAAGGAGGACGTGTTCACGTCGATCCATATCGACGAATTCGAGGTGATGGCCCGCGACACCAAGCTCGGTCCGGAAGAAATCACCCGCGACATTCCGAACGTGTCGGAAGAGACGCTGAAGAATCTCGACGAGGCGGGCATCGTCTATATAGGCGCGGAAGTGCAGGCCGGCGACATTCTCGTCGGCAAGATCACGCCGAAGGGCGAGAGCCCGATGACGCCGGAAGAAAAGCTCCTGCGCGCCATCTTCGGCGAGAAAGCCTCCGACGTGCGCGACACCTCGCTGCGCGTGCCGCCGGGCGTTCAGGGCACCATCGTCGAAGTGCGCGTCTTCAACCGCCACGGCGTCGAGAAGGACGAGCGCGCGCAGGCGATCGAGCGCGAGGAGATCGAGCGTCTCGCCAAGGACCGCGACGACGAGCTAGCCATCCTCGACCGTAACGTCTATGCGCGTCTCGCCGAGATGCTCATCGGCAAGAATGCGATCGCCGGCCCGAAGAGCTTCAAGAAGGATCAGGTTCTGACGCAGGCGATCCTCGACGAATATCCCCGCTCGCAATGGTGGACCTTCGTGGTCGAGGACGACGAGCTGATGGCCGCGATCGAAGCCGTCCGCAAGCAATACGACGAGTCGAAGAAGGGCCTCGAGAACCGATTCCTCGACAAGGTCGAAAAGCTGCAGCGCGGCGACGAGCTGCCGCCCGGCGTGATGAAGATGGTGAAGGTCTTCGTCGCGGTGAAGCGCAAAATTCAGCCTGGCGACAAGATGGCCGGCCGCCACGGCAACAAGGGCGTCGTATCACGGATCGTGCCGCAGGAGGACATGCCGTTTCTCGAAGATGGCACACCCGTGGACATCGTGCTGAACCCGCTCGGCGTGCCCTCGCGCATGAACGTCGGCCAGATTCTGGAGACGCATCTCGGCTGGGCCTGCGCGGGCCTCGGCAAGCAGGTCGGCAAGGCGGTCGACGCTTATATGAAGTCGAGAGACGCAGCGATCCTGCGCAACGCGCTGACCGACATATATGGCAAGGACGAAGAGATAGAGAAACTCGACGAAAGCCTGCTGCTGGAAACCGCGAAGGACTTGCGTCGCGGCGTGCCGATTGCGACGCCGGTGTTCGATGGCGCGCGCGAGAAGGACATCGTCGACATGCTCACCAAGGCGGGCCACGACCCGTCGGGACAGGTGACGCTGTTCGACGGACGCACCGGCGAAGCCTTCGACCGAAAGGTGACGGTGGGCTACATCTACATGCTGAAGCTCCATCACCTGGTCGACGACAAGATCCACGCGCGCTCGATCGGTCCCTACTCTCTCGTCACCCAGCAGCCGCTGGGCGGCAAGGCGCAGTTCGGCGGCCAACGTTTCGGCGAAATGGAGGTCTGGGCGCTCGAAGCTTATGGCGCGGCCTACACGCTGCAGGAAATGCTGACCGTCAAATCGGACGACGTCGCTGGCCGCACCAAGGTCTACGAGTCGATCGTTCGCGGCGACGACACTTTCGAATCGGGCATTCCGGAGAGCTTCAACGTGCTCATCAAGGAAATGCGGTCGCTGGCGCTCAACGTCGAACTGACCAGCGCGACGCCGGAGACGGAAGAAATCGCGCCGCCGACCGCGGAGGCCGCGGAATAGTCGATGCGACATTCCCCCGTCAGTGCGAGCGCGGCGAAGCAATCCAGAGCGGCGAACGGCTCCGGAATCTTTCGCCGCTTCGCGCCTTGCACTGACGGCGTAGCCTGCCTTTGAAATTTTACGACGCTAGTCGAGCGGCTCCGCCGCCGCGGCGTCCCAGGAGAAGACCATGAATCAGCAAGAGGTCATGAATCTCTTCAATCCGGTCGTGGCGACGCAGGCCTTCGACCAGATTCAGATTTCCATCGCGAGCCCGGAGAAGATTCTCTCCTGGTCCTTCGGCGAGATCAAAAAGCCCGAGACGATCAACTACCGTACCTTCAAGCCCGAGCGCGACGGCCTGTTCTGCGCGCGCATCTTCGGGCCGATCAAGGACTACGAGTGCTTGTGCGGCAAGTACAAGCGCATGAAATACAAGGGCGTCATCTGCGAGAAGTGCGGCGTCGAAGTCACGCTCGCGCGCGTGCGCCGCGACCGCATGGGCCATATCTCTCTCGCGGCGCCCGTTGCGCACATCTGGTTCCTGAAGTCGCTGCCGTCGCGCATCGGCCTTTTGCTCGACATGACGCTGAAGGATCTGGAGCGCATTCTCTATTTCGAGTCCTATATCGTCATCGATCCGGGCCTGACGCCGCTCAAGGAGCGTCAGCTTCTGTCGGAAGAGGAATATCTGACGGCGCAGGACGAATTCGGCCAGGACACGTTCACGGCGATGATCGGCGCGGAGGCGATTCGTCGTCTGCTCGAGTCGATGGATCTCGAAGGCATCGCCGCGTCGCTGCGCCAGGAGATCGCCGAAGCGAAGACCGAGCTGAAGCCCAAGAAGCTCGCCAAGCGCCTGAAGATCATCGAGGCCTTCATCCAGTCGGGCAACAAGCCGGAATGGATGATCCTGAAAGAGATCCCGGTCATCCCGCCAGACCTGCGTCCGCTCGTTCCGCTCGACGGCGGCCGTTTCGCAACGTCCGATCTCAACGATCTCTATCGCCGCGTCATCAACCGCAACAACCGCCTGAAGCGCCTCATCGAACTGCGCGCGCCGGACATCATCATCCGCAACGAGAAGCGTATGTTGCAGGAGGCCGTCGACGCGCTGTTCGACAACGGCCGCCGCGGCCGCGTCATCACGGGCGCCAACAAGCGTCCGCTGAAGTCGCTCGCCGACATGCTGAAGGGCAAGCAGGGCCGCTTCCGCCAGAACCTGCTCGGCAAGCGCGTCGACTATTCCGGCCGCTCCGTCATCGTCGTCGGTCCCGAGCTCAAGCTTCATCAGTGCGGCTTGCCGAAGAAAATGGCGCTCGAGCTGTTCAAGCCCTTCATCTATTCGCGTCTCGACGCGAAGGGCTATTCGGCGACCGTCAAGCAGGCGAAGAAACTCGTCGAAAAGGAAAAGCCCGAGGTCTGGGACATTCTCGACGAAGTCATCCGCGAGCATCCGGTGCTGCTCAACCGCGCGCCGACGCTGCACCGCCTCGGCATTCAGGCCTTCGAGCCGGTGCTGATCGAGGGCAAGGCGATCCAGCTGCATCCGCTCGTTTGCGCGGCCTTCAACGCCGACTTCGACGGCGACCAGATGGCCGTCCACGTGCCGCTGTCGCTCGAGGCGCAGCTGGAAGCGCGCGTGCTGATGATGTCGACGAACAACATCCTGCATCCGGCCAATGGCCAGCCGATTATCGTGCCCTCGCAGGACATCGTTCTCGGTCTCTATTACCTGACGCTGGAGCGCGACGGCGAGCCGGGCCAGGGCATGTGCTTCGCCAATCAGGGCGAGATCGAACATGCGCTCGCCGCCAAGGCCATCACTCTGCACACCAAGATCAAAGGACGCGGCTGGACCTATGACGCCGCCGGCAACCGCGTGTCAAAAATCTTCGACACGACGCCCGGCCGCATGGTGCTCGGCCAGCTCTTGCCGAAACACCAGAAGATCCCCTTCGACGTCGTCAACAAGCTGATGACCAAGAAGGAAATCTCGAACATGATCGACACCGTCTACCGCAACTGCGGTCAGAAGGAGACGGTCATTTTCTGCGACCGCATCATGGCGCTGGGCTTCCGCGAGGCCTTCAAGGCCGGCATCTCCTTCGGCAAGGACGACATGGTCGTGCCGGAAACGAAAGAGAGGATCGTCGCCGAGACGCGCGCCGCCGCCAAGGAATATGAGCAACAGTACAACGACGGCCTCATCACCCAGGGCGAGAAATACAACAAGGTCGTCGACGCCTGGATGAAGTGCACGGACAAGCTCGCCGAAGAGATGATGCAACGCATCTCCGCGGTGCGCAAGGACGAGCACGGACGCGACAAGCCGATCAACTCGATCTACATGATGTCGCACTCGGGCGCGCGCGGCTCGCCGCAGCAGATGAAGCAGCTCGCGGCGATGCGCGGTCTGATGGCCAAGCCCTCGGGCGAGATCATCGAGAGCCCGATCATCTCGAACTTCAAGGAAGGCCTGACCGTTCTCGAATACTTCAACTCCACCCACGGCGCCCGCAAGGGCCTGGCCGACACGGCGTTGAAGACCGCGAACTCGGGCTACCTCACCCGCCGTCTCGTCGACGTCGCGCAGGATTCGATCATCTCCTCGACGGACTGCGGCTCCACGGGCGGCATCCGCATGCGGGCGATCATCGACGCCGGTCAGGTCGTCGCGTCGCTTGCGACGCGCATTCTTGGCCGCACGGCGGCGGAGGATCTCAAGACGCAGGACGGCAAGATCATCGTGCCGGCCGGCGAGATGATCCAGGAGTGGCATATCGAGCCGATCAACGCCGCCGGCATTCAGGAGGTGAAGATCCGCTCGGTCCTCACCTGCGAGGCCAAGAACGGCGTCTGCGCCAAGTGCTACGGCCGCGACCTCGCGCGCGGCACGCCTGTCAACATGGGCGAGGCTGTTGGCGTCATCGCGGCGCAATCGATCGGCGAGCCGGGCACGCAGCTCACCATGCGCACCTTCCACATCGGCGGCGCGGCGCAGCTCGCGGACCAGTCGTTCATCGAATCGAACTTCGAGGGCAAGGTTCACATCCGCAACCGGCATGTGGCCCGCAACTCGGACGGCGATCTGATCGTCATGGCGCGCAACGTCGCCATCGTGATCCTCGGCCCCGATGGCGCGGAGCGCGCGGTGAACCGCATCCAATACGGCGCCAAGCTGAAGGTCGATGAAGGCGATACGGTCAAGCGCGGCCAGCGCCTTGCGGAATGGGACCCCTACACCCGTCCCATCATCAGCGAGGTGGACGGCGTGATCGGCTTCGAGGATCTCGTCGAAGGCCAGTCCATGTCGGAAACGGTCGACGAGTCGACCGGCATCGCCAAGCGCATGGTCATGGACTATCGCCTCAACCTGCGTTCCGCGAGCCTCAAGCCCTCGATCGTCATCAAGGGCCCGGACGGCAAAATCGCCAAGCTCGCGCGCGGCGGCGACGCCCGCTATCTCCTGCCCGTCGACTCGATCATCGCAGTCGAGCCCGGCGGCACGGTGAGGGCCGGCGACATTGTCGCGCGTATTTCGGTCGAAAGCGCGAAGACCCGCGACATCACCGGCGGTCTGCCGCGCGTCGCGGAACTGTTCGAGGCGCGCCGTCCCAAGGATCACGCGATCATCGCGGAAATCTCCGGCACGGTGCAGTTCGGCCGCGACTACAAGAACAAGCAGCGCATCACCATCGTGCCGACGGAAGAAGGCGCGGAGCCGGTCGAGTATCTGATCCCGAAGGGCAAACACATTCACCTTCAGGACGGCGACGTCGTCGAGAAGGGCGATTACATCGTCGACGGCAATCCGGCGCCGCACGACATTCTGGCGATCAAGGGCGTGGAGGAGCTTGCGGCCTACCTCGTCAATGAAATCCAGGAGGTCTACCGTCTGCAGGGCGTGAACATCAACGACAAGCACATCGAAGTGATTGTCCGTCAGATGCTCCAGAAGGTCGACATCGTCGATCCGGGCGACACCGGCTTCCTCGAGGGCGAGCAGGTGGATCACGTCGAACTCGACGAGGCAAACGCCAGGGCGATCGAGAACGGCGGCAAGCCGGCGCATGGCACGCCGGTGCTGCTCGGCATCACCAAGGCCTCGCTGCAGACGCGGTCCTTCTTCTCCGCAGCCTCCTTCCAGGAGACGACGCGCGTTCTCACCGAGGCCGCCGTCAACGGCAAGATCGACCCGCTCGTCGGCCTCAAGGAGAACGTCATCGTCGGCCGCCTCATTCCGGCCGGCACCGGCGCGGCGATGGCGAAGTTCCGCGGCATCGCTTCGGGCCGCGACGATCTCATCATCACGCAGCGCGCCGAAGGGACCGAGCCCGCCCCGGCCCTGCCGCCGGCGGAATGAGCGCTGAGCTGAAATCGAATAGGCCGCCCCGAAACGGGCGGCCTTTTGCTTTTACGCAGGTTAGCCGATGATGGGGACGCTCCTCTCTCTTCCCGCCCGCGCCGTCCGCGCGCTGATCCTGTTCTATCGCGTCACCTTCTCGGCCTTCGCCGGCCGGACCTGCCGCTATGCGCCGACCTGCTCGGAATACGCCGACGAAGCCATCGCGAAACACGGTCTCTGGGCCGGCGGCTGGATGGGATTTGCGCGCATCTGCCGCTGCCGGCCGGGCGGCGGCGAAGGTTTTGATCCCGTGCCGGAGCATCTGCCGGCTCACGCGAGCGCGCTCACGCCCTGGCGCTACGCCCGCTGGCGCGGCCCCTTCCAGTGCGAAAGCGTCGAGCGCGACGACGCCTGACCCCGGGCGCCGCCCGGCTCCTGCTTACGACTTCGCCATCAGTTCGAGCGTAAGCCCGTAAATCCGCGTGCGGGACGCCTCGGGCAGCGTGCGCAAAACGTCGAGATAGGTCTGGCCCGCGTCGCACATGCGCGCATCCTCGATCGGCGGATCGGGCATTTTGCCGTCGAGCAGCGCGTCGATCTCCGCCTTTCCAAGGCCGCGGTCGGCGAGCGCCTTTTCGAGCAGCTTGAAATCGGCCTCGTTGGGCTGCGCGTGATCGATCTTCTTCGCCTGCCCGCTCGCCATCGCCTCGAGTCCCGCGATCGCCATGTCGGCGACAAGCGTGCGACGGGCGGCGGCGAAGCGCTGGAAATCGAGATTATTCGCGCCATAGAGAAAAGCGACGCACATTTTCTTGTCTTCCTGCGCGGCCGCCCGCAACGCTTCGAGCTGCCGGGCGAAGACCTGAGACATCAGCTCCGGCTCCGCTTTGGCGGCGAGCCCGCCCCGCGCCTGACGCAAACGGCGCACCCCCTCCGAGAGATAATAGTCAACGCTCTGCTCCTGCTTCGTGTCGGCGAGACGCCCCGCGAAGTCGTTCAGCGCGGCTTCATAATCGGAGGTGAAGGTTTCGCGAAAGCGCGCGAAAAAACGCGCGTAATCTGGCGTCTGCGCGATCAGCGTTTCGACGATCTGGCGCGCTGCGCCCTTGTCCAGCGGTCCCGTCAGGGCCTGCAGCGCCCCGCCCGGCCTGGGCGGGCTGAACGCCAGGATCATCAGTCCGATCCCGAGACAGAAGGCGACCACCGCAGCGGTCGCGAGAGCCAAAATTCGTTCCAGCATTATTTGCCCTTGGCGCCGGCTGAGCGAATTTCAGAATTTATGCAAAGGCGGCTGTCCTGAAAAGCGCAAGCGTCGTCGCGCCCCGCCTCCAGCCGCGCGAGTCGCGCGCTTTCGCAGCGATGGGCGACGAGAAGCGCGATGTGCCGGTTGAGATCATAGCTCCAATGACCCTTTCTCGCGCGCTCCGCCCGCAGGGCGCGTTCGATCTCGCGCAGGATGGCGCGCGCCGCCTCCGGCGTCTCGCTCATGACGGCGTCGGGCGTCAGCCGGTGAAAGCGCGAGAGCGCCGACCGCCGGTCATAGACGGACATACTTGCATCGAGCGCGCGCTCCACGGCCGGACGCGCCGCCGAACGCAGGCGCGCAATGGCGCGGGCGTCGGCGTCGCGGGCGGAATTCAGCGTCTTGATCATGCTCTTTCCTCCAGGCGACAAAGAATGATCTCCGCAATACGCCTGGGGATATGCTTTTTATCTCTTGTATAGGATTATTTTCCGTCATAGCCTTGGCAGGCAACCAACGTCACGAGGCCTGTTCATGCCCGCATTCGACCCCGCTGCAGTTCTGCCAGTTCCCCCGCCCGTTTTCGGGCTCAGCGCGGCCGCGGCCGCGGCGGCCGTCGGCGTTCCCGCGCGCGCTCTCGCCGCGCCTACCCGTTGCCGCGCGCCGGTCGCCCGCGCCCGGCAGCTCGCGGTCTATCTCCACCATGTCGCCTTCGGCGCCAGCCTTTCGGCCTGCGCCCGCCATTTCGGCCGCGACCGCGCGACGGTGCGGCACGCCTGCGCGGTGATCGAGGACATGCGGGACGATCCGAGCTTCGACCGCTGCGCCGCGCGACTGGAACAGGCGCTCGCCGCGCAGCGCGACATGGTGACGGAACTCGTCGCCGCGATCGAGGGAGGGGCGCAATGAGCAAGACTGCGCAAGAGAAACGAAACGCCGAGGCGCCGCGCGCGCTGCGCCGTCTGCTGGAGGCGCTGGGCGAAACCGGCGCCCGCGCGGCGGCGAGCGACCTCGAGGACGCCATGCTCGTCGTGCTGGCGCCGCGCAACGGCGTCACCGTCGTGCGCGCCCGCCTGCCCGCCGCGACGGGCGACGCGGCGCTCGCGCAGGGCCTCGCGGAATGGGAGCGGGACGGCCTGACGCGGCGCATGAAGATCACCGACGCCGGCCGCGCCTATTTGCGCCGGGCCGCGTCGGATCGGCCACAGCTTGATCCGTTCCGCGCCCAACACGGGGAATTCCAGAAACGCGCCGTGGAAAAAGGCGCGCGCCCCGCGCTGGTCAACGAGGCGGAAAGCCCCCTCGCCTGGCTGGCGCGACGCAAGGGGCCCGATGGCCAGCCTTTCCTCGACGCCGCGCATGTTCAGGCGGGCGAGCGCTTCCGCCGCGACGTCGAACAGGCGCAGCTTCTCCAGCGCGTCACGGCGAATTGGGAGGCCTCGATCGCCGCCGCGCGCCGCGGCGCGGACGCCGGCGGCGCCGTTTCGGAAGTCGCCATGGACGCGCGCCGACGTCTCGCGCGCGCCTGTGCGGCGGTGGGGCCGGATCTCGCCGGACTGCTCACGGACGTCTGCGGCTATCTGAAGGGGCTCGAAATGGTGGAGAGCGAACGCGGCTGGCCGGCGCGCTCGGGCAAGGTGGTGCTGCGAATCGCGCTCGACCGGCTCGCGCGTCACTACGGGTTCGCGAGCGCGGCGGCGGGCCCGGCGCGGTCGAGGGGCATCGCCCATTGGGGCGCGGAGGACTACCGGCCGACGCTCTGAATGCCGCCCCCATTGGCCGGGCGCGTCCCGGCCAACTCCGCGCCGCGCGTCAGGCGGCGAGCGCGTCCCGCGCCTCTTTCCTGATCCGCTCCACCATCGAGCGCAGGCCATTGGCGCGCTGGGGCGTGAGATGCTCCGCGAGGCCGAGCTGTTTGAACAGCGGCGCGGCGTCGGTGTCGACGATCTCCTGCGCGCGGCGGCCCGAATAGAGCGCCAGCACCAGCGCCACGAGGCCGCGCACGATATGGGCGTCGCTGTCGCCCCGGAAGGTCAGCGTGGGCGCGCCGGCGGCGTCGCGCCCACGCGTCGTTTCCAGCCAGACCTGGCTCGCACAGCCACGGACCTTGTTCTCGTCCGTGTAGGCTTCCTTCGGCAACGGCTCGAGCGTGCGGCCGAGTTCGATCAGATAGCGGTAGCGGTCCTCCCACTCCTCGAGCAGTTCGAAATTGCCGATGATGTCGTCGATGGCCATCGCCTCTTCCCTTTTCCGGCATTTTAGACCAAACGCGCGCGCTCTTTCCATGCGTTTGGCAAGGCCTTAAGTTTCCCTTTGTCGAAATTTTCCGGGGCGGCGACAGCGCCCAAATTGATACGGAGACGCCTATGAGCCTCATGACCCGCTGGCGCATGTTCGCCGTCGCGATCGTCGCCGCCTTGTCGCTTTCGGGCTGCGGCTACAACACTATTCCCACGCTCGAGGAAAACGCCAAGGCCAAATGGGCGGAGGTGCAGTCCCAATATCAGCGCCGGGCCGACCTCATCCCCAATCTGGTCGCGACCGTGCAGGGCTACGCCAAGCAGGAAAAGGACGTGCTCACCTCGGTCGTGGAAGCGCGCGCCAAGGCGACCGCGGTGAAGATCGACGCCTCGACGATCACCGACCCCGAGAAAATGAAGCAGTTCCAGGATGCGCAGGCGCAACTGACCGGCGCGCTCGGGCGGCTGATGGCGGTGAGCGAGGCCTACCCCGACCTCAAATCCAACCAGAACTTCCTGGCGCTCCAGTCGCAGCTCGAGGGCACCGAGAACCGCATCAATGTCGCTCGGCGCGACTACATCGACGCGGTGCGCGAGTTCAACACTTCGCTGCGCACCTTCCCGACGCTGCTCTGGGCGAAGACATTTTTCTCGGGGACCAAGCCCATGGCGGAATTTTCGGCGAGCGAGGCGGCGCAGCAGGCGCCGCAGGTCAAGTTCTAGGAGGCGCGCCGTGCTCGAGCGCCCGCCGGAAGAGCTTTGCGCGCTTTGCGCGCGACGCGACGCCATGTGGGCGCATATGCGTCAGGAGGCGGAGGACGCGCTCCGTCTCGATCCGTCCCTCGCGCCGCTTTTCATCGGCGAAGCGTTGAACCGCCGCAGCCTCGAGGAGGCGGTCATACATCGCGTGAGCGGGCGGCTCGGCGCCTCCGCCATGGACGCCTCGGCCATCGCCGACGCCTTTCTCGCCGCGCTCGAGAGCGAGCCGGAGATCGGCGAGGCCTTCCGCGTCGACGCCGCCGCTTATGTGGAGCGCGATCCAGCCTGCCGGCGGCTCATCGAGCCGGTTCTCTATTTCAAGGGCTATCACGCGATCCAGGCCTCGCGGCTCGCCCATGCGCTCTGGCGCGCAGGCAAGCGGGATTTCGCCTTCTACATCCAGAGTCGCGCCTCAGACGCCCTCTCCGCCGACATTCATCCGGCGGCGCGTTTCGGCAAGGGAATCTTCCTCGATCACGCAACCGGCTTCGTCGTCGGCGAGACGGCGGTGGTGGAGGACGAGACGTCCATCCTTCACGGCGTCACGCTCGGCGGCACGGGCAAGGTCGCCGGCGACCGTCACCCCAAGGTGCGTCGCGGCGTCATGATCGGCGCGGGAGCGAAGATACTGGGCAATATCGAAATCGGCGCCTATTCTCGGATCGCGGCGGGGTCTGTCGTGCTGCACGCCGTGCCGCCGCATTCCGTCGTCGCCGGCGCGCCGGCGAAGGTCGTCGGCGTCGAGCCGAAATCCGAGCCCGCGCGGGACATGGACCAGATCCTGCGCGGGCTCGCCTATGATTCCTTCGATTATGTGATCTGACGCAGGCGGCCGCTTCGCGGCGGCCTCACGCCAGCCGCAGCTGCGGCGATGCGCGGCGGCGGACGCGCCACACGCCGTCGAAGGACGCCGGCGTGAAGAAGGCGTTGGCCTCGCTCGCCGTCTCGGACGCGCCGAGGAAGAGATAGCCGCCCTCGTTGAGCGCCTGGCTGAGGCGCGCAAGAACGGCGCGCTTCATCTCCGGCTCGAAATACATCAACACGTTGCGGCAGAAGATGACGTCGAAGGCTCCGAGCTCGGAATAATCCGACAGCAGGTTGAAGTCGCGGAAGTCGATTCGCGCGCGCAAATGCTCGTTGACGCGCCAGGTCTCGTCCTCGCGATGGAAATAACGCAAAAGCTGGCTCGTCGAGAGGCCGCGCTGAACCTCGAACTGGCTGTAGGCGCCACTGCGCGCAGCCTGGATCGCCGACGTCGACAGATCGGTGGCCAGGATTTCGAGCGTCCAGCCGCGCAAGGCGCGGGCCTCCTGATCGAGCGTCATGGCGAGCGAATAGGCCTCCTGCCCCGTCGAGCAGGCCGCGCACCAGAAGCGGAGCCGCCGCTCATTGGCGCGCGCCGTGAGCAGATCCGGCAGAACATGCGCGCGGAAATTCTCGAAAGGCGTGCGGTCGCGGAAGAAAAGCGTCTCGTTTGTTGTCATGGCGTCGATCACATCCCTGACGAAAGAAGAATCGTCGCGGCGCTCAAGGGCGTCCACGAGTTGAACGAAATCGGCGAGGCCGTAGTCGCGCATGACCGGCGCGAGGCGGCCCATGGCGAGATATTGCTTGTCGGCGTCGAGGGCGATGCCCGTGAGCGAGGCAAGCTGGCGCCGAAAGCGCGCGAAAGTGAAATTCATGCGCTCCGCCTCCCGACGGGACGACAAGACGCAAAGGCCGACGGAATCCTCCGTCGGAACGCAAGGGAATGACGCATACTCGCGACGCCTTTTCACCGACGCGCCGGCGGTTCGGCCGGCGCGGGAGAACCGGCCTCATACGAGGCCGATTTCCTCGAACTTCGACCGCACGATGTTCTGGTCGAACGGCTTCATGATGTATTCATCGGCGCCGGCATGCATGGCGCGCGCGATATGGCCGACCTCGTTTTCCGTCGTGCAAAAAACGACCTTCGGCGCCGCGCCGCCCGGCATTTTGCGCAGGGCGCACAGGAACTCGAAACCGTCCATCTCCGGCATGTTCCAGTCCAGAAGGATCGCGTCCGGCATGCCCTTCTCACATTCGGCGAGCGCGGTCCTTCCGTCGCTCGCCTCGCTCGTGCGGAAATGCAAGCCCTCCAGAATGCGCCGCGCCACCTTGCGGATCACGGCCGAGTCGTCGACGACCAGCACCTGTTTCATTTGCTCACTCCTCTATTGTCAAATAGTCTGCCCGCCCTCGCGCACCGCGCTGTCGTCAGCGCGTCCGACGCGCCGCAGGACGGCGTCGATGTCCAGGATTGACAGAAAGCCTTCATCGAGGCGGTAACACCCGGCGATCAACTCCGCGAGACGCGGGTCGATATGCGCCGGGCAGCCGATGCGATCGCTCTCGCTGGTCGCGACGACGTCCTCGGTCTCGTCCACGAGCAGCGCATATTCCTCGCCGTTGCGCTCGATGCCCACGGCGAGTCCGCGGGTTCCCCCGCCGGCCTCGCCGCGCCAGAGGCAGCGGTCGAGATGAAGCGCCGTCACAATGCGTCCGCGGAGATTGACGAGCCCCGCGACCTCCGGCGGCGCGAGGGGTACGGGCGTCAGATTGTCCACGTGGAAGATGGTCTTCACGCAATCCACCGGCAGTCCGATCGTCTGTCCGCGGACCTTGATCATGAAATGCCGGCTCAGCGCGACGGCGGCGACCGCGCGTTTCCGGCTATAGCTGAAATCGGCAATGTCGAAGCTCATGCCGCGATCTCCGCCATCACGCGCCGCTCAATGTCGTCGCCCAGGGACGACACGCCTTCGAGCAGCCTTCCGACGGTTTCGACAAGGGCGCGCCTGTCGAACTTGCCCACGAGCGCGCGCACGCCGCACAGCGCCGCGGCCTCCTCCGCGCTCGCAGTCCGTTGCGGCGCGAGCGCGACGATCGGCAGTTTTTCCAGGCCCGGCGATTGCAGCAGGGCGCGCGCGAGCGCATAGCCGTCCATTTCGGGCATATCGATGTCGGTGACGGCGACATGGATGCGCAGGCCGCGCTCGACGAGCGCCAGCGCTTCCCGGCCGGAGGCGGCCGTCGTCACCTCATAGCCGGCGGCGAGCAGAACCGGCGCGAGCATGTCGCGGAAGAACTGCTTGTCGTCGACCAAGAGAATGCGCGGCCGCTGATTGACGCCGCGCGACAGAATGCTGGGATCGACGCTCTCGATGAAATGCGCGACATCCAGAATGTCGACGATCTGATCGTTGATGTTGACCGTTCCCACCACGCCGGGATCGGCGCTCTTCTTCTGAAATACGAGCGCCTCCTCAGCGACGTCGACGATTTCTTCTGCAAGAAGCGCAATCGCCTGGCCGGCCCCGGCGAGGATCAGCACCGGATAGGACGCCTTCTCGAGGCGCATGGCCTTGGCGGCGGGAAGGATCGGCAGAAGCCGCCCCTCGTGCAGCATCAGATAGCCGTCGCCGGCGGCCGCGAAGCGATCGGCCTCCACCTCCTCGATGCGCATGACGAGCGAAAGCGGCATCGCCTTCAACGGTCCGGGCCCGGCGCGCATCAGCACTACGCGGGTTTTCTCGCGCTCCGGCGCGAAAGACTCCAGCGACGCCGGCTGCTGCGTGTCGGCGATGTTTTCGAGCCCGACGCGTTCGACGATCGCCGCCGGATCAAGGATCAACACCACCGCTCCATCGCCCAGAATCGTTTGTCCCGAGAAGACGCCGATGCGCGCCAGCGGCCCTACGAGCGGTTCGATGACCACCTCCTGAACGTCGGCGATCGTCTCGACGAGAAGGCCGAAACGCACGCCGCCGGCGCGCAAGACGACGACGTAGCCGTCGCACAGCGGCGGCCGGCCCGGGGCGACGAGATCGAGCGCGGCGGCGAGATCGGCGAGCGGCACGGCGTCGCCTCGCAGGCGCAGCACGGGCGCGTCATGGATCAACTGAATTTGATGGTCGAAGCCGCGTCCGACGCCGACAACCTCGACCACCGCCATCTGCGGAATGGCGAAGCGCGAACCGCCGCTCGACAGGATGAGCGCCGGCGCGATGGCGAGCGTGAGCGGAATGCGCAGCGTGACCGTCGTGCCCTTGCCCGCCAGGGAGTTCAGCGAAACCGTGCCGCCGATCGACTGAATGTTCTCGCGCACCACGTCCATGCCGACGCCGCGGCCGGAGACCTTGGTGACGTTTGCGGCGGTCGAGAAGCCCGGGAGCAGCACGAACTGGAAGATTTCCGCGTCGCTCATGCGGGCGAGCGACGCTTCCGTCGCGAGCCCCCGCGCGATCGCCTTGGCCTTGATGCGCGCGAGATCGAGGCCCCGCCCGTCGTCCTGCACCTCGATCGTGATCTGGCCCGCGTCGTATGTTGCGCTGACGCGAATGACGCCGATCTCCGGCTTGCCCGCAGCCAAACGTTCGGCGACCGTTTCGAGGCCATGATCGGCGGCGTTGCGGATGATGTGGGTGAGCGGCGCCCGGATGAGTTCGATCACCTGGCGGTCGAGTTCGGTTTCGGCGCCGTACGTGACGAGTTCGATCTTCTTGCCGAGATCGATCGCGAGGTCGCGCACGAGACGCGGGAGCGTCGCGAACAGACGCTCGACGGGCTGCATGCGCACGCGCATCACCGCGTCCTGCAGGTCGCTCGTGACGCTCGACAGATTTTGCACCGACGCCTTGACCGTCTCGTCGCCGACCGCGCCAGAGAGTTCGAGCAACTGGTTTCGCGTCAGCACCAGTTCGGAAACGATGCCCATCAGTCGGTCGAGCACGCCGACGGAGACGCGCACCGTCTCGCCGATCCGCGCGCCCGGCGCGTGGATATGCTCGGGCATCGTCGCCAGATGCGACGGATTGAAAGGCGGCGGGGCCGCCGCGTTCGGCGATGCGCCGTCGGCCGAGGGCGCCGCCGCCTGGCCTGAACGCAGGCTGTTCGCGCCGAGTTCCAGCTCCCGCAGCAAATCGGAATCGTCGCCCTCCGGCTCGGACTCGTTGCAGGCGATGTCGATGAGCAGCGCCGAGAGGCGATCGACGGCGGCGAGAACCAGCGAGACATGCGCGGGCGCGGCGGTCGCGCCGTCACGCAATCGGCCAATCAGCGTCTCGGTCGCATGAGTGAGGCGCGCCACGCGCGGCAAGCTCAGAAACCCGCTCGACCCCTTGATCGTGTGGATGTGGCGGAACAAGCTAGCGATCAGCGCGGGATCTGTCTGATCCTTCTCGAAACGCAGCAGCTCCACCGACGCGGCGTCGATGTGCTCCGTCGCTTCCTGAAGAAACTCTTTTAGCAGATCGTCCATTCCGCGCCCCGCGCCGCCGCAGGCGGCGAATGGGCGAAGTATGGGCAAAACGGGTTAAAAGAAGCGAAATTCGAGGATGGAGGTTTGAGGCGGCGGACGCGGCCGGCGTCGCGCGGGCCGCGCCGGAGCCGCGTCAGGCGACAGCGCTCTGGGGTTCGTCCGCCTCGGCGCGGGCTTCCGCAGCCGGCTTCGCCTCGATTGTCACGAGTTCCGGCTCGCTCGTCACCGAAACCTCGAGGCCGCAGGACTTGGCGACGAGGCCGGCGTAATAGGGCTGGATCGCGCGCGCGTCGATCGCCCCGTCCTCCGCCTCGCCGGCGAGCAGGGCCGGAATGTTGGCGGCGACGCGGGCGTTGGTTCCCTTGGCCTCGATGCGGAAGGCGATGCGCTCCTCGTCGCCCGTCGAGGACACGGAAATGACGCCGCCGCGCGGAATCGCGGCGTCCGCAAGCAGGCAGAGGTTGAGCAGCAGCTTGACCTTGTTCTTCGACATCAGGACGCGCGGCACGGACCAGTTGAGCTGGGTGCGCTCGTCGGCGAGCAGCTGGCGGGTGACAAGCTCCGCGTCGCCGGTGTCGATCGAGGCTCCCTTGGAGCCCGCAGCGCCGAAAGCCAGCCGGCAGAACTGGAGACGCGACGACGCCTCGTTGGCGCTGGACTTGATGAGCGCCAGCGCATGGCCGCGCATCTCGGCGTCCTTCTCCTCCTCCAGCACCTCGAGGCCGTTGACGATCGCCCCGACGGGCGAAATCACGTCGTGGCAAACCCGCGACGACAGCAGGGCCGCGAGGTCGAGGGCGTCGAGCGAGAACTGGGTCATGGGGCCATCCCGATGGCGCCGCTCACGGCGCATGCTGGTTTAGAAAGCGTCGGAAACTTTCGCCATTCGAACGCAGACCGGCAGACGCAAATCGCGAATCACTGCAAACAGTCTATGAGAAAAGTAACCGTCATCTCGCGGATTGCAAATTGCGCGCCGTGGGGTCGTAAACAAAACCTAAAGGATCGCTCATGACCGCCGGCGCCGCCAACCATGATTCCGACCGGGAACAACTCGCCCGACTCTTCGCGAAGCTCGTCGTCGAAGCGGGCGCCATTGCGATGGAAGTGCTGGAACGTCCCGACATCTCCTCGCAGCTGAAAGCCGACAGATCGCCGGTGAGCGAGGCGGACGAACGCATCGAGTCCTACCTTCTCGAGAGACTGGCGACGGCGCTGCCCGGCGTCCCCGTGGTGGCGGAAGAAGCCGCCGCGCGCGACGTAACCGTGACCCATGGCGACGCCTTCCTGCTGATCGATCCGGTCGACGGCACGCGCGAATTTCTCGCGCGCAGTCCGGATTTCACCGTCAATCTCGGGCTCATTGTGAACAATCAGCCGACCGTGGGCGCCATTTTCGCGCCCGTGCAGAGCCGCGTCTGGTTCGCGGGCGCGAAGGGCTTCGCGGCCGCCGCGGCGCCGGGCGGCGCCCTGCCCGCCGCGCAGGACTGGAGTCCGCTCAAGACCCGCAAGCGTCCGCCGCAGGGCCTCACCGCTCTCGTGTCGAAGTCCCATCTCGACGAGGAGACCAAAAAGTTTCTGACCGCCTATCCCGTGGCCGAGCAGGTCGCCATGGGATCGTCGGTGAAATTCTGCATCGTCGCGGAGGGCTCGGCGGACGTTTATCCGCGCTTCGGCCGCACGATGGAATGGGACACGGCGGCGGGCGACGCCATTCTGCGCGCCGCGGGCGGCGTGGTGCTCGACCCCGCCGGCGAGCGCCTGCGTTACAACAAGGCGAGCGCGCATTACCGCAACGGCTCCTTCATCGCCTGGGGCGATCCGGAAGCGGCAACGCTTTCTTAACGACGTCGCGCAACTCTTAGCGAAAACGGCAACGCCGTCGCAACCAAGACGCATCCGCGCCGCGCGACGGCCGCATTCGACCGCGAAGCGTCGAAGGCCTGTAACGGTTACGCGTTTTCGGAGTTGAGCGATCATGAGCGCCTCGCAATCCTCGTCTCGCCGCGATCTCCTTCGTCTAGCGGCGGCCTCGGCCTTTTCGGCCGCGCTTCCCGGCGCGGCGCGCGCCGCCCTGCGCCCGGAGACCTATTCGAGCGGCGAAATCGTCGAGAACGGGCACCGCTTCTTCGGCTCCATCTCGCGCGGCCTCGCCGAGGGGCTGGAGCGCGCCAACAAGCAGTGGGGACGTCCCAACGCCTATATTCTCGGACAGGAGGCGGGCGGCGCCTTCGTCGGCGGCGTGCGTTACGGCGAGGGTGCGATGTATACGCGCAACGCCGGCCAGCGCCGCGTCTTCTGGCAGGGCCCCTCGATCGGCGTGGACGCCGGCGCGGACGGCGACCGCACGATGATGCTGGTCTACAACCTGCCCGAGGTCGACGCCATCTACCGCCGCTACGCGGGCGTCAACGGCTCGGCCTATCTCGTCGGCGGGCTCGGCTTCACCGCGCTCAACAACGAGGACGTCGTCGTCATGCCCGTGCGCGCGGGCCTCGGCGCGCGTCTGGGGCTTGCGCTCGGCTATCTCAAATTCACGCCCGACTCGACCTGGAACCCTTTCTGACGCCACAATCGCCGGGCGCGCGCCTTTTTTGATTTCGCGCGCGGGACGTGGCAGTCTCTGCGCCGGCCCGAGCGCGGCAGGGCGCGCGGCGGCGCGGGGTTGCGAGTCTTGATCGAACAGGCGATGTATTTCGCGCTCGGCTTTCTCGTCGCCGGGCTTCTCACGCTCATGTTTCTGCCCGCCTTCTGGCGGCGCGCGCTGCGTCTTTCCATGCGGCGGCTGCAGATGCTCGCGCCCATGTCCATGGAGGAGGTCGTCGCCGAGCGCGACCTGCTGCGCGCCGAATTCGCCGTGCGCGAGCGCCGGATGGAACAGCAAATGGAGGCGATCAGGGCCTCCAAGGCCTATGATCTCGCCGCCATCGGCCGTCACGCCGCGCGCGTCGCGGAGGCGGAGAACCGGCTGAAGCTCGCCGAGGCCGGCAATCGCGACATGGAGGCGCGGCTGCGCGAAGCCCAGAAAGTTCTGGCCGAACGCACCGATCTGCTCCGCTCGACCGAGCTCGCGCTGCTCGAAATGACCGAACGCGCCGACCGCGGCGTCGAGCGTCTGCGCCTGCTCGAATCGGACAAGGAGGAGCTCGGCCGCGAGAAGGAGGCGCAATACAGCCGCGTCGTGGCGCATGAAGCGAAGATCGGCGCGCTGCACGAGGAAAACACCCGGCTGCAACGCGATCTCGAATCGCTGAAGGAAGCGTTCGAGCGCGTTTCGGCGGAAGCCGCGCGCGTTCCCCACCTCCAGCGGGATCTGGACCGCATCTCCACGGAACGCGAGACGCTGCAGATCGAACATCAGGCGCTGACGGCCGAACGCGATCGGCTGCGCAACGAATTGCTCGCCGAGGAGGAGCGCCGGCGCAACGAGGTCGACCATCTCGAAAACGCGCTGCGCGTCGCCCGCGCCGAAGCGCGCGACACCGCCGACAAGCTGGAGATCGCGCGCGCCGACAACGCCATGCTGCATGGCGCGGTGGAAGTGCTGCGCGCCGAGCGCGCCGAACGGCGCCGGGCGGGCGGCGCGCCGCTCTCGCTCGTCAGGAGCGAGCCGCCGTCGCAGGCGGACGTCGCGGCGCTGCGCGAGGCGCTCGTCGCCTTCGGAGACCGCGTGTCCGAACTCGCGGAGGGCGCCGAAAAGCCGGCGGCGCAGCGCGCCAACTGAGAGCGGGTTGACCGGCGCCGCCCCCTTTGGGACAAGGGCGCGACGCCCACGCCTTTCAATGAGGTCCGCCTTGCTCTTCGTCGCCCTTTGTTTCGACAAGCCCGGTCAGGTCGATCTGCGCATGGCCACCCGCGCCGACCATCTCGCCTTTCTCGACAAGCATGCGGCGAAAGTGAAACTCGGCGGCCCCTTTCTCGACGGCGACAAGCCCGTCGGCTCCATGCTCATCCTCGATTGCGCCGATCACGCCGAGGCGCGCGATCTCCTGGCGGAAGACCCCTACGCCAAGGCCGGCCTGTTCGAGCGCGTGGAGCTGCGCGGCTGGAAGCGCGTCGTCGGAGCCGGGATCTGATGGCGCACTGGCTTCTGAAAAGCGAACCCTCCACCTGGTCCTGGGACCAGCAGGTCGCGGCGGGGGCCAAGGGCACGTTCTGGAACGGCGTGCGCAACCATCTCGCCAAGAAGCATCTGATGGCGATGAAAAAGGGCGAACGCGGCTTCTTCTACCATTCGAACGAAGAGCGCGCGATCGTCGGCGTCGTCGAAATCATCAAGGAATATTACCCTGACCATACGGACGAGACCGGCAAATTCGGCATGGTCGACGTGAAGGCCGTGAAGGCGCTCAAAAAGCCTGTGACGCTCGCGCAGATCAAGGCCGAGCCGCGCCTCGCTGACATGGCGCTGGTGAAGAATTCGCGCCTGTCGGTGCAGCCGGTGACGGATGATGAGTGGGCGGTGGTGATGGGGATGGCGGGGGAGAGTTAAGCTTTTTTCATTTGTCGCGGGCGCCGCCCGACCGCGCCAGATTGAGCGCCAGCAATTTCGCCAGCGCGTCTTCCGTCGAAATGTCCTCCGGCCAGCCATAGGCGGCCGCCACGGCCCTGTCGAGCTCGGCGTGGGCGTTCACGAGCCATTGCGGGCGCTCATTGTAGAGATTGGTGAGCGTGCGCTTTTTCAGGATCGCCGCCGCCTGTTCGTCCTTCGGCAATATGCGGTCCGGATAGCCGGGAACCACCTCGGGAACGATCTCGACGAGATCGGGCGGGTTGAGCCAGTTGCGCCGCAACTCGTCGAGCTTTTTCGCGGCTTGCGCGATGCGGCGCGCGCGGGGGTCTGCGGCGTATTCTTTGGCGGGGATGTTGGGCGTGAGGCCTTCCGGGAAGGGGAAGGTTTCGAAGGTGGTGGTGGGCGTGTAGCGCGGGCGGTCTTCGAGCGACGTGCCGAGCCGCAGCGACCACGCCTCGTGAAAGCGCGAATGGAGAACGCCGAAAGTCGTGTCGTCGTCGCGGGCGATGGCGTCAAGGAGATTGGCGATCAAACTACGTCTATCGAGCCAGACGAAGGCGCGATGCTTGGCCACAACAGGCGTAGCTATGAAGCGTTGCATGTTGCGAAGCTTTTTGCGAAGGGCGGGGCGGTCTCGTTCAAAGAGCCACCAATTTTCTCTTGTTCTTTTTGCGCGATCGCTTATGCGTATCGGAAAGACATTGGCTTGTGCGTATTTGAACGGCTCTTGGAAAAATGCCGCCTCTTGTTCTGAAAGCCCAGAGAAATCAATAACCCAAGTATCGGAATTATTGCGCATCACGTCCATGGCGTTGAGCCAAGGCTTAATCACGTCTGCGTTCGGCCGACCGTTCGCATTTAGCGGCTCTCGTAGCCATGCTCGCGCGATGCCGCCGGCAACATCGAAAGGCCCGTATTTCTTGAAGCCTTCGAAGCAAACATTCTCGTTTTCCGAAAGTCGCTTTGCTTCGATAAAGCTGAGCCCCGCGCTCAAATCCGCGTTGATCGTCGCCACAGCCACGCCGTCGAGCCGACAAGCCTGCCCTGCCTCATCCTGCTCCGCGCCCTCCTCGGCATGAGGGCCTTGTGGTTGCGCGAAACACACGATGCTCACCCGCACCGCCGCGCCGTCCTGCATCCAGGGCTCGTCGCTCCACGCCTCGAAAATCGCGCCCGCCCGCGCGATGGGCTCCAGCACCCGCCGATTGGCGCCGCCGCGGATGGAGTTGGTGGAGACGAGCCCGGCGCGCCGCGCCCTGCCGCTCTCGACCGCGCGCCACGCCTTGTAAAACCAGTAGCATACGAGATCGGCCTCGGCGGGCACGGCGCCGTCATAGGCGGCGAAGAGCGCGTTCACATAATCGTCGCCAAGGCCCTTGCGCAGCAGCTTGCCGCCGAGGAAAGGCGGATTGCCCACGATGAAATCCGCCTCGGGCCACTCCGCCTCTTTCCCCTCCGGGGTCAGAATGGCGTCGCGGCATTCGATGGAGTCGAGCTTGCGCAGAATGGGCGAGGGGCGGGAATAGATCGCGTTCTTGATCCCCCACTGAATGTCGCCGATCCAGATTGTCGTGCGGGCGAGTTCGGCGGCGAAGGGATTGATTTCGATGCCGCGCAAAATCTCCGGCCCGACGCGCATCATGGCGGGGCGGTCGAGGCCCAGCGCCTCGCATTCATTGATGGCGCGATTTTCGAGGTCCTTCACGCCCTGCAGCGCGAGATAAAGAAAATTGCCCGAGCCGCAGGCGGGATCGAGAATGCGCAAGGAAGCCAGCCGCTCGATGAAATCGTCGCGCAGCCGCGCGGCCTTGGCGCGCGCCTCCGCGATCTTCTTGCCGTGTTGCGCCTGCCCCTTGCGTCCCGCGAGCCCGGCCTCGCGCGCGGGCGCCATGAGCGCCTCGATCTCCGCCCGCGCGGCCTCCCATTCCCGCCGCAAGGGGCGCAGCACGACCGGCTCGACGATCAGCATGATCTTGTCGGCGTCGGTGTAATGGGCGCCGATTTGCGCGCGCTTGTCGGGATCGAGAAAGCGCTCGAACAGCGTGCCGAAGATGGTGGGGTCGATGAGGCTCCAGTCGAGGCTCGCAGCCGCGAAGAGGAGCTGGATTTCAGCGTGTTCGAGCGGAAGGGCGCGCCGTCCGTCGAACAGCCCGCCATTGAAATGCGCAATTTCCGTGAGGTCGAATTCGCCGCCCTTCTCCATCTGCTCGAAGAGCTTGTCGAAATAGTCCTTCGAGCGCGACGGGCGCTTTTCGGCGGTGGTGAGCAGCTTCCTGAGCAGCCCCTCGGGGAGCAGCTTCACGCTGTCGGCGAAGAAGCAGAAGACGAGCTGGTTGACGAAATGCGCCACCGCCTCGCGGTCGGGATGGCGGCTCTGCAGGGCATCCGAGATCGTCTGGAACTTGCTCGCCGCGTCCGCCGTGATCATGGCGCGCGTGCGCTTGGGCTTTAAGGCCTCGGGGTCGTGAAAGACCGCGCGCAGGAGCCTGAATTTGTCGGGCTCCGCGAGATCCTCGAGTTCGAACTCGTATTTCTTGGTTTCGAGATTGGTCCAGGTGGTTAGAATCTGGAAACGGATCGTGTCGCAGGCGACGAGCAGCGGCGGGTGCTCCAGCGCCGCCGCATAGCGCGCGAGCTGCGCCATCGCCTCGTCGAGATTGCGGCGGCGTTTCTTGTATTCCCAGGCGAAATAGCCCTTCTTCCAGACATCCGCCCAGCCGTCGCCGCCCCCGGTGATCGCGGCGCCTTTCTCGAAGGCGAACGTCTCGCCGCCGGGGTCCGCCTCCGCAGGCGTCGGGTGTTCGAAGAGCCGGCAGAGATCGATGAAATGCTCCTGCGCCGACGCCCGTTCGGTCAGCGCGTGGTTCTTCCATTTGCGGATGAATTCCTGCGGCGTCATGCCCGGTTTGCTAACACGATTCGGAACGGGCCGGGCGCGATTTCAGGAGCCCCTTATCCCCCCGTCTTCGCCGCATCCCCGGCCACCGCCGGCTCTTTCAGCCCATTCTTGATCTTGTCGAGAATCTTCGGCAGGTCTTCGGGATCGGGATTCAGATCGCGGGCGTGGTTCCACTGGAACTGCGCCTCCAGCTTGCGCCCGACGCGCCAGTAGGCGTCGCCGAGGTGGTCGTTGATGACCGGGTCGGACGGCTTGAGATCGATCGCCTTTTCCAGCTCCCGCACGGCGTCGTCATAGCGGCCGAGCTTGTAATAGGCCCAGCCGAGACTGTCCACGACATAGCCGTCGCGCTGGCGCAGGTCGACCGCGCGGCGCAGCATTCTGAACGCCTCGTCGAGATTGACGCCCTGATCCACCCAGCTGTAGCCAAGATAATTCAGCACCAGCGGCTGATCGGGGTTGAGCTCGAGCGCCTTCTTCAAATCCGACTCGGCTTCCTTCCAGTTCTTGCGGCGCTCATTGGCGATGCCGCGATAGTAATAGATCAGCCACTGGCCCTTGTCGGGATTGGGCTGAAGCTCGATCACGCGCGAATAGGTCGCCGCCGCATCCGCGAACAGCTTGCGCGACCGCTGTAGATTGCCGAGCGCCGTCAGCGCTTCCTGATTTTTCGGATTGGCCGCGACCACCGCCGACAAATGCTCGGTCGCCTCCTTCGACTTGCCGAGCGTCTCCAGCAGCAGCGCCGCCTGAACGTCCGCATTGACGCGCAGCGCGCTGTCCTTCGGCACGCTGTCGTAGAGGTCTATGGCCATCTCCTCCTGCTTCATGCGCTCATAGACGTCGCCGAGCGTGATAATGGCGAGCGCGTTCTCTGGCGCGAGATAGAGCGAGAGCCTCAGATAGATCAGCGAGGCGAGTTCGTCGCCCTGCCGGCCGCCGACGGCGCCGAGGCCGTAGAGCGCTTCCGCCGCGCCCTCGTCGGGCGTGCGGACGAAGGGCGGCAGCGCCTTTCCTTCGTCGAGCGCCTTGAGGCCCGCGACGATGATCGGATGGCCGGGCGCCACTTCCTCAAAGCCTTCGTAAATCTTTTTCGCTTCGTCCCGCTGGCCGCGGCTCGCGAGGAACCGAGCGTAGGCGTCGACGAGGCGCAGCGTGTTCTTTTCCGCGGCATAGGCCGATTTGAAGCGCTTCTCCGCCTCGGCCTTGTCGCCGCCGAGATCGGCGATGAGCGCGGCGTGGTAATCGCGGAACACGACGAAGGCCTCGTCGTTGAGCTGGTCGAGCGTCGCGAGCGCCTTGCGCGTGTCCTTCGCGCCCGCATAGCTCCAGGCGGCCAGCAGCGTCGAGGTGATGTCGCGGCGCCGGTCGCCGCCGCCGCGCGCAAGCTCCGCCCGCGCCGCGGCGTAGCGGCGGTTCTTGATGAGATCGACGCCCTTGGTCAGCCGGGCGAGGCCGTTGCCTTTGTCATGGGCGATGACGCGCTGGGAGAGAGAAATCGCCTCCGCCATATTGCCGTTGGCGAGCGCGGCGACAAAGGCGCGGTCGACGAGATCCTGATTCTTGGGATCGTCGCGGAGCGCCTCGCGAAAGAAGGTCGAGGCGGCGAGCGTGTCCCGCTCCGCTCCGGCGACGATGGCCGCGAGGTAATTGCCGGAGAGGCTGGAGCCCACCTCGAAGGGGCGCGCGACGGAAAGGCTCGCTTCGCGGGCGAGCGCGAAACTCGCACCCGGAAAGGCGCACCACGCCGCGCATGCCGCGGCGGCCGCCACGCCCGTGCGCAGCATCAGGCGCCTTGCGCCGCGAGAAACGAAGGCGAGCGGACGAACGAAGTGAGGCACAGGCGCTTTCCTAGCAGAGGGCGGTACGGCTACATCGCGACGCGCGGCCGATCCGCCGGAACGAGTGGCCGGCGTGTCCAAGAATCGTGCGTAAAGATGGCGGTTTTGGGCCCGGGAGGCAAGGCGGCGGAAGAAGGCTCGCTCGAAGTAGGCGATGCGCGCCGCCAAACGGAAAGGGCCGGCGCGACGGCCGGCCCGATCCAGAAAGCCAACGTTTATTCAGCCTCAGCTGATCGCCTTCACGATCTTCTGCGCCGCGTCGTCGAGATCGTCGGCGGGAATCACGTTCAGCCCCGACTCGTTGATGATCTTCTTGCCGAGATCGACATTGGTGCCCTCGAGGCGCACGACGAGCGGAACCGTAAGGCCCACTTCCTTTACCGCGGCGATGACGCCCTCGGCGATGGTGTCGCAGCGCATGATGCCGCCGAAGATGTTGACCAGAATGCCCTTCACCTTCGGATCGGCGGTGATGATCTTGAAGGCCGCCGTCACCTTCTCCTTGCTCGCGCCGCCGCCGACATCGAGGAAGTTCGCGGGGAAGGCGCCGTAGAGCTTGATGATGTCCATGGTCGCCATGGCGAGGCCGGCGCCGTTCACCATGCAGCCGATGTTGCCGTCGAGCGAAATATAGGCGAGATCGTGCTTGGAGGCTTCGATCTCCTTCTCGTCCTCCTCGGACAGATCGCGCAGCTCGGCGAGTTCGGGATGACGATAGAGGGCGTTGTTCTCGAAGCTCACCTTGGCGTCGAGGCAGCGCAGCTTGCCGTCCTTCGTCGTGATGAGCGGATTGATCTCGAGGAGCTCCATGTCCTTGGCGACGAAGGCCGCATAGAGCTTTTCGACGAGGTCGCCCGCCTGCTTGGCGAGGTCGCCCGTGAGCTTCAGCGCGTCGGCGACGCGGCGGCCGTGGTGCGGCATGAGGCCCGTGGCCGGATCGACCGAGAAGGTCACGATCTTCTCGGGCGTGTCATGGGCCACCTTCTCGATGTCCATGCCGCCTTCCGTGGAAACCACGAAAGCGATGCGCGAGGTCGCGCGGTCGATGAGCATGGAGAGGTAGAATTCCTTGTCGATCGCAGCGCCGTCCTCGATGTAGAGGCGGTTGACCTGCTTGCCGGCCTCGCCGGTCTGAAGCGTCACGAGCGTCGAGCCGAGCATCTGCTTGGCGAAAGCGGCGGCTTCATCGATCGACTTGGCGATTCGCACGCCGCCCTGCGGACCCGCCGCCTCTTCCTTGAACTTGCCCTTGCCGCGGCCGCCGGCGTGAATCTGCGCCTTGACGACATACACCGGGCCCGGCAGTTTCTTCGCGGCCTCGGCCGCGTCTTCGGCCTTCAGGACCGGAAAGCCGGCGGCGATGGGCGCGCCAAACTCGCGCAGAATGGCTTTGGCCTGGTATTCATGGATATTCATGCGGGAGTGTCTCCTCGAAGCAAAAACCGGCGCGCCACGCGCGCATTCCGAAAAAGCCGCAGACTTCTGCGATGAGAATGCGCTCCAAACGGAAAGCGACTCCTGGCTTAATGGCCATGGCGGAGCGGCGGCGTCAAGCGGACGGGTGGTCGCGGGGGCGGCGGGCGGCGCCTTCAATGCGGGGGGATTCCTATGAGCGGCGCGTATGTGAAGCTCCCGGCCCTCGTCATGGTCGCCGGCCTCGCGCTGGTCGGAGGATCCTCCCTCGAGCCGGCGTCAGCCGGCGCGCGGCCCGGGAGCGCAGCCAGTCGAAGCGAGGCCTCGGACGCACGAGGCGCGTCCGGGAGCCAAGTCGAAACGTCAAATCCCTGGCGCGACCCATTCCCGAAAGCGCCGGCCGCGAACGATTCCCGCTTCGTGGGGCAGAAGTGGCATGACGGTCCCAGGACCGGGGATGACCGGATCGATTATCTCGCGCGCGTTCCGAGCGGGGATACGTCCCGCATGCCGTTGATCGTCGTCGGAGCGCCCGGCGACGGCGCCCTCATGGCGCACCGCCAACTTTACGAAAGCGCGCTTGTCATCTTCATTGGCCCTGGCGGGAGCCGAAATCGGTGGCTGCGCGACAAGATCGACGCCGGCGACGGCGCGGAATGCTCGCCGGCCTGTCCCGCCTGGATGTTCGTGCCGGCGGAGGCCGTCCGGGACGTGCTCAGGGATTTCGCCGCACATGTGCGCTTTGCGCATGACCGCGTTCAATTCTTCGGGTTCGACGACACGAGATATCTGATTTATCGGGCGCTCGATCCGGTCCTTCAACCCTATCTCGCTGGCGTTGCGCATGGCGTATATGCGGAATGGCAGCAGGCGAGTTGTCCCGCCGTATCGAAGGCTGGGGCGACGCCGCCGCGCATGTTTTTTTCCTGGGGCGGGTGCGACGAGTCCTTTTGCCCCACGATGGACTGCTTAAGCGTTATCGCCAGCAGAGGATATGAGGTGGACGCCGCAAGCAGAGGCGACGCCGCTCCCGAGCAATGCGAATGTCCGGGCGCAGCAGGACGGCCCCATCTCGCGCCGGCGAGCGCCGCCATTCGCGCGGCGACTTACCGCTGGCTTCTGTCGAACCGCAGAAAATAAGACGATCGAGAAGACCGGCTTTGAAAATCGCCGCGAGACGGGAAGACGTCCAGCGCACCGCCCTTCAGGCCTCTTGCGTGCGCCGAGATTGCGCAAGGCAAGCCGGGAAAGGGCCCGACATGGCGCTCTTCCATACGGCTCCCGGCGCCACTGCGCGACGGGAAAATGCCTGCGGGCGCGGTCGGAAACGAGCGCCCTCAGGCGAAATCGGAATTGAGCCCTTTCGCCGCCTCGATGACCGCCTTCACGCTCGAAACGGATTTGTCGAACATCGCCTGCTCGGCGGCGTCGAGCTTGATTTCCATCACCTTTTCAACCCCGTTGGCGCCGATCACCACGGGCACGCCGACATAAAGGCCCTTCACGCCATATTCGCCGTCGAGATAGGCGGCGCAGGGCAGGACGCGGCGCTTGTCCTTGAGATAGCTCTCGGCCATCGCAATGGCCGACGTGGCCGGGGCGTAATACGCGGAGCCGGTCTTGAGCAGACCGACGATCTCCCCCCCGCCCTGACGGGTGCGCTGGACGATGGCGTCTATGCGCGCCTGCGTCGTCCAGCCCATGGCGACGAGATCGGGCAGCGGCACGCCCCCGACGGTCGAATAGCGGACCGACGGCACCATGTCGTCGCCATGGCCGCCGAGGACAAAGGCGCTGACGTCCTCCACCGAAACCTTGAATTCCTCGGAGAGAAAATAGCGGAAACGGGCGGAATCGAGCACGCCGGCCATGCCGACGACGCGATTCGTCGGCAGGCCGGACGCCTTCTGAAGCGCCCAGACCATCACGTCGAGCGGATTGGTGATGCAGATGACGAAGGCGTCCGGCGCATATTGCCTGACGCCCGCGCCGACCTTGGAGATGACGCCCAGATTGATGCCGAGAAGATCGTCGCGGCTCATGCCCGGCTGGCGGGGCACGCCGGCGGTGACGATGACGACGTCCGCCCCGGCGATGGCTGAATAGTCCGACGCCCCGGAGAGCGCCGCGTCGAAGCCCGAAACGGGCGAAGCCTGGGCGATGTCGAGCGCCTTGCCCTGGGGGACGCCGTCGACGATGTCGAAGAGCACGATGTCGCCGAGTTCCTTGAGGCCGGCGAGATGGGCGAGCGTTCCGCCGATGTTTCCGGCGCCGACCAAAGCGATTTTCTTTCGCGACATAATCGATCTCGTGCTGTGATTTCTCCAACTTGCTAGCGCGCTTTCACGCGGGAGGGAAGACGTTTCGGGCGATTTTCGGCATTGCGAAATCCCAACCGGAACAAAGCCGCGACGCCGCAGCCGAACGCCCAAAAGCGCGGCGCCCCGGGCCGGCGCCTCGGACCTGCGCAATCCCGCGACGGTGGACCGGGCGCAAATGTCGCAGGCGGTTGCGCAAAACTTGTGCGCCCACCACGTTGAGCGTGAGCGCCGTTCGGGCGTCTGATGAGGGCAGAGAATGGGCATTTCAATCGTGCGCAACTCTATCGCGGCCGCCTTTGTCGCGGCCTCGGCGGCGTCCGTCGCGGGCGGGGCTTTGGCGGCCGCCGACCCGGACGAGGCGGAGTTGCTGAAAAATTTCGAGAAAGTGGACGTCTGGCATTTCCCGGTCGACGCCACTGTCCGTTACAACAACCAGGACGCGGTCGTAACCCGGGAGCTTGTGTTCAAGGACGAGCAGCCCAAGGGGGAGCTGTGCTACGTGCGCTTCGATCTCGTTAAGGGCGAGGGAGACTATGGCTACGGCCTGAACCCCGCGGAGCCGCCGGGCCAGCGCAAGAACGCCGTATGGGGAATCAACGTGCTGAAACGCGGCACGGTGCTGAACCAGTATTATTCGGCGCTTCGGCTCAACGTGATCTATTTCTTTGTCGAGGGGCCGAAATCGGACGCCGCCCGGGAGGTTTGCGCGAAAATGCAGGCGGCGCCCACGGCGGAAGCGGGAAACGCCTATAAGGGCCCGTGGTCCGAGCTGGTGACCAAGGCCAGGGCGACGCACGGCTGGCCCTCGGCCGTCGCCAAATAGCGAAAATATTTCCACAGGGGCGTCACGGCGCTGGACAGGGGGGCGGGCATTTGATATTCGCTGCCCGTCCCAAGGGCGCTGTGGCGCTCGCAGGGCGGGCGCATAGCTCAGTTGGTAGAGCAGCTGACTCTTAATCAGCGGGTCCAAGGTTCGAGCCCTTGTGCGCCCACCATTAAAAACAGACAGTTATCGCACTCCGGCGATCAGCTTGCTTTCCAAAACTTACCGTTGGGAAGCATATGGGAAGCAAGAGACCTCCCTAGCATTACAGTTGCATTTTGATGTGGGAGCGTCTTGCTTGGGCCTGATGGGCTCGTCTCCAGAGCGACCAAGCAATGATAAACTCGGGTCGAATGCGTTTTCTCGCCAAGGGCGTCGCCAAGCGGCGGATTTCCTGCATCGACCAATGGATCAGGGAATCTTCGACGACAAGCGACGCGCGCTTGTCTTTGTGCGGCGGATTGTTTTTGGGGGCGGCGCAACGGCATTGGCGTGAGCGCGGATCGCAGCCATCATGGCGAAGGCCAGCATGACGAGCGAAACATGACGGCGCCATCCGCGCCAGGAGCGCGTCTCGTTGTGGTCGAGGCCGAGTTCGTTCTTGGCGGTTTCAAAGCTATCTTCGATCGCCCAACGACGGCCTTCGATTTTCGTCAACCTTTCGATTGAGGTTCCGCTCGGGGCCCATGTCGTGAAAAAGGCAAGATCGCCGTCGGCGATTTTGCGACGGATCAGAAGTCCCCGCGTCCAGGAAACGCCCGCAAGCGCATCGTTGTAATCGCCCGCGTCGAGGTCGGCGAGTTCGAGATAGGCCCAGTCGCGCAGGCGCTCGCCCTTCGTCCCCGCGCCCGTCGAGAGCCGGCGCCAGGCGGAGGCCGGCAAGCCGTCCGCAATTTCTTTGGCTGCGCCCGAAATCAATTTCGACTTGCCCCAGGAGTGGAACGGCTCGTTGGATTTGACGCCCAGCACGTAGCCTTTGCCAGCGCGCCGCAAGGCCATTTCGATATCGCCGACGCCCTAGACTGTGTCGGCCGCTACGAAGGAGAATGGGACCTTCGCTTTGATCGCTCTTTCGATCATAGCGAGCGCCAGCGCCGGCTTGGTCGCAAAGCCGCCAGACGCGCTGTCGACGATCTCCTGCGGAATATGCGCCTTGGCCATGCGCGCTTTATCCTCGGTCCAGCTCTTGGGCGGATAAAGCTCGCGGTCGATGAACGCATGGCCGCGCTCTGTGGCGCAGCACGCGAAAACGCCGATCTGGCAATTCGCGATCTTCCCCGCTGAGCCTGTATATTGCCGTGCGACGCCGCAGGAGGCCTTACCCTGCTTCAGAAACCCCGTCTCGTCGACAAGGAGAACCGCATCTTCGTCCGCCAAGGCTTCGAGCGCATAATCGCGCACAATGTCGCGCAGCCCATCCGCGCTCCAGCGCGCGCGACCCAGAATTGCCTGCCGCCGCCACGGTCCCGGATCGCCCGCCGCTTCGGCGCGCATCCAGCCCGTCTTGCGCCGCTCTTCGCCCAGCAACCCGTCCAGAAAGCGCTCCGCCAATCGCGCCACGCGCTCCTGCGTGAACAGAGGCCGCATCCGACGCTTCACGTCACGCAGAGACGACGCCCACAACTCCAGCGTCGTTTCGATCGAAGCTCCCGACATCCCATGATCCCCTTGCCGAATCATGGCGTCCCATCGAGTCAGAACTCCAAATATAATGCAACTGTAATGCTAATCAACGATGGAAGCGTCCGCTCTCGGCCTTTTCTCTTCCGCACTCCCCTCGCTCTGGCTGCCGTTTATCTCGATGAAATTACGTTCGCTCCCTGGGCCTTCCTGCGCTGGCCCATAAGCAGAAAATCCCAGACGCCCTTCAAAAATCCGATCCCATACCCGATGTGAATGAGCATGAAGGCAAGGGACAGCGGGAAAACAAGGACAGGTTCCGTTCGCCATGCTGCGACTGCGGAAAAAGCCAGATTGAGGCCGAGGTAAGCGACGGCGACGGCCGCCAGCGCATAACGAGCCCATTCAAACCATAACGACAAGATCGAGAAGCCGACGAGCGACATTACAAACGTTGCGGGCACAAGCTGGCGCAGCGTGAAAACGCCGCCAATTTTCTTTATCACAAGCGGCTTGAAATACCCGTATTGATAATACATCAGCCAGAGCTTTTCCAGCGAACTACGCGCATAATAAATTGAATGAATTTGAGGAAGAAGTAAAATCTTGCCGCCGTTCTTGATAATTCGTAGGTTGAATTCATCATCTTGATTTCTGACAAGTTCCTCGTCGAACACGCCGACCCGCTCAAATATGGTCCGGCGGAAGCATCCGAATGGAACGGTGTCGACCCACCGAGGTTTCGACAGCATGTCAATTCGGAAATAGGAGTCGCCAACCCCGAATGGATGAGCGAGCGCTAGAGAGATCGCTTTCGCAATCGCAGTGTTGTCGCCAGGCCGAGTGCGGCAGACGCCGCCGACATTGTCTGCGCCGCTTTCCATGAGGGCCGACGCCAACCCGGAAATATAATTAACGGGGTATTCGGCATGTGCGTCCATGCGCATCACAATATCGCCGGCCGCTCTCGCGATCCCGACGTTGAGCGCGGCCGGCGCCGTCTTTCCGGGGTTTTCGAGCAGGCGGATGAAGGGGTAAAGCGCAGCGTAGGATCGAACGATATCTTGCGTTCCATCGTCGCTCATGCCGTCGACGACAAAAATCTCCAGTTGGTCCCTAGGGTAGTCGTTCGCGAGGATCGAATCCAAGAGTTTTGCGATATAATTTCTCTCATTGCGACACGGGATGATAATTGAAACGAGGGGCCGAGTTGCTTGTTCGGCGCCTGAAGGGGGATTCTCCGATACGTCGAGGTTCATTGCTAAGCTTCTGTCCCTGCCTTGTCGACAAAAAATGCCGGCTGATCCATGATGAATTTTCTACGCGGACTTACGCGCAGTTTCACCCTTGGCGCAAGGTCGTCAACGTATGTTGACGAAGTTAACGATATTGAACCGCCCCGCGTTCAGCAACACCCGACAAAGATCCAGTTAAAATCCGCGAGGAGCTGTCCAAACAACGGGGGCCATCTCCGATGGAGAAAACAATGCGCCGCGACCATTTCATGAGAGTCGTCCTGCCGCTCTTCGGTATGATTCTTGCGTCGTCTGCATTGGCGGGCGGAAGCTCTCGCGACGAAGGTTGGTGGATCATTCTTGCTTCGCTTCCGAATCCGGACCTTTCCATCGTTCAGAATGCGAAAATTGCAAAAATTCGCGCCTCGGCGGCGCGCTGCGGGTTCGATCCGTTCAACGATTTCTCGAACAAATTTCGAGGATTTGCGCCTGGATTTGACGTCGTCGTCCTTGGGGCGTTCGAATCCCGCACGAAAGCCGCTTCTGCGTTGCGCGACGTCAGGCGCTGCTTTCCCGACGCCTATCTCGCTTTTGGGAAACATCTGGGCGAGTGACGGCGTCGCGCATCACGCGTGCGAAGGCGCGCCGATTCGTCGCGCGCGCCATTGCGCCTCAGCGAGTCACGATCCCGACCATCTTCACCACCTCGAAGTTGGATCCCTTTACCTGCCGCAATTGACTGACGAGCTGATCGTTGTTCCAGCGCGCGTCGGGCGCGCCGCTGAGGCGCCAGTTGCTTCCGTTGTCTGCGACAAACATGCCGTAACGTTTCAGCGCGACGAGGATCGCTTTGACCTCGGGGCTGAAGCTTGCCCGAATCTGGTAGCTCGCCTTGAGGCGCACGCGCATGCCCATCGGCGGCAGATTCGGGCTCGTCAGCGTCGAGGCGTAGTGGGTCGCCGGCGGAACATAGGCGCGGCGCGCACGCGTCACCGTGAAGCGCAGCGCATGGGCGATGAGACCGTTGTGCGCCTCCTCGTAACGCACGAGCCCAGGGAAAATCGGCAGACCGGCCGCGTCCGCGCTGGTCCAGCCGGGTCTCGCCGTTGGCCGGACATTGTTGGAGTCGAGATGAAAGACTGCGCCCGACGCGGCGTTCCAACTGCCGTTCGGGTTCGGAAATGCGTCGTACATTTCATACAGGCGATTTGAGTCGCGATTGATCACCAGCACATGCCGATCGCCGCCGAACGGCGCGCCGGAAATCAGCCGCCCCTCGATCGGCGCGTTTCGCGGAACGGGATAGGGACCGGGGTCGCTCTCGTCGCCGTAATCAGTGAAGCGAATGGAAACGGCAGGCTGCGCTCTGGACACGACCACGTAGGGTATGCCGATGAGCGCGCCGTCGTACGTGCCCGAACTGAAATCGGGATGCAAGCCGGCGCTCAATCCGATCGACGCGATCAAATTCGCCGAATTCGGATCGACCGGCAGCCGCGAAACGTCGACGTTCCAGCGGTTGTCCCTCGGGAATGGGATCGACCCGTTCAGATTGGCGCCGACGCCGAGGTTCGCCCTCGCCATCGAGCCGTAGGTCAAGGGCGGCGAGACGCCGGGCTGAACGGCGCTTCCCGGGAAAACGTCGTCCGCACGCACGACCGTCGAGAAGGCCATCGCTGCCGCGGCGACAGGGCCAAATGCCCTTCTTCGATGGCGCATAGCCCCTCCATCTATAAAAGCTGCGATCGAAAGCAAAAAAGCCAGCGCAGGAATTGACGAGCGAACTCTTGCCGCTTTCCCTATAAAACGATCCTTGGACGCAAAAATGTCGTGGACGCCGCCATCTTGCCGTGCGCTTTCCGAACCGAGAGAATTCCAGGCGACGGAATGCGTCAATCGGGCGCGATGACCGTCAGAGCGCCGCCGGCGACCTTCGAGCCGTTGTCGACCACGCTGTTCGTCTTCGTCGAAAACACAACGCCGCTCGAAATCGAGACGCCGTAGCCATTGCCCGCGATCGTGGAATTGGAGAGGCGCACGTTGCCGCGGTTTGCCGTCACGCCGAAACCATTCCCGCTGGCATAGGCGCGATCGAGCGCGAGCGTCGGGATCGCCTTGCCGGCGATGGACGTCGACAAAAAGCCCATGGCGTTGCCCGAGGCGAGGCTGTCGGCGGCGACGAGATAGATCGGCGTGCCGGCGGGCGCGTTGCGCCCTGTGATCTCGAGCCCGTTGCCATTGTTGATCATCCGCAGGCCGCTGACGGCGCCTGAAAAGGATTGCGCAGGCGCAATGACGGCGCCGCCGCCGTTATCCGAGAACAGCGTGTCGCTCATCAGTAGTTTCGCCGAGCCGCTGGGCGCCGCATAGAGACCGGAGTTCCTGAATCGTCTGATGACGCAACTCTCGATGGTCAGTGACGCGCCCGACTGGAAATAAATCCCCGACGCCGCGGCGCCAAGGCCTTCGAGGGTCAGTCCGCGCAGATGCACGGCGTCGCCCGCCCCGGCCTTGATCCAGATTGCGTTCTGGCCGGTGAGCGGCTGTGTGAGACTCGCGACGGCCCCGCCGGCATTCGCCACGGTGAGCGCCTTCGTGATCGTCAGCGGCCCGTAGTCGCCCGACCCCATGATGACGATTTCGCCGCCCCAGTTGATGATGGAGTCGTGGACGTATTGAAGCGTCTTGCACGGCGCCGTCGCCGCCCCGCAACTCGCCGCGTTCGAACCCGTCGCGGATACGAAAGCCCTGTTCACGCCAGCGAACGCCGGCGCGGCGACGAACGCAGCGAGGGTCGCGGCGACGGCGGCGAAGGCGCGTGCGACGGAAACCACTGTGGACCCCCCGATAATCCTGATCGGTCGACGACGCTAAGGCGAAGTCCTTACAAAAAGGGCAAAAGAGTTTCATAAAATCCTGCGGATAAGCGCCGTTCCACCGGAAACTCGGCCGGCGCCCGGCGTTGCGGCCCGGCGCGCGGCGCGCGAAGATCATCGACGCGCGCTCGCGCCTTTCGGCGCCGGGCGCGTTTCGGGGACGTTCGATGTCGGTTTCCGGTAGGCAAAACAACGAGACCGAATCGACGCGTCGCGAAGACGTTCAGACGGCGACGCTCGAGACATTGCGCGGGCTGCTCGCGGAACTGCGTCCCGGCGCCATAGAGCCGCGCGCCGTCGGGCTCGAAAGCCATCTCGACAGGGATCTCGCGCTCGACAGCCTCGCGCGCGCCGAGTTGCTGCTGCGGCTCAACCGCCAATTCGGCGTCGCCTTGCCGGAGCGGCTGATCGGAGAAGCTGAAACGGCGCAGGATTTCTTGACCGCGATTCTGCAGGCCCGGCCGTCTCCCGCGCCGCAGGCCCGACCGCCGGAGAAGGCGCCCGAGACGCTCGAAACCGTCGAGGAGCCGATCGGCGCGCGGACGCTGATCGAGGCGCTGACGTCCCACTCACGGAGCCATGGCGCACGGGACCATGCGCTGCTGTGGCGGGCCGACGGCCCGCCCGACGCGCTGAGCTATCGCGCGCTCTACGACGAGGCGCTCGCCGCGGCGGGTGGGCTCGTCGAATGCGGCGCGGCGCCGGGCGATCGCGTGGCCCTCATGCTGCCGACGAGCCGCGAATTCTTCGTGGCCTTTTTCGCGATCCTCTTCGCCGGCGGCGTTCCTGTCCCGATCTATCCGCCCTTCAGGCTGGCGCAGATTGAGGACCATCTGCGCCGGCAGGCCGGCATATTGAACAATGCGGGAACCGTCGCGCTCATCGCCAGTTTAGAGATAATGACGATTGGGCAATTGCTGCTCGGCCTGGTTCCGACGCTTCGCAGCCTCGCGACAGTGGAAAATCTTCGTAAAGCGCAGCCGCTTCGGGCGCCCTTTCCCGCCGGCCCCGAAACGCTGGCGCTCGTTCAATACACATCCGGCAGCACGGGCGATCCGAAGGGCGTCACGCTGACCCACGCCAATCTTCTCGCCAACATCCGCGCCATGGGCGCCGTGCTGAAAGCGTCGTCGTCCGACCGGGTGGCGAGCTGGCTGCCGCTCTATCACGACATGGGTCTCATCGGCTGCTGGCTCGGAAGCCTCTACTACGGCGCGCCGGTCCTGGTCATGTCCCCGCTCGCCTTCCTCTCCGATCCGACACGATGGCTGTGGGCGATCGACCGGCACAGGGCAACCATTTCCGCCGCGCCGAATTTCGCCTTCGAATTTTGCCTGAAGTCCGCGGATCCTGGGCGCATCGAGGGGCTCGACCTCTCGTCCTTGCGGGCCTTGCTGAATGGCGCGGAGCCGGTGAGTCCGTCGACGATGACGCGCTTCATCGAGAAGTTCGCGGCGTACGGATTTCGACGCGAGATGCTGGCGCCGGTCTATGGACTCGCCGAAAACTCCGTCGGCCTCGCCTTTCCGCCGCTCGGGAGAGGACCGATCGTCGAACGCATCGACCGCCGCGCGCTGGACCGCGAGGGAATTGCGCGACTGGCCGGGGCGGACGACAAAAATCCGTTGCTGCTCGTCGCCTGCGGACAGCCGCTGCCGCATCACGAAATCCGCGTCATCGACGCATCGGGATTCGAGGCTCCGGAGCGGCACGAGGGCCGCCTGCAATTCCGAGGGCCTTCCGCGACGAAGGGATATTTCCGCAACCCCGAAAAGACGCGCGCGCTCTTCGACGGCGACTGGCTGGACACGGGCGACCGCGGATATATCGCGGGCGGCGACGTGTTCATCACCGGCCGCGTGAAAGACGTCATCATACGCGGCGGCCGAAACATCTACCCGCAAGAGCTCGAGGAAGCTGTCGGCGCGCTCGACGGCGCGCGAAAAGGCTGCGTGGCGGCCTTTCAGGCGCTCGATCCGCAGACTGGCTCCGAACGCCTGATCGTCATTGCCGAAACGCGGTCGCGCGATCCGGCGGCTCGAGAAAGGCTGCGCAAGGCGATCGTGGAAACCGCGCAGGCGCTGCTAGACCTTCCGCCAGACGACGTCGTGCTCGCGCCGCCGCACGCCATTCCCAAAACCTCGAGCGGCAAGATCCGCCGCGCCGCCGCGCGCGCCCTGTACGAAGCGGGCGCGCTGGAAGGCGCCCGCGTCGATCCGCGCTGGCAAGTGGCGCGGCTCGCCCTCTCCGGCGGGCTGCCCCTTGCGCGCCGCATGTTGGGACGGCTCGCGGCGCTTGCCTACGGCGCCTATGTCTGGGCGCTGCTGGCCGTCATTGCGGCGGTGGTCTGGCCCGCCGTGGCGGCGGCGCCGAGGCGCGCTTGGCGTCACGCGATCTTCGCCGCGGGCGCGCGGCTCTTCTTTCGTCTCGCCGGGCTCGCCATTGACGTCGAAGGCCGCGCGCCCGCCGCGCAGTCGATCATCGCAACCAATCACGCGAGCTATCTCGACGGCGCGGTTGTCGCGGCCGTCTGTCCCGGCGCGCTTTCCTTTGTCGCCAAGGAGGAACTCGCGCGGCAGTTTTTCGCGGGGATTTTCCTGCGGCGGCTCGGCGCGGTCTTCGTGCGCCGCACCGACCCCGCCGGCGGCGTCGCCGACGCGCGGCGCGCGCTGGAGGCGGCCCGTGGCGGCGCGCGCCTCGTCTGGTTTCCCGAGGGAACCTTCTCGCGTATGCCGGGCCTGCTGCCTTTCCGTCTCGGCGCCTTCGCCACGGCGGTCGAACTGCGGCTTCCCGTCGTCCCGATGACGATCAGCGGCACGCGGTCGATTTTGCGCAGCGGCTCCTGGCTGCCCCGGCGTGGGAACATTCGCGTGCGCTTCAGCGCGCCCGTCTTGCCGCAGGGCGAGGATTTTCAGGCGGGCGTCGCGCTTCGCGACGCCGTCAGAGCGGAAATACTCGCCCATTGCGGCGAGCCCGATCTCGCCCACGAACGCATCGACCTAACGCCTCGATGAGAAATGGACAACGCATGGATCGCATCTGGCTAAAGAGCTATCCGCCGAACGTCCCGCGCGAGGTCGACGTCGACGTCCATCGCTCGATTATCGACATGTTCGACCGCAGCGTCGAACGCTACGGGGACCGGCCCGCCTTCGTCCAGATGGGCGCCTCGCTCACCTTCAACGACGTGGAGCGCGCGTCGCGCGCTTTCGCGGCCTATCTGAAAAACGCGCTCGGCCTGCGCAAGGGGGCGCGCGTCGCCTTGATGATGCCGAACATTCTGCAATATCCGATCGCTCTTTTCGGCGCCTTGCGGGCGGGATGCGTCGTGGTGAATTGCAGCCCGCTCTACACCGCCTATGAACTCGAAAAGCAACTGGCCGACAGCGGCGCCCAAACCATCGTCGTGCTCGAAAATTTCGCCGCCGTTGTGGAAAAGGCGCTCGCCGGCACGAACGTCGAGCACGTGGTCGTGACGCGGCTCGGCGACATGCTGGGATTTCCGAAAGGCTTTCTCGTCGATGTCGTCGTCAAATACGTCAAGCGCCTCGTCCCGCCCTGGCGTATGCCGGGCGCAATTCCTTTCCGCGACGCGCTCGAACAGGGGAAGGCGCTGATCTGGCGCGCCGAAACGATCGACGCCGAGGACGTCGCCTTTCTGCAATACACCGGCGGAACGACCGGGACGCCGAAGGGCGCGGTTCTCACCCACAGAAACATCGTCGCGAATCTCGTGCAGCATCACGCCTTCATCGGCGCAAGTCTACAGGACGGAGAGGATGTCGCTCTCACCGCAATCCCGCTCTTTCATATCCTTGCGCTGACGGTGAGCTGCCTCCTGCCGTTCAAGATTGGCGCGACGAATGTGCTCATCGCCGATCCGCGCGACATATCCGGACTCGTCGAGGCCTTCGCGAAGCATCGCGTCACCTGCTTCGTCGGCGTCAACCGTCTTTTCGCCGCGCTCGTGGACAATCCCGCCTTCTCACGGATCGACTTCTCCGCGCTGAACATCGCGGCGTCGGGCGGCTCGCCGCTACAGGAGCGCGTGGCGGAAAAATGGAAGGAACTTACCGGAAAGACGCTGCTCGACGGCTACGGCCTCACGGAGACCTCGCCGGTCGTGACCTGCTCGCCGGTCGATCTGGAACGCTATAACGGATCCTGCGGCCTGCCGATCCCTTCGACCGACGTCTCGATCCGCGGCGACGACGGCGCGGAGGCGCCGGTCGGCCAGCCGGGGGAACTCTGCGTGCGCGGCCCGCAGGTGATGAGAGAATACTGGAGCCGCCCGGCGGAAAGCGCGGCGGCTTTCACGGAGGACGGCTATTTGCGCACAGGCGACATCGCGACGATCGACGACGCCGGATTCGTGCGTATCGTGGACCGCAAGAAAGACATGATCAATGTCTCCGGCCTCAAGGTCTATCCGAATGAAGTAGAGGAGGTCGTGGCGATGCATCCCGGCGTCGCGGACGTCGGCGCTGTTGGCGTGCCGGACCCGAAATCCGGCGAGGCGGTCAAAATCGTGGTCGTGCGCCGTGACCCGGCGCTGACGGGCGAGGCGCTGAAAATCTTCTGCCGAAACTATCTCGCGGCCTATAAAGTCCCCCGCATCGTCGAATTCCGGAAGGAAATTCCCAAGACGCCGCTCGGGAAGACGCTGCGGCGCGTTCTGCGCGAGACGCAAGCCCAGAGCGATGGTTGACCAATAAAAAAAGGCCCGGTGTGACCCGGGCCAAGTGGAAGAAGGGAGGTTCCTGACGTCAAAATAACTCAGGGCGTGGTTGCGGACAGCCGCGCGCCCGCCAATCCACGCGCGATTCTCGCCAAAGCCGCGCGGGAATGCGGCGCAGAACCGTTTGCCCCGGCGCGCGTTTTCATGAAAATTGCGAGGCCATGTCCTTTTCGCTCATGATCCACGGCGGCGCCGGCGCCATTCTGAACCCCGAGAAATATGCGGACTCGCTGCGGCGCATCGTCGAATCGGGCGCGGCGCGTCTCGCCGCGGGAGCCAGCGCGCTCGACGCGGTCGCCCATTGCGTGACGCTGCTCGAAGACGATCCGCTCTACAACGCGGGGCGGGGCTCCGTGCTGAACGCGGACGGCGCCGCCTTTTGCGACGCCTCGATCATGGATGGACGCACGCTCGCCGCCGGCGCCGTCGCCGGCGTCCAACGGGTCCGAAATCCCGTGTTGCTGGCCCGGCTGACAATGGAGAAAAGCCGGCATGTCTTTCTCATCGGCGAGGGCGCGGAGCGTTTCGGCCGCGCCCATGGCGCCGTCTTCGAGGACGACTCCTATTTCGTGACGCCGGAACGGCTGGCGCAGCTCGCCCGCGCGAAAAAAATGCGGCAGGAGATGGCGCTGGATCATTCCACGACCGCGCACGACAAGCTCGGGACGGTCGGCGCCGTCGCGCGCGACGCCGACGGCAATCTCGCCGCCGCGACCTCGACCGGCGGGCTCGTCAATCAGATCGCCGGCCGCGTCGGCGACTCGCCGGTCATCGGCGCGGGCGTCTTCGCCGACAATGAGAGTTGCGCGATTTCCTGCACGGGCGTCGGCGAACATTTCCTGCGCACCTCCCTCGCGCGGACGGCCGCCTTTTTGGTCGAACAGGGCATGACGGCCGAGGGCGCCGCCAAAGAGGCTGTCGCCTATCTCGTGCGGAAGGTGAACGGGTCCGGCGGGCTGATCCTCGTCGATCGGCGCGGACGCTGCGGCGCCGCGCGGTCGACGCCGGGCCTGCTCATGGCGACGGCCGTGGACGCCGACGTCAGGATCGGGATGTGAACAAATCCGCAAAAGCGTGAGCGAAACTGTTGCCCGCGCGCCCGTGATGGGAGAAAAAAGCGCGCGTTGTCGAAAGCTTGGAGGCGTTTCGTGGATCAGTGGGTCGCTCATATCGCCAATTCGGTGGGAACGGATGCGGCGACGGCGCGCCTCGCCGTCGGACATGTCTTCGGCTTCCTGTTGAAACGCTTCCCCGACGGGCCGGCCGACGAATTGATCGACCGAATCCCCGGCTCGCGCGCGGCGATCGCCGAGGCCGCGGCGGCCCGTCCCCGCAAGCGCAGCCGCAAGCTGCTGGGCGGCGTTCTCAACGGCATCGGCGGAATGGTGGGCGGCGCCAAGGGCGACATGCTTGCGCTCACGTCGAACCTGACCGGCCTGGGCCTCTCCGGCGATCAGCTGAAGCGTCTCGCGCACGAGATTTTCGGCGGGGCCGAGATCGTGCTGGGCCGGGAAAAGCTCCAGCGCATGACGGACCCGATTCCCGGGCTGTCGGGATTTCTCTGGCCGAACGGCTGACAAGAAAGGCCGCGGGTAGGAAAACCCGCGGCCGGCGACTCTCGAGACTCGCTCGCGTCTCAGTAGTTGTAATAGGCGACGCAGACGCGCTGGCCGTAATAGTCCCAGCCCCAGCGCGCGCAACGCTGCGGCGGAGCGGTCGCCGCGCCGACGATGGCGCCCGTCGCCGCGCCGAGGGCCGCCCCGCCAAGCGTTGCGCCCGTGCGCCCGCCCGAAGCCAGCGCGCCGATGCCTGCGCCGCCCAGTCCGCCGATGACGGCGCCGCCCGCAGCGCGTTCGCCCGGCGAATTACAGGCCATCAACGGCGCCGCCGTGGCGATCACCGTCGTCAGCAGCAAAATCTTCTTCATTCAATGTCTCCTTTGGGGATGACGCTCGAACTCTCTTCCACATGAGCATGCCGCAACGCCTCTCGACGCAACGCCCGGAACCCGCCGCGCAGCCTGCAAGCGCCACGACGCGAAGCTCGGGCGTTTCGGTGAAGATTAGATAAACCGGAGCGTCTTCGCTGTCGCAATTTTGCAACAGCTGACGGCTTCGCCTTTGGCGAAGGCCGTGAATTTGCCGCAAGCTCGCCCCAACCACCTATCTTTCGGGCGCCGTCTAGCCGGTTCGCGCGCGGGCCTTGGGGTTTCGCGGCAAATTTGCTAGAGCGCATTTGGCAAGAGTAGACAGGCTCTTGCGGTCAGAATGCGCTACAATTTTTTGTTTTGGCGCGACTTCTTGTCGCTCGCGGGATGGCCTGCGCGCGGAACGCCCGCCGCCCGCGGGACGCAAGAAACCAGACGAAAGGACACCGCCGCCGATGGACGCCGCAAACCGCGCCGAGGAGTTTCGCCGCCGCCTGGATGCGGCCGCCGACGCCACCGAGGCCGCGCTCGACGCGCTGCTGTCGCCGTCCGCCGCCCTGCCCGGGGAAATCACGCGCCCGGCGCGCCTTCTCGAAGCGATGCGCTATGCGACGCTCGGCGGCGGCAAGCGGCTGCGGCCCTTTCTCGTGATCGAGAGCGCGCGCCTCTTCGGCGTCGAGGGCCAGAGCGCGCTGCGCACGGCCTGCGCGCTGGAGATGATCCACTGCTATTCTCTCGTCCACGACGATCTGCCGGCGATGGATGACGACGATTTGCGCCGCGGACGCCCCACGGCGCACAAGGCCTTCGACGAGGCGACGGCGATCCTCGCGGGCGACGGTCTGCTTACCTACGCATTCGACGTCGTCGCCGATCCGGCGACTCACGCCGACCCCGCCCTGCGCGCAGCCCTCGTGCTTGCGCTCGCCCGCGCTGCAGGGCTCGGCGGCATGGTCGGCGGGCAGGCGCTCGACCTCGCGGCCGAAACCGCCGCCGTTCCGCTCAATCAGAGCGAGACTTTGCAAATGCAAGCGATGAAGACGGGCGCGCTGCTGCGCTTCGCGGTCGACGCCGGCGCCATCCTCGGCGGCGCGACGGCCTCGCAGGCGCAGGCTCTACATCGTTATGGCAAGGCGCTCGGCGCGGCCTTCCAGGTCGCCGACGACATTCTCGACGCGGAGGGCGATACGGCCGCGCTCGGCAAGCGCGCGGGCAAGGACGCCGAACGCGGCAAGGCGACGCTCGTCGGCCTTCTCGGGCTCGAGGGCGCCAAGGCGCGTTGCGAAGCGCTCGTGCAGGAGGCCACGACCGCTTTGCTCGACACGGGGCTCGGCGAGAAGACCGACATCCTCGCGGAAGCGGCGCGTTTCGTCGCCGCGCGGCGCAATTAGGCGACAAGGAAATGGCGGCGAGCGGACCTTGGCTGAGTCGATCGCCGCTCGGCGCCATGTGGCGGGTTTTGGTGGCGCATTACCGGCTCGTCATCTGCGGCGCGGTCGGCGCCGCGATCGGATTGGCGCTGCCGCCGACGATCGATCACAACGCATGGGGGGCGGGCTGGCTGCCCTGGGAATTCACGCCAGTGACGCGCGGACTCGTCGGCTGGAATGTCGCCGTCCTGCTCTATTTCATCGCGGCGACCAAGACCATCCTGCGCTCGACGCATGAATCGATCCGGCGCCGCGCGATCAAGAGCGACGAAGGCCGCACCGCCGTGCTCATTCTCACGGCGACGGCCACCTGCGTGGCGATCGGCGCGATCATCGCTGAACTCGGCCAATCGAAAATGTTCTTCGAAGAAGAAAAGGCCGCCCATATCTCTCTGGCCGTGGCCACCGTCTTCACGTCATGGGCGTTCATGCATTTGATATTCGCGTTTCACTACGCGCATGAATTTTACAGCGAGGAAGCCCGCGCGCCGCATGACGCCGTCGCAGGGCGCGGCGGCTTGCGCTTCCCCAACACGCAAACGCCGCAATATATCGACTTCCTCTATTTTTCTTACGTTATCGGCGTGGCCTTCCAAACCGCCGATGTCGAGATATGGTCGCGCGGCATGCGCAAGGTGGCGCTGGTGCACGGTGTCGTCGCCTTCTTTTTCAACACGACCATCCTCGCGCTGATGGTGAATATTTCGAGCGGGCTCGTCTGATGCTCGACCGGGCCGCATCGCCGTCGAGCGAGCAAGCCCGCATTCGCGCAATACTCGTCGGCTCGATCGGCAATCTCGTCGAATGGTACGACTTCTACGTCTATTCGGCCTTCTCGCTCTATTTCGCTGACGCCTTCTTTCCGGGCGACGATCCGGTAGCGCAGATGCTGTCGACATCGGGCGTCTTCGCGCTCGGTTTCCTCATGCGGCCCATCGGCGCCTATATCTTCGGGCGCATCGGGGATGGGCGTGGACGACGCGCGGCGTTGATGCTCTCCGTGCTGCTGATGTGCGCGGGCTCGCTCGTCATCGCCGTCGTTCCGACCTACGCGACGATCGGGGCCGCCGCCCCTGCCCTGCTGCTTCTCGCGCGGCTCTTGCAGGGCGCGAGCCTCGGCGGCGAATATGGGTCGAGCGCGACCTATCTCGCCGAGTTGGCGACGCCGGCGCGGCGCGGCTTCTATTCGAGCTTCCAATATGTGACGATGATTGCGGGGCAGCTTCTTGCGCTCGTCGTGCTGCTCGTGCTGCAAAACCTCTTGCTCGACGACAAGGCGCTGCGCGATTGGGGCTGGCGCATTCCCTTCGCGATCGGCGCGCTGCTCGCCATCGTCGCGCTGCTCATGCGCCGCGATCTTGCGGAAACGTCCGCCTTCGAGGCGGCGAAGAAGGAAACGCAGCGCGGATCGCTGCGCGCCCTTCTCGATCACAAGCGCGAGACGGCGACCGTCGTGGGGCTGACATTGGGCGGCACCATCGCCTTCTATGTCTACACGACCTACATGCAGAAATTCCTGAAGCTCTCGGCGGGGCTCACCGCGTCGCAGACGACATGGATTTCCGCCGGCTCCCTGCTCTTCGCGCTGATCCTGCAGCCGATCTATGGCGCGCTTTCAGACCGCATCGGCCGCCGCCCCATGCTGATCGCCTTCGGCGTGCTCGGAACCCTCTTCACGGTCCCCCTGCTGACGGCGATCGGGCAGACGCGCGACGACTGGACGGCCTTCGCGCTGGTCTGCCTCGCCTGGCTGATCGTCGCGCTCTACACCTCGATCAACGCCGTCGTGAAAGCGGAGCTCTTCCCCGCCGCGATCCGCGTCACCGGCGTCGCCCTGCCCTATGCGGCGACGGTTTCCGTCTTCGGCGGCTCGGCGGAATATGTGGCGCTGTGGTTCAAGTCGCTGGGTCGCGAGAGCTGGTTCTACTGGTATGCGAGCGCGGCGATTTTCGTGTCGCTCGTCGTTTATGCGACGATGCCGGAGACGAAAGATACGACTCGCATGCAACAAACAAAAAGGGACGCCTGAGCGTCCCTTTTTATCAGTTATCCAGAAAGCTCCTGAGCTTCCGGCTTCGGCTCGGGTGCTTCAGCTTGCGAAGCGCCTTCGCCTCGATCTGGCGAATGCGCTCGCGCGTCACCGAGAATTGCTGGCCGACTTCCTCGAGCGTATGGTCCGTGTTCATGCCGATGCCGAAACGCATGCGCAGCACGCGCTCCTCGCGCGGCGTGAGCGAGGCCAGCACGCGGGTCGTCGTCTCGCGCAGATTGGACTGGATCGCCGCCTCGATCGGCAGGACGGCGTTCTTGTCCTCGATGAAATCGCCGAGATGCGAATCTTCCTCGTCGCCGATCGGCGTTTCGAGCGAGATCGGCTCCTTGGCGATCTTCAGGACCTTGCGCACTTTTTCGAGCGGCATGGCGAGCTTTTCCGCCAGCTCCTCCGGCGTCGGCTCGCGGCCGATCTCGTGCAGCATCTGGCGTGACGTGCGCACAATCTTGTTGATCGTCTCGATCATATGCACCGGAATGCGGATCGTGCGCGCCTGATCTGCGATGGAGCGCGTGATCGCCTGACGAATCCACCAGGTGGCGTAGGTCGAGAATTTGTAGCCGCGGCGGTATTCGAATTTGTCGACCGCCTTCATCAGGCCAATATTGCCTTCCTGAATAAGGTCGAGGAACTGCAGACCGCGGTTCGTATATTTTTTAGCGATGGAGATGACGAGGCGCAGATTCGCCTCGACCATTTCCTTCTTCGCCTGCCGGGCCTCGCGCTCGCCCTTCTGCACCATGTGCACGATCTTGCGGAACTCGGAGATTTCGAGGCCCGTCTCGGTCGCGAGCGCATGGATTTCAGCGCGCAGATCCTTGATGCGGTCCTTCTCCTCCGCGACGAATTCCTTCCAGCCCTTGGAGCGGAGCTGCGCGACGCGCATGACCCATTTCGGGTCGAGTTCCGAGCCGTGGAACTTTTCGATGAAATCGTCGCGCGCGACGCCGTGGCTGTCGGCAAGGCGCAGGAGCTTCGTCTCATAGCCGATGAGGCGCTTGTTGATGTCGTAGAGCTGCTCGACCAGCGCCTCGATGCGGTTCTGGTTGAGGGAAAGAGACTTCACGTCGGTGACGATCTCTTTCTTGAGCTGCTTGTATTTGCGTTCCTGCGCCGGGGTCAGCGTCTCGTTCTTGAGCTTGTTCTCGACGTTCTGGTCCTGCAGGCGGCGCAGTTTCTTGTAGGCGTCGGCGACGCGCGCGAAGGTCTCGAGCACTTTCGGCTTGAGCTCAGCCTCCATGGCCGAAAGCGACACGGAATTCTCCATGTCGTCCTCTTCCTCGAAGCTTTCCTCCGGCGGCGCGGCGTCTTCGGCGAGGCCGGCGGGCGGCGTGCGCGGGGCAGTCGCGGGCGCCATCTCGACCGCGCCCTCTCCGGCGGATTTCGCCGCCGCCTTGCCGTCAGGCCCGGCGTAGGTCGCCTCGAGGTCGATGATGTCGCGCAGCAGAACCTTGCCGGCTTCGAGCTCCTCTCGCCAGATGATGATGGCCTGGAAGGTGAGCGGGCTTTCGCACAGACCGGCGATCATCGCCTCGCGTCCGGCCTCGATGCGCTTGGCGATGGCGATTTCGCCCTCGCGCGACAGTAATTCGACCGATCCCATCTCGCGCAGATACATGCGCACGGGGTCGTCGGTCCGGTCGGCAGGCTCCGAAGAGCGGGTGGCGACGGCGGTCGCGCGCGGGCTCTCGACGAGTTCGCCCCCCTCGACCTCCTCCTCCTCGGCGCCCTGCTCCTCTTCCTCGTCGTCCGGATCGTCGCCCTCGGAGACGGTGATGCCCATCTCGGAGAGCATGGCGTAGACGTCCTCGATCTGGTCGGAGGACACTTCCTCCGACGGCAAAACGGCGTTCAGTTCGGCATAAGTGACGAAGCCGCGCTTTTTGGCGAGCTTGATCATCCGCTTGACGGCGGCGTCGTTGAGATCGAGAAGCGGCCCGTCGGCGGTGTCGACCGCGGCGACGCCCTCGTTTTCGACCTTGTCTTCGTCTTTCTTCGCCATAAACAGCTCCACACGGTTCCCGGCGCGGCCCCCTACGGGACAGCGACGCCGGGCCTCGCATCTGTCGACATTCTTCCGGAGATCGCCAACCTCGGCCCCTCCCCCCAATACAGCCAGGGGGCGGGCGCGACGACGCGCTCCGATTCGCCCCAACATTCGCCTCGGGGTCTTAACGCCCCGCTAACCAACCAGAAATCGCGCCCGGAGACTAAAAAGTCAAAGTGGGCGCGACAAGCGGCCCGAAAGGGCTCCGAACCCCTCGAGAGCCGCTTCTGCGCCATCTAGCGCGGTCAGTTGCGTTTGAATATCCCTCAGTCGCGCTGAATCTCGCTCGCTGGGATTTGCGGCCAGACGGGCTTCAACCGCGCGAAGCTCCCTATTTAACGCGAAGAAGCGTCGATGCAAGACCAAAGCCTGACGAAGGCTCTCCGCCGCGTCCGAGGCCGCCGCCTCGGGGCGCACGCTCCAGAGCGCGGCGTGCGCAACCATGCCTTCGAGACGGGACGCCACGCCGCCGAGGCCGGCCTCCGCCAGCGCCCGCGCCAGGTCTTCGCGTTCGCCGCCGCCGCCCTCCGCGAAACGCACCAGAGCGTCGCGCAGGGACGACGCGTCGGGCGACGCGAATTCGAGGCCCGCGACCTCCTCGACCTGCGCCAAGAGAACCTCGGGGTGGTTCATGAGGATGAGCAAGATCAGCGCGTCACGCGGCGCGATGGCCGGCTGGACGCCTCTGAACAGCGGGGAATTGGCGAGCGCAGGACTTATCTGGACGGGTCCCGTCTCGGGCGCGCCGGGCCGGAAGGGCGCGCGACGGCGGGCCATGAATTCACGTCCGCGGGCGGGCGCTCCCGGCGCGCGGCCAAAGAGTCGGGAGAGGCGATCGTTCAACTCCTGCGCGTAGTAGCGGCGCAGCGTCTCGTCGCCGATCTGGCCCGCGATCTCGCGCAGGCGCCGATCGAGCCCGGCCCGGCGCTCCGGCGTGTCGAGCACGGCCCCCTCCGTCTCGCGCATCCAGAGAAGGTCGACCAGCGGCAGAGGCGCGCCCAGCGCCTTGGCGACCGCGCCCGGGCCGCCCGCGCGCAACAGTTCGTCCGGATCCTGCCCGCCGGGCAGCAGCACGAAACGCAGCGTGCGGCCGGGGCCGATGAGCGGCAGGGCGGTGTCGACGGCGCGATAGGCGGCCTTCCGTCCGGCCTTGTCGCCGTCGAAACAGAGTATCGGCTCCTCCGCCATGCGCCACAAGAGGCCGCATTGCTCGGGGGTCAGCGCCGTGCCGAGCGGCGCGACCGCGTGCGGAAAGCCCGCCGCCGTGAGCGCGATGACGTCCATATACCCTTCGACGACGACGACGGCGCCGAAGTCGTGCGCCGCTTTTCGGGCGTTGTGAAGATTGTAGAGCGTCGCGCCCTTATGGAAGAGCGGCGTCTCCGGGGAGTTGAGATATTTGGCCTGCGCGTCCGCCTCCAGGGCGCGCCCGCCGAAGGCGATCACCCGGCCCGCGCGGTCGCAGATCGGGAACATCACGCGGTTACGGAATCGGTCGTAGGGAACCGCGATGTCCTCGCCGTGGATGAGGAGGCCCGCCTCGATCATGGTCTCGACGCTCGCGCCCTTCTCCGCGAGCCAGTCGCGCAGGGCGTGGCGCTCCGGCGGCGCGTAGCCGAGGCGGAATTTCTCGCGGGAGTCGGCGGAGACCTGACGGCGGTCGAGATAGGCGCGCGCCTCGCGGCCGGAAGGGCCCGAGAGCTGCCGGATGAAAAACTCCGCCGCGAGGTCCAGAACCTCCTGCAGCGTGGCGCGCTTCCTTTCTTCGACGCGCTGCGCCTCGGTTTCGACCGGCATGGGGAGTCCCGCCATGGCGGCGAGCCGCTCCACCGCCTCGGGGAAGGAAATCCCGTCGGTCTCCATGAGAAAATCGAAGATGTTGCCGTTCTTGCCCGCCGAGAAGTCGAACCAGCGCATCTTCTGGTCGTTGACGTAGAAGGAGGGCGTCTTTTCGGCGTTGAAGGGCGAGAGGCCGCGCCATTCGCGGCCCTCTTTCCTGAGCTTCACCTTCTGGCGCACGACCTCCGAGACCGGCACGCGCGCGCGGATTTCATCGAGGAAAGTGGGTGAGAAGCGCATGATCTGTCCGCAGTCCCTGGACTGCGGTTGTAGCATCTCAGGGGCGGACTCCGAGAGTCGAAAGGGAGCGGCGCGCGGGCGCCTCCGCCACTCAGTTCGAGAACGCCCGGAACGGCTCCGCCGCGTCGGGCAAGCTCGTGATCGGGCCGCCGTCGAGGGTCAGCGGCCCTCCGATGCTGACGCGCAGGGCCGGGGGCTCGACGGGTTTGAAATGGCGGTCCATGACGCCGACGCCGCAGACCGGAGCGGGGGCGATTCCGGCCACGCACTGCTGGTAGAGCGGGTCGCTCGGCAGGAGCGAGCCGTAGCCGTAGGTGATCTGGTCCGAGCGGGAGTTGAAGATGTTGAAGGCGTCGATCTGGAAGCGCCAGCCGTCCGCCCAGCGATAGCCCAGGCGCGCATTGACCGTGCCGGTCGCGGGCGATTTGAGGTAGCCGTCGGGCGTCAGCGGCCGCTGGCCGAAATAGCGGTATTTCAGCCCGCCGAACCAGCCCGTCGACTCGCCGATCTCCAGCCCGCCCATCGCGACGATCGCCGGCGCGTTGAAGAGATAATTGCCCGGCGCATTGCCGAGATAGGTTCCATAGGGCAGCGCCTCGGGGGCGATCAGATCGAGATAGCCGAGCCAGGCCTGCTGGTCGACGCCGCGGAAGCGGGCGCGCACAAGGGACACGTCGCCGTCGAACATCAGCCAGGACGTCGGCTTGTAATGGTTGGCGATTTCGATGCCGTAGCGGCGGCTCGGGCGGCCGAATTCCGTCGTGCCCGCGTCGCCGACATACTGGTTCTCCGACTCGAGATTGAGCCAGAAGAAGCTGATGCTCGAATCGAGGCCCTCGATGAATTTCGTGCGCGCGCCGATTTCCGCGCCGCGCGATTTCACGAGCAGCGGAATGCGCGCAACCGGAACGAAGGCGTCGTCATCCCCGAGCTCCGTCGTCGCGACGCGCTGCACCGCGCCGCGCGCGTCGGTCGAATGGAAGCCCTCGCCGTAGTTGAAGTAAAGCTCGGTCTTGTAGAAGGGGCCGACGATGATCGACGCCTTCGGGCTCACAAGCGCGGCGCCCTTGACGCCCTGGTTGAACGGCCCGGCCCAGACGAAGGCCGGCAAACCGTTGCTGTCGAAGACCTTCGGCGCGTCGTAGAGCGACTGGACGTTGGCCACATTGGCGTTGAAATAATCGAAGCGCACGCCGCCGATCGTCGTGAGCCAGGGCGTTACATGAACAGAGGCGTCCGTCCAGATTCCGATGCTGCCCTCGCCGACGTAATTATTGCCGATCGTTTGATAGGGCGTGCGCCGCAGGCTCTCCTGCAGACCCAGGCGGATGTCGTCATAGCGGCCCTGCAGGCCGATCCGCGTCTCGACGGGAACTCCGAACATGTCGGTCCATTTGATCCCGTGCTGGGCGTTGACGCCGACGATGGTGCGATTGTCGAATTGACGGAACTGGTCGCCAAGGTCGGGATGCGCGAGGAAATAGGTGAAGTTGTTGTAAAGCTCCAGCGTCTGGCGAACGACGTAGCCTTCTACGCGGGTGGAATGATCGCCGTCCGTCTGGCTCCAGCGCCCGGAGAGCGAGAAGCGCGACGTCGCGCCGCCGTCGGTGGCGTCGAGCGTGCCCCACAGAGACTTGAGGCCCGAGGTCACGGCGCGCATCGGGATCTGGTCGGTCGAATACCACTTGTTGACGTAACCCATGAAGGTCGCCGCCGCGCCGTCGGTCTCCGTGCCGCGCGACCAGCGCAGCACGCTGTTGAACTTCCTCAGATTGTCGCCCCGCTCCCACGGGCCGTTGTAATAGTTGGCCTCCGCCGCGCCATAGGCCGAACCGCCCGCGAAATCCTTGTAGGGCTGGATGGCGAAGGCGCGGCCATAGCCGAAACTGCCGCCGGTGAGGCCGAAATAGCCTTTGTCGACCTTGTCGATATATTGCATGTAGATCGACCCGGCGGAGGAGAAATCGCCGTCTTCCGCGCTATACGGCCCCTTTCGGGCCAGCACATAGGACAGAAGTTCCGGGATCAGAAAATTCGTGTCCGCATACCCCTGCCCATGGCCGTGGGTGCGCATGTTCAGCGGCATGCCGTCGAGATAGATCGCGAGATCCGTGCCGTGGTCGAGATTGAAGCCGCGCAGATAATACTGGTTCGCCTTGCCGTCGCCCGAGTGCTGCGTGACAACAAGTCCAGGCACAATTTCAAGCGATTCGCTCGGACGCGAATAGGGATAGGCCGTGACCTGGGGACCCGTGAAAAACTTCTCGCTCGACGAGGTGATCGGCGGCGGCTTCGGTCCCGACGGCTGTGGCGCCGGCGCAGCCTGCAGGATCGGCGACGAGGGAACCGGACCGCGCGCCGCGCGGGCGGGCGCGCGAGGCGCCTGAGACGGTGCGGCGGGGGCCGCCGTGCGATGATGCTGCTGCCCGCCGACGACGATCGTGGGCAAAGAGGTGAATTGCGCCCGCGCCTCGCAATTCCAGAGGGCCGTAGCGATCGCGCAAAGCGAGACGGATGCGAGACGGCGGCGGATCATGCGCAACTCCCGTAAGACGCGGTTGTGATTTTTTTTGAAACTTGTCTTACTCTATGCAGGGCTGTCAATCTGCCGCGCCTGAATTGAGATGGATGTTACTTTTTTGCAACAGAAGGTTAAGGCGCGATCAACCTAAGGATGCGCGTGGCGATGCGCGCCGCCGAGGGCCGTCTTCTCTTCCGCCTCGGGATCGGCCGGCACCACGACGAGCTGGCCGTAGCGAACGCCGCGCTCGCCGACGAGATGGCTCGCGAAATGTTCGACCTCTGATTTCTGCCCCTTGAGCAGGGAGACTTCCAGGCAGGTCGCTTCGTCGAGATGCACATGAAGCGTGGCGATCGACATGTCGGCGTGGGTGTGATGGTCGTGAACGAGCTTCTTGGACAGCTGCCGCGTTTCGTGGTCGTAGACATAGACGAGAGCCGCGACGCAGTGGCGGGAGCCGTCGTCCGCCTTCGGCTCCCTGACCAGCCCCGCGCGCACCAGATCGCGCACCGCCTCTGAACGGTTCTGATGCCCGCCCGCCTCCATGTAGCGGTCGAGCGCACTCATCAGCTCGTCGTCGATCGTCACCGTCACGCGCTGCACTGCTGTTGCTCCGGCTTTCTGCGCATCGAAGCAACTAGCAGCGGCCGCGCTAATTTACAACGCCGAGACGAACGAGGAGCCAGTAGGTTCCGAGAGCGGCGATGAGCGCCGAACAGGCGTAGACGAACCGGTAGCTGCGCTCGCCCTTGTTGAACAGCCGGTCGATGGCCGCCAGCAGCGGCAGCACGACAATCACAACGCCGATCTGGCCCGCCTCGACGCCGAGATTGAAGCTCGCCAGCGCCGGGACGATCGCGCGCTGCGGCACCCCAAGTTCAATCAGACCGCTCGCGAAACCGAAACCGTGGATGAAGCCGAAGGCGAAAGTGTCGCGCCAGCGGCCGTCGGTCTTTCGGGTGAAAAAATTCTCGACCGCCACGTATATGATTGACAAAGCTATGGCGATCTCGACCCAGAAGCTTGGCAGATCGACAAGCTGCAGCGCGGCGAGCGACAACGTCACCGAATGGGAGACAGTGAAGGCGGTGACGATCTTCACCACCGGCCAGACGCGCGTCGCCCAGAGAACCACCGCGAGCAGGAAGCACAGATGATCGTAGCCGGTCATGATGTGTTCGACGCCGGCCGCGAAGAATTTCGGCGCAAGCTCCCATGGCGAGAGCAGAGGCTTCGATAGATCGACGGGGCCATCGCCCGCAAAGAGCATCACCTGACCGGGTGCGGGCTCGGCTCCCCTCTTCTGCGCGTCGGTGAGTTCCTCGGTCGCGGAGCGTTCGCCAATCCCGAAGAGGTGCTTGCCGCGCGCGCCCTGCGCTTTCAGAAGCTTCTCCGGATGGTAAAAAATCTGTCCGCGCGTTTGCGAGCAGTCGAAGTAAAGTACGATTTTTGCGTCGTAAGGATTGGTTGGATCTTCGCCCACGGAATCCACTCGGCTTGCGCAGGTCTCGCCGGCTTCATTCTGCAACTCCACCCGACGCTGAATGAATTTGCCGATTTCGGATTCGAGCGCGCCGGGCGGAGAGAGATCAATCCCCTCCCGCTCTGATTGCGTCTCCTGGAACATACGCTCGATGTCCGTGCCGAGAACGCCGATGTCGACGCGATACTTGTCGCCGCCCTGCGGCACGACGCGGCCGCTGGAAATATCCGCCGTGTGTGCGCGGGCAGGCGCGCCCAAAAAGGACGTCGCGACGATGCTCAACATGACAATAACAAGCTTTGGAGACATTGCGTTCGCTCCGTGGGCGCGGCGCAGCCGCAAAAGTATGATGTTTTTATAAACACATCATACTCACGCCGTAAACAAGGCCGAACGCAGAAATTCGCGCCCACGCGACCTTGTCCGCCCTGCTCGCCTTTGGCATGTTGCGCGCCAACCAAAACAAAGGGAAACGCCGACGATGACCGGGTTCTGGAGGAGATTGGCCGCCGTACTGTTGTTCTGCGCCGGGGCGAGCCTCGCCGCCGCCCCGCCCGCCCTTGCGCACACGCCCGACATTTCCACGGGCAAGATCGCGCCGCAGGCCGGCAAGGTCTATGTCGTCGACGTCGGCTTCCTCGCGACCGACCTCGAGCGCATGTTCCAGGAAACGATGGACGAGCGCGCGGGAGTCGATCTCTCCCCGCCCGGCGCGCTCGAATCCGAAATCGGCAAATTCGTCGCGAAGCGCGTCGCCATGCGCGACGAAACCGGCCGCGCCTGCGTCGGCGACGTCGAGAAATCTGGCGAAGACCCGACGAACCAGGACAGCGCCCTCATCGTGATGCGCTTCGATTGCTCGGGCGCGACAGGCAAGATTTACTACGACCCGACGAAGCTCCTCGCGACGCAGGGCTCCAAGGGCAAGCATCTCGTGACCCTGCTCGGCGAAAACGCCGGGGAGGCCATGCGTTACCCACAGGACCCCCCGCTCGATCTCGCCCAGCCGCTGGAAACGACCGGGCAGTTGATGTGGAAGTTCTTCCTCGCCGGCATCGAACACATCGTCACCGGCTACGACCATCTGTGCTTCCTCTTCGCGCTGATCCTGTGGGCGACGCGCGTCTGGCCGGTGGTCAAGATCGTCACGGCCTTCACCATCTCGCACTCCATCACCCTGTCGCTGGCCGCGCTCAACATCTTCGCCCTGCCCTCGAACATCACCGAGGCGCTGATCGCCGCCTCGATCATTTTCGTCGCAGCGGAGAATTATTTTTCCCGAGACGTCGACAACCGCTGGCGCAACACCTTCCTCTTCGGCTTCATCCACGGCTTCGGCTTCGCAACGGCGTTGACGGAAATGGGCGTGCCGCAAGGCGGGGTCGTGCCGGCGCTCGCCGCCTTCAACATCGGCGTCGAAGCCGGGCAGATCGCCATCGTCATGGCGGTGATGCCCCTCCTCTTCGGGATCGACAAGGCTACGGGCGGCAAGCGCAGCGAAAAGCTCGTCTACGCGATCTCGGGCCTCATCGCCCTGGCGGGCGTCTACTGGCTGCTGCAGCGCATCGGCGTGCTGCCGGGCTGAGCGACGTCATCCGGGGCGGACCGGGTCGGGCCGTCCGCCCCCGATTTTGCCGCGAAAGTCGGCGGCCGGCCGCGCATCAGCCCTTGACCCGCACATATTCGCCCGGCGCGTCGCACAATGGCTTCAGCTTGCCGCCGCCGGGTTCGCGCGCGGGAACCTTGCCCGGCGCCTGCGCCGTCACCCATTGCAGCCAATGCGGCCACCACGATCCCTTGTGGTCCTCGGCCCTCGAGACCCATTCCTCGAAGGTTCCCTTCACCGGCCCGCCGGTCATGTAGTTGTATTTGCCCTTGGCCGGCGGATTGATGATGCCGGCGATATGGCCCGAGCCGCCGAGCACATAGGTCACCTCGCCGCCGAAAAATTTGACGCCGCGGAAGACGGAGCGCGCTGGCGCGATGTGATCTTCCTTCGTGGCGATCGAATAGATCGGGATCGTCACCAGCCGCAGATTGATCGGCACGCCGTTCATCGTCATCTCGCCGCGCGTGATGCGGTTTTCGAGATAGCAGCTGCGCATGTAGAAAGAGTGATTGGCGCGCGGAATGCGCGTCGAGTCGGAATTCCAGTAGAGAAGATCGAAGGCCGCTGGCTCGACGCCCTTCATGTAATTGTTGACGACATAATTCCAGATCAGTTCGTTTGGACGCAGCATGTTGAAGGCGTTGGCCATTTTCACGCCTTCGAGATAGCCGGTCTTGGCCATGGCCTCGTCGAGCGCCTCGAGCCGCGCCTCGTCGATGAGGATCTGGAGATCGCCCGCCTCGCTGAAATCGACCTGCGTGGCGAAGAAAGTCGCGCTTTCGATTCGATCGTCGCCCTTGGCCGCCATATAGGCCAGTGTGAGCGAGAGCAGCGTGCCGCCGACGCAATAGCCGGCCGCGGTCACCTTGCGCTCGCCCGTCGCCTTCTCGATCGCGTCAAGGGCGGTGAGAATGCCCTCGTTCATATAGGCGTCGAAGCCCTTTTCGGCTTGGGATTCGTCCGGGTTGACCCAGGAGATGATGAAGACCGTGAAGCCCTGATCGACCGCCCAGCGCACGAAGCTCTTCTCGGGGGTGAGGTCGAGCACGTAGAACTTGTTGATCCACGGCGGCGTCAGCAACAGGGGGCGCGCATAAACCTCCTCGGTCGTCGGCGCATACTGGATGAGCTCCATAACGTCGTTGCGCCAGACGACCTTGCCAGGAGTCGTGGCGAGATCGACGCCGAGACGGAATTTGCTGTCGTCGGTCTGACGGATCTTCAGCATGCCGCCGCCGGCGGAAATGTCCTCCGCGAGCATCTTCAGGCCGCGCACCAGATTTTCGCCCCTGTTCTCGATCGTCGCGCGCAAAAGTTCGGGATTGGTCGGGACGAAATTCGACGGCGACATGGCGCTGGAGATGAGCCGTGTGTAGAAGGCCGCCTTCGCGCGCGTGTGGGGATCGAGCCCCTCGGCCTTGTCGACCATCTCCCCCGCCCAGCGGGAGGCGTGCAGATAGGACTGCCGCAACCAGTCGAAGAAAGGGTTCTGCTCCCACTCGGGCGAGGCGAAGCGCTTGTCGCCCGGATCGGGCTCGACGACCGGCGGAACCTTTTCGCCGGAATAGCGACGCATCGTCTGGCGCCAGATTTCACTCAGCCCGCCGTAAAGCTCCGCCTGCGCGATCGCCGCCCGCTCGGGCTTGGCGAGCCAATATTCCGCCACCGTCCCGAGCGTCTTGGTGGCGTCGGCCACATTCGCGGCCAGTTCGCTGCGCGGCCCCGTAGCTTCGACGCTGCCGATCGCCGCCGCGAGCGCCTTGCGGCCCTGGTCGACGAACTCCGCCATATTCTCCGCCATCGTCTCGAAATCGACGCTGGTCAGCGGCCCCGGAAGCGGCGCGAACGCCGCTGGCGGCGAAACGGCTCCGGCAGTCGGCTTCGGGATTGCAGGCGCGTCCTGGGCGCCGTTCTCAGCCTTATTCGCCGGCGGCTTGACCCTCGCCTTGGAGGCGGCGGCGGGTTCGCTCGTCTTGGCTTTCTTGCCGCCCTTCTTGTCGGACTTGGCCTTGCGCTCCGAAACCGCCCCGGTCCCTGGCGAAGCTTTTCGCCGTTTGACCGCAGGCTCTTCGTCGCGACTGATCGTCATGCTCTTTCCCGTAGCTGTTCCGGACGCGCCGTCGCTTCCGTCGGAAGCGGGCGTTCATTATGAACGTACTGGTCGGGCGCGTCTTGTTCTATCGTCGCGTCCGTCTCGAAAAATATCTGCCGACGGCCCCCGCCGCGCGCCCTTCATCGATATAAGCGGCTTCTATTACAATTCGATAGGGTCCGGAAAGCCGCGCCGGCGAGCCATGATGTCGCGGCGAGCCGCGTGCGGAAGGCTTCGCGCCAGCCTCTCCGCGCAAAAAGGGCGGGGAAGGCCGGCGCCCGCCGGCGGAGGCGGAGACGAACATGTTGCGACGGACGCGCGGCGCGATTCTGGTCCTCTCGACCTTCTGCGCCGTCGCCGGCTGCGCGCGGCGCCACGGGGAAATCGAGCCGGAGCCAATCCCGCCTTTCGCCTACGAGCCGGCGACCTGCCGCCAATTATCGCTGATGCACGCGAAAACCATGCGCTCCCTCGTTTTCTCCAGCATCATTCAGGATCAGCATCACGCCGACGATCGCACGCGCACCTTCGGCGTCCCCACGCCGATGGCGACGTTGTTCGACGAAAACCGCGAGGCGGAGGTCGCCCGGCTGAAGGGCGAGGCGCTGGCGCTCGCCGAGCAACTCGAACGCGCCGGCTGCGTGGCGCGCGAGGGATGAGTTTTGCGCGCGCCGTGCGGTCCGCCCCGGGGGCGGACGGGCGCGAAGATTTTTCAGGCGCCCGGACCGCCGTCGGCGCCAGGGCCGAGAGTAATGCGGAGGCGTAGATGCGTGTCGTGAAAACCGGCGAGATCGCCGTAATGTCGATCGAGGAATGTCAGCGCCTGGAGGCGCCGCTGCGGCGCGACCTCGAGGTGCTCGATTACGAGATCCGCAGCCTCGTCTCCCGCATTCGCAAGGAAGCAAGCGAGGCCGGCGCCGACGACACGATCTTCGTAACCGCCTCTTCCGCCGTTCTGCTGTCCATCGCCGCGGGCCTTGTGGCGCGGGCGGCGGAAGACCGGAGAATGGCTTTCGACAAAAGTTCATTCGTCGCGAGCGCGGACAGCGCAGCCCGATGGGCGGGGGAACGGCGGCTGAGATATTGCCTTGGCGGCGAAGCCTAACGCGCATTCCGATCGCGAAGGCCTGTCGACTCTTGCGGGCTGCGCGCTAAAGCGCGTACCATCGGCTTCGCATGCGTCGCGCGGCCTGCGTCTTGCCGGGCGTCGGCGAGCGGGACAGGCGGCAGCCGACCTCGCCGCCGCGGCGCCAAACGACTTGCGCGGCGAAAATCTCGCCGCGCGCTTCATCGAAAAACTGGAAGCGCGGCGGCAAAACGACATTGCGCGTCAGGCCGAGACGCGCGCCGCCTTCGGTGCGATCGGCGACGATGCAATCGCAAATGAACCGGTCGGCGGCGTCGAGCGCCTTTCCCCATTTCAACCGCGTCTCGCGACGCCTTTCGCTGCGTCTTTCCGGCGCCGTCTCGTTCAGGCGCGCGAAAGTCGCAAGACCTCGGCGCTGCGCGCGCCAGCGCGTCAGCGCCGACATTCCGGCGTCCAGGCGAACGGCTTCGACGAACCGCGGTTCTTTCATGAATGCTTTCTTTCCGCAGACTGCGACTTCTCGTTAAGCGACGCGCCGCCTCTCGCGCAACGCCGTCGCGGCGCAGGCTGAAAGCTTCGGACAAGCCGCCCGGGTTTAACTCTCCTCGGGTCAATCTCTTCGAGACGGCGTAATGAGCACCACATTCGGCCTGTTCAATACATCTATCATGGGCATGTCCGCGCAGGCGGACGCGCTCGCCAATATTTCTGAAAACATCGCGAATTCCGGCACGGTCGGCTACAAACGCGCGACAACGCATTTTCTCACCGTGCTCAGCGGTTTCCAGGGCTCGAACCAGTTCGGCGGCGGCGTGTCGACGCGTAGCCGTTACGACGTGACGGGCCAGGGTGCGCTCATGCACACGGGCTCCTCCACCGATCTCGCGATTCAGGGCAACGGTTTCTTCGTTGTGTCGGATCGCTCCGGGGCGACCTTCCTAACCCGCGCCGGTTCCTTCGTGCCCGACGCCGAAGGCCGCCTCGTCAACGCCGCCGGCTATTATCTGATGGGCTTCCCCGCCGGCGCGGGAACGGGCGCGCTCTCGAACATGGAGGTCGTTCGCATTCGCAACGACCGCCTCTACGCCAATCCGACCACCGCCGGAACGCTCTCCGTCAATCTGCCTTCCTCCGCGGAAATCATTCCCGCTGCAAACCTGCCGTCGACCAATACGGCCGGCGCGCGATTCAGCGCCAAGACGTCTCTCACCGTCTACGACAATCTCGGCAAGCCGGTTGTGCTCGACGTCTATTACGCCAAGACCGCCGCGAACACATGGGAAATGACGGTCTATGACTCCGCTGGCGCAACGAGCGGAGGCTTCCCTTACTCATCCCCGCCGATTGCGACGCAGACGCTGACATTCGATTCCGCCAACGGCTCGATCCTGACGGGCGGAGAACTCGCCTTCACGCTTCCAGGCGGATCGCCAATCAGGCTGGATATGAGCAACACCACCCAGCTCGGCGCGCCCTTCGCCGTCAACAGGGCGACGGTCAACGGCAACGCCGCGGGCGCCATCCGCGACGTGCAGATCTCTTCCGATGGAACATTGAGCTACCAGCTCGACAACGGCCAGATGGCTCCCGCCTACCGCATCGGCCTCGCCAATGTCCCGGCGCCGACCGCCCTGGCCAACTACACAGGCAATGTCTACGCCGCGACAGGCGAATCCGGACAGATCGCCGTCGGCGCGCCGGGAAGCGGCGGCCTCGGCCTCGTCGCCTCCGCGACTCTCGAAGCCTCGACCGTCGATCTCGCGACGGAACTCTCAACGATGATCATCGCGCAGCGCGCCTACACCGCTAACACGCAGTCCTTCCAGGTCGCGTCGGAAATCCTGCAGGTTCTCAACAATCTCAAGTAAGCGCGGAGCAGCGCGATGTCACTCACCACAGCCGGATTGATCGCTGGAAAGTCTCTCGGCGTCATCTCCAATCAGATCAGCGTCGTCTCCCGCAACATCGCCGGAGCCGGCCTCGCCGGCGTCAGTCGAAAGGCTCCGCTCCTCGCGGCGGGACAGAACGGCGTCGATTTTCTCGGCGTCGGACGCGCGGCCGATTTCGCGCTCTTTCGCAGCCTTCTCTCCGCGACGGCGTCGCAAGGCGCTTCCGCGACGGTCTCCGACGCTCTCAGCCGCATCGACCGAGCCCTGGGCCTCTCCGATCCATCGACGAGCCGCTCGCCGGCCGCGACGATCACGAGGCTCACGAGCGCCTTGCAGAGCTACAGCGCGTCTCCGGACAACGAGAGCGCCGCGCAAATGGCGCTCGCGGCGGCGAAGGACGTGGTCGCCTCCCTGCGCGACGCGACCGCGGCGACCCAGGACGAGCGCCGCCGCGCTGACGAAGCCATCGCCTCCGCCGTCGGCGAAGTGAACGACATTTTGACCAAATTCGCCGAGTTGAATCGAGAGATCGTCGCGGGAACCACGAATGGCGCGGACATCACCGACGCGCTCGACGAACGTGACGGTCTGCTCGCGCAACTCTCTGCGAAGATCGGCGTGACCACCGTTACGCGGCCCAACAACGATATGGTGATCTACGCCGACAGCGGACTCACATTGTTCGAAACCACGCCGCGCAAGATCACCTTTCAGCCGACCCCGAATCTCGCGCCCGGAGTCGCAGGCGCGCAGGTCTATATCGACGGCGTGCAGGCCACCGGCGCCCCGGGCTCTCCCTTCGCCTTGCGGTCCGGCGAAATTTTCGGACTGACGCAGATTCGCGACGTCGCCGCGCCCCAGTTTCAGGCGCAGCTCGACGAAATCGCCCGCGGCCTCGTCGTCGCCTTCGCCGAAGCCGATCAATCCGGCGCCGGCGGCCCGCCGCTTCCGGGACTTTTCACCTTCTTGGGCGCGGCCGGCGCGCCCGGCCCGACGTCGATCGCAGGTCTCGCCGGCGCGATCGAGATCAACGCCAACGTCGATCCGTCGCGCGGCGGCGTCCTCACGCGCCTTCGCGACGGCGGCGTTTCCGGAAACCCCGCCTATGTCTACAACCCGAGCGGCGCCGCCGGCTATTCGGCGCGTCTACTTCAGCTCGTGGGCGCCGCCGCCGCCCCGCAAGATTTCGACCCCGTCGCCGGACTCGGCGCGAGCGGGTCATTGAACGCGATCGCCGCCGGCTCCATCGGCTGGATCGGCGCTCAGCGCAAGCAATCCGACGGCGAGAAAACCTATTTCAACGCCCTGGTCGCACAGACGACGCAGGCGCTATCGAATGCGACCGGAGTCAATCTCGACGACCAGATGTCGCAAATGCTCGCGCTCGAAAATTCCTATCAGGCGTCTGCGAAGCTGCTCGAAACGGTCAACGCGCTTTTCGACTCCCTTGTCGCCGCCGTCCGCGCGTGAGTGTCGCCATGTCCTACCTCGTCTCTACCTATTCCTCAACAGCGTCGCTCCGACTTACGCTCGGCAGGCTGCAAGTCGAAATGGCTCGACGGCAGCAGGAGCTTGCCACGGGCCGCCGCGCCGATCTTGCGGCGTCGCTCGGCGCGCAAGCCGGCCGCAGCTATTCGATCGGCGACGCGATCGCGACGATCTCAACAATTCAATCGACGAACCAGCTCGTCTCGGCCCGTCTCGACCTGACGCAAACCTCTCTTGACGCGCTGGCCGCCGCCGCGCGGGGCATGCGTGCGACGCTGCTCGCGGCGCAGACAGACGGGGGCGAACCCGCCGCGATCGTCACCCAGGCGCGCAACGCCTTGTCCGCGCTCATCGCATCGCTCAACTCCAGCGACGGCGGCGCGTTTCTTTTCGCTGGCGCGAACGCCGCCGTCGCTCCGATCGCCAATTATTTCGCCGATCCGCCGCCAGCGAACAAGCGCGCGCTCGACGCCGCCTTTGTCGCAGCCTTCGGATTTTCGCAGACCGACCCAGCGGTCGCCGGCATCACCCCGACGCAAATGGAAAGCTTCCTCTCCGGCCGCTTCCGAGATCTATTCTCGCCGGCCGGCTGGAAGGCCGACTGGTCCGTCGCAGCCGATGAGCCGCTCAGAAGCCAGGTCTCGATCTCCCTCGTGATAGAATCGTCTGTAACCGCCAATGATCACGCGCTTCGCAAGCTCGCCGAGGCCTATGCGATGGTCGGCGACCTCGGCGCCGCCAACATGAATGGCGACGCCTATCGGGTCGTCCTCCGCCAGGCGATGCAGACGATCGACTCCGCCATCGACCACCTCACGAGAACGCAGGCCAGAGTCGGCGTCATGCGCGGCACGGTCCGAAACGCGAGCGAGACGATGAATGTCCAATCTGCAGCCCTTCAATCCCAGCTCCACGATCTCGAAGCGGTCGAACAGACCGAAACGGCCGCACGCATCAACGACCTGATGACTCAAATCGAGACCTCTTTCACGTTGACCTCGCGAATCAGCCAGCTCAACCTCGCCAGATATCTATAGTCCAGAAAAAGAAAACCCGATGTATCAGCAACGCTACGCCGAAATCGCCAGCGAGTCCGGGAAGTGCGCGCGCCAACGGGAAAGGCAGGCTCTCGAAACCGCCATCGCCAAGCTCGCCCTCGGGAAAGCGCGCGGCGCTCTTTCCCCGGAGGCTTTCGAGGCCACCGATTTTCTGCGCCGCCTCTGGTCCATTTTCATCATGGATCTCAGCAATGACGACAACGGCCTGCCGCCCGATCTGCGCGCCTCGCTCATCTCCATAGGCATCTGGGTAAGGCGGGAAGCCGATCTCATCGATCAGGGAAAGTCGGAAAACTTCGACGGTCTGATCGACGTCAATCAACTCATCGCCGACGGACTTATTTGACATGAATATCTCACTTCGTCGCGGCGAGCGAATTTTCATCAATGGCGCCGTCTTGCGGGTCGACCGGAAGGTTTGCATCGAGCTCCTGAACGACGTGACCTTTCTTCTTGAAAATCACGTGATGCAGCCGGAGCAAGCGACCACCCCGCTTCGGCGGCTCTATTTCGCTATCCAGACCATGCTCATGTCTCCGAACGATTGTGACGCCGCTCTCGCGCTCAGCCGGGATATTCTCGTTTCGCTCAACGACAATGTGCGCGATCGGCGGATCCTCGACGGCCTCGCCGCAGCGGTTCGTCACATCGAGGAAAAGCGCGTGTTCGATGCGCTCAAGGACGTCCGCGCGCTTTTCCCTCTCGAAACGCCCTCGACCGCCGCGCCGACCTGCGCGCGCGACATTGCCTGAACGAGGCCTGCAATGATCATCGGTCCAGTACAGACAAGCTCGAACGCGAGCGCCGCCGCCGCCACCGCCTCCCGTGAGGCCGGAACCTATAATGCGTTTCTCCAGCTGCTCGTCACCCAGCTGAAAAACCAGGATCCGATGAAGCCCATGGATCCTACCCAGACTGTCACACAGCTCGCAACCTTCGCTTCTGTCGAACAGGCGGTGCAAACAAACGCTTTGCTCGCCGCGCTCGCCGACAACTCCGCCCTCTCCCAGGCGAGCGCCCTCATCGGCAGGACTGTGACGTCGGCCGACGGCAGGATCAGCGGCGTCGTCAAGTCCATCATGATTTCCGATGGAACCTTGATCGCCAAGCTCGTTGACGGGCGCGAGCTTCCGCTCGGCTCCGGCGTTTCAATCAGCTGAACATGAACGAAGCCGAAGCCCTCGAAATCGTGCATCGCGCCATCGCGACCATCCTCGTTGTCTCCGGTCCGCTCGTCGGCGCCGCAATGGCTGTCGGGATCGTTGTGGCGCTCCTTCAAGCGTTGACGCAGGTGCAGGAAATGACGCTCACCTTCGTCCCAAAAATGATCGCAATGGTCGCAACGCTCGGTTTTGCCGCGCCATTCATCGGTTCGAAGATCAACGCGCTCGCGCAATTCGTCTATTCGCGCATCGAAACCGGATACTGACATAGACCGCCAAAGTTCGCGGCAGGGAGCCAAGGAATGTCAGACGCCGTCGGCATGAAGCCGGGGCCCGTCGAGGGAAGTTCGAAAGACATCGGCTTCGCCATGTCGATCGTCTTCATCCTGTGCGTCTTCTTTTTGCCGATACCGCCGTTTCTGCTCGACGCTGGCCTCGCGGTCTCGATCGGTTTGTCGGTTCTCATTCTGATGGTGGCGCTCTGGATTCAGAAGCCCCTCGACTTCTCCTCCTTTCCGACCGTTCTGCTCGTTGCGACAATTCTACGGCTTTCCCTCAACATCGCCACGACGAGGCTCATTCTTTCGCACGGCGCAGAAGGGTCAACGGCCGCCGGCTATATCATCAGCGGCTTCTCGAAGCTCGTCATGAGCGGCGACTTCGTCATTGGCCTCACTGTCTTCGCGATCATCGTTACAGTCAATTTTCTGGTCATCACGAAGGGCGCGACGCGCATCGCGGAAGTCGGGGCGCGCTTTACCCTCGACGCCATCCCCGGAAAGCAGATGGCGATCGACGCCGATCTTTCCGCGGGCCTTATCGACGAGCGCGAGGCGCAGGCGCGACGACGCGAACTCGAGGAAGAAAGCGCCTTCTTCGGTTCCATGGACGGCGCCTCCAAATTCGTTCGGGGCGACGCGATTGCCGGCCTTATCATCCTGGCCGTCAATATTTTCGGCGGCGTCATCATCGGCGTGACGCGACACGGGATGTCGCTCTCCGCCGCTGCGGACGTCTACACCAAGCTTTCGGTCGGCGACGGCCTCGTATCGCAGATCCCCGCCCTCATCGTGTCGCTTTCCGCGGGCCTTCTGGTGTCGAAAGGCGGCACGCGCGGTTCCGCCGAACAAAACATCCTGCGACAACTGGGCATGTATCCGCGCGCGCTCTTCGTTGCGGCGGCGCTGATGTTCGTGCTGGCGCTCATTCCCGGCCTGCCCCTTGCGCCATTCGGAACTCTCGGCTCGGTCATGGCCTTCGTCGCCTATCTCATCCCGAAGCAGGCCGAACAGGCGCGTCTGTTGGAAGATGCAAATCAGCGGGCCGCCGAGGCCAAGGCGAGCAAGGACGCGGAAAAATCCGCGCGCGACGCTCTCGCGATCCCCCCTGTCGAATTGCGTCTCGGCAAACAGCTTTGGGCGGGCCTCCTGGCGTCCCAACCCGAGTTGAGCCAGCGTGTCTTCAAGATGCGCAGAAACTTCGCGCGTGAATTTGGCTTCGTGTTTCCCGACATAAAACTCACGGACGACCTCGACGTCCGCCCGAAACACTATCAGATCCGCATTCACGGCGCGCTCGTCGCGAGCCGTGAACTTCGGCTACGACATCATATGGTCATTCTAGGCGCGGCTGCGGCGCCGGACCTCGGCGGAGAAGTCACGACAGACCCTGCGTTCGGGATGCGGGCCATGTGGATTCCCGACGTCATGGCGGATGAAGCGCGGCGACTGGACTTCACGCCGATCGATCCGGTTTCTGTCCTCCTTACGCATCTTTCGGAGACGTTGCGCAGCAATCTCGCCCAGCTCCTCACCTACAAGGACATGCGGGCGCTCATCGACGGAATAGAGCCTGAATATCGACGTCTTCTTGAGGAGATCGTTCCGAATCTCATCACGCATTCCACGCTTCAGAGCGTTCTGAAACTTCTTCTGGTCGAGCGCGTCTCGATCCGAAACCTCCCCCTGATCCTCGAAGCAGTCGCCGAAATCGCGCCCTTCGCAAGACGCGCCGAGGCGATCGTCGAACATGTTCGCGCCCGGCTCGCTTCCCAGATTTGCAGCGATCTATCGCTCGACGGCGTCCTGGGCGTACTTCGGCTCGGCGCGAGATGGGATCTCTTTTTCCATGAACATCTCAAACGCGACTCAAAAGGCGAACTCGCTGGTTTCGACGCGGATCCGGCCCAGATCGAGTCGTTTTCGCAGGAGGCAGGCGCGGCGATCCGCGAGCGTCTCGAGCGTGGAGAAGTTTTCGTCGTTTTGACGACCCCGGAAGCCAGGCCCTATGTGCGTCTGATCCTCGCCCGTCCCTTTCCGGCGCAGGCGGTTTTGTCTCATCTCGAAATCGCGAGCGGGGTTCAGGTCAGATCGTTGGGGTTCGTTTCGTGACGGTTTTTCCAAACCCAATCCTGCCCGCCTTCGTCCTGTTCTGCCGCGTCGGCGCCTGCCTGCTGGCCGCGCCCGGCGTATCGAGCGACCGCGTGCCGCTGCGCGCCCGCCTCTACCTCGCCCTGGCGATCACGCTCGCGCTAACGCCGCCCCTGATGCAGCAAATCGACCCTGCGCTCGGAACTCGCGAACCCATCGACCTCGCCGCCACAATTATCGCCGAACTGATGATCGGCGTCGTCCTGGGCCTTCTCGCCCGCTTCTACTTTCTCGCCCTCGAAACGCTGGCGACCAGCGTCGCCCTGGCGTTCGGGCTTGGAAACATTTTCGGCGCCGCCGTGAACGAACCAGAGCCGACGCCCGCGCTGGCGTCTTTCGTCCTGCTATGCGCCGTCACGCTCTTCTTCGTCTCGGACCAACATCTTCTCCTCCTGCGTGCGATCTATCTTTCCTATGAAACCGCGCCCGTCGCCGCCTCGCCATCGCCACGTGCGCTTCTCATCGAATTGACCAATGTGTTGACTCAATCTCATCTGATCGCATTGCGTCTGTGCAGTCCTTTCCTGATCTTCGGCCTCGTTCTGAATGTCGCGCTCGGGCTTCTCTCCCGGCTTACGCCGCAAGTTCAGGTTTACTTCGTCTCCACGCCGCTCGCCGCGCTTCTCGGCGTCTATTCCCTTTCGGTGATAGCCCCTGATTTCTTCGCCGCCTTTTCGGCCGACGTCGGCGGCTGGCTTCTGAGGGGTCGCTGATGAAGGCTCGACGCGACCGCCTCGAACGCGCACTTGTCGTCAGTCAAAGTCTCTGGCGTCTCGAACTGACGCGATTGGGCCAGATCGAGACCAAATTGAACGCGTTGCGCGCCGCAGAGCAGCGCACTTTGGCGGCGCTCGAACAGGGACTGATCGATCCCCGCCTGACGCTCGCTCAACTTTCTCAATTCAGCGCAGCGCGGCGGGAAGCCGAAGCGGCTCATGCAAGGCAAATGGAAAGCGCGCGCGGATATGGTCGGCGCGCGAAGCAAACGCAACGGCTGTTCGAAAAAGCCGATGCGATCTGGCGGCGCGAGCGCGTCGCCCTTCAAATGCGGGCTCTCAGCGACCAACCCGACGTAAGCGCGCCGTAAGTCCGCGCCTCTATGATGTTTGACGCATCTCAGGAGGGGACATGTCGATCTTTCCGTCAACCGACATTGTGTTGGACGTTGCCCGGGCCGCTGATCCGCGTCGGCTTAACGTCGCCATGAAACGCTTGGACGACGCGGGCTCCCTCACGGCGCCGCGCGCCCGTATGATCGCCAGAACGCCTGACGCGAATGCGACAGCTTTTTCCGCTGCACTCCCGAATGGCTTGACGGCGCGCTCCGCGCCAACGGCGCGACCCACGCCCCCCACATCCGGGACGGAAGCCAGCGTCGCGCAAAAGTTCGAGGCTTTCATCCTGCAAAGCTGGCTGGAACTCCTATTACCGAAAGCCAACGAGGCGTCCTTCGGATCGGGGGAAGCCGGCAGCGTATGGCGCTCCATGATGGCCGAGCAACTCGGCGCCCAAATTGCGCGGGCCGGAGGCGTCGGAATACAAAAAATTCTCGATCTCGGCGGCGCCAAGCCTGACCCGACCCACACCGCCTGAGAACATGCGAAGCCCAGCCATGGCAGCAAGCTCAATGAACGCCGATCAGGCCTTCATCAACTGTATCGAGCGGCTTGAAACGCTGATCAACGCCGAAACCGCCACGCTCAGAAATTGCGAACGCATCGATTTCGAAGCGCTGAACCTTCGAAAGACCCACGCGCTTCTCGAATTCATGCAGGTCTCCCGGAGCGTTCGCGAGGAAAGTCTCGTCCATGCCCGTCACCGTATCCGCGATCTTCAGGACCGGCTCGCGGAGAATGCGGAGACGCTGGAGCGGCATCTGCAAGCGATACGGGAAATCTCGGCCTTAATTATCGACGGCATCCGCAAGGAAGAGTCCGACGGGACCTACTCCATTAATGGCGTCGCGCGGCGGTGAGGCATGTTTCGTACGATTCTTTTTGGCGCATGGACATGCCTTGTGACGCTGGCCGCGACTTACGGCGGCGTCTATTTTCGCGCTCATCACGACGCTCCGGCCGAAGAACATGCGGAAAAGCTTGAGATCGCGAGGATCAAGCCGATCACGGTTCCGATCATCGCGGAGGGCGTCGTGAAAGGCTATGTCTCGGCCGAATTCAACGTGGTCGCGCCCAAGCTCGACGCCCATGCAGAAGCGCTCAATCCCGAAAGCTTCATCATGGACGAAGCGTTCCGCCTCATCTACTCGGACACCAAAATCGACTTCTCGAAACTTGATCGCGCGGACCTGTCCAGCCTTACCAAGCAACTTGCCGAAAATGTGAATCAGCGTCTCGGCAAGGCCGTCGTCAAGGAGGTGCTCGTGAAGAATTTTACTTTCGTTTCGCGCGACGACTTGCCGCGCTGACGGCGCGCGCGGCCGTCGTCCGCCGCGCGCGTGTGGCGGTTACGCTACCCGGTGAACCGGAAGATATGCAGCGTTCTTGACGATCGACGGCCCCGACTCGCCGCGTAAATGGTTTTCTATCGCCTGAGCGATTTTCTTGTTCGAATTGTCAGCCTCTTCCTCTTCCTCTGCGGTTTCGACGGGCGTTTCATAGATGGCGGACAATTCCGCGATGAACCGCTCCATCGTCTTGAGGGCGCGATACTGCGGGATCTGCGTCAGCTCCTCCGCCATGTGTCTGCGAAGCTGATCCAACTGAGCCAGATGATTCATGGAAAGACCTCTCGGGTGTTGCCATACGAAGCTATTTCCACAACCTTTTGCGGAGCTTGTGTGGTAAAGAAATCCTTTACCCCCTTGCGCCCGCGAAAAGTTTCGCGCGATTGCGCCGACATAGTTTCGTCGTTACGAACAAGGGGAAAAAATCATGCGCCAAATTCGACTCCCGCGTGTCGACTCCGACGCCGCGCTCGGCATCGCTGGCGTTTCGCTCGCGCTGGGCAGCGTCCTTTTCGCCATCGACATGAACGCCAACACAAACCGTAAGCCGGATATCGCCGGGCTTCAGCATCTTGCGATCTACGCAAAGCCCTCGTCTACGCAAGCCAAGCGCCGCACCACGCCTCGGGAGATCGATTTCGCGCCGGTGGGCTCGACGAGAGGCAATTTTTCTCGGATTGCGCTCGCCGGCTATGAAGTTCTCGAGGCGTCGCGCGACCATGCGATAATTCGGCTGCCGGAAGGACGCGTCGCGCGCGTCTCCGCAGGAGACAGACTGCCCCAAATCGGCGAGATCGTCTCGATTCGTCAGAGAATGGGAAAATGGGCAGTCGTCACGAGCGCGGGCGTGCTTGAGCAACGCTAGTTTCGAGTCGTCGCAGAGCGTCGTCGATCTCCGCATTGATGCGCGCGAGCGAGATCTCCCCGCATTGAGCGACGTCTACTTGCCGGTCTGGATGCAGCAGCCAGGCGAAGCGGCGTCGCAGCCGACGTAAGCTGTCGACGTCGCCGGCCGCTGCCCTTAATTCGCGCGCGAGGGTTTCCCCATACGCTTCGGGCGGTTTGGTTTTGACATCGTCCCGCGTGCGGAGGTAGGCCGCACGCACGGCGCGAAGCGCGCTCCCGCTTGCGGGAGGCGACGGATCCAACATGGGCGCGGAGATCGGAACGCACAGGGATCGAGGCGCGCAGCGCGCCTCCTCTATCGCCTCAATTCTGGAGAGCACTTCGTCGAAGGTCGTCATCGCGCCCCACGCAACATCACGCAGGCACGCTACGTGACAGTTGCTAAGGGCGCATTAGCGGCGCTCTGCGAGATCAGCCAGCCGCCGCGAGATCGTCATTCGACGCCGGCGTCTGGCTCGACGACGTCAGCAGATATCCGAGGAATCGCTGGGAATCGATCGGATCGTAGCCCAGGCGCGCGCGCAATTTTTTGCGCAGCTTGCTGATATGGCTCTCGATGACATTCTCCTCGACGTCGTCGTCGAACAATCCGTAGACGGCGTTGAAGATTTGCGACTTCGTTAGTCTGCGTCCGCGGTTGACCACAAGATATTCGAGAATGCGGCGCTCACGGCGCGGCAGCGACAAAATTTCCCCGTTCACGATGGGATCGCCGCCATTGAAGAAAACCTGAATGCCAGGAACGCTCGCGCAGTCCTGGCGCGCTTCCGCGCGCCGGCGGATGGCGTGGACGCGCGCGAGTATTTCGCGCACATGAACCGGCTTGCGCACCACGTCGTCGACGCCAGCGCTGAAGAGGCCCAGCGTTTGCTCGAGCGAAGACGCATCGTTCATCGCGATCACGGGCGCCTGCGAGCGTCGACGGATGAGCTTCGGGAATTCTTCGCGTTCCGGACACTCGCCGATCAGAAAGGCTTCAACGGCCTGAACATCGCCCTCCATGGCGGAACCGACCCAATCGCGAAATTGCCCTGGACGAAAGCCGGCGGAGGCGACGCCCTCCTGACTGAACCGGCAGGCGTATCCATTCGTTACGAGATCGCGCTCGTCGACGATGATGAACATGCTCTGGCTCCTGGTTCCGCGATGATTGGCGCGCCGTCTCGAATCGGCTGATGAGCCCAGTTAAGGTCGCGAAAACCTCCCGGTCAACTGAATACTGATAGTATACAATCAGATAATATACAGACGCTCCCCGGTTGAGACAGTTGAATGTCAACCATTAAGATTTTATTAACGATTCAAGACTTCGGAGATCGGCGTCAGGGGCAGGTCGTGCGCGGCGGCGACCGGCGCGGAGACGAGCCGTCCGGCGGTGATTTCCAGCCCCGCGCGCAGATGCGGATCGTCCTCAACGGCGCGGCGCCAGCCCTTGTTCGCAATCGCCAAAATCAGGGGGAGCGTCGCAGAATTGAGCGCAAAGGTCGAAGTGCGCGGCACGACGCCCGGCATGTTGGTGACGCAGTAATGCACGACGTCGTCCACGACATAGGTCGGATCGGAATGCGTCGTCGGACGCGAGGTCTCGCAGCAGCCGCCCTGATCGATCGCAACGTCGACAATCACCGCGCCGCGCTTCATCGTCGTCAGCATGTCGCGCGTGACAAGGATTGGCGCGCGGGCGCCGGGCGCCAGAGCAGCGCAAATGACCAGATCGGCCCGCTTGATCGACTCCGCGATCGCCGCCCGCGTCGAATAAATCGTCCGCACCGCGAAGCCAAACCTGACCTCGAGACGGCGCAACGCATCGGGATTTCGATCGGCGACGAGCACGCTCGCGCCCATGCCGAGCGCAATCGCCGCGGCCTGCGCGCCAACGCTGCCGGCGCCGAGAACGAGCGTCTCGGCGGGCGGCACGCCGGGCGCTCCCGCAAGTAAAACGCCGCGGCCGCCAGCCTGCTTTTCGAGATAGCGCGCGCCCATTTGCGGCGCGAGACGTCCTGCGATCTCCGACATGGGCGCGAGCAGCGGCAATCCGCCGCCAGGCGCCGTCACCGTTTCATAAGCGATGCAATGCGCGCCGCTCCGCATCAGATCGCGCGTGAGACGCGCGTCGGCGGCGAGATGGAGATAGGCGAAAAGAGTCTGATCGGGACGAAGCCTGTCGACTTCGTGCGGCTGCGGCTCCTTCACCTTCACGATGAGATCGGCGTCTGCAAATATCCTTTCGGGCCCATCGACCAGCAGCGCTCCGGCTTGCGCGTAATCCTCGTCTGAAATTCCGGCGCCGACGCCCGCGCCCCTCTCGACGAGCGCGACATGTCCTGCCTGCGTAATTTCAGCGACCGAGGAAGGGATCAAACCGACACGAAACTCATTGTCCTTGATTTCCTTGGGCGCCCCGATCCGCATCGCTTGCTCCAGATATCTGCTTGGCGGCTCCGCAAAACGCGAGACGCGCAATTTATATGAAAGGCCGAGGGGCGCCGGACAAGAGCCGAGCCTCGGGGCCCGTTGGCGCCCGCAAGCGGTGGAACGCAGGACGCATTGCGCCCGGGGAGCGGAACAGAAATTGGACTCTCTCCAGGTCTCGTAGCGCGGTCGGGGGCTGGACGAAGGATTACGCCGCCACCATATCAAAGGCACGTCGGCGCCTGACGCCGGCGTATTTCGAGGAGAAGTCGATGAACCGAAGGATATTCGCTGTCGCTCTCGCCCTCGGCGCCGCGACATTCCTCGCGCCGAAAGTAGCGCTCGCCGAAAGCCATCATCTCGCCGAAGCGATCACGCACACCAAGCAGGCGATCGAACACGGCAAGATGGGTCACGCGGATGTGCTCGTGACCCACGCGGAAGAGGCTCTGAAGCACGCGAAAGAAGCGCAGGCTGAAAAGCCCAACGATCACGTCAAGGAAGGCATCACGCATCTCGACGCCGCGATCGACCACGGCAAGCAGAAACACGCCGATGTCGCGACGAAACATGCGGAAGAAGCTTTGACGCATCTCGAGGCGGCGACGAAGTAAAAGGCCAAAACGGGAGCGGCTTCTACTTCGAAGCCGCTTCTTTTTCGCGCGCATGACAGCGTTGGCCCGATCGCTTATGTCACTCTCCCGGAACTCGGGAGGGCGAAGATGAAGTGGACAGAGCTGACGCGCGCCAAATCGATCGAGCTGTTGCGCGCCGAGGCGAACCGCGACAGCGGTTTTCGCCGCGTCCTCGGCGTCTGGCAGCTCGCCAGCATCGGGCTGGGCGGGCTGATTGGCGTCGGCGTCTTCGTGCTCACGGGCGTCGTCGCGGCGACGCAGGCTGGGCCGGCGGTCGCCCTGTCCTTTCTCATCGCCGGCGTCGCAAGCGGCGCCGCGGCTTTGTCCTATGCGGAGTTTGCTGGGCTCATTCCGGTCGCCGGCAGCGCCTACACTTATGCCTACGCCGTCCTCGGCGAGTTGGTCGCCTGGATCATCGGCTGGGATCTGCTGCTCGAATACGCTCTTGTCGTCGCCGTCGTCTCGATAGGCTGGTCGGGCTATCTCCAATCGCTTCTGTCGCAACTGGGCCTGCCCCTCCCCGACTGGGCCGCCGGCGCGCCCGGCACTGGACCGGGCCATGCGATCGACCTCATGGCGGCCCTGGGCGCGCTCGGGGTCGCGGCGCTGCTCACGCTGCGCATCGAATGGGGCGCGCGCTTCAATACGGCGATGGTGATTCTCAAGATCGCGGCCGCGCTCTTCGTCATCGTCGTCGGCCTGCCCTATGTGCGCGTCGACAACTGGACGCCCTTCATGCCTTTCGGCTTCTCCGGCGTCGCGGAAGGGGCGGCTGTCGTGTTCTTCGCCGTTTTCGGCTACGACACGTTGACGACCGCCGCGGAGGAAGCGCGCGATCCGCAACGCGATCTGCCGCGCGCCGTGCTGCTGTCGCTCGTGGTCGCGCTGGCGCTCTATGTGGCGATGTCGCTCGTGCTCACGGGTCTCGCGCGTTACGACACGCTGAACAACCCAGCGCCGGTCGTCACGGCTTTCGCCTCGATCGGCCTGCCCTGGGTCGCTTTCATCGTGTCGCTCGCCGCCGTCGCCGGCATTACGAGCGTCATGCTGGCCTTCCTTCTGGGCTGCGCGCGCATCTGGTTCGCGATGAGCCGCGACGGGTTGCTGCCCGCGTGGTTCGCGGTCCCTCACCCGCGCTTTCGCACGCCCCATCGGCCGACGCTGATCGCCGGCGCGCTCACCGCGATCGTCGCGGCGTTCTATCCCATCAAGGAGGTGGCGGAGCTCGTGAATATCGGCACGCTCTCCGCCTTTGTCGTGATCTGCGTCGCCGTCGTCGTTCTGCGCCGGACGCAGCCCGACGCGCCGCGAAGCTTTCGCACGCCCTTCGTTCCATACACGCCGCTCGTCGGCGTGGGCTTTTCGCTATGGCTGTTGTCGCGGCTCCCGGCTATCGCCTGGGAGCGCTTCCTGCTCTGGATGGCGATCGGCCTCGTTGTCTATTTCCTTTATGGCCGGCGTCACAGCCGGCTCGCGCGGAACGTCACAGACGCGCCACCGCCTCCTTGATCTTCTTCACATGTGCGGCGCCGGCGGCCTGCTGGGCGGCGAGGAGATCGTTGAACTCCTTGCACAGGATCCCGCGGCGGTCGGCGATCTGCACGAGGCCAAAATCAGGGGTCTCGTTTGCCTCGACGATCGCCGGCCCGTCGTCGGTCGCCGCCATGTCCCAGCCGATCACGCCGAAGTGGCGCAACACCTTCGCGCCCTCGACGGCGACGGCCTTCATCTTCTCCCACTCCGGGACGGCGAGCCCGATCAGTCCGGCGCCCGTATCGGGGTGATGCGTGACGTCCTTCATCTGGAATCCGGCGCCGCTCGTGACGCGCAGCACGCGGCCCGTTTCGAAGTCGAGCCCTGCGAGCATATTTCCCGCGCGCCAGAAATTGTCGGCGACATTGCCCGCCGCCGGAATCTTCCAGCCCGCGCGGAAGGCCTTCGGCCCATTGGGCGTGGCGATGGTGAGGATACGCACGGTCGCCAGACGCTCGCCGATCGCGGGAACGAGATCGCGATGAGGCGTCACCAGCCGCTGAAAGAGATAGCCCGCCGAATAATGCGTTTCGATGTCGTCGAGCGTCGCCTCCGCTTTCAGCCGCTTGCCCCCGACGGCGATCAGTTCGCCGGCCGGCGGGTCGCAGCCCTGAAGCGCCAGCGCGCCGAGGCTCTGGAAACTCTCCAGCGGCTTGCCGAACAGCGGATAGTTTGCCGAATCCAGTAGAAAGGCGCGCAATTCCGCGCGCGAGCGCAGCAGCCTTTCCGAGGCGACGGTCATGCCCGGCGCGTAAATGGCGCGCGGCGGAATGGTCGGCAGACCATAGGTCGACAGATAGCTTTGCGAGACGAGCTTGTTGGTCAACAGGCCGTGCCAATCGTGGCGATAATTGATCTCTACGACGAGATCGCGATTGCGGCGCGCGCCGACGAAATCCGCCTTGTCGGCGCCGGCGAGCCAAGCGTCGTCGAAGAGACGGTACTTGACATAGTCCTCGAAGGAGAGCTTGCCGGGGCCGAAAGCGAGGCGCGAATATTCGCGCATCAGCTGCATCGGCGGCGCGCCCGTCTCCGCGGCGGCGCGCTGCATGGCTTCCGCCATCGAGACCTGCGCGCCCTCATGCGCCGTGTCGAAGCTTGCGGCTTCGGCCGGCTGTTCGGTTTTCTGCTTGCGGCTCAGAAAAGAAAAAGCCACGGCCGATCCTCCGTCTCGTACGGCGCCGCCGGTCGCGGGCGCCAGATTTGTCAGCTGTTCGAGGCGGCGAGCGTGGGGCCGCCCGCACAGACGCGCCTTGCGAGCGCGCCCCATTTGCGAAAGAGAAGCTCCATGTCCTGGCGCAGCGGCCGGAAGGCGGCGTCCAGATCCATGTCCTGCGCGGCGCGTTCCGCGACGGCGTTGGCGTGGGGCATGCCGAAGCACAGGCGCAGCGCCGCCCGTCCCCCGACGACCACCGGCTGGCCGACGTGGCAGACCCGCGCATATTCCGGCTTCTCGAAGGATCCCGTCGAGGCGCGCAGCGACTCGTAGATCAGACGCGCCTGCGCCGGATCGCCGCGATGCGTCAAAATGGGGAAAATCGTCGCCGGCTTTCCGCCGAGCCGCCAGCATTCGGCGTCGAGGAAATCGAGATCGGCGTTGCCGGCGACGCAACGGCGCGCCGACTCGGCGAAGAGCGCGGCGATGTCGTCCCGCAGCTTGGCGGGGATCGCCGCATAGGCCTCGATCTCGGCGAGCGCGGCCTCCCAGCGCAGGCCCATGCCGAGATTGGCGGGCGCGAAGCCCGTGGCCTCGAAGGCGCCTTCGAAAGTCTGGGGCCAGTCGAGACGCGCCGCATAGGCGGCGAACCCCTCCGGCAACGAGAGCGCGCGCAACCGTTCGGCCTGCTGCGGCGGAATGAGGAGCGCGCCGCAGAAGGGCGGGCCGCCGGCGAATTTCGACCCCGTCACCATGACGAGAAAGCCGGCTGCGAGATCCGCCCTTATCTGATCGAAAGAACAGCGAAGCTGACAGGCGTCGACGAGAACCAGCGCGCGCTCTCCGGCGCTGACCATGATCTCCCGGGCCGCTTTGCGGCTGGGACCGCCGCGGCCCGTCTTCGAGGAATCGAGCAGGTGAAGGAGAGCGGCGCGGCCGGTGCGCAGAGCGTCCGCGACGGCGAGCCCCGCGGCGCGGTCGATCTCGGCGGCGGCGCGTGGACGCCCCGTCGCATCGCGAATGTCGACGCGGCGCAGGACCACCTCGTCCTTCTCCCAGCCGGCGAGCGTCGCTCCGCGCGCGACATGCGGCTCGAAGGCCGCAGTCCCGGCGAAATGCGCCCCCGTGGCGGCGAGCGCGACGCCGCTGCCCGTCTCGTCCGGCGCGACGACGATATTCGCGATGGGACGGCGCAGCAGCGCCTTGGCGACCGCGAGCGCCGCGAGTTCCGCCTCCGTGCCGGAAGCCGTGAGCACGACCTCGACGCCCGGCGCGCCGAACTGCGCGCGAATGCGCGCGCGAATATCGTCGAACCAGCCCGGAAGGTCGGCGTCGTCTTTCGAGAGCGCCTCCAGCGCGCGCTGCGCGGCGGCGTATCCGCGCGGCGAAATCGCCGAGGCGGTCGAGGAGGAAAACCACAGTTCGTCCGGCGCGGGCGGCGTCGGCGTCCCATATCTGTTGCGGCGGGTGATCGGATCCGGCCAGATGCGCTCGTCTCCGCCGGAGACGAGCATCATCTCGAGACGCGACCGCATCGAGCCTGTCCACGTCTGGTCTTTCCGGCCGCTGCCGGAGCCAGGCGCCGGAGCGAAGGCCGCATCCGCTTCTCGTCGCTTCGCTGCGTCTGTCATCACCGCCCGTCGAATCATGCCGCGCGATATCGCGCGGCTTTGATCTTCGCGGCGAACCCTTAACAAAGGTTAACGATAATGGCGGAAGGCGCCCATTTTCGCGTCGACGCCGTCACCAATGCGGCGCGGGATGCGGACGGTGCGGACGGTGGTGCGGGGCATGATAGGGGTTCATATGCTTGCGCTCCGTATGTGGACACGGATTGCGCCAATGACGAATGCCTTTCGTGTGGTGCCCCGGAGACGTGGTGACGAAGCACCCCCCGCCGTGATGAGATCCGCGATGCGCCCCGCCGTGCCCATGCGACTCGTGCAGAAAGGCGGTCTTCACGCCTTCCGCGGCCGAAACCGGCGCAGCCCCTGCGAGGACGAGCCCGAGTAAGAGCCCGACAGCGGGAATCGCGAATGACGCGCGTGCGAAAGTATTCATGACGTTCCTCCCGAGATGGTTATGGGCGCGGGCCGGGGAGGCCTGCTTCCCTTGTCACAAGAGAGGTAGGTCGAAGGGACTTCAGCCGCATGGCGCCAATAAAAGGAAATTGAATGGCGCCAAAGCCTCGAGGAAATGCGACGTGGTTTGATTTCCCTCTGCGGAACAGTAAGTATCCCCCGGCAAAGCCGGGGGCTTTATGATGTGAGCCGCTCATAGCGGCTGCGGGGTCGCTGACGCGGCCCCGATTTCTTTTGCCGCCTACAGGCGGCTGCTTAACGTCAACGCCACAGGTTCAACCGCTCCAATCGGGCGTCTTCGAGTTCCTGGTTGCGGATATATTCCCGGATCCCCTGTTCGTCCCGACCCACGGTCGAGACGAAATATCCCCGCGCCCAAAAATGCTGACCCACGAAATTGCGCCGACGTTCCGCATAAACCCGCGCCATATGGATCGCGCTCTTGCCCTTGATGTATCCCACCACCTGGGACACCGCGAATTTCGGAGGGATCGAGATCATCATGTGAACATGGTCGGGCATCAAATGCCCCTCCTCGATCCGGCTCTCCTTCTGCGCGGCCAGTTTCTTGAACACTTCCCCGAGGTGACGCCGAAGTTCGCCATACAGCGCTTTCCTGCGACATTTGGGAATGAACACAACGTGGTATTTGCAGTCCCATCGCGTGTGACTTAAGCTCTCATAATCGTCCATCGTCGGATTTCCCTATCGTGTGCTTGGCGGCTCACGACTGGAAATGTCGACGGTGGACTGCTGAAAACGTCAAACTTCTACTGCCACCCCGGCTAAGCCGGGGGATCTCCCTGACGGTTTAGAGCAAAAAATCAGTTTGGCGCGACCGCGCCTCGCGCGCAAGTTCAGCCCCGCGCCGCGATGTCGTCCAAAAACCCCACGAGATCATCCGTCGCGAAATCGATATGCGGCTCGTCGCCTTGCGCGATCTCCCAGGTCTCGCGCTCGACATTCTCGCCCGCCCCCGGGCGCACCAGCACGGTCGTCATGCCGCGTCTGTGCGGCACGACGAGGTTGCGCGGAATGTCCTCGAACAGCGCCGCGCGCGCCGGGTCCACCTTCAGATGGCGGAAGAAACGCTCATAGGCGCCCTCCTCCGGCTTAGCGATGAAATCGGCGGCGATGATGTCGAAGATGTCGTCGAAAAGATGGTCGATCCCGAGCTGTTTCGCCGTCGCGATGGCGTGGTGCCGCGAGCCGTTGGTGAGGATCAGCTTGCGGCCAGGCAGCGCCGCGATCGCCGCCGCGAGCGAGTGATTGGGGTCGAGCGACGAGCGGTCGATGTCGTGCACATAGTCGAGATAATGCTCGGCGTCGATGTCGTGCTCCTCCATCAGCCCGCGCAGCGTCGTGCCGTAACGCAGATAATAATGCTTCTGCAACGCGCGCAGCGAAATCGCGTCGAGTCCAAACATGCGCATCATGAAGAGGGTGATGCGCGCATCGATTTTGGGCCAGAGATCGGCCGTCTGCGGATAGAGCGTGTTGTCGAGATCGAACACCCATGTGTCGATGTGCGAGAACCGGCCGTTCGGATGCGCGTCGCTCATGCGGCGGCGACCTCCCCCATCGTCATGGCCGGTCCCGCCCCGGCCATTACGGGAGGCTGGTTGCGCCGCGAATCGTTCCGGCGCCGCTTCACCGCGTGATCAGCGTGCCGGCGCCGTGGTCGGTCAGCAGCTCGATCAACACCGCATGCGGCAGCTTGCCGTCGAGGATGACGACGCCCTCGACGCCGCGCTCGATCGCGTACATGCAGGTCTCGACCTTGGGGATCATGCCGCCGGTGATCGTGCCGTCGGCGATAAGGCCGGGAATGTCGGCGACTCTCAGTTCGCGGATCAGTTCCCTGTTCTTGTCGAGCACGCCCGGAACGTCAGTCAGGAATATGAGACGCTTCGCCCCGAGCGCGCCCGCGATGGCGCCCGCGAACGTATCGGCGTTGATGTTGAAGCTCGCGCCGCCCGGCCCCTGCGCGACAGGCGCCAGCACGGGGATAAGCTCGCGGCCGAGCACCTGGTCGAGCACCGTCGTGTCGACCTTGTCGGGTTCGCCCACATAACCGAGATCGACGCCGTCCGGACGTTCGAGCTTCTTGGCCGTCAGCAGTCGGCCGTCCTTGCCCGTGAGGCCGATGGCGCGGCCGCCTTCGGAATTGATGTAGCCGACGATCTGCTTGTTGATCGCGCCGGCCAGCACCATTTCGACGATGCCCATGGTCTCGCCGTCGGTGATGCGCAACCCGTCGGCGAAACGCGACTCGACGCCGAGACGTTTCAGCATGGCGCCAATCTGCGGGCCGCCGCCGTGCACGACGACGGGGTTCACGCCGGACTGCTCGAGCAGCACCATGTCGCGCGAGAAATTGCGCGCGACTTCGTCGTCGCCCATAGCGTGGCCGCCGTATTTCACCACGACGATGGCGTCGTCGTAGCGCAGCATGTGCGGCAGCGCCTGCATGAGGATGCGGGCCTGTGCGAGCGCGCTTTCGGCGGAGTCGGCAGTCATGGCGGTGGCCTCTCGGGAAGAACCCGCAGAGCGTCGCGGGCGACTCACCTAGACCGGAGTTTCCGTCGCTTTCAAGCGTTTCGTTCAGCGAGAAGCCGGGCGACCGCGCCACGCAGGGCGGCGACGCCTTCGCCGGAATGCGACGAGGTGAAAATGATCTCGGGATAGGCGGCGGGACGTCTGGCGAGCGCGGCCGCCGTCGCCGCGACGACGTCCTCGCGCTCGGAAATTTTCAATTCGTCGTGTTTGGTGAGGATCGCCTGATAGGAAACCGCGGATTGATCGAGGAGATTTAGCATTTCCTCGTCGACGGATTTCACGCCGCGCCGCCCGTCGATCAGCACGAAGACGCGGGCGAGCGTCGCGCGGCCGCGCAGGTAATCGCGCATCAACGCGCCCCAACTCGCGACCTTCTCCTTGCCGACCGCGGCATAGCCGTAGCCGGGCATGTCCACGAGACGCAGGCGCTCGGCCCCCGGCGGGCCGCCGAGCGCGAAGAAATTCAGCTGCTGCGTGCGACCGGGCGTATGCGAGACGCGCGCGAGCGTCTTCCGGTTCGTCAATGCGTTGAGCAGGGAGGACTTGCCGACGTTGGAGCGGCCGGCGAACGCGATTTCAGGCGGGCCGAGCGGCGGTAGGTCCGACGCTCTGGCGCTGGCGAAAATGAATTCGCAGGGGCCGGCGAAGAGACGGCGGCCATCCTCAAGGAAATCGGGCTCTGTCATGATGTCCAAAAGTCGGCGGCCGGAGCGTCGCCGCCCCGGCCGCCGGAATTCGTCACGCGAGCCCGAAGGACTTGCGGAGATTGTCCCATAATTCGAACTTCACGCCGGCGCGCTTCATGATCACGCCCTGCTGAACGATCGACAGCAGATTGTTCCATGACCAGTAGATGATGAGACCGGAGGCGAAGCTGCCCATGGTGAAAGTGAACATCACCGGCATCCAGGCGAACATAGTCTTTTGGATTTCGTCCGTCGGCTCCGGGTTCATCTTCATCTGCAGCCACATGGTCACGCCCATCACGAGCGGCCATACGCCCAGCGACAGATAGGGGCCGAAGAAGGCGACGTGCGTGGGGTCGAAGGGCAGCAGACCGAAGAGATTGAAGACGTTGGTTGGGTCCGGCGCGGACAGATCCTTGATCCAGCCGAAGAAAGGCGCGTGGCGCATTTCGATCGTGACCACGAGCACTTTGTAGAGCGAGAAGAAGACCGGGATCTGAAGCAGCACCGGAAGACAGCCGCTCGCTGGATTCACCTTCTCGCGCTTGTATAGCTCCATCTGCGCCATGTTGAAGGCATGCTTGTCGTCACCGTATTTTTCCTTCAGCTCTTTGATCTTGGGCTGAATCTCCTTCATCTTGGCGATCGACTTGTAGCTCTTGTTCGCGAGCGGCAGGAAGGCGAGTTTCACGATGACCGTCACGGCCAGGATCGCGAGGCCGAAATTGCCGAGCACACGATAGAGGAAGTCGATCAACCGGAACATCGGCCGGGTGATGAAATAGAACCAGCCCCAGTCGATCAGGAGGTCAAAACGCTTCAACCCGGGATTCGCCTTGTAACCGTCGAGCGTGTCGACTTCCTTGGCTCCGGCGAAGACATAGGTCGTGGTCTCGGCGGTCGCGCCGGGCTCGACCGTCTTCGGCTCGCTCACCGTGTCGGCCTGGTACGTCTTGGTCGTCCCGCCCATGGCGATATAGCGGGCCTCGATCGCCGCATTCTGGTCCGGCGCGACGACGGCGCCCCAATATTTGTCTGTGAAACCAACCCAGCCGCCGACGCCCTTGAAGGTCTTGGTGGCGTTGGGCTCCTTCTCGATCTTGTCGTAGGTGACTTCCTGCCCGACGTCGCCGACGACGCCGACGAAGCCCTCATGCAGCGCGGCGTAGCCCGCAGACGGCGGATGGCCGATGCGGCTTACGCGCGAGAAAGTGAAGAGCGAGACCGGCTTGCCCGACTTGTTCTCCACACTGTCCTTGACGGTGAAGAGATATTCGTCATCGACCGAAATGACGCGTTTGAAGACAAGGCCCTGGCCATTGTCCCAGGAGAGCGTCAGCGGTTTCGAAGGGGTGAGTTTGTCGCCGTCTGCGGTCCACAGCGTCTCTGTCGTCGGCAGAAGCGGCGCATTCTCCGTTTCGGCGGTGAGATAGCCGAGTTCCGCATAATAGGGATCGGGCCCCTCCTCCGGCGAGAGAAGGGTGATGATCGGACTCGCGGGATCGACCGTCTGATGGTACGCCTTAAGCGACACATCGTCGATGCGCGCGCCTTTCAGCGCGATCGAGCCGGAAAGCGAGCGCGTGTCGATGGCGACGCGCGGGCTCGCGGCGAGGGCGTCGGCGCGCGAGCGGAATACCGGCTTCGCCGGCGCCGCCGCCTTGTCCGGCGCCCCGAGCTTCGGAATCTTCGCCATGCGCTGCTGTTCGGAAAGAGCCTGCTTCTGCCTGTCCATCTCTGGAAAGGCGTAGAAGTAGTCCCACAGCCCGATGAAAATCAGCGAGAGCGCCGCGGCCATGAGCATGTTTTTCGTATTTTCAGTCATGACGCCGCAGGCCTGTCTTTCTGTTTGCGCCGGGCGTTCGCGGCATGGCGCTCATCGAGCCGCGCGAACCCTTCGGCCATTTGAGTGACGATATCGGCGAATGGCGCGTCGAGCGCCTCTCGCCGGGCGACAAACACGTAGTCCCGTCCGGGCCGCGCGCCAAGGTCTCCGCCGACGCGAAGCGCTTCCTTAAGGCGTCGGCGAATGCGGTTGCGCCCCACGGCGCCCGCCACTTTCTTCGTGACGGTGAAACCGAACCGTGCTTCGCGAGACCCTTCGTCGGGCTGACGGGCGGCCATCTGAAGCGTGAACAGACGCGCAGAAAAACGCGCGCCGACTTTCGACGCGCGCAGGAACTCCTGTCGCCGGCGCAAACGCGCCAGCTTTTTGGCTTTCGACTGCTCTTCGGCGGGGGCGTCCGTCGTCATTCTCCGTCCGCCTTTCCGTCGATCCGCCTGGCCGACCTCAGGCCGACAGGCGCTTGCGGCCGCGCGCGCGGCGCGTCGCGATCACTTTGCGGCCGCCGACGGTCGCCATGCGAGCGCGGAAGCCATGACGGCGTTTGCGCACGATTTTGGAGGGCTGATAAGTCCTTTTCACCGTTCTTCTCCGCTGGCGGAAGAGCGATCGCTCGCCCTTGCGCTCTCGATTGTCGTTTCTTGCCCTCGGCTCTCGCGCATCGGGCGGAATAAGGCGCGGGCGCTTACGGCGACCGCTAAACGAGCCGCCACAAAGCATTCGCCGCCCCTTTCGGAGCGGCGCCGCTGGCAGGCATATAGGAGAAAGCCGCGGCCGTAGTCAATGCGGCGAACCCATGGTTTTCGGCCAAAGGCCGGGCGTCGTCCGTCTCGGGTCCAACTCTCGCGCAACGCAACCCGCAGCTCGGCCGGCGATCGCCGCGAGGAACGCCCGGGCGCGCGAGTCACCGCTGGGCCAGCTTCTCCACCGGCTGCGCGCCGCGCGAACCAAGCACCACGACCCGGGCGCCCGGCTGAACCTTGTTGTAAAGGTCGATCGCGTCCTGGTTGATCATGCGAATGCAGCCGGAGGACTCGCTGTGGCCAATGGTCCAGGGCTCGTTGGTGCCGTGGATGCGGAACAGCGTATCCTTGTCGCCCTGCCAGAGATACATGGCCCGGGCGCCCAGCGGGTTGCCGGGGCCGCCGCGCATGCCCTCGCCGCTCTGCAGCTTGACCATTTTGGCCTTGAGGTCGGGACGGCGCTCGATCATTTCCTTGGGCGGATACCAGTCCGGCCACTCCTGCTTGTTCTTGATCGTCGCCTCGCCGGACCAGATGAAACCCTCGCGGCCCACGCCGACCCCGTAGCGGGTCGCCCGACCGCCGCCCTCAACGAAATAAAGGAAGTGATTCGCCGGATCGACGACGACCGTTCCCGGCGGCTCCCTGGTCGCATAAACGACATTCTTGCGCAGGAACTGCGGGTTGATCTGACTGAGCTTCACGGCCGGGACGATATGCTCGCCGTCCCTCGTCTCGCCATAAATCGCGCTATGCTTAAGCTCGGCGGTTTCGGGAACCGCCGCTGCATTGTGGATCGCGGATTCGAGCGGTTCAGGCTTCGGCGAGGCGATGGCGACCGCATCGTCGACCGCGCTCCGGGTCGAATTACAGCCGGCGAGGCCAGCGGCGGCGAAAGCGAGCGCCACGACGGCGCGGGTCGGAGAATCCATCTTGGATCGTCTCGCATTGGAGGAGCGGCATTTTTCATATTAGGAAAAAATGGGGCCGCGCGGTATTGCCGAAATGACACGGTCCGGCCGGAGAAGCGCGACGCCGTCGACCGAAGCCGGCGGCGAGACGCCCTCGCGAAGGACCGGCCGCCTAAACGGCGGATTTTGGCGACGCACCTGCTAGCGCGGCCGGCCCTGCGGCCCAAAGAGGCGTCAGAAAAAGCGGGCGGGTAAAATTCTGCAAAGTCCGGAAAGCTGAAATTTGCCCAGCTTTCATCATTTTGTCGCCAGACCGACGCCGCGATGAAGGCCGATTCGGGCGCCTTCCCAACCGCGCGAGACGGCCGTCGACCCGTGGCGTAATGCAAGCCGCAAATTCTCCCGATTGCAACTTTTTGCCTTTGCGCCTTGGAGTCGCGAGGGCGTATAGATTGGGAACAGTCGTGATTCGAGCGGCTGCTTCAGCATCCTTCTCTGTAGCGTCCAGGCGTTTTCCCGCATGCGAGACCCGAATTAAGATTTTGGGCCGGATTGCGGGTGCAAGTGAAGGTTTATTAACCAATTCCGCTTACCGTCGACACTAGACGGGAAGAGTTGCGGCCGGGTCTCTCGCCTGCCGCAGGCGCGCGCAAATATAGCGTGACGTCGCCCTTGACGATTCGATGGAGCTCGGTGGGGAACCAACATGCGCGTTTTATTGATCGAAGACGACAGCGCGACGGCTCAGAGCATCGAGCTCATGCTCAAATCCGAGAATTTCAACGTCTATACGACGGATCTCGGCGAGGAAGGCATCGACCTCGGCAAGCTCTATGATTACGACATCATCCTTCTCGACCTGAACCTCCCGGACATGTCGGGCTATGAGGTTCTGCGCACGCTGCGCGTCGCGAAAGTGAAGACGCCCATCCTCATTCTTTCCGGCCTCGCCGGCATCGAGGACAAGGTGAAGGGCCTCGGCTTCGGCGCCGACGACTATCTGACCAAGCCTTTCCACAAGGACGAACTCGTCGCCCGCATTCACGCCATCGTCCGCCGCTCCAAGGGCCATGCGCAGTCGGTCATCACGACGGGCGATCTCGTCGTCAACCTCGACCAGAAGACCGTCGAAGTGGGCGGCGCCCGCGTTCATCTGACGGGCAAGGAATATCAGATGCTCGAGCTGCTCTCGCTGCGAAAGGGCACCACGCTCACCAAAGAGATGTTCCTCAATCATCTTTACGGCGGCATGGACGAGCCGGAACTCAAGATCATCGACGTTTTCATTTGCAAACTGCGCAAGAAGCTCGCCAACGCCAGCGACGGACGCAACTACATCGAAACAGTCTGGGGCCGCGGCTATGTGCTGCGCGAGCCCAACGAAGCCGACGAGCGCATCACCGCGTAAGCGAAACGAAAAAGGCGGCGCATGAAAAAGGCCATGCCCGGGCGCATGGCCTTTTCCTTTTCCGTTTCGCAGCGTCACGTCATCGCGCGGGCGGTTCCGACGTCCCCGATCGGCTACGACGCGGACTATTTCCCCTCGAAGCGCGGCGCGCGCTTCTCCAGGAACGCCGCGCGTCCTTCCAGATAATCGGCGCTGTCGAAACATTGCGCGGCGAGGGTCTCGCATTCCGCGGGCGCCGGCGCGTTCGGCAATTGCGCGGCGGCGCGGATGGCGGCCTTGGCGGCTTTCAGCGTCAGCGGGGCGTTGCCGGCGATCGTCTCGGCGAGTTCGTCCACCGCGCCCTCGAAACTCTCCGGCTCGAGAAGACGCGCAATGAAGCCGATCTCCAGCGCTTCCCGGGCGGTCATGCGCCGGGCCGTGAAGAACAGGTCGAGCGCCTGCTGCGCGCCGACCGCCGCCACCACATATCGCATGGCGGAGGGCGGATAGCCGACGCCGAGACGCGCCGCGGGAACGCCGAAAACTGCGCCCTGCTGCGCCACGCGGAGGTCGCATACGGCGGCGATCCCCATGCCGCCGCCCATGCAAAAGCCGGAGATCGCCGCAATCGTCGGCTTCGAGCAGGCGGAAATGGCGTCGAAGGCCTCGACATTGGCCTGCTCATAGGCGCGCCCGCCCGCGCTTGTCGCGCGAACGGTCGCAAACTCGGAAATGTCCGCGCCGGCGCAGAAGGGCAATCCCGGCGCGCCGCTGACGATCACGACTCGCGTCTCAGGATCGGCGTCGATCGCCGCCATCAACGGCGGCAGGGCGCGCCACATGTCGAGATCAAAGGCGTTGCGCTTCGCGCCATTGTCGATGAAGAGGCGCGCGACGCCTCGCTCGACGTCGACGCGAAGTTTCGAAGACGGTGAAACGATGGCCATGCGGCTCTCTAGCAAGAGAAGCGCCCGAAAGGCTAGCCTCGCGCGCCGCCCTCAGGGCGCGACGCGGTAATCCTCCTTGCCGTCGCCGCGCAGGAGGGAAACGATCTGTTCGACGCCGCCGGAGTCGCGCCATTTGGCGTTGCAGAGCGTCGGGCCACAAACGATCTCTGGAAAGCGATAGAGCGGCGTTCCTTTCGCGGTCTTGAGCCCGTATTTGACGTCCGGCTTCCAGCCCTTGGCGAGCAATGTCTGGCGAAGGTCGCGATAGCCTTCCCCGGCCGCCGGCGCCTCCTGCGCGCGGGCGGCGTGCGCGGCGACGAGCGCCGCCACGCCCGCGCCGAATAGCCGGCCGGCCGTCTTCTTTTGCGATTTCTGCATCTCTACCCCCTTGATTTCGGACCCGAAGCGAATCGGCGCGCGCCGCTTCGAGGCGGCGGGATTTGAGCCTTGCTTTGGGGTCAAACTGCGACGGGCGCCGCGCTCGGCCCCGGGAGGCCCGCGACGACTCGCCACAGGCGCGCAAGGCCGATCGCGACCTCCTGCCACAGGGCGCGCCGACGGGAAGCGGTTATGGTCCCTCATCGCCGGCCGATGGTTACCCGTGCGACGCAATGGAGTGGCCATGACGGTCGAATCGGACAAATTCGCCGCGCCGGGCGCGCTGAGAATGGCGCTGGCTTTCGCGGTCTTCGTTCATCACACGACGCTCTTCAACCTCGGCATGTCCGCGGTGCTGATTTTCTTCGTGCTGAGCGGCTACTGGGTCGCGGTCATGTGGCGGAAGACCTATTCGAAGACGGCGTGGTCCTATTTCACTTTCCTCGTCTCGCGGATGTGGCGGGTCGTCCCCGTCTTCGCGCTATGCTCGGCGATCACTTGGGCGTTGCTGGTCTTGCGGGGCGCCGCGCCGGAGAACGCCGGAGGCGCCCTGCACCAGATTCTCTCCAATGTCATGATCCTCGGCTATAATTCATTGTCCTATCAGGCGAATGTGCCGGGCTGGTCGCTCGACATGGAGATGCAGTTCTATCTCATCGCGCCGCTGCTGATCTTCCTGGTCGCCAAGAATGTTTATGTTTTGCTCGGCTGCGTCGCGCTCTCGCTGCTGTCTCAAAAGCTCGGCGGGCCGACGAGCGTTCTGACGTTTCTTTACTTCTTCGGCATCGGCGTCGCCTCCGCCCTTCACGACCTGCGGCCAAGTCGCAGGCTTGCCTATGGCGCCCTTTTCGCCGCGCTCGCGGTGATGGCCGTCTGCGCCGCTATTCTGACGAAGAACCTCATGCTGGGCGGCGGAACGGCAGGCGCGCCCCTCCTCGCCTTCAGCGGAAAGACGAACCTTCTCATCGCCGTGCTGATGACGCCCTTCGCGCTCTATACGACGCGTCAGACGAGCGGCGCGGCCGACCGGATGTTCGGCGAACTCTCCTACATCTTCTATCTGCTGCACTGGCCCGTCATCGGCGCGCTGGGCACGGGCGAAGGCGGCTATCTCCAGCGCCTCTTCCTCTGCACGGAAGCCGTCGCGCTCATTCTCGCGCTGTCGTTTCTCATCTGGCGGCTCTTCGACCGTCCCATCGGTAAGCGGCGTTCGGCCTGGGTGTCCGGCCGTCTGATCTCCCTCGAGCCCGCCCTGCAGCCGCTGGCTGCCTGACCCCGCACGACGCCGGAAATCCCATGCGCCGGGGAAGCAATTCCCCGGCGCATTGTTTTCGCGTAGAAAATTCGCCCTCGCTCCCCCTCCGCAAATCGACTTGCCGCGGTATGGCGCCGCCGGAGCAAAGCTGTTAGCTTCCGGCCCGCCGTGGCTCCATGGCCGCGGCGGCCGGTGGCCGGTCGTCCGCCGCGCCCGAACGCCGTCGACGTCACGAGGGTTTGCAATGCTCCTGCCCGGCCTGCAGCGCGCCTTCGTCATCTTCGCAGTGACGAGCGGCCTGTCGCTGATGAGCCTGAAGCGCACGGACCAACCGTCAGTGGCTTGTTCCGTCGCCAATGGCGGCGCGGACGACTATCGCGTGCTGGTCGTGGGGGAAAGCTGGGCGTCGGACGGGAAAATCTTCCCCGAATTGCCCCAAGCCGTCTCGAAGCGCCTCGGCGGCCGCGGCGTTAAGGCGTGCAGCATCGGATTTAATGGCCGCAACTCTCGCCTGCTCTATTCGGAGTTGCGCGAGAAATTCCCTAAATACAAGCTTTATTCGCTTTACGAGGGAATGGTTCCCCACAAGGTCATTCTCATGACTGGCGTCAATGACGAAATCCAGCATGTCGGCGCTTCGGCCTACGTCGAATTCACCAAGAAACTCGTGGAATATTTCTCGGACGCCGACGATGTCGAAGTCATTTCGATTCCGCGCGTCAACGAGCGCTGGTTCAAACCGCCGAATCTGTTCAGCCGCATGAAGCGCAACATTTTGCGCTGCGTGTACGACGGCTGCGATTTCCAGGTGAACGACGTATACCGCGTGGCGCTCTGGCGCGACCACCCCGATCTACACATACTTGAATTCGACGACTTCATCGACAAGTTCGAAGGGCACGAAGAATACTATCTGTTCGATGGCGTGCATCTCACCGACGAATACTACCACAAATACGGAGCCTTCATCGGCGGCGCCATGACCTTGCCCGCAAAAGCGAGCCAGCGGAATTAGGCGCTTTCCTGTTATAAGCGCTCAATGGATCTCCTCTCCCGCCTACTGCACCGCGACGGGCTTATGCTCATTGTCGACAAGCCCGCGGGCGTTCCCGTGCACCGCGGCCCCAAGGGCGGCCCGAGTCTGGAGGACGCTTTCGACCAATTACGATTCGGCCTGCCCCGCGCCCCCGCTCTTGCTCATCGGCTGGACAAGGACACCTCCGGCTGCCTTGTGCTGGGCCGCCACCGCAAAGCGCTGGAGCGGCTGGGCAAGCTCTTTAAAACGGGCCGAATCGCCAAGACCTACTGGGCCGTCGTGGAGGGCGCGCCGGCGCAGAACGCTGGCGAGATCGACCTTGCGCTCGGCCGTCTGGACGCCGCCCGCGGCTGGTGGATGCGGCCGGATCCGCTCGGCCTGCCCTCCCGCACGAGCTGGCGCGTGCTCGGCCGTTCCGCGGACGCCGCGCTGACTTTCGTCGAATTTACCCCGCACACGGGGCGCACGCACCAGATCCGCGTCCACGCGCAGGCGATGGGATGGCCCATCCTCGGCGATCCGATATACGGTAGCGGCCGACGCGAGGGCGCGCCGCCGCTGCATCTCCATGCGCGCGGGATCGTCATTCCCATAAAGGAAAGCAAGGAGCCGGTGCGGGCCGAAGCCCCCGCGCCGGCGCATATGCGCGAAGCCATGGCCGCCTGCGGCTGGCGGGAGGACGGCGCCGTTCAGGTAAATCTGGCGCCGCAATTGCCAAAAGCCGATGAAGCGCTCAGATTGGCAGAATAACTTCGAGGAGAACTCCGTGGCGCCCAATTTCGCGCCCAACAGGGACGCGCCAGAACGTCCCGCCGCCGTGCGGGGCGATCGCTTCGCACTCGACCGCGGGCTGCTGTACGACCTCGCCGGCCTCGCGATCGAGGCCGCCAACCGCGCCGGCGCGAGCTACGCAGACATCCGTTTCGGCGAGACTTTGCGAGAATTTGCCTACGCCAAGGACGACCGGCTCGAACAGTTCGACGAACGCTCGACGTGCGGCTTTGGCGTCCGCGTCCTCCTCGACGGATCCTGGGGGTTCTACGGCGCGCGCCGGCTCGACGCGGCGAGCGTCTGCGAGGGCGTGACGCGCGCGCTGGCGAACGCCCGCGCCGTGCGGCCGATCCAGGGGCGGCCCATCTCGCTCGAGCGGCTCCCCGCGCATGAGGCCGAATGGGTCATGCCCATGGCGACCGATCCTTTCGCCGCGCCGACGCGGGAAAAGTCCGACCTGCTGCTTTCGATTTGCGCGGCGGCGCGCGACAATGGCGCGGATTTTTGCTCGGCCTCGCTGTCGCTCGCGCGGGAGGAGCGATTCTTCGCCAACAGCCTCGGCGCCCGCATTCACCAGACCCGTACGCGCGTCCACCCATCGTTCACCGCCACCGCCATCGACCGCGCCGCCGGCCGCGTGGCGTCGCGCGACAGCCTCACCCCGGCGCGCGGCGCCGGATGGGAGTATGTGGCCGGCGCCGGCCTGCTCGAAGAAGCCGCGCTCGCGGGACGGCAGGCCCGCGAAAAGCTCGCGGCGCGGCCCGTCGTCTCCGGCGATTACGACGTCGTCATCGACCCCACCAATCTCTGGCTCACGATTCACGAGACTGTCGGCCATTCGACCGAACTCGACCGCGCGCTCGGCTGGGAGGCGAATTTCGCGGGCACGACCTTCGTGAAGCCCGCTATGCTCGACACGCTGCGCTTCGGCTCCGAGCTCATGACCATCGTCGCCGACCGCTCGCAACCGGGGGCGCTGTCGACAATCGGCTACGACGACGACGGCGCGCCGGCGGAAACCGCCGAATTCAAAATCATCGACAAAGGCGTGTTCAAGAATTTCCAGATGGCGCTCGGCCAGGCGCATTACATCGGCCTCCCAGCGTCGAACGGCTGCGCCTACGCCGACAGTCCGACCGCCTTTCCTATCCAGCGGATGCCGAATATCTCGCTCGCCCCGAACCCGGAAAAATGCTCGCTCGACGATCTGGTGAGCGGGATCGACAACGGCGTTTACATCGTCGGCGCGGGAAGCTGGAGCATTGACCAGCAGCGCGACAATTTCCAGTTCGGCGGCCAGCTCTTCTATGAAATCAGGAACGGAAGGCTTGGCGACATGCTGCGCGACGTCGCCTATCAGGGCCGCACAATCCCCTTCTGGAACGCGCTCGACGGACTCGGCGACGCCTCGACCTATCATCTCGATGGCACCTTCACCTGCGGCAAGGCCGAGCCGGTGCAGGTCGCGCCGGTCTCGCACGGCAGCCCGCCCGCGCGCTTCCGCAAGGTGCGCGTGCTGAACACGAGCGGCGGCGCATAAGAGCATGTTCCTCTCTTCCGAAGACGCCAGAGCCATCGCCGGTAAAATCATCGCGCGATCGACCGCCGACGCCTGCGTCGTGAAGATCGACGGCGGCGAAGACAACAGCCTGCGCTTCGCGCGCGGCGGCGCCACGACCAATGTCACGGCCTCCGAGTCGAGCCTGCGCATCTCCTCGCATATCGGCGGGCGCGTCGGCTCCGTCACGACGGGCAGCCTCGACGACGACGCGATCGAGGCGGCGCGCGCGCGATCGGAAGAAATCGCGCGCATGCTACCGGTCGATCCCGATTATGTCGCGCCGCTCGGGCCGCAGACCTATGACGTCTCCGCGCGCTACGACGACAACGACGCCGCGTTTGGTCTCGACGCGCTGGCGGCCCATGCGGCGCGCGTGATCGCGGAGGGGGCGGCGCGCGGCGTCGACACCTTCGGCTGCGCCGCGAGCGCGCGCCGGTTCGAGGCGCTCGCCACGAGCAACGGCCTCTTCGCCTATGAGCGCCGCAGCGAGATCGATCTCTCCGCCACCGCGCGAAACAGGACGGACACATGGTCCGGCTGGGCGGGCGCGCATCACTTCTTCGGCGCGCGCCTCGACGCCGACGCCGTCGCAAAACGCGCCTGCGCGAAGGCCGCCTATGACGTTGAACCGGTCGATCTCGAACCCGGCGACTATACGGTGGTTCTCGAACCCGCCGCCGTCGCGGAGCTCGCCTTCTGGCTCATGAGCGCGATGGATGCGCGCGCCGCCGACGAAGGCCGCAGCTTCTATGCGCGACCCGGCGGCGGAACGATGGTCGGCGAAAAGCTCTTCGACGAGAAACTGACCATCCGCATCGACCCCGCCGATCCGCTGGCGCCGGAAAGCGGCGTCGGCTGGGAGGGCGTGCCGCATCGCGCCCGCGCCTTCATCGACAGGGGCGTTGTGAGCGCGCTCTACCGCTCGCGCAGCTGGGCGCAGAAGACGGGCGCCGAGCCTGTTCCCTTCGGCCGCAATTTCATCATCGAGGGCGGCGGCGCCACGCTCGACGACCTGATCCGCTCCGTGAAGCGCGGCGTGCTCGTCACGCGCATCTGGTATGAAAACATCGTGGAGCCGAAGAGCCTTCTGCTCACCGGCCTCACGCGCGACGGCAATTTCCTCATAGAGAACGGCCACGTCACGGCGCCCGTGCGCAACATGCGCTTCAACCAGCGGCTGGGCGAACTCTTCGCCAACGTGATCGCCTTTGGACGGACCGAACGCGCCTGGCGGGCCTCGGGCGGCGGCGGCGCGGCGGCGGCGCCCCCGATGCTGGCGGAGAAGTTCCACTTCTCGTCCAAATCCAGCGGCATCTGACGCGCGATTTCGTGTATGTTGCGGACGCCCCGCTGGAGCGCCGCATGACCCTTCGCGCCGTTATCGCCTGTCTCGCCGCACTCTTCATCCTTCCCGCCGCTGCGCTGGAAAAGGTAAGTTTCGCCACCAATTGGCGCGCGCAGGCCGAGCATGGCGGCTTCTACCAGGCCGTGGCGGACGGAACCTACGCCCGCTACGGCCTCGACGTGACGATCCACCAGGGCGGACCCCAGATCAACGCGCGGCTTCTGCTCGCAGCGGGCCGCGTCGATTTCGCCATGGGCGCGAATACGATCCAGATGTTCGAGTCCGTTCAGCAGAACGTGCCGATCGTCGCGGTCGCGAGCATGTTCCAGATCGATCCCGTGATCTTCATGTCGCATCCGGGCGTGGGTCTCGACCGTTTCATGGATCTGCCGAAAGCGACCGCCTTCATTGCGAACGACATGCGCGCCTCCGTGTGGCAATGGCTGAAGCAGGCCTATGGCTTCAAAGACGAAAAAGTTAAGCCTTATGGGTTCAACTCCGCGCCGTTCATCGCTGACAAAATGTCGATCCAGCAGGGATTCCTCACCTCCGAGCCCTACGCGATCGAAACGCAGGGCGGCTTCAAGCCGAACGTCTTTCTTCTGCCCGACTTCGGCTACGACAGCTATTCGACCACAATCGAAGCGCGCGCCGAGACCATCGAGCGGAATCCGGATCTCGTGCAGCGCTTCGTCGACGCCTCGATCATCGGCTGGTACAATTACGTTTATGGCGACAACGCCGCCGCCAACGCCGCGATCAAGCGCGACAATCCGGAGATGACGGACGGGCAGATCGCCTTCTCGCTCGCGAAGATGAAGGAACATGGCGTCGTCGATTCCGGCGACGCGCTCACGATGGGCGTCGGCGCGATGACCGACGCGCGGATGAAAAGCTTCTTCGACAAGATGGCCGGAGCGGGCGTCGTTCCGGCCGGCCTCGATTATAGGAAAGGCTACACACTGCGCTTCATCGGCAAAAAGGTCGGCATGGAGCTGCGGCCGAAACAATGAACGCTCCCGTCGTCTCGCTGCATGGCGTCGCCAAGACCTTTCCCAACGGCGTGACCGCGCTCGCCGGTTTCGATCTCGACGTGCGCGCGGGCGAAACGCTGACTCTGCTCGGGCCTTCCGGCTGCGGCAAGTCCACCGTGCTTCGGCTCGTCGCGGGCCTCTCCAGTCCGAGCGCGGGCGCGATCGCATGGCGCGACCCGGGCGCCAAGAAGAATCTCGGCATGGTGTTTCAGGAGCCGACGCTCCTTCCCTGGGCGAATGTCTTCGACAACGTCTATCTCCCGCTGCGCCTCGAGGGCGAAAGCCGCGCCTCGGCGCGGGAGCGCGTCATGGAGGCGCTCGCGCGCGTGGGGCTTGCGGACTTCGAAAGGGCGCTTCCGCGCGAGCTCTCCGGCGGCATGAAGATGCGGTGTTCGATCGCCCGCGCGCTGGTGACGAAGCCTGCGCTCATCCTCATGGACGAGCCTTTCGCGGCCCTCGACGAACCGACGCGGTTCAAGCTCAACGACGATCTCGTCGCTTTGAAGAACGATCTCGGCGCGACGATCGTTTTCGTCACGCATTCGGTTTTCGAGAGCGCCTTTCTCTCGACGCGGATCGTCGTCATGTCGAAGGCGCGCGGAAAGATCGTCGAGGAAATCGACATCGATCCTGGTCTCCCACGCGACGCCGAGTTTCGCATGAGCGAGCGTTTCTCCGACATTTGCCGGCGCGCCTCCCGCGCGCTGCGCCATGCGACAGGGGAAGCGGCGTGACCAGACTTCGCGACATTGCGATTCCCCTCGCCGTCTTCGCCGCCGCGCTCGGGCTCTGGGAGTGGATCGTCGCGGCGAACGACATTCCGCCCTATATCCTGCCGGCGCCTTCCGCGATTTTCGCCAAGCTGGTCGAAGACCGGGCGCTGCTTTTCTCCTCGCTGATCGTCACGCTCGCCGTGACGCTGAAAGCTCTGCTCGCCGCGACGATCTGCGGCGGCGCCCTAGCGCTGCTGCTCGCGCAATCGAAATGGCTCGAGCGCGCCTTGCTGCCCTTCGCGATCGTGTTGCAGGTGACGCCGATCATCGCGATCGCGCCGCTGCTGCTCGTCTACATGCAGCCCGAAAACGCCGTGCTGGTCTGCGCCTTTCTCGTCGCCTTCTTCCCGGTCCTGTCGAACACGGCGCTTGGCCTCGCCTCGGTCGATCATTCCTTACGCGATCTTTTCGATCTCTATCGCGCGAGCGCCTGGCAGAAGCTCGTCTATCTGCGCCTGCCTGCGGCCCTCCCGCAGTTTCTCACGGGACTGCGGATCGGCGGCGGCCTGTCTCTTATCGGCGCCATCGTCGCGGAACTCGCGGCAGGCGCCTCCGGGCAGGGGACGGGCCTTGCCTATCGCATCGTGGAGGCGGGGTTTCGGCTGGACATTACGCGCATGTTCGCGGCGCTAGCGCTGATATCGCTGACAGGGCTCGCCATTTACGGCGCGCTGGCGGCGTTGTCGCATTATCTGCTGCGCGGCTGGCATGAGAGCGCGCGGGAACGCGGGGAGTAAGCCTCTCATCCGCAAGCGGGAGAGGAGGCAGGACGGGCCCGCGAAGCGCTACTGCCCCGCCTCGCCGCCCACCTCGTCGAGGCGATAGACATCGTCCCGAAAATGCACGGTCCCGTCCGACGACGCCCAGCCCGTCATATAGACCCACACCACCGGCACGGCGCGGGACAGACGCACCTCCTCGCGCTCGCCGCTCGCGATCTTCGCCTCGATCTGCTCCTTTGACATCTGCGGACCGCTCGCGCCGTCGAGAATCCAGGCGGCGAGATCGACGACGCCCTGCACGCGCACGCAGCCATGCGACAGAAAGCGGTAGTCGTTCGCGAACAGGTTCCGCGACGGCGTGTCGTGCATATAGACCGAATGCGGATTGGGCATCGAGATGCGGATCGAGCCCAGCGAATTGCCCGCGCCCGAATCCTGCCGCAGCGTGTAATTGACCGCGCGCTCGCTCGACCAGTCGACCGAACGCGGGTTGATTTCCTCGCCCTTGCTGTTGAGCACGCGAATGCGCGAGCGCGTCAGATAACCCGGATCGCGCAACATGCGCGGCGCGATTTCGTTCTTGATGATCGAGGCGGGCACGGTCCATGTCGGGTTGATGTTCACCGCGACGACCTTCGCCTGAACCTCCGGCGAATGATGTTCGGGATCGCCGACGATCGCCGCGTAGCGGCGCACGACGCGATCGTTCTCCACCGCATCCACCGCGGTCGAGGGAATATTGACGACGATGTAGCGGTCGCCGAAGGGGAAATCGAGGCCCGCGAGACGCTGCGCGGAAGACGCCAATTGCCGGAAGCGCACGGTCGCCGGAACGTCCAGCGCCTTGAGCGTCGCCCCCGCGACGACGCCCGTCTGCTTCAGTCCCATTCGGAACTGGAAACGCTTCACAGCCGCCGTCAGCTCCGCGTCCCACGCGGCTTTCGTCGTGTTGCCGAGCGTATCGTCCTCGGCGGCGAGGCGCCGTCGAAGCGCGACCACCGCCGGCCCCTTGGCGCCGGGACGCAGGGAGACGCCCACCTTCGGCCAGCCGCCGAGATCGACGATCTGGGCGTAACGCTCGGAGGCCTTGGAGGTCGTGAAGAAGGTTTCCGGCTGCAGCACCGGCGTCGGATCGTCGGAAAGCGCCGTCTCGCGCGGCGGAGCCGGCGGACGCGGTTTGGGCTTGGGCTTGGGCGCAGGCGCGGCCTCGGCGGCTGGGCCCGGCGTTCCCGCGTCCGCCGGGGGCGCTGCGGGCGCCGCCGGAGCGGGAGCCGGAGCCGGCGCGACAGGCGCGGGCGCCGCCGGGGCGGGAGCGGCGGGAGGCGCGGCCGGAACGGGCCCCTGCGACAGGGCGGCGTCGGGAGCGGCCCAGGAGAAAACCGCCGCCAGAAGGAAAACCCGCGCCGTGGCATGCGGTCTTTTCAGTCGTGTCATCACATGTCTCTCGAGGCGAATCGCGGAGGCGCCCGTTGGTTTGTTCCGCTTTTGGGCGCGCCCGTCCCTTCGGTCAAGGTCGCGCGCGCCGGATGCGCCCCCTTGCCTTTTCGGCCGCCGCCCCGCATACCCCGCGCCAAGACGACCTTCTCTAAGCGAACGGGACGAATATGGGATTCAAATGCGGCATCGTCGGTCTGCCGAACGTCGGCAAATCGACCCTTTTCAACGCGCTGACCCAGACGGCGGCGGCGCAGGCCGCGAATTATCCCTTCTGCACCATCGAGCCCAATGTCGGCGCCGTGGCGGTGCCTGACCCGCGCCTCGAAACGCTCGCGCGGATCGCGGGCTCAAAGCAGATCGTCCCGACGCAGCTCACCTTCGTGGACATCGCCGGCCTCGTGCGCGGCGCTTCCAAGGGCGAAGGGCTTGGCAACCAGTTCCTCGCCAATATCCGCGAATGCGACGCCATCGCCCATGTGGTGCGCTGCTTCGAGGACGGGGACGTCACCCATGTCGAGGGCGGCGTCGATCCGATCCGCGACATCGAGACGATCGAGACCGAGCTGATGCTCGCCGATCTCGAAAGTCTCGAGAAGCGCGTGGTCGCCCTGGAGAAGAAAGCCAAGGGCGGCGATAAAGAGGCCAAGGAACAGGTCGACCTCATGAACCGCTGCCTCGTGCTGCTGCGCGAGGGCAAGCCCGCCCGCATGGCGAAAGTCTCGGAAGAAGAGCGCAAGACCTTCGAGGGGTTGGGCCTCCTGTCCTCCAAGCCCGTCCTCTATGTCTGCAACGTGGAAGAGGAGTCGGCCGCCGAAGGCAATGCCAATTCCGCCAAGGTCGCGGCGCGCGCCGAGGAAGAGGGCGCGGCGGCGGTCGTGGTGTCGGCGAAGATCGAGAGCGAGATCGCAGTCATGCCGCCTGAGGAGCAGAAGGACTTTCTGGAGGCCGTCGGCCTGACGGAGCCCGGCCTCAACCGCGTCATCCGCGCCGGCTACGAGCTGCTGCGCCTCATCACATACTTTACCGTCGGCCCCAAGGAAGCGCGCGCCTGGACGATCGAGAAAGGCACGCGCGCCCCGGCGGCGGCCGGCGTAATCCATACGGATTTCGAAAGGGGCTTCATCCGAGCCGAAACCATCGCCTATGACGATTACGTCGCCAACAAGGGCGAGACGGGCGCGCGGGATGCGGGACGGCTGCGGCTGGAAGGCAAAGATTATGAGGTCGCCGACGGCGACGTGATGCATTTCAGGTTCAATACGTGAAGGAACGCGTTGCGGGCTGAGTCTTCTCACCCCTTAGACAAATTATCGATCCGCTTGTTCAACTCATCGAGCTGCCGCTTCAGCTCAGCCACGTCGCCGCTCTCTTTCGCGACGCCCTCATGCTCGTCGAGAGACGGCCCGGTCGTGCCGGTCACGCCCTCGGTCTGCAGGCCGAAGGGGTTGAACATGGTGAGCGCCTGACGGAACACGGCCATATTCTTGCGAGCCTGCTCCTCCATCGCCTGAAAGGCGGCGCGGGTCGGCTCGGCGAAGGGGCCGGCAGGCAGCGCGGAGGAGATCTGATCGCGGAATTTCTGCTGCTCCTTGGTGAGTTTGTCGATCGAAAACTCCAAATAGCTCGGCACGAGCATCTGCATGGAGTCGCCGTAGAAGCGAATGAGCTGGCGCAGGAAGGCGATCGGCAGCAGGCTCTGGCCGTCCTTGCCCTCCTGCTCGAAAATGATCTGGGTCAGCACCGGGCGGGTGATGTCCTCCCCGGTCTTGGCGTCGCAGACGACGAAGTCCTCCCCCCTTTTGACCATCGCGGCGAGGTCTTCCAGCGTGACGTAAGTGCTTGTTCCCGTGTCGTAGAGACGACGGTTGGCGTATTTCTTGATCACAGTTGGTTTCTTCTCGGTCGCCATACGCCTGACCCGTTCCCCTCGCCTCGGACCGCCGCCCAAAATAACGCCACGCCCACCCCATGGGACGATAAGCGAATTTTGGCGCCTGCGGCAATATTTTCCTCGCCGGTGGCTTTCGTTCGGCCCCAATTCCGTGCAAAACGGGCCGCGGCTTGACGAACGCAAGCGCGAACTGCTCAACCACGTCCGCCCCGGGCCGGGCGCCTGAGAGGCTCGAGAGCCCGAACCACCTGCAAGGAGACAGACATGACGACCGATATCGTGATCGTTTCCGCGGCGCGCACCGCCGTCGGATCGTTCAACGGAGCCCTTGGAACGGTTCCGGCCCACGAACTCGGCGCCGCTGCTGTCAGGGCCGCTCTGGAGCGCGCCAAGGTCGAGCCCGGTTCGGTGGACGAAGTCATTCTCGGTCAGGTGCTGACGGCGGCCCAGGGCCAAAATCCAGCCCGTCAGGCCGCGATCAAGGCCGGCATTCCGGACAGCGCGACCGCCTTCGGCGTCAATCAGGTCTGCGGCTCCGGCCTGCGCGCCGTGGCGCTCGCCGCGCAACAAATCCAGGCGGGCGACGCCTCCGTCGTCGTCGCCGGCGGCCAGGAGTCCATGTCGCTGTCGACCCACGCCGCCCATATGCGCGCAGGCACCAAGATGGGCGACGTCAAGTTCATCGACACGATGATCATGGACGGCCTCACCGACGCCTTCAACAACTATCACATGGGCATCACGGCCGAGAACGTCGCGCGCCAGTGGCAGATCACCCGCGAGCAGCAGGACGAGTTCGCGGTGAAGTCGCAGAACAAGGCCGAAGCCGCCCAGAAGGCCGGCAGGTTCAAGGACGAGATCATCCCCTTCACCATCTCGACCCGCAAGGGCGACGTGACCGTCGACGCCGACGAGTACATCAAGCACGGCGTCACCCTGGAGGGCGTCGCGAAGCTGAAGCCCGCCTTCATCAAGGACGGCACGGTGACGGCGGCGAACGCCTCCGGCATCAATGACGGCGCCGCGGCGCTCGTCGTCATGAGCGCCGCCGAAGCTCAGAAGCGCGGCCTCACGCCGCTCGCGCGCATCGCCTCCTGGGCGACCGCCGGCGTCGATCCGACCGTGATGGGCTCGGGCCCGATCCCGGCCTCGCGCAAGGCGCTGGAGAAGGCCGGCTGGAAGGTCGCCGATCTCGACCTCATCGAGGCGAACGAGGCCTTCGCGGCGCAGGCGATCGCCGTCAACAAGGACATGGGCTGGGATCTCGACAAGGTGAACGTGAACGGCGGCGCCATCGCCATCGGCCATCCGATCGGCGCCTCGGGCGCGCGCATTCTCGTCACGCTTCTGCATGAGATGGGCCGCCGCGACGCCAAGAAAGGCCTCGCGACGCTCTGCATCGGCGGCGGCATGGGCATCGCGCTGACCGTGGAGCGCTGAGACGCCAGAGCGCGCGCGGGCGGGCGCGCCTTGATCCGGCGCCGTGGACGGGCGCGCCGAACGGCGCGCGGTCCGGCGCCGGCTTTTCATTGGGAACATGAGCAGAGGAGACAGATCAAATGGCGAGAGTTGCAGTTGTGACGGGCGGCACGCGCGGCATCGGCGAAGCGATTTCCAAGGCGCTGAAGGCCGCCGGCTACAATGTCGCCGCGACCTACGCCGGCAACGACGAAGCCGCCAACAAATTCAAGGCGGAGACGGGCATTCCGGTTTTTAAGTTCGACGTTTCCGATTACGACGCCTGCGCCGCCGGCCTCGCGCAGATCGAGAAGGAACTCGGCCCGGTCGAGGTTCTGGTCAACAACGCCGGCATCACCAAGGACCGCCTGTTTCACAAGATGGAGCTGGCGCAGTGGCAGGCGGTGATCAACACCAATCTGAACTCCCTCTTCAACGTCACCCGTCCGGTCATCAACGGCATGCGCGACCGCGGCTTCGGCCGCATCATCGTCATTTCGTCGATCAACGGCCAGAAGGGCCAGGCCGGCCAGACGAACTACTCGGCCTCCAAGGCCGGCGACATCGGCTTCGTGAAGGCGCTGGCGCAGGAGTCGGCCGCGAAGGGCATCACCGTCAACGCCATCGCGCCGGGCTATATCGCCACGGACATGGTGAAGGCGGTGCCGCAGGACGTGCTCGACAAGCACATCATCCCCTACATCGCCGTCGGGCGCCTCGGCGAGCCGGAGGAGATCGCGCGCGCAGTCGTGTTCCTGGCCTCGGACGACGCCGGCTTCATCACCGGCTCGACGCTGACCATCAACGGCGGCCAATATATGACCTAGTTTCCGCGCATCGTCGCAGCGCGAATGGCCGGCCGCTGCGCCGGCCATTTTTTTGACTCCGCCCATATTCGCGCCCCGGCCGGGCCGCCCCATCATGAGAAGCTCCGTCGCCCATCTTTTTGTACGAAGAAGACGGCTTTTGGTCGTTCTGAATGCGTGCGTCCTCGCGTTCCTCGCGTATTGGCTCGCGCGCAACGTCAACTTTGCCGAACTGATGCGGGAAATCGACCGGATTCCACCGAAGGCCGTCATTCTCGCGATGACGATGAATACGGCGGTCCTGTCCTTTTACGCCCTGCGTCTGTCGACCATTCTCGGCAAGAGCGTCCTGGCGTGCTTCGTCATCACGACGGTGGGGTTTACGTTCAACGCCCTCATCCCGTTCAGGGCCGGCGAAGGCGTCAAGATCTATCTCGGCAAGTCCTATTACCAATTTGCGGTCGGCAGCCTTCTCGCCGCCATCGTCATGGAAAAGCTGTACGACGCCGGCGCGCTGGCGGTTCTGACAATGACGCTCGGCGCGACGGCCGAACGGCGCATCGTGGGTTTCAAGACATCCGCGGTCCTCGCGGCCATCGCCGCCATTGGCGTCGGGATCGCGTTACTCGCCCGGGCGAAAGGGCTTCGTCGCCTGCTTGCGCTCCTTGATTTTCGGATCGTGAAGGCGTTGCGTCTCGATGCGCTTCTGGCCTCGGCGACGGCAATCGCCGGCCACAACGCCGCGCGCGCCGCGGTTTTCACGCTCTCGATATGGCTGACGAACGTCTGCCTCGTCTTCGTCGCCTTCCGCGCGCTGCTGCCGGGAGCGGACTTCGACGTTTTCGGCGCGATGACGGTGCTGTTGATCGGCGCGCTGGCGATCGCCGTTCCCGCCAGCCCGGCGGGCCTCGGCGTTTTCGAAGCCGGAATCGTCGCCTATCTGATGAGCGCTCACGGCGTTGAGAAGGAGCGCGCGCTCTCGGCGGCGCTCGCGTACCATTTTTCGATCACTGCGCCGCATAGTCTCTTCGCCATTCTTTTTCTCGCAATCGGGTTGTGGAAATTATCGGCAAGACGACGGTCGGCATGATGCGAACCGGCGCCAGCGGCGCTCCTCCCGTGCGTCGGCGCACGGAAGCAGCAGACGCCCTCTTCTAGAACGCGCTCATTGAGACACCACAACCGAGCGCAACGATGAACCGCCTTTCCTCCACCCTCTTTGCCGCCGCCGCCCTCGCTGGCGCCGCCTCACAGACCGCCGCCGTGCGCGAAGTCGTGCATTACCATTCCGATCTGACGCCCGGCTCCATCGTCGTCAGCGAACACGAGCGCAAGCTCTATCTGATCGTCGACGGAGACGACGCCATCGCCTACAGGGTGGCGGTGCCCAAAGCCGGCAAGCAGTGGTCCGGCGTCGTTCACGTCGACGCCAAATATGTGGCCCCCGACTGGACGCCCCCTGAGGACGTGAAGCGCGATCATCCGGAACTGCCCGAGGTGATCCCCGGCGGCGCGCCGAACAATCCCATGGGCGCTCGCGCCATGACGCTGAGCCTGGGACAGGTCGCCATCCACGGCACGACCCAGAAGATGCGCAAGTCCATCGGCTCCGCCGCGTCATACGGCTGCATCCGGATGCTGAACGAGGATATCGTCGACCTTTACGAGCGCGTCGCGGTCGGCGCCACCGTCATCATGACCCCCTGACCCTTTCCGGGCCGGTCCGCGGCGACGCCCGATCAACCAAACGCCAAAAAATGGACGGGTCATCCGCGCCCGCGGCTTGACCCGGCTTTGGGCCAAGACTAGGAACATAGTTCATAGAACACAGTTCAGGATGAGATCGATCATGTCGCCCATACGCCCCGCCGCGCGTCGGCCCCGCCTCCCGCTCGCGCTGAAATTCGCCTATACGGCTTTCATGGCGGTGCTGATCCCGGTGTACTGGGTCAATTACGGACCGACCAATTTCCTCTACTTCTGCGACATGGCCCTGCTCGTGACGCTCGCCGGCGTCTGGACGGAAAGTCCGTTTCTCGTCTCCATGCCGGCGGTCGGCATTCTCGCGCCGCAATTTCTGTGGGTGGCGGACTTCGGGCTCAATCTTGCGGGCGTCCGCCTCATGGGCATGACAGATTATATGTTCAACGTCGCGACCCCGCCGCTCTTGCGCGGACTCTCGCTCTTTCACGGCTGGTTGCCGTTCCTGCTTCTCTATCTTGTCGGGCGTTTGGGCTACGACCGCCGCGCCCTCGCCGCCTGGACTGCGCTCGCCTGGGCGCTGATGCTGATTTCCTGGCTTTTCCTGCCCGGGCCGAGACCCGACGCCGGGCTGACGCCTGTGAACGTCAATTACGTCTTCGGCCCCAGCGACGCCGCCCCGCAAAGCTTTGCGCCCGCCTGGGCATGGCTGACTCTGATGATGGCTGGACTGCCGCTCGCGATGTTCGCGCCGGTTCATCTGGCGTTGAACCGCTGGCGGGGAGCCTCCTGCTGAGATCAGGAGGCCCGGCCCCTGCGCTTCTGCATCAGACAGCCGGTCTCCGCCCCGTCCGCGCCGAGCGCGACTTTCTTCACGCAGCGGGACGCCGTCGAGGGCGAGGCGCTATCTTCGGCCGGCCGGCGAAAGGCAAGGCCGCGCGAATTGTCGGCGCTGGCGAAGAAGCTCAGCGAGGACGCGCAGCAAACGGCAACGAGAAAGACGAACATGCGCATGGTTCCGCTCCGGCGATTTTCGGACCGTTCAGATGTATTTCCGAACCCGCCCGAGTCTTCCCCAGAAGCAGATAGACCGCGATGCGGCGCCGCACATCAACCGTCTGGATGAAAAACCATCCGCGAGGACGGCGCGCGGCGGGATAGCCGCCCGCCACGCGCCCGATCTCGGGAACACCCGCGCAGTCCCGTGCGTCGTTATCCGACCGCCGCCCTCGGCGCATGGCCGGCGTGCGCGGCGACGATGTCGCGCGCCTGCTTGCCGACGACCTCCGCCAGATGGTCGAAGCGGGCCTGGAAAAATCCCGCGCCCGCCGTCGCCGAGCGCAGTTCGACAATCAGATTATCCATCTCCGCCTCCGGGATGAGCGCTTCGAGCTTGTCCCACCCCTCCCAGCCGTCGCGCGGGCCAAAGCCCATGATCTGCCCGCGCCGCCCGGAGACGAGTCCCGTCGCGCGCGACATGGCCTCGCTCGGAACGAAGATGTCGACGGCGAGCACCGGCTCCAGCAGGATCGGCTCCGCCTTGCCGAGCGCCTCGCTCATGCCGATGCGGGCGGCGGTGCGGAACGCCATGTCGGACGAGTCGACCGTATGGTAGGAGCCGTCCGTCAGCACGGCCTCGACGTCGACAACCGGAAAACCGAGCGGCCCCTGTTGCAGGGCGTCCTGACAGCCGGCCTCGACGGACGAGAAATATTGCTTCGGCACCGCGCCGCCGTGTACGCGCTCGGAGAAGGCGAACCCCTCCCCGCGCCCGCGTGGCGCGACCTCCAGCACCACGTCGCCGAACTGCCCGTGTCCGCCAGATTGCTTCTTATGGCGGCCGCGCACCGTGACTTTCTGACGGATCGTCTCGCGATAAGCCACCGTCGGCCTCGACACGTCCACCACGACGCCGAAACGCGATTGCAGCCGCTCCAGCGCGACGCGCAGATGCATTTCGCCCTGGCCGTACAGCCTGATCTGGGACATCTCCTGATCGTGCAGGAAGACGAGCGACGGATCTTCGTCGACGAGTTTCGCCATCGCCGCGGCCAGACGCATCTCGTCCTTGCGGTCCCTCACCGCAAGCGCCAGCGCATGCACCGGATCGGGGATCGGCGCTCGGGTGACGAGCTTGCCCGGGTCGGCCTTGCCGTCCGCGACGACCGTGTCGCCGGTGTGCGCGTGTTCGAGCCGGCCGAGCGCGACGACGTCGCCTTCTTTCGCGTCGGCCGCCTTGGACACATTGGCGCCCATGAGCCGCGACAGACCCGAGACGCGATCCTCGCCATGCGCGGAGACGATCGTCTGGCCGTCGGCGAAAGCGCCGCGCAGCACGCGCGCGATGGAGAGCTTGCCGCCATGCGACGTGTGTAGGCTGCGCAGAATGCGCGCCATGGGCGGCCCGTTTTCCTCGACTCCGAGGCGCGCGCGCGTTTGCGCGATTCCGGGCGCCTCGTGACGCAGCGCCTTCAGGAGCCGGGTGACGCCCGCCCCGCGTTCGGCGGAGCCGATGAAGACCGGCGCGACGAGCCCCGCGCGCAATTCTTTCGTCAGATCGTCGAAAATCTGATCACGCGGCGGCTCGATGTCGGAAATCAGCTCCTCCATCAGCGCGTCGTCGTAATCGGCGAGGCGCTCCAGCATCGAATAGCGCGCCTCCTTCTCCGGCGCGGCCTGATCCTTGGGAATCTCGACGACTTCCGAAGGCGCGTGCTCGCGATAGACATAGGCGCGTTCGAGCGCGAGATCGATGAAGCCGACGGCGACGCCATTGTTCCAGATCGGTATCTGTCGCAGCAGCAACGGCGTGCGCGACGCGGGCTGAAGAATGCCGAGGGCGTCCCGCACGTCGATGGCGGCGGCGTCGATCTTGTTCAGGAAAAGGAAATGCGGAACGCCGAGTTCCTCGAGCTGCCGCAGCGTCAGTTGCAGCGCAGGGATCTTGCGCTCGTCCGCCTCGCACACGACGATCGCGGCGTCGACGGCGGGGAGAATGTTGCGCGCGTCGTGCGCGAATTCGATGGACCCGGGAAGATCGATAAAGGCATAACGATCGCCCATGTAGTCGGCGAAGGCGATATTGGGCTCCACGCTCATCTTGTGGGCGCGCGCCTCGGCGCTCGAGTCGCCGAGACTCGAGCCGTCCGCGACGGACCCCTGCTTCGGGATGGCGTTCGCATGCGCGAGGATCGCTTCGAGAAGCGTGGTCTTGCCGCACTGGAAGGGACCGGCCAGCGCGATGAGCCGGGAACCGCGCGTTCTCGCTTCGTGGGAGAAGGTCGTTTCGCCCATTGTTTCCTCCCTTTTGCATCGGAGCCATTCGAGCCGCTCCGTTGCGTGATGCTCCCACCATGTTCCCCTTCGCGCAAGGGACGGCTGTCCGCGGCGCTTCCACCAAAGGCCAAAGCGCGTTAGAACGCTTCTAATCACGAGCACAAAGGAGTCTTCATGCGTCCCAGCAAGCGCGCGCCCGACGAGATGCGCCCGGTCAGTTTCGAGCGCGGCGTCGCCCGCTACGCCGAAGGCTCCTGCCTCGTGAAATTCGGCAACACGCAGGTGTTGTGCGCCGCGTCGCTCGAGGACAAGCCGCCGCCGTGGCTGCGGGGGCAGGGACGCGGCTGGGTGACGGCCGAATATTCCATGCTGCCGCGCGCAACCCATACGCGCACGCGCCGCGAGTCCTCCGCCGGCAAGCTCTCCGGCCGCACGCAGGAGATCCAGCGCCTCATCGGCCGCTCCCTGCGCGCCGTAACGAACCTGCCCGCGATCGGCGAGCGCCAGATCGTGCTCGATTGCGACGTGATCCAGGCCGACGGCGGCACGCGCACCGCCTCCATCACCGGCGCCTGGCTTGCGCTGCGGGACTGTTTCGAGTGGATGCGCGCGCGCTCCATCGTCAAGGAGAACCCGCTGCGCGACCATGTCGCCGCCGTCTCCTGCGGCATCTTCAACGGGACGCCGGTGATCGACCTCGATTACGCGGAGGACTCCACCGCGCAGACCGACGCCAATTTCGTCATCACCGGCTCCGGCGGTCTCGTCGAGATCCAGGCGACGGCGGAGGTCGCCGTTTTTTCGCCGGACGAACTCTCCGCCATGCTGTCGCTCGCGAAGAAAGGCGTCGCCGATCTCGTTGCGCTGCAAAAGGCTGCCCTGGCGTCATGACCCACCGCAAGATCCACGGCAAACTCGTTATTGCGACGCACAATCCCGGCAAGCTCTGGGAGCTTCAGCAACTACTTGCGCCGCATGGCGTCGATGCGGTTTCGGCCGGCGACCTCGGGCTTCCGGAGCCCGAAGAAACCGAGACGACGTTTCGTGGCAATGCGGCGCTGAAGGCCCGCGCGGCGGCTATGGCCGCGGGCCTGCCCGCCTTCGCCGACGATTCGGGACTTTGCGTCGACGCGCTCGACGGCGCGCCCGGCGTCTATTCCGCGCGCTGGGCGGGCGAAACCAGAGACTTCAAGGCCGCCTGCGCGCTCGTGCGCCAGAAGCTCGAAGAGCGCGGCGCGACTCCGCCCTATCGCGCCAATTTCACCTGCGCGCTCGCGGTTGTCTGGCCCGACGGGCACATCGAGGAGTTCGAAGGCCGCGTCGACGGCGTTCTGGTGTTTCCGCCCAAGGGCGACAAGGGATTCGGCTACGATCCCATCTTCAAGCCCGACGAACTCGACAAGACCTTCGGCGAGATGATGTCGGCCGAAAAGCACGCCCTGCCCGGCGACGGCTCCCGCGCGCTGTCGCATCGCGCAAGGGCGTTTCAGGCGCTGGCGAAGGCGTGTCTCGACTGAAGGATCGCGCCGCGGCATTTCGCCCGAGCTCGAGCCGCCAATTCCGGGGAGAGCCGGCGCGCGCCGCTCTTTCTCTTGGCGCGCGCCTGTGCCTTACTATCTTCGGACGCAGGACAAGCGCGGCAAAAGCGCGCGAATCGAGGAAACCCTAAAGAGGCCGCCCATGACCAAGCACGAGACTTTCGCCGCCGCGAAGCCGCCTTTCAAGGCGCGCTATGGCAATTTTATCAATGGCGCATGGGCGGACGCGAAGTCGGGCCGCACCTTCGACAACATCTCGCCGATCACCGGCCAAAAGGTTTGCGAGATCGCGCGCTCCGACAAGGACGACGTCGAGGCCGCGCTCGACGCGGCGCACGCCGCCAGGGACGCCTGGGGCCAGACCAGCGCGGCGGAGCGCGCGCGCATCCTCAACAAAATTGCTGATCGCATGGAGGAAAATCTCGCCCTCCTCGCGACCGCCGAGACCTGGGACAACGGCAAGCCGATCCGCGAGACCATGGCGGCGGATATCCCGCTCGCCATCGACCACTTCCGCTATTTCGCCGGCGCCGTGCGCGCGCAGGAAGGCGGCATATCCGAGATCGACCACGACACCGTCGCCTATCATTTCCACGAGCCGCTCGGCGTCGTCGGCCAGATCATTCCGTGGAACTTCCCGCTGCTGATGGCGGCCTGGAAGCTCGCCCCCGCGCTCGCCGCCGGCAATTGCGTCGTGCTGAAACCCGCCGAGCAGACGCCCGCGAGCATTCTCGTCTGGGCGGAGGTCGTCGGCGATCTGCTGCCGAAGGGCGTCCTCAACATCGTCAACGGCTTCGGCCTCGAGGCCGGCAAGCCGCTCGCCTCGTCGAACCGCATCGCCAAGATCGCCTTCACCGGCGAGACGACGACGGGCCGTCTGATCATGCAATACGCTAGTCAGACTCTGATCCCCGTGACGCTCGAACTCGGCGGCAAATCGCCCAATATCTTCTTCGAGGACGTGGCGCGCGAGGACGACGACTATCTCGACAAGGCCATCGAAGGCTTCGTGATGTTCGCGCTCAATCAGGGCGAGGTCTGCACCTGCCCGAGCCGCGCGCTCATCCACGAGAAGATATACGACCGCTTCATGGAGCGCGCCCTCAAGCGCGTCGCCGCGATCAAGCAGGGCAACCCGCTCGACCCCGAGACGATGATCGGCGCGCAGGCGTCCTCCGAGCAGCTCGAAAAGATTTTGAGCTATATCGACATCGGCAAGCAGGAGGGAGCCAAGGTGCTGGCCGGCGGCGAGCGCAACACGCTCGAAGGCGACCTCGCCGGCGGCTTCTATGTGAAGCCGACTGTGCTTCAGGGCCACAACCGCATGCGCGTCTTCCAGGAAGAAATCTTCGGCCCCGTCGTGTCGGTGACCACCTTCAAGGACGACGAGGAAGCGCTGCGCATCGCAAATGACACGCTCTACGGGCTCGGCGCGGGCGTGTGGAGCCGCGACGTCAACCGCTGCTATCGCTTCGGCCGCGCGATTCAGGCCGGTCGCGTCTGGACGAACTGCTACCACGCCTATCCCGCGCATGCGGCTTTCGGCGGCTACAAGCAGTCGGGCATCGGGCGCGAGAATCACAAGATGATGCTCGACCACTATCAGCAGACGAAGAACATGCTGGTGAGCTACAGTCCGAAAAAGCTGGGCTTCTTCTGATGGAGGCGCCGCTTCGCGTCGTCGCGTCTCCCGCGGCGCTCGATCTGATCGAGCGCCTGCGGCGTGCGCATGGCGCCCTTATCTTCCACCAGTCCGGCGGCTGCTGCGACGGCTCGGCGCCGATGTGTTACCCGCAAGGCGACTTCTTCGTCGGCGACAATGACGTGAAGCTTGGCGAGATCGGCGGCGCGCCCTTTTACATCGGGGCCGCGCAATTCGATTACTGGAAACATACGCAGCTCATCATCGACGTCGTGCCGGGCCAAGGGGGCATGTTTTCGCTCGACAACGGCACGGGACAGCGATTCCTGACGCGCTCGCGGCTCTTTTCCGACTCCGAACTGGCGGCGCTGGCGTCAGTAACATCGTAATAGACAATCGCTATTCCGCGGCGATTGACGCAGCGCCCAGAACCCGTAACGTGACGCTCGCGTTCGACCGGCGCCAACTGGCGCGGCGCCGGCAAAGGTCGCGCGGCTCGGGGTCGCGCAGAGCGCCGCGCGCCAGTTTAGAGGAAGGCATGCTGCAGGATTTCAAGAACTTCGCGTTGCGTGGAAATGTCGTGGATCTCGCCGTCGGCGTCATCATCGGCGCGGCGTTCGGCAGGATCATCGACTCGCTCGTGAGCGACGTCATCATGCCGGTCATCGGCGCCATCACCGGCGGACTCGACTTCTCCAACTATTTTCTTCCGCTATCCAAGGCCGCGCATACGGACATGACCTATGAGGAGGCCAAAAAGGTTGGCGCCGTCGTCGGTTACGGGCAATTCATCACTGTCGCGGTGAACTTCATCATCATCGCCTTCGTATTGTTCCTTGTCATTCAGGCTTTCGAGCGCATGAGGCGGAAACCCGCCGAGGCTCCCGGCGCGCCGCCGGAGCCGACGAAAACGGAAATTCTCCTGACGGAAATCCGCGACGCGATCCGCGGCCATCAGCCGTAACGCGCTTCCGCATCCGGGAGCCGGGCGCAAGACGCGCCCGGCTCTTCCCGTGCGCCTCGCCGCGCCTTAAACTCCCGATCGAGGTCAAGGGAGATGCGCATGGGGTCAATCAAAGCCCGGGCCGCGAAGGGCCCCGATCAGCCGTTCGAACCTTACGCATGCGATCCGGGCCCCTTCGGCGCCGGGCAGGCCAAGGTCGCCGCAGGGGAACGCCTCCACAGCGCGATACGCCCGTGTAGTCTCGGATGGACGGTGGTCGCTACGAGCGATAGAGGCGTTTGCGCGATCATCTTCGGCGATGCGCCGGAAGCCTTGCGCGAGGAGCTTCGCCGCCGTTTCCCGGGCGCGGCCGTCATCGAGGACGCACGGCAAGGAAACGCGATCGACGCCGCGGCTTTCGCGCTCGTCGAGTCGCCCGCCATGCCCGTTTCCTTTCCCGTCGACGCGCGCGGCACGGCTTTCCAGCAGCGCGTATGGGCGGCGCTTCGCGCCATCCCGCCGGGCGCGACGGCGAGCTATGGCGACATCGCGCGACGCATCGGCGCGCCGGCGGCGACGCGCGCGGTCGCCGGCGCCTGCGCCGCCAATCCCGTGGCTGTGGCCATTCCCTGCCACCGCGTGCTGCGCGCCGACGGCTCCATTTCCGGCTACCGCTGGGGCGTCGAACGCAAGCGCACGCTGCTCGCGCGCGAAAGCGCCACGGCGCTTCGGGCCTGATCCGCCTCCAGCCAGACGCAAGCGCCCGAGCCTAATTTCGCTTCGTCCGGTCATGCGAGGCGGAATATGGATCCGGTGTATCTTTTCAACCTGATCGATCGACAAAAGAGCTGGCTTTCCGCGCGTCAGTCCATCGTCGCGCAGAACATCGCGAACGCCGACACGCCCGGCTACAAAGCGAGAGACGTATTGCCTTTCGCCGCCGTGATGGAGCGTCAGGCGTTCGAGATGGCGGGCGCCGATCCGCGGCATATGCGTCCTTCCCAGGCCGAAACGCTCGCAGGCGCCGTCAGACCTGCCGACAGCTGGGAAACGACGCATTCGGGCAACTCCGTCACGCCGGAGCTCGAGATGATCAAGGCGGGACAAGTTCGCAGCGCCTTCACGCTCGACACCAATCTGATGCGCGCCTTTCACGGCATGTGGATGTCGACGGTGCGCTCATGATCGATCCGCTCGACGCATCGATGAAAATCGCCGGCGCGGGCCTCGCTGCGCAATCCGCGCGCCTACGCGTCGTTTCCGAAAACATGGCGAATGCGCAGTCTACCGGAAAGACGGCCGGCGCAGACCCCTACGCGCGCAAGACCATTTCCTTCACGAACGAACTCGACCGCGCGAGCGGCGTGCCGCTCGTTCGCGTCAGCGCCATCGGCGTCGATCCTTCGCCCTTCGCGATCGAGCACGATCCCGGAAATCCGGCGGCGAACGCCAATGGCGACGTAAAACGCCCCAATGTCAATCTGCTCGTCGAAATGGCCGACCTGCGCGAAGCCAATCGCGCATATGAGGCCGATCTCCAGATCATGAAACAGACGCGCGACCTTGTCGCAATGACCGTCGATCTCCTGAAAGGCGCCTGATGTTTTCCTTGTCCCCCATCGCCGCATCCGCCATCGGCGCGCTCGCCGAGACCGCGACGACAGCGCTCGCCAATGCGCCACAGGCGGCCGAATCCGTCGAAGCAGCGGGATCGAGTTTCGGCGCGGTTCTTCAGCAATTCGCCGCGCAGACCGTCGATTCCCTGAAACAGGGAGAGGCCGCCGCGATCGGCGGGATCGAAGGCAAGGTCTCCTTGCAAAAGGTCGTGAGCTCGGTGATGCAGGCCGAGCGCGACCTTCAAACGGCGATCGCGCTGCGCGACAAGGCCGTCGCCGCCTATCAGGAAATCAGCCGTATGGCGATCTGAGGAGCACACACGTGAGGGCACTCGCCATCGCCGCGACGGGTATGAGCGCGCAACAGCACAATATCGAAGTCATTGCGCACAACATCGCCAACATCAACACTACCGGATTCAAGCGTTCGCGCGCCGAGTTCACGGATCTTCTCTATCAAACGGAGCGGCTTCAGGGCGTCTCCAACCGGGGGCGCGACGCAACCGTTCCGCAGGGCGCGCAATTCGGCCTCGGCGTGCGCGCGGCGGCCGTGCGCAGCCTTCAGCAGCAAGGCGCGATGACCAACACCGGCAACCCCTACGATCTGAGCCTCAACGGGCGCGGCTGGTTCCAGATTCTCGGCACGGACAACGAAACCCTCTACACCCGCGCCGGCTCTTTCAGCACCAACGCCATCGGGCAGCTCGTGACGGTCGACGGCTATCAGCTCACGCCCACGATCACCGTTCCAGACAATGCGCTGGCGGTAACCGTCAGCCAGACGGGCCTCGTCTCCGCGATCATCGCTGGCCAGACGCAACCACAACAGCTCGGCCAATTGACAATCGCCACCTTCCCCAACGACGCAGGCCTTGAAGCGCTGGGCGGAAATCTCTTCCGGCAGACCGCCGCATCGGGCCAGCCGATCGTCGGCGTGCCGGGCGATCCCGGCTTCGGCGTCATCAATCAGGGATATCTCGAAAGCTCGAACGTCGATCCCGTGAAGGAGCTCGTCAGCCTCATCGCCGCGCAACGCGCCTTCGAACTCAACTCCAAGGTCATTCAGGCCGCCGACGAAATGGCCGGCACGATCTCCAAGGGGATCAGATGATGAGACTCCTTCGCGGCGTCGCCTGCGTCGCGATCACGGTCGGCGCTTCGCGGGCCCTCGCCGAAGGTCTGCCGGTCGCCCGTATCGTCATCTACCCCGGCGACGTGATCTCGGAGGCGATGATCGACGAACGCGCCTATGCGCTCGCGGCTGGAACCGAAGCGCTCTATGCGCAGTCGCGCGACGCGCTGGTCGGCAAGGTCGCGCGTCGCACCCTTCTGCCGGGCCAGCCCATACCAACGATCGCCGTCGACAATCCCCGCATCGTGACGGCCGGCGCGCAGATCAAGATCGTCTTTCTGGAAGGTGGGCTTCAGATCGTCGCCTATGGCGTTGCGCAACAGGCGGGCGCCGTCGGCGACATCATCCGCGTGCGCAATCAGGACAGCGGCCTGTTCATTTCAGGCCGCGTGCAAGCGGACGGCTCCGTGCGCGTCGGCGAGGGATGATGCGACGAAAGCTCGCCCTGCTGGCGCTGATATTTTTTGTCGAACCCGCCCATGCGCTGGTGCGGATCAAGGACATCACCTATCCGCAGGGACCGCGCGACTATCAGCTGGTCGGCTATGGCCTCGTCATCGGCTTGCAGGGCACGGGCGACACGATGCGCAACGCGCCCTTCACTGAGCAATCCACTTCCGCGCTGCTCGACCGCATGGGCGTCAATGTGCGGCCGAATAACAGCATGCGCACCCGCAACATCGCCGCCGTCATGGTGACGGCGTCGCTGCCGCCATTCGCAAACTGGGGCTCGACGGTCGACGTCACAGTGTCTTCCATGGGCGACGCGACGTCGCTGATGGGGGGCACGCTGGTGCTCACGTCGCTTTCGGGCGTCGACGGCGCCGTCTACGCCCTCGCGCAGGGGCCCATAGCTGTTTCCGGCTTCGCCGCGCAAGGACAAAGCGAAACGCTTACCCATGGCGTCGCGACTGTCGGCCGCATTCCCAACGGCGCCACGATCGAGCGAGAGCCGCCGCGTCCGGCCGCCACGGAAGACGGCAAGGTCATCCTCCAACTGCGCAACCCCGACTACGCCACCTCGGTGCGCATCACGGACGTCGTGAACGCCTTCACGCGCCAACGCTACAAATCGGCTCTGGCGCGGGAGCGAGACGATCGAAGCGTCCTTCTCGCCTTGCCCAAAGGCGCGCATGCGACGCGTTTTCTCGCAGAAGTCGGCGAACTGAAAGTCGCAGTCGACACGCCGGCCCGCGTCGTCATCGACGAACGCACGGGAACGGTCGTCATCGGAGCCGACGTGCAAATATCGCCGGTCGCCGTCACGCACGGCGGACTCACGGTGCGCATCACCGAGACCCCCGAAGTGTCGCAGCCGGCGCCCTTATCGAACGGACGCACGGTCGTGACGTCGCAAACGACGATTTCGGCCGCGGAGCAAACGGGCCAGGTCGCGATACTCGCGGGGCCGACCTTGAAGCAGCTCGTGAAAGGGCTGAATCAGGTCGGCCTCAAACCCACCGGAATTATTTCAATCCTCCAGGCGATCAAGAGCGCCGGCGCGCTGCAGGCCGATCTCGTCATTCAATGACGCCGCTGTCCCGCCGTGTTCAGGAAATGTATCAGCTCCGCGATCGGGCGATAAAACTCCTGCGGGATCATGCGGTCGACCTCGACCAAATCGAACATCGCCCGCGCCAGTTCCTTGCGCTCCAGAACAGGAATGTCATGCGCGAGGGCGATCTCGCGAATTTTCAACGCAATGAGATCTTTCCCCTTCGCGAGCACCAGCGGCGCGCCGCCTTCCTCGCGCACATAGCGCAGGGCGATCGCATAATGCGTTGGATTGGCCACCACGAAGCTCGCTTTCGGCACCGACGCCATCATCCGTCGGCGCGACCGATCGAGCGCGAGCGAGCGCATGCGCGCCTTCACGAGCGGATCGCCTTCCGCCTGCTTCATCTCCTCCTTCAGTTCCTGGCGACTCATCCGCAGATCGCGCCGCCATTTGAGTTTCGTCCAGAGATAATCCGCGGCCGCGAGAACCGCGAGCGCGATGGCGACCGTGCTGGCGAGATGAATCAACAGTCGCAGAATGAGCGCCGGCGTTCGCCCCGGCTCCGTGCGCATGGCGTCGATACAGGCCGCCATCTCGCTGGCGCCGGCAAGGGCGACGGCGCCGCCCACCACGGAAATTTTCACAATGGCTTTCGCCAGCTCGACGAGCCCGGCGATTCCGAAGATCCGCCGCCACCCCGCATAAGGAGATAATCGAGACCAATCGGGCTCGATCCGCTGAAAGACAATTTGCGGAACGCCCTGAACAAAGGCCGCCGCGAGCCCGGAGACCGTAATTGCAATGAGAACGGATGCGAGCGCGCGCGCCGAATCCTGAACCACCACCTCCAGATAACGCAGGGCGTCAGCGCCGGAACGCAAAGGCAAGGCGCCCACATTGCCGAGCAGGATCCCCATCCCTTCGACGAAGGGCGGAGTCGCGGAGCCGAAGAGAAAAACGAGTGCGCCGAGCAGACCGAACACGCCGAAGGCGGTTCCCACGTCGCGCGCTACGGGCGTGTTCCCCTGCTCGAGCGTATCGCGGATCTTTTTCTCGGTCGCTTCCTCGGTTTTTGACTCCGGATCGTCATTCTCCGACACGCGGCGTTTCCTCAGCCAACCAATTGCGGGTCATCGCCAGCGAGTTCGATGAGTCCCTGATCCGCCAGCCGCAAGACGAGATTGGCGATCTCGCGCTGCGCTGCGACGACTTCCTGGCGCGACGGTTCGGCCGGCGACGCGAGCTCAGCCTCAACCATGCGCCGCGTCCGCGCCGAAAGGCATGGCAATACCGCATCCCGCACAGCCGCCTCGGCGCCTCTCAACGCCAAAATCACTCGATCGGTCGGCGCCTGATCGAAAATGATCAGCCGCGCGCGCTGTCCGAGCTTTACAATGTCCTCGAAAGAGAAGATCAAGGATTTCAATTGAGCGGCGAGAAGCGGCTCGCTCTGTGCGATTCCATCGAGAATTTCGTTGACCTGTTCGCGTTCGAGTTGATTGACGATGCCGGCGACTCGCGCGCTGATTTCTTTCGACGATGGCGTCGCCGCAGACGCACAAAAATCTTCCTGCAGGGCGTCTTCGATCACCCTTAGCACCGGCTCGGCAAGCGGTCGCGAGATCAGCATCCGCCGCATCGAGTCGGCCCGCAAGGCCGCCGGCGCAAGCGCGAGCACTTTCGCAGCCAAGGCGGAATCGAGTCTGCCCAAGATTACGGCGACGGTCTGCGGATGCTCCTTGACGAGATAATCCGCCAAGGTTTTTTCCGGCATCGCGGCAATGCGGCGCCAGAAGAACTGGTTCGAACGGCCTCCTACCTCCGACATGATGTCCGCAACCTGCTCCTCGGGCAGCACACCCGCTATGAGATTCTCCGCTTGCGCGACGCCCCCGACTAGGTCGATCTCGCCGTCGGAAATCTCCTCGATCAGCCCGTTGTAGAGTTGCTCGAGGCGCGCGGCGGGAATGGCGCCGAGGCTAGCCGCCACTCGCGCGATCCGCCGTAAGTCCTGCTGATCGAAGTGTTTCAATATTCGGCTCGAAGCCTCCCGATCGAGCCCCAGCAGCACGGCGGCGACCTTTTCGGCGCCGCCAAGAGGCCGGCCCTCATCGAGCGAAACGAGAGTCGTCATAGCCCCTCGTTCGGCTAGCTCCGGGACTCATTCTGCGCGTCGCAGATTTCCGTGAGCGACACGCCAAACCTGGCGCCGTCCTCTTCCACGACCACGACCTCGCCGCGTGCGATCGTTCGGCCGTTGACAACGACATCGACGGGATCTCCTACGCGGTGATCGAGCGGAACGACAGCCCCTCGGCCAAGTTTCATCAGCGTAGAAACAGGAAGCGTCGCCGAGCCGACGACGACCTGCACCACGACGGGAATGCGCATGATCGAGTCGACGCGCACCGACTGCGGGCGTTCGCCATCCCGTCCCTTGTCTTCCTTCCCAATGGCGCGCCGCGTCTGGTCACCCCGCTCGCGCCCGATCTCGACATTGCTCATGGCGACTAGTTCCTCTGCGTCGCTTCATACGCCCAGAATGTTCTCGATGAAAGACTGACGTTCGTCCGAAAATTCCTCGATCCGCACGGTGTAGAAACCGTCCTTCTGACCGAGCGTGCACCAGAAGAGCGTTGCGTCTTCCGACGTCACCCTTATGAGACCGTCCGGAGCGACGGGCAGACGCAACACGTCTCCGACGGCAAGACGGGAAATCTCTCCCAACGTCAGTCCGCGAGCTTCGAGTTTCAGATCGATCCTCACTTCGGTTCGCACGATCTGTTCGTAAAGACGCTCGGCCCAATGCTCGTCGCGCGCCTTTCCCTCCGCCCCCGGCATCCGTGCAAGCGCCGTCGCAAAAGGATCTAGCGCCGAGCGCGGCATCAGAACCGAGAGCCTTCCCTGCCTCTCCAGAGCCTGGAAACCGATCACCGCCGAAATCACGACTTCCGTCTTTTGACCAAGCGCTCCGAGGCCAGATTCTTCCGCGAGCGGATCCCTCTCGAAGGCGACCAGCGTGAGCGACGACAGCGCCTCCGCAAGTTCCTTCAGAAATCGCCCCACCGCGAATTCCGCCAGCCGCTTCTCCAGCTTCGTCGGTCTCCGGTCCGTCGCATGATCGACCATTCCCGATCCGAGCAAGACCTCGACGACGACGCGCCACATGGCGTCGTCCATCGCCGCCGCAATATTCGCGTCGAGCCCGATCGCCCGAAAGACGAAAATCGGCCTGCCTTCATCGTCGGCCCCTGCAAGATCGAGCAGACGAGACACTTCCAAACGTTCAAGGTAAAAATCGACCGGAATTTCTGTGTAGGCGGCAAAGGCGCGGGTCGCGCGCGATGCGCTTTCCTCGAAGATCAGCGTGAGCGCCGGCATCCTATCGAGCGCAGCCTCGCTGACGGAGACCAAGGGTTCGTCACGAACCGCGAATCTTTCCTCGCTCGAGTGGTCCTCTTCCGCAGTCATGCCGCCTCCGCCATCGGCGCCCCGCCATTCAGCGTTTCGTTTTCTACTTCATCGATCGACGGACGCTCGTGCGCGGGAATCGACTTTCGACCGTGCTCGACCGCGACCTGCGGCAGGGCGCCGTTCATAAAGGCCAGCAGCGTCTGCTTGATGATCAGATAGACGTGGCACTCCTTGCTGCGCGCGACTTTCACCTTATAGGCAAGAGGCGTCATGATCCCGTAGGAAACAAAGATGCCTGCAAACGTCCCCACCATCGCAGCGCCGATCAAGCCGCCGAGGAGTTCCGGCGACTGATCCAGAGCGCCCATCGCCTTGATCACGCCGAGCACCGCAGCGACAATGCCGAGCGCCGGCAAGCCATCGCCGACCGCGGTGAGCGCATGGTAGGGCTTCAGTTTGTCGTGCTTGATCTCCGCCATCTCCTCGTCCATCAGACTTTCGATCTCGAATGTCTTCACATTGCCGATCATGTAAAGACGGCAATAGTCGCAGATAAAGGTGGTGATCTCGGCATTCTTTAGAACATTCGGAAACGCTGCGAACAGGGGCGACTCCGCCGGCTGCTCGATGTGCGCCTCGACCTCGGCTCGCGACTTGCTGCGCAACTCGCGCATCAATGCGTGCAACAGACCGAGTATATCAAGATAATCGCGGCGCTTGGGCGTCTTCTCGAGAATCGCCTGCAGGAGCGCCTTTCCCGTATCCTTGATGACCTTGGTCGGATTCGCGACAATGAAGGTGCCGAGCGCCGAGCCCATGATAATGACGAACTCCCAGGGCTGCCAGAGAACGACAAGATGCCCGCCGAGCGCGGCGAAACCGCCCAGCATGCAGCCCATTGTGACGACCAATCCAATGACGAAGCTCATTTCATCACGCTCGCAGGTTCATGCCGACAAGCTCTGGTTAAGCTATGGGACTTGCGCGAGACTGAAGTGCGCCCTCAAACCCGACAGAAACGCGCCGACTCCGTCGTCCAGGCGCCAAAGCCGCTCGCGACCATGTTTCGAATGACCGCGCACACGTAGCTGCGCTGGGCCGGCGGATTGCCTGGGCCGGCGTGATAGCGCGCCACCGCGCCTGTCCAGGATCCTTCGCTGTTGCGCAGCGCTTTTAGGAACTTCGCCGCGTAATCGACATTTTGCGCAGGCTCGAACATGTCTTCGACAGAAGAAAATTTTCTACCATGATAGTGATGGTTGATTTGCATGCAACCGATGTCGATGAGCTTGATTCCACGCCGACGCGCGTCGTCGAATGTCGCGACGGCTTCCTGTAGCGTCGCATTGAAAGAGGGTCGTCCGTGAATGTTCATCGCGAAGGCGTTCAAAGCGCCACGCTGTCCGGTTTCCGTGAGAGCAACTGCGTAAAGAACGGCCACCGGCACCGCGTTTTCGCGGGCTGCGCGCATCATTTCCGCCTCGCATATATTTTCGCTCGCGCTTGATGGGCTAGAGAAACACGCCAGCGCGATCGCCCCTCCGATCGCCCACGCTCTCTCTCTCCGCGGTCGATTGGTGCGGGGACCGGCCGCGGTGGTTTGAATGGTTCGAACTTTCGTCATTAGCGAAATCCTGTGTCGGCGAATGATCGGAAACCGGCGGGCCGCGATCGCCGCCCCGTTGCGTGGCTTCCGCCCCAGGAACAACCGTAGCCATCTGAATATCGAGGCGACTCAAAGCGTAGCCTTGGTCCCCGATAGCTTTCGTCAGCGCCTCGCGGAGATCGTCGAGCAGAACCGCCGTCTTCGCAGCCGACGCGCTCATTTCGATTTCCACACTAGCTTGGGTCAGCCGCATCCTGACGACGATAGGACCCAAGCTCGCGGGTTCGATATCGAACTTGACGAATTTGATTGGAACGGCGCTCTTTTCCTGAATGAGCAGGTGGAAGCCGGACGCTCCCGGCGTTTCTGGAGAACCTCTGGCCATCTCCGCCAGAGAAGAAATTATCGCCGCCGGCAGATGTGTCTGAATCATGCTGACGTGGATGACGCTGGGTTGCATTGATGTGGACGGCAGCAGGGAGGGCGTATTTGCCTCTCCTGAAACTCGATCGCGATCGTCAGTTTCTGAGCCGAACAGGAGATCGGACGGGCCAGGCAAGCCTTCGATAAGCCTTCCGACCCTCGGCAAATCTTTATCCGGACTCAGCTCGCTCACGCCTCTCATCGCTTCATCGTGACCCAACATCCCAGCACAAACTGTCGTATGCTCGATTCTCTCTCGCGACCGCGAGCCGCCGACCGCCGGCCCGAATAGAGAAATCTGTATGATCGCAGGTTCTATCGGCGCCGGTGTCGCCATGCGTTCAAGAGGAACCTCCGCTCGATCGACGCCCTCATTTCTTGTTTCGGACATCACCTCGTTCGACTGTTCAAGAACCCCAGAAAAGCTGTCCGCTCTCGTCGCCGACCTGTTGTTTGGCGAAGCTTCGCCCGACGCCATCTGCGTCGGAACGAAGAATAGCGGCAATGAACCTGGCTGCTGGATCATTGGGCAGTCGCACGTTTCAAGAGCGCGTCGGTTTGCTCCAACGCCTCGCGTCCTGCAAGGATGACGCTATCGACTTGCTCCGACGCCGCATTGTCTGCCTTCTCGAGATCGAACCGCCCTCCCTCCGACGCCTTGATCCGAGCGATGACGCCCGCGACAATTCGTGCAAGCTCCTGGTCCTGGGGACTTGCACCCGCCAACATCGCCGCGTCGAGAGACGTCGCGTCGATGTCTCCAAGTGATTTTATAGCTGCGCGAAGCAACGCGACGCGCTTGCGTCCATTTGAATCGGTCGCAACTGTCTCTGCTTTAGAAAGAGCTTGGCCTGCCTTATCGAAATCGCCGGCGAGCAGCGCATTACGTGCGAGCGTCATATAAGCGTCGCGACGGAAAGCTCCCGGCGCCTTTTCCAGAATTCCGTCCAGACCGGCGACGCCTTGCCCGCTTCGGCCCGACGCCACCGTCAAATAGACGGCCTCAAACTGCTTCCAGAATCCCTCCGCGTATGGCGAAGCGCTATATTTCGCAGCATAACGGGTTGCGAGGAGTTGGAGCTTATCGCTTGATTCGACGGGATCAAGCAATGCGATCTCTCGTCTCAACGCTGCTTCTTCGACAAGAGAGCCCGGCATCAGTAGTCGCGCCAGATCCAGCAAATCAATTGCGCGCGCATCATCGGTTCCAATAAGCGACGCGCCTTGAATCAGCGCAATGTGGCCTCCGACAAGCGGAGGAAAGTCGCGAGCGTCGAAATCGAGCAGCGCCTTTCCCCGAGCATCCTGTCCTTCTGCGTATCGAAGGCTCGCATCCAACAACGTCGCCAAGCTTCCAGACGCAAAGCCCGCCTCGTATATCTCTCGCAACGGCTTCGGCGCCCCGCCGCATAGGAGATAGACGATTGCCGCCTTCATGTACCGGTCATCCATCCAACGTTCCGGCTCAACCCCTTCGACCAACATGTTTGCGCGCTCGAATTGTCGCGCCACAGCCTTCCGTGCTTCCTCATCGCCGGAGACCATGCGGTTTTGAAGAATGGTGAGATCGCGAACGATCGTCGGAAAGTCAGCGGCTACCGCGTCACCGACATAAAGCCAAAAAGCCAGAACCGCACATGCGGTCGCGACACGTCCTCTCATCCGCCGTCTCCGTGCAAGAGGATTTCAATTCGTCTGTTTACCGCCGCAAAGGGATCTTTCGAGTTTTTCGGGCGCCGATCCGCGAATCCGACGATCTTGCCAATACGCGTCGACGGCAGGCCGCCGCGCAAGAGCATGTAATTGACCATCGTCGCCCGATCAGATGACAGACGCCAGTTGTCGTAACTCTTGCTCGCATAGACGCGGGCGTCCGTATGCCCGCGCAATTCGATCTCTCCGCTTCTGCTGGCGAGAGCCTTTCCGATTTGGGCAAGAAGGCGCACAAGCTGTGGCTTCGGTTCGATCGAGCCGACGGCGAACATCGAGAAATTCGCGTCGTCGGTTAGGCTGATCAGGATGCCTTCCTCCGTCTGGCGAACCTCCACTTTTGGCGCATGGCTTTCGCGCGCCGTCATGCGCGCGATCTCCGCGGCCAATTTTGTCGCAGTGGCCGCGTTATCTCGCGACAATCCAGCTGCGCGACTTTGCGACTCAAAATTCCGGCTCGCCGCTTCGCCTTCATCTCGGTCGAAGGGGTCTCTGGTCTCCGCAGACGCCGCCGGCGGCGCTCGATCGTGGGAAGGTTGGGGCGGCGGATCTCGCTGCGCGATCTGCTCCAACGCCTTCATCGGCTCCTTGTGCAACGCCTCCTCTTTTTTCCGCTCCTGACTCTCGACAACGTTCTGGGCATCGGCTTGGTCAATCGATTGTCCTCGCCCTTTTTCCTTCGGGTCGTGAAGACCCTTGTGCGCCGGATTGGCGTCGATGAGCTGCACAGGATTGAAATATTGAACGATGGACGCTTTCGTTTCTTTCGAGGTGGAGTTGATGAGCCACATCACGAGGAAAAAGGCCATCATGGCTGTCATGAAGTCGGCGAAGGCGAGCTTCCACACGCCGCCGTGATGCTCTTCTTCGCCGTCCGACTTTTTCTTGCGGATGATAACGTGACCGCCATGATCATCGCTCATGACGGCTCGCTCCCGTCATCGGCAAGGCGCGCGATCCAGTCACGAACGCCAGTTTCTATGGTCGTCTTCGCAATCGTCATCCGTACGTCGACATCTTTGGACTCGATTATCGAAATTGCCCAATTGTCCGCCGCCAGCGCGCGCGCGACCTTTTCGATCAAATCCTTCGGGCCCGCGAGCGTGAGCGCCGGTGTGTCCTCGGAGGCGATTGCGCTTCGCGTCGCGCCGACCAGATCATCGATCGCTTTTCGCGCGATCTCCTGCGAAACGAAAGGCGCGAGAATGATCGCGAGGTCGCTACGAAGGCTTTCGAATGCGCCGTCGATCGCCTGAATGGTCCGACGCATCAGCGGTTCCGCCTGCTCCAAGGTCCACAGCTCGCGCGCGCGAGCGAGACGCCCTTCCGCGTCTGCGCGCTCCCGCGCCAGTTTCTCCGCGAATTGCGCCTCCAGATCCGCGCGCAAGAGGTCGATCTGACGGCGCAGTTCCGCTGGGTCGTCCTCTGGCGCGGGCGGCGGCAGGCTTCGATCGTCGAATATTTGCGCTGGAGTCGGCGGGGCGTCGAAACACGCAAGATAAGAGGCAACTCCGTGGATCGTCATGGGCTGATCAACTCCGCATCCACTGCTTCATGACCGCGGCGGCGTGCGCGTCGTCGCGCTCGATCAGCTGTTCCAGCTTGCGGCGAGCGACTTCCTTCGCGCTCTCCGCCGCGCTTTCGATCAACCCGTGGTTCGGGGCGGAGAGCAATGGCGCGGATGCTTCGCCGCCAACTGTGTCGAGCGGCGCTGGGTCGCTTATGCCGATGAGCGGCGGCGGCTCGCGTCTCTCTTCCACTCGTTCGGCGAGCAGGGCTCGGCGCGCCGGCGCAAGACCGAAGATGACGACGAGAGCGGCGATGCCGAGCGCAGTGAGCGCGTTGAGGATAGCCCCCAGATGGCTGCCGAGCATCGCGACGAAGCCGGGGCTCTCTACGGGGCTGATCTCATGTTCGTCGAGCAGGAAGTCGACTGCCGTCACCTTGAGAGAGTCGCCGCGTTCCTTTTTCAGACCGGCCGCGGAGGAAACGAGCTGTTCGATTTCCTTGATCTGGCGCTCCACAGCCTCCGGCTGCGGGGATGTCTTCGCATTCGGTTCCACGAATGCAGAGCGATTGATGAGAACGGCGACGGAGATATGCTCGATGTTGTATCCGCCGCTCACCGTCGTGACCGTTTTGGATGACAGCTCGTAATTTGTCAGCTCTTCGCTTTTCTTGGCTTCGTCGCTCGATTGTTTCCCATCAGCGCTCGGCGGAGGAGCCTGGGGAATGTTTTGTTGGACAGTCGTCGTCTGGGCGTTGGTGCTATTCTGCGACTGCGACGTCTCCTTCACAGTGCGAACAGAGCGCTCCACGCGCGACTCTGGATCATAGATCGTCTCGTTCGTCTGCTTGCGGTCCGTATTCACGCGAGCGCGAACGCTTACCTGGAAATTTGGCAATCGGAGATAGGGCGTGAGCGTGCGGCGGATGTTTTCCTGAATATCCTTCGCAAGGTTTTTTTCCAGGGTCAGGGTTTTCACCGGCGCGGCGTCCGCCGCATCGCCATCGGACGACGATAGAATCATCCCGTCCGTATTCAGCACCGTGACCTGGTCGACTGTCATGCCGGGGAGCGAGGACGCGACGAGATGACGGATCGCCTGCGCCGCGCTCGAATCGTCCGGCCCCTCGGTACGGATGACGACGGATGCGGACGGCGGTTGCTTCGGGCGGCGGAAAGAACCTTCATCCGGCATGACGATGTGCACTCGCGCCGCCTTGACGCCGCGGATCAACTGGATCGTGCGCGCGAGTTCACCCTCGAGAGCTCGCACGCGCGTCACTTCCTGCATGAAGGATGTCAGGCCCAATGCGCCAACTTTGTCGAACAATTCGTATCCGGCGTTGGCGCTCTGCGGCAGGCCGCGTTCGGCAAGTAGCATGCGCGCCTGTGCGGTCTGTCCGTAAGGAACGGATACCGCATTGCCTTCGGGATTGATGTCGAAGACGATGCCGGTCGATTTGAGTACGGCCCCGATGCGGCTCACGTCCTCGCGGTCGAGACCGGCGTAAAGAATTTCGAATGTCGGGCGCGACAGATAATAGGCGGCGAGGGAGACCAGGCCAACGACCAGCGCGAAGGTCATGGCGAGGGCGGCGAGCTTGCGTCCGCCGAGAGCTTTCAGATTTTCGAGAAGCAGCGTGATGCGGTCCATGGCGAATGCGGCGTTCCGTGACGACTCTTCCGCCCTACAGTCGTCGTCGCGCCTTGCGCGAGCGTTGCGCGGCTTGCGCAATTTTATTTCTTAACAAATAGTTAAGATTCATCCTTGGCGAGCGCGATTTCCACGCACAAGGAACGATGCAAGCGACATGAGATCGCGCCACATCAAAAAGCAGGGGCGCATAATGAGCGCAAACATCTTTCGCCTTTAGCGGAATGCGCCCCGACGAGAAGAGGCCGCGCCTCGCGCGACGCGGCCCCCGGATCATACTGGCTGGAAGTTACTGGAAGAGCTTCAGGATCATCTGCGCGTTCTGATTGGCGATCGACAGCGCCTGGACGCCGAGCTGCTGCTGCGTCTGCAACGCCTGAAGACGGGTCGATGCCTCATTCATGTCTGCGTCGACGAGCGACGACACGCCGGTGGTCAGCGCTTCGTTCATCGTCTTGATGAATTCGTTCTGGGCTTTGACGCGCGCCATTGTCGCGCCGATCTCGGAAGCATAGGTCGTCAGATCGGCAATCGCCTTGTCAGCGTTCGACAGCGTATCCGCGATTGTTCCCGCGGCGAGATCGCCTGCGACGAGCGCCGTGAAATTCGTCGCCGCGGTGGAGCCCGTCGCCTGCGCCGCTTCGAGAATGCCCGTGCCGCCGGTGTTGGTCAGGTCCGTCACGGCAAGATCGATCGTGCCAACGACCGAGGCGGCCGCGCCGCCGCCGTTATTGTAAGACGCGATGAATTTCACTGGACTGGTGAGGGAGCCGTCCGTGACATTGAGCCCGGTGAAGGTCGCCGAAGAAACGATGCTCGTGAGTTGTTTGCCAAGCTCCTGAAGGCTCGTGAGGATCTTCGCCTGATCGGCGCCCGGCTGTTGGGCCTGCGCCACGGCGTTCTTGATGTCGTTCATCACCGTGATCGCGCTTTTTACGGCTGCGGTCGCGACATTGAGAACGGATTGCGCGCCGGACAGCGAGTCGCTGATCGTGGAAAGCACGCCTTTGTCGGACTTCATCGCCTCGGCGATTGCCCAGGTCGAAGCGTTGTCGGCGGCGCTGGAGATTTTCAGACCCGTCGAAATCTCTTTCTGCGTCGTGTTCAACGCGGATTGCGTCATGCGCAGCGACTGCAGGGCGGTAATGGCGGAGGGGTTCACAAGAATGCTAGACATGTTTCGTCGATCCCTTTTTTGACTTTGGAGTTTTCAAGGGACATACCGGGGTCGCACCGGCTCGACGGAGGAGGCGTCATGCCACGGGCGAACTGCCCGTCCGAAGCTATCGTCGACGGGATCGATCAATTTTGCGATCACTGTCGTCGACGTTGCGACCTTACATCAAGTCGCGTCGTTGCGAAGAACAATGCCGCAACGCGCTTAACGATCGCTTAAAGCGCCCCGGGGCGCTTTATGCGGCCGCTCCGCAGCACTTCTTGTATTTCTTGCCGGAGCCGCAGGGGCAGGGATCGTTGCGCCCGGGCTGGGCGCCTTTTACGATCGGCGCATTCTTTCGATTGGCCTCTTCCTGGAAATACCAGCGCCCGTCGAGCTTCCGGAACAGCGAGCGCTCGCGATGCGCATAGCTTTGGCCCTCGTTGACGAAGCTCGCGACGAATTCGACATGGCCGCTGTCGTCTGCTTCGAGGCCCTGCTCTGTCGAAAGGACGTCGAGTCCGAGCCACTGCGACTGACGAGACCAGTGCGTGATCGCCTTGCGGTCGAAATCGTCACGGGCGCCGGGCGCGAGCGTATCGTGAAGATAGTCGATGTCGCCGCGCACAAAGGCCGTATAGCGCGAGCGCATGAGCGCCTCGGCCGTCGGCGGCGCCTTGCCCTCTTCGAGAAAGGGCTTGCAGCAGTCCGCATAGGCGCGCTTGTCGCTATCGGTCACGCGGCAGGGGCAGGTCGCGTCGGTCATGCTCTCGGCTCTCGTGAATCAGTTTTTTCGCTGGACAGACCTATGCGACGGCGCGGGGCGCGTCCAATGCTTTCGGACCCTGAAAAACCGAAAAGCGGCCCGCATGACGCCGGACCGCTTTTCGCTGGTTCGGAGATGCAGCCGCTCAGGCCGCGCCCTTGGCTTTTTCCGCGTCGAGAATCTTGACGGCCTCGATCGCGATCGGATCGAGGCCCGCGCCGCCGTGTTTGACATGTTCGCAGATCGTCTCGCGCATATGGGGGGCCCAGAACTTGCGCAGATGCTCCGCCATGCCGGCCGCGGCGCCGGTTTTCTGGGGGGCGAAAAACGCGCCGATCTGATTGGCCATCTTCACGAGCTTCTCAACTGAATCATGCGACATGTGCGGAAACCTGTTCGAGGATGCGTCCTGGATGGGTGAAGACTTCGAAGTCGCGGCCCCTCATCACGGCCACGAGCGTCATACCGCATTTTTCGGCGCTGCGAACCGCCAATGCGGTCGGCGCCGAGACCGCCGCGATGATCGGCGCGCCGATCCGCGCGGCTTTTTGCACGAGTTCGACGGAGATGCGGCTCGTCATCAGCACCACGCCCTGCGAGGCGGCGATCCCCTGGCGCGCGAGCGCGCCGGCGAGCTTGTCGAGAGCATTGTGGCGGCCCACGTCCTCGCGCACGATCAGGGCGCCGGACGGAGGGTTCCAGAAGGCGGCGGCGTGAACGGCGCGCGTCTCCTGATTTATCTTCTGCATGGCCGGAAGGCGATCCATGGCGTCGATCAGGGCTTCCGCCGCCACAGTGAGCGAATTGTCGAGCGTCGGCAATTGGCGCGTCGCGGCTTCGAGACTTTCGATGCCGCAAAGGCCGCAACCGGTCGGCCCGGCCATCGAACGCCTGCGTTGGGCGTAGGCCTCCTGACGCCCGCCGCCGAGCCAGGTTCGCAATTCCACGCCGGCGTCTGAAGAAATGATTTCCACGTCCCCCGCGTCCCGGGGCGCGTCGACCAAACCTTCGGTGAGGGCGAACCCCACTGCGAAATCTTCGAGGTCGGCGGGGGTCGCCATCATCACCGCATGCGTCGACCCGCCATAGGTGAAGGCGATCGGCGTCTCCTCGGGGATTACGCGAGAAGAACGCGCCGTCACATCGTGACGGCGCGCCTGGCAATCTACTCGAAGAGTCGGCGACGGAACGTCGGTCATTCCGCCGCGTCGATCGTGCTCGCAACCCGCCGGGCTTGTTCGGACAGATGGCGATACTTCTCCTGCCACTCGGTCGGGCCGTTTGAGGGGGAAACCTGCACGGCGGTGACCTTGTATTCAGGACAGTTGGTGGCCCAGTCCGAATTGTCGGTGGTGACGACATTGGCCTGGGTCATGGGGTGATGGAAGGTCGTGTAGACGACGCCCGGCGCCACGCGGTCCGTAACCTTGGCGCGCAGCGACGTTTCGCCGGCGCGGCTCTGGACGCGCACCCAGTCGCCGTCGCGCACCCCGCGCTCCTCCGCGTCATGCGGATGGATTTCCAGCACATCTTCTTCGTGCCAGCGGCTGTTTTCGGTGCGACGGGTCTGCGCGCCGACGTTGTACTGCGACAGGATGCGGCCCGTCGTCAGCAGCAGCGGGAAGCGCGGCCCGACCTTCTCGTCCGTGGGCACATATTCCGTGATCACGAACTTGCCCTTGCCGCGCGCGAAGCCGTCGATGTGCATGATTGGCATGCCATCGGGGGCCTCGTCGTTGCACGGCCACTGAACGGAGCCGACCTCGTCGAGTTTTTCGTAGGAGACGCCGCGGAAGGACGGAGTCAGCCGCGCGATCTCGTCCATGATCTCGGACGGATTGCGGTAGTTCCAGCTCATGCCAAGCTTTTTGGCGAGCAACTGGGTGATTTCCCAGTCGCCGTAGCCGTTCTTCGGCGTCATCACCTTGCGAATGCGCTGGATGCGGCGCTCCGCATTGGTGAATGTGCCGTCCTTCTCGAGGAAGGAGGAGCCCGGCAGGAAGACGTGCGCGTAGTGCGCCGACTCGACCAGGAAGAGATCCTGAACGATCACGATCTCCATATTGGCGAGAGCCGCCGAAACATGGCGCGTGTCGGGGTCGGACTGCAAAATGTCCTCGCCCTGCAGATAAAGACCCTTGAACCGGCCTTCGATCGCCGCGTCGAACATGTTCGGGATGCGCAGGCCGGGCTCCGGATCGAGCTTGACGCCCCAGTCCGTCTCGAAGACGGCGCGCGCAGCCTCGCCCGAGATGTGCTGGTAGCCCGGCAACTCGTGCGGGAACGAGCCCATGTCGCAGGAGCCCTGCACGTTGTTCTGCCCGCGCAACGGGTTCACGCCCACGCCGCGACGGCCCAGATTTCCGGTCGCCATGGCGAGGTTGGCGATGCCCATGACGGTGGTGGAGCCTTGCGAATGCTCCGTGACGCCGAGGCCGTAGTAGATCGCGGCGTTGCCGCCCGTGGCGTAGAGCCGCGCGGCGCCGCGGATGTCTTCCGCCTTCACGCCGAGCGTCGCTTCGAGCGCTTCGGGACTGTTGCGGTCCTGCGCGACAAAGTCGGCCCAGGCCTGGAACTCGTCCCAGTCGCAGCGATGGCGCACGAAGGACTCGTTCACAAGGCCTTCCTTAACGATGACGTGGGCGAGCGCCGTGACCATCGCGACATTGGTGCCGGGCTGAAGCGCCAGATGATAGTCCGCCTCAATGTGGGGCGAACGCACGAGGTCGATGCGGCGCGGATCGATCACGATCAGCTTGGCGCCCTCGCGCAGGCGCTTCTTCATGCGCGAGCCGAACACCGGATGGGCGTCGGTCGGATTGGCCCCGATGACAAGGATGACGTCGGCTTCATCGACCGAGTCGAAATCCTGCGTGCCGGCCGAGGTGCCGAAAGCCTGATTAAGACCGTAACCCGTCGGCGAATGGCAGACGCGGGCGCAAGTGTCGACATTGTTGTTGCCGAAGCCGGCGCGCACGAGCTTCTGAACAAGATAGGTTTCTTCGTTCGTGCAACGCGAGGATGTGATGGCGCCGACGGAGCCGCGGCCGTATTTCTCCTGCACCGCCTTGAGCCGATCGGCGGCGAAGGTCAGCGCCTCGTCCCAGGAGACGACGCGCCAGGGCTGGTCGATCGACTCGCGGATCATCGGGTCGAGCACGCGGTCGCCGTGATGCGCGTAGCCATAGGCGAAGCGGCCCTTGATGCAGCTGTGGCCGTGATTGGCCTTGCCGTCCTTCCAGGGAACCATGCGAACGACTTCCTCACCGCGCATTTCCGCCTTGAAGGTGCAGCCGACGCCGCAATAGGCGCAGGTCGTGACTTCGCTGTGCTCCGGCTGGCCGATGGCGATGACCGACTTCTCGATGAGCGTCGCCGTCGGGCAGGCCTGCACGCAGGCGCCGCAGGAGACGCACTCCGACTCCATGAACGCTTCGTCCATGCCGGCGGAGACGCGACTGTCGAACCCGCGGCCAGAAATGGTCAGCGCGAAAGTGCCCTGCACTTCCTCGCAGGCGCGCACGCAGCGGTTACAGACAATGCACTTCGACGGGTCGTAGGTGAAATAGGGATTCGACTCGTCCTTCGGCTTCCATGCGAAATTCGCTTCGCCATTATTGCGGGCGAAAACGTGATTCGCGCCATCATAGCCGTAACGCACGTCGCGCAGGCCAACAGCGCCTGCCATGTCCTGCAGTTCGCAGTCGCCGTTCGCCGCGCAGGTGAGGCAGTCGAGCGGATGGTCAGAGATATAAAGCTCCATCACGCCGCGACGGATGGCGGCGAGACGCGGCGTCTGGGTCTTGACCGAGATGCCCGGCGCGACCGGCGTGGTGCAGGAGGCGGGCGTGCCGTTGCGGCCCTCGACCTCGATGACGCACAGGCGGCACGAGCCGAAGGCCTTGATGCTGTCGGTGGCGCAAAGCTTCGGGATCTCGGTGCCGATCTCCATCGCCGCGCGCATGATGGAGGTGCCCTCGGGCACCGTGACGCTCTTCCCGTCGATGGTCAGGGTGACCATGTTCTCGGATTTAGACTCCGGCGTCCCGTAATCGGTCTCTTTGATAAGCGTCATGGCGGCTACCTCACTCGGCGGCTTCAAGGGCCGGCTTGCGGAAGTCCTCGGGGAAATGACGTAGGGCGCTCTCGACCGGATAGGGCGCGAACCCGCCCAAAGCGCAGAGGGAGCCGAACTTCATCGTGTGGCACAGGTCCTTGAGAAGCTCGATGTTCTTCTCGACGTCCTGGCCCTTGCGGATCTTGTCGATCGTCTCGACGCCGCGAGTCGAACCGATGCGGCAGGGGGTGCATTTTCCGCAGCTTTCGATGGCGCAGAATTCCATGCCGAAGCGCGCCATCCACGCCATGTCGACCGTGTCGTCAAAAACGACCAGGCCGCCGTGGCCGATGAGGCTGTCTTTGGCGGCGAAGGCCTCGTAATCGATCGGAAGGTCGAACAGCGACACGGGCACATAGGCGCCGAGCGGACCGCCGACCTGAACCGCCTTCACGGGACGTCCCGTGCGCGTGCCGCCGGCGATGTCGTTGACGATCACGCCAAGCGGAATGCCGAAATCGGTCTCGAACAGGCCGCCATATTTCACATTGCCCGCGATCTGGAGCGGCATGGTGCCGCGCGAGCGGCCGACGCCGAGATCGGCGTAATGCTTTGCGCCTTTCTCCATGATCATCGGAACGGTCGCCATGGAGAGGACGTTGTTGATCACCGTGGGCTTGCCGAAAAGGCCGACATGCGCCGGCAGCGGCGGCTTGGCGCGCACGATGCCGCGCTTGCCCTCGAGCGATTCGAGCAGCGAGGTCTCCTCGCCGCAGACATAGGCGCCCGCGCCGACGCGCAGTTCGACGTCGAAGCCGAAACCGGAGCCCTTGATGTTGTCGCCGAGCCAGCCGGCCGCGCGCGCCTTCTCGATCGCCGCCTGAAAGACCTTGGCCGCGACCGGATATTCAGAGCGCAGATAAACGTAGCCCTTGGAGGCGCCGACGGCGTAGCCGCAGATGATCATGCCTTCGATCAGCGAGAGCGGATCGCCCTCCATGATCATGCGGTCCGCGAACGTGCCCGAGTCGCCCTCGTCCGCGTTGACGACCACATATTTCTGGCCAGGCGCGCAGTCGGCGACCGTTTTCCATTTGACGCCGGTTGGAAAACCCGCGCCGCCGCGGCCGCGCAGGCCAGACTTCGTGACTTCTTCGACGACGGCGGCGGGGCCGACCTCGAAGGCGCGCGCGAGGCCCTTGAACCCGTCATGCGTCTCGTATTCGGCGACGGAGAGCGGATCGATGACGCCGCAGCGCACGAAGGTGACGCGGTTCTGGCGCTTCATCCAGGGATGTTCGTCGACGACCCCGATGTTCAGCGGATGGGCGCCGCCCGTCAGGAAGCCGGCGTCGAAAAGCGATGCGACATCCTTGACCTTGGCGGGCCCATAACCGACACGGCCCGCGGGAGTCTCCACCTCGATCAGGGGCTCTAGCCAGAGCATTCCACGCGAGCCGTTTCTCACGATCTCGACTTGCTGGCCGCGGGCGGCGGCCTCCTTGGCGACGGCGGCTGCGAGGCGGTCGGCGCCCATCGCCATGGCGGCCATATCCAGGGGGATGTAAATCTTGGTCATTTGCCCTTCGCCTCCGCGACGATTCCGTCGAGCGTTTCGGCGTCGACCATTCCGATGGGCTCCTCGTCATAGAGGGCCGAGGGGCTGTGCGCGCAGAGACCTAGGCAATAAACGGGCTCGACCGTCAGCGAGCCGTCGGGGGTGGTCTGACCCCATTCCAGTTTGTGGCGGGCCAGGAATTCATTGGCCTGTTTTTCGGCGCCCATCGACTGGCACGATTCGGCGCGGCAGATTTTCAGCGTGTGACGTCCGTGCGGGGCGCTGTGAAAATCATGGTAGAATGTCACAACGCCATGCATTTCGGCGCGGCTGACGTTCAGCGCATTCGCCATTTCCTTCACCGCGGCTTCGGGAACGCATCCGAATTCCGCCTGAAGCGCGTGCAAAATGGGCAGAGCGGGGCCTTCGAGACCCATATGGGCCGCAATAATTTCCCGCGCCCGCTCATCGCTATAAGGAGCAGCGCCAGCCATTTCTTCCCTTCCAGCGTTGGGGCGTCGAGCTCAAGACAAGCGCCCTTCATTGGTTTTATTCCAAGGACAGTGCCGGAAATCCCCGCCCCGATCAATAGCGTCCCCGCCGTTGCACGATAGGGCATGCCTATCAATCGTCCAATCTGCCGCTTTCAGCGAGCGCTTTCGCCTCGGCGACGAGGGCGCCGACAAGCGGGATCACCGGATCGCGCTGTGGCGCCACAAGGCCGATTTCGTAGCCGGCTTCGGGCTCTACGATCGGTATCGACCGCAACGGCGGCTCGGCCCCGAGCGTTTTGGCCAGCTTTTCCGGGAGAATCGTCGCCCACCTGCCGGACTTCACGTGATCGAACAGCAGGATCACCGAATTCGACTCGAGAATGGGGGCCGTTTCGGTTCCGCCTGCGCCAATTAGCCGCTCTATGATCCGGCGATTCTGCATGTCGGGCGTCAACAGGCAGAGGTCAATCCGCCCGACCTCCGCCCATGTCACGCGGTCGCGGTCCCCGAGCGGATTGCCGGCCGTGGTCAGAAGCCTGTAGCGCTCGGAGCACAGCGGCACGGTGCGCACCCGCCCCAGCGGCTCGTTGTCGAGATAGGTGATCCCGGCGTCGATCTCTAGATTGTCGAGCATCGCCAGCACCTCGGCCGAGGAGGCGGAAAGCACCGAGAAGCGCACATGGGGGTGCTTCTCGCGATAGGGGGTGGTCAGCGCCGAAACGATTCCCTCAGCGGTCGGGATGACGGCGATCTTGAGCTGGCCGGAGAGCCCCTCCCGCAACGTCCGCACCTCCTGCCGCATGGCGCGGGAGTCGCCGACGATGCGCTTCGCCCACACCAGCACGCGCTCGCCCTCCGCGGTCAGGCCATGAAAACGCGACGACCGATTGACGAGCAGGACGCCGAGCGTGTCCTCGAGCTGCTTGATCCCCGCTGAGAGGGTAGGCTGGGTCACGCCGCAGAGCTCGGCCGCGCGCGAAAAACTTTTTTCGCTGGCGACGGTGATGAGAAATTCGAGTTTGTCGATCACTTCAAAGCGTTCCGATGGCCGCCCGCGCAACGCGCGGATCCCGCCCCTCGGATCCGCCAAGTTTTCAGGACGAGGCGCCGCCCGCCCGCGCAGGCTCAGTCATACCACAACCCCGACGCAAACGCCCGAAAAAATAATGTGAAAAGAGGCGCCGAGGGATGAAACGCCCCATCGCCGGCGTCTTCACGCCAAGCCACGCTTTCGCCCGGCCGATTCGCGGCCACAATTTGCCCATATTTGAACCGTTTCGGGATGATGAGTATGGTCGCGGAGCGTTCCATCGCCGCTCGCGCGGCCTCGAGAGACATTTGCCAATGACGACGATGAAAAGACTGCTGCGTCTTGGCGCGCTCGCGTCGATCGCGGCCGCCGCAATGGCCCTTCCCCGCGCGGCGGAGGCGACGCCGTCGCTCGTGATCGACGTCGCTTCGGGACAGGTGCTGTCGCAGGATCAATCGACGGTGTCGTGGTATCCGGCCTCTCTCACCAAGCTGATGACGGCCTATGTTGCGCTCGACGCGGTTCGCGCCGGCCGCATCACGATGGACACGCCGCTGATGGTCTCGCCGCGCGCGGCCCGGATGGCGCCGTCGAAGATGGGCTTTCGGCCGGGCACGGAAGTAACGCTACAGAACGCGCTCGTCATGCTGATGGTGAAGTCCGCCAACGACATCGCGGTCACCATCGCCGAGGGCGTTTCGGGGTCGGTGGAGGCTTTCGCCGACGAGATGAACCGCGCCTCCGCCGCGCTCGGCATGACCCAGTCGCAATGGGTCAATCCCAACGGCCTGCCGGACACGCGCCAGGTGACCTCGGCCCGCGACCTCGCAATTCTCGGCCGCGCGCTCTATCTGCAGTTTCCGGAATACGCCAACCTCTGGAACATTGGCGCGATGCAGCTCGGCGGGAAAATCCACCCGACGCACAATGGCCTTCTCGGCCGTTATCCCGGCGCCGACGGCATGAAGACGGGCTTCACCTGCCCCGCGGGCTTCAATCTCGTCGCCTCGGCCACGCACGGGGGACAGCGGCTCATCGCCGTGGTTCTCGGCGCCCCTTCGGCGGCGGCGCGCACCGCCAAGGCCGCCGCCCTGCTCGACCGCGCCTTCCAGACCGGCGCAGCGCAGGGCACGCTCGCCTCCTTGCCCAGCTACGGACCGACAGCCGCCCCCGACATGCGCGACAGCGTCTGCCGCAACAGGGGCGCCGCCACGGCCGAGTTTATGAACGAAGTTGAGGACATGTCGATCCCCGTCGGCTCCGCGACGGGCATCCCGCTGCTCGACGCCATGGGCGGCGCGACGCAGCAGATCAGCGTGAAGAACATCGCCCGCCTGCCCCGCCCGCAATTCCAGCCGGTGCAGGTCTATGTCGGCCGCGCGCCGGGCTACGTCGGCCCCGTCGCCCGGGCCCGCGCGCCGGGCGCCCCGATCGGCGAACAAACGGATCTCGCCGCTTACGCCAATACGGAACCGTCCGGCGGCGACGCTTCGCCGATCAGCCGCCCCGCGCCGGACGCGGCGAGCCTGCGCAAGGGCAAGCGCGCCAGGCGCGCAGGCGTCGCGACGGCCGCGGCGCCGGTCGAGAGCATCGTGCGGGTCGATAGCGCCGCGCCCGAAGAAAAGCCAACAGCGTCCGCCAAGGCCGCTGACAAACCGGGCGCAAAGGCCGCCGCCAAAGCCTCTGCTCAGGACGGCGCCGCCCGACCGGCGCCGGTCAAAACCGCCGCCAAACCCGCGAACGACGCGGCCCGCGAGACGCCGGCCAAACCCGCCGCCGGAAAGACCGCCCCCGGCAAGGCCGCCGCGGACAAGGCGAAGACGCCCGTCCCGCCCGCCGCGAAGCCGCAGGCGAAAGCACAGTGACCGAATCCGCTTCGGCCGCCGACCGCCGGCCGCCGCCGCCCATTCCGCTGACGATTCTCACCGGCTTCCTCGGAGCCGGAAAGACCACGCTGCTCAACGGGCTGCTCGCGCGCCCGGAGCTCGCAGACACGCTCGTGCTGATCAACGAGTTCGGCGAGATCGGCCTCGACCATCTCTTCATCGAGAAGGTCGAGGGCGACATGGTGATGATGAGCTCGGGCTGCGTCTGCTGCACGATCCGGGGCGAACTGGCGCATACGCTCGAGGATTTGCTGCGACGGCTGGACAACGGCCGGATCAGGCCTTTCCGCCGCATTGTTCTGGAAACGACCGGCCTTGCCGATCCGGCCCCCATTCTCCACACCATCATGAACCACCCCTATCTCTTGCTGCGTTTTCGACTCGACGGGGTGGCGACGGTCGTCGACGCCGTGAACGGCGAGGCGACGCTGGACGCGCATGAGGAGGCGGCGAAACAGGCGGCTGTCGCCGATCGCCTCGTCATCGCCAAAACCGACCTGCCGGAGGGGGCCGCGCGCCTTCCGGGCCTCGAGGCGCGGCTGCGCGCGCTGAATCCGGGCGCCCGGATCCTCATCGCCGCGGCCGGTGAGGCGACCCCGGCCGCGCTGCTCGACTGCGGCCTCTACGACCCGGCGGGCAAGACGCCGCGCGTGCGCGAATGGCTCAGCGCCGAAGCCGTCGAAGACGCCCTCGGACACGGCGATCACGGCCATCATCATCATGGCCGCGAAGGCCACGGCCATCGTCACGACGTCAACCGCCATGACGATCGCATCCGCGCCTTCTGCCTGACCGGCGATACGCCCTTCACGCCGCCGTCCTTCGATATATTCATCGACCTGCTGCGCCACACCCACGGGTCGCGTCTGCTGCGGGTCAAGGGGATCGTCGCCCTGTCCGACGCGCCGGAGCGGCCGGTCGTCATCCACGGCGTGCAACATGTCTTCCACCCGCCCCACCGGCTGGAGGCCTGGCCGGACGACGACCGCCGCACCCGGATCGTCTTCATCGTCAAGGATCTCGACCGCACATTCGTCGAGGGGCTTTATGCGGCGCTCATCCATCGCCCGGCGGTGGATGCGCCCGACGCCGAGGCGTTGACGAACAATCCGCTGGCGCCCACGCGCGGCGGTTTGCTGGGCTGAGGACAGGACGGAATTTCGCAAGACGGAAGTCTCTGGCATATTGCCAGGATGCAGCCTGCGTTGCCCCGCCGCGCCGCCCTCTCCGCCCGCCGCGCCGGCGCCTTTCTGCTCGACCTGGTCTATCCGCCCTCCTGCCTCGTCTGCCGCAAGGCGGTGGCGGCGCATGGCGCGCTGTGCGCGGCCTGCTGGCAAGACATCGCCTTCATCGAGCGGCCCTTTTGCGAAAGGCTCGGAACGCCCTTCGAGCGCGATCTCGGCCAGTCCGGGCTGATCTCTCCGGAGGCCGCCGCCAATCCGCCGGTCTTCCGCCGCGCCCGGGCCGTAGCGCGCTACGACAGCGAAAAGGCGCGCTCGCTCACGCACCGGCTCAAATATCACGACCGTCTGGAGCTCGCCGGCCCCATGGGCCGGTGGATGGTCCGCGCCGGCGCGGAGCTTCTGGCCGAAGCGGACCTCCTCATTCCGATTCCCTTGCATCGCCTGCGTCTCTTCGTCCGCCGCTTCAACCAGTCGGCGGCGCTGGCGCGGATCGTCTCGCGCGAAAGCGGCGTTCCGGTCGAGACCCTCGCGCTCCAGCGGGTGAAGGCGACGACGCCGCAAGTGGGCCTTTCCCGCGCCCAGCGCGCCGCCAATCTCTCGGGCGCCTTCCGGGTCGATCCCGAGCGCGCGGGCCTGATCGCCGGCCGCAACGTCGTGCTCGTCGACGACGTTCTGACGACCGGGGCGACCGCCAACGCCGCGGCCCGCGCCCTGCTGAAGTCGGGCGCCGCGCAGGTCGATCTGCTTGTCTTCGCGCGGGCCGTGACAAGCGCCTGACAACCGGCGTATAAGCGGCGCAGCGAAAGCGTCGACCAAGGTCTGCCGCCGTCATGGCCCGCATCGAGATCTACACCACGCCCACCTGCCCCTATTGCATCGCCGCGAAGAAGCTGCTGACGCAAAAAGGCGCCGCCTTCGAGGAAATCAGCGTCGCCGGCGATCCGGAAGGACGGCGCGCGATGAGCCAACGCGCCAACGGCCGCACGACCGTCCCGCAGATTTTCATCGACGGCCGGCATATCGGCGGCTGCGACGATCTCTATGCGCTCGACGCCAAGGGCGGGCTCGACCCGCTGCTGGCCGCCGGAGCCGCTTCATGATCCATTACACGCTGATCTGCGACGACGGACACGATTTCGACGGCTGGTTTCGCGACAGCGAGACGTTCGAGAAGCAGGCGGGAGACGGGCTGATCTCCTGCCCCTTTTGCGCCTCGACGAATGTCTCGCGCGGCGTCATGGCGCCGCATGTGGCGCGAAACAAACGCGACGACGACGCCCAGCGCCTGCGTCGCATGATTTACGAACTGCGGGAAAAAGTCGTCGCCGGAACGGAGGACGTGGGGGACCGCTTTCCTGAGGAGGCCCGCGCGATCGAGGAAGGGGACGCGGCGCGCCGCCCGATCCGCGGCCGGGCCACATTCGAGGAAGCCAAGGCGCTGCTAGAGGACGGGATCGAAATCCTGCCCATCCCGGAACTGCCGAACGACGGCAACTGACGCTTCAGCCTTTCGGCGGATCGAACCTCTCGCAGATCACCGCCTTCAGCCGCTCGCGCGCCCGCGCCTGATCCGACGGCCGCTTGGCGAACGAACGCACCAGCACGAAGCCGCGTTTGGTCGGCGCGGTGAGGCGCACTTCCTGCGGCGGCGCCTCTTCCTCGGCGCCTTGCAGCGCGTCGATCTGGCGTTCGTCGCCGATTACGATGTCGATCTTGCCCCTGATCGCGGCCCTGTCGGTGATCGCGTGATAGAGTCGCCCGGCGCGCGCGAAAAAGGAGAGGGCAAGAAGATCCTCGCCATCCGCCGTCGCCGTCACGCGCAACAGCCCGTGCGAGAGATCGTAGACGCAAACGGCCTCCGCGAAGGCGGGATCCTCGAAGAGCAAGGGCTCCGCGCCGGGCGCGGCCGGCGGCAGCAGCAAAAGCGTACCGGTCGGCGCGCCGCCGGCCGCCTCCAGCACGCGGGCGTAGGCGTCGCGCGGCGCGACCGTGGGCATCAACAGGACCGAAACGATGTGCACGATCCCGGCGATCAGCAGCGTCGCCGCCGCCAGGGGGAGATAGTCGAGATATCGGTCGGGAATGGTCAGCCGCACGTCAATTTCACGATTTTGGGAAAGGATTGCGGATCGGGATTGGCGTCGACGTCGAGCGCGGCGTCGTAGAGCCGAAGCAGCACGATGAATTTGCGCGCCTCGCCCGGGGAAAGCCAGTTTCCCGGACGCGCGTTTCGCGCAATCGCGATCTCGAAGGCGCCGCCCTCCCGTCGCAGGATGTCGACCGAAGTGAACCCGTAGCGGCCGGACGGATTGGGCAAGAGCGCGCCGCCGGGACTCGCGAGGGAGAGAGTCCAGAACCGGGCGGCGGGCGTGGGATCGACGATGCGGTATTCGCACGCGGCATCGAGGGTCGACCCCGCCGAATCGGTCTGCGCGACAAAGGCCAGTCCCTGATCCCGGCCGAGCGGCGCCTCGCCGGTGCGCGACACCACCGCGCGCGCGTAAGGATCGATGTCCTGTCCCCCGACCGCGGGCCAGGCCGTCCAGGGGCCCGCGCGCAGGGGATTAAATCCGTAGCCGCTGTCGAGCGACGCGACGGTGGCGAGGAGACCGATGACGAGCCCCGCGATCATCGCCGAGCCGGCGCGCATATATTTGGCGTAGGGTCGCGTCACGAGCCGTCCCGTTACTCGACGGCGCCGACAGTCGGGAAGGCGCCGCGTCCCTTCGACTGCGCGATCGTCGCTGGCGCATCGAGCGCGCCCTGCCTGCCGGCGCCGCTCGCCCTGGCTTTCTTCTCGATCGATTCGAGCGCCTGGACCGCTCCCTTGGACAAGGTCGCCGGCCGCTGCGGGGCGCCGAGTTCGAGCGCCTTGACGCCGTTCGCCGCGGCGGTCTCCTGCTTCGGTTCGGGCTTCAGACCGACGATCGGCTTGAGCTGAATCCCCTGATGCGCATAGGCCATGACGTCGTGCCAGGTTCCCGCCGGCAGCGTGCCGCCGGTCATGTTGTTCATGGGTTCATTGTCATCGTTGCCGTACCAGACGCAACCGCCCATCGTGCCCGAATAGCCGCAAAACCATGCGTCCCTGTAGCCGTTGGTCGTGCCGGTCTTGCCGATGACGTCGATCCCCTCGCCAAGCTGGGCGCGCTTGCCCGTTCCCTCTTCGACCACTTTTTTCATCATGCCCGCGAGATCGACGACCTTTTCGAACGGCAGAACCTGCTGCTGCGGCGGCGCGTCGCGATCGTGCCGGTACAGCAGATCGCCCTGACGGTTGCGAATTTCGACGGCGGCGTAGGGGATCGTGCGCTTGCCGCCGTTGACGAAGGCGGCGTAGGCGGCCGAATGCTCCAGGAGAATGACATCGCTCTGGCCCACGGGAAGAGAAGGCGTATCCTCGAGCGGCGTGGTGATGCCGAGCTTGCGGCAGGTCTCGATGATTTTGGCGCGGCCGACGCGCGAATCGCCGTTCCCGATGGCGATGGAAAGCTTGATCGCGACCGTGTTGAGCGATTTCGCCAGCGCCATGGCGAGCGGCATGGAGCCGGCGTAGCCGCCGCTGTAATTGTGAACGCAGTAATTGCCGATGCAGGTCGGGGAGTCGGTGACGATGGTCGTCGGCTTGAATTTGCCGGTCATCAGCGCCGTCAGATAAACATAGGGCTTGAAGGAGGAGCCCGGCTGACGCGAGCCGTCCGTCGCGCGGTTGAACTGGCTCGCCCCATAGTCGCGCCCGCCGATGATGGCGCGAACGGCGCCGTCGGGCTCCATCGCCACCATTGCCGCCTGCTTGACCCGGTAAGACCGGCCCTGCTCGCGCAAATTCTTCTCGATGACCTCCTCGGCGCGCTTCTGGACGTTCGAATCGAGCGCCGTGCGAACCGTCAGCACGCGATTGTCGCCAAGTTTGCCGGCCGCCGCGAGCTTGCGAATTTCGCCATAGGCGTAATCGAGATACCAGTCCGGGCTCTCCTGCCTCTGGCGGTCGACGGGGGTCGCGGGGCTGCGTTGGGCGGCGATGATCTGGCCCTGGCTCATGAAGCCGGCGTCGACGAGATTGTTCAGCACGTCGTTGGCGCGCGCGCGGGCGGCCGGCAGGTTGTTGTGCGGGGCGTATTTCGTCGGCGCCTTGAACAGACCCGCGAGCATGGCGGCCTCCGCGAGCGAAACGTCCTTGACGGACTTGCCGAAATAGAACTCCGCCGCCGCCTGAATGCCGAAGGCGCCGCCGCCCATATAGACGCGATCGAGATAGAGCTTGAGGATCTCCCGCTTGGTGAGGTGATGCTCCAGCCACAGCGCGAGGAAGGCCTCGTTGATCTTGCGCGTGATCGTGCGCTCGTTGGAGAGGAAGAGATTCTTGGCGAGCTGCTGGGTGATCGAGGAGCCGCCCTGCACCACGCCCGACGAGCGCGCGTTGACGGTGAGCGCGCGCATCGTGCCGATGACGTCGATGCCGAAATGCTCGTAGAAGCGGCGGTCCTCCGTCGCCAGCACGGCCTTGATCAGGTAATCGGGATATTCCTCCAGCGGAACCGCATCGTCGTGCTTGATGCCGCGCTGGCCCACTTCATTGCCGTAACGGTCGAGGAAGGTGACGGCGAGATCGGTCTGCTTCAGCCAGTCGCCCTCGCTGGTCATCTGGAAAGCGGAGCCCGCGAGCGCCAGCAGGCCGATGAGCCCAACGAGTCCCCAGGTCAGCGACTCGCAGGCGAGTTCGACGCCGACCCGCGCCAGCCCTGACACATGGAATCGCTCCATGAAGGCCGAAAAATTCTCGTAGAGTTCACGCGAGCGCCGGCCGCTGTCAAAGACGCTTGAATCGATCAGCGCGTCGGCCGACAGCAGGATGCGCTTCACGCGCTTGACGAGGGGCGAGGACCAGAAACGCTCGAACAAGGCTCGTGACTCCCCGGCCGGCGGAATGCGCGGACGGCGCATGAGGTTAGCACTTTTTAAACCATCTTGACGACAGCGCCCCGCCCGCTCATTGCGGTTATGGTTTCCGTCGCGCGGCGGAGCGACGGGTCAGAGGCACGATGGCGGGCGAAAACGGCAAAAAAGGCGCGGCGATCCCATTCTGGGAAAAACCGCTCGCGGAACTCACCCGCGCGCAATGGGAGAAGCTTTGCGACGGCTGCGGACGCTGCTGTCTGGTCAAGCTCGAGGACGAGGATACGGGCGCTGTCTATCACACGAGCGTTTCCTGCAAGATGCTCGACCACGCAACCTGCCTGTGCCGCGACTATGAGAACCGTCGCGACCATGTGCCGGACTGCGTGCGGCTGACCCTGAAAAAGCTCCAGGAGATCGACTGGCTGCCGCCGACCTGCGCCTATGTGCTCAGGAACCAGGGCAAGCCCCTGCCCCCTTGGCACCCGCTGATAGCCGGCGATCCCGAAAGCGTGCACCGCGTCGGCGTCTCGGTGCGCGGACGCGTCGAGGTCAGCGAAGCGGACATCGACGAGGAAGACACGCCCGATTACATCCGTCTGTGGCCGAAACGCTGGCCGAAGAAGGCGCGGTATTGAGTCCCTGCCCCGAGGACGCCCGCGCCTCCCTGTCGTGGGGACGGGGGAATTCTCCGCAGCCGCCGCCGCAATAGCCAAAGTCGCGCCAATCGCCGTAGCCGTCGCCGCCCGCGACGTCCTCTGAGCCCGCTCCGGGGAAGGCGCCGGCAACCATGCGCACGACAAGCGCGAGAGCCATGGCCCCCGAGACGAAAGAAAGATCGTTTCGAGCCGCCAACGAAACCCGGCCGGTTTTAGGAGAACACGCCGAGGAAGCATTGGACTCCGGCGGAATGTATCGGTATTTTTTCACATGATATGAAATTATTCCTTGACAGCCGAACGCTGGCGAGGTAGAAAGAGCCCATGCTCCACAATTGCGCTCGGGCGGCGGGGCTCCTTTCCATCGACGACAAACTCCAACGCCTCCGTCTCCCACTGCTGGCGGGCGGACGCCGCGTCGCGGTTTTCCATGCAGAAAAAGACCTCTCCGCCGCGCGAGAAGATCGCGCAGGCGAAGCTCCTTTATGACGCAGGCGCGCCGGTCGCGGAGATCGCGACGCTCCTCGCCATGAGCCCCGGCCGCTTTCGCGCCTTTCGCGAGGAACATGATTGGCCGCTGCGTCCGTCCGCCTGCCGGCGGAAGACCGGTCGCCCCGAAGCCGAACCCGCAAGAAGACCGGCGGACCCCGCGCGGCTCATCGCCCGGCTTGAAGACGCGGTCGAACGCGAATTCGCGCGAGCCGAGGCCGCGCTGGAAAAACACGCGCCCAGGACGACCGAGGCGAGCGCGCGCACGCTGGCGACGCTGGTGAAAACGCTCGCCGAACTGAAACGCATGCGGCGCGACGCCGACGAAACCAGAGAGGACGCGACGCGCCCCGATGACGACGCCCGCGACGAGCCGCCCCGCGAACTGGCCGAACTCCGCGCGGAGCTTGCTCGACGGCTCGAGCGCCTGCGCGGCGAACGGCAGGCTGAATGACCTGCTCGACGGTTTCACGGCCCGCGAACTGGCGCGCCTCCTCGACGACTGGGAGTTCGTCGCGCGCAAGGATCAGTGGCCGCCGCGATGCGCGCAGAACGGCCTGCCCTGGCGCGTCTGGCTGATTCTCGGCGGCCGCGGGGCAGGCAAGACCCGCGCCGGCGCCGAATGGGTGAAGGGCCTCGCGCTCGGCCGGCCGCAGTTCTGCGCGCGGCCGGTGGGGCGCATCGCGCTCGTCGGCGAAACCGCGGCCGACGTGCGCGACGTCATGATCGAGGGCGTTTCCGGCCTGCTCGCCGTGCATGGCAAGCGCGACAGGCCGCGCTGGGAAGTGTCCCGCCGGCGTCTCGTGTGGGATTCCGGCGCCGTCGCGCAGGCGTTTTCGGCCGAAGACCCCGAAAGCCTGCGCGGCCCGCAATTTCACGCCGCCTGGTGCGACGAACTCGCCAAATGGCGCTACGCCAGGGAGACATGGGACATGCTGCAATTCGGCCTGCGGCTCGGCGACTGGCCGCGACAGATCGTGACGACGACGCCGCGGCCGACGCCCCTGCTGAAGGAGCTTCTCTCCCATCCCTCGACGGCGCTGACCCGCGCTCTGACGCGCGAGAACGCCGCGCATCTCTCGCCCTCCTTCCTCGAAAGCGTGATCGCGCAATACGCCGGCACGCGGCTCGGCCGCCAGGAACTCGACGGCGAGATGGTCGAGGAGCGCGCGGATGCGCTGTGGAGCCGCGACGTGATCGAGTCCCTGCGCGTCGCCTCGGCGCCGCCGCTCGCGCGCATCGTCGTCGCGGTCGATCCGCCGGCGACGTCCGGCAAGCGCGCCGACAATTGCGGAATCGTCGCCGCCGGCGCCGACGCCGAGGGGCTCGTCCATGTGATCGAAGACGCAACGCTCGCCGCCGCGCGTCCGGCGCAATGGGCGCGCGCGGCGATCGCGCTGTATCACAAGCTGTCGGCCGACGCGCTCGTCGCCGAAGTCAACCAGGGTGGCGAAATGGTGCGCGCCGTGCTGAACGAGGCGGACCCGTCGGCCCCCGTGACCATGGTGCGCGCGACGCGCGGCAAATATCTGCGCGCGGCGCCGGTGGCGCAGCTCTATGAGCAGGGCCGCGTGAAACATGTCGGCGCCTTTCCGGCGCTCGAGGACGAAATGTGCGACTTCGGCCTCGACGGACTGTCTTCCGGGCGCTCCCCCGACCGTCTCGACGCGCTCGTGTGGGCGATCTCCGCACTCGCGCTGTCGCCGAAGACGCCCGAGCCGCGCATGCGCCGCATGTAATTCGACGATTGCGCCGAAAGCGCTTTCCATCTCGCAGGAAAAATCATGCCATCACTTCTCTCGCGCCTCTTCGGCGCGCCCGCGGGCGAGGCGAAGCATTCGCGCGCCGCGAAGCTGCTCGCCATGCATTCGATCGGACAGGCGCACTGGACCGCGCGCAACGGCGCGGCCATGACGCGCGAAGGTTATGAACGCAACGCCGTCTGTCATCGCTGCGTGCGCATGGTGGCGGAGGCCGCCGCCTCCGTGCCCTGGCTCATGTATCAGGGGCGCGAGGAACTCGTCGACCATCCGTTGCTCGCGCTGATCGAGCGTCCCAACCCGGTCGACACCAGCGTTTCCTTCATCGAGGCGATCTGCGCCAACCTGCTGCTCTGTGGCAACGCCTATATCGAATCCGTCCTTCTCGACGGCGACTTGCGCGAGCTCTACGCGCTGCGGCCCGACCGGATGAGCGTCGAACCGGGACGCAACGGCTGGCCCGCCGCTTTCGTCTATCGCGCGATGGGCGACGAAACGCGCTACCTGATGCGCGGCGAGGGCATCGAGCCGATCCTGCACATCAAATTGTTCCACCCGCTCGACGACTATTACGGCTTCGCGCCGCTCACGGCCGCGCAGGTCGCGCTCGATACGCACAACGCCGCGAGCTTCTGGAACAAGGCGCTGCTCGACAATTCCGCGCGGCCCTCCGGCGCGCTGGTCTACGCCGGGCCGGAAGGCGCGCATCTCACCGACGAGCAGTTCAATCGCTTGAAACAGGAACTCGAGGAAAACTTCTCAGGTACGGAAAACGCCGGACGGCCGCTCTTGCTCGAAGGCGGACTCGACTGGAAAGCGCTGTCTTTGTCTCCGAAGGACATGGATTTCATGGAGTCGAAAGCCGGCGCCGCACGCGAAATCGCGCTCGCCTTCGGCGTCCCGCCGTTGTTGCTGGGCCTGCCCGGCGACAACACCTTCAACAATTTCAGCGAAGCCAATCGCGCTTTCTGGCGCCAGACGGTGCTGCCGCTCGTCTCGCGCGTCCAGAAGAGCTTCCAGTCGTGGCTCGCCCCGGGCTTCGGGCCCTTCCGCTTCGACTACAACGCCGATCGCCTCGAAGCGCTCGCGACCGAACGCGCGAGCGAATGGGAGCGCGTCGGCAAGGCTCCTTTCCTCACGCTCGACGAACAACGCGAAGCCGTCGGCTACGGCCCCGCGCCGAAAGACCCCGCCTGGCGCAAGTAAAAATACGCATGTCAGACATTCTCGACGCCATTCTCGATCGCGGCGATCTCGCCCATCTCGCGCTTTTCCTATGGGCCTGCGTCGCAACGGCGCAGGCGCATATCGCCATGCGCGAAGTCAGCGAAGCGACCCGGCGCCTCGACGCCTTCGTGCGCGAACTAGCCCGATTCAACCGACGTTGCAGGAGCGACCCATGACGCAAAGAAAATTCTGGCTGCCCTTCTCGAAACGCGGAAGGCGGCGCCCGCCGCGCCGGGCGGACAGTTCCGATGACGTGTTCAAGGCCTTCGTGCAGACGCTCACGCGCATGCAGGCGCATGCGCGGCACGGCGCCGATGGAGCCACGGCCTGTCCGGGGAAAGCCGATGCGCCCGCGTGAGACCAAGCGCGCCGAGGCGGCGCTCGCCCGCGCGACGCAAGAGGGCGTCATCGAAGGCTACGCCTCGCTCTTCGGCGTTGCGGACTCGGGAGGGGACATCGTCATGAAGGGCGCCTTCGCGCGCTCCCTCGCGCGGCGCGGCGCGGCGGGCGTGAAGATGCTCTGGCAGCACGCCGCCGCCGAACCCATCGGGGTCTGGACGTCGATAGTCGAGGACGCAAAGGGCCTCAAAGTCGCCGGCCGGCTGGACCTCACCGTGGCGCGGGCGCGCGAAGCGCTGTCGCTGCTGCGCGGCGGAGCGATCGACGGACTCTCCATCGGCTTCCGGACGCGGCGCGCGACGACCGACAAGACGAGCGGCCTGCGCCGGCTTTATGAAATCGACCTCTGGGAGATTTCCATCGTGACCTTCCCGATGCTGATGCAGGCGCGCGTCGACGTCGTCAAGCGCGCGCCTGCGCGGACGATCGCCGAACTGCGCGCCACCCAAGCGCGCCTCGCCGCGACGGAAGCGGCGCTTCGCTTTCAGCGCGAGCTGCAAAGCTTAGGCGCGCGAACGCGCGTCTGACGCGCCATGAATCGTCCGCGACGCGCCGCCGATCGCGGACCGACACATCAGGCGGCGCTTTCGACGCGCGACGAAGCACGCGGGCGGCCGCCGCTCCGTGCGCCGTCGCGCGTCCCATTTTCGAGGCTCCTCATGTCATCAATCGAGATAAAATCCGCCGGCGAGTCGATCGTCGAGGATCTCAACCGCGCCTTTTCCGCCTTCAAGGAAGCCAATGACGAACGTCTCGCGCAAATCGAAACGCGCATGGGCGCCGACGTCGTCACCGAAGAAAAGCTCGCCCGCATCGACCAGACGCTCGATGAAACGAAGAGCCGTCTCGACCGACTGGCGCTGGACCTGTCGCGTCCGCGCATCGGCGGCGGCGCGCCGGAGGAGAGCAACGCCCGAGAGCACAAATCGGCCTTCGAACTCTATATGCGTTCCGGAGAGACCTCTGGCCTGAGGGCGCTCGAAGCCAAAGCGCTGTCGCGCGGCTCCGGGCCCGACGGCGGCTATCTCGTGCCCGTTCCTGCGGAGCGCGAGATTCTCCGGCGTCTCGAAAAACTCTCGCCGATCCGGGCCATCGCCAGCGTGCGCGAGATTTCGACGCAGTCGTTGCGTCGCGCCTTTTCCACCACCGGTCCCGCCGCCGGCTGGGCCGCCGAGACCGACGCGCGCCCCCAGACCGCGAACCAGCAGATCGCCGACATGACCTTCCCGGCGATGGAGCTTTACGCCATGCCTGCGGCGACGCAAACGCTGCTCGACGACGCTGTCGTCGATATCGAGCAATGGATCGCCGACGAAGTGCAGGTCGCCTTCGCCGAGCAGGAAGGCGCAGCCTTCGTCAACGGCGACGGCGTCAACAAGCCGAAAGGTTTTCTCGCCTATGCGACCGTCGCCGACGCGAGCTGGGCGTGGGGCTCCGTCGGTTATGTGACGACAGGCGTCTCAGGCGCCTTCGCCGCGACGAATCCGTCCGACGCGCTGTTCAACCTGATCTATGCGCTACGCGCGGGTTATCGCCAGAACGGCAAATTCGTGATGGGCCGCCGCGCGCAGTCGCTCGTGCGTCAATTCAAGACCACGACGGGCGATTACATCTGGGCGCCGCCCGCGACCGCCGACGGCTCCGCGTCGCTGATGAACTTCCCCGTCGTCGAGGCGGAAGACATGCCGGACCCCGCCGCCAACAGCTTCTCGATCGCATTCGGCGATTTCGAGCGCGGCTATATCGTCGTCGACCGCGTCGGCATTCGCGTGCTGCGCGACCCTTATTCCGCCAAGCCCTATGTGCTCTTTTACACGACGAAGCGCGTCGGCGGCGGCATACAGAATTTCGAGGCGATCAAGCTTCTCAAATTCGGCGTGTCCTGACCGGCGTCCGAGCCCGCGGTTTCGCGCCGCGGGCTCCTTTCCACAATCCCCACAGGAGCCGGCATGCGACCCATGCTCATCGGCGCGCCCGCGATCGAGCCCGTCTCGCTCGTGGAAGCGAAATCATGGCTGCGCGAAGACGCAAGCGACGAAGATCAGCTCATTCAGGGGCTGATTGTCTCCGCGCGAATGACGCTCGAAGCCTATACGAGACGCTTCTTCGTAACGCAGACATGGCGTCTCATTTGCGACGCCTGGCCTGCTTCCGTCGCCTCGACCGCCACGCTGGAAATTCCCTTCGCCCCGTTCCAGTCGGCCGCCGCCATTCGCGTCTACGACGCGAACGACGTATCGCAGCCCCTCGCGCCGGCGACCTATCGCGCGCCCCCGGCGAATCTCGGAGGGCGCATCGTCTTTACAGTCGCGCCGCCGCTTCCGGGCCGCGCGGCGGATGGAATCGAAATCGATGTCTCCGTTGGTTACGGAGCGCTCGCAACTCAGACTCCGGAGCCGCTGCGGCGCGCAATTTTGGCGCTCGTCGCACATTGGCGCGAAAAGCGCGGCGATGACGCGGACGATGTCCTGCCCAGGTCCGTCGCGCAACTTGCGGCGCCTTTCCGCCGGGAGCGTTTGCGATGAACGGCCGACCGAAGATCGGCGCCCTGCGCCGCCGCGTCACGCTCGAAGCGCCGGTGGACGCGCCCGACGACGCCGGCGGCTTTCTCCGTGAATTCGCGCCGGTCGCACAGCTATGGGCGAAAATCGAAGCGACCGGCGCAGGCGAGCAATTCGCCGAACAGCGCCTCGAACAATCTCGCACGCTTCGCGTGACGATCCGCTGGCGCGCGGGCGTGACGAGCCAGATGCGCTTCGACCTGCAAGGGCGAAAGCTCTACGTCCGCGGCGTTTTAGACGTCGACGAAGCCGGCCGCTTCCTGCGTTGCGATTGCGAGGAGCTATCGTGAGACAGACATCATGAACGCATCCCCCGTCCTTGCGCTTCGAAAGGCGATTCGAGCCCGTCTCCTCGCGGATGCGTCGCTCGTCGCAAGTCTCGGCGGCCCGAAGGTCTTCGATGAAACGCCCCGCAACGCCGATGCGCCCTACGTTCTCTTCGCGGAGACGCAGATGCGCGATTGGTCCACCGATCTTTCGCGGGGCGCCGAACAGTTTCTGAACATCGCCGTCGTCTCGACGCAACGCGGAGCCACCGAGGCGTTGAACATCGCGCAATGGATCGTGGCGCTGCTCGACGAAGCGCCGCTCATGGCGGAAGGGCATCATCTGATCGATCTGCGCTTCGTTTCGCTGGAAACCAAGCGCGATCAGACGGGACGCTTCGCGCGCGCGAACCTTCGGTTCCGCGCAACGACCGAATATCTCTAATTCCGAAAGGAGAGCCGGCATGGCCGCTCAAAGAGGCAAGGATCTGCTTCTCAAAATCAGCGACGGGGCCAGCGCTTTCGTCACGGTCGCGGGTCTGCGCACGCGCCGCATCGCACTCAACGCTGACACGGTCGACGTCACGGACGCCGAGTCGACGGGCCGCTGGCGCGAGCTTCTCGGCGGCGCCGGCGTGCGCCGCGCCAGCGTCTCCGGCACGGGAATCTTCAAGGACCAGGAGTCCGACGCTCTGCTGCGCGAGGCGTTCTTCGACGGTCTGTTGCGGGACTGGCAAATCGTCGTGCCCGGTTTCGGCGTCATCGCGGGGCCGTTCCAGATTTCCAATCTCGATTATCGCGGCGAACACGCCGCCGAAGCGACGTTCGACATTTCGCTCGATTCCGCGGGCGAAGTGACCTTCACTGCGATTTGAGGCGGCAATGGCGAACACCAGGCGAGGTGAAATCGAGGCGCGCCTCGACGGCAAGACCTATACGCTCTGCCTGACCCTCGGCGCGCTCGCCGAACTCGAAAGCGGGCTGGGCGCGGCGGACCTCGTCTCGCTCGCCGCGCGCTTCGAGGCGAACAGGCTCTCGGCGCGCGACATCTTGCGCATCATCGGCTGCGGGCTTCGCGGCGCCGGACATGCGCTGACGGACGACGAAATTTCGAGAATGAAAGTCTCGGGGGGACTTGCAGGCTATGTGCGGATCGCGGCGGACCTCCTCGCCGCGACCTTCGGCGACGAGCCGGAGACGCGCGCGCCACAAAACCCTCGGACGCCGCAGGACGCCCTTTAGCGGGAAAGGCGAAGGCGGCGCGCGCATCCTCCCAACGCGCGCCCTTTCCCTTCTCGCGCGCCATGGCCTTCGGCCTGGGCGTCCTGCGGCTTGCGCCGAAAGATTTCTGGTCCATGACGCCGCGCGAACTCTTTTGCGCGGCGGAGGGAATTTACGGACGCGCGTGCGGCCCGCCCGGACGCGCGACGCTCGATGCCCTGATGCGCGACTTCCCCGATTGAGGCGCCCTTATGAACGAGTCCGACAATTTTCCCGACGTCTTCAATCAGGCCGGCGCAGCTGCGCCGCTCGCGGCTCATGATCTGAAGGCGATGAAACAGCTTCTCGACCAGATCAATGCATCGAGCGAGAGGGCGACGCGGACGCTTCTCAGCGGCTTCGGCGCGGCGGCCGCGAGCGGCAAGAGCTTCAACGAGACGCTTCTGACGATCGCGCAATCGCTGGCGCGCCTCGCCTTGCGCGAGGGAACAAAAGCGCTCGCCCAGGGGCTCGTCGATGGCGTCGGCGGTTTGTTCGCGCAGGCGCTCAACGGCAAGCAGGCGGTGACGCCCTTCGCCGAGGGCGGCGTCGTCGCAAGCCCGGCGTATTTCTCGACTGGCGGCGCTGTCGGCCTGATGGGCGAGCGCGGGGCCGAAGCAGTCATGCCGCTTGCCCGCGGCGCGGACGGCCGCCTCGGCGTCATCGCCAAGGGCGCCGACGCGCGACCCGTTTCCGTGACGGTGAATATCGCGGCGCAGGACGTCGACAGCTTTCGCCGATCCGAGGCGCAAATCACGGGGGCGCTGGCGCGCGCCGTGGCGCGCGGACAACGCAATCTCTAACGCTGAGGCGCCGCATGACGGACTTCCATGACATACGTTTTCCGCTCGACGTGTCGCTCCAAGGACGCGGCGGACCGGAGCGGCGCACCGAGATCGTGACGCTCGGCTCGAACCGCGAATCGCGCAACGCGCGCTGGGCGCATTCGCGACGCCGCTATGAAGCGGGCTATGGCGTGAAGACGCTGGCTCAGCTTGCGCAAGTGATCGCATTTTTCGAGGAGCGTCGCGGACGCCTTTATGGATTCCGCTGGCGCGATCGCGCGGATTTTTCCTCCTGCGCGCCCGGCGCGACGCCCGCCCCGACAGACCAAGTCCTTGGAACCGGCGACGGGGCGCGCGCAAGCTTTCAACTCGTGAAAACCTATGGCGGCGCCTTTGCGCCCTATCACAGAGCAATTGCGAAGCCCGTTGCCGGAAGCGCGCGAATCGCCGTCGACGGCGTCGAGATGTCTGCGCCGGATGCGTCGATCGACTCCGCGACGGGCGTCGTGACCTTTGCGCCAAGCCGCATCCCGCCGGCGGGCGCCGTCGTTTCGGCGGGCTTTCTCTTCGACGTGCCGGTTCGCTTCGACACGGATTTCCTCGAAATCGACATGCAGGCCTTCGAGGCCGGCGCCATCCCGAAAATCCCCATCGTCGAAATTGCGCCCTGAGGAGCGGCCATGCTGAATATTCCCGCAACGCTTCAGGAAAAGCTCGACGCGTCTGCGACGAGTTTTTGCCATTGCTGGCGGCTCGGGCGCGCGGACGGCGCCGTCATGGGCTTCACGGATCACGATTGCGATCTCGTCTTCAATGGCGTGACATTTCGCGCCAACACAGGGCTCTCGGCGTCTCAACTGGAAATGGGCCTCGGCCTCGCGCCGGGAACCGCGGAAGCCGCCGGCGCGCTGACGGACGACAGCCTCGCGGAAAAGGACTTGCTGAATGGTCTCTATGACGGCGCCGCCGTCGAGACATGGCTGGTCGACTGGCGCAACGTCGAGGATCGCATCCTGCTCGATGTCGCGACGATCGGAGAAGTCCGGCGCGGGGAGGCCGCTTTCAGCGCGGAGTTGCGCTCCGCGGCGCATGTATTCGACCAGCCGCAAGGACGGACCTTTCAGCGCGGCTGCTCGGCGAATCTCGGCGACGCGCGCTGCGGCGTGGATCTCGATGCGGAAGCGTTCAAGGGAACGGGCGTCGTCGCCTCGATGACGGGCGGCGTTTTGAGCGTCGATCTCGCATCGCCCGTCGCCGTAGGCTTTTTCACAGGCGGCGCGGCGGCGTTCACGAGCGGCGACAACGCCGGCGCGACGCTGCGGATCAAATCGCATGGCCAGGACGGACTGCGCGCAACGATCGCGCTCTGGACGGCGCCCGGCGCCGCAGTCGCCCCCGGCGACGCGGTGACGTTGACGGCCGGCTGCGACAAGTCGCCGTCCACGTGCCAGAAGAAGTTCGGCAATATCGTCAACTTTCGCGGCTTCCCGCATATGCCGGGCAATGATCGCGTGATCGCCTATCCAAGCGCGCTGGCGCCGGCGATGGACGGCGGGAGCTTTTTTCGATGAGCCTCGATCGCGCGCGGATCGTGGCGGCGGCGCGGCGCTGGATTGGCACGCCCTATCTGCACCAGGCCTCGCTTCCGGGCGTCGGCTGCGACTGCCTCGGCCTGGTGCGCGGCGTCTGGCGCGAGACGATCGGCGACGAACCGGAATCGGCGCCGCCCTACACGCCCGACTGGGCGGAAGCGCTCGGCGCCGAGACCTTGCTCGAAGCGGCGCGTCGGCATTTTACGCCGGTCGCGATCGACGCTTTCAGCCCCGGCGACGTGCTCATCTTCCGTTTCCGCGACCATCTGCCGGCGAAGCATGTCGGCGTCGCAACGACATCGTCGCACATGGTCCACGCCCATAGCGGCGCCTGCGTCAGCGAAGTCCCGATCGGACCGCACTGGCGCAAGCGCATTGCGGCGGCTTTCGCCTTTCCTGGCGTCGCCGTCTGAACGTCTCTCTCAACGCATCGAGGCGCACATGGCGACGCTGGTGTTGCAAACCATCGGCTCTGTCGTCGGCGGGGCCGTCGCAGGCCCCATCGGCTCCACGATCGGCCGGCTCATCGGCGGACTTGGCGGCTCATATATCGATCAGGCGATGCAGCCGCACGCGTCCCCGCGTTACAGCGTCGGCCCCCGGCTCAAGTCGATGGACGGAATCTCTTCCACCGAGGGCGCCGGCGTTCCGCGCGTTTACGGGCGCGCGCGGATCGGCGGCCAAATGATCTGGGCGACGCGATTTCTGGAGCGCATCGCCGTTTCCTTCGAGCAGGCGCCCAAGAGCGGCAAGGGCACGGAAAGCCCGCAACAGAAGATCGTCTTCACCTACAATTATTCCGCCAATTTCGCGATCGGCCTGTGCGAGGGGCCAATCGCTTTCGTGCGGCGAATCTGGGCCGACGGCTCGGAACTCGACATGACGGCGCTGCCCATTCGCATCTACACGGGCGGCGAGGATCAGGAGCCCGATCCGCTCATCGTCGCGAAGGAGGGCGCCGGCAATGCGCCCGCCTATCGCGGCCTCGCCTATATCGTCTTCGACGATCTGCCGCTCGCCGCTTTCGGCAATCGCATTCCGCAATTCACGTTTGAAATCGTCAAGCCGGTCGCGGGACTCGGCCAGATGATCCGCGCCGTCGATCTCATTCCCGGCGCCTCGGAGGCCGGCTATCTTCCGGCGCTGAAGCTCAATTTCTGGTCGCCCGGCGCGACTGTGGCCGAAAATCGCCACCAGCTCACAGCCGCCACCGACTGGAAGGCCTCGATCGACGCGCTTCAGGCGCTGTGCCCGAATCTCGAAAGCGTCGCTTTGGTCGTCGCCTGGTTCGGCGACGATCTTCGCGCCGCGCATTGTACGATTACGCCGCGCGTCGACGCGCGCTTCAAGACCATCGGCCAGTTCAACTACATCCTCGGCCCGTTCTGGCCGCCGGACTGGAGCGTGGGGGCCGCGACGCGCGCCTCGGCGCAGCTTGTGTCCCATGTCGACGGACGCGCGGCCTATGGCGGCACGCCGAGCGACGCCTCCGTCGCGGGCGCCATCGCGGATCTGAAGGCGCGCGGACTTTCCGTCGTTTTCTACCCCTTCCTGATGATGGACGTTCCGTCCGGAAATTCGCTGCCAAACCCCTACACGGGCGCGAACGGGCAACCGGCTTTTCCCTGGCGCGGCCGCATCACCTGCGACCCCGCGCCGGGACAACCGGGCTCCCCGGACGAAACGGCGGCAGCGGCGGCGCAGATCGACGTCTTCGTCGCGCGCTACCGGACCTTCATCCTGCATTACGCCAATCTGTGCCATGCGGCGGGCGGCGTGGACGCCTTTCTCGTCGGCTCCGAATTCATCGGATTGACGCGCGTGCGCTCCGGCCCGGGGCAATATCCCTTCGTGACGGCGCTTGCGACACTCGCCGGCGATGTGAAAGCCATTCTCGGCGCGGCGACGAAAGTCTCCTATGCGGCGGACTGGACGGAATATGGCGCGCATGTTCCGACGCCGGGCGAATTGCGCTTTCCGCTCGATCCGTTCTGGGCGTCGCCCGCCGTCGATTTCATCGGCGTCGACGTCTACTGGCCGCTCTCCGACTGGCGGGACGGCGACGCGCATCTCGACGCGCAGGAGGCCGCAAGCGTTTACGATCTCGATTATCTCGCGTCGCGCGTCGCTTCCGGCGAAGGCTACGACTGGCGTTACGCCGACGCCGAGGCGCGGCGCGATCAAATCCGCACGCCCATCACCGACGGTCTCGGCAAGCCATGGGTCTATCGGCAGAAGGATTTCGTCTCCTTCTGGTCGCAACCGCATTACGAGCGCGTGGGCGGCGTCGAACTTCCGGCGCCGACGCCCTGGACGCCGCAGTCGAAGCCGATCTGGATCACCGAGACGGGATGCCCCGCCGTCGATCGCGGCGCGAACGCGCCCAACGTCTTTCCGGACGCGCGCTCGAGCGAGGGCGGCCTGCCATACTTTTCGCGCGACGGCCGCGACGATCTGATGCAGGCGCGCTTCCTCGAAGCGATGATCGCGCATTTCGATCCGGCGCGTCCCGGCGGCGGCGCGGCCAATCCCACGTCGAGCGTGTATGGCGGGCCGATGGTCGATCCGGCGCGCCTTCACGTCTGGTGCTGGGACGCGCGGCCTTTTCCCGCCTTTCCGACGCAGACGGGCGTCTGGAGCGACGGCGGAAACTGGGAAACGGGGCACTGGCTCAATGGGCGACTCGAAGGCGTTCCGCTCGACCGTCTCGCGACGGCGCTCGCCGCCGCGGTCGACGCGCCTGGCCTCGTCGTCGAGCGTCCGAAGATCGGCGGCTTTCTCGACGGCTATGTGCTGGAGCGCCCCATGTCGCCGCGCGACGCCATTGATCCCCTCGCGGCGCTCTACGGCTTCGACGCCGTCGTCGGCGGCGGTCGTTTGCGGTTCGTCGAGCGACGCAGCCGCGCCGCGCCTGTCGTTGCTGAGGGCGATCTTGTTCCCGCAAAGGACGGCTCGCTCGTCACGCTGACACGGGCGCAGGAAAGCGAGCTGCCGCGAGAGATTGCGCTCTCCTATTCGGATTCGGAGAATGATTTTCAGATGGCGCGCGTGCTGTCGCGCCGTCTCGACGGCCGTTCGGCGCGTCAGAGCGAGGCGCAAGCGGCGGTGATGACGCACAGGGCCGAGGCGCAGCGGCTGGCGGACGTCTGGCTTCAGGACTTGTGGATCGGCCGCGAGACGGCGGAATTCGCCTTGCGGCCGGGCCTCGTCGCCCTTCAGCCTGGCGATCTGTTGCGCCTTGGGGCGGCGGGCGGCGGACGCCTTTTCCAAATCCGGCGCGTTACGGACGGCGGCGCCCGCCAGGTCAGCGCGCGCGCGGTCGATCCGCTGGTCTACGACGTTCCGGCGCCGAAACTCGAAAAGCGCGCAGTTGCGCCGCCCAAGATTTTCGGCCCGCCGCGCGTTGTTTTTCTCGATCTCGCGATCATGCGCGAAACGGCGGCCCTGTCCTATGTCGCCGCCTTTGCGGACCCATGGCCGGGGTCGCTCGCGATCGTCAGTCTTTCCAGCGCCGGCGGTTCGGAAACGGCGGGCATGATCCGGAAGCCCGCGATGATCGGGGACACGCTCGACGAGTTGCCGCCGGGGCCTGTCGGCCGTTTCGACAGGGGATCGAGCGTGACCGTGCGTTTCGCCGCGGGCCAGCTTTCGAGCGTCGACGATCTGACGGCGCTCGGCGGCCGCACGGCGATGGCCATTCAGGGGAGCGACGGAGCCTGGGAGATTTTTTCGTTCGCGTGCGCGGAGCTTGTCGGCGATCGAACCTACCGTCTGTCGCGGCTCGTCCGCGGACTCGGCGGCGAAGAGCATCTCGCCGCGCGCGCGACGCCGTCAGGCGCGACCGTGGTGCTGCTCGACGACGCGCTCGTTCCGCTCGCGCGCAACATCTCGGACATCGGCGCGCCGATCGCTTATGCGATCGGCCCCGCGGATCGGGACTACGCGGATCCGCTCTATGTGCGCGCCACCGTGACCGCGACCGCCAAGGCGCTGAAGCCCTATGCGCCATGCCAGCCGCGCGCGCGCCGAACGGCGGAGGGCGTCGTCATCGCGTTCACGCGCCGGTCGCGAATCGACTCCGACGCCTGGGCTGCCTTCGACATTCCGCTCGGCGAAGAACGCGAAGCGTACGAGATCGACATCGCGCTGCCCGCCGGGACGCGCACGCTTTCGGCGGCGTCGCCGTCGATCCTCTATCCGGCGTCGCAGGAACTCGCGGATTTCGGCGCGCCGCAAACGTCGCTGACCGTCTCTCTTCACCAGATGAGCGCCACGGCGGGACGCGGCTTCCCGCGAACCGCGACGCTTTCCGTTCAATAGGAACACGACATGACGCAGACGACGCATCTTGCGCTGCCGTTGATGGACGCCGCGCAGGCCCAGAAGCATGTCACGCACAATGAAGCGCTGGCGATGCTCGACGCGCTCACGCATCTCGCGGTCGGCGCGCGGAACGCGGCCTCTCCGCCAGCGACGCCGAATGAAGGCGACCGGCTGCTCGTCGGCGCCGGGGCGACAGGCGCTTTTGCGGGGAGGGAAGGGCAGATCGCCGTTTTTCTCGCGGGCGACTGGACCTTCCTCGCGCCGCGGCCGGGCTGGCGGGCTTATGTCGCGGCCGAGTCGCTTGTGCTTCTTTTCAATGGCGCGGACTGGGTCGATTTCGGCTCTGGGCTGCGCGCGCTGCAAAATCTCGCGCGCCTCGGCGTAGGAACGACCGCCGACGCCGCCAATCCGCTCTCAGCAAAACTCAACGCCGCGCTTTTCGCGGCGAGCACAGGGGCGGAAGGCGGGAACGGCGATCTGCGCCTGACCCTCAACAAGGAGAGCGCAGCGAAAACCGTCTCGCAGATCTATCAGTCGAATTACTCTGGCCGCGCCGAGACGGGCCTCGCCGGCGACGACAATTTCCGCATCAAGGTTTCCGCCGACGGGTCGTCATGGCGGGACGCGGTCGTCGTCGACCGCGCGACGGGCGGCGTTTCCTTCCCCAGCGGCGGCCCGACCAAGATCCTGACCTTCGCCTCGAGCGGCGCCTACGCGCCGTCGCCGGGGGTTCGCTTCATCGACGTAACGTTGTTCGGCGGCGGCGGCGGAGGCGGGTCCGGCGGTCGTCAGGCCACGAACGCGGCCGTCTCGGGCGGCGGCGGGGGCGGCGGAGCCGGCAGCGCGCGCGCGCGCTTCACGGCCGAACAGATCTCCTCGGCGCTATCCGGCGGGACGATCGCGGTCACGATCGGCGCGGGCGGCGCAGGCGGCCCGGCGCAGCCCGCGAATTCGACGGCCGGGAACAACGGCGCGTCGGGCGGATTTACCGCATTCGGCGCGCTGCTTCGCGCAGGCGGCGGCGGCGCGGGCTCGGGCGGCGGACTTGGCGTTGGTTCGGGCGGCGGCGGCGGCGCTTCCAAGGCCAACGGGAACAGCGCCTCCGGCGCGACCGGCGGCGCGGGCGCGGTCGGCTCCGGCTTCGGCGCCGGCAATGGCGGCTCGGCGTCCTCCGGGCAAAGTTCGCTCATCGACGGCTGCGGCGCGGGCGGCGGCGGCTCCCCCGCGACGGGCGGCGCCGGAACGGTCGGCGGCGGCGCCTTGTCCGGGCCGACCGGCGGCGGATCGGGCGGCGGCGTAACCGCCTCAAATGCGACGAGCGCGGGCGGCAACGGCGGCTTCGTCGTCGTCAACGGGGCCGGGAGCTTCGCGGCGGGCGGCGCGGCGGGAACGCACGGCGCGCCGGGCGGATCATGGAGCGCGGCGCCGGGACCGATCGAACAGGCGGGTTCCGGCGGCGGCGGCGGCGGCGCGCACGCGACGACGCCGGGCAATGGCGGCGCAGGCGGCTTCCCGGGCGGCGGGGGCGGGGGCGGCGGAGCCTCCCAAAACGGCGCGAACTCTGGCGCCGGCGGCGCGGGCGGCGGCGGCTTCGCGGTCATCATCGAATACTTCTGATCTGGAGACAAACCCCATGCGAATCGCGCTTGTCCGCGACGGTCTGGTTCTCAATGTCATCGAGGCCGAAGCGGATTTCATTCCCCACGCGGGAGAACAGGCTCTTCCCGCGCTCGACGCCGGACCCGGCTGGACTTTCGACGGCAAGGATTTTCACCGGCCGCCCGAGGCCGCCGCCGCTGCGACGAGCGTTTCCATGTTTCAGGCGCGCGAAGCGCTGCGCCGCACGGCCGCCCCGACAGGCGGAAATTTGCTCGACGCCGTGAACGCTTACGTGGAGTCGAAGCGGCTCGACGCGCCAACGCTGTCGCTCGCGTGGGAATACGCTGTCGAAGTCGAGCGTCACGGCGCCTTCGTCATGGCGCTCGCCGCGATTTTCGGTCTCGACGACGCCGCGCTCGACGACCTCTTCCGTCTCGCGGCGACGATTTCGGCCTGACCCGCGCCTCGTTTTCCCGGCGCGCCGCGCGCCTCCAAGAAAGTCACGCCCATGAAATGGCCCAATGAACGCAACCCGGCCGAACTCGTCGAGTTCTTTGGCGATCCCGTGCTGCACAGCTCCATCGATCCGAAATGGGAGCGCGAGAATATCGTCGACCTCGTTCCTCCCTACGCCATGCGCTATTCTTGGGGGCCGCCCGTGACGAGGCTGCGGTTCCACCGGAAATGCCGGGACGCCTTCGGGGAGGCGCTGCTGGCGATCAAAAAACTTTACGGGACGCAGAAGGATATCGAAGCGCATCGCATGCATCTCACCGGCGGCTCGCTGATGGTGCGGCTGAAGCGCGGCTCGACGAAATCCTGGTCCACGCACAGCTTCGGCGCCGCGCTCGACATCGACCCCCAGCGCAATCCCTTTCGCGCCAAATGGCGGCCGGGCTTCATCCCGCTCGAAGCCGCACGCGCCTTTCAGGCCTGCGGGCTGATCTGGCGCGGCGCGGACGGCGATATCGACCCGATGCATTTTCAGGCCGCAGACCGCCGCAGGAACGCCCGGAAGGAGCCCCATCCATGAACGCCCTCGCCAATCTGACCGCCGCATTCGACGACATTCGCGCCGCAGTCTTCCTCGGCGTCGAGCGAATTCGCCAACTCTCGCATGAGCTCGCCGCCGCCCGCGCGGAAGTTGCGGACGCGAACGACATCGAGCAGATCGCGACGGAACTTCACGCAACCGCCGACCAGCTGCGACGCGCGCTTGCCGCCGTGGACGCGACCCATCCCCCGATCGACCCCGAAGGAGCATGACATGACAGGCTATCGCACCTATATCGCCGCGGCGCTCGTCGCGATTTTCGGCGCCCTCGCCGCCACGGACTGGATCGCCTTCCTCGACGACCCCAAGGCCGGCGCCGTCGCTGTCGCGTCGGCGATTCTGATGGCGGCCATGAGAAGCGTCACAACGACTCCGCCCGGCAAGCTCACGTCGCGTCGGCGCTGAGGCGCCCAATTGCATCGGCCCCCGAAGCCCGCCATGATTATCGTCTAAAGGGCTCTCGCGGCGCGGGGGCCGTTCATGCGTCGTTCATCGCCCCGCGCAAAGGATCGAGTGGGAGATTAGAATGCGAGCCGCCCTGCTCAGTCTCTGCGGCGCCTTCGCCGCCGCCGCGACCGCGGCGACGTCCGTCTGCGCGCGCGCCGAGGAAGCCGCCGAACATTCACTCCCGCGACGTCAGTGTTTCACTACGGCGCAGACGCGAGAGACGATCGAAACGCACAAATTGACGGATCCGTTCGCCTGCATGCGCGCCGCCGCGCAACAACTGAACGGCGAGGCGCTCGGCGCGCGGCTCTGCCGGCACGAGGAAGTCTTTCTATACGAGATCAGCGTGCTGCGGTCGGACGGCCATATCGTCAAGATCGTCTTCGACGCGTTGACCGGACGCCCGCATTCGGGCGTCAAGGAAAAGTGAGTCGGACCGCGTTTCACCGGAGGAGAAAGAGTGCGACTGCTCGTCGTCGAGGACGATAGGGATCTCAACCGCCAGATCGCGCAGGCGCTGGAGCAGTCCGGCTATGCGGTCGACCGCGCCTTCGATGGCGAGGAGGGACAGTATCTCGGTGAAACCGAAACCTATGACGCCGTGGTGCTGGACATCGGCCTGCCCAAGAAAGACGGCATCAGCGTGCTGGAGCAGTGGCGCGCCGATGGACGCCACATGCCCGTGCTCATCCTCACTGCGCGAGACCGCTGGAGCGAAAAGGTCCAGGGTTTCGACGCCGGCGCCGACGATTACGTTTCGAAACCCTTCCACATGGAGGAAGTCCTCGCCCGCATCCGCGCGCTTTTGCGCCGCGCCGCGGGTCATGCGACGAACGAAATCGTCTGTGGGCCCGTGCGGCTCGACACCAAGGCGGGGCGCGTCGTCGTCGACGGCGCGCCAGTGAAGCTCACGTCGCACGAATACCGGCTTCTCGCCTATCTCATGCATCATAGCGGACGCGTGGTCTCGCGCAGCGAGATCATCGAACACATTTATGATCAGGACTTCGACCGCGACTCGAACACGATCGAGGTCTTCGTCGGCCGCTTGCGCAAGAAGCTCGGAGTCGACATCATCCAGACCGTGCGCGGCCTGGGGTACATGGCTGCGGCGCCGGCGGGGGACGGCGGCGGTAAACGCTGACCGCCGATGCGCCTTTCAGCTTTCTCCACCCGCTCCATCGCCACGCGCCTCTTCCTGACGGCGGCGGCGTTGAGCTCGGTGGTTCTCCTGCTGGCGAGCGTTTTCTTCACCGCCTATTACCGGCAGGAAGCGGAAGAAGTGTTCGAGCGACGTCTCGACGTTTATCTCCGCGCCATCGTCGCGGACGTCTCCGAATCGGGCCAGGAGGGACGAACGGGGCCCGGCCAACTCGGCGATCCGCAATTCGAACTGCCGGGTTCGGGCTGGTATTGGCAGATCACGAGGATGGACGACGAGGCGCACGACATCAAAGCCTCCCGCTCCCTCTTCGCCCAGCGTCTGCCCAAGCTCGCCGATCTCGGCGTGCCTGCCGAAGCCGGCGGCTTTCGACGCGGTTACGCGCAGGGGCCGGATGGCCGGCGCCTGCGAATCATCGAACGCGTGATCGATGCGGGCGACACAGGCATTTATCTCGTGCAGGTCGCGGCGAGCGGCGAGGAAATGGAAGAGCAGATCGCGCGCTTCCGCATCGAGCTGACGATCGCCTTCGCCGCGCTCGCCGTGGCGCTCGCGATGGTGGCGGCGTTCCAGGTGCGCTTCGGTCTGCGCCCGCTGCGCCAGTTGCAGCGCGAGCTCGCCGCCATCCGTCGCGGCGAGCGCGACCGGATCGCGGGCGTCTATCCGAGCGAGGCGGCGCCGCTCGCCGAGGAGCTCAATCTGCTCATCAGCGCCAATCGCGACATTCTCGAACGCGCCCGAACGCAGGTCGGCAATCTCGCGCACGCCCTGAAGACGCCGCTCAGCGTCATCGTCAACGAAGCGGACGCTGCGCCCTCCCCGCTCGCCGAGAAAGTGGCCGAACAGGCGCGCATCATGCGCGACCAGATTTCCTTCTACCTCGACCGCGCCCGCGCGGCGGCGCGCGGCGGCGCCCTCGGCGCGGCGACGCCGGTCGCGCCCTGCGTCGAGGCGCTGCTGCGCGCCTTCACGAAAATCTACGGCGACAGGGGAATCGTCTTCTCCGGAGACATTGGCCAGGAAGCGCGCTTTCTCGGCGAACGCCAGGATCTCGAGGAGATGATCGGCAATCTCCTCGACAATGCAGGGAAATGGGCGAAAAGCGCCGTCTCCATCGCGGTCGTCGTCGAGCCGGCCCCGGCGGGTTCGAACCGCGGCAGACTGCTCGTCACGATTGACGACGACGGCCCGGGCCTCGCGCCGCATCTGCGCACACAGGCTGTCGAGCGCGGCCGGCGGCTCGATGAAACCAAGCCCGGCTCGGGACTGGGCCTCTCCATCGTCGTGGATCTCGCGGCGGCCTATGGCGGCGTGCTCAGCCTCGACGACAGTCCCGGCGGCGGACTGCGCGCGCAACTGCGTCTGCCCGGTTTTTGACAGCCGCCGTTCGATCCTGCATGACGTCGTTTCTCTCCGACTCGATCAACGGACTGGAGTTCTCGACGATGCGCGCGAAAGCGATCATGGCGATGGGTCTCCTCTGCGCGACCTTCGGCGTCGCCGCCTGCAATTCGACTTCCGATCCGACGCAGGTCGCCGCCGCGCCGACGCCCGCTGCGCCGCCGCCGCCGGCGCCCGGCGTCGTCGGGAGCGTCATCGGCCAGTCGCTGGACGACAGGGATCGCGCGGCCGCCATCGCCGCCCAGCAGGAGGCGGTGTCCTCCGGCATGCGCAAGAGCTGGCGCGGCGGCCATGGCGCCTATGGTTTCATAATCCCGGGAGCCGAGAACGGCGCCTGCCGCGACTACACGCACAGGATTTTCATCGACGGACGCCCGCAAGAGGCGAAGGGCCAGGCTTGCCGTCAGAACGGCGACTGGCGCGTCACAAGTTGAGCCGGCGCGTCGCCAGATGAAAGGGATCGTCGCGTCGCTGCTAATCGTCGCCATGGTCGGGACGGGCTCATGGCTCCTTTTGGCCTCGCACAACGGCGCGCCGGCGGGCCTCGTCCAGGCGGAACTGGCCGGCCTGAAATTCGCCTATGCGCGCGCCTACGCGCGCGACGAAAGCACGGCGGCGGGCGGCATGGCCGACCGCCTCGCCTTCATCGTCTCCTTCCCGGCTTTCTCCCCTCTTCCCACTAGCCGTCGCGCCGCGCCAGAAGGGGTGACGCTCACCCTGACGCCCAAAGACGACAGTCTCGATCCCGCCGAACGGCCCGCAAAGCTTTACGCGCGCTTTCTCACGCCCGAAACGCGGGAAGGGCCGGGCGGTCTCGTCCTTCGGCAGTTCGAGGCGGGTTCGCCCTATGATTCGGAGGAATTGTTCATCGCGCCGCCCGACGGCCGCGGCTTTTTCGCGCGCTGTCCAAAACCGCAGAGCGGCGCGCCTGGCGAAGGATGCCTGTCGGTGTTTCGCGATGGCGATCTCGACGTCGAATTGAGATATCCGGCGATTTTTCTCGACCGGTGGGACGCGCTTCACGACGGCGCGCGGGCGCTTCTGGCGCGCATGACCGCGCGCCCGTCCGGCAAGCGAAAACGTTGACGCGCCGGATCACTCTTCTTCGAGGTCGAAGTCGAGAATGGCGATCTGAAGCGTAAAGCTCGAGAGCTTCGCGTCGTCGGCGGAAATCACGCCGAGAAACTCTCCGTCGGCGTTCAGTTCGACCGAGTCGGTCTTGCGGCCGCGCGCGGCGATGCTGAGCCTGTCATTCTCGAACAGCTTGCGCAGATAGGACTGCAAAACTTCGCGGCCGACCGGGATTTTCATCTCGAAGGCGAAAGAGCGGTCGCCATCTTCATCATCGACGGAAATCGTCGCGATTTTGCGCTCGCCGAGATGGACGGCGGCGTTTTCCGTATTCTTCGGGTCGAGCGCGACGCGGATCTCGTCATTCCCGAAAGAACGGCGCAGAAACGCTTGCAGCTTTCGCAGTTCGCCCTTGTCCAAGCCCGCCTCCGTGCCTCTTTTTCAGTCCTGTGACATGAACCCGCCCGAGGGGCAAGATGCGCCGCCTCCGAAAGCGTCAAAAATAAAAACGCCCGGCGGAAAACTCCGCCGGGCGTCTCGAATCATCCGCGCGAGGCTTACTCGCCGGCGTCCTTCAGACGCTTGTTGCAGGAGCTCCAAAACTTCGGCCAGGTGAGTTTCTTGTCCGTCTTCAGGAGTTCGGCCTTCTGGGCTTTCCACTCGGCCGCGCACTTCTTCTGTCGGCTCTGCAGGGCCGCCTTGGCGTCCTTCGCCGCGGGCTTGGCCTCGGCGGCGGGCGCAGGAGCCGGCGCGACGGTTTCCGCGGGCTTGGATTCCGCGGCCGGCGCAGGAGCGGGAGCCGGCGCAGGGGCCGGAGCGGCGGTTTCGGCGGGTTTGGATTCCGCAGCCGGTGCGGGGGCGGGAGCCGGCGCGGCGGCTTCGGCGGGCGCGGCTTCCGGCGTCGCGAGGCTCGCGCGACATTCCTTCAGAAAGTCCTGCCAGCTCTGGCCGCCGAGTTCGTTGGCCGCCTTCTTGGCCTGGTAACGAGATCCGCATTCCTTGAGCACATTGGCCTGGGCGAGCGCATCGCCCGAGACGGCCACGCCGAGGCCCAAGGCGACGAGGCCTACCGCAGCGCGGGAAACAACGAGACGGATCACCATATAAATTCTCCCCTTATGGAAGCCGCTTTGAAGATTCGGCAGCGACTTGCGACGGCGCGACAAGCACGCCGCGCGCCATAAGCCTGCAACGACATGTCTGCGGCGTCGCAACGATAGTCCCAACATGGTTGTGAACGCAATCTGAACGCGCAATAAAGCCGGGCATGCGGCCGCGCGCCGCAGAGAATAAGGAGCCGCTTTTGCCTGAGGCCCGCGAACAACCAGCAAGCTGGGGCGACGTGGCGCTGGTTCACGCCGACGGACGCGCCAGATGCCCCTGGACGGGATTCGACCCGCTCTACGTCGCCTATCACGACGAGGAATGGGGAAAACCCGAGCGGGACAGCCGCGCGCTCTTCGAAAAGCTGATTCTCGACGGCTTTCAGGCCGGCCTCTCCTGGATCACGATCCTGCGCAAGCGCGAGGCTTTCCGCGCCGCCTTCGCAGGCTTCGACCCGGCGGCGATCTCCTGTTTCGACGACCGGCGGGTGCACGAATTGATGCAAAACGGCGCGATCGTGCGCAACCGCGCCAAGATCGAGGGCGCCGTTCTCTCCGCCCGCGCCTGGCTCGCGATCGAGGAGAGCCGGGGGTTCTCGGATTACTTGTGGGGGTTCGTCGACGGTCGGCCGATCGTCAATCGTCCCGCGCGGATGAGCGACGTCCCGACCTGCTCGCCGATCTCCGAGCGCCTCGCCAGGGATCTGAAGGCGCGCGGTTTCAAATTCTGCGGCCCGACGATCGTTTACGCCTTCATGCAGGCCGTCGGCATGGTCGACGACCATCTCGTTGACTGCCATGTGCGCAAAAAGAGCTAAAATGGCCGAAATCTCTCTCAGGAAACGGTCGCCCGCGAAGGCCCCGGAACCGCCGCGCGCCTGGCAGCGCATGCTTTCCGGAAGGCGGCTGGATCTTCTCGACCCCTCCCCGCTCGACGTCGAAATTGAGGACATCGCCCACGGCCTCGCCCGCGTCGCCCGCTGGAACGGCCAGACGATCGGCCCGCATATCTTCTCGGTCGCCCAGCACAGCCTTCTCGTGGAAAGGATCGCCGCCGAACTGGACACCGCCATCGGCCGGACGGAGCGTCTGTTCATGCTGCTTCACGACGCGCCCGAATATGTCATCGGCGACATGATCTCCCCCTTCAAGGCGGTGATCGGCGACGCATACAAATCGGTGGAAAACCGCATTCTGAGCGCCATTCTGCTTCGCTTCTCCCTGCCGGCGACCCCGTCCCCGGCCGTTCTGAAACTCGCCAAACAGGCGGACCGCGCGGCGGCTTTTTTCGAGGCCGTGTCGCTTGCCGGCTTTACACGGCGCGAAGCCGAGCGCATCTTCGGCCGCCCGGCGTTCTCGCCGCAGTCCTTTGTGGACGAGCTCGCGCCGGCGGCCGTGGAAACGACCCAGGCGCGGTTCCTCGCCCGTTTCAACGCGATCGACCGCGGATAGCGGAAGACCGAGAGGTTTTCGATGTCGAACGGGCGACTTTACGTCTGTTCCATGACCAAGGTGGTCGACACCGTCCGCGCGAGCGGCGCCCGCTCGCTCGTCACCATTCTCACGGCCGGCGCGTCGCTGGTGCGACCCTGCGAGATCGCCCGCGAACGGCACCTGCGCATCGCGGTCTCCGACATCGACGGGCCGCTCGACGGACATGTCCTGCCGGGGGAGGAACATATCGACCGGCTTCTGGCCTTCATTGAAGATTGGGACCGGTCCGACCCGATGGTCATCCATTGCTACGCCGGGGTGAGCCGCTCCCCGGCGGCCGCCTATGTCGCCGCCTGCGCCCTTGCGCCCCACCGATGCGAATTCGAGTTGGCGCGGGAACTGCGCCGCATCTCGCCGACGGCGACGCCCAACCGGCGCCTTGTTGCGCTCGCGGATCGTCGCCTCGGCCGCGAGGGCCGCATGGTCGCGGCGATCGCCGCCATCGGGCGCGGGGCGGATTGCTATGAGGGGGCGCCCTTCGCGCTCGAACTCGCCTGACCGAAGTGGATGCGGATCAGTCGGCCCGGACGATTTCGCCCCCGGTCGAGATCGGCCTGACGGCGGCCATCGTCGCCGTGCGCGGCGACGAACCGCTCATTCTCACGACGCGCTCGGACGATTCCGGCGACGCCGCCGCTCTGCCCTCCGGCCCCTTCGATCCGGTTCGTCACCGCACCTTCGAGATCGGCCTGCGCGCCTGGGTGACGGAGCAGACCGGCATGCCGCTCGGCTATGTCGAACAGCTCTACACCTTCGGCGACCGCGGCCGCCACGCCCGCGCCGGCGACCGGGATCCGCATGTCGTGTCCGTCGGCTATCTGGCCCTCACCCGCATCGGCGGCGAGACGCAGCATCCCGCCATCGGGGCCTGGCGCAACTGGCACGACTTCTTTCCTTGGGAGGACTGGCGCAAAGGACGCCCCGAGATCATCGAGACGGCGATCGCGCCGGGGCTGCGCGACTGGGTCAAGGCGGCGCCCGACGCCGTGTCCTCGGCGGGCCTGTCGCGCCGGCAGCGCGTCGATCTCCTCTTCGGCGCGCGCGGCTTCAACGAGGAAAATGTGCTCGAGCGCTACGAACTCCTCTACGAGGCCGGCATGGTGGAGGAAGCCCTGCGCGACGGACGCGAGGCGGCGGCGCGGCGCGGGCGGCTCGAGACGCTGGGCGCGCCGATGCGGCACGACCATCGCCGCATCCTCGCCACCGCCATGGGCAGGTTGCGATCAAAGATGAAGTATCGGCCCGTCATCTTCGAGCTGATGCCCCCCGCCTTCACGCTCACGGAATTGCAACGCACAGTCGAGGCGATCGCCGGACGCCATCTGCACAAGCAGAATTTCCGAAGACTGGTCGAAACGTCGGCAATTGTAGAACCGACCGGAGAAATGTCGTTGAGGACCGGCGGCCGGCCGGCGGCCTTATTTCATTTTCGCCGCAATGTTCTGCAAGAACGTCCTTCGCCGGGTCTTCGCGTGGGCATAAAGAGCTGACGCCGCTCTTTAAGCGTTTGTTCACCCTGACATGGTGAACATAGCCTGAAGCGTAGAGTCCTCAAAGCGTTAGAGTAGAGGTGCGTCTTGGGCTATCTTTCGCCGCCGCCGTCGCCGGCGCCCGTGATCGTCTACAAGGACGTCGGGGGACTCGTCAGCGATTACGAAGCGCAGACAGAACAATACAGGCGCGAGAACCGCGAAGTCCGCCTGCACGAATGTCGGTCGGCCTGCACGCTGGCGCTGAGCCTGCCGAACGTGTGCGTCTATCCCGACGCGCAGGTCAAATTCCATCAGGCCTACAACGCCATCACCAAAGAGGTGGACTACGGCGTTTCCGCCAAGCTGTTCGCCTCCTATCCGGCCCCGGTCCAGGCCCGGCTCGGCTATCTGACTCGCGAATACCGCATTCTCAGCGGCAGGGAGCTCATCGCGCTTGGCATGAGAAACTGCGAGGGCGACAATCCCGTGCTGATCGCCAGCCGCCGGCCGCGGCAGGCGGCGCCCGTCGCCGTCGCAAGCGCGCGGCCGAGCGCCGCTACGGACCCCTGGAGCGACATCGCCCGCAAGGTGCAGACCGCCGTGGCGAGCGCCCTTTCCAGCGCGGATGACCAGCCGCGCGGTTCGATTCGCGTGGCCGTGGCGGACCGCCAGCCGGTTCCGCAGAGCCGCTTTTCCTCCTCCGACGCCGTCGCCCGCTCCGAGACGACGTCGCTCGCGCGCAGAGCGGTCGAGGCCGTCGACGTTCCGTTGCCGCCGCGCCGTCCGCCGTCGGAGGCTTTCACGGCAATGGACGTCGGATCGCCGAAATTGACGCTCATCAAGGGCGCGCAGCCGATCCTGAGCGCGACTTTCCTGCGCGGCGAGCCGAAGTGAGGCCCGGCGCGACTCCGCCTCGAGCAATATTTCGCCATGATGTTACCCTACCCCTCGACGGGCGTAGGGGAGTCCGGGCTGGCGCGCCAGCCCCTGTGTCTCGCAGTCTGCTCGCAGCCGCACCGGCCCTGCGCCGATAAAACGGCGAAAGCCGTAAATAATCGAGCCTTCCGCATGGACGGCGGGGGCGTCCTGAGAGCGGTTCTTCCGCCGGCTCGAAGGGCAAGGGATGGAGCACACTCTTGGGCCTGCCTCCGGGGCGGCCCCGAGCAAGACGGGGAAGCGATCCTGTTGACCACGCCTCGCGACAGCGACAAACGCAAAACAGCCTCGCGGTTCTCGCTTGCGCTCGGCTTTTTCACTTTCTGCGCAGCAGGTCTGTCGCCGAACATGACGGAAACCGCCGTCGCCAACGGCGACACGCGCACGATCTATCTGCATCACGCGCATACGGGAGAGGACATCGCGGCGACCTATCTGGTCAACGGCCAGTACGACAGCCGCGTCCTGCAACAGTTGAACTGGTTCCTGCGCGACTGGCGCCGCGACGAGCCCACAAATATGGATCCCCGCCTGTTCGACGTGGTGTGGGAAGCCTATCGTTCCGCCGGCGCGAGCAATCAGGTCATCAATGTCGTCTCGGCCTATCGTTCGCCCGAGACCAACGCCATGCTGCGGGCGCGCTCGCGCGCCGTCGCCAAATATTCCCAGCACATGCTCGGCAAGGCGATGGACACGACCATGCCGGGCATGCCCATGTCGCATATTCGAGAAATCGGCATGCGGATGCAGCGGGGCGGCGTCGGATATTACCCCAACGCCAATACGCCATTCGTGCATCTCGACGTCGGCAATGTGCGCTCCTGGCCGCGCATGTCCTACGACCAGCTCGTCAGGCTGTTCCCAGACGGCAAGACCGTGCATCTTCCCACCAACGGCGTGCCGCTCCCCGGCTACGAGGAAGCGAAGGCGGAAATCGAGGCGCGCGGCAACGGAGCCTATGTCACGGCTCCCCGGCGCACCTTCGGCGGTTTCTTCGCCTCTCTCTTCGGCCTGAGCAGCGGCGAGGACGAGGACGCCGAGATCGCCGCGCCGGCGCCGAGCACCCGCAAGCAATGGGCGGCGCTCGCCCCGCGGCGGGGCCGAGGGGCCGACATGCAGGCCGCCGCCGAGGACGAGGGCGGGGCCGCCGAATCGCCGCCCGCCGGCCGCCGGGGCCGCAATCAGATCGCCAGCGCCGAGGCCGACCTACCCCGTGGCGAGACCGTCATGACCGCGACTGGCGCCGTCGCCGTGGCGCCGCCGGCGGCGCAGTCCCAGTTGCGGGAGGAGCCCGTCGAAGCCGCGTCGGAGCAGCCGTTGGACCCGACGAAAAAGCCGAAATTCGCGCGTGTGCCGCTGCCGCCGTCTGGGCGGCCCGCTGCGCTGGACAAGCCGGCTCCGCTCGACGAGGCGCCCGCCGAGGTCGCAGGCCTCGAAGCGAGCGGCCCCCGCGAGCTGCGCAGCTCCGTCGACGCTCAGGCGGAGAGAGAGTCGACCGAAGAGCCTGCCGCTGCGGCGCGCCCTCTCGTCAAGGCGCCGACGCCCCCGCGCCGTCCCGCGGCCCTCGCCGCCAAAGGGCGCGGCGACGCCAACGCCGCCATCGCTGATCTCGTCGACAAGGAAAAGGGAGCGTCCGCTCGCGAGGGTGACGAAACGCCGCTTGCCTATGCGCCGGAAAAAGGGGAGGAAAAGAAACCTTCGTCCGTAGCCACGCCCGATGCGCAGCGCGCCTCCGCGAAAAACGCCGTCGTGCCGGCGCGTCTCGACCGTTCCAATTTCAGCGCGTTGACCGCCGCCACACCCGCAGCCCATACGGCGACCCGGCCCGTGATGGGCGCGCCGATCGCCCCGGTGCGGTCGGCCGCCCGCGCCTCGGATCCGAGCGTGCTTCTACCTCCGGCGCGGCCCGCGCGCCTCGTCGGTTTTTCCGCGCCGGACCTCTCGCCGCCCCCCGACAAATTCGCCCCCGCGCGCAGCCGAACGCAAAGCCAAAAGAACGAGGCCGACGCGAAGAAATAACGCGCGCCGCCCGCCACGGGCGGCGATCAGCTCGGCTCCCGCGGACAGCCTGTCGACTTCCTCCTGAATTCGCTCTGCCGAGACCGGCGCGACGTCGCCGAAGTCGGGATTTCGAAGAGCAACCCAGCTTCGGCCGAAAGGAAGCTATTAGCCCATCGCCATAGCAACATTATTTTCAATGGCGCGACCGAGAGAAGCGGCGGCGCCGACCGCCCCGGCCAATCTGCTCGCGCCGGACGGCGCCCGTCTGAAAAGACGAACCTTATTCTCAATGGCGGATCGGCGTCCGGACCGCCTGTTTCTTTCCTCTAGCGAGGGAAGGGATGGTGGGGGAAGTAGGACTCGAACCTACGAAGGCTTAGCCAGCGGATTTACAGTCCGCCCCCTTTGCCGCTCGGGACATTCCCCCATCTCACTCGCCGGGAGGCGAGACGCCGGCGCGCCATCGCCCGCCGTTCGGTAGCGGCATATGCGATCCAAGCCCGGCCGCTGTCAACCTCAAATTCTTGCGGCTCAGCTCTTTGCGCGCACACGCTCGGCGAGCTTGCCCGTGAGGCGTTGCAGCGCAGGCGATCGGTCGTCACGATCCAGCACGACCTGGATCGGCGACCAGCCGCCTTCATTCGCGCATTCGCGCGCGCCCGAGCGAGCGCGGCCGCCATTTCCCGCTCCGTGGCGACCTTGACCCCGAATCCGCCTGACAAGATAGGCGCCGATGCTTTCCGTCATTTGGCCGCGCGCTCCCAAAATGGCCGCCGATTCAGGGAAATTAATTTGCGCGCGTCGCGGCGACAAACGAACGGGCGCGTTCACGCAAAGATTTCAGCAGATGCGCGGCAGCTGTTCGCCGGACAGGCGATCGACGATCCGTCTTCCGCCGAACGCCGTCGTCATTTGAACGAAGCGATTCTCGTCCGCCACGGCCTTGCCGATCATCGCGGCGTCGCGGCCCAGCGGATGCGCGCGCATCGCCGCGAGGACGCGCCCTGCGACCTCGGGCGCGGCGATGGCGACGAGCTTTCCCTCATTGGCCACGTAGAGCGGATCGAGCCCCAATATTTCGCAGGCCGCCGCGACGGCCGGCTTCACGGGGAGCGCAGCTTCCTCGATATGGAAGCCGACCCGCGACCGCCGCGCGATCTCGTTGAGCGCCGCCGCGAGCCCGCCGCGCGTCGGATCGCGCATCACCCTCAGGCCGGCGCCGGCCGCTTCCGTCATTGCGGCGACGAGGCCGTGCAGCGCCGCCTGATCCGAAACGATCTGCGTTTCGAATGCGAGATTCTGCCGCTGCGAGAGAATGGCGACGCCGTGATCGCCGATGGAGCCGGAGAGGAGGATCAGGTCGCCGGGACGCGCCTTGTCCGCGGAGAGCGCCAGTCCCTCGGCCACTGCGCCGACGCCCGTCGTCGTAATGAAAACGCCGTCAGCCTTGCCGCGCTCGACGACCTTGGTATCGCCCGTGACGATGGAAACGCCCGCCTCCCGCGCCGCCCGACCCATGCTGTCCGCGATGCGTGCGAGGTCTGCGAGCGGAAAGCCCTCTTCGAGAATGAAGCTCGCGGCGAGATGGAGCGGCCGCGCGCCCGCGAGCGAGACGTCGTTGATCGTGCCGTTCACCGCCAGCGCGCCAATGTCGCCGCCGGGAAAAAACAGCGGCGACACGACGAAACTGTCCGTCGCCATCGCGAGGCGCCCCGGCGCGACGTCGAAAACCGCCTGATCGTCCTCTTTCAGGAGCCAGTCGTTTTCGAAGGCGGCGTGAAAAATCTCCTCGATGAGCTGCGCCATCGCGGCGCCTCCCGCGCCATGCGCGAGTTCGACGCGGCCGGCGCCGATGTCGAGTCGCGGACGTCGCGCCTTGCTCATGACGCCTCCCGAAAGCGCCCGTAAGACCAGTAAGCCGCGCAGGCGCCTTCCGACGACACCATGCAGGCGCCCATCGGCGTCTGCGGCGTGCAGGGGCCGCCGAACAATTTGCAGTCGACGGGCTTTTTCACGCCGCGCAGAATGGCGCCGCATTCGCACGCCGGATTGTCGCGGCTCTTTTCCGCGCGCATCCGAAAGCGCGTCTCCGCGTCAAAAGCGGCGAATTCCTCTCCTATCCGCAACGCGCTCAGCGGCATTTCGCCGAGGCCGCGCCACTCGAACCGCTCTCGCGTCTCGAAGACGCGCGCCATGTCGCGCCGGGCGCGCTGGTTGCCAAGAGGCGACACCGCGCGGGAATATTGATTTTCGACATCGCGCCGTCCGGCGTTGATCTGCCGCAGAAGCATTTCGATCGCCTGCATCAGGTCGAGCGGCTCGAAGCCGGCGACGACGACAGGCTTTCCGAATTCCGAGGCGACGAAAGCGTAAGGCTCCGGCCCGATGACGGCGCTGACATGCGCGGGGCCGACGAAGCCGTCGATGCGCGCCGTCGATCCGTCGGCGTCGGCGAGAATATGACGCATCGCCGGCGGCGTGAGCACATGATTGCAAAAGACGCTGAAATTCGCGAGACCTCGCTCGGCGGCGGCAAGGATGGCGAGCGCCGTCGCGGGCGCCGTGGTTTCGAAGCCGATTGCGAAGAAAACGACCTGCCGTTCGGGCGCCGCCGCCGCGATACGCAGCGCGTCGAGCGGCGAATAGATCATCCTGACGTCGCCGCCCGCGGCTTTCGCTGCGAACAGCGACGCGCCCCGCGCGCCGGGCGCGCGCATGAGATCGCCATAGACGCACAGCGTCGCGTCCTGGCGCAGAACGAGATCGATCGCCATGTCGATGCGGTCCGCCGGCAGCACGCAGACGGGACAGCCCGGCCCGTGGATCATCTCCACATTGCCGGGAAGCAGATCTTCGATTCCGTGTCGCCCAATGGCGTGGGTATGCCCGCCGCAAAATTCCATGAAACGATAATGACGGCGCGGCTCCGCCTCTTGCGCGATACGCCGGGCGAGCTCGCGCGCGACGGCGCCATCGCGAAATTCGTCGACATATTTCATGATGCGCGCTCCCGCGCCTCGGAGGCGCGCCCGATCGCCTCCTGAAAGGAGGCGACGGTCTTCAGCGCTTCGTCCTCGTCGATGACCGCGAGCGCGAAGCCGACATGCACGAGCACGTAATCCTCGACCTTCGCTTCAGGAACGTAGGCGAGACTGACCTCTTTTACGACGCCGCCGAAATCGACGCGCGCGAGACGCATGAGATCGTCCGCCGGCGCAGAGACGACTCGTCCGGGAACCGCTAGACACATTGCGTTCCGCCCTTCTCGCTCCACGCCGTCCAGACCGCCTGGCCGAACGCGAGACCGCCGTCGTTCGGCGGCGCCAGCCGATGCCAGAACGGCTCGATCCCCGCCGCGCGCAGCGCGTCGATCGCCGCTTCCGTCAGCCGCGCATTCTGGAAGCAGCCGCCCGAAAGCGCAATGCGACGTTCGTTAAATCGTTCTGCAACCATCGCGATGGCGCGGGCGAGACCCAGATGGAAGGCGGCCGAAACGACGCCCGCCCCATGTCCCGCGCGAATGTCGCGGAGCGCGGCATCGAGCGCGGGACGCCAATCGACGACGAGCGCCCCCCCGGCCCCGTCGGCCAGAATGAACGGATAGGGCGGCATGTTTACGCCTTCGGCCGCGCCCTCGAATTCGGCCGCCGCCTGTCCCTCGTAGCTCGCACGCTGGCGCAGTCCCGCCAGCGCCGCGAAAGCGTCGAACAGCCGCCCCGCGCTCGTGGTCAAAGGGGCGTTGAGATCGCTCTTCACCATGGCCGTCATCACCGCTCTTTCGCTTTCGGAAAAAGAGGCGACGGGCGCAAGGCCGGTCAGCGACGCGGCTCTTTCCCCGAACACTTCGTAGAGCAACCCGAACGCCGCCCGGCGCGGTTCGCGCATCGCCGCGTCGGCGCCGGGCAATCTGAACGGACGCAGATGCGCAACGCGCCGCCAACGCCCTTTCTCGACCAACAGAAATTCGCCGCCCCACAGGCCGCCGCCGGCGCCAAAGCCTGCGCCGTCGAAGGCGACGCCGAGCAACGGCGGCGCAAGGCCATTCTCCGCCATGCAGGCCGCCACATGGGCCAGATGGTGCTGGACCGGCGCAACCGGAACGTCGAGGCTTTCCGCACAGGCCGAAGAAGCATAATCCGGATGCAGATCGCAGGCCGCAAGACGCGGCGAGACGCCGTGGAGCGCCAGCATATCTTGGATCGCTCGACGATGCGCCGCGCGCGCGCCGGCGCCTTCGAGATCGCCGATGTGCGGGCTTAATATCACGACGTCGGCGCGCGTGACGGCGATCGTCGTCTTCAAATGACCGCCGACGGCGACGACGCCGGACGATACGCCGTCGACCCTTATCGGAGCGGGCGCATAGCCGCGCGCCCGGCGCAGAACGAGCGCGCGCCCCGCAACCACGCGCAAAACGGAATCGTCGATTGGCCGCACGATCGGCCGGTCGTGCGTGAGGAACAAATCGGCGACGTCGCTCAATCTTTCGAGCGCCTCGCCTTCTTCCGCGACAATCGGTTCGCCGCCCGGATTGCCGCTCGTCGCAACGACGGGGAAACCCAGATCGCGCAACAGCAGATGATGAAGCGGCGCATAGGGCAGGAACGCGCCGAGCCATGGCAGGCCCGGCGCGACAAGCGCGCTGAGGCGCGGCGCGGAGCGGCGCAGCAACACGATCGGACTTGCGGCGCTTTCGAGCAGTTCGGCTTCCTCCCGCGATACGCGGCAATCGGCGCGCAGGTCGTCGAGCGTCGGATACATGACGGCGAAGGGCTTTTCGGCGCGGCGTTTTCCCAAGCGCAGCCGGCGCAGGGCGCCGTCGTTGCGCGCGTCCGCAAAGAGATGAAATCCGCCGACGCCCTTGACCGCGACAATGCCGCCCGCACGCAAGGCGGCGGCCGTTTGCGCAAGCGCCGCGTCGTCCCTCGCGAGACGATCCCCTCGCGCGTTCAGCAAGTCGAGCCGCGGCCCGCAGGCGGGACAGGCGATGGGCTCGGCGTGGAAACGACGGTCCGCCGGGTTTTCATATTCCGTTCGGCACGCCTCGCACATGGCGAAACGCCGCATGGAGGTGCGCGCACGATCATAGGGAAGAGATTCGAGGATCGAATAACGCGGACCGCAATGCGCGCAGGCGATGAAGGGATAGCGATAACGGCGGTCTTTCGGATCGAACAGTTCGCGCAGGCAGTCGCCGCATGTCGCGAGATCGGGCGAGACCTCGGTCTCAGGCAAACCGCCGGCGTCGCTTGTCAGCACATGGAATCCATCCTCGCCGACTATGGGAGTCGCTTCAGCGTCGATCCAGTCGATGCGCGCGCCCGGCGGCGGCGACGCGCGCAGCCTCTCGATGAAATCCGAAACGCTGTCGCGCCCGCCTTCCACCTCGACCACGACGCCTTGCGGAGCGTTCCTCACCCAGCCGGACAGCCCCGAAGCGGTAGCGTTACAATAAAGGAACGGACGCATTCCCACGCCCTGAACGCGGCCGCCGAGGACGATGCGACGCCTTATCCGCGCGCTGGCCGCCTCCGGTCGCGTCGCGAGCCGCGTCATGTCTCGACGTCGACGCTGCGGATGAGAATGCTTTGCGCATTCGGATCGCGCATATTGGTCGACTCCTCCGCCTCTAGCTCCGCCCCCTCGGCGATCGTGCCGCGGCTCGCCGCGGCGAAATGCTCTGCGAAATGCGCCGGCGACATGTGCGACAGCGCGCCGAGCCAGACCGAGACCTTCACGACCTTCCGCGCCTTCTCGGCTGCGGCGAGGTCGAGCACCCGGCGCATGAGATCCGACATCAGATGAGCTTCATGCACGCGCGCCAACTCCTGCGCTGACGAAAGAAAGGATTTCCCTCCGCACGCGTTCAGCGACTTCCTCGACCGCGCGCGCCACATCCGGCGACAATGGCGCGCCAACATCGAAATTGCCGCCTTCGATCGCATAGACGACGCATGGCTCGGGAAGCATGCCGAGCGTCTCCGCCAGTTCCAGCGCTTCGCCGAGTCCGAAGCCGTGGGAGGAGATGCCGAAGGCCGATCGCGGCAGGCGCGTCGCGGCGGCGTCGAAGCGGCGGATCGTCCCGGGCGGCGCGCCGGAAAAGCTGGCGTCGATCAGCCAGACGGCGCCGGCGCGCTCCAGCCGCGCAAGCACAGCCGTCGCCTCGCCCTCGATCTCGACAATGCGCGCTTCTGCGGCGCTGAGACCGCGAAGCCGGCGGACGACTTCACGGCCGGCCGCATCGTCGCCGCGATCCGGATTGCCGACGCCGATGACGACCGGCGCAGTCTTGGTTCGCGTCTTTGTCATTCGCGATCCATGTCGAGACGCAGAAAATGCGTCGCGCAGGAAATGCAGGGATCGTAATTGCGCACGGTCTGCTCGCATCTGTGGGTCAGCTCGTCGTCCGGCAGATCGAGAAAGCCGCCGACGTAATCGACGAGATCTTCCTCGAGGCACGCCTGATTTTGCGACGTCGGCGGCACGATGCGCGCGTCGAGAACCGTTCCCTGCGCGTCGAGTTCGTAGCGGTGATAGAGCATGCCGCGCGGGGCCTCCGTCGCCGCATGGCCCACGCCCGCGCGCGGCTCGATCGCAACGAACGGCCGCTCCGGCTCCTCGTAGGCTTCGATCACGCGCAAGGCTTCGTCGCAGGCGTAAAGAATCTCGACGGCGCGGACGACGATGCTCCTGTAGGGATTGCGGCAGCCGTCGCCGAGGCCCGCCTCGCGCGCGGCCTGCTGCGCGAGCGGCGACAGCTGGCCGAAATTCATATTGAAGCGCGCGAGCGGGCCCGTGAGATAAGCGCCGCCGCCATCCCGCAGCCGGCAGTGGAGCGCAGTCGAGTGCGGAACGTGCGCCTCCTCGAAATGCGCGTCAAAATCGGCGGCGGCGATGTCGACGCCGCGATTCGAGACGATGCGTCCCTCGTTGAACGGATATTCCCGTTCGTGACGCAGCGTGACGAACGTATAATCGCGCGCGCGATCCGGGAAATCGAAGGAAGACGTCCAGCGGACGGTCTCCAGCGCCGCGTCGCGCGCCCATTTCAGCTTTTCGGCGAGCGGCGCCAATTCGCGCCTGCGCGGGGCGCGGTGAAAGCCGCCGACGCGCACATTGATCGGATGAATCTCGCGCCCGCCGAGCAATTGCAGGATTTCATTGCCGGCCTTCTTCAGCTCCAGCCCGCGCTTGACGATTTCGGCATGATCGCGCGCCATGTCGATCGCGCCCTCGTAGCCGAGGAAGTCCGGGGCGTGGAGCATATAGACATGCAGCGTATGCGACTCGATCCACTCGCCGCAATAAAGAAGCCGGCGCAATTCGCGCAACGGGCCGTCGACGGCGACGCCGAGAAGATTCTCCAGAGCATGGACGGCGCTCATCTGATAGGCGACGGGACAGATGCCGCAGATGCGCGCGACGATGTCGGGCGTCTCGGCGTAATGGCGGCCGCGCAAAAAGGCCTCGAAGAAACGCGGCGGCTCGAAAATATTGAGCTCGGCGCGCCGCACCTTCCCGTCGCGCACGACGACCTTCAGGGCGCTCTCGCCTTCGACGCGGGCGAGATAGTCAACCTTGATGGTCTTGCGCGCCATAGCGTTCGCTCTCCTCGCGGAAGGGTTCGGCATTGGCGTTGAAGGTGCGATAAACGCGCTCCAATGCGCGCGCGTCCATGCCTATCTTCCCGAGCCCCGCGCTCAGCGACGGAGCGTTGGGCGTCTCCTTCGGGCCGAAACAGCCGTAGCAGCCACGATCGTAGGAGGGACAGAGCGCGCCGCAGCCGGCGTGCGTCACGGGACCGAGACAGGGCGTCGACTTCGCGACCATCACGCAGACATTGCCCTTCAGCTTGCACTCGATGCAGACGCTGTGCGCGGGCGTGTTGGGACGACGACCGGCGAGGAAGGCGGAAACGACGTCGACGAGCTGCCGCTTGTCGATCGGGCAGCCGCGCAATTCAAAATCGACCCGCACATGATCCGCGATCGGCGTGGAGGTCGAGAGCGTCGCAATATATTCCGGATGCGCGTAGACGATCGACGCGAATTCGCGCACGTCGGCGAAATTGCGCAGCGCCTGAATGCCGCCCGAGGTCGCGCAGGCGCCGATGGTGACGAGCTTTTTCGACCGGCGGCGCACGTCCTGAATGCGTTCGGCGTCATGCGGCGTCGTGATCGAACCCTCGACGATCGACAGATCATAGACGCCCTTCACGGAGGCGCGCGTCGCCTCGGGAAAATAGGCGATGTCGATCGCGCCGGCGATGGCGAGCAGTTCGTCCTCGCAATCGAGCAGGCTGAGCTGACAGCCGTCGCAGGAGGCGAATTTCCACACCGCAACGCGCGGCTTTTTTTTCGCCGCCGCCATGTCACAACTCCTTGATCGCGATGAGCGGCTTCAGGCGCGCATAGGTGAAGACCGGCCCGTCCCGGCAAATCAGCGCCGGGCCCAGCTGGCAGTGCCCGCACTGGCCGATGGCGCATTTCATGTTGCGCTCCATGGAAAGATGGATCGACTCTTCTGCGAGGCCACTCTCGCGCAGCGCCATGGCGGAAAAGCGCATCATGACCTCTGGCCCGCAGACGAAGGCGACGGCGTTGGCGGCGTTGAACTCGGCGCGGGAAATCAGCGTCGTGACGACGCCCACATGGCCGCGCCACTCCGGCCCGGCGTGATCGACCACGACCTCCACCTCGACGTCGAACCGGCCGCGCCACGCCTCGACTTCGTGGCGGAAGACGATGTCGGCGGGCGTGCGCGCCCCGAGCAGCAGCGTCACCCGGCCGTAACGCGCGCGATCGCCGAGCAGACGGTAGATCGCCGGCCGCAGCGGCGCGAGGCCGAGCCCGCCCGCGACGACGACGACATCCTTGCCCTCGGCCTCCGCCATCGGCCAGCCGACGCCGAAAGGCCCGCGCACGCCCAGCGTATCGCCCGGCCGCAGTTGCGTCAGCGCCCGCGACACCGGGCCCACGGCGCGGATGGTGTGGGTGAGCGGCCCGGACGCGGGATTGCCGCTCATGCTGATCGCCGCCTCGCCGACGCCGAAGGCGGTGAGCATGTTGAACTGGCCGGGAGCGTATCGGAACGGCGCGCCGTTCCCCATGTCGAGTTCGAGCGTCCAGGCGTCGGGCGCGTCGCGGCGCCGGCGCCGCACCTGCGCGATTTGTGGAACCATGGGCTGGGCGAGGGCCGCCGCCTGCCCCGGATCGACCAGCGCGTCAGCCATGGGCGCGATAGAGGTCGAGCATCTGCAGGCGCGCCGTGTGCAGCCGCTCGATGAGAACCGGCATCAGGCGCTTCATGAGATCGTAGCCCAGACTATGGTCGGCCTCGCATTTGTTGCGCAGGCAGGTCGCATCCATCGCGAGCGCGCGCGTCAGCTCGAGCGCCCTCGCGTCATAGCTCCACAGATAAGGCGGCACGAGCCAGTTTATGCCAAAAACCTCGCCCGGACCAAGAGTGAGGAAGGTCGACTCTCCGCGTCCCGGCGCCGAGACCTGCAAGGCGATCCGGCCCTCGCGAATGAGATAGAAATGATCCGCCGGCTCGCCTTCATGAAAAACGAATTGACCCGCCTCGAACCGGGCGTTCTTTGCGCAGCCCGCCGCGAGCTTGCAGAAATTGTCGTCGAGGCCGGCGAAGAACGGGTGCCCCGAGAGGATGCGCTCAAGATTTTCCAAGGCTCGCTCCGCTGGCTTGTTCGCTCTCGGCGATGGCGCGCGTTTCTTCCGTAATGTCGATGCCGACTGGGCACCAGGTAATGCAGCGGCCGCAGCCGACGCAGCCCGACGACCCGAACTGCTCATGCCAGGTCGCGAGCTTGTGCGTCATCCACTGCCGGTAGCGCGAGGCCACGCCCGGCCGAACGGCGCCGCCGTGGATGTAAGAATAATCCATGGTGAAACAGGAATCCCAACGGCGGGTGCGCGACGATTCGACGCCTGCGAGATCGTTGTGGTCCTCCACCGAGGTGCAGAAACAGGTCGGGCAGACCATGGTGCAATTGGCGCAGGAGAGACAGCGCTGCGCCGCATCCTCCCAGCGGGGATGCTGAAAATTGCGCGACAAAAGCGCGTGAACGTCCGTTTGCGGCATCCGCCGGCCCATATTTTCCGCCGTCCGCGCGACGAGCTCCTCCGCTTGGGCGATCTCCGCCTCGGTCGCCGGCCGACGCGGCAATTGCGCGAGCGTCGCCTCACCCTGCGGCGAACCGGCCTCGATCAGGAAAAAATGGCCGTCCGGCGAGAGAAGCTCCGTGAGCGCGAGGTCATATCCGGCGCGCGCCTTCGGCCCCGCGCCCATCGACGCGCAGAAACAGGTTCCGCCGGCCTCGCCGCAGTTCACGGCGACGATGAAGGCGCGTTCGCGCCGCGCCTGGTAATGCGGATCAATGTAGTCGCCGCCGAGGAGTACCCGGTCCTGAATGGCGATCGCCCGCAGGTCGCAGGCGCGCACGCCAAGAAGGGCGTAGCTTTTCGCGTCCGGCTCCTGCGCCGCGACGACCACCCCGCCGTCCCGGCGTTCGGCCCGCCACAGGCGCAGCAGGGGCTGGTGAAGAAACTTCTTCCACGAATGCGGGCCGACGGCGTAACCGAACAGCGCGTCGTCGTCGCGGCGGCGCAATTCGTAGCGCCCGGCGTCCTGCGCGTCCGTCAAGCCGAGCGGGAGTTCCTCGACAGAGTCGATTTCCTCGAAAAGAATCGCGCCCTCGACCGCCGTTGGCCCGACGACGCTGAAGCCCCGCCCGCGCAAGCAGTCGATCAGCGCCTGAAGGCCCTCGACCGTGACCACATGCCGCCCCGAGGCGCGCGTCCCTTCATCCCGCATCGACCGTCGAACCCCGGCTCCCTGTCTTTTTCTTCGAACGTTAGATAGCGCCCGATTGTGAAAGTCGAACGTCACGGGAAAAATTGGTCAGAAAAGATGCATCCCGCCATCGACATGGATCGTCTCGCCCGTGAGGCGGCGCGCGAAAGGCGAGGCCAGAAACACGCAGGTCCGGCCGATGTCGAGCGCGTCGATCTCGCCCAGCGGCGCCCTTTCCGCCCACGCGCGGCGCATCTGATCGAAATCCCTGATCCCGGACGCCGCCCGCGTCGGGAGCAGGCCGGTCGACAAAGCGTGGACGCGAATGTTTCTCGGCCCGAGTTCATGGGCGAGATAGCGGCAGGAGGCTTCCAGCGCCGCCTTCACGGGGCCCATGAGGCCGTAATTGGGCGCGACGCGGGCCGCGCCGAGGAAGCTCATCGCGAACATGGCGCCGCCGTCCGTCATCATCGGCGCTGCGAGCCGCGCCATGCGAATAAAGGAATGGCAGGAGACGTCCATTGCGCGCGCGAAGCCCTCGGGGGAGCAATCGAGCAGCGGGCCGCGCAAATCCGCGGGCGGCGCATGGGCGATAGAGTGCACCAGAATGTCGAGACGCCCCCAGCGGCGACGGATGGTCTCGAACAGTTCCTCCAATTGGTCGGGAATGGTCACGTCGAGCGACGCGACAATCTCTGCGCCGATGTCGCGGGCGAGCGGTTCGACGTGGGGCCGCGCCCTTTCGTTCAGCCACGTCAACGCAAGCGCCGCGCCCGCCTCTCCAAGCGCTCTGGCGCAACCATGGGCGACGGACTGCGCATTGGCGACGCCGACGACGAGCGCCTTGCGTCCTTCGAGAATTCGGTCCGCCATGGCAAAACCCTCGTCCCATCCGCCGCGGCCGATGGGACGCGACAGGGAGCGGCGCGCATTACTTCGTGGCGGCGTTTTTCAGCTTGGAGAGCGCGCGAATCTTGACGCGAACGCTGGCTGGCTTGGCGGCGGCCTTCACCATCTCGCCCGTGGCGGGATTGCGCACGAGCGTTCCAGCCTTGCGCGCCGGCACCTTTCGGAGCGTGACCTTCAGAAGGCCCGGCAGGGTGAATTCGCCCACGCCCTTGGGATGCACCGAGCCGAGGAACACGCCTTCGAGCGTGGCGTAAACGGCGGCGGCGGTCTTGCGCGGAATGTCGTTTTGCTCGGCGAGCAGATTGATGAGCGCCGATTTCGTCATGGTTTCCTTGACCGGACGAATGGCGGGCGCCTCGGCCTTGCCGACCTTCCGGGTCGCCGCAGCCTTGGTGGTTTTTGCCTTGGCCATAGAAAATCTCCCTGCTCGCAAATGAGCCGCCGCACGCTGTGCGCCTGCGTCAAGAAGAGATTGCTAGCGATTTAAAGGATGATTCGCAATCTGGCGGCGTTAAGCCTGCAACGAAACGCCGACGATCATGCCTTCCTCGAACCAGCTCGCGAGAAATTGCGCGAGACGTTGGGGCTCGATCTCGCCCGCCTGTTGAAAGGCGGCCATCTGGCAGATGTCGCCGAAGGCGCGTCCCGCTCTGGCTTCGTTCAGCGCGACATATTCGTCGGGGTCCAGCTCGCGGAAGGCGGTTTCCTCGTTCAGGCGCCAGACGGCGACCGTCTCGACGCCATCGCCCGACGTCGCGGATTCTCCGGATTCCGCCGCGTCTTCTTCTTCCGTCTCTTCGGTCGCCGCGGCGTAGGCTGCGAGCGTGCCGGCGGCGAGTTCGAGCAGGATGAGGCTTTGGTCGAAAGCGAAGACGAGGCGCGGCGAGTCTTCTGGCGCAAAGGGCGCGAGAGACTGGATCGTCAGCGGCTCAGCGTCCGGGGCGTCGAAGGCGTCGACCATGGCGCGCTCGAACAGCGCCATCGAGACGGCGGCCCTGTCGTCGCGCCAGCGCGGATGCGCGCGCATGTAGTCCGGCAGGCCGGTCGTGTACCAGCGGGCGTTGCGATTGCGCGGCGGATTGTCGGTGACGAAGGCGCCGATCAACTCCTCGAACGCCTCGTCTCCGAGCAGCCGCCGGAGGCCCGGATGGTCCTCGTAGAAGAAACTCTCCAGACGGGCGCGATAGCCGGTCTGGTAGACCCCGAGCAGCGCCTCCCGCCCGGCGCCGCGGGTCGACGGGCGCAGCGCCGCGAGCAGCGGCGCGTCTTCCTTGCCGGGGCCGGCGAGAATGCGCGCCTGAAAGAGGGACTGGAATTCCGCGAGTTTCATGCGGCGGTCAGCGCCCGCTCCGCCGCGATGCGGGCGTCGATGTCGCGCATGCGCTGAAGCTCGCCGAGCAGTTCCTCGAAAGGCGGGAAATTGTCGTCGCGCTCGATCATCGCCGAGACGTCGCCGAAGCGCCGGCGCGCATGTTCATAGAGCGCCCACACTTCCTCGCAGACCGGCTGGTCGTGCGTGTCGACCCGGTGGGTCTCGTGGTTCGTATGGCCCGCCATGTGAAACTGGACGACTCGGTCGACCGGGACGCCGTCGAGGAAGGCGATTGGATCGAACCCGTGATTGAAGCTCGACACGAAGACATTGTTGACGTCGAGCAGCAGCAGGCAGTCCGCGCGTTCGGCCATCTCGCGCACGAAATCCTGCTCGCTCATCTCGGAGTCGACAAAGGAGACGTATGTGGACGCGTTTTCCACGACGAGCTGACGCTTCAGATAATCCTGAACGCGGCGGATGCGTTCGACGACGTGATCGAGCGATTCGCGCGTGTAGGGGATCGGATAGAGGTCATGCAGCGACAGCCCGTGCACGCCCGTCCAGGCGACATGGTCCGACACCCATGCCGGCTGGACCCGCTCGGCGAGCGCCTTCAGTTCGGCCAGATAGTCGAAATCCAGCGGATCGGTGGAAGCAAGCGACATGGCCACGCCATGCATCACGATGGGGTAGTCGGCGCGTATGCGCTCCAGCATCGAGAGCGGACGCCCGCCCGCCAGCATGTAATTTTCTGATATGATCTCGAACCAGTCCACCGGCGGATTCGTCGAGAGAATTTCGTCGTAATAGACGGGTCTGAGGCCGAGGCCGTAGCCCAGCGGCGCCGGTTTCTGCATCTTGTCGTCCTCCTCCCGGCCGCCGCGAAGCGCGGCCGGGGCGCCGCAATCGCGCCGGCCCCCCGGGACGAAGAGCCGGCGCGCGAGCTTACTTCGTGTGGCACTTGGCCTTGTGGTGGCAAGCGCCCTTGCTGTGATGGCACTTGGCCTTGTGATGGCATCCGTGACGGCAGGCCGCCTTGCTGGAGCCGACATTGTGCTTGCAGACGCCGGTCTTTGTCATGCACTTCATCTTGCCGCCGCACTGGCCCTTAGCCATGGAGCAGGCGTGCGACCCATGGGCGGCGGCCGGCGTGACGACCGCGCCGCTGAGCGCCAGGCCGACAGCCGCTGCGGCAAGCGCGGCTCCGGAAACGACCTTCGACTTCATCTGTTTCTCCTCTGAAATGCCCCCGGGGGGCGACACGGCGCACGCTGCGGCGGATGCCTTGGCCGCGCCGAAAGACGTCAATTGGCCGGCATGTTGGCGGCGGGAGCGGGCCCCGTCGCAGGCGCCGTCTGCGCCGCCGGCGCGCCATTGGGCGACTGCGCGCCGGACTGATGCTTGGCGCCGCAGGCGCCTTTGCCGCCGCAGGCCATCTTCCCGGTCGCTGCGGGATTCGACTGGCGCGCCTTGCCTTTGGCGGCGGCGGGCGCGGCGCCCGAGAGGGCGAGGGACACCGCTGCGGAGGCGATCGCGGCGCGGGCGACAATCTTCATCGACATAAGCGAAACTCCGAAAATTTGCGCGGCGCGTCGCCCGATTGTAAAGCAAAGACCACGCCACTGCCGCAAAGATTAGCACCCGGTCCAGAATGCGCCAGCGAGATTTTCGCCAGACGGCGGCCATGCCCGCGCCATGGCTAACGGCTCGTGGCCGGGAATCAAAGCCGTTGCCGCAATGCAATAGCTCATCCGCCGCGCCGCAGCAACGAAGTCGGAACCGCAGCGCTTGCCGTGGAGACGGTCCGCTGTTAGACAATCGCCGCGCCGCGGGCTCGGCTCGTTGCGCAATTCACTTGGTTTTCGACCCTCGGGCCGCGCCGGCCAGTTCGGTTACGAACTTTTCGTCTCTTTGTGCGCTCTACGCCAAGAGACGTTCCGATCGCCGGAAACCGACCGCAACGCCAACCTTCAGCCGGCGCCGCCCCGACCGGGGCCCCCAGGAGAACAAATGTCCGCTACGACCGATCGCGCGCCGACGCGCGAAGATTTTGCCGCCCTCCTCGAGCAGAGCTACGGCGACAACGAGGCCTTCGAAGGTTCCGTCATCAAGGGGCGCGTGGTCGCCATCGAGAAAGACGTCGCCGTCATCGACATCGGTCTGAAGACCGAAGGCCGCGTCCCCCTCAAGGAATTCACCGGCTATGGCCGCGATCCCGCCCCGCAGGTCGGCGAAGAGGTCGAGGTCTATCTGGAGCGCGTCGAGAACGCGCTGGGCGAAGCCGTCATCTCGCGCGACAAGGCGCGCCGCGAGGAGAGCTGGGTCAAGCTCGAAAAGGCTTTCGAGAACAATGAGAAGGTCGAGGGCGTCATCTTCAATCAGGTCAAGGGCGGCTTCACCGTCGACCTCGACGGCGCCGTGGCCTTCCTGCCGCGCTCGCAGGTGGACATCCGTCCGATCCGCGACGTCGCGCCGCTGATGAACGTGCCGCAGCCCTTCCACATCCTGAAGATGGACCGCCGCCGCGGCAACATCGTCGTCTCCCGCCGCACCGTGCTCGAGGAGAGCCGCGCCGAGCAGCGTCACGAGATCGTAGCGAACCTCGAAGAAGGTCAGGTGATCGACGGCGTCGTGAAGAACATCACCGACTACGGCGCGTTCGTGGATCTCGGCGGCATCGACGGCCTGCTGCATGTCACCGACATCGCCTGGCGGCGCGTCAATCATCCGTCCGAGGTGCTGACCATCGGTCAGACCGTCAGGGTGAAGATCATCAAGATCAATCACGAGACGCACCGCATCTCGCTCGGCATGAAGCAGCTGCTCGAGGATCCGTGGCAGGGCATCGAGGCCAAGTACCCGATCGGCGCGAAGTTCCATGGGCGCGTGACCAACATCACCGACTACGGCGCCTTCGTCGAGCTGGAGCCGGGCATCGAGGGTCTGGTCCACGTCTCCGAAATGAGCTGGACCAAGAAGAACGTCCACCCCGGCAAGATCGTCTCGACAAGCCAGGAAGTCGACGTCCAGGTTCTCGAAGTCGATCCGGTCAAGCGCCGCATTTCGCTCGGCCTCAAGCAGACCCTGCAGAATCCGTGGGAGGCCTTCGCCGAGAAGCACCCCGTCGGCTCGACCGTCTCCGGCGAGGTCAAGAACAAGACCGAGTTCGGCCTCTTCATCGGCCTCGATGGCGACGTGGACGGCATGGTCCATCTCTCCGACCTCGACTGGAACCGTCCGGGCGAGCAGGTGATCGAGGAGTACAAGAAGGGCGACGTGATCAACGCTCAGGTTCTCGACGTCGACGTCGAGAAGGAGCGCATCTCGCTCGGCGTGAAGCAACTCGCGGGCGATCCCTTCGCCACCGTGGGCGGCGGCGAGGAAGGCGGCGACGTCCGCAAGGGCGCCGTGGTCACCTGCGAGGTGATCGAGGTCAAGGACTCCGGCATCGACGTCAAGATCGCGGGCACGGATCTGACGACCTTCATCAAGCGCAGCGAACTCGCCCGCGACCGCGCCGACCAGCGTCCCGAGCGCTTCGCCGTCGGCGAGAAGGTCGACGCGCGCGTCACCCTCTTCGACCGCAAGGCGCGCAAGATCGCCGTTTCGATCAAGGCGCTCGAAGTCGCCGAGGAGAAAGAGGCGATCGCCCAGTACGGCTCGGCCGACTCCGGCGCCTCGCTCGGCGACATTCTCGGCGCGGCGCTGAAGGCTCGCGAAGGCGAAGCCAAGAAGGGAAAGAAGGGCGAGGAATAAATAAGCCTCCCCGTTCTTGCAGACATCGACGAGGCCCGCGCCCGCGCGCGGGCCTTTTCTTTTTGGGCCGCCTCGCCCGTCAACGCTTCATTCACCATAAAACCCGGCTTTGCCCGGCGTTAACGTTAGTTTTCTGCAAAGCCGGCAATATCCGGCGCATCCCGAATGCGCCCAACTTGCGCTAGCGCCGGAGTTGCGTCATGAGTGCGAACTTTTTCGACCCTGATTTTGCCCCTCCCCCCTATGCGGGCCCGCTCCGCGCCCGGCCGGCCGGCGTACGCGCGGCCTTGGGGATGGGCGCCGGCGCCTCGGTCATTCTCGCCGCTGCGGCGCTCCTCGTCGGACGTCCCGCAGGACCTCAGGCGATGGCGGACGCGAGCGTCCCCGCCGCAGAATCCCCCGCGAAGATCGCCGCCAAGGCGCCAACTGATCTCGAATCCGCCCTGACGGTCAAAAACGCCGCAGGGATCGACGTCGATGCGCCCGAGTTCGAGCGCGAAAAGAAGGTCGCGGCCGTCGGCGAAACCAGGGACGGCGAACCGCGCGTGGACAGTCTGACCGTCGGCCAGTTCGCGCTGGGCGCGCCCTTCCTGCGCGTCGACGTGCATCCGGACCTCGACCCGAAGGTCACGAACGCGGACTTCTTCCTGGACATGACGCGTCACGCCAAGGCGGTCGGCCTCAACGTCGCGAAAATCGGCCAGCCGGGCGCGCTGACGACCCGCTTCGGCGCCTTCGAAGCGGCGGATATCCGTCTGTCGCAACCCGGCGGCGAGGGCGCGGAAGGGAGCGAACGCGCCTGCCTCGCGGCCCGGCTCGTCGAGACGAAGGCGCCGCTCGAAATCGCCGCCATTGCCTGCGGCGCCGCCGCGAAACCGATCGACCGCGCAGCCTTCGGCTGCATCCTCGACAAGCTCAACTACTCGGCGGGCGGCGACAACAAGCCGCTCAACGACTTCTTCCTCAACGCGGAACTCGCCCGCGGCAAGGGCTGCCAGAACGTCTCGCGCGACGATGTGACGGCCTCCATTCCGCCGCACCGGGCCGCCCGCGCCAAGCCGGCGGCGAAGAAGGGCCACGCCGTCGCGCGTTCGCCAGCCGTTCACCCTGAGGCCGCGAAAAACTGAGAGGAGCCGCAAGCCCGTATCGCTTTTGCGAAACGATCCTATATGATGTCCGGAAAGCGTCGAGCTGGAGAAACCGAAGATGCGCAAGAGGTTCAAAATGTCGGTGGGCCTCGCCTGCCTGGTCGCCATGGCCGCGGGAGGAGACGCGCTCGCCAAATCGCGCAATCGCCAGCAAGGCTATTCGGTTCAGCAGAACCGCGACCTCTCCTATAGCCGGGGGATCGAGGAGGGCCGCGGCCGCGCCGGCCTCGACCAGCGCAGCTGGCTGGAGCCGGGCAACAAGGTTCCGGTCGGCAGCACGAACCGCTACATGCTTCAGCAGACCTACTTCAATCAGGATCCGGTCGAGGCCAATCAGCGCAGCTGGTATATGCAGGAAACCCTGCCGCAGCGGCCGCCGCAGAACGTGATCGCGCCCTATGACGAGGGCCTGCCGTTTTGATCTTGGAAAAAAGCCTGGTTCTCCGGGCTTTTTTCTTGACTGGGGAGACGGCTTCCGTTAGTCCGCCTTCAGCCTGACGCGCAAGTCCGCGCCGGGCGAGCACCCGTGGCGTTCTATCCCGAACGCCTGTCGGCCGGTTCCACGGCAGAGGAGGGCGCGTTCCCGAGTCCGGCGCCGCCGGGCGCGTGCGGGAGACGCGGATCACGATGACGCCCCGGGCCATCCGCTCCGGGCGGCTCGCTGTATTTTCGCCTCTCTCGCGCAAACGCGACCATGAGAGGAAGAAAGTAACGTGACGAAGCGCGCAGAAGCCAAATACAAGCTCGACCGCCGCCTGGGCCAGAACATCTGGGGCCGCCCGAAGAGCCCCGTGAATCGCCGCGAATACGGCCCCGGCCAGCATGGTCAGCGCCGCAAGGGCAAGCTTTCCGACTACGGCACGCAGCTCAAGGCGAAGCAGAAGCTGAAGGGCTATTACGGCAACATCTCCGAGAAGCAGTTCCGTAAGTATTACGCCGAAGCCATCCGCATGAAGGGCGATTCGGGCGACAATCTGATCGGCCTGCTGGAGCGCCGTCTCGACGCGATCGTCTATCGCGCCAAATTTGTGCCGACCGTCTTCGCCGCGCGCCAATTCGTCAATCACGGCCACATCCGCGTCAACGGCAAGCGCGTCAATATTCCTTCCTACCTCGTGAAGGTTGGCGACGTAATCGAGGTAAAGGAATCCTCGAAGCAGGCAGTGACCGTTCTCGAGTCGGTGGCGCTCGCCGAGCGCGACGTGCCCGAATATTACGATGTCGACCACTCCAAGATGACCGCCAAGCTCACCCGCGTCCCCCATGCGACGGAAGTGCCCTACCCGGTCCAGATGGAGCCGAACCTCGTCATCGAGTTCTATTCGCGCTAATAAAACAAACGCTACAAGACCAACATATAGCGTTTAGAAGCGAAGGGTCAGGCGTCGGCATATTTTGTGCTGACGCCTTTTTTCATGTGCGCGACGCGGGGCGCATTTGCTGGAATGGCGCGGACGCGCTGCGGCGGGAATTGCGCGCCCGGCTCTCCCTCAGACTGAGACGGCCTTTGCGCTGACATATACGGGAAGGATTTGTGGCGCGCGGTTTTCGATGACGTGCACGCGCCTCCGACCTCTGCGCCGCGGGTGACGCGTCTCGGAGAGGAGCCCGGCGCGCCGCGCGCCTGGGACAAAGCGTGAGGAACCCTTCATCTCTTTCTTTTTGAATTCTGCATTGGCTTGAACTGCAGCCATTTTGGCGGAAGATCGCATTCCCCCCGCCGCGCGCCCGGCTATCAAAGAAAGGGAGGTGGGCTCAGTTGCCGCAAAAATCTCGAGCAAGCCAGAGGGGGAACAAAGAAAAAATAATTCACCCTCTCTTCGTGCGCGTCACGCACTGGATCAACGCCTTCGCCGCCATCGCCATGCTGATGAGCGGGCTCAGGATTTACAACGCCTCGCCGCTTTACCCGTTCCGCTTTCCAGCGGAACTGACGCTCGGCGGTTGGCTCGCCGGCGCATTGGCCTGGCATTTCGCGGTGATGTGGCTGCTGTTCGTCAATGGCCTCGCTTATCTGCTTTATGGCGTGTTCTCCGGTCATTTTCTCCACAAGATTTTCAACATCGGACCGATTGCGGCCTACAGAAACGTCAAGCTGGAAATGCGCCGGCTGCTGTTCCACGGAACCGGTGAATACAATGTCGCGCAACGCGTCCTCTATGTCGTCGTCGCAATCGACATGGCGCTGCTCTTCTTCTCCGGTCTAGCGCTGTGGAAGCCGGTCCAGTTCCAGAACCTGGCGGCGTTTTTCGGCGGCTATGATCAGGCGCGCTACGTGCACTTCTATGGGATGGCGGTGCTGGCGACGTTCATCCTGATCCATGTGAGCATGGCGTTCGCCATCAAGGGCGTGATCAAATCGATGTTCACGGGCCGGTTGACGAAAGGACAGCTGGAAAGGCTCGATCGACGATGACAGCGAACCCGAAATCAAAACGACCTTCGCTTGCCGATTTCAAACCGCAGCTGGAACGCGTCGAGCGCCGGCTCTTTCTGAAGCAGGGCCTTTCGCTTGGCGCGCTGTCGCTTCTCTCGGGATGCACGCTGAAAGACGAGGATGCGGTGGACCGGCTGCTGTGGTCGATGTCGCGTTGGAACGATCGCGTTCAGGCCGCGCTGTTCGACGCCGACAAGCTGGCGCCGACTTATCCCGAGTCGGAAGTTACGACGCCCTTCCCCTTCAACGCCTTTTACGAGGAAGCGCTGGCGCCGGTCATCGACGGCGCGTCATACCGATTGAGCCTGTCAGGTCTGATCGAAGACAAACGCGGGTGGACGCTCGCCGAGCTACGAAACTTGCCGCAAGTCGCCCAGATCACGCGCCATGTCTGCGTCGAAGGATGGAGCGCGATCGGAAAATGGGGCGGCGTCCCGTTCAGAGCCTTTCTGGACCGCGTGGGCGCGGATCTCACCGCGAAATATGTCGGCTTTCAATGCGCCGACAAATATTGGACGAGCATAGACATGCCGACTGCGCTTCATCCACAGACATTGCTCGTCCTGGATTTTCCGGAAAAACCGGGGGAGACGAAATATGGCTACCCGGTCAAGATTCGGATTCCGACGAAACTCGGATTCAAGAATCCCAAGTTCGTGACGGAGATTTTCGTGACCAACGACAATCCGGGCGGCTACTGGGAGAAGCAGGGATATAATTGGTTCAGCGGCTCATGACGCGATGAGTCCGCCGCGCAAGGAAGGCGGGCCACGCCTCTGGCGCGACGTCAGACGCCCGAGAGCGTGAGCTTCTCCGACAGCGCCTTGATTTCTTCCTGCGCACGGACCTGCTCGCTGATGTCATACTGGACGCCGAGGAAATAGACGACGTTTCCCCGCGCGTCGAAGAGCGGCTTCACCACGAGGCGATTGTAAAAGAGATCGCCGTTCTTTCTATAATTGCGGAGCGTGACCTCGACCGGCTCGCCTTTCTGGATCGCTTCTCGGAGACGGTTCAGTTCGGGCTGGTCGCGGTCCGTTCCTTGAAGGAACCGGCAATTGCGGCCGACGATCTCTTGCTGCGTATAGCCGCACATGTCTTCGAACGCCTTGTTGGCGTAGACGATCGGCGCGTCCTCGAGATCGGGGTCGGTGAGCGTCACGCCATTGACGCAGGAGTCGAGGATTTGCGTCAGAACATGCGGAATAACGCCGCGATCCTTCTGGACGACGAACATAGTTTCCTCCCTGGACTTCTGTTTTCTATCGAGAGCGCGTCAGGCGATGGCGCCGTCTTCGAGCAGGCGCTTGATGTTTTCGATGGTCTGAAGCGCGCCCTCCTCCAGCGCCGCCCGGATCAGCTTTTGAAAAGGGCGCATGACGAGGTCGATTTCCTTGAGCTCGAAGGTGAAGGCGACGCGCGTGGATTCCTCGCCCTCGGGGGACACGACGTAGGACGCGCGGAAAGGTTCGGAAATCCCGGAAATTTCGAAGGCGCTCTCTGGGAGGTATTCGGAGACTTCGAAGGTGGATTCGCTGTCGATCCCGCGATCTCTCGTGACCTGCCGGCCCTTCGCCCCCGCCTTCACCGGCGGCGGCGACAATTGCTCGAGTTCGACGACCTGGGGGCACCATTTGGGGTAGTTCTCGAAAAAGCCGGGCCCAATGAATTCGTAGACCTTCGATGGTTGACAGTCGATCACGTCCTCCGCGGATCCGGCGAGAGGTTTCGATCCCCCGATCCCGAGCATGAATTCCTCCCGACAGTCTTGATAGACCATTGCTATTGGCTCATATAAACCATCAATATCGGGATGTAACCGACAATCCTAGCCATTCTCCGGATGATTGCATGGGCGGGTTCCGGCGGAGTGGGCGGGCAGCGCGGGAACGCCCGCCGTCATCTATCGCGCTCGCGGGCGGCTGGGCCGTTTGCCCGGTATGGCCCGTTCGAGCCTTTGCCGGGAGTTTTGAAATGAGCGCGCCGGGGATCGAAGGCTATTTTTTTGGCGGGGCCGTCTTGCTGTTCGCGGTCCTGCTCATCGTGGAAAAGAAATTTCCTTACATGCCCGTCCCGAAGGAGGCCCTCAAAAAATCCTTCGCGACCAACACGGGAGCCTTTCTGGTCAACAATGTCATCATGAGCATTTTCTCCGTTTCGAGCCTGCTGCTGGTCGCTTCGAATTATGCGCAATATGGCCTGCTCGGCGGCATGGAGGACGGCCCGGTCAAATGGATTTGGAGCTTCATTCTCTTCGATTTCGCCGTCTACGTGTGGCATTACCTCGGGCACAAATACGAATTCCTCTGGCGGTTTCATAAAATTCATCACAGCGACAAGAGCTACCATGTCACGACGGGCCTCAGATTCCATGTTTTCGATCAGTTTCTGGAAGTTCTGGTGAAATGTGTTTGCGTGGTGCTGTTCGGCGTGCCCGCGAGCATCGTCGTCGTATGCGAAATCGTCAGAATGTTTTTCGTCCTTTTCCACCACGGGAATTTCACCTTCCCCGGCGAGAGGCTCGTCTCCTATGTCATCATCACGCCGCATCTCCATCGCGCCCATCACTCGACGTTGAGATCGGAGCACGACAGCAATTACGGGATCGTTCTCTCGGTGTGGGACATCATCTTCGGCACGCGGAAAGAAGTCGTTCCGGCCAGCATCGGCCTGGAGCTCATCGAAGCGGAGAATCTGGTCCAGCTCTTCAGTCTCGCTTTCCTGACGGAGCGCCGGCTTGCGAGATTCCTGCATCTCGTTCCGCGCCGCAAAGGCTGACGCCGAGACGAGGCGCTCTCAACGGCCGGGCTCGAGGTCGGGCTGCTTTGCCATCTCCGGCCTCTCGAACGCCGCCTCGCGCCGCCAGCGGACGCACGACCGAACCGCGCCAGCGAGGCCTGCGACCAGCGTCACGCCCACGGCGATCGTCACGACCGTGCCCCATGCGGGCTTCACGCCGCCGAGCGTGATCAGCATCGTCGTTGCGGCGGCGGGCGGGTGCCTGGCGTCGGCAAGAGACTGAAACAGAATGGTCGCGCCCACTGCGAGCGCCGTCGCCGCGACGCGGCTTGCCGAAAGGGCGTCCGCCGCGAAGACCGACGGCGTCTCCTGCGCGGAGAAAAGGAAAAGGGCGCCGAAACCTGCGGCGACGCCAATGGCGTGGCCGACGAATGTGTTCCAGGGCCGCGCGGCGTGCTCTTCGGGGGCGGTCGCCATAATGAACATGGTCGGACCGAGGCTAGGAAACAGCCATGGCTGGCCGGCAATGAAACCGATCGCCCCTACCGCGGCCACAACCAGCGCAGATGTCGCTGCGGGAAGGAAAGCGGAAGCAAAGGAAATGCGCATGGTCAGGTCATCGTCCGAGATCGGCCAGGAGAAAACTGCCATAGAGACCGCCTCTACACAATGACCGCCATGCTAATACATACACAATACATTCAGCGGCGCCATGGCATTTTCAGTCAGTGGCGCCATTGCGGAAATCAGCCCGTTCCCGGCGCCCCTTCATCGCCGTCGAAGGCCGGGTTAAGATGAAAGAAAACAGATCGGGGAGGAAAACATGTCTCAACGACCCAAAGAGCCGGAACGCAGCCAGTCGCCGCTGTGGTTCGCCATCGTCGGCCTCGTCATCAGCGTCGCAAGTTTCGGCATGCAGGATTTCATGATCGGCGACGTCGTGTTCTGGTTCGGGGTCGTCGTCGCGGCCATCGGCATGTTCTATTACTTCGTGCAGCCCAAACACGGCATTCCGCCCGGCCTGTGAGCCCGGCCGCGCGTCCGAATTCGATTTGCCACAATCGGCGGAGAGACTATGGTCGCTCCGCTCTCCATTCACACCATGGGCCCGACATGTTCTTTTCGTTTTTCGCGCTTTCCCGCCGCCGTCTCCTCGCCGCCGCCGCGAGCGTTCTTGTCCTCGGAGCGGCGCCCGCCCTGGCTGAGAAATCCGCCGCCGGCAAGGTCGCGATCGAAGATTTGATGGCGCCGAACGCGCTGCCCGACATCGTTCAGGGCGACCCCAGCGCGCCGGTGACGATCGTCGAATACGCCTCGATGACCTGCAGCCATTGCGCCGCCTTTCATCACGAGGTCTATCCGGCGCTGAAGAAGAACTACATCGACACGGGCAAGGTGAAATTCATCCTGCGCGAGTTCCCGCTCGACCCGCTCGCCACCGCCGCCTTCATGCTCGCGCGTGAACTCGGCGACAAGCGCGACGCGGCGGTCGATCTGCTCTTCGCGCAGCAAAAGAACTGGGCCTTCGTCGACAAGCCGCTCGACGGTCTGGCCAATGTCCTGAAGCAGACGGGAATCGGCCAGGACAAGTTCGAGGCGGTGCTGAAGGACCAGGAACTCTACAAAAAGGTCAATGAGGTCAGAAATCGCGCCGCCGAAAAATTCGGCGTGAATTCGACGCCTACCTTCTTCGTGAACGGCGACCGTTACGCCGGCGAGATCAGCGTCGAGGAGTTCGGCAAGATCATCGCCGCCAGGACGCCGGCGAAATAAGCGGCATTGCGAGACGCGCAACGGCGGCGGATCAGAAAACCGTCCGCCGCTCCAGCGCCGTCGCCAGCGTGCCCTCGTCGAGATAGTCGAGTTCGCCGCCGACCGGCACGCCATGCGCAAGGCGCGTCACCTTCAAGCCCGTGGGCGCGAGGAGATCGGCGATGTAATGCGCAGTCGTCTGGCCGTCGACGGTGGCGTTGACGGCAAGGACGATCTCACGGATTTCCCCTCCCCGCGCGCGGTCGATCAGACGCGCGATCGTCAAATCCTCCGGCCCGACGCCGTCGAGCGGCGACAGAACGCCGCCGAGCACGTGATAGCGCGCGTTGAGCAGCCCCGCGCGCTCCAGGGCCCAGAGGTCCGAAACCGTCTCCACGACCACGAGGATGGAGGGATCGCGCCGCGCGTCGCGACAGATCGTGCAGGGGTCGCTCGTATCTATGTTGCCGCAGGCCGGGCAGGCGACGATTTTCTCCCGCGCGACGGCCATCGCGTCAGCGAGAGGCGAGAGCAATTCCTCGCGCTTGCGGATGAGATGAAGAACGGCGCGACGCGCCGAGCGCGGCCCGAGGCCCGGCAGGCGCGCAAGCAGCTGCACGAGGCGTTCGATTTCAGGACCGGCGACGCGATCAGCCATGCTCTCTCTTCATGCGCAGCCTCCGCCTCTCCCCGCGATCGCGGGGAAGGGATCAAAACGGCAGCTTGAACCCGGGCGGCAGTTGCAAGCCGCCGGTCATCGCCTTCATCTTCTCGGCCATCAGCTCGTCGGCCTTGGCGCGCGCCTGCATATGGGCGGTCACGATCAGGTCTTCGAGAATTTCTTTCTCGTCGGCTTTCACGAGGCTCGGATCGATTGAGACCGCCTTCATGGCGCCCTTGGCGGTCAGCCGCACCTTGACGAGGCCGCCGCCTGCCTCTCCCTCGACCTCGGTGTTCTCGAGTTCGAGCTGCGCCTCTGCCAGCTTGGCCTGCATTTGCTGCGCCTGTTTCATCAGGCCCATGAAGTCCACCATCGACGCTTCTCCTCAATCTTCCTCGGGAGCCGAAAGGTCGTCATAGCCTACATCCGCCGTCTCGTCCGTCTCGACGCGAGCGGCGTCCTCCTTGCCGCGAACGGCGACGATCTGCGCGCCGGGAAACGCCGCGAGCACGCTCGCGACGACCGGATCGGCTTCGAGGCCGGAGCGCCGCTCGCGCTCCTGCGCCTCGCGCTTTTCCTTCAGCGTCGGCGCGCCGCCGGCGGCGACGACCGACACCATCCAACGCTGATTCGTCCACAGCTGCAATTTCTGCGTCAGGACGGAGGCGAGATCGCGCGAGCCGCCGGGCGCGAGTTCGAATTCGATGCGGCCCGGCTCGAACCGGACGAGACGCACTTCTGATTCCAGCGCGAGCTTGAGGCGAATGTCGCGCTTTTCCTCGGCCAGCGCGACCAGCGCCCCGAAACTTGCGATGGCGCGTCCCGGCGCGTCGGGCGCGGGCTGCGCGACGGCGGGACGGGCGGAGACAGGCCCGCGCATCGCTGGCGCGGCCCCGCCCGTCGCCACGGGCGCTCCGCGCGGCGGCGCGGGCGCCGGCGCCGGCGTCCCTCCGCCGCCCGGCGCGCCATGGCCCAATTGTTTCAGCGCCTCGGCCGGCGTCGGCATGTCGGCGGCGTAGGCGAGCCGCACCAGCACCATATCCGCCGCCTGAAGGGGGCGTTGCGAGCCGCGCAGCTCGTCGACGCCCTTCATCAGGATTTGCCAGGCGCGCGTGAGCGCGGGAACGGAGAGGCGTTCGGCGGCCTCCCGCCCGCGCCGCTGCTCCTCGGGGGTGAGCGCGGCCGATTGCGCGGTTTCGGGCGCGAGCTTCAGACGCGTCGCGAGATGCGCAAACTCCGCCATTTCCAGCAAGGCCTGCGCCGGATCGGCGCCTCCGTTATATTGTTCTTCGAGCAGCGCGATGGCTTTGGCGACATCGCCCGCCATGGTCGCCTCGAACAGGTCGATCACCCGCGACTTGTCGGCGACGCCGAGCATGAGGCGCAGATCGTCGGCGCGGATCGCGCCCCCCGCGCCATGCGCCGAGCCATAGGCGATCGCCTGATCGAGCAGCGACAGCGAGTCGCGCACCGAGCCTTCCGCGGCGCGCGCGATCATGGCGAGCGCGTCCGACTCGATCTCGACGCCCTCCTTCTCGCAGATCTTGCGAAGATGCTCCGCAAGCAGCCCGGCGTCGATGCGGCGAAGGTCGAACCGCTGGCAGCGCGAGCGCACGGTGACCGGCACCTTGTCGATTTCCGTCGTCGCGAAGATGAATTTCACATGTTCCGGCGGCTCTTCCAGGGTCTTCAGCAGGCCGTTGAAGGCGGCTTTGGAGAGCATGTGCACTTCGTCGACGATATAAACCTTGGCGCGCGCCATCACCGGGCGGTAGCGGGCGTTGTCGATGATCTCGCGAACGTCGTCGATGCCGGTATGGGACGCCGCGTCCATCTCCAGAACGTCGACATGGCGCGAATCGATGATGGCCTGACAATGCACGCCCAGTTCCGGCATGTGGATCGTGGGCCGGTCGATGGCCGGGCGGCCGTCCTTTTCGGGCAGTTCGTAATTGAAGGCGCGGGCGAGGATGCGCGCGGTCGTGGTCTTGCCGACGCCGCGCACGCCTGTGAGCAGATAGGCCTGATGGATGCGGCCGAGATCGAAAGCGTTTTCAAGCGTGCGCACCATCGGCTCCTGGCCGATGAGATCCGCAAAACTCGATGGGCGGTATTTGCGCGCGAGAACGCGATAGGCGGCGGCGGGCGCGCCGGCGCCTTGCGGGTCAGAGAACAGCGCGTCGTCCATGGCGAAATTCTAAAGGGTCGCGGCCGCCATTTCCACCGCGGCCCCGCAAAAATTCGGAGGCTGCGCCCCGTAAGGCGCTGACTTCAGCGCGCGCGGATCGACGCCGTCGAGGCAGTTGACGTTCACCGCGCCGACCGGCCCAACGCCATAGACGAAGGACTCGATCCCGCAAATTTTGCAAAACTGATGGCCGATCTTCTTCGTGTTGAAACGATATTCGCTCAACGCTTCCGCGCCCTTGTTGAGGCGGACCTTTCCAGCCGGCGTAAAGCTCAACGCTGCGTCGTGCCGCCGACGGCGCGAGCAATTGCAGGCAACGGTGCGATTAAGGTCCGGCGTCGCGTCGAACTCGACCGCCTAACGCTGGCGGGAACCGTGGTAGGACGCCTCGCTCATGCGCCGAACGCCTTGACGGAAACCACGGTAGGAGGCTGGACGAAGACCCGCTCAAGCTCGTTAGGGCTGCTTCCTTCCGGACCTGACCCGGTTGGCGAGTGAAACGTCCAACGCCAACCTCCCGCACCCTATTTGGCAGATGACGCGCGCAGAGGCAAGAGCTACTGTCCCAGAACCGTGAGCTTCGCCTCTAGGGCGGCGCCCGCGCAGAAATCGTAAATTAGGGGGGCGCTTCATGCTGCGTATGTGCGCCAAATCAGCGTTGATCTATCCGGCGGCAGCTTGTGCGGCGGCGCTGGCGCCGGGCGTGTGTGAGGCGCAGAGCGCCAAGCCGCAGTTGCTTCCGGCGAACGCCAAGGTCGTCTTTCTGGCCGACAACAGCACGGGGATCGGGCCCCAGCCTTACATCACCGACGGCACGGCCGCCGGAACGCGGCGCATCCCGCTTCCCGAGACAGGCGTCGGTTTCTCGCTGCACCGTCTGCCGGGTAAGGTCGCCATGTGCTGGGAGCGCGACGAGAGCCTCGGGCCGAGAATCGACACCGTCTCCTATGTCAGCCTGACGGGCGCCGTCGAGCATTGGCGAGCGCCCGTCAACAATGCGATCGTACGGTGCCAGGCGGTCGGCTCAACATTCTATTTCTATCGACAAGAGTTTTCGACGGGACGGGTGACGCTCTACGCGAGCGCGGGAACAGTCGCCTCCACGCGGGTCGTCGGTCTCGTTCCGGGCTACGTCGGAAACGGCGTGGGCCGGATCTTCAGATTCAACGGCGCGGATTATATGACGTTTTTGAACAGCGCGACTCCCACGGCGCCGGCGATCGTCTACAGGATCACGCCGACTGGTCTTGTAAGCGCCTTCAGCTACGGCCTTTCCTCCAGGGTCTGCTGCGCGAACTGGGAGACGCAGGTCGGGAGCCGGCTGCTCTTCGCCGCCTGGAGCCGCGCGACCGGCGTGGAGCTCTGGTCCACCGACGGCACGAACGCAGGGAAACGCTTCGTCAGATCCTTCTACCCCGGCCAGACGGACGGAATGACGTCGATAACCGCCGCCAACCCGCGCGTCGCGGGCGGCCGGCTGATCTTCCTGGCGAACGACCCGACCTACGGGACCGAGTTCTGGGCAAGCGACGGCACGACCGCCGGCACGGTGCGGCTGACGAATTTTCCCTCTGACGCGGGCGCAAAGGAGGCTTACGCGGACGAGCGGATCATGACCTATCAGGGGAAGGCCTATATCGCCGTCAACAACTACTTTCTGAACGGCCGTCAGAACGGCTATGGCGTCACGCTCTACGTCACCGACGGCACGCCGGCGGGCACGCGACAACTGCGCCCGATGTTCAACGGAAATGAACTGCTCGTCTACGACCGGGGCGCCATCGCCGGCGGCTGGCTCTATACGCGCGCGATGCAATACGGCATTCCCGGCTGCCGCGGCGATCTGAGAGACCCGATCAGCGGCGAATCGGCGAGCTGCAATGACGCGCTCTACCGATACAATCTTGCGACCGGCGCCGTTCAGCTCGTCAAGGACGTCAATCCGACCCGCGTCGGCTGGTGCTTTTCAGCCTGCGACAACAGCAATCACTTCACCGCCGTAGGCAATGGCGTGATCTTCTCGGCGGCCGACTCGCGCAGCGCCAGCAACCCGCCGGAGTTCAACGTCGAACCCTGGTCGACGCTCGGGACCGCCGCGACGACGACGAAGATCAGGGAAATCGCCCCTTCGGCAGTCGGCTCGAACCCCTTCGCCTTCACGCCGCTGGCTCCCTGAGCGCGAGAAAATCGCTGGCGCCGGCCGCCATGAATGTGTTCCATGGCGGCCGGCGCGGCGAACGATTCGAGGGGGCGGCGTGCTGGTTCACATCGGCCTACTCCACCTCTGGAAGGCCCAGCCGACCGAGATCATGGCGCTGACGATGGGCGGCGTCTTCGCCGCCGTCGCGCTGTTTCTTTGCTGGCTGAGCTTCGCCTCCCCGCTCGCGCCGATCGTGCAGAACTGGAAGGGCGTCGCGCCGCCCTTCGTCGGCGTTCCGGCGACGCTGTTCGGACTGCTCATGACGTTTTTGTCCCAGGACGTGTGGGACGCCAACCGACGCGCCTATCGCGCCGTCGCCATGGAGCGCGAGCAACTCGTCACGCTCGCCGCCCTGACCGACAACCACGGAGGCGCCGCCGCCGATGCGCCCAAAGCCATCCGCGCCTATGTGGAGGCCGTCGTCGGGCTGGAGTGGAAGACCATGGAGAACGGCCAGGAGTCGCCGGAAGCCGAGGCGGCGCTCAACGCCCTGACCCGGGCTGTGAGCATCGCCAAAATCGAACCGGCGTTCCAGCACGCGCTGGTCGACACGGTGATGAAGCTGCGTTCGGCGCGCGAACAGCGCCTCGCGATCTCGGGCGCCTATCCCGACGACCGCAAATGGGCGGCTGTGCTTCTGATCGCTTTCATCACCCAGATCAGCCTCGCGGCCGTGCATCTCGACAGCGCGCGGCCGCAGCTTCTGGCGCAGGCCATTTTCGCCGCGGCCGCCGTCGTCGCCATCGCGCTCGTGGCTTCGGTGGACGAACCCTATGCGCCGCCCAAATCGGTCGACGCCGACCCGCTGGCGCAGGTGCTGGAGCGGCTGCCGGCCGAGTGATCCTTCGAGGGGCCGCCGGGCGCTGCGCGCGCGCCGCAAAAAATCCCGCGCGCCATTCACCTTTCGCGCCGAAAGCGGGTGCGCTCGGGCGGGTCAGTTGCTAAAGAAAGCGCAAAATCAGGAAGGAAAATTGCGCGTGACCGCCGCGACAGCCCCAGCCCCCGACCGTCAGGCCTCCGACAGACTGGCGGCCATCGTCGCCCATTTCGAGCGATCGGGGTTCGCGCGCCACGAGCCCCGGCTTCTCCAGCCGGCGGGCGTCTTTCTCGACCGCTCCGGCGAGGATTTTCGCGGGCGCCTCTATCTCACGACGGACGCCTCCGGCGCGGAATTCTGCCTGCGGCCGGAATATACTATTCCCGTCTGCCTGCATTATCTCGCCTGCGGCGCGCGCGAGCCGGCCGCATTCGCCTATGGCGGCTCGATCTTCCGGGCGCCCGAGCACGGCGTTGCGGGCGATGGCGAATTTCTGCAGGCGGGCATCGAGAGCTTCGGCCGCGACGACCGCGAGGCGGCGGACGCCGAAATCCTTGGCGCGGCGCTCGACGCTGCGGCGGCCGCCGGCGCGGCCGAACTTTCCGTGCGCATCGGCGACGCGGGCCTCGTCGCGGCTTTCCTCGACGGGCTCGGCCTGCCGCCGGTCTGGCGGCGCCGGATTGAGGCGGGGCATGCGCGCGGCCAGTCTGTCGCCGAGATTTTTACGCCGCCGCCCCGCAACGGCGCCGATCCCTCCGGCGTTCTGGCGGCGCTCACGGCGGTCGACCCGGCCGACGCCCGCCGCCTCGTCGAGGATCTTCTGTCCATTGCCGGCATCGCAGCGGTCGGCGGCCGCAGCGCGGCGGAAATCGCCGAGCGTTTCCTCGACCAGGCGACCCTCTCCGAGGGCGCTGGCGTCTCGACCGAGAAACGCGCGCTCGCCGAAGCCTTTTTCGCCATCGAGGGTCCGCCGGACATCGCCTCCGCCGCCCTGCGCAATCTCGCCGAGGACGCGCGCCTCGACCTCACCGCGGCGCTGGACGGTTTCGACACGCGGGCGAGCTTCATCGCCGCGCGCGGGCTCGATCTCGACGACATGATCTTCTCGGCGAGCTTCGCCCGCCACCTCGACTATTACTCCGGCTTCGTCTTCGAGGCCCGCCATGTCGCGGGGCGCGAGCCCGTCATCGGCGGCGGCCGATACGACCGGCTGCTCAAGACGCTCGGCGCGCCGTCGGACATTCCGGCTGTCGGCGCCGCCATCTGGATCGACAGGCTCGAAGGCGCCCCGCGCGCGGGAGGCGCGGCATGACGCAGAAACTCATCGTGGCGACGCCCTCCAAGGGCCGCCTGCAGGAAAACGCCAACGCCTTTTTCGCCCGCGCCGGCCTCGAACTGACGCAGGGACGCGGCGCGCGCGACTATCGCGGCGCCATCGCGGGGTTGGAGGGCGCGGAGGTCGCCTTTCTTTCGGCTTCCGAAATCACCGGCCGCCTCGCGCGCGGCGAGGTGCATTTCGGCGTCACCGGCGAGGATCTCGTGCGCGAGGAGATCGCCGATCCCGACAGCAAGGTGGAGCTCATCGCGCCGCTCGGCTTCGGCCACGCCAATGTCGTGGTCGCCGTTCCGCAGGCCTGGATCGACGTGCGCGGGATGGCCGATCTCGCCGACATCGCGGAGGGCTTTCGCGCGCGCCACGGGCGCGGCCTGCGCGTCGCGACGAAATATATCAACACCACGCGCCGCTTCTTCGCCCGGCACGGGGTCGGCGACTATCGCATCGTCGAAAGCTCCGGCGCCACGGAGGGCGCGCCTGCGGCGGGCTCCGCCGATCTCATCGTCGACATCACGACGACCGGCGCGACCCTCGCGGCCAATGCGCTCAAGGTGCTCGACGATGGCGTGATCCTGCGTTCGCAGGCCAATCTCGTCGCCTCTCTCGCCGCGCCGTGGAGCGAGACGGCGCGCGAGGCCGCCCGCGTCATTCTTTCGCGCATCGCTGCGGAGGAAGAGGCGCGCTCAACGCGCGAAGTGCGCGCGTCCGTCGCGCTCTCCGGAGAGGCGGTCGAGGAGGCGCAGGCGGCGTTTGGGGCTACTCTGCGCGAGCGCCACGGCGAGACGGCGGTCTTCGCCTGCCCGACGAAACAGGTCGCGTCGCTGGCCGACTGGCTGATCGGCAAGGGCGCGCAGAGCGTGACGAGCGCGAAGCTGGATTACGTCTTCCACGCCGGCAATGCGCTGTGGGGGAGACTGGCGGGGCGGCTGGAAGCGTAAGACGCGCCGCCCTCGCGTTCATAGGGAGCGAAGCGAAGGAGTCGAGACTCCGCCAAGCGGCTCCGGCTTTTTTCGCCAGGCTCCGCCAAGTGCGGATTCGCTAACGCGTCTGCGTCAGCAACAAATACGCCGCCACCGGATTGGTCGTGAGATAGCGCTTCAGTAGACGCCTCGGCTCCAGCCCCAGACGAAACGCCCATTCGAGGCCAGCGTCCTGCATCCATTGCGGCGCGCGCTTCTTGGCGCCGGCGATGAAATCGAAGAGGCCGCCGGACGTCTTGATGATCTTGACGTTTTTCAGGCGATGGCGATGGTCGCGCACGAATTGCTGCTCGAGCGGCACGCCCATGGCGAGCCAGAGAATGTCCGGCGCGAGCGCATTGATCTCGTCGAGCTTCGCCTCCAGCGCCGCGCCCTTGAGAAAGCCGTGCGAACGGCCGAGGATCTTGACGCGCGGCGCCACGCGCCTGGTCGCTTCGTAAGTCGCGCGGTTCACCTCCTCGCTCGCGCCGAGGAGGTAGAAAGTCGCGCCGGTCTGCTGCGCCAGATGCGCGACGATGGGGTAAAGATCGGTGGTGGCGACGCGTTCGGGCAGCGGCTTTTTCGACAAAAGCCGCGAGGCCGCGACGAGCGGTTGGCCGTCGGCGGCGATCGAGTCAGCGCAGTCCACGAGCTTCGCGAATTCCTTGTCGAGGACGCGCCGCGCCAGCACCTCGCCGTTGACGGAGGTGAGATAATAGGGCCCCTCCTCCCGCGCCGGCGCCTTCGCGAGGTCGAGCATCATGCGCGCGGTTTCGACAAGGCTGAGGCGCGCTACCGGCGCGCCGCCGACGAAACTTGTCTCGACTCCGCTGATGGTCACGGCGAACTCCGAATTTGCGACGAAATTGAACGCAATTTACGCGAAATTTCCCGCAAGCTCAGCCGCGACTTTCCAATATGGTCAACGCCGCCCTCAACCCCTCGGCTTGTCGGGCGGGATCGGATCCGTTTCGAGCAGCGCGAAGAGCAGATGGTCGCGCCACTGCCCGTTGATGTTGAGATAGCTGCGGGCGTAGCCCTCATGCTTGAAGCCGACGCGCTCCAGCAACCGCTTCGAGGGTTCGTTCGTCGGCAGGCAGGCGGCCTCGATGCGGTGCATCCCCTGCTTCTCGAAGGCGTAGGCGCAGGCCGCGCGGACAGCGCGGGTCATATAGCCCTTGCCGGCGTAGGGCTCGCCCATCCAGTAGCCGAGCGTCGCCGCCTGCGAGACGCCGCGGCGCACATGGCCGAAGGAGAGGCCGCCGACAAGAACGTCGTCCTCCTCACGGAAAACGAAGAAGGAATAGGCCTCGTCGCGCGCCATCTCCTCGGCGTGGCGGCGCACCCGATAGCGGAAGCTCGCGCGCGTGAGGTCGTCGACCGGCCAGATTGGCTCCCAGGGCGTGAGGAAGGCGCGGCTTCGCTCGCGCAGCGACGACCATTCGACATAGTCTCGCATTTCGGAAGGGCGCAGATACACCCCTTCGCCCCGGATCGGCATGTCCCGCCGGCCAAGAACGCCAAACAACGCCATGTCAGCCCTTCGTCGCCCGCGCGCGCTCCTCGATGAAAGAGGCGATGCGCTTTTCGTCGTTTTCCAGAATGGTGAAGCGCTCCGGCGCCTGGAAGCGCGCCTCTAGCGCCTCCGGCAGGCGCGGCCGGCGCCCGATGGCGCGCTCGATCGCCTCCGGGAACTTGGCGGGATGCGCGGTGGCGAGCGCGACGACCGGGGTCGCCGGTTCCGCCGCGAGCCGCGTGCGGGCGGCGCGAACGCCCGTCGCCGTGTGCGGATCGAGCACATAGCCCGCCTCGCGCCAGGTCCGCGCGATCTCGTCGGTCGTCTCCGCCTCGCCGACGGACATGGCGTCGAATTCGGCGCGCATCGCGGAGAGCGCGGCAGACGGAATCTCGAAGGCGCCCGACTGGTCGAGCGACGCGAAAGCGGCGCGCACCGCCGCATGGTCGCGGTCGCAGGCGTCGAACAGCAGGCGCTCGAAATTCGATGACACCTGTATGTCCATGGACGGCGACTGCGTGGGGGTCACGCCGCGCGGCTCGTAGCGGCCGCTCGCCAGCGCGCGGGCGAGAATGTCGTTGGCGTTGGTCGCAACGATGAGGCGCTCGACCGGCAGGCCCATGCGCTTGGCGATATAGCCTGCGAGCACATCGCCGAAATTGCCCGTCGGCACCGCGAAGGAAAGGCGGCGATGCGGCGCGCCAAGCGCGACCCCGCTTGTGAAGTAATAGACCATTTGCGCGACGACGCGCGCCCAGTTGATCGAATTGACGCCGGCGAGCCCCACCCGCTCGCGAAACGGCGCGTTGCGGAACAGACGCTTGAGAATGTTCTGCGCGTCGTCGAACGTGCCCTGCAGGGCGATCGTGTGAACATTGTCGTCGGCGACGCAGGTCATCTGCTTGCGCTGCACGTCCGACACGCGGCCATGCGGATAGAGAATGAACACGTCGACGCGCGGCAGGCCGCGAAAGGCCTCGATCGCGGCGGCGCCGGTGTCGCCCGAGGTCGCGCCGACGATGGTGGCGCGCAGGTTCCGCTTCTCCAGCACATCGTTCATCATGCGGCCGAGAAGCTGCATCGCCAGATCCTTGAAGGCGAGCGTCGGTCCGTGGAAAAGCTCCAGCACGAAGAGATTGTCGGCGATCTGCACGAGCGGGGCAATGGCGCGATGGCGGAAGCCCGCATAGGCGGCCTCCGTCTGGGCGCGCAATCCGGCGCGCGAGGCCTCGTCGGTCAGGAATGGCGCGATGAGACGCGCGGCCGCCTCCGCGTAAGGCGCGCCGGCGAGCCCGGCGATCTCGCCGGGCGCGACATGCGGATAGGCGAAAGGCGTGTAAAGCCCGCCGTCGGTCGCGAGGCCGGCGAGCAGGACGTCGTCGAAGGCGAGTTGCGCGGCTTCTCCGCGCGTCGAAAGGTAGCGCAACAGTCGGTCCGTGAGAGGCGAAAGACGCGATCGGCGATGCGTCGTCGCCTTTTCATATCATATTCGCGCGCGTCGCAAGGCGCTTCAGGGGCTGTCCGCCGCCGGCCCGCGCGCGAGGCGGCCGCGGGCGAAAAGCCCGAAGACGACGAGAAGCGCGGCGGCGAGGGAAAACCAAGTGAAAGCATAGGAAAGGTGATTGTTCGCAATCTCGGGCGTTGTCGGGACAAGACGGGGAAAACCGTTCGGTCCCGCCGCAGGGGGGCCGTCGAGGGCGAGCGTGAAAGGCGCCGCGCCGGCGAGGCCGAGGGCGGCGGCGATCGCGGCGGGATCGCGCGTATACCAGATGAACCGTTCCGGCGCGTCGGCGGGCGTGAAGATGTTTCGAGATTGCGGCGCGCGCATCAGGCCGGAAATCGTCATCTCTCCGGCTGGCGGGGCTCTGCCGGCGACATCCTCGGCCTTGGACGCTGGGAGAAAGCCGCGCTCGACCAGCGCCACCCCGCCCCCTGCGACCGCGAAGGGCGTGACGACCATATAGCCGGGTTCGCTGCCCGCGCCTTCCGGCGGCTTCATGAACACGAGCGCGTCGCGGCCGCCAAGAAAGCGGCCGGTGGTCCGGACATGGGTGAAGTCGTAATCTACGGGCGCCAGAGCTGACCAAGCATCGGGCTCCGGCAATGCTTTCGGCGAGGCGCCCGCGCGGCTTTCGACGCGGGCGATGAGCGCTTCCTTTTCTCCAAGGCGGCGGACCTGCCAGACGCCGAGGCTCACGAGCAGCGCGAAGGCGACCGTCGTCGCGATCGCCGGCCACAGCAGCGACCTCGCGCCGCGGCTCATGACTCGCGGCGGCCTTCCTCGGCCTTGTTGAAATATTGCAGGGCGATGAGCAAACCTTTGGTCGGCCGCAGGAGGCCGATGCAGACCAGCGCGGACAGCGGAATGAAGATCGCCGCATGCACCCAGTAGGGCGGTTGGTAGACGACCTCGATATACCAGGCGAGTCCGACGATGATGAAGCCGGCGATGGTCATGACGAAGATCGCCGGACCATCCCCCGTGTCGGCGAAGGAGAAATCGAGCCCGCAGACCTCGCATTTCGGGGCGACGGTCAAAAGTCCTTGCAGCATATGGCCCTTGCTGCAACGGGGGCATTTGCCGAGCAGGCCATCGATATAGATTTGGCCGGGAGGATAGACGTGCTCTTCGGACATTTCAGACTCATTTCCTAAAGAAAACGGTCACGGCGGCGCCGTGACCGTCAATTCGCCCAGGGCGGGCGCCGCCGCAGGCGGCGCCGACGCCTATTCCATCGCGCCGCCCCAGTTGCCCCACACATATATGCAGAAGAACAGGAACAGCCAGACGACGTCGACGAAGTGCCAGTACCAGGCGGCGAATTCGAAGCCGAGATGCTGTTTCGCCGTGAAATGGCCCTTCATCGCGCGCAGGAGGCAGACGATCAGAAACAGCGTGCCCACGATGACGTGGAAGCCGTGGAAGCCCGTCGCCATGAAGAAGGTCGAACCGTAATTCGTGGCCGCCGGATGCGCCGGATCGAAGGAGAAGGCGAAAGGCGCATGCGCATATTCATAACCCTGGATGGCCGTGAACAGCAGGCCGAGGCCGATCGTCGCGAGCAGACCCTTCTTAAGTTGGCCGCGGTCGCCGTGAAGCAGGCCATGATGCGCCCAGGTGAGCGTCGCGCCGGAGGTGAGCAGGATTACGGTGTTGAGCAGCGGCAGCTTCCACGGGCTCAAGACTTCGACGCCCTTCGGCGGCCAGACGCCCTGGAACAGCTCGGTGCGCGAGACCTGCCAGATGTCGCCCGGAAAGATGCTGGAATTGAAGAACGCCCAGAACCAGGCGACGAAGAACATCACTTCCGACAGGATGAACAGGATCATCCCGTAGCGGTGATGCAACTGCACGACCGGCGTGTGATGCCCCTCGACCTGGGCCTCGCGCACAACGTCGCTCCACCAAGCGTACATCACGGCGAGAATGGCGGCGAATCCGGCGAAGAAGAGCGTGCCGCCCCAGGTCTGGCCGTAGATCGGCGAACCCTTGTGCTGGGCCATCCACATGATGGCGCCGATGGCGGTGGCCAGCGCGGCGAAGGCGCCGGCGATCGGCCACGGACTTGGATCGACGAGGTGATAATCGTGTTGAGGTTTCGCGTGTCCGTCGGCCATTTTTACTCTTCCTCGTCATTCGCCGGTCGCCCGGCGCGTTCGGTTTTGCCAATTTCCGCCAGCGACGCCAGCGGGATTATATTTTCGGCTTTCCGGTTCCGGCCTCGCTGGTCTTGGCCCCCGCCGGCGACCTGGTCGGATAGAAGGAATAGGAAAGCGTGATTTCCTCGACGCGACGCATCGCCTCGTCGGATTCGAGCGCGGGATCGAGGTAAAAGACAACCGGCCATTCCGTCGTCTCGCCGGGCGCGAGCTTCTGTTCGCTGAAGCAGAAACAGGCGACTTTGACGAAGAAGGCGCCGGCCTGATCGGGGCTGACGTTGTAGGCGGCCTGACCGCTCGTTTCATGGTCGGAAAGATTCGCGACCTTGTAATAGACCGTCGCCGTTTCGCCGGTGCGCAGCGTCACTTTCGGAACCTCCGGTTCGAAGCGCCACGGAAGCTCCTTCGATACATTGGCGTCGAACCGAACGGCGAGTCGACGCTCTCCCGGCTTGGCCGGCCCTGTCTTCGCGGTCTGCGGCGTGCCGCCGAAACCGGTCGCCGCGCAAAAGGCGCGATACAACGGCGCGGAGGCGAAGGACAGGCCAAGCATCGCGACCGAGCCCACTACGAGGGCCGCCGCGATCTTGCGCTGTCCGCCAGACGTCTGGCGCCCGGACGCGACCATTTCAGAGTTGCCGGTTGGCGACCGCGCCGCCGAGTTTGACGACGGTCACGGCGTAGAACAGCACGGCGAGCAGCGCGACAGTAATTCCGATCGCGATGTTGCGCGCTCGTCGGCTGCGCTCCTGTTCCGGCGTCAGGGTGACGCCGCCCTGGGCGTCGCCGCTCGTCGCCATCTTCCTGGTCGGCTCGTTCTTCATGAGCGGTAACCTTTCCGTAGCCTAGATCACGGCCAAAAGTTGCAGCGCGCGTTCGAAAACGAGAACCAGAAACAGGAGAAAGAGGTAGTAGATCGAGAAGAGAAAGAGTTTCAGGGACGCCCGCCTCGCGGGATCTCCCACGCGTTTGCGGTAAACCTCGACCGCGAGATAGGCGAGATATGCGCCGGAGGCCATGGCGATGAACCCATAGGCGCGCGAAGCGAAACCGAGCAGCCAGGGCGCGACGCCGAGCGGCGCGAGGATGAGGGAATAGATGAGGATCTCGAGGCGGGTGCGGTCCGCGCCAAGAACATTGGGCATCATCGGCACGCCGGCGCGGCCGTAGTCGTCATGCTTCATCAGCGCGAGCGCCCAGAAATGGGGCGGCGTCCAAATGAAAATGATCGCGAAGAGAACGACGCTGACGAAGCCGATCTCGCCTGTCGCCGCCGCGTAGCCCACCATTGGCGGCAGCGCGCCCGCAGCGCCGCCGATGACGATGTTCTGAGGCGTCGAGCGCTTCAGCCACATCGTGTAGATGGCGACATAAAAGAAGATGGTGAAAGCCAGAAGACCCGCCGCCAGCCAGTTCGCGGCGAAGCCGAGCGTGAACACGGAGAGCAGCGACAGCACCACGCCGAAAGCGAGCGCGGATTCGGGCTCGAGCCGGCCGGAAGGAATGGGGCGCTTGCTGGTTCGCGACATGACCGCGTCGATGTCAGCGTCGTACCACATGTTGAGCGCGCCCGACGCTCCCGCGCCGACCGCGATGGCGAGGATCGACGTGAAGGCGATGAGCGGATGGGGCGGAACCGGCGCGAGCAGCATTCCAGCGAGCGCCGTGAGCACGACCAGGGACATCACGCGCGGCTTCAGAAGCCGAAGGTAATCGGACGGCGCCGCGACGGGAATGCGCGGGGCCTGGCCCTCTTCGAAATAGGAAGCGTCGCTCATCGCTGATCTGATCGCTCAAGTTACTTCTGAGAAAGCGCGAACCGTCGCGCTTGACGATTGTGTCGCCGGCGCGGCGCGCGTCGCGCCGGCGAATTCTGTATCAGTGCTCCGAGCCGGTGATGCGCGGCAGCACCTCGAACTGGTGAAAAGGCGGCGGCGACGGAAGCGTCCACTCTAGGGTCGTCGCGCCGACGCCCCACGGATTGGCCCCGGCGACCCGCTTCTTCATGAAGGCCTCGATGACGCAGTAGAAGAAAATCAGCATGCTCAGCGCTCCGATGAACGCGCCGATCGACGAGATGTAGTTCCAGAGCGCGAAAGCGTCCGGATAGTCGATGTAACGGCGCGGCATGCCGGCGAGGCCGAGGAAATGCTGTGGGAAGAAGGTCAGGTTGATGCCGATGAACAGCACGATGAAGTGAAACTTCGACAGCGTCTCGTTGTAAAGATAGCCGGTCATCTTCGGGAACCAGTAGTAGAAACCCGCGAAGACGCCGAAAACCGCGCCAAGCGACATAGTGTAGTGGAAATGCGCCACCACGAAATAGGTCTCGTGGAGCTGACGGTCGGCCGACGCGTTCGCCAGCACGACGCCGGTGACGCCGCCCATGGTGAACACGAAGATGAAGCCGATCGCCCAGATCATCGGCGCGCGGAAGGAGATCGAGCCGCCCCACATCGTCGCGATCCACGAGAAGATCTTAATGCCCGTCGGCACCGCGATCACCATGGTCGCAAAGACGAAGTAACGCTGCGCATTGAGCGACAGACCGACCGTATACATGTGGTGAGCCCACACGATGCAGCCGAGGAAGCCGATGCAGACCATCGCGTAGGCCATGCCGAGATAGCCGAACACCGGCTTCTTCGAGAAGGTCGACACGATATGGCTGATCAGGCCGAAGGCCGGTAGGATCAGCACGTAGACTTCCGGATGACCGAAGAACCAGAACAGATGCTGGAACAGCAGCGGGTCGCCGCCGCCGGCCGGATCGTAAAACATGGTGCCGAAGTTGCGGTCGGTCAGCAGCATGGTGATCGCGCCGGCGAGGACCGGAAGCGTCAACACCAGCAGGAAGGCCGTCACCAGCATGGCCCAGGCGAAGAGCGGCATCTTGTGAAGCGTCATGCCCGGGGCGCGCATGTTGAAGATCGTGGTGATGAAGTTGATCGAACCCAGGATCGACGACGCGCCCGCGAGATGCAGCGACAGGATGACGAAATCCATCGCCGGGCCGGGGTGGCCGATGTTCGACGACAAGGGCGGGTAGAACACCCAGCCGCCGCCGAAGCCCATCATGCCCGGCGCGCCCTCGACGAACATCGACATGACCAGCAGGATCAGCGAGACGGCGAGGAACCAGAAAGAGATGTTGTTTAAGCGCGGGAACGCCATGTCCGGCGCGCCGATCATGATCGGAACGAACCAGTTGGCGAAGCCGCCCATCAGCGCCGGCATGACCATGAAGAAAATCATGAGAACGCCATGGGCGGTGATGAAGACATTGTAGAGATTTTTGCCCGCGTCGGCGCCCATCGAGGGATCGGCGTGGTTGATCAGCTGGGCGAGGCCGGGGAACACGTTGATGCCCGGATACATCAGCTCGGCGCGGATCGCGACTGACATCAGCAGGCCGACGAGGCCGCCGATGACGGCAAGGATCAGATAGAGCGTGCCGATGTCCTTGTGGTTCGTGGAGAAGAGAAAGCGCCGCAACCCTGTCGGATGGTCATGCGCGCCGGCAGTCGAACTCGCCATCGTTGTGTCCTCGATGTCTTATGTTGTCTTGCGTCTGGTTCAGCGGGCCGGCTCGCCGGAAGCGAGTCGCACCGGCGATTCGGCGGCCGCAAACTTCTTCTTCGACTCCGCCAGCCACTCGTCGTATTTCTCGCGGCTCACGACGCGAATCGCCATCGGCATGAAGGCGTGGTCCTTGCCGCAGATCTTGGAGCACTGGCCGTAATAGACGCCTTCCTTCTCGGCCTTGAACCAGGTTTCGTTCAGTCGTCCCGGAACGGCGTCCATTCGCACGCCGAAAGCGGGGATCACGAAGGAGTGGATGACGTCGGCCGCGGTGATCTGCAACTTCACGACCTCGTTGACCGGCACATAGGCCTCATTGTCCACGGCGAGCAGTCGGGGCTCTCCCTCCTTGAGCTCCGCCTCCGGCTTCATCAGCTGGTCGAAGGCGAAGCCTCCGCCCTGATCCTCTGGATATTTGTAGGACCAATACCACTGGTTGCCAGTGACCTTGATCGTGATTTTCGCCTCCGGAATCTCGACCTGATGGGCCATGATGCGGAAGGACGGAATGGCGATGAACACGAGGATGAGGATCGGGATCAGCGTCCAGACGATCTCGAGCCCGGTGTGATGGGTCAGCTTAGACGGCACCGGATTGGTCTGCTCGTTGTAACGCCAGGAGACATAGAGCAGAAGGCCGAGAACCGAGAGCGCGATGAAGGTGATGATCGGGAGCAGGATGCCGTTATAGAAGAACTGCGTCTCCCTTCCCACCTCCGTCACCGTCGCCGGCAGGCCGATGCCGCCGGGGGTTGGCTGCCCTTCGACCTGCGCATAGGCGAAACCGGCGAAGAGAACCATCGGAAGCGCTACTGCGGCCGCGAAGGCTCCGCGAGGAAGGTAGTTTCTAGTGCTCGTGGACATGCAGGTCGCCTTTCGCACCTTTTCGTCAACTTGGTTCTGAATGCAAAATTCGCGCGCGCTTCCGCCGCTGAAAGCTTTTGCGCGACATGGCCCCGGTTCAATCACAAACGCACGTCCCGCGCAATTGCTGCGACGCCATATTTTCTCTGACAAATGGTCGCGCCGGGAGGCGTGGCGCAAGGTTGCGCCGCGGTTCGCGGCCCGGCTTGACAGGGCGGGTCCATTTGCTACCCAACTGGGCTCCGCCGCGCATGGCGCGCCGCCGCGATGCGGCCCGCTTTTGCCCGCAGGATCTAAGAGTTGGGCGAACCGCTGCTGGAGCCATCATGACGTTTTTGCGCGCTGCGACAATCTCCGCGCCCTTGCGACAACTGGTCGCGGGCTCGTTGGGCTTTCTCTTTGCCGCCGTCGGAGCCGGAGATGCTCTCTCGCAGGGGGTGGTCAAATCGAAATTCGGCGACTGGGAAATCCGTTGCGAAACGCCCGCCGGCGCATCCGCGGAACAATGTGCGCTGATTCAGAGCGTCGTCGCCGAGGACAAGAGCAACGTCAATCTCGTTGTCATCGTGCTGAAGACAAGCGACGGAAAAAGCAGGCTTCTTCGCGTCATCGCGCCGCTCGGCGTGCTGCTTCCCAACGGGCTCGGTCTGAAAATCGACGAAACCGACATTGGCCGGGCCGGATTTGTCAAATGTCTGCCGACGGGCTGCGTCGCGGAAGTCGTCATGGACGACAAGCTGATCGAGCAGCTGCGGGGCGGCAAGGTTGCGACCTTCATCATTCATCAGGTTCCCGAGGAGGGGATCGGCCTGCCGCTGGCGCTGCAGGGCTTCAAGGAAGGCTTCGCGAAACTTCCCTGACGACGGGTTCGAGAGAGATGAAGACAGGCAGGCTGGAATTGGCGGCGCTGGCGATGGCGCTGGGCGTCGGCGCACAGTGCGCATGGGCGTTCGAATTGCCGAAGGTAGGCCTTCCGGACCTTTTCGGCGGCGGAAAGGACGCCCCGCCTGCGCCCGGCGCGACGGCGGATTGCCCGCTCGTCGTCATGGACGCCGGCACAACGATGCTCCGCACGCCGGCGGAGGCCGACGCCGCCAGCGTCAGGCACCAGATCTCCATCAAATCGGCCGTGCGGGAATGCATCGTCGCGGGCGATCATCTCGACATTCGCGTCGGGGTCGAGGGCGACGTCGTTCTCGGTCCGGCCGGAACGCCGGGCGCCTATGGAGCCAACCTGCGCATCGCGCTGCGTCGCACGAAGGACGACTCCATCGTCAGTTCGAAAACCTATCGGGTCAGCGCGACGATCCCCGCGGGCGCCGCGCGGGCGGACTTTCGGCTTCTAGCGGAGCCGATGACGGCGCCGTCCGTCGCGAAGGCGCAGGAGGATTACGACATTCTGGTCGGTTTCACCGAGGGCGGAGCCGAGCCGGTCGAGAAACCCGCTCGGAAAAAGAAAAAGGGCCGGCTCTGACGTCCGACCCAATTCAAAAGGCGCGCGATCCTGTTCAGCGTCTCGTGCGCCCTTGGCTCGACGTCAGTTCGACGCGAAGCGCGCGCGGTCGGAAAGCGCTTTCACCTCGTTGATGCCGGCGATGACGAAGTCCTTGCCCGGCGCGCCTTGGGCAAGGACGCGCTCGGCGACCTTCACGGCCGCGTCGGCGGCGGCGGCGCGCACCTCGGCGGCGGCCTGCGCTTCGGCCTGGGCAATCTTCTGCTCGACTTGCTTGACGCTGCGGGCCATGAACTCGTCGAGCCGGCGACGGCCCTCGGCGGCGATGAGCTCCGCTTCTTCCTTGGCCTGCGCAACGATCGCCTTGGCTTCCGCCTCGGCGTCCGCGCGTTTCTTCTCGAAGGAAGCGAGCAGCGTCTCGGCCTCCGCCCGCAGACGCTCGGCCTCGGCGAGTTCGCTCTTGATGCGGTTGATGCGCGCGTCGATCATCGCCGCGAGCTTCGAATGGGCGCCGGCCCAGAGCAGCACGGCGACGAAGATCGTGAAACCGACGGCGACGTAGAATTCCGCGTCGAAATTCATGGCACGCGACTCCTCAGTTCACGGGTTTGTATTCGGCGGCGAGCCGGGATCTGTCGGCGGGCGCGCCCGTGAGCTTCTCGACGATCGAGGCGGCGGCGTCGAGCGCGATCTCCTCGACATTGGCGAGGGCCGCATTCTTGGCGGCGGCGATGCGCGCCTCGGCGCTGCGGATCTTCTCGGCGGCGTCGGCTTCCGCTTTGGCGCGCTGCGCCGCGGCCTCGTTGGCGATCTTCTGCTGGGCCTCGCGGCCGATGGCCTGGGCTTCCTCGCGGCGCAGGCGCAGATTTTCGTCGTTCGCCGCGGCGGCGGCCTGCGCCTTCGCCTGCATGTCGCGCGACGCGTCGAGGTCGGCGGCGATCTTCGCCTCGCGGTTCTCGATGATGCCGCCGACGCGCGGCAGCGCGATGCGGGACATGAGAACATACAGCACACCGAAAATCAGGACGAGCCAAACGAGCTGCGGCGCGAAATTCTCGGTCTGGAAAGGCGGAAAGCCGCCTTCGTGTTGGGCTTCGCCGCCCGGCGCGCCCACGGACTCGTGGGTCTCGGGAGCTTCCTGCTCGGCCTCGGCGGCGAAGGCGGAAGAGATGATCGCCATGGACATGATCCAAAGATTTCGGACGCGGCGCTCGGTTCGAACGCGGGGCGCCTCTGCGGGGGCGTACGGCCGCGAGGCGCGCTGTCGGGCGCGCCTCGCGAAGAGCGCAGGAAAGCCCTTAGGCCTTCAGATACAGCAGCAGCGCAATGACGAAGGCGAAGATGCCCAGGCCTTCCGCGAGCGCCGCGCCGATGATCGCGTTGGTGAACTGGGAGGCGGCGGCCGACGGATTACGCAGGGCGCCATTGACGAAGTTGCCGAAGATGAGGCCGACGCCGATCGCCGCAGCGCCGGTGCCGATCGCGGCGAGGCCCGCGCCAACCAGTTGCATTTCAGTAGCCATGGTACTCTCCTGCTTTTTTGTGGGCGACATTTATTGTTGACTGTTTATCAGTGGCCCGGATGGATCGCGTCGTTGAGATAGACGCAAGTGAGGACGCTGAAGACGAAGGCCTGCAAGAAGGCCACGAGCAGCTCCAGCGCATAAAGCGCGACGATCGCCAGCAGCGGCACCGGCGCCAGCGCCGCATAGACGCCGCCCGCCGCGAGCAGCAGCACGACGAAGCCGCCGAACACCGCGAGGGTCACGTGGCCCGCGAGGATGTTGGCGAAAAGACGGATGGACAGCGACACCGGCCGCGACAGGAAGGAGATGATCTCGATCGGCACGAGGATCACCAGCACTGGCAGCGGAACGCCATGCGGCACGAAAAGGTTCAGGAAGCCGAAACCATGCCGATAGAAGCCGTAAGCCGTCACCAGCGTGATAACCAGCAGCGCGAAGGCGCCCGTCACGACGATCTGGCTCGTCACCGAATAGGTGTAGGGAACGAGCCCGATCAGATTGGCGATGAGGATGAAGGAAAAGAGCGAGAAGACAAAGGGGAAGAAGCGCATCCCTTCCTTGCCCGCCGTGCTGCGCACCGTATTCGCCACGAATTCGTAGAGCATCTCGGCCAGCGCCTGGAAGCGGCCTGGAACGATCGCCTTGCGCGAGGTCGCGACAACCATCAGCAGCACGACGCCGAGCGCGGCGATCAGCATGTAGAGAGAGGCGTTGGTGAAGGACGTTTCGACGCCCATCATCTGGTGCGGAAAATAGCGATGAAGCTCGAACTGCTCGATCGGATTGGGCGCTTCCGCACTCATCGTCCTCTTCCCGGACGCTTCCGCCCGGCCCTCGATTGGCGGCGCGCCGCGCGCGCCTTCAAAAATTAATCCGCCTCGCCCGGGCCCGCCTTCGGCTTCGCCAAGCGATAGATGTTCCAGAAGCCGGCCGCCACGCCGAGACCGAGAAGCCCGATCATCAGCCAGGGACCGGTGCCGAGCCATTCATCGGCCTTCCAGCCGATGAGCCCGCCCACGACGACCGCCCCCACGAACTCGGAGAATGCGTTGAGCCCGACGCTCAACGCCCGCGTCAATCCCTTCGCCGCCGGCGGGGTCGCCTCCTCTCGCGCGAGCCGCTCATCTTCGCGCCGCCGCAGCGCTTCGTTGAGCTTCTCGAGCCGCGCGTTCAGCGCGTCCTGTTCGGCGTCCCGCTCGTCGTCCTCGATCATCGGCTCTCTCCGTCGCGCAAGAAAACGGCGCGCAAAATTGAACGATGCCCGAGGTGGCTGGTTTGGGGAATTTAGTCAGAATTCCGGGAACGGCTCGGCCGAAAAAACCCCGCCTTGCGGCCGAGCCCTTTCGAGCCGCGCGCAACATATTGAGGGGCCACCGTGAAGTCAAGGAGGCGCGGATTTGTCATATCGCTCTGAAATAAAGCGGGAAACAACTGATTGTGACGATTCGCGCGGGTTGAAAGTTTGTGCATTTGCGAAAAGCGTAGAGGCCAAGGCTCCGCTTGGCGGCTTGGCATGGAGCCGAAGGCCGCCGCCGATCCGCCCGCCGATCGGACGAAAAACCGGAAATAGGCGGCCGCCAAAAACGGCGGCGCAAATCGCACGGGCGCGACCTTGAGGCAACGCCCAAAACGAATCTGAAAGCGCCGGCCGGCCAAGCCTTTCGGGTCGCGCGCGCCGTCTCAACTCGCCAGCGCGAATTTCTCCGCCTGCTCCAGATCCACCGAGACGAGCTGGGAAATGCCGCGCTCCGCCTGCGTGACGCCGAAGAGCCGGTCCATGCGCGCCATGGTGATGGGGTTGTGCGTGATCGTCACGAAGCGCGTGTCGGTCTTCTTGCGCATCTCTTCCAGGAGGTCGCAGAAGCGTTCGACATTGTAGTCGTCGAGCGGGGCGTCCACCTCGTCGAGCACGCAGATCGGCGAGGGGTTCGTCAGGAACACCGCGAAAATCAGAGACATGGCCGTCAGCGCCTGTTCGCCGCCGGAGAGCAGCGACATGGCCGCCGGCTTTTTGCCCGGCGGACGGGCGAGAATGTCGAGGCCCGCCTCCAGCGGATCGTCGCTCTCGATAAGCTGAAGCTCGGCCGAACCGCCATCAAACAGGATCGTGAACAGCTCCTTGAAATGGGCGTTCACCTTGTCGAAGGCGGCGAGGAGGCGCTCGCGCCCCTCCTTGTTGAGGCTGGCGATGGCGGCGCGCAACTTCTTGATCGCCTCGGCGAGGTCGTCGCGCTCGGCGATCATCTTCTCGCGCTGGGAATCGACTTCGGCCAGTTCGTCCTCGGCGCGGAGATTGACGGCGCCGAGTCGTTCACGGTCGGCGCGCAGGGCTTCGAGCCGTTTCTCGATCTCCGCGATCTCCGGCAGTTCGTCGCCCTCCGTCACGCCGGCGAGCGCGGCGAGCGCGGCCGGCGTCGATTCGAGATCGTGCTGAATGGCGCGCTCGATGTCGGCGACGCGCCGCCTCGCCGCCTCCAGCTGCGCCTCGCTGCGCGCCTTCTCCTCGCGGGCGGCGCTCATGGCCTCGAGCGCGGCGCGGGCGGCGCGGTCGGCCTCGGCGAGCCGCGTCTCCGCGGCGGCGCGCGCATCGGAGGCGTCGCGGCGGGCCGTCTCGGCGTCCTGCAGCGCGTTCATCAGCGCGCGGCGCTGGTCGAGGAAGGCGTCGGGCGATTCGGCGAGGCGCTCCTGCTCCTCGCGAGCCGATTCGAGGCGTTCCTCCAGTTCCCCGAGCCGGTCCTGGGCGCGGTCGCGCCGCTCGGCCCAGGAGGCGATCTCGCGGGCGATGGCGGCGACGCGCGACGCCCGGGCGCCGGCCTCGTTGCGCAGGCTCGCAAGCGCGGCGCGAGCCTCGCCCGCCTGGGCGCGCTCGACCATGGCGCGGGCGCGCAGGCTCTCCAGCGCGCCGGCGAGGGAGGCCGGCTCCTCCAGCGCGTCCAGCTGCGCCATCAGCGCGTCGCGCTTCTGCTTCGCCTCGTCGCGATTGGCGAGGGTCTGCGCCTTGGCTTCCTCGAGCGCAGACAGGCGCTGGCCGATCTGCGCCATGCGGCGCTCGGCGGCGGCGTGACGCTCGCGAGCCTCCTCCAGCCGGACGCGGGCGCGGCGCTGCGCGTCGCGGGCCCCGGCGTCGGCCATGGCCGCGAGCCGCGTCGCCTCCCGGGCGGCCTCCAGCTCCTCAGCGAGGGCGTCGGCCTGGGCGCGCGCGCGTTCCGCCTCGCCGCGCAGATCGGCGAGACGGTTCTTCTCGGCGAGGCGGCGGGCGGCGGGGGTCGGCGCCTCGGCGGCCTGGGTGAAGCCGTCCCAACGCCAAAGATCGCCTTCCTTCGAGACGAGGCGCTGGCCGGGCTTCAGGAGCTTGCGCAAGCTCTCGCCCTCGGCGCGCAGCACGACTCCGATCTGCGCCAGACGGCGACGGAGGGCGGGCGGCGCCTGGACCATCTCGCCAAGCGCCCGCACGCCGGGCGGCAGCGGCGGGTCGCCTGCGTCCGGCGTCAGCGCCCAATGGGCGGGAGCCGAGGTCTCCGCCGAGGCGTCAAGATCGTCGCCGAGCGCCGCGCCGAGCGCCGTCTCATAGCCCTTCTCGACCGTCATGCTCTCGACGACGGGCGCCCAGAGGCCGCCTGAGCCGGATTGCAGCAGATTTTCGAGGGTGCGGACTTCCGTCTCCAGCCGATGCGCCTTCAGCGCCGCCTGCTCCACGGGCTGGCGGGCGGCGGCCTCGGCGTCGCGGGCCTCGCGCTGCGCCTCTTCCGCGATCTGGGCGGCTTCGTCGGCGGCGCGGGCCTCCTCCGCGGCCAGGTCGAAAGCCTCGGCGAGACGCGCCGCCTCTTCCGCCCCGCCGCCCTGCCCGGCGATCAGAGCAAATTCCGTGTCGAGCCGCGTGAGTTCGGCCTCGAATCGGGCGACGCGGGCGGTTTCGTCGCGCAGCGCCGACTCGATGGCCGCGCGCCGGGCGTTCACGCCCGCGAGTTGCTGCTGCGCGTCGGAGAGCGCCAATTCGGTTTCGGCGAGCGCCGCCTCGATTTCGGCCAGGCGTTCCCGCGCCTCGGCCTCGCGGTCGTCGTCAACGGAATCGACGCCGATGAGGCCGGCGCGTTCCTGTTCCAGACGTTCGGCCGCCTCGGCGGCGTCCTCGATCAGGGCGCGCTCGCGGTCGAGGTCGCGCAGCAATTGCTCGATCTGGCGGCCGAGTTCCGAGATGCGCCGCCTGGCGCGCTCCTCGTCCGCCTCCAGCGCCTGACGCGCCGCGACGAGCCTGTGCACGGCCGCGCCCGCCTCGGCCTCCGCGTCGCGCAACCTGGGCAACTCATGCGCCGCGATCGCCTGAAGTTTGGCGGTTTCAGCCTGTTCCAGCGTCCGGGCCTGCACATTGGCGGCGTCGGCATCGAGCTTCGCGGCGGCGTCGCGCAGGGCGTCGGCGGCGATCTGGTAGGAGACCAGCGCCACGAGCGCCTCGTTTTGCCGGATCTTCGCCGCAAGCTCGCGATAGCGCGCCGCCTGCCGCGCCTGCCGGCGGAGACTGTCGCCCTGGCTCTCGACCTGCTTGAGAACGTCCTCGAGGCGCGTGAGATTTTCTGACGCCGCATTGAGGCGCAGCTCCGCCTCGTGACGGCGCGTGTGGAGGCCGGCGACGCCAGCGGCGTCCTCCAGGATGCGGCGGCGGGCCTGCGGCTTTGCGTTGATGATCTCGCCGATCTGCCCCTGCCGCACGAGGGAGGGCGAGCGCGCGCCGGTCGCCGCGTCGGCGAAGAGAAGCTGCACGTCGCGGGCGCGGACTTCCTTGCCGTTGACGCGATAGGTCGAGCCCTGTTCGCGCTCGATGCGGCGCGTGACCTCGATCGTTTCGGCGTCGTTGAAGGCGGCGGGGGCAAGCCGGTCCGTATTGTCGAGCACGAGGCCGACCTCGGCGAAATTACGCGCCGGCCGCGACCCGCCGCCCGAGAAAATCACGTCGTCCATGCCGGACGCGCGCATGTTCTTGTAGGAATTCTCGCCCATCACCCAGCGCAGGGCCTCGACGAGGTTCGACTTGCCGCAGCCATTCGGCCCGACCACGCCGGTCAGCCCCGGCTGGATCAGGAAGTCGGTCGGTTCGCAGAAGCTCTTGAAGCCCAGAAGTCTGAGGCGCTCGAATTTCATGCCTGAAAAAACCGTCACAAAAGAATGACGATTGCAAGGAATTGGCCGCAATATGTTGTGGGAAGCGCGAGACGCGATCCAACAACGCCGAATCGCTGGGCGCCGGGCGCCGCCGATTTGCCGTTGCAATGCGTATGTTGCGCCGGAAAAATGGGCCTGCGAATCGGTTCGCGGGCGCGCGCGGCAACCGACACGGCGAGGCGCAGCTTGGCTTTGGACGCGACGGGCGACAACGATCTCTGGGTCTTCGGCTATGGCTCGCTCATGTGGCGGCCCGGTTTCGATTTCATCGAGAGCGCGCTGGCCTGGGTTCACGGCTATCACCGTTCACTCTGCATTTTCTCCCATGTCCATCGCGGCACGCCGGAGCGCCCAGGACTCGTTCTGGGCCTCGACCGCGGCGGCTCCTGCCAAGGGGTCGCCTTTCGCGTCGCGGCGAAAAACCGCGCGGAAACGATCGCTTATCTGCGCGAGCGGGAACTCGTGACCTCGGTCTATCTGGAAAAGACGGTCGGCCTGCGCTTCGCGGAAGGCGGATGCGTGAATGCGCTCGCCTATGTCGTGGACCGGAGCCATAGCCAGTACGCGGGACGCCTGCCGCTGGACGAAATGACGCGCCTCGTGTCGGAGGGCGTCGGGATCAACGGCGACAACCCCGCCTATGTGCGCAATACCTATGAGCATTTGCGGCGAATGGACATTCATGACGAGGAACTGGCCGAGGTCGTTCGCCGCCTCGACCAATGCTCCTGCCGCGCAGCGCCGGCGCCGGCCGGCCCATGACGAAAAAAGGCCGGGGCAAGCCCCGGCCGTTAGAAAACGCAAGACACGCGGCACGCCCTACAGAACTCGAAACCGCAAAGAACCAAACGCGCACCCAACGCTCACGCAACGACGCAAAGACCCGGACGCACGCAACAAACGCAACGAACGAAAATCAACTGAGCAGGGACGACGCCAGATCCCGCGCGATCTCGTCCTCCGCACAGAAATGCACATGCCATTCTACAACGCGCAGTTCATGCGCGAGTTCCCTGAGCGAACGGCGGGGCCCGCCTTCCTTCGCCTGAAGCACGCAGACAGGGCGCGCGACGGCGCCCTCGCGCGCGACGCCGATGATCACGCCACTCTCGACGTCGGCGACGAAACCCTCTTCGCCCCGCTGGAACACCGAGCAGACGTAGCGGCGGCCGGAGAGGCCGCGCCACGAGAAGAAGCGGCTGCGCAGGGCGTCCGACGCGACGAGCGAGTCGAGCTCCTGCCCACGCGACGACAGCGCTCCGCCGGGACGTCGCAGGGAGGGGCTCGGAAAGAAAAAGCGTTGCATGACAGCCCTGCCTCAGGGAACGTTACAGGAACGTAAATAGAACAAACGCCGCGATCCGTCAAGACGCTCGAAAGCGCGCGCCCGCCAAAGCCCCGGGTTCCTGGACAAGGCCTCGACGGGCGCCCGCCGCGCCGCTCTTCGCCAGCGGCGCAAGACGCCCTTGCGTCTCGCCGAAACTTATGCCCGGCACAGATGACAAGCGATGTGCGCCAGCGCTCATGACCCTCTCCAACCGCGACAACCTTAATGGCACTTGGCGTTGCAGGGGCCAAATCACAAGCGTCGCCGTTCACGAAACGCGCCACTGCGGCAATTGTTCGCAGACGTCAACCATATTTTTACGTTTTTCACAAGATTTACGATTTTTTCGACGCCTCATGGCCTTAGCGGTCAATTCCGCCGCGGCCTCGTCTGCGCCGTCTTGCCGACGACGCCAAGGAGGTGTTTACCAGCGCCGCCAGTTCGTCGCACATTCGGGAGCGCCGCAAATTGATCCTCGACGCCGGGCGGCGCGCGGCTGCGCCGCCGGTCCTGAGCTTTCTTCTCGTCGCGAACCCCGACGCCGGCGGCGAAAGCGGGCGCGCCGCGCGCGAGATCGCGGCGCGGTTAACGGCATGCGGCCGCGAGGTCGCGGTCGAGGAGGCGCGCCGTCTCGGGGACATCCGCGAAGCCGCGCGCACGACGCGGGCGGGGGTTTTGCTCGTCGCGGGCGGCGACGGCTCGATCAACCAGGCGGTCGCGGGCCTGCTCGACCGGCCCGGCCCGCGGCCCGCGCTCGGGATCGTTCCGGCGGGCACGGCGAACGTGCTGGCGCAAGAACTCGGCCTGCCCCCTGCGGGCGCGGCGCTCGCCCAAATTTTCGCGCGCGGAGCGACGAGGCCGCTTCACGTCGGCCTCGCCAACGGCCGGCCCTTCACGCTGATGGCCTCGGCCGGCGTCGACGCCGCCGTGGTCAAGAGCGTCGACATCGACCTTAAGAAAAAGATCGGGCGCCTCGCCTACGCCGTCGCCGCCGCGCGCTGTTTCCTGCGCGGCGGCTTCCCCGACGTGATCGCCGAAAGCGACGCGGGCGCGATTCGCGCCAAATGCGTCGTCGTCGCCAAATCGAAATTCTATGGCGGCCGCTTCGTCGTGGACGCTGGAGCGGATGTCGCGCGGCCGGGCCTCGGCCTCGTCGCGCTCACGGAGGTTTCGCCGCGCGCCGCGCTCGCCCTAGCGCGCTATTTCGCGACCGGGCGCCTCGACGCGGCGGGCTGCGTGCGCAAATTCCCGGTGCGCCGCGTCACGCTGCGCGGCGCGGCGGCGGCGCAGATCGACGGCGATTATCTCGGCGAGACGCCGGTCGAAATCGTCGGGGCGGAAACGGCCCTGGAGGTGCTGGCTTAAGTAAAGCCGCTCAGCCGTTCGCCCCGCCTCCGGCCGTGCGCAGCCAGGCGGCGCCGCAGGCCTTGGCGAGTTCGCGCACGCGCAGGATGTAGCTCTGCCGCTCGGTCACCGAAATCACGCCGCGCGCGTCGAGCAGGTTGAAGGCGTGGCTCGCCTTGATGCACTGGTCGTAAGCCGGCAGCGCCATCAGATGTTTCTCGTCGCCCGAGCCCGCGCCGAAATCGAGAAGGCGGCGGCACTCGGCCTCGGCGTCCCTGAAGTCCTCGAAAAGCTTCGCCGTGTCGGCCGCCTCGAAATTATGGCGCGAATATTCCTGCTCGGCCTGAAGGAAGACATCGCCGTAAGTGACCTTCTCCGCGCCGTCACGGCCGTTGAAATTCAATTCCATGATGCTGTCGACGCCCTGCAGATAGCAGGCGAGGCGCTCGAGCCCATAGGTCAGCTCCCCCGCGACCGGCGCGCATTCGAAGCCCGCGACCTGCTGGAAATAGGTGAACTGCGAAACCTCCATGCCGTCGCACCAGCACTCCCAGCCGAGCCCCCAGGCGCCGAGCGTGGGGCTCTCCCAGTCGTCCTCGACGAAGCGGATGTCGTGCAGGCGCGGGTCGATCCCGATCGCCGCGAGCGAGGCGAGATACAGATTCTGAAGGTCGGGCGGCGAGGGCTTCAGGATCACCTGGAACTGGTAATAGTGCTGGAGACGGTTGGGGTTCTCGCCGTAGCGGCCGTCCTTGGGACGACGGCACGGCTGCGCATAGGCCGCGCGCCACGCCTTGGGGCCGAGCGCCCGCAGCGTCGTCGCCGGATGAAAGGTGCCCGCGCCCATCTCCATGTCATAGGGCTGCAAGATGACGCAGCCCTGCGCCGCCCAATAGTTCTGCAGGGTGAGGATGAGGCCCTGAAAGGAGCGCGTGGGGGAGAGATAGTCGGTTTCGGCGGTCATGATCGTTCCTCGGGGACTGCGCTGCTCCTAAGGGAAGCGCGATGCGGCGGTCAATGGCGTTCGCGCCGTTGCTGCGGCGCTTCCGGATCGGCGGCGCGCGCTGCTGCTGGGGTTTTCCGTCGCCGGCGACCGCAACGGCTACGCCTTCCGCGTCGCCGACATGGCGAGGCGCGACGCGGAGGCGAGGATCGAGGTTCATGTCTGCGGCGTCGGCGGGCTCAATCCCTTGCCGCTCCCCGCCCTCTACGACCTCTTCGAACGCGTCGCGCGAAGCGGCGCCGGCGTCGCGCTGATCAATCTCTATCGCGACGATTTCGATTATCCCTTTCGTCTCTACGACATGATGCCGGAATCGCTCGCGGCGCGCCACGGCAGGCAGCTTCTCGACCTCGGAGCCCGGCTGGCGCGCGACGAAGGACGGACGTTTTGCCGCGGCCTCCTGCGCGACACCGTGCCCACCGACAAGGAGGGCGCGCAGTTTCAGGCAGGGCAGGTGTGGCAGTTCGTCCGCGCCGGCGCGCGAGCGCAGGCAATTTTCGCTGCGACTGACCGCCGGCGTATTGGCCGCGGGCGAAAGCCGCACGCTGGCCGCGCCGGAAGGCGTGGAAATCCTCGGCCTTTCTCCTTCCTCAGCGGGCCGCGCTCCGGCGTCGTGGAGATTTTCCTCCATGGCTCGGACGCCCCGGTTTCCGTCGAGGCCGACGACCAGTTCTGTTTCGTGACGCGCTACGACTTCGCCCGAATCGGAGCGGCGCCCGGATGCGCGGCGGTCACCATCACACAGACCGAGGCGGCGCCGACCGCGCGGCTGCTGAAAGGCCAACACGACCCATCGCCGCGCGAGGGACTGCTCGTCGGCTTTCACTATTATGTAGGGTCGCGGGAGGCCGATTAGGCGCGCGTTAACCTTCTCCCAGATTCGATGCGGGCGTTTTTCCGTTTTATTTTCAACATATTTTCGGGAAATCCCGGCTTTCCGGTAAAGCCGCCGTAAACCATTCCGAAAGTTCCCGGCGCTAGCGTCGGGCCATGCGTACTACAATTTCGTATCCTCGCGTCTCCACAACCCGCAATCTCCGCCGGATCGTTCCGGCGCTCGGCGCTCTCGCGCTGAGCCTTGCGGCCGGCGCCTATCTCCTGCCCCGCGCCGCGACGCTGGGCGTCGCCGAAGCCGCGCCGACCGCGTCGGCGTCCTCCGGGCCGGTCCTCGCCGACATCGGCCCCCACGCGCCGGGCGCTTTCGTTCCGCGCGGCGCGCGCGTCAAACCGCACAACGTCTTCGTCGCGCAGGCCGCCGCGGCTCCGGCTCCGCGCGTCGCGCAGGCGCCCCTGCCGCCGGAGCGTCCGTCGGAGCTGGCGACCGCCGCGCACGCCGATATGTCCGAGCCCGAGGCCCGGACGGCCCCCGTCGTCGACGTTCCTCTGCCGCCGCGCCGCCCGCAGGAACTGACCGTCGCAACGCGCGCGCCGGCGCCGGAACAGGCCGTGGCGATCGCCCGCGCGCCGGCGCCCGAGCAGGCGCCGCAGCCGCCGGCCCCCGTCCGCGCCGCGCTGCCCGCTCAGCCGCCCCGGCAAATGGCGCGCACGACGGCGGTTCCCGGCGCGCCGCCGGACAATCGCGGCTTTTTCGAGCGCCTCTTCGGCGGCGCGCCGCAGGCCGCGGCGCCGCAGGCGACGAATCGCGCTCCCCGCGAGGCCATGGCCTACGCCGCCGCGCCCGACTCTGGCGGACTCTTCGGCGGGCTGCGCAGCGCCGTGGCGCCGGTCAATCCGGCCGCCCGCTACGACCGCTATACGGCCATCTACGATATTTCGGCCCATACGGTTTACATGCCGGACGGCGCGCGGCTCGAGGCGCATTCGGGCCTGCGCGAGCATCTCGACGATCCGCGCTACGTGCATCTGCGGATGCGCGGGCCGACGCCGCCCCATCTCTATGAGCTGACGCCGCGCGAAGCCCTGTTCCATGGCGTCGAGGCGCTGCGGCTGAACCCGATCGGCGGCGGCGGGAGAACGATCTACAATCGCGCCGGATTGCTCGCCCACACTTACATGCTCGGCCCCAACGGCGACTCCAACGGCTGCGTGTCCTTTCGCGATTACCACGCCTTCCTCGCCGCCTACAAACGCGGCGAAGTGCGGCGCCTCGCGGTGGTCTCCAGACTCTAACCTACTGGCAGGGAGGCGTTTTCCCTGCCAGCGCGCAACGGCGCCGCTCCCCGAATCGCCTGCGAACAGCCAAGAATCCGCCCAAATCCAGCCCATCCGCAGCCGCGATGCTTTTCCAAAGTGTTGCGGCGGCGTAATTGCGCGCGCCCTCCTCTTCTGATGCGAACAAGCGATTCGCCGGAGCGGCTCTCCAGCCCGAGGAAACGCGCGACGGATATAGTCATTCCGGGGGCGGATGATGCAGAACACTCGAGCGCTACAGAAAATCTTCGCGGACGACCGTCGGCGCTTGCTTTCCTATACTGTCCTGGGCGCAGGAGCGCTGGCCTGCGTCTTCGCGGGCGCCGCCGCGCTTCGCCATCCGCCCGCCGCAGCGCCGGTCGTCGCCAAGGCGCCGCCGGCCGCGGTCGCCAATCCCTATGGCCCGATGATCGTCAGCCTCGGCCCCTGGGCGCGCACGGCGGCGACGACCCCGACGCCCGGCGCGGAGAACCAGGCCAAGGCCGAAGCGCCCGAGACGCCGCCGCCGGCCGCCGCAGCGCCCCAGCAGACCGCCGACCAAGCGGCGCCCTATCCGGCCGTCGACGTTCCGTTGCCGCCGCGCCGGCCGCCGGAACTGAAGAACCTCGCGAGCCGAGCCGCGCCCGTTTCGGCGCCGCTTCGTCAGGCGGCGCTCGCGCCTCAGCCGCCGACGACGCCGGCCGCGCCGGCCGACAATCGCAGCTTCTTCGAGAAGATTTTCGGAGGATCCGGCGTCGAGACGACGGCGCAACCCGCGCAACCCGCGCCCATGGGCCGCCAGAGCCGCCGCCAGCCGGCCGCGCCCACCCAGCAGGCCCTCGCCTACGCCCCGCAGGAACCGACCGGCGGGCTTTTCGGCGGCCTGACGAGCCCGGCCATGCCGGCGCCGGCCGCTTCCGGCCCCGCGCCGCGCGCGGGGGCCGGCACGGCGGTCTATGACATCTCCGCCCATACGGTCTACATGCCGGACGGCACCCGGCTCGAGGCGCATTCCGGCCTGCGCGAACATCTCGACGATCCGCGCTACGTGCATGTGCGGATGAAGGGCCCGACGCCGCCGAGCGTTTACGCGCTGTCGCCGCGCGAGGCGCTGTTCCACGGGGTCGAGGCGCTTCGCCTCACGCCGGTCGGCGGCGGAAACGTCTTCGGCCGCGCCGGACTGCTCGCCCACACCTACATGCTGGGGCCGAACGGCGACTCGAACGGCTGCGTTTCCTTCCGCGACTACAACGCCTTCCTCCAGGCCTACAAACGCGGCGAGGTGCGCCGGCTGGTCGTGGTCGCCAGAATGTAACGACGACGTTTCCGCTGGCCCAATCAGTTCCCGATCTGTAGAACGTCGATTGAAGTTTTCCGCGCCCTAGCGCATTGCGAGCAATCGACGTTCATGGATATGTTACGCCGCTTCATCGAGGACGCCCCGATCGGGGCGGCGATGTTCGACCGCGACATGCGTTATGTCGCCTACAGTCCCCGGTGGCTGGCGGACCACAGACTCGACGGTCTCGAACTCGGCGCGTCTCATTACGATGTCGTCCCCGACATGCCCGGGCGATGGCGGGAGGTTCATCGTCGCTGCCTCGCGGGCGAAAACATCTGCGAAGCCGAGGACCGTTTCGAGCGCGCCGACGGCTCGGTCGTCTGGCTTCGATGGGAAGTGCGGCCCTGGCGCGACGCGGAGGGCGCGATTGGCGGCGTCATCATCTTCACCGAGGACATCACGCCGCAAAAGAACGCGGAAGACGCCCTCGCCGGCGCCCTCGCCCGCCTGCGCCTCGCCCAGTCCGCCGGCCGTATCGGCGTCTGGAACTGGGATCTCGCGACGAACGCCGCCTATCTCAACGACGAATGGTATGACCTTCACGGCCTGCCTAAAGGCGCGGAAATCTCCTATGAAGATTATCTGGCGCGGGTTCACCCGGACGATCGGCAGGCCGCGGACGCCAACATGCGCGCGGCGATCGCGGGCGACGGCGACATTTCCTTCGATTGCCGGATCGTCCGCGCGGACAACGGCGAAATCCGGTGGGTCACGTCGAAGGGCGAGGTGAGCTTCGGCCCGGACGGCCGCGCGCTCCGCGCCATGGGCGCCGTCTACGACATCACCGAACGCAAGGAACTTGAGCGCGCGCTGCGGGAAGCGGACCAGCGCAAGAGCGAGTTTCTCGCGATCCTCGCACATGAATTGCGCAATCCCCTCACCCCGATCAAGAACGCCATCAGCGTGCTGCTGCGCCTACCGGACGGCGGGCCCGAAACCGCGCAGAAAAAGACGAATGTGCTGAAAATGGCGGAGCGGCAGATCGACCATCTGCTGCGCCTCGTCGACGAGCTGCTCGACGTCACGCGCATCAGCTACGGCAAGATCAAGCTGCGGCGGCAGCGCGCCGATCTCGTCGAGCTTCTCGGCCATGCGGCGGAACTGGCCCGCCCCGGCGTCGAGGCGAAGCGGCTCGACCTCTCTCTCGACCTGCCGCCCGCCCTGCCGATCGTGGGCGATCCGGTGCGGCTCACGCAGGTCTTCGCCAACCTCCTCTCCAACGCCGCCCGCTACACGCAGGACGGCGGCTGGATCAATGTGACCGCGCGAGAAGACGGCGGCGACGCCGTCGTGACGGTGCGCGACAATGGCGCGGGCGTCGAGCCGGACATGCTCGCCTCGATCTTCGAACTGTTCGCCCAGGCGGGGCCCGCGTCCGGGCAGGGCCTCGGCGTCGGCCTCGCCCTGGCGCGCAACCTCGTCGAACTGCATGGCGGCGAGATTTCCGCCCATAGCGAGGGGTCGGGCCGGGGCAGCGCATTTACCGTAAAATTGCCCCTTCCCTGAGAGGCCATGGCGGCCGGCGCCGGCAGCGCCTATCTCTCTAAAGCGGATGGAAAAGCGCCGGAAGGACCAACCCGCCTTGCGACCCCCATTGGTTCCGCTCGCCCTTCTGCTGACGCTGACCGCCGCCGGACCGGCTCAGGCGCTGGTGCGCATCCACATCGACCTCTCCTCGCAACGCATGCATGTCGTCTCTTCGAGCGGCGAGGAATATGTCTGGCCAGTCTCCACGGCGCGGCGCGGCTACCGCACGCCGCGCGGGGCGTTTTCGGTGAAGGCGATGAAGCGGATGCACTATTCCAGCAAATATGACGACGCGCCCATGCCGCACTCCATCTTCTTCAGCGGCGGCTACGCCATCCACGGCACCTACGAAACCCGCTCGCTCGGCCGCCCCGTCTCGCATGGCTGCGTCCGGCTCGCGCCTGGCGCCGCGGCGCGGCTCTACGAGATGGTGCAACGGGAGGGTGGACGCATCTGGATCAGCGGCGGCCGATAGCGCATCGGCGCCGAACCCGCATCGAGCCATTGCCCGACGCGCGCGCGCGAACTAGCTTTGCATCATGTTCGAAGCAAAATTCCAGTCCTTCGCCGACGCCTCCTCGTCTCACGACAGCGCCGCGCGGGTGTCGAGCCTGCGCGCCGAACTCGCCCGCCTCGGCCTGGACGGCTTTCTCGTCCCCCGCGCCGACGCGCATCAAAATGAGTATGTGCCCAAGAGCGCCGAACGCCTCGCCTGGCTCACGGGCTTCACGGGCTCGGCGGGTTTCGCCGTCGTGCTGGCGGAGGACGCCGCGATCTTCGTCGACGGCCGTTATGTAATCCAGGTGCGGCGGGAAATCGACGGCGCCGTTTTCAAGCCGGTCGACATTGCAGAGACGGCGCCGGCGCAATGGCTGGCGGACCACGCGCGCGAGGGCGCCCGCATCGGCTATGATCCCTGGGTGCATACGAGCGGCCAGATCGAACGTTTCGCCAAGGCGTGCGAGGCGAGAAAGATCGAACTGGTTCCGCTCGACGCCAATCCGATCGACGCGCTCTGGGCCGACCGTCCCGCCGAGCCCCTGGGCCGCGTCGCGATCCACCCCGCGCGCTACGCCGGCGAGACGGCCGCCGCCAAGATAAAAAAGTTGCGCGAGGCGCTGAAAGACGCCGACGCCGCGCTGATGTCGGATCCGCATTCGATCTGCTGGGCCTTCAACATTCGCGGCGCCGACGTCGCCCATACGCCCATCGCGCTGTGCTACGCCCTGCTGCCGAAAGAAGGCGCGCCGGCGCTCTACGTCGACGACGCCAAGCTCGACGCCAAGACCCGCGCGGCGCTGGAGAAGTTCCTCGTCCTGCGCGCGCCGGACGCGCTGACCAGCGATCTGAAGAAAGCGGGCAGCCGCGGCGAGACGCTGCTCTTCGACGCGGCGACGGCGCCGGCGAAACTCGTCGAGACGCTGCGCTCGGCGGGCGGCAAGCCGCGCGTGACCGACGACCCGGCCGCCTTGCCCAAGGCCATCAAGAACAAGACGGAACTCGCTGGCGCGCGCGCGGCGCATATTCGCGACGGGCTCGCGCTCACGCGCTTCCTCGCCTGGTTTTCGGAAGCCGCGCCGAAGGGCGCGCTCACGGAGATCTCGGCCGCCGAAGCCCTGGAGACCTTCCGCCGCGAGAACGGCGATCTGCGCGACATCTCCTTCCCGACGATCTCCGCCTTCGGCGAACACGCCGCGATCCCGCATTATCGCGTGACGGAGAAGAGCAATCTCGCGATCGGCAAGGGGGTCTATCTCGTCGACAGCGGCGCGCAATATCTCGACGGCACGACGGATGTGACCCGCACGGTCGTCGTCGGGCGCGCGTCGAAGCAGTTGAAGGATCATTTCACCCGCGTGCTGAAAGGCCATATCGCCATTGCGCGCGCGGTGTTTCCCAAGGGCGTGTCCGGCGCCCAGCTCGACGCCTTTGCGCGGCGCCACCTGTGGGAGGCGGGACTCGATTTCGACCACGGCACGGGGCACGGCGTCGGCGCCTATCTCTCCGTGCACGAGGGGCCGCAGCGCATCTCGAAACTCGGAACGACGCCGCTTCTTCCCGGCATGATCCTCTCCAACGAGCCGGGCTATTACCGCGCGGGCGAATACGGCGTTCGGCTGGAAAATCTCGTGATCGTCGAGAAACGCGAGATCGCCGGCGCCGAGCGGGAGACCTACGGCTTCGAGACGATTACGCTGGCGCCCTTCGATCTGAACTGCATCGAGCCGAAGCTGATGAGCGCAGAGGAAATCGCCTGGCTCAACGCCTATCACGCGCGGGTGAGGAAAACGCTCTCGCCGCTCGCCGACGCGAAGACGCGGAAGTGGCTGCGGGAGGCGACGCGGGCGATTTGAGAGCGCCGTCGCGGCGGCGCGCTGTCACGAAACCAACACGCCGCCGTCACGCATCCTCAATCCAACCGTCACGCAATCGCAGCCAAACGGTCGCGAAACCGCAGCGCAACGCGCCTAACTTCGCGACATGGCGTTTACGACAGACCTCGCGGGGAAGCTGACGCGCGACGCGTCATCCAACCCGCACAACGGCTCTACCGCCCGCTGGCTGCAGCGTCTCATAGACGCCGACCTCGCCGCCGTTCATGTCTTCTCGCGCTCGGCGCGGCCGGCCGCCATCCGCCATCTGGCCATCGGCGTGAGCAAGCTCGGCAATGGCTGGATCTACCTTTTCCTGGCGCCGCTCGTCTTCTGGGGCCTGGGGTGGAACGGCTGGCGCGTCGTGCTGCTCGCGGGCCTCAACGCAGCGCTGCTGCACACGCTCTATCCGATCATCAAGCGGCGTTTTCGCCGCAAGCGCCCCTATCATGTCGACGCGCGGCTGCCGTCGCTTTTGAAGACGCTCGACGAGCACAGCTTCCCGAGCGGCCACGCCATGACCATCACCGGCGTGCTCGCGCCGATCGTGCTCGCCTGGCCGGCCATGACGCTCTCGGCGGCGCTCATCGTGCTGTCGATGGCTTGGTCGCGAATCGCGACGGCGCATCACTATCCCACCGACGTCATTGCGGGGATCGCGCTCGCCGTCGCCCTCGCCTTTCCGCTGTCGAGCTACGCGCTGTCGTTGTTCTGAGCGCGCCGCGCGCGCTTCAGTTCGCCCTTGCAGCGCTCGGAGCAGGTTTTCACCTCCTCCCACGACGCGCGCCATTTCTTTCGCCAGGCGAAAGGCCGGTCGCACGCGAGGCAGATTTTCTCCGGCAGATGAGATTTGCCGCGCGCGCCGGGCGCCTGTCTTTTCACCATGGGACCGCATCGCCCCGGTAGTCGAAAAAGCCGCCCGAATCTCCGGGCTCCAGCCGGTCGATCACGGAGAGAATCCGCGCCGCGGCCGTGTCCGGCGCGACGACGTCGAGACCCGTCGCGGCAAAGGGCGCGGAGAGCCGCGTCGCGACTGTTCCGGGATGCAATGCCGCGACGATCGCGCCGGGGCGCGTGCGCTTCAATTCGATCGCGGCATTGCGCATGAGCTGGTTCAACGCGGCTTTGGACGCGCGATAGCCATGCCAGCCGCCAAGCGCGTTGTCGCCGATGGAGCCAACCCGCGCCGAGAGCGCGACGAAGACGCTTCGGCCCTCGCGCGGCAGCAGCGGCGAGATATGTTTGGCGACCAGCGCCGGGCCAATGGCGTTGACGGCGAAGGCGCGCGCGAGCCGCTCTGGATCGAGATCGCGCAAGGCCTTCTCGGGTCCGCCGCGCGGATCGTGAAGAAACCCCGTCGCGACGATGACGAGCCGCAGCGGCCGCTCGTCCTCCGCGAGACGCCGCGCTGTTTCCGCGAGGGCGGCTTCGTCTGTCGCGTCGACGCCCGAGATATCCGCCTCCCCGCTTTGCGCGCGGGAGACGCCGACGACCCGGGCGAAGGCCGGACGCCCGCGCAGCCGCGCGCACAAGGCGCCGCCAATTCCCCCGGACGCGCCGAAGACGACAGCGCGGCCGCCCGGCGGCAGGAAGGCGAGTTCCGGAGCGTCGATCCGCATGGAGTTCATGTGGCGCGGCCGCATGCGCGCGCAAGCCGCCAGTTTCAGGCGGCGCGCGGCAGGATGCGCGCCGCGGCGGCGGGCGCCGCGGTCACTCGGCCTTTCGCGCCCTCCAGCGCGCCAGCGACGAGTTCCAGCCCCAGAAAGCGCGCGCGCTCCACCGGCCCCGGCAGAACGAGCTGTTCCGTGAAGCGGCGCTCGAAGCCGAAGCGGCGATAATAGGGCTCGTCGCCGACGAGCAGCACGGCGCGATGGCCGAGCGCCGCGGCGCGGGCGAGCGACGCGCGCATCATGTCGCCGCCAAGGCCGAGAGAGCGGGCGCATTCCGCGACGGCGAGCGGCCCCAGCAGCAGCGCGGGACGCCGCCCGCCCGCGAGGATCGGCCACAGGCGAATCGTCGCGAGAAGATCGCCCTCCTCGTCCGCGGCGACGAGCGCGAGGCCGGGCGCAGGCGCGCTCCCTTCGCGCAGCCGCTCGCAGGTCTTGAGAAAACGCCCCGGGCCGAAGGCGGCGTCGAGCAGCGCCTCGCGCGCGGGAACGTCGGCGGGCCGCTCGTCGCGAATCGCGACGCGGGCGCGCAGCGGCGGCGTGGGCGCGGCGGCGGGCGGGAGAAGCTGAGAGTGAAGATCAAAGGTCATCTGTTCCTCCTTCGAGAGGACAAGCGACCCTCGCGCCTGGCGCTTTCGCGCCCGCCGTACGGGACTGAACTCGGTTGTTTCGATTCCCCCGCTTACGGGAGAAGGGGGAGGCTGGCGGCTACTGGAGCTTGCCGATGAACCAGTCGAGCCATTGCACGAGGTCCATCAGGAACCACGCCGCGACGAAATAGCCGGCGAAACCCAACTCCCTGCGGTTCTCCGCCTGACCGGTCACGACGCGATGCAGCACATCCAGACGCTCTTCCCGCGCTGCGCGCGCGTCGCGCCGCGACGGCGCCATATCGGAGCGAAGATCGAAGGTCATCGGCCCCTCCATGGGACGAACTGGCCTCTCGCCCGGCGCGGGCGACGCGCCGGACGGACGGGAACGGTTTCGGGAGGTTTCGCCCTCTCCCGCCAGCGGGAGAGGGCGAAGACGCCGCCTCAGATGATGAACGTCTCGAGCGGGGGGAAGCCGTTGAAGCCGACCGCCGAATAGGTGGTCGTGTAGGCCCCCGTCCCTTCGATCAGCACCTTCGTTCCGATTTCGAGCGACACCGGCAGGTCGTAGGGCTTCTTCTCATAGAGGACGTCCACCGAATCGCAGCTTGGGCCCGCGATGACGCAGGGCGAGGTCGGCGCGCCGTCGGCTTCCGTTCGGATCGGATAGCGGATCATCTCGTCGATCGTCTCCGCGAGGCCGTTGAATTTGCCGATGTCGAGATAGACCCAGCGCAATTCGCCCTCGGCCTCCGACTTCTTCGAGATCAGCACGACCTCCGCCTCGATGATCCCCGCATTGCCCACCATGCCGCGGCCCGGCTCGATGATCGTCTCCGGAATGCGGTTGCCGAAATGCTTCGACAGCGCGCGGAAGATCGCGTCGCCGTAGCGCTTCACCGCCGGCACGTTCTTCAGATATTTCGTCGGGAAGCCGCCGCCGAGATTGACCATCTGAAGATGGACGCCGCGCTCCGCGAGATCACGGAAAATGTCCGAAGCCGACTTCAGCGCGCCGTCCCACTTGCGCGGATCGGTCTGCTGCGAGCCGACATGGAAGGACACGCCATAGGCCTGCAGACCCAGACGATGCGCATGCTCCAGCACGCCCGTCGCCATCTCCGGGACGCAGCCGAATTTGCGCGAGAGCGGCCATTCGGCGCCCGAGCCGTCGCAAAGGATGCGGCAGAAGACCTTCGAGCCCGGCGCGGCGCGCGCAATCTTCTCGACCTCCTCGACGCAATCCACTGCGAAGAGACGGATGCCGAGCTGATAGGCGCGCGCGATGTCTCGCTCCTTCTTGATGGTGTTGCCGAAGGAGATGCGGTCGGGCGTGGCGCCGGCGGCGAGCGTCTGCTCGATCTCCGGCACGGAGGCCGTGTCGAAGCAGGAGCCCAGCGACGCGAGCAGCGACAGCACCTCCGGCGCTGGATTGGCCTTCACGGCGTAGAAGACGCGCGTGTCGGGCAGCGCCTTGGCGAAGCCGAGATAGTTCTCGCGCACGACGTCGAGATCGACGACGAGGCAGGGGCCCGTGTCGCGGCCCGCGCGACGACGTTCGGCGAGGAATTCGTGGATACGGTCGGTCATTTGCGGCATCCCCTTCGAAGGGCGCGGGTCGAGCCGCGCCAGGAACGTGTTTGCTTCGGCGGATGCACGACGCCGTTCCCTCGCGCGCGGTGGAGACGCGACGACGGTCGAATGCGCCAGCAATCCAGGACCGTTTCGCGCTTGCGCGCGCAACGATCCGGTGATGCGCCGTTGGCTTAACGGACGCCGAAAGACACGCGCGCCAGCGCATGTCGCTCGATCCGAACAGCCATCGATTGGAAGGGGAAGAACCCTTTCCGCACGCCCGGCAAGAAAGACAAGCCTCTTCGGTAAGTCAGCCTTTGGAGGGGCCGACAGAGACCAAAAAAGCCCGGTCCGTCGTTGCTTTAAGTCGCGATCCTCCGTTGAGGGCGGAGTTCGCCGGTTCGCCTCCGGCTGCCGGTTTTTACTCAGACGGTTGACCGGCCTCTTGTCCGGATCCCCGCCGACCGACACACGACCACAGGCACGTGCGATTTGGGCATCTCTGTAGATACGCGCTTTTCGAGCGATGACAAGAATTTTTTGACCGGCGCCCGGAATATTTTGCCGGGCGCCGCAAACGGAACACGCACGGCCCGCATGAAGCTTTCGCCGGAGCGCCGGCGGGGCCGCGAACGGCTTGCGGAACCGGAGCGTTCCCGTTAATCGTCGCGCCTTGCGCTGAAGCTGCGCGCCGCCGCGAAGAAGCGCCGTTTCCGGTATCGAAAATGATCGTTTACACCCGCCGCCAGATGATCGGCGCTCTCGCCGCCGCAGGCGCGCAACTCAGGCGCCCCGCCTATGCGCAGGGTCCAAATCCCGCCCCGCGTTTCGGCTTTGACGACGTGCTCGGGCGCGCGCAGGCGCTCGTGGAAGCGCCTTTCGAAGACCCTGCGCCGCGCCTGCCCGCGCCCTTCGATTCGCTGGATTACGACGCTTGGCGCGACATCCGCTTCAAGAACGATCATGCGCTCTTCGCCAACGTCAACGGCGGCTTCCGGCTGGAGACGTTCCATCTCGGCTTTCTCTATCGCCGCGCCGTGACGGTGAACACGATCCGCGACGGAATCGCCGCGCCGATTCCCTACTCCCCCGCCATGTTCGACTACGGCCGGGTCAAGCTCGAGAAGGCGCCGGCGGTGAACACGGGCTTCGCCGGTTTCCGGCTGCGTTTTCCGCTCAACGATCCGCATGTCTACGACGAGGCGATTTCCTTCCTCGGCGCGAGCTATTTCCGCTTTCTCGGCCGCGACCAGAAATACGGGCTTTCCGCCCGCGCGCTCTGCGTGGAGGCGGGCGCCGGCCAGGAGACCTTCCCCTTCTTCCGCGAATTCTGGGTCGAGACGCCCGGCGCAGGCGTCAATCGCGCGACGATCTATGCGCTGCTCGACGGGGAAGCCGCGACCGGCGCCTTCCGCTTCGACCTCGCCGTCGGTCAGGAGAGTACGGTCGACGTTCAGGCGACGATCTTCCCCCGCCGCGCCGGTGTGAAGTTCGGTTTGGCCCCGCTCACCTCCATGTATCTCACGGGCGAGAACGATCGTCGCGTGCGCGACGGCTTCCGAGACGAACTGCACGATTCGGACGGACTGCTCGTTCACACCGGCGCAGGCGAATGGCTGTGGCGACCGCTCGGCAATCCCGCCCGCGTGCGCGCCTCCGCCTTCCTCGACAAAAACCCGCGCGGCTTCGGCCTGCTGCAACGCGACCGGACGTTCGAGTCCTACCAGGACCTCGACCTCGACTATCAGAACCGGCCGAGCTATTTCGTCGAGCCCGTTGGCGACTGGGGCGAGGGGCGCGTGGAGCTGATCGAACTGCCCACGCCGGATGAAACCAACGACAATATCGTCGCGAGCTGGATCCCCGCCGTCTCGCCGGAGCCGCGAAAGCCCTTTTCCTACGCCTATCGCATCACGGCGGGGCTCGACATGCCGCGCCTCGCGCCTAACGGCCATGTGGCCCACACCTTCGAGGCGCCGGCGCGGGCGCTCGGGTCCTCGGAGCCCAATGATCCGGGCGCGCGGCGCTTCCTCGTCGATTTCGCCGGCGGCGATCTCGGCTATTACGTGAACGATCCGTCTCAGGTGGAAGCCGTGGCGACGACGTCGGCCGGCCGCGTGCTGAGGGCGACCGTCTCCGCCAATCCCCATATCGACGGGCTGCGCGCGATCTTCGACGTCGCCGTCAAGCCCGGCGACACGGCGGATCTGCGCCTCTTCCTGCGCGCGAAGGGCCGCACGCTGACCGAGACCTGGACCTATCCCTGGTCGGCTCCGGCGGCGTGACGTCAAACCGGCAGGAACAGCGCGCCGACGATGAAAGCCATGGCTCCGATGATCAGCGCGAGATAGGGCCAGGCGACGCGGGGCTGCGAGAGATAGCAACTCAGCATCGCCGCGAGCGTGGGGTCGGATTGCGGCTCGTGCGTCAAATCGGTCTCGCTCGGAATGGCGTCGGGAAGTTGGGAACCTGCGCCTGACGCAGTCACGTTTGCACGATGGAAAGAGGAGGAGCAAGCTCCTCCCCTGTGAAGCGCGCCTGCGGCCGGATCCGTCACGGCGCCCGCTTGACCGCCGGCGGCTTCCAGCTTCCGTCGATGATCGAGGGCGCCTTCTCCGCAGGCCAATAGAGGCGCATGCTCACATTGAAACCCCTGTCGCTCGCCGGCAGCCAGTTCGATTCCTTGTCCTTGCCCGGCGAGTCGTGCTGCAAATAGAGGTCGAGCGAACCGTCCTTGTTCTTCTTGAGCGGCATCCAGCTGCTGATCGCATAACGATTGATCGGATTGGCGACGAAGAAGGACGTCGGATCGTACATCGTCACCGACCAGAAGGCGTTGACCGGCGGCAGCGCGCCCTTGTCGAAGTGGATGACATATTTGTTCGCGCCGTCGAGCGGCTTGCGGTCGCCGTCGACGAAGGCGGACGGATAGACGGCGTCCTGCGGCAGATTGGCGCCGAGACCAACGAGCGCGACGACCGCCCGGGCGCCGTAGTCCGATTCGTAGTTTCCGAGGATCATCGGCGGAACCCGCCAGCCGTTGATCGGCGCGCCGACTTCCTTCGAAGCCGCGTCGAGCTTTTCCAGCGCCGCCTTCACGGATTGTTCGAGCCCTCTCGCGATCGCCGGCTCAAGCTTCGACGGATCGAATTTCTCGCCTGGCGCAACGCCGATGGCCTTCAGTTTATCGAGGATGGGCGCCTCCGACGCCGGCGGCGGATTCGATTTCAGCAGCGTCGCCATCCGGTTGAAGAAAGCTTCAGCGCTCATGTTCCGGACCTGCTCGACCGGCGGCGTCTTCATGTCGAGCGCCGGGTCGACCTTGCCGGCAGGCGGCGTATAGGACTTGCCGAAAGCGGAGAGCGGCGTGAGCTTGTAGCCGTCCTGAATCCTGTGCACAGCCGGATAGTCCTTCGGACCATTGGTCTGCGTGCGGCCGATGATCCAGACCATGTTGGTCGGCGCCTTGAGTTGGGTGACGCCCTTCGGCAGCGTTCCCGTCCAGCCGGGGCCGGTGACGACGAAATGACCCGCCTTCGTTCCCGTCGTGCGCTTGCCCGGCGACGCGAAGACATTCGTCCAGGCGTCGAGCATCGGCATCAGGTAATAACGACCATGCGTATCCGGGACGGAGAGCGCCATCGGCTCGGCCGTGAGGTCGAGGAATGCGGATGAATAAAGCGTGTCCACATTCGCGCGCACGACGTCCTTGAAGGTCGCGTCGGGAAAGGCCCGCACATTGACGAACTGATTAACCGGCGCGGCGAAGGCTTCAGGCTTTTCGACATTGGTCGACTTGTCTTTCGTGATGTCCATGATCACGAGCGGCAGGCCGTAGACGACCGCCTCCACGCCGGCCTTCAGCGCCTCCTTTTCCTTCGCCTCCGCATCGGCTTGCGCAGTCGCCGACTCCGGCGACGTCGCAGCCTGCTTGTCGTTGCATCCGCCGAGCGCGATCATCGCCGCGACGAGAAAGATCGACGTCCAAGATTTTTTCATGAAACCCCCTTGCGCAAACGGCGGAAGCTGCTCGCCGTCGCGCTTTCGTTGAAGAATACGCGGATTTGAGACCGCGACGATCCGGGCGGCGGACATCCTACGGCGCCGGACCCGAATTTGGCGCCACATCGTCAGCGACCCATCCACGGATCCAGCGCCGGGTCAGCGGCGCAGGCGCTCCAGATCGAAGGCTTCGACGTCGCGCAGCAGTTCAATGAATGCGGTCGCCCAGTAATCGGCTGTCGCCTCGCCTTTTTCGACCGTGGCTTTCGAGGCGTCGCCCATCGCGCCGGAAGGCGAGAGATCCTGCGTCATCCAGCCGAATCCCGCCGGCCGGTCGGCGCGCAGCCAAGCGAAATCGCGCTCGAAATCCAGCGTCGCGGGCGGGAAATTCCTGGCGCGGTCCATATCGACGAGGTCCGGCCGGAAGGCGAGCATGAGCGAGGTCTCAATCTCGCCGCCGTGAACGCCGTGGCGCTGTTCCTGCGCCGTGAAAAGCCCGTCCGGGTAGCCGAAGCGCGCCCAGGAGCAGGTGACCGCGAGCATCCCGAAGCGCGCGCGCAGATCGAGCGCGACCGTCGAGATCAGCGCCGAATTGCCGCCGTGCGAATTCATCAGCACGAGCTTCTTCACGCCGGCGCGCGCGACGCCCTCGGCGATCTCGGCGAGAACGCGCGCCGCGGTGTCCGGCGTAAGCCAGAGCGTGCCGGGAAATTCGCGATGCTCGAGCGAGACGCCGACGCTCTGTATGGGGAGGAAAACCGCGTCGAGGTCGTCCGGAAGGCGGCGCGCAACGCGCGCGACGCAGCCTTCCATGATCATGGCGTCGACGCCGAGCGGCAGATGCGGCCCGTGCTGCTCGACCGCCGCGACGGGCAGCACGGCGATCACGCCCGCCATGTCGTGCGCGCGGATGTCGCGCAGCGACAATTCGGTCCAGAAGCGGGACGGCAGCATGGGAATCATTAAAGCCCCATCGCGCCGGAAAGGTCAAAGGCGCGACGCGGATCCGCTCGGTTCAGCGTCCGTGCATGTGATGATGACGATGATGATGGCCGCCCATCCCTCGGCCGCCGCCCATGTCCATCCCGCGGCCAACGCCCATGCCCATTCCCTTGCCGCGGATCGCCGACTGGAGCAGCGGGCCGAAGCGGCGTTTCTGCCCGTCGTCGAGGCTGTCGTAAAGCGGCTTGGCGGCGGCGGCGATCTTGTCGAAGGCGCCCGCGCGCGCGCTCATGTGCGCCGCCCGGCGTTGCAGCGCGCCGATCGGATCCGTGTCGAGGGCCGCCGGCGCCTTGTCTCGCCATTCCTCCATATTGGCGATACGGGTCTTCGCCGCGTCGCGCAGCGCCGTTTCGAGCGCCGGCCAGTTCCTTTCCTGCTCCGGCTTGAGCTGGAGTCCGGCCTTGAGCGCCGCGATGCGCGCCTCCGCGAAAGCGGCCATGTCCTCCGACGACATGCGGCCAGGGCGCGAGAAGGCGTCCTCCTGATCCTCGTTCGGGGTTACGGGCTTCTCGGCGTTTTGCGCCTGCGCGGCGCCCGCGCAGGAAAGAACGGCGGCGGCGAGGGCGACAAGAATCGTTTTTCGCATCGATCGGACTTCCTTTAAGACCTTACTGCAAGACCTTACCGCGCCGGAGAGCGGTTCCCTTCGGCTGCTTTTTTCGGCCGGCGATTGGAAGATAGGCCGCGCATCGCTATTTTTAAGGTTGGCTCCCGACGAAAGGGAGAGAGGGGTCGCGCCGGACCCGCCGGAAGAAGGAACGATCGAGGTCATGTCGCGAAAAATCTCTCGCCGCCAGGCCAATTTGCTTTTCGGGCTCGCCGTCGGCGGGCTGATTGTGGGCGCCGCGCGGGCCGATGACGCTAGGAAGATGATCGTGCACAAGAGCCCGACCTGCGGCTGCTGCGGCGGCTGGGCGAAACGGATGCGGGAGGCGGGTTACGTCGTGGAAGAAGTCGTCGATTCCGACGTGAAGGCGGTGAAGGCGCGACTCGGAGTGCCGGACGCGATGGCGTCGTGCCACACGGCGGAAATCGACGGCTTTGTCGTCGAAGGCCATGTGCCGGCGCAGGCGATCTCCCAGCTTCTGAAAGAGCGTCCGAAGGCGATCGGCCTCGCCGCGCCGGGCATGCCCATGGGGTCGCCCGGCATGGAGATGGGCGAGCCGGAGGCCTACACGCTGTATTTGTTCGACGCCTCCGGAGCGCGCGAATTCGGCAAGTGGCTCGGCGACAAGCCCGTCTGAAACGCTCCTGCGCCGCTGCGCACGAGTCCCAGGTAGCGCGCGGCGCCTCTTCCCGCGGCGAGGCCGGTCGAAAAGGCCGCCTGCAACAGATAGCCGCCGGTCGGCGCGTCGAAGTCGAGCATCTCGCCCGCGACGAAAACGCCGGGCATTTTCCTGAGCATGAGGTCGGCGTCGACCTCGTCGAAGGAGACGCCGCCCGCCGAGGAAATCGCCCGCTCGAGCCCGGCGACGCCGGTGACTTTCAGCGGGGCGTTCTTGACGAGCGCGGCCAGCGCCGCGGCGTCGCGCGGCAGGCCTTCCGGCCGCGCCTCGCGCAGCAGGCCGATTTCGACCTTGGCGAAACCGGCGCGGCGCAGGAACGTCGCGTGCGATTGCTTGGGCTGCCGGCGCGAGAGCTTGCGGGTGAGGCAGGCGAGACTTGTGTCCGGCCGCAGATCGACATGAAGCGTCGCGCCGCCCTCCTGGGCCGCCGCCTCCCGCAGGCGGGAGGACAGCGCATAGACCGGCCCGCCTTCGAGGCCCGTGCGGGTCACGACCACGTCGCCGCGCGCGGTGGCGTCGCCATGGCGGAGCAGAACGGTCTTGATCGGCTGGCCCTCGAAGTCGCTGCGGAACAGATTGCTCCAGGCGATCAGCGCGCCGCTGTTCGCCGCCGTGAGCGGCGCCACGGAGACGCCCGCCGCGCTCAGGCCGCCCGTCCAGGCGCCGTCGGAGCCGAGCTTCGGCCAAGAGGCGCCGCCGAGCGCCAGCACGACCGCGTCGGCGGGCCGGACGATCGTCTCGCCGTCGGGGCCCCTCAGCCGAAGGGCGCCCTTCCCGGCGAAACCGGCGAAAGCGTGGCGCGTGGCGATGGAGACGCCGAGCCCCGCGAGCCGCGCGAGCCAGGCGCGCAGCAGCGGCGAGGCCTTGAAGCTCGCGGGAAAGACGCGGCCGCTGGAGCCGACGAAGGACGGCTCGCCGAGTTCGGCGCAGAAATCGCGCAGCGCCTGCGGCGGGAAGGCGCGGATGAAGGGGGCGACGCGTCTGGCGGCCGCGCCGTAACGCGAGATGAAACGTTCGAGATTTTCGCTGTGGGTGATGTTGAGCCCGCCGCGTCCGGCCATCAAAAATTTGCGCGCGGGGCTCGGCTTGTGCTCATAGATGACGACATGCGCGCCGGCGCGCGCGAGCGCTTCGGCGGCAAAAAGCCCGGCGGGCCCCGCGCCGATCACGGCGCAGAACGGTGCGGCGGCGTCCTGAATGTGAGCGGCCTCCACTGGAGCGGCGGCGGTAAATTCACCTGGGGGATGGATTTGTCCCATCTCTTGTCACGCTTCTGCCGGCGTTTTTCTCGCGCTTCTGTTAGCACGAGCGCGCCCCTGCCCGGAAGAACTCTTTGAATGACGCTGGAAGACATGCAGCAAAAGGACGCAGCCGGCTCAACCCATGATTTTCTTGTCGGCGAGGACAACGCCGGCGCGCGGCTCGACCGCTTCCTCGCGGAGCGGCCGGAGCTCGTCGCCGCGCATCTTTCCCGGAGCCGAATCAAGGCGCTGATCGAGGAAGGCCGCGTGGGCCTGCGCGGCGCGCCGGCGCGCGACCCGGCGAAGAAGCTCGCCGCGGGCGACGCCGTGACGCTGGAAATCCCCCCGCCCGAGCCCGCCGAACCGCAGGCCGAAGACATCGCGCTCGACGTCGTCTACGAGGACGATCACCTGATCGTCATCGACAAGCCCGCCGGACTCGTCGTGCATCCGGCAAGCGGGCACGAGACCGGCACGCTGGTCAACGCCCTCATCGCCCATTGCGGCGAGAGCCTGTCCGGCGTCGGCGGCGTCAAGAAGCCCGGCATTGTGCACCGCATCGACAAGGATACGACCGGCCTGCTCGTCGTCGCCAAGACGGACGCCGCCCATCACGGCCTCTCGGCGCTCTTCGCGGACCATGGGCGCACCCTTTCGCTCACGCGCGAGTATCTCGCCTTCGTCTGGGGCGTCCCGGACCGGGCGCATGGGACGATCGAGACCTTTCTCGGCCGCCACAATATCCAGCGTGAAAAAATGGCCGTCGTGCCCGAGTCGCGCGGGCGCGAGGCGATCACCCATTGGGAGAAGGTCGCGGATTACGGCGTCGCCGCGCTCGTCCGCTGCCAGCTGGAGACCGGCCGCACCCACCAGATTCGCGTCCACATGGCGCATATCGGCCATCCGCTGATCGGCGACGCGACCTATGGCGCGGGGTTCAAGACGAAGGTCGCGAAACTGCCCCAGTCGGCGCGCGAAGCCGTGGCGGCGCTGGGCCGTCAGGCGCTGCACGCCGCGACGCTCGGCTTCGAACACCCGGTCACCGGCGAGGAGATGACGTTCGAGAGCGCGCTGCCGGAGGATCTCGCGGCTTTGATGGTGGCGCTGGAGGCGACGGATCGGAACACGGACCGCGGCGCTTAAGGCGCTGCGGTCAGCGTCACATTCCGTGTCCGGCTCTGCGTCTCCGCCGCCGCGCCCGCGCCGCCGCTGGAGGGGACGCGAATGGAGGCCGTGGCGCGAACCTCGGCTGCGCCCGGATCCGCTTTCATCGATCGCATGATTGCGCTGGTGGAAAGCGCGGAACGTCGAAAGACGCCCAATGAGCTTGCGCTCTCGATCCTCCTGTCGGGGCTGACGATCGTCTTCCCGATCGTCTGCGCAACGCTGTGGCCGCTCGCCAGATATTCGGGAGCCACGCTCTCGCTCACCGTCCGCATCGCGCTGCTCGTCTGTCTCATTCCCACGACGATCGGCGGTTTGCTGTCGGCGAGCTGCGGCTCGGCTCACGACCGGATTGAACGCGTCGTGGACGGCCCTTTACGTCGAACCGCCCGGCGAGGCAGAACGGGACGCACAGCGCGTCAAAACCATCGAAGACGCCTTGCGCCTGGCCCAGCGCCTCGGCGCCCGGATCGAACGCATTTCAGGAAACGGTCTCGCTGGCGAAACGCTCCGCTTTGCGCGGCGAGAAAACATGACGCAGATCGTCCTGGGGCGATCACGCGCCGGATGGGTCCGGCGGATGCTCGGCAAATCGCTCTCGGACGAGATCGTCCGGCGCTCGACGGATATCGCGGTCCACGTCGTAACGGAAAGTCGATCCAAGCCTGTGGTCAAAGCTCGTCCACGACCGGCGTCGACCGGCGTCGGCGTCTGGATGGACACCGCGGCCGCCGCGACGTCGGTCGCGATCGCGGCAGGTTTGGCGCATATATTCGAGATCTGGCTGGGTCTCCCCGCCCCGTCCCTGTCCCTCGTCTTTTTGGTCCCGGTTGCGTTTTGCGCCGTGAGTTTCGGCCTATGGACTGCGATCGCCGCATCCGTCATCTCGATTTTCGCTACGGAGCCGAGACTTCAGTTCGCCATCACGCAGGCCCAAGAGTTTTTGTCGCTTCTGGTTTTTCTTGTCGTCGCCATCATCACGGGAACCCTGGCGGCTCGTGTGCGCGAGCAATCGCAGAACATGCGAACGCGAGCGCAATCCGCGCAATCGCTGCTCGAATTCTCGCGTAAAATTTCAGGCGCGGCCAGTCTCGACAACATCCTGTGGATCTCCGCCATTCATGCGCAAGGCACGCTCGGTGCGCGCTGCGTGCTTCCGCTCCTGCCGAGGGACGGCGCGAGTTGCGCATTTGCGCAGCATGGCCGCCGCTCGACCGGCTCGACGTCGCGGAAATCAGCGCCGCTCGCTGGGCGTTCGAAAAGGCTGAGCCAGCGGGATGGCGAATCGGCACGCTGCCCAATGTGCGCTTTTCCAGTTTCGTCCGCTTGCAACCTCGCGGGGCGTCGTCGGCGTCGCCGCCTTCGAGTCCAAGTTTTCGCAGGAGCCGCACCCGGCGGGCGACGAGCGGTTGCTCACGTCGATTCTTCAACAAACCGCGATCGCCATCGATCGCTCCCTTCTCGTCGGAGAGGCCGTCAACGCGGCAGCTCTCGAAGAAAACAAAAAGCTGCGCACGACGCTTCTCTCGTCGCTCTCGCACTATCTTCGGACGCCGCTCGCATCGATCATGGCGGCGGCGCAGAGTCCCGCCGTTCGGCGACGCGGCGCATGCTTTCTCATGCGTTTCCCCATTCCCGAACAGCCGCGCAAAGGGATGGCGGCGTGAGTGGCGTTCGCGTTCTCATCGTCGACGACGAGGCGCAAATTTTGCGCGTGCTGCGTCCGGCGCTGACGGCGTGCGGCTATGACCTCCTTGAGGCCGAAAGCGGCCGGGACGCTTTGGGAATGATCGCCGCCGCCGCGCCCGACGTCGTCTTGCTCGACCTCGGGCTTTCTGACAAGGACGGCAACGCGGTCTTACGCGAGGCGCGTTGCTCCTCGAAAATTCCGATGTTCATTCTCTCGGCGCGCGATCGTGAAGCGGAGAAGGCATCGCGACGACATGCAATATCTGCGGGTCTTCATTGAACAGTTGCGCGCAAAAATCGAAGACGATCCGGCCGCGCCTCGTTTAATTCTGACAGAGGCGGGCGCGGGGCGCCGCTTCTCGACGCCGATACGGCCTGCGGAAGCGAATGATCTGCTGCGTCGCGCGCGAAGGCGCGCTTACCGGGACGCCAGCAGTTCCTGCAGCGCCTCGAAACTTGCGGGCTTCGTGAGCTGCCGATCGAAGCCGGCGTCGCGCGCGAGGTCCGAGACTTGCCCCTCGCCCCAACCGGAAAGCGCGACGAGCAGGACGTCCCGTCCTTCCGGCGAGGCGCGGATCCGCCGCGCCGTTTCGTAACCGTCCATCTGCGGCATGCCGAGATCGAGAAAGACAAGCTCGGGCCGGAAGGATGCGAGCGCATCTAGACCTTCGATCCCGTCATAGGCCACGCGAACCTCCGCGCCAAAGGTTTCTAGGCCGTGTGGACGAATTGACGATTGAAGATTGCTTGGGGATTCCCACGCGGAATCAGGCATGATTCATAGGGCTCCGACTGAGTCGGAGACCAGAAGCCATGTCGACGCGGATGGATGAGGAAGACTGGGCGCATACGCTCGCGGTGTTTCGTGCCTGCCTTCCGCGTCGCGGACGCAAAGGCGAGGATGACCGCCGTTTCCTCGAAGCGCTTCATTTCTTCACGGTCGAAAACGTGCGATGGCGCGCGCTGCCGGAACGGTTCGGCAACTGGAACAGCGTCTGGAAGCGCTTCGACCGGTTGAGCAAGGCCGGCGTGTTCGAAGCCTTCTTGGATGCGCTCGCCTCCATGAGTTCGACGGCGCATCTCATCCAGATGTTCGATTCAACCATCGTGCGCGCGCACGTATCGGCCGCAGGCGCCAAAGGGGGCAAGAAGCGCAGGCGCTCGGGCGTTCGCGCGGCGGGTTCACCACGAAAATCCACGCCAAGTCGGACGCGTCGGGCGACATCATCGCTTTCGATCTGACCGGCGGCGAGGCTGCCGACGCGCCGCATTTCGAAACGCTTCTCGACATCGGCCCCGATATTCAGCCGCGCGCCGCGATTTGCGACAAAGGCTACGCCAGCAAGGCCAATCGCGCGGCGGCGAGGGCGCGCGGCGTCGCGCCCGTCATCCCGCACAAGGCCAATGAAAAAGTCAAACCGAAATTCTTCGCCAGGACGCTCTACAAAGCCCGCGCCCGCATCGAGCAGGGCATGGGACGCATCAAACGTTTCAAGCGCGTCGCCCTACGCTGCGAAAAGACAGCCCGAAACTTCCGGTCCATCGTCAGTTTCGCTGCGGGCCTCTGCTTGATCAAATTCGTCCACACGGCCTAGAAACATCGCTAGACTGTCAGCGACGTCGTGGTCGTCGTCGACGACCAGCACGCGCCGCGGGACAGCGGCCTTTGCTGTGGCCGGCGCTTCTGACATCGCATCCTCCGTTTCAGCCCCTGTCGCCGCCGGCAGCCGGACGACGAAAACGCTGCCGCGCCCGAGTCCTTCGCTCTGCGCCTCGACGGTTCCGCCATGCAGTTCGAGGAGGCTGCGGACCAGCGCGAGACCGATGCCGAGCCCGCCCTCCGCGCGCCCGAGAGTGCGGTCGACCTGGGTGAAGAGGTCGAAAACCCGGGGCAGCATGTCCGCCGGAATGCCGACCCCGCTGTCGCGAACCGTCACAACGATGTCTCGACCCTCGGGGCGGGCGGCGACCCAGATGTTTCCGCCGCGCTCGGTGTATTTCGCGGCGTTGTTGAGCAGGTTTGTGAAGACTTGGGCGAGGCGCACCGGATCGCCGTCGACGAGAAGCGGCTCGGGCGGCAAGGCCAGGTCGAGATGGTGCCCGCCACGGCTGACCGCCGGCGTAGCGGTTTCCAGCGCATGCCGCAACACCTCGGCAAGGTCGATCCTCTGCTTCTTCAAATCGATCTTGCCGCGCGTGATGCGCGAGACTTCGAGAAGATCATCGACGAGCCGCACGAGATGCTCCGTCTGCCGCTCGATCATCGCAAGCAGGGCGAGGTCGCGCCGGGCGCGGTGGCCAGCGCCGACGTCGGACTCGTGACGCAGGACATGGACGGCGTTACGAATCGGCGCGAGAGGATTGCGTAACTCATGCGCGAGCGTCGCGAGAAACTCGTCCTTGCGCCGGTCGGCGGCCTTCAGCGCGTCTTCGAACCGTCGGCGTTCGGTAATGTCGCGACTCACCGTGGCGAGTCCGATCGGCTCGCCCTCGGGATCCCGCAGGAAGAAAACGTTGTAAAGCATCCACAACGCTTCGCCGGTCTTGAAATGGCGGAAGCGGATTTCGACAGCGGCGTGGCCTTCCCGCATCACGCGGGGAAAGAACTCCTTGTAGATGAAATCCTGATCCTCCGGGAAGAAATAGTCCCTCACCTCGACCTGCATCGCATGATCGAGATCGTCGTGGCCGACGAGACGCAAGCCCGCTGGATTGACGTAACGGGGCTGGAACCTCATGTTGCAGATGCCGATGAAATCGAGACTCTGCTCCGCGAGCGAGACGAATTTCTGACGTTCCGCCTCGGCGCGCTTCCTTTTCGTGATGTCCTGCGCCGTACCGACCACCCGGATCGCGCGCGTCCCCGCGAAGAACGCCTGACCGGTCATCGCGATCCAGCGATCAGCGGCGTCGTCTCCGCTCGCAATTCGGAATTCGCAGGCGTACCGGCCGGCGCCGCGGGGCGCGGTCGCCCGCTCAATCTCGGCCTGGACGGTCGCGCGGTCGGCCGGATGAATGGCCCTCAGGAAATCCTCATGGCTCACGGGAGCGCCGGGGGGCAGGAGAAACTGCGCCCTCATGCGCTCGTCCCAGATCACTTCGCCGCTGTCGAGCCGCCATTCGTGAATCCCGATGTCGCCGGATTCGAGCGCGAGCTGAAGCCGCAGTTCGCTCTCGCGCAAGGCGGCCTGCACGCGGGCGCGCTCGGTGGCGGACCAGATGCGCTCTGCGACGTCCCGCACGAGACGAATTTCGAGCGCGCTCCATGAACGCGGCGTCGCGTTGTGCGCACAGAGCGCGCCGACCCAACGGCCCTGCTTGGTCAGCACCACGCTCGCAAGAGCTGCGATGTCGCCGGCCCTGAATCTTTCCCGCTCCTCCGCCGTGAACGCCGGGTCAGCGAACACGTCTTCGATCGCGACCGTTTCCTCGCGCCGGAAGGAATCGATCAGCGCTTCTCCAAGATCGGAGAGGAGCATTCGGACCATGAACGGCGCGACATCCTTCGCGTAACTCTGCCGGACGATGAATTCGTCGCCGTCGATATCCGCGTAACAAACGCGATTCACCCCAAGATGTTCGCCGAGCAGGCGACACGCGGCCGCCTGAATTTCTCCAGTGTCGACGAGCTGGCGAAGACAGTCGGTGAGCCTGAGCAGGAAAGCCTGACGCTCATCGCTCTCGCGCAACGCAACCTCGTTGCGTTTGCGTTCGTCGATGTCCTGAACGAGGCCGACGAAGCGCCGGCCGGCGCCCTCGCCACGCAATTCGGCGATCGACGACAGCCAGCGCAAGGATCCATCCGGCAACGGCGCGCGCAGTTCGACCAGGAATTGCGCGCCGGTTTCCAGCGAATTCCGCATTGCAGCCTCCACGGCGCGTTGATCGTCGGGAGCTACGGCGGCGAGCGCGCGCTCGCAGGTAAGCTCCGTATCCGGGCCCAGCCCGTGCAACGCCTTGGCGCGCGCGGAGGCCGTGAAAACGCCGGTTTGCGGAAAATACTCCCATACGCCAGCGTTCGCCGCATCGAGCGCCTGCTGGAGGCGCGCCTCGCTTTCGCGCAGGTCGCTTTCTACGCGCTTCTGGGCGCTGACGTCCTGGATCACCGCGAGCGTTCGCGTTCCAGGCGCGCCGGGGTCGCCGATCAGCGTTGCGGCAACGCGCACCCAGAAGCAAGACCCATCCTTGCGAACACACCTCTTCTCGACGTCGTAGGTCCGCGTCTCGGCGCGCGCCATGCGCGCGAAGCGCTCCCAATCGGCGGCGCGGTCGTCGGGATGCATGAAATCAATGAAGCTTTTTTCAAGCAGTTCCTCGCGCGCATAGCCGAGCATCCGCGCCAGCGTTTCATTGACGCGCAACAGGCGTCCCGTCTGATAGTCCGCCTGCGCCATTCCAACGCCGGTGAGTTCGAACATCGCGCGGAATTGCGCCTCACTGTCGCGCAGAACCTTCTCCGCGCGCTTGATCTTGGTGATGTCCAGGAAGGCGCCGACAGCGCCGCGCGGTTCGCCCGCCTCGTCGTAAAGCGGCGTGGCTTTGGCGAAGACGGTGACGCGCCGGCCGTCGACCGGCGCAATCTCCAGAATCTCTCCGGCGACGACTTCGCCGCCCGCGGCGCGCTGCATCGGCAAGTCCGCGACCGGAATTTCGCGTTCGCCCTGAAAGGCGCGAAAAGGCGCAGGAGCCGTTGTCGACAGCTCCGCGCCTTCGGGCAGCCCGAACGTCGCCTCTAGCGCGCGATTGCCGGCGATTCTCTCGCCGCGCGGATCGACGGTGATGGCGAGGCCGATCGGCGCGGTGTCGAAAATCGCTTGCAGCTCGGCGGCGCGGCGGCGCTCACGCCGTTCGCTTTCCTGAAGCGCCTTTTCCGCCGCCCGCCGTTCAGTCGTTTCCTCGACGACCGCGCCGAAGCCGACAATATTTCCCTTGGCGTCTAAAATGGGATGCCAGCTCGAATTCCAGTAGCGCAGCGCGCCCGGCCGCGCGGCTGTTTCACCCCGAAACTCAACGTTCCTGCAAGCGCGCCGGGTGGCGAGGATTCGCCGTGTCACGCGCTTGACGCGGGGCGCGAGCGCTGGCACGAGCTCATCGACCGATCTGCCAATATGCGCCTCGACGGGTTGGCCGTTGAGTTCGGCGAGGGCGCGGTTAATGCGAACATAACGCAAATCCAGATCGAGGAGGCACAGACCGATCGGCGCGTTGTGATAAACCCAGGCCAAATCGCCGAGCTGACGCCTGTCGTCGGCCTCGCCGCGCGGCTCCGCCTCCTTCTCGCGCTTGAGCCCGCTGATGTCGGCGCGCCGCAACATCACGCCGCCAGCTTCGAACGGTTCCGCCTCGAACAGAAACCATTCGCGCCCCCCTGGCGCATCGACCGGATACTCAAGAGAAAAGCGGCTTTGCTCTCTCGCGAGCAGCGCCTCGAGCCCGTCCCGGAGCCGATCTGCGAAGGAGGCGTCCGCCTGCGACCCGGCGCGCAGCGCCTCGATGAGATTGGCCCCGACAGGGGCGTAACAATGGCCCGGCGCATGCGGCGCGCGGCCTTGCAGCCATCGCCTGTTGGCGAACACGACGACCCCGCGGGCGTCAAGGACGGCGACACCGTCCGGCAAGGCGTCGACCACGCCGCGCAGGATCTCGGCGCCGTCTCCGTCTTTACCGACGCGACTCTTTTCGATGATCAATTCGAACCCCCGGCCGAACGCGCGCCGGCCGCCCTTCATTCGACCATGTCGATGTTGTCGGATTTAATCCCGCCAAAAGCGGAAGCTGAGCATTCGCTCCCGACGCACGACAGTTAAACGCCGACGATAACGCATGGTTTATCGCGCCGTTTTGCCGAAAATCCCGGATTCTCGAACAAAACAGTCACGCTTTAGTTACTTCGAAAAAATTGTAGCAGGGTGTCGACAGAAGCAAAACAAAAATGGGATATAATTATATTTATTCATGCAAAACGCCTCGCCGCGGATCAACGCAAAAGGAGAAGTCCGGTCACACGGATGCGCAGTCTGCCATTAGTCGCCAACTCATCCTGTAATTCTCATGCGGTTCCTTGCCTCTCAAAAGACCAGGCGGCGTTTCGAACTTGCGACGCGGTGGCTTGCCTCGGCCTACGCCGCCGCGCCGCCGGCGCGGCTCGCGGTGGCTTGCGCCGCGGTGGCGTTGGCGACGCTCGCGCGCCTCGCCATGCCTCCGGCGGTAGGCGCGCAATTGCCCTATGCGACTTTTTACCCGGCGGTCGAGGTCGCAGCCCTGCTCGGGGGCCTGCTTCCCGGTCTTTTCGCGACCGTCGCGAGCGCAGTCGTCGCCCACGTTTCCTTTGCGCCGATGAACGCCGCCGCCAACAGTTACGGTCTCGTCCTGTTCATGGCGACATGCGCGATGTTCTCCGTCGCGACCGAGGTGCTGCATCGCACCCGCCTCAGATTAGGCGAGGCCCGGGCGCGACGCGAAGCCGCGGAGCGTCTCCAGGTGGCGAACCAGCATTTTCAGGTGGCGCTCGCCGCCGGCGCCATCGGCGCCTGGGATCTCGACGTCAGGGACAACATCGGCGCCGTCACGCCAGAAACGAAAGCAATTTACGGCCTGCCGCCCGACGCCGTCGTCACGCCGAAATCGATCTACGATCTTATTCTCGAAGAGGACGCCGCATCCGCGCGCGCGGCCTATCTCTCCGCCTTCGATCCGCACGGCGACGGCGTTTACCTCTCCGAATACCGAATTCGCCGGCCTTCAGATGGAGCGATCCGCTGGATCGCGACGCGCGGACAAACCCTTTTCGAGGACCGCAAGCCGGTCCGCGTCGTCGGCGTTTCGCGCGACGTCACGGACGAAAAGGCCGCGGCCGAGGCGCTGCTCGAACGCGCGCGAATCTCGGAGCAATTGGCGAGCGTCGCGCTCGCGGCTCCCGGCGTCGTCGGCTCCTTCCACCTCGACGAGAACCAACGCGTCGCCTATCGCTACGTGGCGCCGAAAGCGATCGACGTCTTCGGCGTCGAGGCCGCGGACATCTGCGCCGACGCCCGCGTCTTCTTTCGCAGAATCCACAAGCAAGACCTCGACGATCTCAACGCGCGCCTGTTCAGGTCCGCGCAGGACATGTCGCTCTGCATCGCGGAGTTTCGTTTCGACCATGCCCAAAAAGGCCCGGTCTGGCTGGAAGCCCAGGCGGCGCCGGTTCGGGAGCGCGACGGACAGATCGTCTGGCATGGATACGCCTCGGACATCACGGCGCGCAAACGCGCAGAGCTCTCGCTCGCGGAGACCGCCGCGCGCCTTCAGGCGACGATCGACGCCGCGCAGGACGCCGTGCTGACGATGGACTCGACCGGAGTCATCCAATCCGTCAACAAGGCGGGGGCCGCCATGTTCGGCTATGCGGCCGCTGCGATGGCGGGGCTGAACGTTTCCACGCTCGTGGAGGAAGAAAAGGAATCGCGTCGAGAAGGCGCCTTCGCCATTTCAGCCTACAACGCGGGCGAAAGGTGGCGGGTGAACGGCATTCGCAAGTCTGGAGCCCGCTTTCCGGCGGAGATATCGATCTCCGAGGCGCGCTTCGACGGGCAGCGCCCTCTCGTCGCTTTTGTCAAGGACTTGACCAGACAACGCAAGATCGAGGCGAAAATAGAGAAATTGCATCGTGACCGCCTGGCGGCGATCGGCGACATGGCGGCGACGCTCGCGCATGAAATCAATCAGCCGCTCGCCGCCACGTCGACTTACCTCACGGTTGCGCGACGGCGCCTCGACAAGACCCGGATCAACGATCCCGAACTGCTGGAAATCCTCGACAAGGCGACGACGCAGACGCTGCGGGCTGGCCGCATCGTCACCAATCTTCGGGACATTGTGCAACGCGGCGAACCGGACAAGACGCTGGTCGGCGTCCACGAAGTCATTCGCGAAGCGGCGAGGCTGGAGGAGCTCGAGCCGCCCGCGGAGATACGCCTGAAGTGCGGCGCGACGAGCGATCAGGTTGTCGCCGACCGCGCGCAGCTCCGAAAGGTCCTCGAAAATCTGATCCAGAACGCTCTGGAGGCGATGCAAACAAATGAAAAACGAGAACTCGTCATTTCGACGAGCAATCCGGACGATCGCGTCATTCGCGTGGATGTTCTCGACACGGGATGCGGTCTCGACGGGTCTTCGGAAGAAGATTGTTTCGAGCCCTTCACTACGACGAAGGCCTCGGGCATGGGTATCGGGCTCTCGGTGTCTCGATCCATCGTCGAAGCGCATTACGGACGAATCTGGGCGGAACGGAACAAGGGGAGCGGCGCCCTCTTCAGTTTCACCCTCCCCTTGCAGAATTCGGATAAGGTTTCATGATCGATAAGGTGATTCACGTCGTCGACGACGACGCCGCCGTGCGCGACGCGGTCGGCATGCTCCTGAGCGCGGAGGGCTACAGGGTGCGCGAGTACGAGTCGGCGGCGGCGTTCTTGAGACAGATCGGCTCCCGCGACGAAGGTTGCGTCATCACCGACGTGCGCATGCCGGAGATGAACGGCATCGAGCTGATCGCCAAACTAAAGGAATCGCGTCTGTCGCTTCCCGTCATCGTTCTGACGGCGCACGCCGATGTGCCGCTGGCCGTAGAGGCGATGAAGCTCGGGGCGGTCGATCTGCTGGAGAAGCCGTTCGAGGACGACGCTCTCCTCGCGGCCGTCGACGCGGCGCTGGAGCGGCGAGACGCCGAAGAGACGCGGAGCCGGGAAGCAGCCGTCGTCAAGAGCCGCCTCGCGACATTGACGAAGCGCGAAAACGACATTCTCGCAGGCCTTCTGAAAGGTCTGTCCAACAAGATCATCGCGCATGATCTCGGCATCAGCATTCGCACAGCCGAGGTTCATCGCGCCAATATCATGGCCAAGATGCAGGCAGGAAATCTCGCCGAACTTGTCAAAATGGCGCTCGCGGCCGAAAGCGGCGGCAAGCCGGACGGCAATTAGTCACACGCGGCGGCGCCAAGCGGCTTGAGCAATTGCTTCGCGCACGACTATCGCCGCTGTTCGGCGAATGTCGGATCCGGATCGCCCGTTCCACGCAGAATCGCCGCGACAGTCGCCCCGTCGACTTCGTCGAGGGTCGCAGGCGACCATTGCGGGCGCCTGTCCTTGTCGATCACCGCGGCGCGAATCCCTTCGTAAAGATCGCGACCGTATAGAAGGCTGCAGGCCGCCCGATATTCATGGACGAGACATGTCTCCAGCCGGTCCGCCGTCTGCGCCAGTTTCAGCAATGCGTGCGTGACCTTGACGCTCGTGGGCGACGCGCGCCTGATCGCCGCCGCGGCGCCGCGCGCAAAATCCGAGCCGTCGCGGTCGAGTGTTTCCAGCACCGTTTCGACGTCGACGGCGAACATGGCGCGGTCGAGAAGCGTCTTCTGTTCCTTTATCCCGCCGGGTGCGGCGTCCTTTCCGAGGTCGCGCAGGACCGGCGCGATCTCTTCCGCCTCCGCGATCGACGACAGGCGTTCAATCGCCTCGGGAAGACGCGCCGACGGCATATGAAGGTCGGCAAGGCCGACATGCAGGGCGTCTGCGGCGCCGACCGCGACGCCGGACAAGGCCATGTAATGTCCGACGCCGTCTCCACGCCCGAGCAGCCATGTGCCGCCGACGTCCGGGATGAAGCCGATGCCGGTCTCGGGCATGGCGATCCGCGTCCGCTCCGTGACGATCCGTCGGTTTCCATGCGCCGAAACGCCGACGCCGCCGCCCATCACGACGCCGTCCATGACGACGACATAGGGCTTCGGATAGGAAGCGATCCGCGCGTTGAGTCGATATTCCTCGCGCCAGAACGCCTTGTAATCGTCCTTGTCGCCGTTGCGGAGATCGTAAAGCGCGCGAATGTCGCCGCCCGCGCAAAGGCCCCGCTCGCCCTCGCCCGTCACGAGCACGGCCACGACAGATGGATCGGCCTCAAAGTCGTCGAGCGCGCGCGCGAAATCCCTCACCATCGCGAGCGTCAGGCTGTTCAGCGCCGCCGGCCTGTTGAGACGAATGCGGCCGAGGCGGCCGCTTCGCGACACGAAAAGTTCGTCGGTCATCGCTTCCTCGATTTTTTGCGCGCGAGAACGTTCTCACGCGGCGTCCGGCTGGACGGACGGATGGGCGGCGCGAAAGGCGGGATGCCGCGCGCAAGCCGCGCCGGCGACGCCAATTCCAGGAAAGGCGTCGATCTCGACGCCGAAACGTTCCGCATTGAAGAGCTGCGGCGCGAGGCAGACGTCCGCGATCGTCGGCTCGGCGCCGAAACAGAAAGGCGCCGGCGCGATCAGCCTCTCCACGGCGGAGAGACCGTCGAGAATCCAATGGCGCCGCCACGCGGCGACAGCCTCTGCGCTCTGCCCGAGTTCGTTTTCCAAATAGGAGACGACGCGCAGATTCCCGAGCGGATGGATCTCGCAGGCGATCGCGAGCGCGACGGCGCGCGCTCTCGCGGCGAGAACGGGATCGGCCGGGATCAGCTTCGGCTTGGGATGCGTCGCCTCCAGATACTCGATGATGGCGAGGGACTGCGTGAGCGTCGTTCCGTCGTCGAGTTGCAGCGCCGGCACCAGTCCCTGCGGATTGGCGGCAAGATAGCCGGGGCTCCTGTGCTCGCCGCCCTCGCGCAACAGATGCACGAACCGCCGGTCGACGGCGATTCCCTTCAGCGCGAGCGCGATCCGCACCCGGTAGGCGGCGGAAGACCGGAAATAGTCATAGAGCAGCATGACGCCTCTTCGCAGGCGCCGCACGAAAATTCGGCGCCGTGACTTGAAGATAGGGCTTCAAACGCGCGCGCGCCGCAATAGCTGAGAGACAGTCACTCGATTTTCCCGGCGGCGACATGATCTCCTTCGCGCCCCTCGCCCACAACTCCTCGCCCTCGGACGACAATCCGATGGGAACCGACGGCTTCGAATTCGTGGAGTTCGCGCATCCCGAACCAGCCCGGCTCGCGGCGCTCTTCGAAACCATAGGCTTTTCGGCGGTTGCGCGCCACCGCTCGAAGAATGTGACGCTCTATCGTCAGGGAGACGTCAATTATGTCCTCAACGCGGAGCCCGACAGTTTTGCGGCGGATTTCGCGCGCCTTCACGGGCCGTCAGTCTGCGCGATGGGCTTCCGCGTTCGCGACGCGGGCCTCGCTTTTCAACGAGCCAGGACGCTCGCCGTCCCCGCCGCGCCTACACGGCCCGGCCCGATGGAGCTGAATATCCCCGCAATCGAAGGGGTGGGCGGCGCGAATATCTATCTCGTCGATCGCTATGGCGCGCGCGGCTCGATCTGGGACGTGGATTTCCGCTGGACGGACGGCGCCGATCCCAGACCCTACGGCGCGGGACTCGTCGCGATCGACCATGTGACGCACAATGTCCGGCGCGGACGCATGGATGCGCTGGCGGACTGGTATGCGCGCATCTTCAATTTCCGGCAGGTTCGCTTTTTCGACATCGAAGGCCGGTTCACGGGCCTTCGCTCGCGCGCGATGACGAGCCCCTGCGGCAAAATCCGCATACCGATCAACGAAAGCGCCGACGACGCGAGCCAGATCGAGGAGTTTCTCGACGCCTACAAGGGCGAGGGCGTGCAGCACATCGCCTGCGCCTGCCGGGACATCTACGAGACGGTGGAGCGCTTGCGCGAGAATGGACTGGAGTTCATGCCCGCGCCGCCGCCCGCCTATTACGACGCCGTGGAAAAACGCCTGCCGGCGCATGGCGAATCCATCGAGCGCCTGCGGCGGCTGGGCATATTGATCGACGGAGACGCCGCCGGCGCGCCGCCTCGTCTCCTGTTGCAAATCTTCTCCAGGACCGTGATCGGGCCGATCTTCTTCGAATTCATCCAACGCAAAGGCGACGAGGGATTCGGAGAAGGGAATTTCCGCGCCCTGTTCGAGTCGATCGAAGAAGATCAGTTAAGGCGCGGGGCGCTGGCGCCAAGGGCGATGAAATGACGGCCTATATGAGCGGCTTCGGCAATGTCTTTGAAAGCGAAGCGTTGCCGGGCGCCTTGCCGAGAGGGCAAAATTCGCCGCAGCGTTGCCCCTATGGCCTTTACGCGGAGCAGCTGTCGGGCTCGGCCTTCACCGCGCCGGCGGAATCCAACCGGCGCGCCTGGCTTTATCGCATCCGCCCCTCCGTCCTGCATGCGCGGCGCTTTATACGCGCCGAGGCGCCCTTCTGGCGAACCGCGCGCGCGGGAGAAGCGCGCAAGACGGCCATCGGCCAAATGCGATGGGGACCGCCGCCGCTCCCGGCGCAGAGGCTGACCTTCATCGAGGGCGTTCGGACCCTGACGACAGCGGGCGACGCCGACGCGCGCTATGGCGCGTCGGCGGGTTTTTATTTCATGACCCGATCGATGACGGACGATTATTTTTACGACGCAGACGGCGAATTGCTCGTCATTCCGCAAGATGGCCGCCTGATCTTCGATACGGAATTCGGCTTGATCGAGGTCGCGCCGCGGGAGTGCTGCGTGATTCCGCGCGGCGTCAAATTCCGCGTGCGCCTGTCGGATGGAGCCGCGCGGGGCTATGTCTGCGAGAATTACGGGGCGCCCTTCTGCTTGCCAAATCGCGGCGTCGTCGGCGCCAATGGACTCGCAGACGCCCGCGATTTCCTCACGCCCGTCGCCGCTTTCGAGGATTCGGACCGCCCTTGCCGCCTGACCGTCAAATGGGGCGGCGAATTTTACGCCTGCGACATTCCCCACGCGCCGCTCGACGTCGTCGCCTGGCACGGCAATTATGCGCCCTACAAATATGACACGCGAAATTTTTCGCCGCTCGGCGCGAGCCTCTTCGATCATCCAGATCCGTCGATTTTTTGCCTGCTGACGTCGCCCTCGGTTCGCGCGGGCGTCCCCGACGTCGACTTCGTCATCTTCCCCGAACGCTGGCAGGTGGCCGAGCGCAGCTTTCGTCCGCCATGGTTTCACGTCAACGTCATGAGCGAATTCATGGGGCTGATTTTCGGAGCCTATGACGCCAAGCCGGAGGGCTTCTCGCCCGGCGGCGCGTCGCTTCACAACGCCATGCTCCCGCATGGACCCGACGCCGCCGCCGTCGAGCTTGCGACACATGCGGAGCTGAAGCCGGCGAAGCTCGAAAACACGCTCGCCTTCATGATCGAGACGCGGTTGCCGCAGCATCCGACGCCCTACGCCGTCGCGCTCGAAACCTTGCAGGAGGACTATCCGGAATGCTGGTCGGGACTGCGCAAACGCTTCGACGGCAGGCCATGAGGCGCGCATGAAACTCGCGTCGTTGAAAGGCGGCCGCGACGGCAGGCTCGCCGTTGTTTCCCGCGATCTCGCCCGCGCGGCTTTCGCCGACAGAGTCGCGCCGACCTTGCAGGCGGCGCTGGACGACTGGAGCCGCTGCGCGCCCGCGCTCTCAGCGCTCGCCGCGCAGGTCGAGGCCGGAACGATCCCGACGTTTCGCTTCCGGGAGCGCGATTGCGCCGCGCCGCTGCCGCGCGCCTATCAGTGGGTCGACGGTTCCGCCTATGTCAATCACGTCGCGCTCGTGCGAAAAGCGCGGGGCGCCGAGCTTCCCGAGAGATTCTGGACCGATCCGCTGATGTACCAAGGCGGTTCCGACGGATTTCTCGGGCCGCGCGACGCGATTCCGCTGCAAGACGAGGCGCAGGGCCTCGATCTTGAAGCGGAAGTCGCCGTGATCACCGACGACGTTCCGATGGGCGTCTCGGCGGAAGCCGCGCGATCGCATGTCAAGCTCGTCATGCTCGTCAACGACGTCACGCTGCGCGCGCTGGTTCCGGACGAACTCGCCAAGGGCTTCGGCTTCCTTCAGTCGAAACCCGCTTCCGCCTTTTCGCCCGTCGCAGCGACGCCGGACGAACTCGGCGCCGTCTGGGACGGCGCGAAACTGTCATTGCCGCTGCTGTCCTCGGTCAACGGGTCGCCGCTCGGACGCCCCGACGCAGGCGCCGACATGACCTTCGACTTCGGACAGTTGATCGCCCACGCCGCCAGAACCCGCGCGCTCGGCGCGGGGACGATCCTGGGCTCGGGAACGGTTTCGAACCGCTCCGAGGACGGCGGTCCCGGACGGCCGGCCGCTCAGGGCGGCCTCGGCTACTCCTGCCTTGTCGAGCAGCGCACGGTCGAAACGCTTCTCGAAGGCCGCCCGCGCACGCCCTTTCTGCGCGCGGGCGACGTCGTTCGTATCGAGATGCTGGATGCGAACCGCCATTCGATCTTCGGCGCGATCGAGCAGAAGGTCGTCGCTGCGTAACGACGGATGTCAGGCCGCGAGTCCCTTCGCGCGGAAATAATGGAAATCGCCGGCCGTGAGGACGCGGTCGGCGGCGATCGATTCATGCGCCTCGATGTCGGGCAGAACCCGAAGGCTGTCGTAAAGCGGCCCGAAATCGCGATAGCATTCCTCGAGCAGCCGCTCGAATCCATCCACGACGAAATAAGTTTGCTGATAGTCGCTGATGATATATTTCGTTCGCATGATCCTCAGCAGATCGAAAGCGACGCGGTTCGGCGACGCATCCTCGAGCGAAAAGATCGTCTCGCCGGGCGACGACAAAATGCCCGCGCCGAAGATGCGCAATCCCTCGGCCGTTTCAATCAGGCCGAACTCGACCGTGTACCAGTAGAGCCGGGCGAGATTGTGCAACTGCCCGCGCGCGAGTGCGCGTTCGCCTCCCCTGCCATAGGCCTCGAGAAAGCGCGCATAGACAGGATCCGCCAGCAAGGGCGCATGTCCGAAGACATCATGAAAGACGTCCGGTTCGGACAGATAATCGAGCTCGCATTCCGGACGGATGAAGGCGCCCGCGGGGAACCGCCGGTTGGCCAGATGCGTGAAGAAGACGTCGTCGGGAATGAGGCCCGCGACGGGGACGACGCGCCAGCCGGTTAGCGCGGAAAGCCGTTCGCTCAGCTCCCCGAAATCGGGGACGCCGGCGGGCGACAGCCGCAAGGTTTCTATCGCCGCGAGGAAGGCGTCGCAGGCGCGGCCGGGCAAGAGCTGCATCTGCCGCGAGAACAAACGGCTCCAGCGGTCGTGCTCCTCTTCCGTATAGGAGGCCCAATCCTGCTCGATGGTCCAGTCTGCGTTGCGCGGCGACAGCGCGTAGCGGTTTTTTTCCTGTGAGGCGTCGGCCATCTCGCGAGACCTCCCTCTTTGGCGATTATATATTTGTTACTTAAGTCAGCGGCCCCGGACTGAAAGACGCAGGGCGCGCACGCGGAAAGAAACGAACAGGGAGCCTCCGACATGCGGCAACTCGCTCACTTGATCGGCGGCCGCCGCGTCCCGGGGCGCTCGGGCCGCTCCGTCGACGTCTTCGCGCCGATGACCGGCGCCGTCGCCGCGCGGGCGCCGCTCGCCAGCCGGGAGGAGACGCGCGAGGCGGTGGCGAATGCGCGAACCGCCCAGCGGGACTGGGCCGCGACCAACCCGCAACGCCGCGCGCGCGTGCTGTTCAAATTCCTCGAACTCGTCTCGCGCGACATGGAGGCGCTGGCCGAGCTTCTCGCGCGCGAACATGGCAAGACGCTCGCCGACGCGCGCGGCGACATACAACGCGGCGTTGAAGTCGTGGAATTCGCGGCGGGCGCGCCGCATCTCCTCAAGGGCGACTTCACCGATTCCGCTGGACCGGGAATCGACATGTATTCCATGCGGCAGCCGCTCGGCGTGGCCGCCGGCGTCACGCCTTTCAACTTTCCCGCCATGATCCCGATGTGGATGTTCGCGCCTGCGATCGCCTGCGGCAACGCTTTCGTCCTGAAGCCCTCCGAGTGCGATCCGAGCGTGCCGCTGCGGCTCGCGGAACTGATGATCGAGGCGGGACTTCCGCCGGGCGTGCTCAACGTCGTCATCGGGGACAAGGAAGCCGTCGACGCGCTGCTCGACGACCAGGACGTCCGGGCGATCTCCTTCGTCGGCTCCTCGCATGTCGCGGAATATGTATACGCGCGGGCCGCGGCCGCAGGGAAGCGCGCGCAATGTTTCGGCGCTGCGAAAAACCACATGGTCATCATGCCCGACGCGGATATGGACCGAACGGTCGATGCGCTGGTCGGCGCCGGCTATGGCTCGGCGGGGGAACGCTGCATGGCGATCTCCGTCGCCGTGCCCGTCGGCGACGAAACCGCCGCCGAGCTTCTGCGACGCTTGATCCCCCGAGTCGAAGGCCTGAAGATCGGACTTTCGACCGACGAGGGCGCAGATTTCGGGCCGCTGATCTCCAAAGCCCATCTGGACCGCGTCAGGGGCTATGTCGACCTCGGCGTGAGGGAAGGCGCGCAGCTCCTCGTCGACGGCCGCGGCTTCAGGATGCAGGGCTATGAGAATGGATTTTTCATGGGCGGCTGTCTCTTCGACCGCGTCACGCCCGAGATGCGGATATACAGGGAGGAGATCTTCGGTCCTGTCTTATCGATCGTCCGCGCCAATGATTACGAAACGGCTCTCGCGCTCGTCGACAAGCATGAATATGGCAACGGCGCCGCGATTTTCACGCGCGACGGGGATGCGGCCCGCGATTTTGCGTCTCGCGCGCAGGTTGGCATGGTCGGCGTCAATGCCCCGATCCCGACGCCGCTCGCTTATTACACGTTCGGGGGATGGAAACGCTCGGCCTTCGGCGATCTCAACCAGCACGGCGAGGACGCATTCCGCTTCTATACGCAGACCAAGACCGTGACGTCCCGCTGGCCGGGCGGCGTCAGGGAAGGCGCCAGTTTCGTCATGCCGACAATGTCCTGAGTTGTCCGTGAACAACTTGGAAGGCTCTGATGTGAGGGGGTTTTCGGCGCAGTCGACGTAATCGTTTTCGCAAGCTTCGCCTGTGTTTGGGTCGGTTTCCTTGCAAATTGATCGGCGGCGTTTGTTGTGAACCTGTCCTCTCCTCGATATCGGCGAGGGAGAGTCGCGATGCGGCCGAAGGAGCGGCGGGATAGCGGGCGGAAGGATGTGTTTCGCTCGCGGCTCGATCAGACCGTCGACATGGGGCGTCCGCTGCCGAAGCTCGCCGCGGCGATCGGCTGGGATTTTCTCGAGCAGCGCTTCGACGCGGTTGATGGCCGGGCTCGCGATCTTGAAGCGCATGCGCGACCTCTCCGACGAAGCCCTGTGCGAGCGCTGGATTCGGCGTCAAGGCGTCGGCGGCGACCACGCTGCGCGCCTCGAAGGGCGGCCAGTTCGTCACGCATGTGAAGGCGCTGGCGGGCGCGCCCTATGACGGTCACACGCTGGCCGTGGCGATGCCGGAGATGGAGCGACAGATCGGCGCGACGATCAAGCGCGAACTGCGGCGACGCTCCGCCGTCGAACCGGTCATCGGACATTTCAAAGCCGACCCCAGAATGGGCCGCAACTTCCTCGCCCATACGACCGGCGACGCCGCCAGCGCCGTCCTCGCCGCAGCCGGATACAACTTCCGGCGCCTGCTCAAATGGCTCGCGCTTTTGTGCGCCTTCCTCCTCCGCGCCTTCGCCCAGCCGGAAAAGTCAGAAAATCAAACAAGCCCCGCGTGAGCCGCGTTCTTCAGGGGCGACTTTTTACTCCCCCAAATGCCGCAGCGCCGCCGCCGCCGCAAAGGGGCACAGCGCCAGCGCGGCCAGGGTGATCGCGCAAAGGATCGAGAACGGCGACAGGAAGGGCACGGTTCCGCCCGCCGCCGCCTCCGACGCCGAGACGCCGAAGATCAGCACCGGAATCGTGAGCGGCAGCACGAGCAGCGCCATCAGCAGCCCGCCGCGGCGCACCGTCACCGTCGCCGCCGCGCCGATGGCGCCGATCAGCGTGAGCGCCGGCGTGCCGGCGAGCAGCGTCGCGACGACGCCCGCGAGCGCCATCGTCTCCTGCTGAAGCATCAGCCCCAGAAATGGCGCCGCGACGACGAGCGGCAGGCCCGTCGCCGCCCAATGCGCGGCGCATTTCGCCAGCACGGCGAGCTCCAGCGGCGTCTCGCCGAGATGCAGAAGGTCGAGCGAGCCGTCCTCGGAGTCGGCCTGGAACAGCCGGTCGAAGGCGAGCAGGCTCGCAAGAAGCGCCGCGATCCACAGGATGGCGGGACCGATGCGAGACAGGAGATTCGGGTCCGGCCCCACGGCGAAGGGGACGATGGCGACGAGGGTGAGGAAAAACACCACGCCCATCGCCCCGGAGCCGCCCACGCGGCGGGCGATGCGCCATTCGCGCAGGAAAAGCGCGGCGAGAGGAGAGGTCATTGCGCGCCTCCCAGCGCGAGTTCGCCCGCTTCCTCGAGCCCCAGGGGCTCGTGCGTGGCGGCGACGACGATTCCGCCCCTCGCGCAGTGGTCGCGCATGGCGGCGGCGAATTTTTCGCGCGAGCCCCTGTCCAGCGCGGTCAACGGCTCGTCGAGAAGCCAAACAGGGCGGAAGGCGACCAGCAGCCGCGCCAGCGCCGCCCGGCGTTTCTGGCCGGCGGACAGCGCGCCGAAGGGCGCCTGAAGGGCGTGCGACAGCCCGACGGCCGAAAGCGCCGCTGCGACCGGCCGGCTCCGGGCGTCTGGCTCGCGGGCGAGATAACTCGCCCAGAAGTCGAGATTTTCCTCCACCGTGAGCGCCGCCTTCATGCCGTCGGCGTGGGCGAGATAATGCGCCTGCTGGGGCAGGTCCGTCTCCGGGGCGCCGCCGTCGAGCGCGATCGCGCCCGAAAGATGCGGCAGGAGGCCGGCGATCGCCCGCAGCAGCGTCGATTTGCCGGCGCCGTTGCGGCCCGTCACCACCAGCGCCTCGCCCCCGGAAACCGTAAAGCTCACGTCCTGGAGCACCCGCCGGCCGCCGCGCACGACGACGAGCCCCTCCACGCGCAGCCGCAGGGCGGAATGAAAGTCGGCGTGGGGGCGATGAGGCGTCTCCGTCATGGGAAATGGCAATAGAGAAAGCGGAGCGCGAGCGCCATAGTCTTCGTCGTCGCCCCGCGGCCGTCCGGCGCACTGGCGCAGCGGGGGCTCTAGTGGTAAGGGACGCGATCAATCATTGGGCGCCCCTTGGGCGCCCTGATTCTTCCAGACCAAGAGCGCGCGGCGCGCCCGGCATCCAGGGACTGCGAATTCAGTGACGAGACACAGAAGCCTCACGGATTACGCCTCGCGGAGATTCCGCCTCGCGGGCAACGCCCTGCTCGAATTTAACAACCCCTTCTTCGCCCAGATCGACAAGCTGCGGTCGGAGTTCGAGGCGCAGGGGACGCATTTCGTCAGCTTCGCCAATTACGACTATCTCGGCCTCGCCAACCATCCCCGCATTCGCGAGGAGGCCAAGCGCGAGGTCGACAGCCTCGGTATTGGCGCGCTCGCCTCACGGCTCGTGGGCGGCGAACGCACGACCCACAAGCAGTTCGAAGCGGAAATCGCCAAATTCATCGGCATGGAGAGCGCGCTGACGCTCGTCTCAGGCTATCTGGCGAACGTCACCACCATCGCCTTTCTGATGAACGGCAAGCGCGACGCGATCTTCATCGACGAACTCGCGCACAACAGCATCGTTTACGGCGCGGAGGGCGCGCCGGCCCATGTCGTGAAGTTCCGCCACAACGACATGGATCATCTCGACCATCTGCTGCACAAGCACCGCGAGGAATATCGCAACGTGCTCGTCGTGGTCGAAGGCGTCTACAGCATGGACGGCGACACTGCCGACTTGCCGCGCCTCTACGAGATCAAGGACAAATACAAGATCTGGCTGATGGTCGACGAGGCGCATTCGCTCGGCGTTCTGGGCGAAAGCGGTCGGGGCCTCGCCGAACATCAGGGCGTCGACCCCCAGCGCATCGACCTCATCGTCGGGACCATGTCGAAGACCCTCGCCTCCTGCGGCGGCTACGTCTGCGCCCGCAAGGAAGTGATCGACTGGTTCCGCTTCACCTTGCCGGGCTTCGTTTACAGCGTCGGCTTCTCGCCGGTGATCCTCGCCGCCGCGCGCACGGCGCTGCAGCTCATGCAGGAGGAGACCTGGCGCATCGGCAAGCTCGCGCAAAACGCCGAACTCTTCCGCCAGGTGGCGCATGAAAACGGCTTCTCCACCGGCCCGGCCATCGGCCGCGGCGTGGTGCCGATCCTCTTCGAGAGCGATCTCGAGACCATGTGGGCCGCGCGGCATCTGCTCGAAAAGGGCTATTACGTGCCGCCCGTGGTGCGCATCGGCGTGCCGAAGGACGGGCCGCGCCTGCGCTTCTTCTTCTCCGCCAATCATACCGAGGCGGAGATCCGGGGCGTCATCCAGGAGCTGCGGGAAATACCCCCGGTCTCGGAGGAGGCGCAGCGCATCGTCGCCGCAGCCATGGCGGGCGCCGCGGCGTGACGGGCGGCGGCCGCGTCGTTTTGACGCTTTCGCGCGGCGCCTTTGACGCGTAGGACTTTTCATATGGCGAGAATCGAGATCGTGCCGGTCGAAGGGCTCTCGCGCTTTACGACCTTCTGCAAGCTGCCGCGCCTTCTCTACAAGGGCGCGGCGGGCTTCGCGCCGCCGCTCGACATCGAGCGCTGGACGCTTTTCGCCCATGTGCTCAACCCGCATTACAGGCTGGTCGAGGAGCGGAAATTCCTCGCCCGCCGCGACGGCCAATGGGTTGGACGCATCGCCGCTCACGTCTACATGGACGTGACGCCCGTCGGCGCGAGCCCCGCGCAGTTTGGCGCGCTCGACGCCATCGACGACATCGAGGTGGCGCGCGCCCTGACGGAAGCCGCCGAAGCGTGGCTGAAATCCAAGGGCGCGACGCGCATCAACGGCCCCTTCTCGCCGACGATCAACGGCGAATGCGGCATGCTGGTCGAGGGCTTCGAGGCGACGCCCATGATCTTCATGCCCTGGCATCCGCCCTATCTCTCGCGCCATCTTGAGGCGCTGGGCTACGAGAAGGCGAAGGATCTCGTCTCCTATCGATTCGCGATCGACGACGCGCTGCTCGGCGAGAAACCGCGCATCTCCAACCGAAAAGAATGGCGCGACCGCCTCCGGCTCCGCCCGCTCGATCTCGACAATCTCAAGACCGGAGAGACGGCGCTGATGGAGGCGCTGTTCAACGACGGCTGGAGCGGGAACTGGGGCTTCGTGCCCTTCACAAAGGCGGAATTCGACTCGACCGCCGACGCGCTGAAATTCGTCATGCCGCCCGAGTTCGGCATCGTCGTGGAACTCGACGGCGAACCGCAGAGTTTCGTCATCGCCCTGCCCAATCTGTTCGAGATCGTGTCGGACTTCGACGGGCGGCTCTTCCCCTTCGGCCTCGCGAAACTCGTCTCGCGCCTGCGCGGCCACAAATTCGAGACCGCGCGAATCGTGTTGCTCGGCACCCGAAAAGCGCTCCAGAACAGCGCGACCGGCGGCGCCATCCTCCTCGCCATGATCGAGGAGATGCGCCGGCGCGGCGCCGCGCTCTCGCTCCGGCGTCTGGAGGCGGGCTGGGTGCTCGAAGACAATCTGGCGATGCGCAAGCCGATCGAGATGTTCGGCGGCAAGATCGACAAGGTCCACCGCATTTACGAGAAGCGTTTCGGTCGAGTCGAAACCGCGAAGGAAACTGCGCCATGAACGCCATTTCGGTCACAGCCCAGGGCGCCGACCGCTCGCACGTCGAGCGCCGCCGGCTGATCCTCGAGAAATATCCGCAGGTGCGCGACCTCTTCGGCAAGGATCCGCTCACCTTCAAGATCACGGCGGGGATTTTCGCCGGCCAGTTGCTCATCGCCGCCTGGATGGGCTGGCTCGGTCTCTCCTATTGGTGGCTCTCGCTCATTCTGGCGATCTGCGTCGGCGCCTTCGCCAATCACGCCAATTTCGTCGTCATCCACGACGCCATCCACAACTGCGTCTTCGACAGCCCGCTCGCCAACAAATGGACCGCGATTCTCGCGGATCTGCCGAACGCCTTCCCCACCGCGATGGGCTTCCGCTGCTATCACATCAAGCACCACTCGCATCTCTCGGCCTACGATTACGACGCCGACATCCCGAGCCGGTGGGAGGTGGATTGGGTCGGCAACAGCACGTGGCGCAAGGCCGCCTGGCTCTTTGCGTTCCCCGCCATCCAGCTCGCGCGCCTGTCGCGGCTCAAGGGCACGGTGCCGATCATGGGCAAATGGACCTATATCAACATCGCCGTGATCGCCGCCTTCGATCTTTTCGTGCTCTGGGCCTTCGGGCCGAACGCCCTGCTCTACCTCTTCTTCTCTTTCTGGTTCTCGGTCGGCGGCCTGCATCCGCTCTCGGCGCGCTGGGTGCAAGAGCATTTCGCCTTTGGTCCCGATCAGGGCACGTTCGATTATTATGGCCCGCTGAACAAGGTGGCGCTCAACATCGGCTATCACAACGAGCATCACGACTTTCACGAGATTCCCTGGACCCGCCTGCCCGAGTTGAAGGCCATGGCGCCGGAGTTCTATGACGATCTGCGCTGCCATCGCTCATGGGTCGCGCTGCTCGTCACTTTCATTTTCGATCCGACCTATTCGCTCGGCACGCGGTCGGAGAATGTGACGCAGGCCGCCGGGCGCACGGCGGCGCCGATCGCCGCCGCCGCGGAGTAAAATCATGACGCAGGAAACGAGAACCGAAGCGCTCGACGCCTCGCCGCGCCTCTTCGAGAGCGACCTGCTCGACAAGCTCTCGCGCGTGCATCATCTCACGCCGATCATCGTCTACACGCCGATCATTCTCGGCCTCGCCTTATATTCGCTGTCGTCCCTCGGCGCGGGCCTGCTGCTTCTGGGCCTCCTCATCGGCTATGTGGCTTGGACGCTCACCGAATATTTCGGCCACCGTTATCTCTTCCACACGGTGTTCCCTCTGCCCTTCGGCCTCGGCCCGCGCTTCCAGTTTTTGATCCACGGCGTGCATCACATCTACCCCAACGATCCGCTGCGGCTCGTCATGCCGCCGTTGCTCTCAGGTCCGATCATGCTGATCGCGCTGGCGATCATCCGGCTGATCTTCGGTCCGGCCTTCTCCTGGCCTGTGCTCGCGGGCTTCATGACCGGCTATGTGATCTATGACTGCGTGCATTACTGGACGCATCATGGCCAGCCGACCTCCGACTTCGGCAGACAAGTGAAGCGCCTGCATATGCTCCATCATTTCCGCGACGCGGAGAAGGGCTTCGGCGTGCACGCCATCTGGTGGGATTACGCGTTCGGCACGGCCTATCAGAAGGGCGATACGCCGGGGTCGAAGGCGGTTTGATGGAGACAATCCGGGACTTTCGCCTCGTTCTCCACACCTCCCCCTTGCGGGGAGGGATTGGAGCGGCGAGAATTTCGCCTAACCCTGCCCCGTCCGCGCAAACCACTCGTCCTCGGTAATCACCTCGATCCCGAGTTCGCGCGCCTTGGCGAGTTTAGACCCCGCGCCCGGACCGGCCACGACGAGATCCGTCTTCTTCGACACGGACGCCGCGACCTTCGCGCCGAAGCGCTCGGCCTGCGCCTTGGCCTCGTCGCGCGTGAGGCGTTCGAGCCCGCCGGTGAAGACGACCGTCTTGCCGGCGACCGGCGAGGACGACGCGATCTGCGGCATCGGCTCCAGCGTCACCTGCTTCAGCAGCGCGTCGATCTCTTTTTCGTTATGCGGCTCGGCGAAGAAATCGTGCAGCGCCTCGGCCACGACCGGCCCCACGCCGTCGATGCTGTCGATGCGCGCGCGCGCTTCCGTGCCGGGCGCGGCCTCCCGCGCCGTCTCCCGCAGACTCTCGAAATCGCCGAAATGCCGTGCGAGGCGCCGGGCGTTTGTCTCCCCAATATGCCGGATGCCGAGCGCATAAAGGAAACGATTAATTGGGATTGTCCGTCGCGCTGCGATGGCCGCGAAGAGATTGCGCGCCGAGGTCTCGCCAAAGCCTTCGCGATTCTTGATCTTCGTGAGGCTTTTGCGGTCACGCTCTTCGAGCGTGAAAATATCGGAAGGCGTTCGGATCAGGCCCTCCTGGAAGAAATATTCGATCTGCTTGTCGCCCAGCCCTTCGATGTCGAAGGCGTTGCGGGAGGCGAAATGCTTCAGGCGCTCCACCGCCTGCGCCGGGCAGATGAGGGAACCGGTGCAGCGGCGCACGACGTCCGCCTCTCCCGTCTTTTCGTCGATTTCGCGAAGGGCCGCCGAGCCGCAGACCGGGCAGACATGCGGGAATTGATAGGGCTTCGCGCCCCGGGGACGCTTGTCCTTTACGACTTCCAGGATCTGCGGAATGACGTCGCCCGCGCGCTGCACCACGACCGTGTCGCCGATGCGAATGTCCTTGCGCGCGATCTCGTCTTCGTTATGGAGCGTCGCATTCGACACGACGACGCCGCCGACCGTGACGGGCTCGAGCCGCGCGACGGGCGTAAGCGCGCCGGTGCGGCCGACCTGAATCTCAATGTCGCGAAGAATCGTCGTCGCACGCTCGGCGGGGAATTTATGCGCCACCGCCCAGCGCGGCGCGCGGGAAACAAAGCCCAGCCGCTCCTGAAGCGCAACGTCGTCGACCTTGTAGACGACTCCGTCGATGTCATAACCGAGCGTCGCGCGCGCCGCCTCGATCGCGCGGTAATGCGCGAGCATCTCCTCGACGCTGTGACAAAGCTTCGTGCGCGGATTGACGTGCAGGCCATAGCGCTTGAACGCCTCCAGCATGTCCCATTGCGTCTTTGCGGGCAGCGCGCTCACCTCGCCCCAGCCATAGGCGAAGAAATGCAGCGGGCGCTCGGCGGTGATCTTCGGATCGAGCTGGCGCAGCGAGCCGGCGGCGGCGTTACGCGGATTGGCGAAGAGCGGCTTGCCGGCCGCCTGCTGGCGCGCGTTGAGCGCGGCGAAATCGGCGTGCGTCATATAGACCTCGCCGCGCACTTCCAGCACGTCCGGCGCGCCGTCGCGGAGAATATGCGGTATTTCCTTCAAGGTGCGAATATTTGCGGTGACATCCTCGCCCTCGTATCCGTCGCCGCGCGTCGCCGCCTGAACGAGGCGGCCGCTTTCGTAACGCAGGGAACAGGAAAGCCCGTCGATTTTCGGCTCCGCGGCGCAGGCGATCGACGCGTTCTCGGGGAGGCCGAGAAAACGGCGCACGCGCGCTATGAAATCGTGGACTTCCTCATCCGAGAACACGTTGCCGAGCGAAAGCATCGGCACGGCGTGTTTCACTTTCGCGAATTTCTCGCTGGGCTTCGCGCCGACTTTCTTCGTCAGCGACTCAGGCGTGACGAGTTCGGGAAAGGCTTTTTCCAGCGCCTCGTAGCGACGGCGCGCGGCGTCATAGTCCGCGTCCGGAACGAGCGGCGCATCTTCCTGATAATAGGCCTTGTCATAGCGCGCGATGTCCTCCGCGAGTCGCGCGTGTTCGGCGCGGGCGTCGCGGCGCGACAGCTGGTCGACGGGAACGGAATGCGCGGCGGGTTTTCTGGTCATGTTCTATCGGACTCGGCTCCATCATTGCGCGCCGCCGCGAGGCCTCAAGCCGCCGCCTCTGGCGCCGCGCCCACGAGCCGTCGCGCCTCCTGCGCGCTGATCGGACGCCCGAAGGCGTAGCCCTGCGCATAGCCGCAGCCGAGCTGATAAAGCTCGATCGCATCGGCTTCCGTCTCTGCGCCTTCGGCCACGACATCCATGCCGAGATCCTGCGCGAGCGAAATGATCGAGCGCAGGATCACCGGCCGCGCGCCCTTGCCGCTCTGCTTCACGAAAGAGCGGTCGATCTTGATCGTGTCGAAGGGGAAGCGCTGGAGATAGGCAAGCGACGAATAACCCGTGCCGAAATCGTCGAGCGAGAGTCCCGCCCCGAGTTCCTTGATGCGCGCGAGCATCTGCGCGGCGTATTCGGGATTCTCCATGACGAGGCTCTCGGTCAGCTCCAGCTTGAGACTGCCCTTCGTCACGTCGTGGCGCATCAGCACGCTTTTCACGTCTCGCAGCAGATCGTGGCGCAGCAATTGCCGCGAGGAGACGTTGACCGAGGCGAAGATCGGCGGATCGACCGCGAGCGCGCGCTGCCAGGCGGCGAGTTCGCGCGCCGTGCGCTCGAGCGCCAGCAGGCCGAAATCGATGATCAGGCCGGTCTGCTCGGCGATGGGGATGAACTGGGCGGGCTCCAGGCGCCCGAGCCGCGGATGGTCCCAGCGCAGCAGCGCCTCGAAGCCGGCGATGGTGCGATCCTCGAGCCGCACGATGGGCTGGAAGAACACCTTCACCTCGCCGCGCTCCAGCGCGCGGCGCATGTCGGCTTCGAGCGTCAGGCGGTCCGAGCGCTGGGCGCGCATGGAGGGCCGGAAGACCTCGATGCGGTTGCCGCCGATGCGCTTGGCGTAGCGCATGGCGATCTCCGCGTCCTCCAGCATGTCGTTGGCGCCCGGATGCATCTGCTGGTCATAGAGCGCGATGCCGATGGACGCGAAGAGCGCGATCTCTCGATCGGTGAAGCGCACCGGCGTCGCGAGCGAGCGGCGCACCGAATCGGCCAGCGTGATGACGTGATCGGCGTGGGTCTCGGAGACGAGGATGATCGCGAAAGTGTCGCCGTTGAGGCGGGCCAGCGTGTCCTGCGGCTGAAGCAGCCGGGTGAGGCGATGGGCGACGGTGAGCAGAATGCTGTCGCCCATGGCGATGCCGACCTGCTCGTTGATCTGCTTGAAGCGGTCGATGTCGATGACGAGCACCGTCGGGCGCACGTCCTTCTCCATGCGCGCGAAGACGAGCGCGGCCTCCAGCCGGTCGAAGAACAATTCGCGGTTCGGCAGACCGGTCAGATTGTCGTGCACCGCGTCGTGCAGCAGCCGCTCCTGGGCGTTGCGCTCGTCGGTGACGTCGGTGAGAGTGCCGACGACGCGGATCACCTCCCCGTCCGGGCCGACGACGGGGCGCGCCCGCAAGCGGTAGCAGAGATAGTGCCCGTCGGCCGCCCGCAGGCGGAACTCCTGATTGATGCGGCCCCGGCGCTGTTCGAGAAGGGTGTCGAGACAGGCGCGATAGCGGTCCTGCTCGAAGGGATGCAGCAGATCGAGCCAGGAGGAAGCCGAGCCCTCCAACCCGCCGCGGTCGAGGCCGAGCGCCGCTTCGGCCTCCGGGCTCACATAGATGTGGTCGGAGGGAACGTCCCAGTCGAAGACGATTTCATTGGCGCCGGTCATGGCGAGCGCCTTGCGCTCCACGTCGCTGATCGCGCCATGCGAGAGGCCGCCCGTCGCGAAGGCGTTCTGCATCACCGTGAAGCCGATGAGCATGACGATGAGCACGAGGCCGCCGACGAGCGCCGGGGCGACGAGATCATTCGTCATCCAGCCGGCCACCGCGAAGCCCGCCGTCGCCACCCAGACGACAAGGAGGAACCACGTGGGAATCAGCATGATCGCGCGGTCGAAGCCGTGCGAGGCGAGATAGAGCACCAGCACGAAGCCGACGACCGCGATGGTCGCGAGCGAGATGCGCGCGACGCCCGCCGCGACCGGCGCGTCGAACATGGCGAGGCCGACGAGATCGGCGAGAATCAGCAGCCACAACACCGCCACGTGCCAGGCGCGCACATGCCAGCGGTTGAGATTGAGATAGGCGAAAAGGAAGACGACGAGCGTCGCCGAGAGGACCGTCTCGGCGCCCGCGCGCCAGATGCGGTCGGCGTTGGCGTCCGTGCCGAAAATCTTGTCCCAGAAGCCGAAATCGATGCAGACATAGGCCAGCACCGCCCAGGCGAGCGCGGCGGCCGCCGGGAAGATCACCGCCCCTTTCACGACGAAGACGATGGTGAGGAAGAGCGCAAGCAGGCCCGCTATGCCAATGACGATGCCCTTGTACAGCGTGAGGCTCGTGACCTTGTCCTTGTAGGCCTCGGGCTCCCAGAGATAGAGCTGGGGTAGATTGGGCGTGCGCAGCTCGGCGACGTAAGTGACAGTCGTGCCGGGATCGAGCGTCACGCGAAAGACGTCCGCGTCGGGGGAATCCTCGGCCTCGGGGGGAAAGCCCTGGCTCGCCGTAATGGCGGAAATGCGGGTCGCGCCGAGGTCCGGCCAGATGACGCCCGAGCCCTGAAGACGGAAGTGCGGCGCCACGATGAGGCGCTCGATCTGCTCGTCCGTGTCGTTCGTGAGCGCGAAAACGATCCAGTTCGGCCGGCTCCCCGCCTCGCGGGCGCCGACCTCGATGCGGCGAACGATGCCGTCCGACCCCGGCGCCGTCGACACCTGCAGGCGGTCGCTCTGCGAATAATGCTTTTCCACCACATGGGTGAGGTCGATCGCGCGCGCCCCCTGGGGCACGCGCACGGAGTCGACGCAATAGGCCGCGGTCGTGGAAGCGACCAGCAGAAGGAGGGCGATCAGAAGCTTGGGGAGGCGCACATTCTCTTCTCGATTGCGGGCTCTGCTCGGTAGCGCTCCGGGCCGACGGGCACATTTATAAACGATGGGACGCGGCGCGCCCGCCCTTCGCAGCGCCTGAATCGGAACTGCGCGGAATTTTTCACCGGAAATTGGCGAAACGCGGCCGCGCTGCGCCAGTTTCCGCAGATTCAAGCCCCGAAACGCCCTTGCCCCCGCATCGCCCGGACGGAACGAGCCGCCGGGGACGCTTGCCTGCGGCCGGCCGGGCGTTATCTTCGCCGGACGCCTACGAAGGAAGCAGTAGAACCTTCGCGAACGATCCGCAAGTCGATTCAAACCGCCGCAAAATGCGGTATGGTCCTTGCGAGCAAAGCTCGGCTGCGCTTGCGGACGGCGAAAGCCGTCAATATACGCTTGGGGACGTCGGCGTCGCTGCGCGCGCGGATTTCCAAAAAGGGCGAAGGACGATTTTTTCGCGACGGCCTGCCGAGGGCGTCGCGACGTAAACGGGAATGGATCGGATGCGTAGCGCTCTCGGCGGCCCCCGCCTTCTGCTGCGCCGGCTGCGCGAAATCAGCGCGGAGCCGGTGAGCGCGCAGACGCGTCTCGACAAGATCGTCGTTCAGATCGCGGCCAACATGGTTGCGGAAGTCTGTTCGGTTTACGTCCTGCGCGCCGATCAGCGGCTGGAGCTCTACGCCACCGAGGGTCTGAACCGCGAGGCGGTCCACCAGACGACGATGCACGCCGGCGAGGGCCTCGTCGGCCTCATCGCCCGCAGCGCGGAGCCGCTCGCCCTCTCGGAGGCGCAGGACCACCCCGCCTTCGCCTACAAGCCGGAGACGGGCGAGGAAGCCTATCACTCCTTTCTCGGCGTGCCGATTCTGCGCGGCGGCTCGACGCTGGGCGTTCTCGTCGTCCAGAACAAGGTTCGCCGCGTCTATTCCGAAGAGGAAGTCGAAGCGCTCCAGACGACGGCGATGCTCCTTGCGGAGCTCATCGCCTCGGGCGAATTGCAGGCCATCGAGGATCCGCGCGACCTTGCGCTCTACCGGCCCGCCTCGCTCAGGGGCTCGCCGATGTGCGAGGGCGTCGGACTCGGCCACGTGCTTCTCCACGAGCCGCGCGTCGTCGTGAAGCAGCTCGTCGCCGAGGATCTGCCGCGCGAGCTCGTGCGTCTCGAACAGGCGATCGACGCCATGCGCGCCTCGATCGACGAACTCGTGGCGCATGGCGACCGGATGGGCGCCGGCGAGCACAGGGACGTGCTCGAAACCGTCCGCATGGTCGCCCACGACCGGGGCTGGGTGCGCCGCCTGCGCGAGGCGGTCATGTCCGGCCTCACGGCGGAGGCGGCCGTGGAGCGCGTCCAGAGCGACGCGCGCGCCCGGATGCAGCGCCAGACCGACCCCTACCTGCGCGACCGTCTGCACGATCTCGACGACATCGCCAACCGCCTGTTGCACCAGCTCACGGGCCAAAGCTATGTCGCCGATCCGTCGAGCGTGCCGGAAAACGCCATCATCGTCGCGCGCACCATGGGGCCGGCGGCGCTGCTCGACTACGACCGGGCGCGGCTGCGCGGCCTGGTGCTGGAGGAAGGCGGGCCGACGAGCCATGTCGCCATCGTGGCGCGCGCGCTCGGCGTCGCGACCGTGGGCCTCGTGCCCGGAATCATCGATCTCGTCGAGACGGGCGACCCGATCATCGTCGACGGCTCTACGGGCGAGGTGCATGTGCGCCCGCAGCCCGACGTGCAGAGCGCCTACGCCGAAAAGGCGCGGCTGCGCGCGCGCCGGCAGGAGCAATACGCCAAGCTGCGCGACGTGCCCGCGGTCACGAAGGACGGCGTGGCGATTTCGCTCAACATGAACGCAGGCCTCGCGATCGACGTGCCGCATGTGCATGAAACCGGCGCGCAATCCATCGGGCTTTTCCGCACCGAGCTGCAATTCATGCTCGCGCCGCGGTTCCCGCGCATGGACGAGCAGCACCGGTTTTACAAGGGCGTGCTGGACGCGGTGCCCGACCGGCCCGTCACTTTCCGCACGCTCGACATCGGCTCGGACAAGATTCTCCCTTATATGGCGAAGATCGAGGAGGAGAATCCGGCTCTGGGGTGGCGGGCGATCCGCATTGGCCTCGACCGGCCGGGCCTGCTGCGGATGCAACTGCGCGCGATGCTGAAGGCGGGCGCCGGCCGCGATTTGCGCATCATGTTCCCGATGATCGCCAATGTCGCGGAATTCGAGGCGGCGAAAGCGATCGCCCTGCGGGAACTGGAACACATCCGGCGGCACAACTACCCGGAGCCGCGCTCACTGAAGCTCGGCGCCATGGTGGAAGTGCCCTCGCTCTTGTGGGAGCTCGACCTCATCGCCGCGCGCGCGGACTTCCTGTCTGTGGGTTCAAACGACCTCGTCCAGTACATGTATGCGGCGGATCGCGACAATACGCGCGTCTCCAAGCGTTACGACAATCTCTCGCCGCCCGTGCTGCGCGCGCTGGAGCGCGTGGCCGACGCCGGCCTGCGCGCTGGAACGCCGGTGACGCTCTGCGGCGAAATGGGCGGCCGCCCGCTGGAGGCGCTGGCGCTGATCGCGCTGGGCTACCGCTCGCTCTCCATGTCGCCGGCGGCGATCGGACCGGTGAAGTCGATGATCCTCAGCCTCCACCTCGAAGAGGCGCAGATGTTTCTGGCGAGCCTGCTCGCGGCCGACGACGGCGCGCCCTCCGTGCGCGAGAAGCTGCGCGACTACGCGCTCTCCCGCAACATTCCCCTGTAGCGGCGCGCCCGACGCGCAACCCGCGCCCTTTCACGATCTGACCCAGCATGTTCGCACAAGACAAGCTCGACCTCATTTTGCGCCGCTACGACGAAATCGGCGAGAAGCTCGCGAGCGGCGCCGACGGGCAGTCCTTCGTCGCGCTCTCGCGCGAGCGGGCGACCCTCGATGAGGTCGTCGAGGCGATCCGCGCCTGGCGCGCGGCGCAGCGCGAAGCGGACGATCTCGCGGCGATGCTCGCGGACCCCTCGCTCGACGCCGACATGCGCGCCCTCGCCGAAGCCGAAACGGCCGAAGCGCGCGGTCGGCTGGCGGCGGCTGAACAAGCGCTGCGGCTCGCGCTGCTGCCCAAGGACGAGGCGGACGAAAAAAGCGTCATTCTCGAAGTTCGGGCGGGCACGGGCGGCGACGAGGCGGCGCTCTTCGCCGGGGATCTGTTCCGCGCCTATCAGAAATACGCCGCGCTGAAGGGCTGGCGCGTGGAGCTCGTCTCCGAGAGTCCCGGCGCGCTCGGCGGCTTCAAGGAAATCGTCGCGGAAATCCAGGGGCGCGGCGTCTACGGCCGGCTCAAATTCGAATCCGGCGTGCATCGCGTCCAGCGCGTGCCGGAAACGGAGACGCAGGGGCGCATTCACACCTCGGCGGCGACGGTCGCCGTGCTGCCGCAGGCGGAAGAGGTCGACGTCGCGATCGACGACAAGGATTTGCAGATCGAAACCATGCGCTCTGGCGGCGCCGGCGGCCAGCACGTCAACAAGACCGAATCCGCAATCCGCGTCACGCATGTTCCGACCGGCATCGTCGTGATGATGCAGGAGGAGCGCTCGCAGCATCGCAACAAGGCGAAGGCCCTGAGCGTGCTGCGCTCGCGCCTCTACGACGCCGAGCGCCAGCGCCTCGACAGGGAGCGATCGGCGGATCGGAAGAGCCAGGTCGGCTCGGGCGACAGGTCGGAGCGCATCCGCACCTATAATTTCCCGCAAGGCCGCGTCACCGACCATCGCATCAATCTGACGCTCTACAAGCTCGACCGCGTGATGGAGGGCGAATTCGACGAGATCATCGACGCCCTCCTCACCGACCACCAGCAGAAGCTGCTCGCGCAGAACGACGCCTGACTATTTTTTCGCCGGATGCGCGATCCAGGGCCCGCTCCGTCCGCCACAGATCGACGCGCCAGCGATGGAGCCATCGCCTTTCATCGCCCCCTGATAGGCGCAATCGAGATGATCGCTCGCCGCCGTCCGCTTCAACAGAAACACGCCATTCTGCAACTTCCCCGAAACGTTGTAGGTCACTTCGCCTGCTGGGCCCGCCATTTTGGCGGTCGCGGTGATTTCATCGCCTTTCGTCGCGACAAGCCAGTTTCCCTTCACCGCGCCCTGCTGGCCCTCCACGACGCTCCATACGTCGCTCGCGCAGGCCGGCGCCGTCGCGACGGCAAGGCAGGATATTAGGAAGATGCGTTTCGTCATTTCCATTTCCCCGTTTCGTTCGCGTCCGCTTACTGGACCAGGCGGAGGTTGGTGAGCTGCTGGCCGATGGAGGCGAACGCCGTCTGCAGATCGGCGTTCGTCTGCGCGTTGTAGTAATAGGGAACGCCCGACGCGCATTGAGCGAGCACATTCTGGATCGCCGCATCCGTGACCTGAAAGGCGATCGTGAAAAGCTTCACACCCGCGGCCTTCGCCGCCGAGCAAACCTTCACGAGCTTGTCGTTCGACGCCGCGACGTCGGTTCCGTAGTGGTCTGGATAGGTCGCCGAATTGGTGTTGGCGCCGTCCGTCATGAGAACGAGAACCTTATTCGTCGAGCCGTAGGGGCCGCCGTCGGCGAAGGGCGCATTCGGCGACAGGAGCCGCCAGCCCCACAGAAGTCCGGTCGCAATGTAGGTTTCGCCATTGGCGACCATCCCGTCGAGCGCCGCATTCAGCGACGCCTGATCGGCCCCGAGGCGAATGAGCGGGCTCGGGCAGTTCGGCATGTCGAAAAGCGCGGGGACCTTGTTCGACGCATTCGCTATATCGGCCTCGTCCGCCGGACTGTTTTGCGAACCGACGCAACCGAACCAGCGGTGGGTGATGGTGGGCGCGAAGCAGGTCTGAACCGGCGTTCCCCAGCTGATGATCGTCGGCATATCGAAGCTGCAATCATAGGGCACGCCGTCGGCGTAACAGGTCTGCGTGATGCGCGTCGACGGACCGTAGACGATGTCCGGATAGGTGTAATAGCAAGACTCCGGCAAGGTCTCGGTATAGTCCGTCGTGTTCGTCAGCCACGACGCGCCGCGATATTGCGTTCCGACGTTCACATGCGTCGTAAAGGGCGCGAGCGCCACCTTCACATTGGGATTGGCCCCGCCGCCTGGCAGTTTCATGACTTTGTCGATCAAAGTTTTCGCGGCGGCGCGCACCGTTTCGAGCCTCGCTCCCTGGTTCATGGAGCCGGTGGAGTCGAAGGCGATCGCAAGCTCCATCTTCTGATTGCCGGCGGCGCCAATCGCCGCGGTCGCACTGGCCGTCACCGGAAGCGTTTCAATGCGCATGAGTCGCATCACGGAGGTTCGCACCGACAAGGCCGCGCGCACATTGACCGTTCCGAGATTGACGTCGGAGGCAGTCGTCGTGATGACGGCTTTGCCGGTATGGGCGAACTTCTGTTGCACGTAATTGGCGGCGACCTGAGCCGGATTTCCGCCCCTGAGCTGCGCGGCGGCGGCCGCGAGGGCTGCGGCGTCCACCGCCGTCTGCAGGCTGGTTCGCGTCTGACTGGCCCGGCCGTAGTCGACTGCGGCGCCGATCGAGAGCATGACCGGCACGACCATCAGGCCGAAAACCATGACGACATTGCCGCCCGAATGACAAACGAAGCGTTCGAGCCGGCGCAATCCAATCCAGTGACGCAAAGCGGTCCCCCGCAAAATTTTCTGGCGCTACCGGGGCGATATGCTCGGGAGATTCCAATGATCGCTTTCAAACCTATCGAAAAAACCGTCAACCGCGCTTAATCTTAACTATTCATTGGCCTGTGCGCGGGCGCACGAACAAAAGGAAGGACGGCGGCTACCTTCTCTCCATCGCAGAACGGAACTGCGACACCGAAAAAGAGGAGAGCGTCATGTTCAGGAAATTCGCCGCCACCACCGTTCTTGTCGCCAGCCTGTCGAGCGCCGCGATCGTTTCCACCACCGCCCCGGCGGCCGCCTGGGTCAGCGACGGCGCCGCTGCGGCGATCGGCGTGGGCGCCTTTGCGATGGGCGCGATGGCCGCCGGCGGACTTGGCGGCGGCTATACCGAACATCACGTCATTTATCACGACTGCTACGCCAGCCGCCGTCCGGTGTATAATCACTGGGGCGACGTCGTCGGGTTCCGCCGCGTGCGCGTCTGCGACTGATGAACGGGCGAGACAAAGGGCCAGTCCAATCGAGCCTGGCCCTTTCGTTTTTCAGCGATTGTCGAGAATGCTGCCGGGTTCGGTGAAGCGCGTGGGATCGTTTTTCGAGAAGTCCTGCTGCTCGAGAAAATAATTGTCGTTTGCGTGCGCATTGGGCTTCAGCGCGCCGGAGGCCGGATCGACGGCCCCGTCGTCGAGCCAATCCTTGTTCGTCGTGAGATCTTTGGGCAGCGGAATCGGAAAATCGTCTCCGTTCTCGGCCACGGGGGGTTGCGGCGCCGGCGCATGTTTGCGCGCTTTGGCGACAGCCTCCGCGGACGCGAAAGCCATCAGGAAGCCGACCGGCAACAGAAATGCGCGACGCATGCCAAACTCCCGAAAACGACGACGTCGTACGACCTTATCCGCCGCGTCGCCGGAAGGCCAGCGCCCATTCCGATCGGACGGCCTCGGATCGGGGCCCAGGTCTTTCGCCTTTGACGCGCTTTCCGGCGCCGGACGGGTTTTTGCCTCGGCAGAAAGCGCTTTAGTGCCGGAAGTGCCGCACGCCGGTAAAGATCATGGCGAGGCCTTTCTCGTCCGCGGCGGCGATCACGTCCTTGTCGTTGATCGAGCCGCCCGGCTGGATGACGGCCGTCGCCCCCGCTGCGGCCGCCGCGAGCAGCCCGTCGGGGAAGGGAAAGAAAGCGTCCGAGGCGACGACCGATCCCCTGGCGAGGCTCTCGGCGAGACCCGCCGCCTGCGCCGCCTCGGCCGCCTTGTAAGCCGCGATGCGCGAGCTGTCGACGCGCGACATCTGCCCCGCGCCGACGCCGACCGTCGCGCCGTCCTTCGCATAGACGATGGCGTTCGACTTCACATGCTTGACGACGCGATAGGCGAATTTCAGATCGGCCAGTTCCTGCGCGCCGGGCGCCCGCTTCGTCACGACCTTCAGATCCATGTCGTCGACGACGGCGCCGTCGCGCGACTGCGCCAGAAAGCCGCCCGCGACGCTGCGGAAGTTCACGCCGCGCGCGCGGGGGTCCGGAAGGCCGCCGGTCAGCAGCAGCCGAAGATTCTTCTTCGCGCCCACGATCTCGATCGCTTCGGCTTCCGCATCCGGCGCGATGATCACTTCGGTGAAGATCTTCACGATCTCCCGCGCCGCCAGCGCGTCGAGCGTGCGATTGAGCGCAACGACGCCGCCAAAGGCGGACACGGGATCGCAGCGCAGCGCCTTGAGATAGGCTTCCTCGAGCGACGCGCCTTCCGCGACGCCGCAGGGGTTGGCGTGTTTCACGATGACCACGGCCGCCGTGCGCGCAGGATCGAATTCGGCGACGCATTCGAAAGCGGCGTCGGTGTCGTTGACATTGTTGTAGGAGAGCTGCTTGCCCTGCGTCTGCCGCGCCGTCGCGACGCCGGGGCGCGCGTCGCCTGAGAGATAAAAGCCCGCCGCTTGATGCGGATTCTCGCCGTAGCGCATGGGCTCGGAGAGCCTGCCGCCGAAAGCGCGAACCGGCGGCGACGCTTCCCCGAGCTCCTGCGCGAGCCAGTTGGAGATCGCCGCGTCATAGGCCGCAGTGCGCGCAAACGCCTTCTGCGCGAGGCGCTTGCGCGTCGCAAGCGTCGTCGCGCCGCCGGTATCGGCCATCTCTGCGACGACGGCGGCGTAGTCGGCGGGGTCGACCACGACAGCGACGTCGTCGTGATTCTTGGAGGCCGCGCGGATCATCGCCGGCCCGCCGATGTCGATGTTCTCGACGCAGTCGGCGAAAGGCGCGCCTTTCGCGAGCGTCGCCTCGAAGGGATAGAGATTCACGACGAGCAGATCGATCGGGCGTATGTCGTGCGCGAGCATCGCCGCCTCGTGCTCGGGGTTCTCGCGAATGGCAAGAAGACCGCCATGCACTTTCGGATGCAGCGTCTTCAGCCGGCCGTCCATCATCTCGGGAAATTGCGTGAGGTCGGAAATGTCCTTCACCGCGAGCCCGGCGTCGGCGAGCGCCTTGCGCGTGCCGCCGGTCGAGACGAGCTCGACCCCATGGCTCGCCAGCGCGCGCGCGAAGTCGACGAGTCCCGTCTTGTCGGAGACGGAGAGAAGCGCGCGCGCGACTTTACGCTGATCGACCGGCATGAGGCGTGGTCCCTTTCCCTGAAATTTGCGCCGCGCTTATCACACATCCCCGCGAGGCGGAACCGCTCACGCCCGGCGAAAGGACCAGCTGGCCTCGGCCTGCGGCGCGGCTTTTCCGCGCAGCACGATCTGCGCGCATCGGCGGGCGCCGGCGGGGGCCGCGAAGAAGATGCTCTCCTCGATCTGCGGCCAGACGCCGTCCGCCTCGAAGAGAAGCCGCGCGCCATTCGCAAGCTCCAGCTCGACGGCCTCGCCAAGCGCCACGGCGCGGACGCGCGGATGGAGGTGGAAGCGGATGGCGTATTCGATCACGCCGGGGCTGCGCGCGCCCTCCGCAGGAAGCAGCCGGTCGCGCCCGGCGAAAATGGTCCCGTCCGTCTCCAGCACGAGATCCCTGGCGTGAACGAGGCCGAACTCCCTGACATAGCCGTCGTGCGTCAGCGAGAGCGTCGTCGCGCCCGGCGCCTCGCGCCGCTCGACCGTGACGACGCGCGGTCCGTCGACGATGCGCCCGCCGAGCCAGCCTACCGCCCCCGGCCTGGCGATGCGCGCGGAGGAACGGTCAGCGACGACGAGCGTCGAATGCGCGGCTGTCGCGCGCGCGAGATCGCGGGAATCCTCGTGCGGCGGAGACGGCGCGCCGCAATTGACCACGACACGCTCCGTTCCGAGCGAATATTCGAAGGAGAGGCATCCCGCATGCGCGGCCAGCGAAAATTCCGGCGGCGGCGGCGGCCCCGCCTCGACCAGCACGACCACCTCCGCCCCCTCCAGCCGCTGATAGCCGGCGTAGGGCGCCTTCAGCGGCGTCGCGCCGCGCGCATCCTCATGTGCGAGCACATTCGCGACGCGGTCGAGTTCGGTCGCGCCCATGCCGTTGAAAAGCGCCAGCGACCCGTCGCCATGCTGCAACATGCGCAGCATCGGCATCATCCGGTCGATGGCGCGCAGCATGGCGCCCGGCGTCTGCAGGCCGCGCGCGGCGAGAACCTGACGCAGCGGCAGCAGATCGAGCAGGAGGTCGACCGCGACCTGCGGATTGCGGCTGACATGGCCCCCGTCGCTCAAAACCTGCCGGTCCAGTTCGGCGGAGAGCATGCGACTCACTTGCGGGGCGATCTTGCGGCCCGTGTCGGCGCAAACGGCGAATTGGGCGAGCGCGATGACGCAGAGGAGACGGTCGGCGCCCATCGCCTGTCCGGTGGCGAGCGCGCGCCACAGGAGCCGCGCGCTCTGCGCCAGCGAGAGCATGAAGACGTCGTAGAATTCGACGTCTGCGCCGTCGAGAAGCACGGGCGACTGGGCGAAAAAGGACAACAGGCGGCGGGCGACGACGGCCGGCTCCATCGCTGGATCATCGGCCGGCGGCCTCTTCAGCGCCAGGAAATCCGCGACCAGCGCCCGTGCGTTCGCCTGCGCCAGCGCCTTGTCGGCGGCGCGTAAATGCCGCAGCCAGGAAAAGCCCGTGAGGGCGCGCCGCCAGGCCGGCGACGGCGCGGCGAGCGTGAAAGGCGACGCGCCATAGCTTTGCAGCGTCTTGCCCGCAAAAGAGAAATAGCCGGCGTAAATTTCATCGGCCACGGTCGGGTCGGCGGTGCGAATGTCGGGCGGCGCGATCCGCAGCCGCTCCGGCGTCGCGATGATCATGGACTTGACCATGTGATAGGGCGCGGACGCCCCGCGCGCGAGCGCTCTCGCCGCGAAGGATCCCGCCAACCGCATCCGGTCACGCAAGCCGCCGTTCAGGTCGCGTCCTCCAATTCGCCGACGCGCCTGCTCGAGACGCAAGAAATCGACCATTGCCGGCGCGCTCCCCGCGAGCGAGAGAGCGAAGCGCCTGCAATCATTTATATCGCATTTTCGATCGCGAGCGTAATGCGCGCATTCCCGCGAGGGGGGTCGCGCCGGGCGGCGGAGATGCGCTAACATACCATAACGAGACAGCAATTTGCTCGCAGACCCTTCCGTAGGAGCCTACCGAATGCCTCTTTATCAGCTCGATGGGATCGCGCCGCGCCTGCCGGCCAATGGCCGCTTCTTCGTCGCCCCCGGCGCCCATCTCATCGGCCGCGTCGCGCTTCAGGACGACGCCAACATCTGGTTCGGCTGCGTGCTGCGCGGCGACAACGAATGGATCACCATCGGCGAGCGCACCAATATTCAGGACAATAGCGTCCTCCACACCGACATGGGTTTTCCGCTGACGATCGGCGCGGATTGCACCATCGGTCACAATGTCATCCTGCACGGCTGCATGATCGGCGAAGGCAGTCTGATCGGCATGGGCGCGACGATTCTCAACGGTGCAAGGATCGGCAAGAACTGCCTCGTCGGCGCAAACGCGCTCGTGACAGAGGGGAAGGAATTTCCCGACAATACGCTGATCGTCGGCGCGCCGGCCAAGGCGATTCGCGAACTGGGCGAGGATGCGCGCGCGCGCCATCTCGCCTCGGCCAAACATTATGTGGAAAACGGGCGGCGATTTGGGCGGGGCCTGAAGGAAATCCCGTTCTGAGCGATCCGCCCGCCCGCAGGCCTATTTCGAGACATAGGCTGGCGCGCTCGTCGGCGCGCCGATCGCAACCCAGACGTTCTCGTTCTCCTGGGACTGGCGTTTCACGAAGCGATAGGGCGTGCGGCTCCAGGGTTTGATCTCGTCGTCGAGATTGTCGAGGACGTAATCGCCCTGCGTCGTGCGCGCCATCAGAACCGAATGGCCGTCGCCATGCGCGTCCTTCACTACGGTCAGCATCAGCGCGGCGCGGGGAAAGCCGGCCTCGATCAGGAGGCGGCGCTTGAACAGGGCGTAATCTTCGCAGTCGCCCTTGCCGTCGCTCGGATAATCCCAGAAATCGACCGCGCCGTTGTGATCGACGTCGGACGCCGCTTCGACGCTGTTGTTCACCAGCGCGTTGACGCTGTCGAGCTTGCGGAAAGCCGCCGGCGTGAGCGCGATCGCGCGCGGGGCGGAGTCGGCGCCAGCGCATTCGGTCGCATGGCGCTGGCAAAAATCGACCCAGCCGAAAGGAACGCTGGTCTCGGGTCCGAGCGGCGCGAAAGTCGACGCCGGCGGACGGACCGTCGGCCGCGCAGACGCAGGCAGGAGAGACAGGCCGAGCGCGCCCGCGACCAGAGCCAAGAGATGCGAGGCGCGACGAGAGACGAGAGACATCCTAACGCAACCCTACGCGACGAAACCAACCGTTAAGAAATCATTAACGATTAGGGACGCTTTGCCAAGCGGAGCGCGCGGGCGTTCTCGAATTATGGTTTATTCGAGACGTAGAGAGGGGCGCTGGTCGGGGCGCCGATCGCCACCCACACATTCTGGTTCGTCTGCGACTGGCGCTTGACGAAGCGGTAGGGAACGCTCGTCCAGGGCTTCACCTGATCGGTCAGATTGTCGAGGACGTAGTCGCCGCGATTGGTGTGAACCGTGAGCACGGAATGGCCGTCGCCGTTCTTCTCCTTGACCACGGTGAGCAGCAGCGCCTCGCGCGGGAAGCCTTCCTCGATCAGCATGCGGCGCTTCAGCAGGGCGTAGTCTTCGCAGTCGCCCTTGCCGTCCGTCGGATAATCCCATTCGTCGATCGCGCCCCAGTGGTCCGTGTCGGAAACGGGGTCGATATTCCTGTTCACCCAGGCGTTGATGCGCGAAATCTTGCGAAAAGCGGTTCCGGTCAGTTCGATCTCGCGCGGCGCCCGCTCGTCGTCCTGGCACTCGCCCTTGTAGCGCTGGCAGAAATCGACCCAGCCGTAAGGAATGCTGGTCTCGGGCCCCAGCGACGCGAAGCTCGCCGCCTCCGGCCCAGCGAAGCTTTCGGCGCGCACCGTCGCAAGCGCCGCGCCCGCCACGCCGAGAGCCACAACCGCTTTGCCGATGATGCCGACCATAACTCGCCTCCGTTCGATGAGACGAGAATAGGTTCGTTCGTTTTCGGTCCTTCAAAGTAATTCTGCCGCATTTTACGCGAAGGAGTTTAGATTTCCGCCAAACGCCAGTAAGTATAATTTCCGCTTGCGGAATTGCGTAAAATTTGAATTTATGCAATATCCCGTTGTAATTGAAAGATCTTTTTTCGTCCTTGGCGACCCGGCCGGGCCTTGCGCCGAGGATCTCTTTAACTTCCTGATCGGATTGGTGAACGCCGCGCGCGCGGCCGGGTTAACAAGAGGCGGTTCGCGGAAATTTTTATGGCGACATGAAGGCGGCGGCGGCGCGGGGCGCCCGACGAGACAGGCGGCCCCGCCCGGCGATCGGCGCTGGAAGCCCGGCCGAAAATCGGCAAGATAAATCCCTTCAATCGTTTAAGGAAAAAGGTCGATTGGCCGGAGCGTCCCCGATCGATCGCCGGCGGGGTCAGGGGACCGCGCAACGCCAAATGACTCCGCCGTGATGCGGAGCGCCGACAAACGCGGGCGGCGCGACGGGATTTCGCTCAGAACGGGTTCGGAACGATGAAAGAGCGGGAAACGGCGAGACCCGCGTTGAACTGGTTGCGCGACCCGATGAGGTCGGGGATGGGGCTCGATCCGACGCTGCCGAGCAGACGCTGGCCGCCGCCATAAACGGAAACGCTGGTGAGATCATTGATGTCGTAACGGATCGTCGCCATCCCGCCCGCCGCCGTGAAGCCGCCGGTCGCGACGTAAGGGGTGAGCCGTCCGTTCACCATTGCTTCGAAAGGCGTCACGGAGAAATAGGCGTTGGCGTAATTATTGTCCCCAAAATTGATGCGCGGGCCGACCGAGATGCGAAACTTGCCGATCGTCTCGTAAGCGTCTGCGTAAAACGCCGCGACGAAGCCCTCGTGGCCGTCTACGCCCTGCCGCATCTCCGCCCGGACGCGGAAGTGATCCATCGGATTGGCCTCGACGAAACCGCCGATTTCATGCGTGAGCCCGATCCGGCGCAGGCCGAAAAGACCGTCGCGTTGCCCGCGCTGGAAGACGAAGTTGGCGACGGGCCCGGCGCGCACATAGCCGAGGTCGACCAGCGGAAAGCCGAAACCCTCGTCCGGCGTCGAAAAAGTCTCCGGCTCGCCCACGCGTCGAACGGCGACCGCGGGAAACGGATAGGGCCGCATCTGGCCGGAGCCGGGAAAGCTCGGCGACACCGCCCCGATGACGCTCACTGTGACGATCCAGCCATTGGCGTCCGTCTTGGGCGGCGGCGTTAGGTCGGTCGCCAGGGCCGCGCTCCCGCAGAAAGGCGCGGCGACGGCCAGGGCCAAGCGTGTGAGCGCATTGATCCGCAACTGGAATAATCTCCCGAACCCATTCTCTTGACGGTTTTTTAACAAGCCCGAGCCGCTCTGGCCACAGCCTGCCGGGGCCGACTCGGCGCATAACCGCAATTGTTGCCCAAGCGCCACAGACGCGCTTCAGCACCCGCGATAGAGCCAGGCGTTCCGGGCCAGCATCCCGCGCCCGCCCAGCGCCCGAATGGCGAGATCGCGCGCGACCGCCGCGGGACCGCGCAGGTGAAAATAGGCGCCCTGCCGCCGCGATGCGCGCACGACCCGCGACGACCGGACGATCCGTCCGCTTGCATAGGCTGCGAAGGCCGACTCCGCCGTCGCGCCGAGGCGCTCGAAGGCGCGTCCAAGCGCCTCGGCGTCCTCGATCGCCTGCGCCGCCCCCTGTGCTAGGAACGGCAGCATCGGGTGGGCGGCGTCGCCAAGCAGAGTCACCGCGCCCCGGCCCCAGCTCTTCAAGGGCGGCCGCGCAAAGAGCGGCCAGTGACGCCATGCGGCGCCGGCCTCGACCAGCGCGCGGAGCTCGGCCGACGGCCGCAGGGGATCGAGCGCGCGCGCCAGTTCCGGCCCCGCGAGCGACAGGACCGAAGCGCAGCCGGCCTGCTGCGGCGGCTCCTCGACGATGACGACGACATTGACGATCGCGCCGTCCCGCAGGGGATAATGGACGACATGGGCGCCGGGCAGCATCCAGAGATTGCTCTCGCGGGCGCGCAGCGCCGCAGGAGCCAGTTCGGCCGGCACGAGCGCCCGCCAGGCGGTGACGCCGGAATAGAAGGGCGCGTCGCGCTCCGTGCGAAACAGATGTCCGCGCACCGCCGAGCGCTGGCCGTCGGCGCCGACAAGGCCGGCGGCCAAGATCTCCTCCGGCCCGTCCTGCCGGTGAACGCGGAGCTGAAGCAGGCCGGAACGCTCGACGAAATCGCCGACCCGCGCGCCGGCGCGCACCTCGATCGCCCCGTTCGCGAGCGCCGCCCGCAGCAGCGCCTGCTGAAGATCGGCGCGGTGGAAGACGCGGAAGGGCGCCCCCCAGCGCGCGCGGGAATCGGAAAGATCGAGCCGCGCCAAAACGGCGCCGTCGCGGCCGCGACGGATGTTGATGGCCTCCGGCTCCAGCGCCGCGTCGGCCAGCGCGCCCTCGAGCCCGAGCCCCGCCAGAATACGGCCGGCGTTGGGAGCGATCTGGAGCCCCGCGCCAACTTCCTCGATTTTCGCCGCGCGCTCCAGAACCTGCACGCGCTTCCCGGCGCGGGCGAGGGAAAGCGCCGCGGCGAGCCCGCCGATCCCGGCGCCCGCAATGACGATGGGGGCGCTCACGCCGGGCTCGCCGTCTTAGACCGGCTCTTCGGCGTGATAAACGCACTCGGCCGGAACAGCCCCGCCATGAAGCGACGCGTCATAGACGAAGAGCGTCGAACAATAAGGGCAGACGGCCTGATTGTCCGCGCCCATGTCGATGTAGACGTGCGGATGGTCGAAGGGCGGCAGCGCGCCGATGCACATGAATTCCTTCGCCCCCACGCGAATCTCTGCGACGCCGGGCGAATTGTGGAAATGAGGCGTGGAATGTTCGGCCATGGTCCGCTCTTCAGGTGACGCCGCGCGGGCGGCTCGGGATCGCTTCCGCCCCCTATATTGCAGCGCGGGGGAATTGGATAGGGGGCGCTAAGCGCCGTCGGGGTCGACGCCCAGCGCCTCGAGCTTCGCGCGCTCCTCGGCGGTCAGCGCCGCCGGAGCCGGAGTCGCGCCGCGCCGCCGGCGCGCTGCCGACCAGACCGCCGCCGCCCCGGCGGCAAGCGCGATGAGGGGGGCGGTCCAGAGCAGGATGGTTCCCATCTTCAGCGGCGGACGCAGCAGGACGAAATCGCCGTAGCGCGCGTGGACATAGTCCTTCACCTCGGCGTCGCTCATCCCCTCCCTCAGTTTCTCGCGCACGAGGACGCGCAAATCCCTGGCGAGCGCGGCGTCGGAGTCGTCGACCGACTGATTCTGGCAGACGAGGCACCGCAATTCGCTCGTGATGGCGCGGGCGCGGGCCTCCATGGCCGGATCGGGCAGCATCTCGCCGGGCGTGACGGCGTGGGCGGGCGCGACGAGCAGAATCGCCGCCAGCGCCAGCGCCCCCGCCAAATAAGCGCTGATATCTTTGTTCCGCATTACTCAGCCGCCTCCGGCGTCGCCGCCGCCCTCGCGCGCTTCGCCACGCCGATGCGCAGCCGCCGGTCGGCGAGCGAGAGGGAGCCGCCGAAGGCCATGACCAGCGCGCCGATCCAGATCAGCGTCACGAAAGGTTTCCAGTAGAGCCGCGCGTCGATCGTTCCGTCGGGATGCGACTCGCCGATCGCGGCGTAGACCTGCCCCAATCCCAAAGTCACGATGCCCGCCTCGGAGCGCTGCATTTTGCGCGCCTGATAATAGCGCTTGGCGGGTTCGATCGTCGCGATCGTCTGGCCGCCCGCGCGCACGGCCATCGCCGCGTAGACTTCCGAATAATTCGGTCCCTGGCGCGGAGAGATTTCCTCGATCCCGAGCTTGTAGGGCCCGACGTCGTAATACTCGCCGGGCTTCATGGAGAGGATCGACTCGACGCCCCAGCCCGTCGCGGCGAGGCCCAGCAGCGTCAGCCCCATGCCTGCATGGGAGATCGACGTGCCCCAGGCCGACAGCGGCAGGCCGGCGAGGCGCGAGAAGACGGAACTCGCCGAAGAAGCGCGGAAAGTCGCGCGCTGGGCGATGTCGCTTAGGCCGCCGATGACGAGATAGACAGCGACGCCGCCCGTCACGACGGAGAGGAAGGGCGTCCCGTAGAAGGCGGCGAACAGCGCCGCTGCGAAGACGCCGATGGCGAAGGCCGCGCGCAGCCGCTGAAGCGCCGCCGGCAGGTCGCCGCGCTTCCAGGCGAGCATCTGGCCGATGGGCATGAGCAGGGCGAGCGGCAGCGCGATCGGGATCAGAACGGTGTTAAAGAAGGGCGGGCCGACCGAAATCTTCTCGCCCGTCAGGGCTTCGAGCGCAAGAGGATAAAGCGTGCCGATCACGACTGTCGCGCAGCTCGCCGAGAGCAGGAGGTTGTTCACCACCAGCGCGCCCTCGCGCGAAATCGGGCTGAACAGGCCGCCGACGGGGAGCGACCCGGCGCGGATGGCGAAGAGCGCCAGCGCCCCGCCGATGAAGAAGACGAGAATGCCCAGAATGAACACGCCGCGGTCGGGGTCGCTCGCGAAGGCGTGCACCGAGGTGAGCACGCCGGAGCGCACGAGGAAGGTGCCGAGGAGCGACAGAGAGAAAGCGAGGATCGAGAGGAAGATCGTCCAAACCTTCAGCGCCTCGCGCTTCTCCATCACCGCCGCGCTGTGCAGCAGCGCCGTGCCGGCGATCCAGGGCATGAGCGAGGCGTTCTCGACCGGGTCCCAGAACCAGAAGCCGCCCCAGCCAAGCGTGTAATAGGCCCAGTAGGAACCCATGGCGATGCCGAGCGTCAGGGCCGTCCAGGCGAAGAGGGTCCAGGGCCGGGCGAAGCGCGCCCAAGCGGCGTCGATGCGTCCGCCGATGAGCGCGGCGGCCGCGAAGGAGAAGACGATCGAGAAGCCGACATAGCCGAGATAGAGCAGCGGCGGGTGGATCGCGAGGCCGGGATCCTGGAGGATCGGATTGAGGTCGCGGCCCTCCCACGGCGGCTGGTCGACGCGCGCGAAGGGATTGGACGTCAGCAGGATGAAGAGCAAAAAGGCGGCGCCGAGCAGGCCCTGAACGGAAAGCGCGTCGGCGCGCAACTTGTCCGGCATGGACGCGGAAAACGCCGCAATCAGCGCGCCGCAGAGCGACAGCACCAGCACCCACAAGAGCATCGAGCCTTCGTGGTTCCCCCACACGCCCGAGATTTTATAGACGAATGGCTTCAGCGAGTGCGAATTCTCGATCACATTGACGAGCGAGAAATCCGAAACGACATGCGCATAGGTCAAAGCGCCATAGGAAAGCGCCACGAAGAGAAATTGCGCGATGGCCGTGGGCCGCGCGACGCGCATCAGCGCGGCGTCGTTCATCCGCGCGCCCGCGAAGGGAATGGCGAATTGCACGAGCGCCAGAGCGAGCGCGAGAACGAGCGCGTAATGTCCGGTTTCGACGATCATGGACGGGCGTTCTCCATCGCTTGTCGTAGCTGAACCGCCCCCACCCCTGCCGCTCCCCCCGCTACGCGGGGAAGGGATGACGCGGCGTCGCTTATGCTCGCGACCAACAGCGCCAATGCTGGACGCGAGCCGCCTCCCTCCCCCCGCTTGCGGCGGGGAGGGATGAAGGGTGGGGGGCGACGCAGCGCCGACACTGACGGAAGAGGCGTCGTCACTTCTTCTCTCCCTGCCAGACGCCCTGCTGTTTCAGCTTGTCTGCGACGTCCTTGGGCATGTAGCGCTCGTCGTGCTTGGCGAGAACGCTGTCGGCCCTGAATTTTCCGTCCGGCTGCAACACGCCGTCGACCACGACGCCCTGCCCCTCGCGGAAGAGATCGGGCAGGAGGCCCGTATAGGCCACGTCGAGATCCTTCGTCTTGTCCGTGACCGTGAAGCTTACGTCCTTGCCGCTCTTCACGACGCTGCCTTCCTTCACCAGCCCGCCGATGCGCAGACGCGCGCCGGGCGCGACCTGCTTCTGGCCGAGCTCCGAGGGTGTGTAGAAAAACACGATATTGTCGCGCAGCGCGAACAACATCAGGCCCGCCGCTACGCCGAGAGCGGCAAGCGCCCCGATGATGAGGGTGAGTCTCTTGCCTTTGCGCGTCATGTCGTTTCGCCGATCCTTGCCCCCTCCCCAGCCCTCCCCCGCTTCGCGGGAGAGGGGGTTAGGCTCGGGCCTTCCTAGACACAGCCGCTCACGCCGATCATGAGCGACCACTCTCCCGCTTTAGCGGGGAAGGGACAGTGAGAGGGCGCTAACCCCCGATGTTCAATTCCTTCGCCAGCGCGTCGATTCTCGCCGCCTCGGCATTCTTGCCAGCGAGCGCCTTTCGGGCGTCGGCGAGCGCCTTTTTCGCCTTCTCGGTCTCCGCCAGCACGCTATAGGCGCGGATGAGCCTGAGCCAGCCCTCGACGTCGTCGCCATTCGTCTCGAGGCGCGAGGCGAGCCGGTCGACCATGCCGCGGATCGCCGCCTGCCGCTGATCGGCGGGCATGGCGGCGATCGCCTTGCCCTGTTCGCTCATGGGCCCCCGCGCGGGCGCAGCCTCGGCGAAGGGCGGCGTCTCGGGCGCGGCTTCGCCGCGCAACTCCGCCAGCCGGCGCTTCACGGCCGGGAGATAGGCGGCGTCGGCCGGGGCCTCCGCCTCCATCTTGGCGAACATGTCGATCGCCTTTTCCTTTTCGCCGGCCTGCTCCGCGCCGAGCGCGAGGTAATAGCGCGCCATGACCTCGTTCGGGTCGAGCGCCAGAGCGGCCTCGAACTCGGCCTTCGCCTCGGGCGTCACCTTGCCGCCGGCGACGACCATGCAGGCCTCGCCCAGCGCCGCATGGCGATGCGCGGTCGGGCCGAGAAGCTTCAACGCCCGGGAATAGGCCTCGATCGCGTCCTCGCCGCGCCCCGTGCGCAGATAGAAGGGCGCCACGACCTCGAAGCCGCGGCCATCCTCGGGGTGCTCGCGCAAATGCTGCTCGATGCGCGCGACGGCGCCCGCCAGATCGCCCTTCTCGGGCGCGGCGTCGAGCCGCGCGGTCAGGGGCATGTCGGGCATGTCCATCTTGCCAAGGCGCAGATACATGGGCACGGAGAACACCGGTATGGCGACGATCGCGACCAGCGCCGCGACGAGCGCCGCCTTGCGCCCGCCTCCCGCGGCCGCCCTCGGAGCCGACTCCGCGCGCAGCAGGCGGCGGGCGGCTTCGGTCTTCGCGGCCTCTGCTTCCGCCGGGTCGAGCCGGCCCTCCGCCCGCTCGCGCTCGATCTCGGCGATCTGCTCCTCGAAGAAGGCAATGTCGGCGGCGGCGGCGTCCCGCGCCTCGCCGCGCATGGCGAGGGGAAGCAGAACCGCCATCACGGCGGCGCCGGTCAGAAGCGCAAAGACGAGCCAGATCATGGAAGCGCTGTTTAAGGCTTCGCGGACCTTAATGGAAGGGCCACGCGCTTTGCCCCGCATGGAATCGTTGGCATAGGAGGGCCTCGAAAGACTTTTGGAACAATGATTACCTACCTCGCCATTTCAGGCTGCCGATCCATTCGCCAACTGGTCCTCGCACCGGGGCCGCTGACCATCGTCACTGGCGCCAATGGCGCGGGGAAGTCGAGCCTTTACCGCGCGCTGAGGCTCCTCGCCGATGGCGACGGCGTGACGGGCCGAAATGGGTCTGGCCGACGCGCTGAAACTTGGCGCGCGCCTCTCCGGCCTTTGCTATAAAGCGGCCAAGCGAGGTCGCACATGCCCTTCAACGCACCGACGATCCTTTTAGACGCGCCGACGATCGACCAGCTTTCCAACGTCATCACCCAGGTGACCGGTCCCGCCTTTCTGCTGGCGGCGGAGGCCCAGCTCCTGAGCGTGCTGGTGTCGCGTCTCGACCGCATCGTCGACCGCTCGCGCGACCTCGCCGAACTCGACGAGGAAGACGCCAGGGCGCACCGCAAGATCGAACTGCCGATCCTGCGCAGGCGGGCCGTGCTCGTGCATCGCTCGATCTATTGGGGCGTGGCGAGCTGCGTTGTGACGAGCTTTCTCGTCATCATCGCCTTCGCGGCGGCGCTGCTGCGCCTGCGCCACGAATATGGCGCGGCGCTTCTCTTCGTCATCGCCATGGCGCTCTTCACCGCCGCCTTGATCGTTTTCGCGCAGGAAGTGCGGCTCGGCTATTCGGAGATCGACGCCAACGCCGTCAAGCTGCGCAAGCATGGCTGGCGGCGGGAGCCGGTCCCGCCGCGCATCGATTAGCGATCAGCCCGCGCCGAACACGCGGCGGAAGATCGTTTCCACATGTTTGAAGTGGTACGAGAGGTCGAACAGCTCATCCAACTCCGCGGGCGAGAGTTTCGCGCTCACGTCCTTGTCCTGGCCGAGCAGCGCGCGGAACTCGCCCTCCAGGTTGTCGTCCTGCGACGGGCGTCCTCCGGACGCCCTTTGCCAGACCGGCATGGCGTTGCGCTGAACCATCGCATAGGCGTCCTCGCGCGAGACGCCCTTTTGCGTGAGCGCGAGCAGCACGCGCTGCGAATGGACGAGACCGCCAAGCTTGTCGAGATTTTTCTTCATGCTCTCGGGATAGACGACAAGATTCTCGATGACATTCGTCAAACGCACGAGGGCGAAGTCGAGCGTCACCGTGGCGTCGGGGCCGATCATGCGCTCGACCGAGGAATGCGAGATGTCGCGCTCGTGCCACAGCGCCACATTCTCCATCGCCGGAATCGCCATGCCGCGCACGAGGCGCGCAAGGCCGGTGAGGTTTTCGGTGAGCACCGGATTGCGCTTGTGCGGCATGGCGGAGGAGCCCTTCTGCCCCGCCGAGAAATATTCCTCGGCCTCCAGCACTTCCGTGCGCTGCAAATGGCGGATCTCGATCGCGAGCCGCTCGATCGACGAGGCGACGACGCCGAGCGTCGCGAAGAAGGCGGCGTGCCGGTCGCGCGGAATGACCTGCGTGGAGACGGGCTCCGGCACGAGCCCCATCTTGTGCGCCACATATTCCTCGACGCGCGGATCGATATTGGCGAAGGTGCCGACGGCGCCGGAGATGGCGCAGGTCGCGACCTCCTTGCGCGCGGTCACGAGACGCTCGCGGGCGCGGGTGAATTCGGCGTAAGCCTGCGCCATTTTGAGCCCGAAGGTCGTCGGCTCCGCGTGAATGCCGTGCGAGCGGCCGATGGTCGGCGTGAATTTATGCTCATAGGCGCGCTTCCTGATCGCGGCGAGCAGCGCGTCCACGTCCGCGATGAGCAGGTCCGCGGCGCGCGACAATTGCACGGCGAGACAGGTGTCGAGCACGTCGGACGACGTCATGCCCTGATGCACGAAGCGCGAATCCGGCCCTATGAATTCCGCGAGATGGGTGAGGAAGGCGATGACGTCGTGCTTCGTGACCCGCTCGATCTCGTCGATGCGCGCGACGTCGAACTGCACGAAATCGGCCTTGTCCCAGATATTCTTGGCGCTCTCCTTGGGGATGACGCCCAGTTCCGCCAGCGCGTCGCAGGCATAGGCCTCGATCTCGAACCAGATGCGGAAGCGCGTCTGCGGCTCCCAGATGGACGTCATCTCGGGTCGGGAATAGCGGGGGATCATGGGGCCTCGGAGTAGGGGGACAGCCAGGCCGGACTGCGGCCTTCTCGTCTTCGGTTCGCAAATTCGCGCCGCGGGGTCAATCCGGCAGGCGGAAGACCCAGATCGCGACCGGAACAAGCGACGCCTCCATCGCCACATAAAGCATGAGCAGCGGCGCGGGCCTGCCGTCCGCGACGAGGCTGACGAGCCGGCCCGCGAAGAGGCCGCCCGCGAAGAGCGCGGTCGTCAGCACGGCCGCGTTCGTATAGCGGCGGTCGAAAGCGGCGTAGAGCCAGAAGCAGCCCAGCGCGAGATACAGGCCCATGACGGCGCGCAGAATGTGCGCGAAATCGGGGTCCAGCTCTTGCACGTCGAGGAAGACCGCCGCAAACCAGCGCGGCGAGACCCCGTAGAGCAGCGCGATGACCGACACGGCGCAAAAGGCGAAGATGAGGAAATATTTCTTTACCTGCATGTTCTTGTCTCGCTGTCCCGTAAGGCGGCGCAGGTTAGCATAGGCGAAGGGGGCGGACATGGAGCAGGATCGGCTGGCGCGGATAAAGGCGGGGGCGGTGGAGGAAGGCCGGCAAACTCTCGTCGTCTTCCTCTACCTCTGGGCGCTGCTCACCGTCTTCTCGCTCCACAAGGCTCTCATCTTCAACGAGGATCTACTGACCTACCAACAGGGTCTGGCGCTCATCAATGCGTTCGCGCTCGCCAAGATCGTCGTCATCGGCCGGCAGCTCCATATCGGCGATCCCAAGGAGGACGCGCCGGTCGCGCTGCCGGCGGTCGTCAAATCCGTCATTTTCGGCGCCCTGCTCCTTGTCTTCCATGCCGTCGAGGAGACGGCGCTCGGCGTCTTCCACGGCAAGACGGTGAGGGAGGCCATCCCGACCATCGGGGACGGTTCGCTGCAAGCCATTCTCATGACCGCCATCATCGCCACGGTCGGGCTCATCCCCTTCTTCGCCGTCGTCGAGCTCGAGCGCGTGCTGGGGACGCAGGAGTTGCGACGGCTGCTCTTCGGCAAACCTCGTCCCAAGGGCGCGCCGGGCGAGCATGTCGAGCGGCATTTCCTCAATTCCCAGGCCGTTCGCGACGTCGTCATCGGCATGGCCGACGGACTCACCGTGCCCTTCGCGCTCGCGGCGGGCATCACGGCGGCCATCGCCTCGACCCGGATCGTCGTCACGGCGGGCCTCGCGGAAATCGTCGCCGGCGCAATCGCCATGGGGCTCGGCGGCTATCTCGCCGCGCGGAGCGAGCATGAGCATTTCCTTTCCGAGGAGCGCCGTGAATATGGCGAGGTTGAGCGGCTTCCCGAACAGGAACGCAAGGAGTTGCGCGAGATCTTCGCGGAATACGGACTCGAACGGCCGGAGGTCGAAACCGTCGTCGCCGCGCTCTCGTCGGACAAGAAGCGCTGGGTCGATTTCATGATGCGCTTCGAACTCGGCCTCGAAAAGCCCGATCCCAAACGCGCGCCGGTGAGCGCTGCGACCATCGCGGCGGCCTATTTCGTCGGCGGCCTCATTCCGCTTGCGCCTTACATGGTCGAAGACGACGTCCATCGGGCGCTCGTCCATTCGGCGGCCGTCACCGGGGTCGCGCTGCTCGTTTTCGGCGCGGTGAAGGGCCAGCTCACGGGCGCGCATCCGCTGAAATCGGGCGTCCAGACCTTTCTCGTCGGCGGCCTCGCAGCGGGCGCCGCCTATTATCTGGCCTCGCTCTTCGGGTGAGCATGCGGCTTGCATCGCGAGCCCTGTCGCAGGCGCTCGGCGCGCGCCATATGCCGATCAGTCAGCTTCGGAGGTTCGCGGATGCAACGCGCGGATGTCATCGTTCTCGGCGCCGGCATGGTGGGCGTCTGCGCGGCGCTGCATCTGCAAATGCGCGGACGCGACGTCGTTCTCCTCGACCGGCGCGGCGCGGGCCTCGAGACCAGTTTCGGCAACGCCGGACTGATCGAGCGCTCGTCGATCTTCCCCTATCTTTTTCCGCGCGATCCGGCGCGGCTCGTCAAATATGCGCTGAACCTGCTGCCGGAGGCGCATTATCGCCTGTCCGCGATGCCCGCCGTCGGACCGTGGCTGCTGCGTTACTGGCGGGAAAGCGCGCCGGAGCGCGTGCGGCGGAACATCGCGGCGCGGCGTCCGCTCATCGAGCAGAGCCTGATCGAGCATGAAATCCTCATCCAGCAGGCCGGAGCGGGATCTCTCCTGCGCAGAACCGGCTGGCTCAAGCTCTTCCGCAGCGCGGCCAGCCTCGCGGCCGGCGTCGCCGACGCCGAAAGACTAAGGGAATTCGGGCTCCATATCGACATTCTCGACGCGGCCGGCGTCGCGGCGCGCGAACCCTCTCTCGCTGCGGTCGCGGGCGGCGTGCATTATCTCGACACGGCCTTTGTCAGCGATCCCGGCGCGCTGGCGAAAGCCTATGCGGATCTGTTCGTCTCACGCGGCGGCCGCTTCGTGTCAGGCGACGCGCTTACGCTCGCCGAAACGGGCGACGGACGCTGGCGCGTCGAGGCGGCGGACGGACCTGTCGCGGCGCGCGACGCTGTCGTCGCGCTCGGCCCCTGGTCCGACCTGGTTTACGGGCGTTACGGATACAAGATGCCGCTCGGCTTCAAGCGCGGCTACCACATGCATTACGCGCCGCAGCCGGGCGCGACGCTCGCCCACCCCGTGCTCGACGCCGACAACGGCTATCTGCTGGCGCCGATGGACAAGGGCGTTCGTCTCACCAGCGGGGCGGAATTCGCGCCGCGCGACGCGCCGCCGACGCCGGTGCAGATCGAGATGTGCGAGCCGATCGCGCGCCGCCTCTTTCCGCTGGGAGCGGCGCTCGACGCCGCGCCCTGGAAGGGCCGCCCGCCCCTGCCTGCCGGACATGCTGCCCGTTATAGGCCGCGCGCCGCGTCGCGAGGGCCTGTGGTTCGACTTCGGCCACGCTCATCACGGGCTGACGCTCGGCCCGGTGACGGGCCGGCTGCTCGCGGAAATGATGACCGGCGAGCAGCCCTTCATCGACCCCTACCCTTACCGCGCCGACCGCTTCTAGACGTTCGGCGCCGGCGCGGCGGAACGGAACGCCTCAGCGCAGCGGAGACGAATAATTGGCGTTCGCGAACAGATCGCCGAGCGAGAAGCCATAGTTCACGCCGACGCGCACGCCGTGCATGGCGCTGATGTTGCAGACGCCCATATTGAACGCGCCGGAGGCCGTCGCGGTGTTGAACGTCGGATAGCTGTGCTGAAAGTGAATGTAGAGATATTCCACGTTGACCGACAGGCCGGCGAAAAGGCCGACCTGCAGGCCGCCGCCGAAGGCGACGCCCGGCAGGAACGCGTTGCCCTGACTGACGCCGGCGCCGTAACCGGGGCCAATGACGTTGAGGCCGGACCAGCTCTTCGGCGCGACGACATGGCCATAGGCGAAGCCGCCCGTGCCATAGACCATGAAGCGGTCGAGGAAGACGTAGCCCAGCTTGCCGCGCACCGTGCCGACGTAGCCGTCACGCGAGCCGGAGGCGTAGCCGCCGATTCCATTCGTCCCGCCGGCGATCCCGGTGCGGTATTGCGCGTCCGTCTCGACGCCCGCGTAAACATTGGGAAGGACCATCAAGCCGTAGCCGAGCTTCAGACCGCCCATGAAGGCCGCGCCGTTCATCGGCACGGGATCCGCGAAATGCGTGTCGCCGATGGCTGTGCCGCCCGTGAAGCCGATGCTCGGCCCGCCGAAGGAGAAGGACGGCGGCGGCAAGGGCTCGGGGGGCGCGGCCGGGGAGCCCGGCGGCGATGCGGGCGGCGCCTCGCCCCGCTGGCCGGCGGGCGGCGGCGGCGCGCCCTTGCAGGTCGCGTCGAAGCTCCAGTCCTTCTTGCCGACGGTCTTGGGATCGGTGATCCCGCTGGGCGTCACGGTGACGAAAGTGCAGGGCGCGTCGAGCGTACGGCAGGCGCCGCCCGCAGTCGGGCAGACCTCGATCGCCCCTTCGTAAATGACCGCGTCGGTGCGGCCCGCGACGGCGCGAACGGCGAAAGTCGTGCCGCGCACGCCGATTGTCGCCGTCGGCGTGCGGACCTCGTAGCCTTTGTGATCGCCCGGCGCCGTCACGAAGCGAAAGGCGCCCTTGGCGACGTTGAAGCCGACGCCCGAAGCGCCCGCATAAACGAAGCTGTCGAGCTTCACGCGCGAGGACGGCCCCATCTGCAGATTGGCGCGGTCGACGAAGGTGAACTTGCCGCGGCTGCCGGCGCCCGTCGTCAGCACTTCCTCGAAATAGACGGGGTCGCCCGTCTTGAGACGCATCTCGCGCCCGTCGGAGGCGCCCCGCACGTCCTTTTCGATCGACGCGGCGGCGCCGATGGTTTCCGCCGCGCCGGCGGGCAGACTCATCGATCCCAAAGCTGAAAGCGCAATTGCCGTTTTACGCATCAGGCGCCCCAAAGCTTGTCGCGCAAGAATGTCATGCGAATCAAAAAACGCAGGCCGAACGGCCTCTTAGCGAAGAGCTATCGCAGGCGCGTCCGATGGGCGCAACGGATCCGGGCTGCGGGACGCCGGATTCTCTTCCGACGTGGCCATTCGGCAACAGTGGTTTCGCGCAGCGTTACGGCCGCGCCGAAGACTCAAAGCCTTGTGGCCTCGGTCAATTCGCCGTCCGCGAAGGGTTCCTCGAACTGGGCGACGAATCCGCCCTCGAAAATGCGGCCGACGACCGCCGTCTTGAGACCGAAGGCGACCCGGTCGCCGACGGCGATCGCGGCCGCCGATTCGACGCTGACGCCGGAAAGCGACACGTCGTTGATCCTGACGACTTTTTCCTTCCCGTCGGGCAATTTCACGCGCGTCCACTGCATTCTGGGCACGATTCGCCGGTGGCGGCGGGCTTCGGGAAGATCGTAGCGGTCGCGATTGGCGAACCAGACGAGTTGCGCGGCAAGTTTGCGGTGCTTGTTCTCGGTCAGCCGCAGACCGATCGCGAAACCGCCCTCGATATTGCGCTCGACATCGCCCTCGAAGCGGCCCAATTCCGAGACATAGACGACGATCCTGTCGCCATAGCGGGGTTTGATCGACGTCGAAAAAACCAGCTCTCCAGTCGACGCCTCGACGATTCGGCACGCATGCTCCTCTCCGCCGGGCAGCATGAAGCGCGCTTCGAGATCGACCGGGACGGCGTTGTGGATGCGTTCCCGCGAAACGTCCGTATTGATTTCTGCGGTCATAGACATATCGAGCGACATCCGCTGGCGAATTCCGGGGTCGACAATACGGACGACCCCCTCACGCCCGGTTAATGAGACCTTCGGCTCTCCCTGCCCGGACGCATTGCGCGCGGGGGCGCGAACGGCGCCCCCGCGCGTCATTCACGGCGGTTCCTGGAACGCCGGTTCGCGCCTTCAGGCAATCGAACGCGGCGGCGACGGGCGGTTCTTGTGACGCAGATACGCGACTTACCTGAAAAGCTGCGAAAGCTGATGCATGACGATCAGAAAGAAGGCAAGAATTCCAGCAATATAAATCATGGCCTTGAAAGTGGATGCACGGCTATGCTGAATCATTTCAGGTTTCCTCCTGCGAACCTCCCCCTGCTTTTTACAGAATAATTCTTATCGTGTACGAATAAAGAGCCAATTAAGGAAAAAATAAGCAGTCCAGATTACTATATGAAGCAGAGAAAGCCTCGCTCCGGCTCTCGCGCCTTCCGCGCTCGCGACGTCCGGCCTTTGCTCGCTGGCTCCGCCTGTGGCAGAAACGCGCAGCCCAATCCAAGAGGACCATCATGGCGGCCGATGTCACTTTTCCCGCGGCGGCGGCGGCGGGCCTGCTGTCCTTTCTTTCTCCCTGCGTGCTGCCGCTCGTCCCGCCCTATCTGACTTATCTCGCCGGCGTCTCGATGGAGGATCTCGAGATGGAGACGCGCTCGCGGGCGCGGCGGGACATCCTTTTTTCGGCGGTCCTTTTCGTCCTCGGTTTCACGACGGTCTTCGTCGCGCTCGGCGCCACGGCGAGCGCCTTCGGCGCCGTCATCCGCGCCAATCTCCATATTTTGTCCTGGGCGGCCGGGGCGATCATCATCCTCATGGGCCTTCACTTCGTGGGCCTGCTCAAGGTGGAGCTGCTCTATCGCGAGAAGCGCGCGGAGATCGCCAAGCCCATGGGCCTCTTCGGCTCCTATGTGATGGGCCTCGCCTTCGCCTTCGGCTGGACGCCCTGCATCGGCCCGATCCTCGCAGCGATTCTCGCCGTCGCGGGGACTCAGGAGACCGTGGCGCGCGGCGCGGCGCTGCTCGCGACCTATTCGCTCGGCCTCGGCCTGCCTTTCATCGGCGCCGGCTTCGCGCTCGGCCGCTTCCTCGCCTTCGTCGCGCGCTTCCGCAAGCATTTCGGCAAGGTCGAGAAGGTCGTCGGCGTTTTGCTCATCCTGACCGGCGTGGCCTTTCTGACGGGCGGAGTGCAGGAGATGTCGTTCTGGCTTCTGGAAATGTTTCCCGGCCTCGCGACGCTGGGATGAGCCCTGCGCGGGGCGAGACGGGTCGCGGCGACGCGCGCCTGCCGGAGATCGACCGGCTGCGCGGTCTCGTCATGATTGTCATGGCGCTGGACCACATGCGCGACTTCTTCGACGCCGACGCTTTGCGGTTCAGCCCGACGGATCTCGGCCGGACCTACCCCTTTCTCTTCTTCACCCGCTTCGTCACCCATTTCTGCGCGCCAGCCTTCGCCGTTCTCGCGGGGGTCGGCGCCTATCTCCATGGCCTGCGGCTGGCCGATCGGCGCGCGCTGTTCGTTTTCCTTGCGACGCGGGGCCTGTGGCTCATCCTGCTCGACATTGTCGTCATCAGTCCGGTCTGGGGGCCGGGCAAGATCGAACTGGGCGCGCTCTGGGCGATCGGAAGCGGCCTTCTCGTCCTCGCGCCGCTGTCGCTGGCGCCGCCGCGCTTCGCCCTGGCTTTCGGCGTCGCGACGATCGCCGGGCACAACCTTCTCGATGACGTCCACGCCGAGGCGCTTGGCGGTTGGGCGCCGCTCTGGCGGCTGTTGCACGAACGCGGACCGCTGCCCTTCGGCGCGCCGGGAGAAGCGCTTTATCCGGCCCTGCCATGGATGGGCGTCGTGGCGCTCGGCTATGGGCTAGGGCCGCTATTCGGGCGTCCGGCTGCAACGCGCGACGGCCTGCTGCGGCGGGCGGGGCTCTTCGCGCTGGCGCTGTTCGCGCTCTTGCGGGCGGGCAATCTCTACGGCGACCCGAAACCCTGGACCGCGCAGCCCGACGGCGTCTTCGCCATTCTGTCCTTTCTCAATCTGACGAAATATCCCCCGTCGCTCCTTTATCTTTCGGTCACGCTCGGCGGCGCGGCGCTGGCTCTGCCGGTCATGGGGCGGCTCAGAGGGGACGCCGGAAGCGTCCTCGACGTCTTCGGCCGCACCCCTCTGCTTTTCTACGTGGCGCATCTCTACCTCGGCGTGGCGGGGGCGCTGGCGGCGGCCGCGATGCGCGGCTACACGATTGAAGACATTGGCGCTTTTGCCAGATCCGGAAATCCGCCCGCGGATTTCGGGGCCGGGCTCGCGGGCGCTTACGCCGCCTGGATTCTGGTCGTGGCCGCGCTCTTTCCCGTCTGCCGTTGGTTCGCGGGGCTGAAGCGGCGACGGCCCGACCTGTGGCTGCTCAGTTATCTTTGACGCTTAACTCTCCTCCTTCAATGACCGCGCCCCGCCGCCGGGGGCGGCTTGGTGCGCGGCCGTCTCGCGGGTATAGAAGAAGGCAATAAACGGCGGCCGGTTCGCTCAGGGAACGCCGCCCTAGGGTCCGGGGTCGGGTAATGCTGGAAAAACTGGTGGCCTTCTGTCTTCGTTGGCCCTGGACGGTGGTTCTTCTCACGCTGGCGATGACCGGCGGCGGCGTTTACCTCACCGTCGACCGTTTTGCGATCGACACGGACACGACAAATCTTTTCTCCCGCGACATGGCCTGGCGAAAGAACCAGATCGCGCTTTATCGCGCCTTTCCGCAGATCGAGAATAGCATCGTCGCGGTCATCGACGCCAAAACCGGCGAGGCTGCGAACGATGCGGCCGCCCGCCTCGCCGCCGACCTGAAGGACAAGCCGCTGATCCGGCGCGCCTGGCGGCCGGACGATCCGTCCTTCTTCATGAAGAACGGCCTGCTCTACCTCGACCTTCCCGAGCTCGAGCACACGATCGGCATGATGCTCGGCCAGCGCGACGTGCTGACGCCGCTCGCGGAGGATCCGACCTTGCGCGGGCTGTCGACCGTCCTCGTCGCGAACCAGAAGCGCGCCGCGGGCGGCGAGCGCGCCACCGCCCTCTATCTCGCCGGCCTCGACGAATTCTCCCGCGCCTTCGAGGAGACGCTCGCCGGGCGGGCCGCGCGGGTCGACTGGGAGAAACTTCTGTCGGGCGGCAAGACCGACGCCGCGCCGGCCGGACCGCCGCTCGACAAGCGCCGGATCGTGTTGATCGACCCCGTCATCGACTTCACGGCGCTGCAGCCCGGCGCCGACGCCATCGCGGTCGTCCGCAATGCGGCGGCCGAGCTGGGCCTGACAAAAGAAAACGGCTTCGTCTTCCGCCTGACCGGCGAAGTGCCGCTCGCCGACGAGGAATTCGCCACGCTCTCCGAGAACATGGCGCTGAACACGGCGGGAACGCTTGTCATCGTCTCGCTCATCCTTTTTGCGGCGCTGCGCTCGCCCAAACTGATCCTCGCCGTATTGGCGACATTGCTCTCCGGCCTCGCGCTCACCTCGGGCGCCGGCGTCCTGCTCATCGGCCGGTTCAACCTCATCTCCGTCGCCTTCGCCGCGCTGTTCATTGGGCTCGGCGTCGATTTCGGCATCCAGTTCGCCACGCGCTACCGCGAGGAGCGCCACGGCCATGGCGACCTCGAACGCGCCCTCCTCCAGGCCACGCAGGGGATCGGCGGATCGCTCACGCTGGCGGCCGTCTCGCTCCTCGCCGGCTTTTTCTGCTTTCTGCCGACATCTTTTCTGGGCGTCGCGGAGCTGGGGCTCATCGCGGGCGTCGGCATGATCATCGCCTATGTCGCGACGCTGACCTTTCTGCCGGCGGCGATCAAGCTGCTCAACCCGCCCGCCGAGCATGTGCCGATCGCCACCGCCTCGCTGGCCTCCGTCGATCACTGGATCGCGCGTCACCGCAAGCTCGTGCTGTTCCTGACGGCCGTCGTGGTCGGGGCCGGAACGCCCTATCTGCTGCGGGTGCGCTTCGACTCCAATCCGATGAATTTGCGCGATCAAACGGTCGAATCCGTCGCGACCTTTCTCGATCTTTCCAAAGACCCCAAGACCGCGCCGAACAAGATCGAGGCGCTTGCGCCCTCCCTCGCGGCGGCGCGCGACCTGAAACAGAAGCTGCTCGCCCTCCCGGAGGTGGACCATGTGGACTCGATCGACTCGCTGATCCCTGCGGACCAGGACGAAAAACTGGCGCTGATCGAGCGGGCGTCGAACGGCCTGCGCGCCGCGCTCTACCCGAAGGAGAAACCGGCCCCGACCGACGCGGAGACGGTCAAGGCGCTGGCCGGCGCCGCGAAGGCCCTGCGCGCCGCGGCCGGCAAGAAGCCCGCCCCAGCCCTCACGCGCGTCGCCGCCGCGCTCGACGGCCTCGCCAAAGCGACCCCGGCGGTCCGCGAGGCGGCGCGCGCGGCCGCGTTTACGGGCTTCGAAAAGCTTCTCGGCCAGATGCGCGACGCCTTGAAGGCGCAGCGCGTCTCGCCCGATTCCATCCCGGAGGACATCCGTTCGGACTGGATTTCCGCCAAGGGCCAGGTGCGGCTCGAGATCACGCCCAAAGGCGACAGCAACAACCTCGACGTGATGATGCGCTTCGCCGACGCCGTGCTGGCCGTTGCGCCGGAGGCCAGCGGAGCGCCCGTCATCATCTCCGAGGCCGGCAAAACCGTGACCCGCGCCTTTCTGGAGGCGGGAGTCTACGCCTTCGTCGCGATCTTCCTGATCCTCGCCGTTGCATTGCGCAATCCGATCGACGTCGCGCTCACGCTCGGGCCGCTGGTCCTCGCCGGAATCATGAGCCTGCAGGCGGCGGAAATCCTCGGCGTGTCGCTCAATTTCGCCAACATCATCGCCCTGCCGCTGATGTTCGGCGTCGGCGTCGCCTTCCACATTTATTACGTCATCGCCTGGCGCAAGGGGATCGTGGATATGCTGGCCTCGAGCCTCACGCGCGCGATCTTCTTCAGTTCGCTCACTACCGGAACGGCTTTCGGGAGCCTCTTCCTGTCGAGCCATCCGGGCACGGCCAGCATGGGCGCATTTTTGACGATTTCATTGTTTTTCACCCTGCTCGCGGCCTTCATCATCGTGCCGGCGTTCCTCGGACCGCCGCGCCATCCCGCGGAGGGCGGCGCCAATGCGACTTGACGAAAGCGGGCGTTCGGCCTTTCGCTACGCGATAGGGGCTTGCCGGGAATCAAACATGGACCAGGGGTCGGGCGTCATGAACAGACTATTGATCAGCATCGCCGCCGCGACGATCCTTGGCGCGCCGCTCGCCGCCGACGCCGCGGAGACCATCTACGGCGTATGGGTTCGCGAGGGACATCCGACGGACAAGCTGGAGTTCTTCGACTGCGCCGGCAAGCTTTGCGCCAAGGGCGTGCTGCCCATGCTCGACGGCCGCCCGCCGCCGCTGGTGCTGCGCAGCGCGGCGAAGACCGGCCCGAACAGCTGGAAGGGCGATCTCTTCAATCCGGAAGACGGCAAGACCTACACCGGAAAAATCACCTACGATTCAACGAACCAGCTCACGCTGACGGGATGTCTCGTGGCCTTCCTTTGCCAGAGCGAAACATGGACCCGCGTGTCCGGCCCGACGAAGCCCGCCGCCACGGCGGAGCCCAAGGGGGAGGGCAAGGCGGAAGCGAAAGGCGAGGGCAAGTCGCACGACGGGCATGAGGGCGCGAAGGCCGCAGGGGCCGACGCCGCCAAGGCGGCGGGACACGAAACGGCCAAGCCCGCAAAGCCGGCCAAGACCGGCGAGCCGAAGCCCGCCGCGGCGAAGCCGGCCGCGCATCCGAAAGCGCCCGCCGGGGAAGAACAATGATCGCGGGAATTCTCCCCCGTTAACGATAGGTAACTTGACGCTCGTCCTGCGGCGCGCGAGCTTGAGCGGCGTCGGTTTCGCCAGCCGATTATTACATGTCTCGCCGGCTTGCCGCCCGCGCGAGACTCCGTCGCCCGGAACGGGCGCCCCTTCGAGCCAATTTCGCGCAGGGCGTTCAGATTCCGGGCGCGTTCGCCGCTGCGTCAATATTGGAGTTGCACTTCTGTCGACCGCCGGCGCCACGCACCGCCTGTTTTTCCTTTTCCGGCGCTCCGCGTTGCTCGCAGCGGCCGCGCTCGGCCTCGCCGCCTGCGACCTGGAATGGGAAAAGCCGGACCTGGCGATCCCGCCGCCGCAGCAGTTCCGGGAAGCCACGGCCGCCTCATCGTCGCCAGTTCCGAAAGGGGCGGACTTCGCCGCCAAGTTCGGATCGAAAGAGCTGACCAAGCTCGTCGAACAGGCGGTGGGCGACAATCTCGACATCGCCGCCGCCGTCGCCCGCATCTCGCAGGCCGACGCGCAGGCGCGGGTCGCGAGCGCCGCGCTGTGGCCGAACGTCTCGATGCAGGACGTCGCCCGCACCAACCGCGTGCCGGGCACGACGCTCAATGTCGGCGGCGCCGGCGGCAACATCAACCCCGCGACGGTGGGAACGCAGACGGCCGCGACGGGCTTCCGCGCCCGCCATTTCGGATTCTTTCAGCTCGGCCTGAACGCGAGCTACGAAATCGACTTCTGGGGCAAGAACGAGGACGCCTCCTACGCCGCGCGCCTTCTCGCCAACGCCAGCCGGTTCAATCGCGACACGGTGGAAATTTCCACCGTCGCAGCAGTCGTCAACGCCTATTTCCAGGCGCTCGCCGCGCAGGACCGGCTGCGCATCGCGCATGACAACGTCGCGATCGCGGAGCGCGTCAACCGCGCCATCCAGGCCCGCTTCGAGGCCGGCACGGCGAGCGCCCTTGACACCGCACAGCAGGAGTCGGTGCTGGCCCAGGCGCGCGCCGCCATTCCGCCGCTGGAACAGACCCTGCGCCAGACGAAGAACCAGCTCGCCGTCCTCGTCGGCCAGACGCCGGAAAGCGTCGATGTCAAGGGCGGCTCGCTGACCAAACTGACCTTTCCGCGCGTCACGCCGGGGCTCCCCTCCGAGGTGCTCCTGCGCCGCCCCGACGTGGCGGAGGCGGAAGCGCGTCTTGCGTCGCAGGAATTTTCGGTCCTTCAGGCGCGCGCCGCCTTCTTTCCCTCGATCACGCTCACGGGCCAGTACGGCGTGCAGACGGCGCTGTTGCGCAATCTCATCCGCCCAGAGGCGATCGCCTGGCAGGCGGCGACAAGCCTCGCCCAGCCGATCTTCGACGGTTTCAACCTGCAGGGACAATACGAGCAGCAGAAAGCCCGCTACGCCGAGCTTGCGGCGCTTTATCGCAAACAGATACTCACGGCGCTCTCCGAAACGGAAAACGCGCTCATCGCGGTGAAGGAGACGGAAAAGCAGCTCAAGCTTCAGGCGGCGGCGGCCGCAGCCGCCCAGCGCGCGCTGACGGCCGCCGAGATGCGCCTTCAGGAGGGCACGATCGACATCGTGACCCTTTCCACGACCCAGACGACGCTGTTTCAGGCGCAGGATCAGGTCGCGCTCGCCCGTCTGGCTTACTTTCAGGCGGCGACGAGCCTATATCAGGCGCTCGGCGGCGGATGGTCCCCCACGACGAGAGACGCCGAGATCGCTTACGCCAACGCCGTCTATGAGGCGGACAAGGGAATATTTCCATGACCGGCGCCAACCGGCGCGTCTATGTCGCGCTCGCCGTCCTCGCGCTGGCCATGGCCGCCGGGTCGGCCTATCGCGCCGGCGTGCTCCCGGGTTTTTCAGGGGCGTCGAAGCCCCTGGGCGACGGCGGCGACCCGAGTGGAAAGGGACGCGGCGACGAAGCCGTGACGGTGACGACGGCGCCGGCGCGCGTCGCCGACGTGCCGGTGACGATCGACGCCGTCGGCACGGTGCAGGCGCTCAACACGGTCACGATCCGCACCCAGGTCGACGGCCAGCTTTTGCGCCTCCATTTCAACGAGGGGCAGGATGTCAAGAAGGGCGACGTTCTCGCCGAGATCGACCCTGCGCTCTACAAGGCGCAATACGACCAGGCCGTCGCCAAAAAGGCGCAGGACGAGGCCAATCTCGCCAATGCGCGCGTCGATCTGTCGCGCTACGAGAAGCTCGTGGCCGGCAAGTTCCTCTCCCACCAGCAATATGCGACGCAGAAGGCGCTGGTGACGCAACTCGAGGCGCAGGTGCGCGCCGATCAGGCGGCGATCGACAACGCCAGAACGACGCTCGACTATGCGACGATCCGCTCGCCGATCGACGGGCGCGTGGGAATCCGGCTCGTGGATGTAGGAAACATCCTGCATCCGTCCGACCAGACGGGCATCGTTGTCGTGACGCAACTCAGGCCTATCTATGTGTCGTTCACCCTTCCCCAGCAGGCGTTGCCGGCGGTGCAGAAGGCCCAGTCGCACGGCCCAGCAAAGGTCCGCGCGCTCGGCTCCGACAATGCGACCACGCTGGAGAGCGGCGAACTGGCCGTCATCGACAACCAGATCGACCCGCTGACGGGAACGGTTCGACTGCGGGCCATTTTCGCCAACGACGATCTCGGCCTGTGGCCCGGCCAGTTCGTGAACGTGCGGCTCATGCTGGATACGATCCGGGACGCCATCGTCGCCCCGAGCCCCGCCGTCCAGCGCGGCCCGAGCGGCGCCTTCGTCTATGTTCTCGGCGACGACGGTCTCGCCCATATGCGGCCCGTCAAGACCGGACGACAGGACGAACGCATCGTCGTCGTGACGTCGGGCCTCGACGCGGGAACGACAGTGATAACCAGCGGTTTCTCCCGTCTCTCCGACGGCGCCAGGGTCCGCATCGCGAATGCGGACGAGAGCCCGCCGGAACCGCGGGAGCCCAAGCGCGGCGACGGCCCGCGGGAGCGCGGCGCGCGAGGCGAGGACGCTCCGAAAAGGTGACCTGACGCGGCATGAATGTTTCGGCGCCCTTCATCAAACGGCCTGTGGCGACCTCGCTCCTGGCTTTCGCCGTCCTTCTGTTCGGCCTCCTGGGCTACGCCCGTCTCTCGATCTCCCCGCTGCCGCAGGTCGATTTTCCGACGATCCAGGTCACGACCCAGTTGCCGGGCGGCAATCCGGACACGATCGCCTCGCTCGTGACGGCCTCGCTCGAACGCCAGTTCGGGCAAATTCCGTCTCTGACGAGCATGTCGTCGCAAAGCTCCTTCGGGCTGTCGCAGATCACGCTCCAGTTCGATCTCGACCGCGACATCGACGCCGCCGCGCAGGACGTGCAGGCGGCGATCAACGCCGCCGCCTCGACGCTGCCGCGCGACCTGCCCTACCCGCCCGTCTACGCCAAGGTGAACCCCGCCGACACGCCGGTGCTGACGCTGACGTTGCGCTCGAAGACGGCGACGCTGCGCGATTTGAGCGATCTGGCCGACACGCTGATCGCGCCGCAGCTCTCCCAAATCTCGGGCGTGGGCCGCGTCTCGGTGGCGGGCGGCGTGCGGCCGGCCGTTCGAATCGAGGCCGATCTCGCGCGCCTCGCGGCGAACCGCATCGGCATGGAGGATCTCCGGCAGGCCGTCGCGAGCGCGAACAACGCCGGCGCCAAGGGTTCGCTCGACGGCCAGCGGCAATCCTACACGCTCGACGCCAACGACCAGATTCTTCAGGCGAAGCAATACGAGACGATCATCGTCGCCTGGCGCAACAATGCGCCGGTGATGCTGCGCGACGTCGCCAGGGTCGTCGAAGGGCTGGAGAACGCCCGCGTCGGCGGCTGGCACGACGGCGAGCAAGCCGTCGTGCTCGACGTGCTGCGCCAGCCGGGCGCCAACATCATCGCCACCGTCGAACTCGTGAAACAGGCGTTGCCGAAGCTGCGCGCCGCGCTGCCCGCCGGCATGGCGCTCGACATCGTCAACGACCGCACCGACACGATCCGCGCCTCGATCCACGAGGTCGAACTCACGCTCGTCATCGCGGCCGGCCTCGTGGTGGCGGTGGTTCTGATGTTTCTGCGCAGCTGGCGCGCGACGCTCATCGCAGGAGTCAGCCTGCCGCTCTCCATCATCGCCACTTTCTTCGTGATGTGGGCGGCTGGCTTCTCGCTCGACAATCTGTCGCTGATGGCGCTCACCATCGGCACCGGCTTCATCGTCGACGACGCGATCGTGATGATCGAAAACATCGTCCGCAACATCGAGATCGGCAAGAAGCCGGTCCAGGCGGCGCTCGACGGCGCGCGGGAGATCGGCTTCACGGTCGTCTCGCTCACGGTGTCGCTCATCGCGGTGTTCATTCCGCTGCTGTTCATGACCGGCGTCGTCGGGCGCATGTTCCGCGAATTCGCGCTGACGCTCACCATCGCCGTGGTGATTTCCGCGATCGTCTCGCTGACGCTCACCCCGATGCTCTGCGCGATCCTGCTGCGCAGCGCCCCCGCGCGGACGCCTACGGCGTGGGAGATCGTGTCGCTGTGGCTCGACCGCGCCTATTACCAGTCGCTCGACTGGGCGCTGAAGCGGCAGAAATTCATGCTCTTTCTCACCGGCGCGGCGCTGGCGCTCACGGTCGCGCTCTATGTCGTCATCCCCAAGGGCTTTCTGCCGCGGCAGGATACGAGCGTCCTGAGCGTCGTGCTGGAAGCGGCGCCCGACGCCTCCTTCGAGCGCATGAAAGCCTTGCAGGCGAAAGTGGTCGACGTTTTCCGCAAAGATCCGGAAGTCGTCGGGGTGACGTCCCTTCTCGGCGTCGGCCCGCTCAACGCCACCACCAACGTCGGCCGCCTCACCGTGACGCTGCGCAGCCGCGACGTGCGCACGGCCGGCGCCGACGCGATCGCGGCGCGTCTGAAGGCGGCGGGCGAAAGGGTCGCGGGCGCGGCGCTTTTCATCGAGCCCGTGCAGGACATCCAGATCACGACCCGGCCGTCCCGGTCGCAATATCAATACACGCTCACCTCGGCGAACAGCGAGGAACTGCTGCTTTGGTCGAACCGGCTGCTCGCCCAGTTGCGCCGCGCGCCCGGCCTCCAGAACGTCGCGGCGGAGACGCAGGACGGCGGCCTGCGCGCGCTGATGCGCATCGACCGGGACAAGATGGGCCGGCTCGGCATTTCCGCGCAGGACGTGGACAATGTGCTCAACGACGCCTTCGGCCAGCGCCAGATTTCGACGATCTACACCCAGTCGAACCAGTATCGCGTGATCCTGGAGGCGGCCCCGCAATATATGCGCGACACGGCCGCCCTCGAAAAGCTCTATGTGGCGCCGGTGGGCGGCGGGCCGCAGACGCCGCTCGCGGCCTTCGTGACAACCGAGCATGTCTCGGCGCCGCTCTCCGTCGCGCATCAGGACCAGTTCCCGGCCTCCACCATCAGCTTCGATCTCGCGGACGGCGTGGCGCTCGGAGACGCGGTGAAGATGATCGCCGCCGCGCAGGCCGCGATCGGCATGCCCTCGTCCATCGTGGGCGTCTTTTCCGCCGACGCCGCCGAATTCAACAAGTCGCTGGCGAGCGAGCCCTGGCTGATCCTCGCGGCGATCATCGCCATCTATGTCGTCCTCGGCGTGCTCTACGAGAGCTTCGCCCATCCCTTCACCGTGCTCACCACCCTGCCCTCGGCGGGCGTGGGCGCGCTGCTCGCGCTGATGATTTTCCGGATCGACCTGTCTATCGTAGCGCTGATCGGCGTCGTGCTGCTGATGGGCATCGTGAAAAAGAACGCCATCATGATGATCGACTTCGCGCTGGAGGCGGAACGGGTCGAGGGGCTCTCGCCGCGCGACTCGATCGTGCGGGCGGCGCATCTGCGCTTCCGGCCGATCATGATGACGACGCTCGCGGCGCTGTTCGGCGCCCTGCCTCTCGCCATGGCGCGGGGCGACGGCAGCGAATTGCGCATTCCGCTGGGAATTTCCATCATCGGCGGCCTGCTGCTCAGCCAGGCGCTGACGCTCTATACGACTCCGGTCATCTATCTCCAGGTCGACCGGCTGCGGCGGCGCTTCCTCCGCCGCCCCCTCGAAGCGCCGACGGAGCCCGCCTCCCCCGCGCCGGAGGAAGCGGCCCCGCCCCGGCGCGAGGCCGCTGAATGAACGTTTCCGCCCCCTTCATCCGCCGGCCGGTCGGGACGACGCTTCTCGCCGCGGCGCTGTTTTTGCTCGGGGCGGTCGCCTATTTCTCCCTGCCTGTCGCGAGCCTGCCGGCGATCGACTTTCCGGTGATCAGCGTCAGCGCCGCGCGTCCCGGCGCGGACCCGGAGACAATGGCGGCCTCGGTGGCGGCGCCGCTCGAACGGCGCCTGTCGGGCATCGCCGGCCTCAACGAACTGACCTCGACGAGTTCGCTCGGCTCGACGCAAATCATCGCCCAGTTCGACATCGACAAAAATCTCGACGCCGCCGCGCGCGACGTGCAGGCGGCGATCAACGCCGCCCTCGTCGATCTCCCGTCCGACCTCCCGGCGGCGCCGATCTTCCGCAAGGCGAGCCAGTCGGGCATGCCGGTGCTGGTGCTGGCGATGACATCGGACACTCTCCCGACGAGCGCAATCTTCGACGCCACGGACTCGGTCATCGCCCAGCGCATTTCCCAGGTTCCCGGCGTCGCCGAGGCGCGCATCGCCGGGGCCGAACAGCCCGCCATCCGCGTGCAGGTGGATTCGGCGCGGCTCGCGGCGATGAACATCGGCGTCGCCGAGGTGGCGCGCGCGCTCTTCGGCGCCAACGCCCATTCCGCCGTGGGCTCGCTCGCGAGCCCGACGCAGGAGATCACGCTTGCGACGACCGATCAGCTCTCGACGCCCCAGGACTATCGCGACATCGTCATTGCCGCGCGCAACGGCGCGATCGTGAAGCTCGGCGACGTGGCGACGGTGGAGCAGGGCGTGCGCAACCGCATGTCCGCGGGCTGGTTCAACGGCAAGCCCGCCGTGCTGGTGATCGTGACGAAACAGGCCAACGCCAACGTCATCGAGACGGTCGATCAGATCAAGGCGCTGCTGCCGCAGATGCAGCAATGGATTCCGACCGGAATCAAGATCGACATTCTCGCGGACCGCACGCAGACGATCCGCGCCAGCGTCCACGACATCCAGTTCACGCTGGCGATTTCCGTCGGTCTCGTGATGATGGTCGTCTTCGTCTTTCTGCGGCGCGCGACGCCGGTGATCGCCGCCGGCGTAACGGTGCCGCTGTCGCTCGTCGGCGCCTGCGCGGCCATGTGGCTCGCGGGTTTCTCCATCGACAATCTTTCGCTGATGGCGCTCACGATATCCGTCGGCTTCGTCGTCGACGACGCCATCGTGATGATCGAAAACATCGAGAGCAACATCGAGCGCGGCATGAGCCGGATCGACGCCGCCCTCCTCGGCTCGAAGCAGATCGGCTTCACGGTCGTTTCGATCAGCCTGTCGCTCATCGCGGTCTTCATCCCCCTCCTGTTCATGGAGGGCGTGATGGGGCGCCTTCTGCGCGAATTTTCCTTAACGCTCGCTTTCGCCATCGTCATCTCGACGATCGTGTCGCTGACCGTCACGCCGATGATCTGCGCCTGGCTGCCGATGCCGAAACCGAGAGAGGAGAAGACGCGCCTCGACCGCGTCATCGAGGGCGCGCTCGACCGGATCGTATCCTTTTACGCGCGCTCCCTGCGGCCCGTCGTCGATCATCCCTGGATCACGCTCGTCGTGATCCTCGTCACGGTCGTGTGGACCGTGCAGCTCTATCGCACCATCCCGAAGGGCAATCTGCCGCAGGACGACATCGGCCTCATCAACGGCACTGCGGAAGCCGCGCCCGATGTTTCCTTCGCCGAGATGTCGCGCCTGCAACGGGCGGTCAACGATGTTCTGATGAACGATCCGGACGTCGCCAACGTCGGCTCCTTCATCGGCGCCGGCAATCTCACAGCCTCCGGAAACCAGGGGCGCCTCTTCGTGTCCCTCAAGCCCGCCGGCGAGCGCAAGGCGACGAGCGTGGAGGTGATCGCAAGGCTGCGCAAGGAGTTCGCCAAGATTCCGGGCATCAGCGTGTTCATGGTGCCGTCGCAGGATCTGCGCAGCGGCGGGCGGCGCAGCAAGGCGCAATATCAGTTCACCCTGTCGGACGCCTCGATCGACGAGCTGGAGGAATGGCGCGGCAAGGTGGTCGCGCGGCTCAAGCAACTGCCGGAGCTCGTCGACGTGACCTCCGACAAAGAGCAGGGCGGCCTGCGCGCCTCGGTCGTCATCGACCGCAACGCCGCCTCGCGCATGAACGTGCCAATCGCCTCGATCAACGCCGCGCTCAACAGCGCCTTCGGCCAGCGGCAGGACACGATCATCTACACACAGCGCAACCAGTATCGCGTGATCTTCGAGACGCCGCCGTCGCGCCAGCAGGACATTCGCGATCTTGCCGGCGTTTACGTCTCCAACGACAACGGCCTGCAGGTTCCGCTGACGGCGCTCGCCCATATCGAGCGCGGGTCCATGCCGCTCGTCGTCAATCACCAGGGCGTGCTGCCGGCCGTCACCATCTCGTACAATGTCGCGCCGGGCTCGACTCTCGACGCCGCGACCACCGCCATCGAAACCGCCATCGCCGAGATGAACCCGCCCTCCGGCCTGCGCGCCGGCTTCGCCGGGGACGCGGCGGACTTCAAGAAAGTCGCGGCGGGCATGGCGACGCTCATTCTGGCGGCTCTTCTCGCCGTCTACATCATCCTCGGCATTCTCTACGAAAGCCTCGTTCACCCCATCACGATCATTTCGACCCTGCCCTCGGCGGGTCTCGGCGCGCTTCTGTCTCTCGAGCTCTTCGGAGCCGAATTCACCGTGATCGCCTTTATCGGCATCCTGCTGCTCATCGGCATCGTGAAGAAGAACGGCATCATGCTCGTCGATTTCGCCCTACAGGGCGAACGCGAGCTGGGGCTTTCCATTCACGACGCCGCGCTGGAGGCGGCGCGGGAGCGGTTCCGGCCAATCGTGATGACGACGCTCGCGGCGATGTTCGGCGCGCTGCCGCTGGCTTTCGCGACGGGCATTGGCGCGGAGCTGCGCCGACCGCTCGGCATTACAATCATCGGCGGCCTGCTCCTCAGCCAGGCGCTGACGCTTTATACGACGCCGGTGATCTATTTGCTGATGAGCAAATTGCGCCGCAAGAAGGCGGCGACGGAATTATCGGCGGGGCGCGCCGGCGCGCCGGCGGCCTGACGCGGCGGCCGCAGGGCGCGATTGGGCGACGTTCAATGCGGCTCAGCGTCGTCCGGATGTTCGAAGAAGAAACGCAGCACCTGCGCCTTGCCGCAATCCTCGATCGGCACGTGCCAGAACTTGGAGTCCATGAAGGGGAAGCGCTCCATCGGCAGATGGATCTCGGTGAGGCGCGCGTGATTGTCGAAGCCGCGCAGCATGGCGCTTTCGAGCAGCTTCAGCAGCTCTTCCTCGCGCTCCGGCACCTCCGTCACGGTCAAGATCGTGTTGTTGGCGAGCGAAAAGGCCTTGTCGAAGTATTGCTCGAAATTCGCCGTCGCCATGGTCCCGGTCTCCGCGCTCCTCACATAGAGCAGTGTCGACTATCGAACGACTCCGCGTCCGGCTCAACTCCGTTCCTCTGCGAGGCTTAAGAGCCGGTTTCGGGCCGGACGAGCGATCGTATCGATCATGCTCACGAAAATTTAAGGCGGGTTTGTGGAGGACGGGGCGCGCCCCCACCGATCCTCGTAGACGAGGTCGCGCAACGGCAGGCGCGACGCCCAGCGCTTCACCTCGAGTTCGGGCCGGCGATAGGCGCGATCGACGTAGCCGACGCAGAGATAGGCGACGACGGCGATTCCTTCAGGAATATCGAGAATTTCCCGCAGATCGCCCTCCCGCAGGATGCTCACCCAGCCAACCCCCACGCCCTCTGCGCGCGCCGCGAGCCAGAGGTTCTGCACCGCGCAGGCGGCGCTCAGCAGATCCGTATTGGGCTGTTGAGTGCGGCCGAGCCCGGTCGCGCCCTGGCGGCTCCGGTCGCAGGTGACGCAGATGTTGAGCGGCGACTTCAGAATGCCTTCGAGCTTCAGGTTGCGGTAATGGGCGCGGCGCTCGGGGTCGATGATCCGCTCCTCCTCCTGCGCCGCGCGCAGAAAGGCCGCGTGAACCGCGTGGCGCACCGAACAATCGCGAATCACGATGAAATTCCATGGCTGCATCAGACCCACGGAGGGCGCGTGATGGGCGGCGTCGAGCAGGCGCATGATCACGTCGCGGGGCACCTCCTCGTCCAGAAACTCGTTGCGAACGTCACGGCGCGAATAAATGGCGCGATACACCGCGGCGCGCTCCGCCTCGCTGAACGGACCGGCCGGCGCCAGCTCGTCCGCGACGTTTCGCCACGGCTCGAAAGGAGGGTCCGCGCTCATCAGCCGATCTCCAGCGCGGCCATGAGCCGCGCCCAGGCCGCCTCGCCGCCCGGCAGGCCGAAACGCAGCCAGTCCGGCCTTTCGGGAAAGGCCCGCGCCAGCACCCCGCCGCGGCACAGGCGGTCGAACCACTCGGGCGCCCGATCGTGCCGCGCGAGACGGAAGAGCGCGGTTCCGCCGAGGAGGGTGAAGCCGGCGCGCTCCAGCGTGGAATCGAGACGCGCCGCCTCCGTGGCGCAGGCGGCGGCGACGGCGTGCAGCCAACGGGAGTCCGCGAGCGCGCGCGCGCCGACGGCGAGGGCGGGACCAGAGACCGCCCATGGTCCGAGGGCGGCGCCGAGCCGCGCCGCGCGCGCGGGCGCGCACAGGGCGAAGCCGAGACGCAGGCCGGCGAGTCCATAGGCCTTGCCGAAGGAGCGCAGGACGATCACGCTCTCCGTCGCCGCATGGGCGACGGCGCTGTGGGCGGGCGTGAAATCCGCGAAAGACTCGTCGACAACGAGAAGCCCGCCCTTTCGCGCCATCTCCGCCGCGATGCGCGCAATGTCGCCCTGCGTCGACATGCGGCCGTCCGGGTTATTGGGATTGACGATCACCGCGACCTCCGCGCGCGCGAGCGCCTCGAGGCTCTCGACCGTTTCGACCTTCGCCCCGGCGGCGGACCAGCAGGCCGCATGCTCCGCGTATGAAAAACCCAGCACAGCGACCCGGCGCGCGGGAAAGACGCGCGGCAACGTCTGGATGAAGGCCTGCGCGCCTGCGCCGGCGACGACCGCCGCCTCCGACGGAACGCGATAGGCGGCGCGCGCCGAAGCCTCGAGGGCGGCGAAGGCGTCCTCGTCGGGCAGCCGCGCCCACGCCTCCGGCGCGAGCGGCGGCAGGGGATAGGGGTGCGGATTGATCCCCGTGGAGAGATCGACCCATGGGCGCGGGGCGTCGGGATAAAGGCGGCGCGCGGCGTCCAGTCGGCCGCCGTGCGCGACCGGCGCAAGAGCGATCGCGGTCATCGCGCGATCTCCCACAGCGCATCGAGATCGATATGCCTTTCGCAATGGACGGCGAGCGCGTCGAGCGTTTCGTCGATCGTTTCCTCGAAACGCAGGGAAGAGGCCGGCGCGCCGATCATGCGCAGAAACGCCGAGCGCAGGGCGTCATCCGCGAATAGCCCGTGCACATAGGCGCCCATGACGCGCCCGTCGCGCGACACGGCGCCGTCGTCGCGGCCGTCCTCGAAATGCAGGACCGCGCGCGCGCAATCCGGGCCCGAGGTTTCGCCGACATGCATTTCATAGCCATGAAAGGGCGCGTCGAACACTCCCGCGCGGCCCGCGACGCGCGTGAGCGTCTTCGCGCCGGTCAGCGTCGTCGCGACGTCGAGCAGGCCGAGGCCGCTCGCCTCGGAGACGTCGCTTTCCACGCCGAGCGGATCGCGAATGTCGCGGCCGAGCATCTGATAGCCGCCGCAAACGCCGAACACGCGCCCGCCGCGCCGCACATGGGCGAGAAGGTCGATGTCCCAGCCATTGGCGCGCAGGGCCGCGAGATCGGCGATGGTGGCCTTGGAGCCCGGGAGAACGACGAGTTGCGCGGCCGCGGGCAACGGATCGCCGGGCGCGACGAAAACAACGTCGACGCCGGCTTCCGCCTTCAGCGGGTCGAGGTCGTCAAAATTGGCGATATGCGGCAGGAGCGGAACCGCGACGACGACGCCCTCGCTTGCCGAACTCCGTTGCGCGCGAAGGCCGAAAGCGTCTTCCGCCGGCAGGCGCGACGCGGCCTCGAAATAGGGCACGAGGCCCAGCGCGCGCCAGCCGGTGCGCTCGGCGATGTAGCGCATGCCGCTCTCGAACAGCGAGGCGTCGCCGCGGAATTTGTTGACGATGAAGCCCTCGATCATCGCGGCGTCTTCTGCGTCGAGCACCGTCTTGCAGCCGACGAGCTGCGCGATGACTCCGCCGCGATCAATATCTCCGACGAGCACGACCGGCGCATTGGCCTCGCGCGCGAACCCCATATTGGCGATGTCGTTGGCGCGCAGATTGATCTCCGCCGCGCTGCCGGCGCCTTCGATAATGACGAGGTCGCTCCGCGCTTCAAGCCGCGCAAAGCTTTCCATCACGGCGGGCTTGAGGCGCGGCTTCCAGTCCTGATAGTCGCGCGCCTTCGCCTGCCCCGCGATGGCGCCGCGCACGATCACCTGAGATCCGTTGGCGCCCTGCGGCTTTAGCAGCACCGGGTTCATGTCGACGCCGGGCGCGAGCCTCGCCGCGCGCGCCTGCAACGCCTGGGCGCGGCCGATCTCGCCGCCGTCCGCCGTCACCGCGGCGTTGTTCGACATGTTTTGCGGCTTGAACGGCGCGACGCGCAGGCCGCGATTGGCGAAGGCGCGCGCGAGGCCCGCGACGACGAGCGATTTGCCGACGTCGGAGCCCGTGCCCTGGATCATCAGCTTGCGGCTCATGACGCGAGCAAGGCCATGACGGCGTCGAGATCATGCGCGACGCGCGCGCCGTCGCGCGCGGGCGGCGCGATCATCACGACCGGCAGTCCCAGTTCGCGCGCCGCCTCGATCTTGGCGTAGGTGAGCGCGCCGCCGCTGTTCTTGCTGACGACGAGCTCGATGCGCTTTTCGCGCAGGAGGGCGATTTCGTCCTCCCGCGCGAACGGCCCGCGCGCGCAGATCGTCTCGCAATTCGGCGGGAGGTCGCGCGCGTCCGGCGGCTCGATCACGCGCAGGAGATAATCATGCCAGGGCGCGGCGCGGAAATCGGCGACGGCCTGCCGGCCGATCGTGAGGAAAACGCGGCGCGGCGTCTCTCCCAGCGCGCGGACGGCGGCGGCGTTGTCGGCGGCCTCGATCCAATTGTCGCCCGCCGCGGCGCGCCACGGCGCGCGCGCATAGGCGATCAGCGGCAGGCCCAGCGCCGCGCAGGCGGCTTGCGCATTGGCCGACATCCGCGCGGCGAAGGGATGCGTCGCGTCGACGACGCACTCGACGCCCGCCTCGATGAGATAGCGCTTCAACCCCTCGACGCCGCCGAAGCCGCCCACCCGCGTCGGCGCCGCCAGCGCCGCCGGCGCGCTGGTGCGACCCGCGAGCGAGGCGATGGCGTCATAGCGCGGATCCGCCGCGAGGCGCGCGGCGAGCGCGCGGGCCTCGCTCGTGCCGGCGAGGAGAAGGACGCGCTTCCTGTCGCCATGGCGCGCGGCGCGCACCGGCTCAGCGCCCGCTCGCCGATCCTGGCGCGCGTCCCCGCCTTCCGCGCCGCGCAACGACGGCGAAGCCGTCTCCTTGAACTCCTCACGCAAGACGGGCGCGCCTCACTCGGCCGCGAGCTTCACCGAGGCCGGGCTGCGGAACTCGGCGTAAAGGCGCTCGCGCTCGACCTCGGCGGCCGCGATGTGACGGGCCTTGACATGGCCGAAGCCGCGAATCTTTTCCGGCAACCGCGCCAGCCCGACGGCGGCGGCGTGATTCTCGGGGGTGAGCGAGGCGAGAATCTCGTCGATCAGCGCCTCATAATCGGCCAGCAGCCTGCGCTCCACGACGCGGTCGTTGTTGAAGCGGGTGACGTCGAACCAGCGGCCGCGAATCCATTTGAGCTTCGCGAGCAGCTTCATGACCGTGAACATCCACGGGCCGAAGGCGATCTTGCGCGAGCCCCCGAAATCGGTCTTGCGCTGAAGGAAGGGGATCGGCGGCGCGAGATGCAGTTCGAGCTTGAGATCGCCCTCAAAGGTCTCGGAAAGCTGGCGCTGGAAGGCGTCGCTCGTATAGAGGCGCGAAACCTCGAACTCGTCCTTGAAAGCCATCAGTTTGAAGAGATAGCGCGCGACCGCCTCGGTCAGCTCGGTCGAGCCCGGCCCGCGCGCCTTCTCGAGCTTCGCGACGGCGTCGACGCGGGCGCGATAATGCGCGGCATAGGCCTCGTTCTGATAATCGACCAGATAGGCGGCGCGGCGCTCGATGATTTCCTTGAGCGTCTTCGAGCGCTGGCGCGCCTCGGTCGGCCGGCGCAGCGACTCCACCACCGCCTCGACGCTCTTCATGTCGTGCGCGGCGCGCCGTCCCCAGAGAAAGGCCGAGTGATTCATCGGCACGGATTCGCCGTTCAGCTCGATCGCCCGCAGGATCGCGGCCTCGGAGAGCGGGACATAGCCCTTCTGCCAGGCGTAGCCCAAAATGAAGATATTCGCGGCGATGGAATCGCCGAGCAGCGCCTGCGCGAGCGCGGTCGTGTCGATGAAGATCGACTCCGGTCCCCCAGCGCGACGGATCGCCTGCTTGATTTCCTCGGCGGGCAGCACGAAGTCGGGATTTCGCTCGATGTCGCCGGGGAAGACCTCGGCGCTGTTGACGAGCACATGCGTCCTGCCCTGCTCCACGGCGGCGAGCACCTGCTTGGCGCCCGCGACGACGAGATCGCAGCCGAGCATGAGATTGGCCTCGCCCGCGGCGATGCGGATGGCGTGGACCTCGGCGGGCGTGCGGCCGATCTTCACATGGCAATAGACGGCGCCGCCTTTCTGCGCGAGGCCGGCCATGTCGATGACGCCGACCCCCTTGCCTTCGAGATGCGCGGCCATGCCCAGTATGGCGGAGACAGTGACGACGCCCGTGCCGCCAAGGCCCGCGATGAGGATTCCGTAGGGCGTCTTGCCGATCTCGGCGATCTTCGGCTCGGGAAGCGCCGGCTGGCCGCTCGCGTCCTCCTTGGTCGGCAGCGGCGCCTTCTTCATCTTCGCGCCATGCACGGTCACGAAGCTCGGGCAGAAGCCTTCGAGGCAGGAGAAATCCTTGTTGCAGGCAGACTGGTCGATGCGGCGCTTGCGCCCGAATTCCGTCTCGACCGGCTGCACGGCCACGCAGTTCGACGCCGTTCCGCAGTCGCCGCAGCCCTCGCAGACGAGTTCGTTGATGATGACGCGCGCGTCGGGATCGGGAAAGAGGCCGCGCTTGCGCAGGCGGCGCTTCTCGGTCGCGCAGGTCTGGTCGTAGATGAGGACGGTGACGCCCGCCGTCTGCGACAATTCGCTCTGCACCTCGTTGATGACGTTGCGGTGATGGATCGTGACGCCCGGCGGCCAGGCGATGGTCGGCGGATATTTGCCCGGCTCGTCGGAGACCAGCGCGATCTTCTTGACGCCCTCCGCCGCGACCTGGCGCACGATCGCCTCGACGGTCAATTCGCCTTCGTGCTTCTGGCCGCCGGTCATGGCGACGACGCCGTTGTAGAGAATCTTGAAGGTGATGTTGGTGTTCGTCGCGACGGCGAAGCGGATGGCGAGCGATCCCGAGTGGTTGTAGGTGCCGTCGCCCAGATTCTGGAACATGTGCTTGCGGGTCGAGAAAGGCGCCTCGCCGATCCAGGTCGCGCCCTCCCCGCCCATATGCGTATAGCCCTCGGTGGCGCGGCCCATCCATTGCGCCATGTAATGGCAGCCAATGCCCGTATAGGCGCGAGCGCCCTCCGGCACATGGGTCGAGGTCGAATGCGGGCAGCCGGCGCAGAAATGCGGCACGCGCACCGTCACGTCGGTCATCGTCCGGCGGCGGTCCTGCAGGCGCTCCAGCCGCCGCACCCGCGCCTCCAGCTCGTCGGAGGCGTGATATTTGAGCAGGCGGCGGCCGATCGCGATGGCGATGTCGTTGGCGTCGAGCGCGCCCTTCACGGGGAAGAGCCAGTCGCCGCGCTCGTCCTTCTTGCCGACGCAGACTGGCTGATTGGCGGCGCCGTAAAGCTCCTCGCGCAGTTGCACCTCGATGAGCGAGCGCTTCTCCTCCACGACCATGACGAGATCGAGGCCGCGCGCGAACTCATGAACGCCCTTGGGCTCGAGCGGCCAGGGCGCGGCGATCTTGTAGAGGCGCAGGCCGAGGTCGTTGGCCCGAACCTCGTCGATCCCGAGATCCTCGAGCGCCTGCCGCACGTCGAGATAGGACTTGCCGACGGTGACGATCCCGATCTTGGGATCGGCGCCGCCGGACGTGATGATGCGGTTGAGCCGGTTGGCGCGAATGAAGGCGAGCATCGCGTCGCGCTTGCTCTCCTGCAGCCGCTCCTCCTGCGCCAGCACCGGATCGGCGGGGCGAATGTTGAGCCCGCCCGGCGGCATGACGAAATCGGCGGGAATGATCGGCTGCACGCGATCGAGCGAACCGTCGATCGAGGCGGTGGACTCCACCGTGTCCTTGAGCAGCTTCAGCCCGACCCAGACGCCGGCGAAACGCGACATGGCGAAGCCGTAGAGGCCGTAGTCCAGAATTTCCTGCACGCCGGCGGGCGAGAGGATCGGCATCATCACGTCGACGAAATGATAGTCGGACTGATGCGCGGTGGTGGAGGACTCGGCGGTATGGTCGTCGCCCATGAGCGCGAGCGCCCCGCCGTAGCGGGAGGTGCCGGCGAGATTGACGTGGCGCAGCGCGTCGCCGCTGCGGTCGACGCCCGGTCCCTTGCCGTACCAGATCGAGAAGACGCCGTCATATTTGCCTTCGCCCCGCATCTCGGCCTGCTGCGCGCCCCAGACGGCGGTGGCGGCGAGATCCTCGTTGAGGCCAGGCATGAAGAGGATGTCGTTGGCGTCGAAAAGGGCCTTCGCCTTGTGCATCTGCGCATCGACGCCGCCGAGCGGCGAGCCGCGATAGCCGGTGATGAAGCCCGCCGTTCTGAGGCCTGCCCGCCGGTCGCGCTCTTTCTGCATCAGCAGCAGGCGCACGATCGCCTGGGTGCCGGTCATCAGCACGCGGTCGCGGGAAAGGTCGAAACGGTCCGAGAGGCTTGCCTCACCGAAGGCGGAGCCGGGTTTCAGGTCGCCGGCGACGTTTTCCGCCATTCATGAACTCCCTGCGCGAAACGGCGATGCGCGCGTGGTTCGTGCGCCAGAACGCAAATACGACAAGGAACGAGGACCTGATGACCTACTTAGAGGTCCCGACGCCAGGATCGAGCCGCCGCTTCCGTCTCGATCCGGCGGCCGAGCCGCGCGACGCATCCCACATGCGCGACCTCATATAAATGCACTCTATGACAGAGCGGATGACGTTTTCAAGAACCCATATGATATGATGCACAGGGACGACTCCAGCGGATCGCGCGCCCCGTTTTCGCCGATTTCGCACCCTAACCGGGAGAGAAATGAACCTCCGATCCATCTTTATGGCGGCGCTCTTCGCGCTCGCAGGGAGCGCCGCGGCGAGCGCCCACCCCCACGTCTGGGTGGCCGTCCGCAGCGAAGTCGTGTTCGGCAAGGACGGGAAGATTCTCGGCGTCCGCCACGCCTGGGAGTTCGACGAAATGTATTCGGCCTTCGCCGTCCAGGGCCTGGGCAAGGACGGAAAGCCGCCGACCCGGGAAGATTTGGCGCCGCTGGCCAAGACCAACGCCGAATCCCTCGCCGAATTCGACTATTTCACCTTTGCCAAGCAGGGCGGCGCCAAGGCGGCGTTCAGGCCCGCCGAGGACCTTTATCTCGACGCCAACGAGAAAAAGATCGTCACGCTCCATTTCTTCCTGCCGCTGGAGACGCCGGTCGCGGCCAAAAAGCCCTTTTCCTTCCAGGTTTACGACCCGACCTATTTCGTCTCCTTCGGGCTGGAGAAGAAGGAGCCCGTGAAGCTCGCCGACGCGCCGTCGGGTTGCTCGGTGAGCCTCGTCGACCCCGCGCCGCTCGCCGCCGCGGACAACCAGAAGCTCAGCGAGGCCTTTTTCCAGAACATGTCGCCCGGCGCCGACTTCGGCGTGAAGCTCGCGACGCGCGCGATCGTGGCCTGCCCGTGAAATTGACGAGACCGGGCTTCGTCGCGGCGGCGGCCGCCGCCGTCGCTCTTCTCGCCGTCGAGCCGGCGCTCGCCCAGCGCCATCCCTTCGCGGTCGGCGGACAGGAGGCCGCGGGCGCGGCCCAGGGGCTCGCTGGACTGATCCTCGCCTGGCAGAGCAAGTTCCATGCGGAGCTTCAGGCCGCCGCCCGGGCGCTGAGGACCGGCCCGCACGCCTTTTTCGCGCTTGCAGGGGCGAGCTTCGCCTATGGCGCCTTCCACGCCGCCGGGCCAGGCCACGGCAAGGCGGTGCTCGCCTCCTACATGGTGGCGAACGAGGTTCAGCTGCGCCGGGGACTCCTGCTCGCGGCGCTGGCCGCCCTGCTTCAGGGTCTGGTCGCGATCGCGCTCGTCGGTTCCGCGGCGCTGGTCTTCCACGCCACGGCGGGACAGATGACCGACGCCGCCCGTGCGGTCGAGGTCGCGAGTTATCTCGCCATCGCGGCGCTCGGCGCGCGGCTCGTCTGGACGAAGGGGCGGGGCCTCCTCGCCGCGTTGCGCGAGCCCGACATCGCCCTCGCGCCCGCCGGCGGCGGCGCCGGACGCTTCGTTTGCGAAGCCGTCGACGATCCCGCCCATGTGCACGGCCCCGGCTGCGGCCACGCCCATGCGCCCGACCCCGCGACGCTCTCCGGCCCCGGCTTCCGTTGGGGCGACGCGCTGGCGACCGTCGTAGCCGCCGGCCTCCGGCCCTGTTCCGGGGCGATCCTCGTTCTCGTCTTCACCCTGTCGCAGGACAATTTCGCGGCTGGCGCGGGGGCCGTGCTGGCGATGTCGGCGGGAACCGCGATCACGACCGGCGCCCTCGCGGCGACCGCGGTCTACGCCAAGACTCTGGCGCTGCGCTTCGGCGGGCGCGGCGCGCGACGCGCGGCCCTCCTCGCGCGCGGCGCCGAACTCGCCGCGGCGGTTCTCGTCCTTTTCTTCGGCCTTGCGCTTCTCGCCGGCTTCGGGCTGTCGCGCGGCGCGGCGTGACCCGAAGCCCCTCGCGGCAACGCAAAAATAATCATCCCGCGCGCGTCGCATCACATCCGCGACGGACGCGCTATCTTTTCAGTCGGAGCGATTCGCACGCGCAGACCGGGACGCAACCCGGCGCGCAATTGGGAGGCTGACATGACGGGCCAGGAGCAACAGGCGGACCCCTATGCGGCGCGGCCCTGGCTCGCCTCCTATCCGCCGGGCGTTCCGGCCGAGATCGGCGACTATTCCACCCTCGTCGACATCTTCCGCGACAGCGTCGCGGCCTTCGCCGACCGTCCCGCCATGGAGAGCTTCGGCGCGCGGATGACCTATCGCGAGCTGGGCCGCGCCGCCGACGCCCTCGCGGCATGGCTGCAATCGCGCGGCCTCGAAAAAGGCGACCGTGTCGCGATCATGTCGCCCAACGTCCTCGCCTATCCCGCAATCATCTTCGGCGTGCTGATCGCCGGCGGCGTGGTCGTGAACGTCAATCCGCTCTACACGCCCGGCGAACTCGAGCATCAGATCAACGACGCCGGCGCGCGCTTCATTTTCGTGTTCGAGAATTTCGCCCATACGGTAGAGGCCGCATGGCCAAGGATGAAGCTCGAGCGTGCGATCGTCGTGAAGCCCGGCGACCTCATGGGTCTCAAGGGGTTCCTCGTCAACGTCGTCTCCCGCTATGTGAAGAAAATGGTCCCGGCCTATGAACTGCCGGGCGCGACGCCCTTCTCGCAGGCGCTGCGGGCAGGCGCGCAGGAGACGCTGAAGCCGGTCGCGGTCGCGCGCGACGACGTGGCCTTTCTGCAATATACAGGCGGCACGACCGGCGTCGCCAAGGGCGCTGTGTTGCTTCACCGCAATGTCGCGGCAAATGTCGAGCAGTCATGGTCGTGGCTGAAATGGTATCTGGAGCCGCGCGGTCCGCATACGATGGTGACGGCGCTGCCGCTCTATCACATCTTCGCGCTGACGGCCTGCTGCATTCTCCTCATCAAGACCGGCGGCTGCTGCCTGCTCATCGCCAATCCGCGCGACCTGAACGGCCTCGTCGCGACGCTGCGCAAGTCGCGTTTCACGCTTTTTTCCGGCGTCAACACGCTCTACGCGGCGCTCGCCGACCATCCCGACATCCGGAAAGTCGATTTCTCCGGTCTCGCCATGAATATTTCGGGGGGCATGTCGACCCAGGAGGTCGTCGCCCATGAATGGAAGGCGCTGACCGGCAAGCCGATCGTGGAGGGCTACGGCCTTTCCGAAACCTCGCCGATCGTGACGACGAACCGTCCCGACATCGCCGAATTCACCGGCGGCATCGGCTATCCGCAGCCCTCGACCGAAATCTCGATCCGCCGCGAGGACGGCTCACCCGCGCCGCTGGGCGAACGCGGCGAACTTTGCGTGCGCGGACCGCAGGTGATGCCGGGCTACTGGCGACGTCCGGACGAGACGGCGAAAGTGATGACCGCCGACGGCTATTTCCGCACCGGCGACATCGCGATTATGCAGCCCGACGGCATGGTGAAAATCGTCGACCGGCTGAAGGACATGATCCTCGTCTCTGGCTTCAACGTCTATCCCAACGAGGTCGAGGCCGCGCTCGTCGAACACCCGAAGGTGAAGGAAATCGCCGTCATCGGAGTGCCGTATGAACATTCCGGCGAAGCGCCCATGGCTTTCGTCGTCGCGCGCGATCCGAGCCTCACGCGCGAGGAGTTGCGCGCCTTCGCCCATGAAAGGCTCACCGGCTACAAGGTGCCGAGATTCTACGAATTCCGCGACAGCCTGCCGAAAACCAATGTCGGCAAAATCCTGCGCCGTGCGCTCAAGGAGGAGTTCATGGCGCGGGAGAAGGTCGTCGCCGACGAGGGGCGCGGCATGAGCGTGAAGACGGAGATTCAGCGCGAGCAGAACTGATCCGCCGCTGCGTCGATCGCCTCGTAGACGAGATCGAGATCCTCTCCCGTCACGCAATAGGGCGGCAGAACATAGATCGTGGCGCCGAGCGGCCGCAGCAGCAGGCCGCGCGCATTGAAGAAGCGGATTAGATCGAGCCCGATGGCGGCGAGATAGCCGTTCTGCGGCGCCTTCAGATCGAACGCCGTGATCGTGCCGAGCCGCCGCACGCCGGAAAAACGCGCGTCATTCTCGAAACGCGCAGCGCGTTCGGCCTGGAGCGCGCAGAGGCGAGCGAGACGCGCGCGCGCATCCGTCTTCTCCCAAACGTCGAGATTGGCGAGCGCCGCTGCGCAGGAGATGGGATTGGCGGCATAGGAACTGGAATGAAAAAAGGCGCGCGCGCGATCCGGCGCGTAATGGGCGTCGAAAATCTCGCGCCGGCACATGGTGACGGCAAGCGGCACGGCGCCGCCGGTGAGTCCCTTGGAGTAGCAGGCGATATCTGGAACGACGCCGGCCTGCTCGCAGGCGAAGAGCGTCCCCGTGCGGCCGAAGCAGGTCATCACCTCGTCAGCGATGAAGAGCGTACGATGCGCCTCGCAAATGCGCTTCATCTCGGCGAGCGTCTGCGCGCCATAGGTCAACATGCCGCCAGCGCCGAGAATGAGCGGCTCGACGAGAAAGGCGGCCGCGCCCGCGCGGCATAAGGCCTCGAGCGCGTCGAGCGTTTCCTGCTCCCTGCCCTGCTCCGGAAAGGGAACGCGCGCGACGTCGAAGAGCAGCGGCTCGTAAGGCGCGTTGAAGACGGAGCGCGCGCCGGCCGACATGGTTCCGACCGTATCGCCGTGATAGCTGTGCTCCAGCGCGACGACGCGCGCGCGCGGCTCGCCGCAATTGCGCCAGTAGCCCAGCGCCATCTTGATCGCGACCTCGACGGCGGTGGAGCCGCTGTCGGAATAGAAAACGTAATCAAGCCCCAGCGGCGTGATCTCGACGAGGCGACGCGCGAGCGCTTCCGCCGGTTCATGCGTGAAGCCCGCGAAGATGATTTGATCGAGCCGCTCGGTCTGCGCGCGGATCGCGGCCATGATTTCCGGCCGGCGGTGGCCATGGGTGATGACCCACCAGGAGGAGATGGCGTCGAGAAAGCGCGTTCCGTCCTCCGCCGTGAGCCAGGCGCCTTCGGCGTGCGCGATCTTGAAGGCGCCGGGCTGGAGCGCGTGCTGGGTGAAGGGCCGCCAGACGGGCGAATCAGTGACGAGGCTCATTTCAGGCGAAATCCTCGCGCGAGAAGGCCGCGTCGAAGGCCGCGCGCAGCGTCTCCCGGTTCAGCGGATCGAGTCGCGGCAGGCGGCCGAGCGGCTTCACGGCGCCCATGCGCGCGATGGTTTCCTGCGGCGCGGCCTCCTCGTCGCCGACGAAGGCGACGCCGTGGATCGGAATGTCGCGGGCGCGCAACGCCTCGATCGTCAGCAGGCTGTGGTTGATCGTGCCGAGCGCCGTGCGGGCGACCAGGACGACGGGCAAACGCCAGCGCGCGAGCACGTCGATCGTCAGCGTGTCGTCGGCGAGCGGAACCATGACGCCGCCCGCGGTTTCGATGACGAGGGGACCGTCGACCCCGGGCGGCGAGAGACGCGCGGGGTCGATCTCGACGCCCTCCGCCCGCGCCGAGATATGGGGCGAGGCCGGAAGCTTCAGCCGCCACGCCTCGGGCAGGATGCGCCCGGGCGCGGCGCCCGTGAGGCGAGCGACGGTTTGCGAATCCGTTTCCTCCTCCAGCCCCGACTGCACCGGCTTCCAGTAATGCGCGCCGAGCGCGCCGACGAGCGCGGCGGACATGATGGTCTTTCCGACGCCCGTGTCGGTTCCGGCGATGACGAATATACGCTTCACGGCCCAGCCTTTCCGAGTTCCTCCACAAGATCGGCGACCATCTGCGCGACCTGCGCCTCGCTCGCATGCAGGGTGAGCGACAGACGCAGACGCGCGCTTCCCTCCGGCACGGTCGGCGGGCGGATCGCACGAATGTCGTAGCCCCGCGCACGCATGCGCGCCGCGAGCGACAGGGCGCGCGCATCGGCGCCGACGATGATGGGCTGGATGTGCGAACCGGACGGCGCGACGCCGCAGAAGCGCCGCAAGTCGCGCCCCGCGAGATCGACGCGCGCGGCGAGCGCGGCGCGGCGGTCGTCTGCCGCTTCGACGACCTTCAGGGCGGCGCGCACGCAGGCGGCGACGAGCGGCGAGGGTGCGGTGGCGAAGATGAAATTGCGGGCGCGATTGACGAGAAAATCGCGCAGGGGCGACGCGAGGCAAACCAGCGCGCCGCTGACGCCCAGCGCCTTGCCGCAGGTGTGGATCGTGACGACGTTCTCGCGTCCTTCGAAAGACGCGGCGAGGCCGCGCCCGCCCGGCCCGTAGACGCCCGTCGCATGGGCCTCGTCTACGAGCAGGAAAGCCTCGCGGCGCTCGGCGACGCGCATCAGATCGGAGAGCGGCGCCGCGTCGCCGTCCATGCTATAGAGGCTTTCGACGGCGATCCAGGCGCGGCCGGTTCCGCCCTCCGCCCGCCAACGCCGGATGGCCTCGTCCAGCGCGCTCGCGTCATTGTGCGGAAAGGCGGCGCGCGGCGCGCGGGAGAGCCGCATGCCGTCGTGCGCGCTCGCGTGAATGAGCGCGTCGTGGAAAATCATGTCGCCGCGCTGCGGGAGCGTCGCGAGCAACGCCTCGTTTGCCGAGAATCCGGCGCCAAAGAACAGCGCGCTTTCCGCGCGGAAGAACCGCGCCGCCTCCTCCTCCAGCGCCTCATGCTCCGAATGGTTGCCGCGCAAGAGTCGCGAGCCGCCGGCGCCGACAGGAACGCCGCGCGCCAGCGCCGCCGCAGCGGCCGACGCGAGTTCCGCCGACTCAGCGAGCGCGAGATAGTCGTTAGAGGCGAAATCGAGCCCCGCTCTCGGCGCGAGCGCGCGCAGCCGGTCGCGCGCGGCGAGGCCTTCGAGATCGGCCCGGAACCAGTCAAGCATCTGCGCGCACGCGGGGTCGTCCCTCCGTCAAATCGCGGGTTTGGTAAAGGCAGGCCGGGAACGGGTCAAGGATGCGCGGGCCTGGCGGCAGGGTTGAAAATTAGGGTGCGGGTCGCAATGTTGAAGGGGTCCGGAGTCCTTCCCATGCCCCCCGAAGACGCAGAATCTCCGCCCGCCCGCGCGCCCTGGCCGCCGATCCTGATCGCGGCGGCGATTCTCGCGGGAATCGCGCTGGACCATGCAAGCGGCGGCGCATTGCGCGGCGCCCTTGCCTTTCCCGGCGCGACGGCGGCCGGCGGCGTCCTCGTCGCGCTCGCGCTCGCAAACGATCTGTGGTGCGCGCTGATTTTCCAGCGCCGCGGGACCACGATCATGCCGCATCGCGCGGCCTCGGCGCTCGCGACCGAGGGGCCGTTTCGCTGGTCGCGCAATCCGATCTATGTGTCGCATGTCGCGGTCGTCCTCGGCGTCGGGCTTCTGATCGGCTCGCCCTTCACGATTCTCCTCGCGCCGCTTCTCGCCGTCGGGCTGCAAAAGCTTTCCATCGAACCGGAAGAGCGGCATCTTCTGCGCAAATTCGGCGACGACTACAGGGCCTATATGGCGCGCACGCGCCGCTGGCTCTAGTTTCCAGACAGAGGAACCGACCATGACCGCCGGAACGCAAGAACTCGACTTCAACGTCCGCGGCATGACCTGCGCCTCGTGCGTCTCCCATGTCGAAAAGGCGCTGAAGGCGACGCCGGGCGTGACCGCCGCGAGCGTCAATCTCGCAACCGAGCGCGCCGACGTCGCGCTCGCGCCGGGCGCCGACCCGGCCGCGCTGGCGAAGGCCGTCGCCGACGCGGGCTACGAGCCGGTCGTCGACACCATCGAACTCGGCGTGGGCGGCATGACCTGCGCCTCCTGCGTGGCGCATGTCGAAAAGGCGCTGAAGGCCGTGCCGGGGGTGCTGGAGGCGAGCGTCAATCTCGCGACCGAGCGCGCAAGCGTGCGCGCCCTCTCCGGCCCCGGCCTCGCCGACCGGCTGCGCCGCGCCGTCTCCGAGGCGGGTTACGAGCCCCGCCTCGTCGAGAGCGACGCGGGCGCGACTGACCGCGAACGCGCGCGGCGCGAGGAAGAGATGCGCGCCCTGCGCTTCCGTCTCATCGTGTCGGCCGTTCTCACCCTGCCCGTCTTCGTGCTGGAAATGGGCGGGCACATGATTCCCGCCTTCCATCACTGGGCGATGGGAACGATCGGCGAAGCGAGAATTCGGGAGATTTCTTTCTTCTTCGCCACCGTGGCGCTCTTCGGCCCCGGCCTGGCGTTCTTCCTCAAGGGCGTTCCCTCCCTGCTGCGCCGCCAGCCGGACATGAACGCGCTCGTCGCGGTGGGCACGCTCAGCGCCTATCTCTATTCGGTCGTCGCGACCTTTCTGCCTCACGTGCTGCCGGCGGGCGCGGTCCATGTGTATTACGAACCCGCCGTCGTCATCGTCACGCTGATCCTCTTCGGGCGATTCCTCGAGGCGCGGGCCAAAGGCCGCACTTCTGAAGCGATCCGCGCGCTCGCGAAATTGCAGCCCCGGACCGCGCGGATCGAGCGCAATGGCGAAACCGTCGACGTCGACATCGACGAGGTGAAGGTCGGCGACATCGTGCTGGTGCGTCCCGGCGAGCGCATTCCGACGGATGGCGTCGTGACCGCAGGCCAGTCCTATGTCGACGAATCCATGGTGACGGGAGAGCCTGACCCCGTCGGCAAAGCCCCCGGCGCCGTCGTGACCGGCGCGACCGTCAACGGCTCGGGCGCCTTCTCCTTCCGCGCGACGCGGGTCGGCGCCGATACGACGCTCGCGGGCATCATCCGCATGGTGGAGCAGGCGCAGGGGACGAAGCTTCCCATTCAGGCGATGGTCGATCAGGTCACGGCGGTCTTCGTGCCGGCGATCTTCGCCATCGCCGCCGTCACCTTCGTCATCTGGATGCTCGTCGGGCCGGAGCCGCGCCTGACCCACGCGCTGGTCGCCGCCGTGGCCGTGCTCATCATCGCCTGCCCTTGCGCCATGGGGCTCGCCACGCCTGCCGCCATCATGACCGGCACTGGCCGCGCGGCGGAGCTCGGCGTGCTGTTTCGCAAGGGCGAGGCGCTGCAAACCCTGCAGGACGTGACGCTGATCGCCTTCGACAAGACCGGCACGCTCACTTTCGGCAAGCCGCGCCTCACCGATCTCGTCCCGGCGCCGGGCGAGAGCGGCGACGAGGCGCTGCGGCTCGCCGCGAGCGTCGAGGCGCAATCCGAGCATCCGGTCGCCGCCGCCATCGCCGCCGCCGCCAGGGATCGGGGCCTCGCAGTCGCGCCGGCGGAAAACTTCGAGTCCGTGTCCGGCATGGGCGTCGCCGGCGTCGTCGAGGGCCGCAAGCTCGCCGTCGGCGCCGCGCGCTACATGGCGTCGCTGGGCTTCGACGCGACGGTCTTCGACGCGAGCGCCGCGACGCTCGCCGCCGACGGCAAGACGCCTTTCTATGTCGCCGTCGACGGCAAGGTGCGCGCCATTCTCTGCGTCGCCGACGAATTGAAGCCGACGACGAAACCCGCCATCGACGCGCTGCACGCCATGGGCGTGAAGACCGCCATGATCACCGGCGACGACGCCCGCACGGCGAACGCCATCGCCCGCCGTCTCGGCATCGACAAGGTCGTCGCGGGCGTGATGCCGGACGGCAAGGTCGCGACGCTGGAGCGGCTGCGGGAAACGGACAAAGTCGCCTTCGTCGGCGACGGCGTGAACGACGCGCCTGCGCTCGCGGCCGCGGACGCGGGCATCGCCATCGGCACGGGCACGGACATTGCGATCGAGGCGGCGGACGTGGTGCTGATGTCGGGCGATCTCGCCAAAGTGCCGGCGGCGCTGGCGCTGTCGCGCGCCACCATGCGCAACATCAAGCAGAATCTGTTCTGGGCCTTCGGCTACAATGCGCTGCTCGTGCCAGTCGCCGCCGGCGCGCTCTACCCCGTCAACGGCGCGCAACTTTCGCCGATGCTCGGGGCCGGCGCGATGGCGCTGTCGAGCGTATTCGTTCTCACCAATGCGCTGCGCCTGCGCCGCTTCCAGCCGCCGGTTGTCGCGGAGACGCCGATCCCCGCCGGGACACAGACCGTCGCGCCCGCGCCCGAAACGGCGCCGGCCCCGATCGAACAGGACAACCAGGAGAAGACGATGACGACGTTCAACGTGAAGGACATGACCTGCAACATGTGCGTGAAGCACGTCACCAAGGCGGTGCAGGCCGTCGAGCCCGGCGCTGATGTGAAGGTGGATCTCGCGACCGGAAAGGTCGAGGTGTCGCCGACCCCGAAAGACCCGGCGGCGCTCGCCAGGGCGATCACCGAAGCGGGCTATCCGGCGCAGATCGCGGCCTGACGCAAGAGAATCGCGCGGCGTCGCCGGCGCCGCGCGACGCCCTGAGGTTTCAACAGGAATGCGCGAATGACCCGCTCGCTTCACGGCAAGACGCTTTTCATCACCGGCGCGAGCCGCGGCGTCGGCCTCGCCATCGCGAAGCGCGCGGGGCGCGACGGGGCGAATGTCGCCATTGCGGCGAAAAGCGTCGCCGAGAATCCGAAGATCCCGGGCACGATCTATACGGCGGCGGCCGAGATCGAGGCGGCGGGCGGCAAGGCGCTCGCGCTCGCCTGCGACATCCGCTTCGACGATCAGGTCGAGGCCGCCGTGAAAAAGACCGTGGAAACCTTCGGCGGGATCGACATTCTCGTCAACAACGCCAGCGCCATCGATCTGCGCGGCATTGACCTTCTGGAGATGAAACGCTTCGATCTGATGCATCAGATCAACGCGCGCGGAACCTATCTTTGCGCCCGGACCTGCCTGCCCTTCCTGCGCAAATCGGAAAATCCGCACATACTCACCCTCTCGCCCCCGCTCGACATGAACCCGAAATGGTTCGCGCCGAACCTCGCCTACACCATGGCGAAATATGGAATGAGCCTCGTGACGCTGGGCCTCGCCAAACATCTCGCGCGCGAGGGCGTCGCGGCGAATTCGCTTTGGCCCGAGACGGCCATCGCGACGGCGGCGGTCGGCAATCTTCTGGGCGGGGACGAAATCATCCGGCGCTCGCGCAAGCCGGAGATCGTCGCCGACGCGGCGCATGCGATCCTTACGCGCCCGGCGCGCGCCTGCACGGGCAATTTCTTCATCGACGTGCGCGTGCTGGCGGAGGAAGGCGTCCGCGACGTCACGTCCTATTCGGTCGACCCGTCGCAGGAGGCCGTGCTCGATTTTTTCCTGGACGAGCCGATCAGCGCCAACGTGCGCAAATCGGCCTTCCACGCGGGGAAATAGTCCGCGACAAACGCAGGCTCGCGCAAGCTTGCGCGGTGATTCTGCGCCCGCGTGCAATCAGCGGGTCGCCATGCAATCGGCTTTCTATGTTTCGCTCTCCTCGCAGGTCGCGCTGGACAAGCGGCTGACGACCATCGCGGAAAACGTCGCAAACGCGTCGACGATCGGCTATCGCTCGACCGGCGTGAGTTTCGACGCGGTCCTCTCCAAGGCGTCCGCCACGCCGACCGCCTACGCCTCGGCCGGGACGGACTTCATTTCCCGCGCCTCGGGCGGGCTGACCAAAACCGACAATCCCTTTGACGTCGCGGTCATCGGCGACGCCTGGCTCGCCATACAAACCCCGCAGGGCGTGGCCTACACCCGCGACGGCCGCATGAAGATGCTGGAAACGGGAGAGGTCCAGACCATCCTCGGCTTCCCTGTGCTGGACGCAGGAAATGCGCCCATCGTGCTTGATCCGACCCTCGGTCCGCCCATGATTTTCCGCGACGGCATGATCAATCAGGGCGATCGGCAGGTCGGCGCGCTCGGGCTCTTCGAAATCGACGAGGCGGCGACCCTGCGGCGCGGGGAGAACAGCAGCGTCATTCCCTCGATCCCCGCGACGGCGGTGGTCAATTTCACGAGAAACGGCGTCGCGCAGGGACATCTCGAGAGCGCGAACGTCGATCCGGTCGGCGAGATCACGAAGCTCATCCTGGCGCATCGCACCTTTGAGAGCGCCACGGCCGCCTATGACATGATGGACGCCGCGCAGCGCAACGCCGTGCGCACGCTGGGCGGAGGGGCCTAGCGCGATGGCGGACGCGCTCACGCGGCTGCGCGACGCCGTCGAGAGTTTCGCGCATGACAGAAGCTGGCTGCGCGTCGGCGGTCATGTGACGGAGGTCACGCCCTCGCATTTTCGCGTGGACGGGCTGAACCCCTTCCTGCGTCTCGACGATTGCGTGCTGCTCGAGGGCGAAGGACGGGCCTTCCATGGCCAGGCGATCCGCCTCGACAGAAGCGGCGCGCTGGTCAAATCCTTCGAAAGCAACGCGGGCGTCGGACTCGGCGCGCGGGTGACGCTCACGGGTCCGATCGAGATTTCCCCGCACGGGAGCTGGAAGGGCCGCGCGCTCGACGCGCTGGCGCGGCCGATCGACGGGCGCGGCGCGCTCACGCGCGGCGACGCGCGGCGACGCCTCGACGCGCCGCCGCCCAAGCCCATGTCGCGCGCGCGGGTTACGCAAGCGGCGCCGACCGGCGTGCGCGCCATCGACGCCTTCACGCCGCTTTGCCGCGGCCAAAGGATCGGCGTCTTCGCGGGCTCCGGCGTCGGCAAGTCGACCCTGCTTGCCATGATGAGCCGCTCCTCGGCCTTCGACGCCGTCGTGATCTGCCTCGTGGGCGAACGGGGACGCGAGGTGCGCGATTTTCTCGACGAGGTTCTCGGGGGAGATGCGACGAGGGCCGTCGTCGTCGTGGCGACGGGCGACGAAAGCCCGATGATGCGCCGGCTGGCGCCGCTCACCGCGACCTCGATCGCCGAATATTTCCGCGAGCGCGGGGAATCGGTGCTTCTGATCATGGATTCGGTCACGCGCTACGCCCATGCGCTGCGCGAGATCGCGCTCGCCGCCGGAGAGCCGCCGGCCGCGAACGGCTTTGCGCCCAGCGTCTTCGCCGATCTGCCGCGTCTGCTTGAACGCGCGGGCCCCGGCATGGAGGGCGGCGGAAGCGTCACGGCGATTTTTTCCGTGCTCGTCGACGCGGACAATCACAACGATCCGATCGCCGACTGCATTCGCGGCACATTGGACGGCCACATCGTGCTGGAACGCGAGATCGCGGAACAGGGACGCTATCCGGCGATCAATATTCTCAAATCCATCTCGCGCCTCGCGGATCGCGTCTGGCGCGCGGACGAACGCGAGGCGGTCGCGAAAATGCGCGCCCTCGTCGCGCGATACGAGGACACTCGCGACCTGCGCCTGCTTGGCGGCTATCAACCCGGCGCCGACGCGGCGCTAGACCGCGCCGTACAGGCCGCGCCGAGGCTCTACGATGCGCTCAAACAGTCGCCTGGCGGCGCGCCGAGCGTGAACGCGATCGCGGAGCTTTCGGCCGCGGTGGCGGGGCTGCTCGATTGACGCGAGGCACGCGCAAGCTTGCCCGGTCAATGATCGACGCGTGATGAATGTCGAACGCCTTCAACGATCCGCCCTGCGCGCCGCCGCCGCATGGACTTTCGTTTTCATCGCCGCGCTCGACGTCGGCGCGGAGGCGTCTCGCGCGCAAACGCGCGACAGGCGGGAAGGCGGCTCCAGCGCAAAGGAAATCGACCGATATTGCGCGGATGTCGCGGCCTCCGTCGAAGCGATCCGCCTGGAACGCAAGCAAAAGCAGCTCGTCGAACTCGAGACGCAACTTTCCGCCCGCGTCGCCGAGCTTCAGTCCAAACAGGGCGAACTGCGCGCCGCGCTCGATCGCCTCGACGCTTTCGAGAAAAAAAGCAACGAGGCGCTCGTCGCGCTTTATGCGCGAATGAAGCCGGACGCTGCGGCGGCGCAACTCGCGGAGCTTGAGGACGACGCCGCAGCCGCCCTGATGTTGCAGCTCAAGCCGAAAATTTCCAGCGCCATCCTCGGGGAGATGGAGCCCGGGCGCGGGGCGGCGCTCATCAGGAAAATCTCCCAGATACGCGCCGCGATCAGCGGAAAGAAACCATGACGCGTCTATCGCTTTCCTGCGCGTCGGCGCTTCTGCTCGCGGGCTGCGCGACCGACCCGCGGGATTTCACCCGCGAGCCTCATATGACGCCCGTCGGCAGCGGGCTGAATTTTTACGACGACCAACTGCCCGTCGGGGCGCTCTCCACGAATTCGCTGGGGCCCGGAATGCATCTCGACGACAATCGCGTGAATCTTTTTCGCGACGTTCGCGCGATGAGCGTCGGCGACGTCGTCACTGTGGTCATTTCGATGGATGATCGCGCGATCCTCGGCAATTCGACGGATCGCTCCCGCGACTCGAAGATCAGATCGAAATGGACCTTCCTCCTCGACCTCATCCCGCAACTCGGCGGCGCCAGCGGAACCCAGACCAAACAGACCGGCGCATTTCAAAACGACATCGATTCGAAAACGGAGACGCAGGGTCAGGGAACGATCAATCGCTCCGAACAGATGCGGCTCACGCTGGCCGCCGCCGTGACGGCGGTGCTCCCGAACGGAAATCTGGTTTTGCACGGCTCGCAGGAAATTCGCGTGAATCAGGAGCTACGCGTCCTCACCATCGCCGGCATTGCGCGTCCGCGCGACATCAACAAGGACAATTCGATCTCCTACGACAAGATCGCGGAGGCGCGCGTCTCCTACGGCGGACGCGGGCGCCTGACTGAAGTTCAGCAGCCGGCCTGGGGCCAGCAGCTCTATGACACTTTTGTTCCATTCTGAGGAGTCGCGCGCATGTCAGCGCAAGCTCGCAGCAAAGATCCCGCGACGCCCGGGAAAGTCGGCGGGTCCGTCGCAGCCGTGGCGATGGCGACGGTTCTCGCCGCTGGCGGCGGCGGATTTTTCGGCTATGCGGTTCTTGCGCCGCCGCCGAGCGAAGGCGAGGCTCCCGCCGCAGCGCAGTCGCAGGCGCACGCGCCAGGCGTGGAGGGGCGTCATGGCGCGCCGCCCCCGGCGAAACCGAAGCCCTCCAATGCAAAGTTCGCGGTGAAGGAGCTTCCGCCGGTCGTCACCAATCTCGCGCGCCCGGCGACGAGCTGGATTCGTCTTCAAGCGGCCATTGTTTATGACCCGAAGGACGTTCCCCATATCGACGCGATGACGGCGGCTCTGATGTCCGACATCACCGCCTTCCTCCAGACGCTTGAGTTGAATGCTGTCGAGGGACCCGACGGGCTTCGGCGGCTCCAGGAAGAACTCGCAGGGCGCGCCTCTACCCGGTTCGAAAAAGGCTTGCGCGACTTCATCATTGAAACGCTGGTGATCCAATGAGGCTCGCGGTCTTCTTTTTGCTCCTGCTGACATCCGCCCCGGCCTTCGGCGATACGCTGGATCTCAACGCATTGCTGCCGCCCGGCGCGGGCGCCGCCAGCGCCCGAATGATCCAGCTGCTGGGAGCGATCACCATCCTTTCGATCGCGCCGGGATTGCTGGTGATGGCCACGAGCTTCACGCGCTTCGCCATCGCGCTTTCTTTCCTGCGGTCGGGTCTGGGGCTTCAGAGCACGCCCGCAAATCTGGTGCTCGTGAGCCTCTCGCTTTTCATGACGTTCTACGTGATGAACCCGGCCGCCGAGTCGGCCTGGCGATCCGGAGTGAAGCCGCTCCTCGAAAACCGGATCGACGAAGCCGCGGCGTTGGAGAAGATCTCGGAGCCGTTCCGCGAGTTCATGCTGGCGCATGTCCGCGACAAGGACCTGCGCCTGTTTCAGGATCTGCGCGCGAGCGGCGGCGACAAAGACAAACCCTCGCTCGACGCGCTCATTCCGGCCTTCATGATTTCCGAGCTGCGCCGCGGCTTTGAAATCGGATTTCTGATCGTCGTTCCCTTTGTCGCCATCGATCTGATCGTCGGCGTGCTGACCATGTCCATGGGCATGATGATGCTGCCGCCGTCCACGATTTCCCTTCCGGCCAAAGTGCTTTTCTTCGTGCTGATCGACGGCTGGAATCTCCTCGTTGGAAGCCTCATCCGGTCCTATGGTTAGGAGCGCGTTGCGGGAAAGACAACGGAATCTGGCGGCTCAAGTTGCGGTTCAGCTATTTGTTTTGGTGAGATCATTCCAGTCGCTCTCATGACTCCATGCCGGCGTGACGAGGCGTCAACGCGGAATGCTCCGCGGTTTGGTCTGAGCCCGTCAGCTCTCCGCGAGCGAGCTTCGTCGAAGGGTTTTCTTGGCGCCCTTCGCCTGATCGCTAATGCGCTAGCGGGAGCGCCGGTCCGCGGTTGCGGGAAGGCGAAACACGCCCTTCGGTCGGGAGACTCGCACATGGGCCAAGATTTAACTCGCCAAGCTCCTGTGCTTGGCCGGAAACATCCGGAGCGAAGCGCGGATCAGAGAGTGGAAAGCTTTGGCTGCAGGCGCCCCGTCTGACTGCGACAAATTGGTCGGGCCGAAGGCGGCAAGCTTGACCGGGGATAAACCGATGATCCGGGACTGCCGCCTCGCATTTCCGCTGTTCCGCGGCAGGCCGCCCTTCGATCCGGTGATGATGTTCAAGATCCTCGTCATCCAGGCGATGGACAATCTCTCCGACGAGCGCGCCGAGTTTCTCATCAACGACCGCATGTCCTTCATGCGCTTCCTCGGCCTGTCGCTCGCCGACCGGGTTCCCGACGCCCGCACCATCTGGCTGTTCCGCGAGAAGCTCACAATGGCTGGCGCGATCGAGCCGCTCTTTGCCCGTTTCGACGCGGCGCTGCGCGCCTCGGGCGATATCGCCATGTCGGGCCAGATCGTCGACGCGACGCTGGTCGCCGCGCCCAAACAGCGCAACACCGAGGACGAAAAGAAGGCGATCAAGGAGGGGCGCATTCCCGAGGGTTGGGCTACGACGCCCGCGAAACTGCGGCGGAAAGATCGCGACGCGCGTTGGACCGTGACGTTCAGCAAGGCCAAGGCGCGGCCCGATGGAACGAAGCCCCCGGTCGACGTCGCCATCCCGACCTTCGGCTATCAGAACCATATCGCGATCGACCGCGGTTTCGGCTTCATCGGCCGCATTCATCGCAAGAAGCCGAAGGGGCGCCCCATGCCCGACGCCGTCCGTCGGGCGAACGCCATGAAATCGACCGTGCGCTCGCGCGTCGAGCATGTCTTTTCCGGGCAGAAGGAAAGGATGGGCCTTTTCATCCGAACGATCGGCGTCGCGCGCGCCAGGGTCAAAATCGGGATGGCCACCCTCGTCTATAATTTCAAGCGGCTGGTCTTCTGGCGCAGGATCGCCGCCGCCTGAGGCTCCGCCCAGGCGGAGCGGCGCTGCTGGCGCACGCCAAACTCATCACGGCGTCGACCCTCCGCGCGCAGTTGCGTGACGAAGTCCATGGTCGAATGGATTGCGCCGCTATAACAGGAGCCCCGCCGCCGTCTGGCGGAAATCGACCGCGATATCCGCCCGCGCCGCGACCGCGAAATGAAACGATCCGCGCCGCCAATGCGCGGCGCTCCAGTCCTGCGGCGCGCCGTCGCGCATCGTCACGCGCGTCGGATCGAGCGCGACGACGAAACCGTCCAGCGCCCGCGCAAGTCCCTGCCCGGTCGCCTTAACGACCGCCTCCTTCAGCGTCCAGATCGCGAAAAACGCCTCGCGGCGCGCAGCGCCGTCGAGTGTCCGCAGCAGCGCGACCTCCTCGGGCGCGAAGAAACGTTCGGCGAGTTTCATGCTGTCGGCGCGGCGATCCGCCGATTCGACGTCGACGCCGACCTCAACGCCTTCCGCGATCGCCACGGCCGCCATGCCGCGCGTATGCGTCAGGCTGAAGCGCAGATCGCAGGGTGGATCGAGGAGATAAGGTTTGCCCCGAGCCGCGGCCGCGAAGCGCCAGTCCTGCGGCGGCCGGTCCGCGCGCTTGGAGAGCGCCGCGCGCAGCAGGGCGTGGGCGGCGACATAGGAGCGCCGGTCGTCCTCGAAATAAAAGCGCGCGGCGCGCGCGCGCTCCTTCTCGTCCAGAAAGGCGGCGAGCGCCAGCCATTCTTCGGGCGCAACGCCCGAAACGTCCAGCGCCCGGACCGCGACCTCCACGCTCAGGAGACGCCGAGCTTCTTTTGCAGATTGGTCGACGACGTCGTGTACTGGAACAGGAGCTTCTTCTCCGGAAAGATGTAGCGATGCGCCTTCTGCGCTGCGAGGGCGCCCTCATGGAAGCCCGACAGGATGAGCTTCAACTTTCCCGGATAAGAGTTGATGTCGCCCACGGCGAAAATGCCGGGGTGGCTCGTCTCGAATTTCTCGGTGTCGACCGGGATGAGATTTTCGTGAAGCTGGAGGCCCCATTCGGCCACCGGGCCGAGCTTCATGGTGAGCCCGAAGAAGGGCATCATGCGGTGGCAGGGCAACTGTTCCTCGGCGCCGTCGTTGCCCTTGAGCGTGACGCTCGCAAGCTGGCCGTCGGCCCCCTGCACCGCCGTGATCTGGCCCAGCCGGAAGGAGATCTTGCCCTCCTTCACCAGCTCCTGCATGGCCGAAACCGAATGCGGCGCGGCGCGGAAGGCGTCGCGGCGATGGACGAGCGTCAGGCTTTTCGCGATGGGCTGGAGGTTCAGCGTCCAGTCCAGGGCCGAATCGCCGCCGCCGACGATGACGACGTCCTTGTCGCGGAAATCCTCCATGCGGCGCACGGCGTAAAAGACCGACTTACCCTCATATTGCTCAATCGACGGGATCGGCGGCTTCTTGGGCTGGAACGAACCGCCGCCGGCCGCGATGACGACGACCTTGGCGTGGAAGACCTTGCCGGCGTCGGTGGTGAGGCGGAAAGAAGGCTTCTCGGCCGTGCCGAGCGAGGTCAGCGTCTCGACCATCTCGTTGAAATGGAAGGTCGGGCCGAAGGGTTCGATCTGCTTGAGCAGATTATCCGTCAGTTCCTGGCCGGTGACGATGGGGAGGCCCGGAATGTCGTAGATCGGCTTCTCGGGATAAAGCTCCGAGCACTGGCCGCCCGCGCGCGGCAGAATGTCGATGACATGGCATTTGATGTCGAGAAGGCCCAGTTCGAACACCGCGAAAAGGCCAGCGGGGCCGGCGCCGACGATGACGACATCGGTTTCGATCGCGGCTTCGTTGAGCTGGTTCATATCCCTAATCCTTAACTGTCTCGCTGGCGGCGCAATCCGCCCGTTCCGGCGGCGATAGGGCGGCATTCCCCTCGCGATGCGATCGGGAGCGGCCAGGCGGATCGGGGGAGGAGATCGAACGCGGCCAACCGCCGGCGGATGAGCCATCCGCCGCCGCCCGGGTTCGTCTATCGCATTCCTCGAAAGATGCAACGCCAAACCGCTGCGGCGCGACGCCGCCGCGGTCTCGCGGAGGCCGGGTCAGCCCTGCTGGGCGGGAGTCGTCACTACCAGCCCGTCGAGTTCCGGGCGCACCGTGATCTGGCAGCACAGGCGCGAATTCGGCCTCACGTCGAAGGCGAAGTCGAGCATATCCTCTTCCATCTGGGACGGCTTGCCGGTCTTTTCCGTCCATTTTTCGTCGACATAGACGTGGCAGGTGGCGCAGGCGCAGGCGCCGCCGCATTCGGCCGCGATTTCGGGGATGTCGTTGCGCCGCGCGGTCTCCATGACGGTGGAGCCGACCTCGCCCTCGACGGTGCGGGCCTGGCCCTGCGAGTCGACGAAGGTGATCTTAACTTTCGTGGGCGCGCCGCCGCCCGGTTCGGCGCCGTAGCGGGTGGCTCTTTCGTCGAAGCTGATTTTCACCATGACGCCTGTCTCTTCCCTCGCGCCGGCCGCCAGCAAGAGATGCGGCGGTTCGCGGCTGCCTGCCCCTTCCGGAATCTGCCGCGCTCGATTAGCACCGGCCCGTTTGCCGCGCTAGCCCCCTTGCTGAGCCGGCGGATCGCGTTTTCGGTTGAGGGGCGCCGACGCTGGCGCCACAGTCGCAGGCCCCGGCCAGGAAGAGCGCCCGCCCCATGAACGACATCGCCGTGGCTTTCCGCGACGCCGACGGCCCCTTGCAGCCGGACCTCGTCCATTGCCTCGATTTCATGAACGGCCTGGACTTTTTCCGGGCCTACAAATCCCATAGCTGGAAATCGCTGAACATCCGTCCCGCCGCGAGAATTCTCGACGTCGGCTGCGGCGTTGGCTTCGACGTCGTCGAAATGGCGAGAGCCCACCCGGGCGCGCGCTTCGTCGGCGTGGACCGGAGCCGCCGCTTTCTCGGCCTCGCGCGCGCAAGGGCGGCGTCCCTCGCCAACGCCGAATTCGCCGCCGGAGACGCGGCGCGTCTGCCTTTTGCTGACAATTCGTTCGAGGGCGCGCGGATCGACCGGTCGCTCCAGCACATGGCGGACCCCGCGGAGCCGATCCGCGAAATGGTTCGCGTGACCCGGCCCGGCGGGCGGGTCGTCGCCGCCGAGCCGGATTGGGGGACGTTCTTTCTTTTCAACGGCGAAAACGACGTGAGCGGCCGCATGGCGGCGAAATGGCTGCAATCGATCGCCCGGCCGCATATCGGGCGCGAGATCGGCGCGCTTTTCGCCGACAGCGGCCTGACCGCGCTCGGCGCCACCGCCCATGCGCTCGCGCTGACGCGTCTCGGGGACGCCGACGTCGTCTTCGACCTGCCGCGCCTCGCCCGCAACTGCGTCGCGGACGGCGTTCTGACCGAATCGGAGGCGGACGCCTGGCGGGCCGCGGCCGTTCAGGCCTCGGCGGCGGGGACGTTTCTCGCCTGCCTGACGATCGTCGAGAGATGGGGAATCGTCGCCGCCTGATCAGCCCCGATCGCGCGCCCAGGCCGCGAGACGCGACAGCGCCTGCGCGGCGGCCTCGGTCAGCGCATGGACCGCCGGCGCGCCCGTATGGTCGGGCGCCGGGGCCTCGGCGGCGAAAATTTGGGCGGCGCGGGTCGCGCCGGACGCCTCGTCGACGAGTCGCGCGGCGATCTCGACGACGGCGACGTCGCGCGCCACATCGATCTCGAATCGCCGGATGTCGGTCGCAAGCGCGCGATTGGCCCCCGCGCTGATCCGCGCCGCGGAGACGCCCGCGCCCTGCAGGGCGCCGATTATCCGGTTGCGAAGAAGGCCGGGCAGCTCCTCGGACCACTGGACGTCCGGCAGCACATAGACGCCGCCGTCGGCGCCGCGCACCGTCACCCGATCCGAATTCGTCGGCGCGACGGCGGTCGGCTCCCTCACGGCCAACGCCGCCCCGCCGGCCACGACGCTCGCGGGAGCCGAGGGCAGGGACAAGTCGAAGGTCTGGCGCGCCGGCGCCGCGCAGCCATGGAGACAGGACGCGAGACCGACGACGCATAGCGCGCGCGTCACTCCCCATCGCGCGCCGTCGCTCTCAACCCCCATGCCCCGCCGCCATTTTCTCTATCTCGCGCCTCGCCGGCGCCGCTTCGCCCTTCTAACCGATCGGCGCAACGTCACAAAGAGCCTCAGCGGCCCGAATATTCGGGCGTGGTCTGGGACGGGCCCCAGATGAATTGCGACGGATCGCGCTCGATCGACTTGATCGCCTGTTCCAGCGTGTCGACCGCCTTGCGGGCGTCGATGGCGAGCTGTTCGTACTGCCGCAATCCGGCGGCGGAAAAGTTCTTCAGATTGGTCGAGGCGCCGGCGATATTGCCCGTGATGGTCTTGAGCTGCTTGGGATCGATGGCCTTGATCGTCCTCTCGCCGGCGGCGAGCAGCTTGTCGAGCCGCTGCGCCACGGGCTTCAGGGAATGGGCGACCTCCGAGGAATCCTTGATGAAGACCGAAATCTGCTGGGAATTGTCGGCGAGCGTCTTGGTGAAGGCCTCGGCGTTCTTCAGCGTGCCGCCGATCGTATCCTTATTCTCGTCGAGCAGCCTGTCGAGCTTCACGAGCACTTCCGCCGCCTTGGTCGAGAGATTTTGCACATTGCCGAGAAGATTCTGGATTTCCGACCGCTCCGCCTCGATCCGGGGATAGCGCTGGCCCGCCTCGGCGACGAGCTTGGGCGCGCGCGGCGTGCCCCCGACCAGAAGAACGTCGGCGACGCCGGTGAAGCCGCGCGTTTCGAGCCGCGCGCGCGTATCCGTCTTGACCGGCGTGCGCGCGTCAATTTTGACCTCGACGTCGACCTTGCTCGGATCCCGTTCGGAAATCGCGAGATGCGTCACCTCGCCGACCTTCACGCCGTTGAAGAGGACAGAAGATCCGCGCGTGAGGCCGGACACCGAACCCGAAAAGACGATCTGATACACGTCCTGCCGGCCGCTCTGGCTCGGGCCGGAGAACCAGTAGACGAAGCCAAAGGCCGCGAACACGACCGCCAGCGTGAAAGCGCCGATCAGCGCGTAATTGGCGCGGGTTTCCATGCTTCGTCCTCTTATTCGGGAAGCGTGGCGACGAGTCTGCCGCCGCGAACGCCATGAAAATAGGCTCTGAGCCACGGGTGGTCGGAGGCGAGCAGCGTCTCGAGCGGCCCCTCCGCGATGACCTTGCCGTCCGCCAGCGCCGCGATCCGGTCGCAAATCGAATAAAGGCTGTCGAGATCATGGGTCACCATGAACACGGTCAGCCCCAGGGTTTCCTGCAAGGTTGCGATCAGATCGTCGAATTCGGCCGCGCCGATCGGGTCGAGGCCCGAGGTCGGCTCGTCCAGAAACACCAGTTCCGGATCGAGCGCCAGCGCGCGCGCGAGCGCCGCGCGCTTCACCATGCCGCCGGACAATTCCGACGGAAATTTGTCCGCCGCGTCGGGCTTGAGGCCGACAAGATGGATCTTGAGCATGGCGAGTTCGTCCATCAGCCGCTGCGACAGGTCGCGCGTCTCGCGCATCGGCATCTGGATGTTCTGCTTGACCGTGAGGCCGGAAAACAGCGCGCCGTTCTGGAACAGCACGCCCCAGCGCTGCTCCAGCGCCCGACGCTCCGCCGGCGGCAGCGCGTCGCGATCCTGTCCGAAGACTCGGATCGCTCCCGCGCGCGTCGGCACGAGGCCGAGGATCGCGCGCATCAATACCGACTTGCCCTGGCCCGAACCGCCGACGAAACCCAGCACCTCGCCGCGATAAACGTCGAGGTCGAGCCCGTTCATCACGAGCTTTTCGCCGAAGCCGACCACGAGATCGCGCACGCGGATGATGACCTCCTCCTCGGGCCCGGGCGCTCGCGAAGCGTTTTTCTCCTGCGAAGTCATCGGCGCGCTCAATAATCGATCGAGGCGAAGAAGATCGCGAACAGGCCGTCGAGCACGATCACCATGAAGATCGACTTCACGACCGAAGAAGTCACCTGACGGCCCAGCGACTCGGCGGATCCCTTGGTCGCGAGGCCATCCATCGCCGCGATGAGTCCAATGACTAGCGCCATGAAGGGCGCCTTGATGATTCCGACGAGGAAAGTGTGAAGCGCGATCGCCTCCTTGAGCAGGGACAGAAACGCAGCCGGGCTGATGCCGCCATACCCCCATGAGACCACCATGCCGCCGAACAGCGCCGCTATGTCGGCGATGAAGGTGAGCATCGGCAGCGACAGGACGAGCGCAAGCACGCGCGGCGCGATCAGAACCTCGATGACCGAAAGGCCCATGACGCGCAGCGCGTCGATCTCCTCCCGCATCTTCATCGAGCCGATCTCGGCGGTGATCGCCGAACCCGAGCGGCCGGCGATCATGATGGAGGTGAGCAGCACGCCGAGCTCGCGCAGCACCAGAATGCCGATCAGGCTGACCGTGTAGCTGGAGGCGCCGAACTTCAGCAACTGGAAAATACCCTGCTGGGCGACGATGCCGCCGACCAGAATGTTGATGAGGATGATGATCGGCGCGCTGCGCAGGCCGATCAGCTCCATGTGCACGATGAGCGACGTCGCGCGGAAATGGCGGGGATGCGCGGCGACATAGCCCATCGCCGCGATGAATTCGCCCAGAAAGGAAACGCCGCGATAGAATTCCGTCAGCGCCTGCGCGACCGACGCCCCGAGATCGGCGAGAAGCTCGACGATGGGAAAGACGCGCGGACGCGCCGGCGCCTCGAAGACGCGCCAGGACGCTTCCTCCAGCAAAATGTCGTGCTCCGGCCGCGCGTCCTCTATCGCCACGCCGACGCCCGCTGAGGCGAGCGCGTGCCGCGATCTGTTGATGAGCCAGGCGCCTGCGGTGTCGAGACGCGACACGCCAGAGAAATCGAGCGTGACGAAATTCACGGCCTTGCCGAGATCGACGATCCTTTCGGCCTCGGCCTCAAGCAGGCGCGCCGCCGCGAGCGTCCAATCGCCGGCGAGCGTCAGACGCGCGCCGCCTTCGCTGGGCGAAATATCTGGGGGATTTCGGACGGCGTCTGCGGCCATGCGGTCTCGCTGCTGCCCCGATTCGGCTGAGGCTTGCAAAACCTCTTAACTTCGTGACATGCGGTCGACAAGCGCGCTGGCGCATGGCGCAAGCCTGGCGGCAGGCCGAGGGAGCGGAAAATTTGAACATCGAACTGATCCTCGCCGTCGAATCTTTTCCCATCGCGGGCCGTTTCGTGATCTCGCGCGGCGCCAAGACCGAAGCGCGCGTCGTCGTCGCGACGCTGCGCGACGGCGCGGCCGTCGGCCGTGGCGAATGCGTGCCCTATGCGCGCTACGGCGAGAGCGTCGAGAGCGTGGTCGCATCGATCGAAAGCGCGCGCGCCGCCATCGAGGCCGGCGCCGACCGCCATGCGCTGCAACGTCTCCTCCCGGCGGGCGCGGCGCGCAACGCCGTCGATTGCGCGATGTGGGATCTCGAGGCGAAGCGCAGCGGCAAGCGCGCCTACGCCGCCGCAGGCTTTCCCCGCCTCTCGCCGCTCCTCACCGCCTACACGCTCTCCGTGGGCGCGCCGGAGGAGATGCGCGCCGCAGCAATGAAGGCCGCCGATCGGCCGCTGCTGAAAATAAAGCTCGCGGGCGAGGGCGACGACGCCCGCCTCGCCGCCGTGCGCGAGGGGGCGCCGCATGCGAGGCTGATTGTCGACGCCAACGAAGCCTGGCGGGAAGACACGCTCGAGGCCCGGCTCGACGCCTGCGCGCGCTTCGGCGTCGCCCTCGTCGAGCAGCCCCTGCCCGCCGGCAAGGACGCCCTGCTCGCGCGGATCGCGCGGCCGATCCCGATCTGCGCGGACGAAAGCGCGCATGAAACCGCTTCTCTTGACGCGCTGCGAGGCCGCTACGACGCAGTGAACATCAAGCTCGACAAGACCGGCGGCCTCACCGAGGCGCTGGCCATGGCGATGGCCGCCCGCAAGATGGGCTTTCTGATCATGGCGGGCTGCATGGTCGGCACCTCGCTCGCCATGGCGCCGGCGGCGCTGATCGGCCAGATGGCGGATTTCGTCGATCTCGACGGGCCGCTTCTTCTCGCCCGCGACCGCGAGCCCGGCCTCGTCTACGAGGGCTCGACCATGACGCCGCCGCCCCCGGCGCTCTGGGGCTGACCCCGGTTCCGTTCACATGCCCGCGACGACCGGCTCGCCGGCGTCGAGCCAGGCGAGGATGCCGCCGCCGAAATGCGTGTCCGCGTCGCGCCGGCCAGCGAGCCGCGCCTGCTCCATCGCCGTGACCGAGCGGCGCCCCGAGCGGCAGTAGATCACGACCTTCTGCCCCGCCGCTGCGACCGGAAGACTGGACGGATCGAAGCGGGAGAGGGGGTTGAACTGCGCGCCTGCGATATGGCCGGCGGCGTATTCCTCCGCCTCACGGACGTCGACGAGCAGTATGGAGCCGTCGGCGAGACCCGCCTTCAGCGCGTCGAGAGAGATGTCGTTGAAGGGCGAGGAGGCGTTCATTAGCTTTGTCTCCACAATTTTCTTCTTCCACCCGGTTCTTCACACGCCTGGCCCGGCGGCGTCCAGCGCGACCGCAGGACTTTGATTTCAATGGCGGAAATTTGCAACGGCGCCGCGTCGCCGGCGCAATCTTCGCCGGACTCTGCCTCCCCTTGGGAAATTGCGCAACGCCGCATTTACATTTGGGGGCGACATTGGCCCGGTCCGAAGATCAGCGCCGAAGGTTCCGTTCGTATGCAATTGCGCCACATCGCAAACCGCGGCGTCGAAGCGCCCGTTGCGACCGTTCGTCCCTCGATCCTGAAGCAGCCGATCTCGATCGCGCCGCCCGCCCCTGCGCCGGCGCGGGAAGCTGAGACGGCCGGCCCTGACGCGCGTCAGATTCTCTCGTCCATCGGCGAAGTCGTCTACGAATGGGACATCGCGACCGATCGGCTGACCTGGGGGCCCAATCTGGCCGAGGCGCTGGGCGCCATCGCCAGCGCCGACCTCGGCGTCGGCCTCGCCTTCGCCGAACGGATCGCCCCGGAAAGCGGGTCGTCGCGTTACGAAGCCGTCATGCAGTCGGACCGGCGGGACGAAGGGGCGGGCGCGCCCTATCAGGTCGTCTACGCGCTGTCGCAACCGCGCGAACTGGGTCCGGCGCCGCTCGTGTGGGTCGAGGACACCGGCCGCTGGTTCGCCGGCCCGGACGGACGGCCGGCGCGCGCCCATGGCGTGCTGCGCGTCGTCACCGAACGCCACGAGATGGAGCGCAAGCTCGCGCTCGGCTCCCAGATCGACCCGCTGACGGGCGTGCTGAACCGCGCCCAGCTCGCCGAGCACGTCAACCGCTTCCTCCAGCAGAGCGAGCGCAGCCGCAAGTCCTTCGCCGTGCTGCTCGTCGCGCTGGAAAGCCTTTTCGCGCTCAACCGCACCTATGGATACGACGCCGGCGACGAGGTGCTCGCAGGGCTCGCGCGGCGTCTGCGCGGCAATGTGCGCACCTGCGACGTCGTCGCCCGCCACGCCGGCAACAAATTTGCGCTGGTGCTCGACAACTGCGACACGGAACAGACTCTCTCCGTCGCCAATCGCCTGCTCGATCTCGTCAAGAGCGCGCCTTTCGATACGTCCGCGGGCCCCATTCCGGCCACCATCCGCATCGGCGGCGTCATCGGGCCGCGCGAGGGCCGCGTCCCGCAGGTGCTGTTCCAGCACGCCGAGGAGGCGCTCGATCTCGCGCGCCAGGGCAACGGCCGGCGCTTCGTCGCCTACACCTCGTCGCTCGCCCGCGAGGACGCGCGGCTGCGCGCCCTGCAGGTCGCCGACAGCATCGTCTCGGCGCTGAACGAGCGGCGCGTGGATCTCGCCTTCCAGCCGGTGGTGCGCGCCGCGACGGGCGCGCCCGCCTTCCACGAGGCGCTGCTGCGCATGCGTCTGCCGGACGGCTCCTTCGCCTCGCCCGCGACGCTGCTGCCCGTGGCGGAAAAGGCCGGCCTCGTGCGGCTGCTGGACCAGCGCGTCATGGAGCTCGCTCTGGAAAGGCTCGCCGCTGATCCCGCCCTGCGCGTTTCCGTCAATTGCGCGATGGACTCGCTCATGGATCCGGAATGGCCGGATCGCCTCGCCCATGCGGTCGCCGCCAATCCCGCCATCGCCGACCGGCTCATCGTCGAGATCACCGAAACCTCATTGATCGAGGATTTCGAGACGACGCGGAACATCATAGCGTCGTGCAAGCGTCTGGGCGTCAAGGTCGCCATGGACGATTTCGGCGCGGGCCACACCTCCTTCCGCAATCTGCGCGATCTTGCCTTCGACCTGGTCAAGATCGACGGCGCCTTCATCAAGAACATCGCGATTTCGGCCGACGACCGCTTTTTCGTGCGCACGCTGATCGACCTCGCACGCCACCTGTCGCTCGACGTCGTCGCGGAATGGGTGGAGGACGAAGCCACCGCGCGCATTCTGCGCGACTGGGGAGTTGAATATTTCCAGGGCTCGCTCTACGGCTTCGCAGAGGCGCGCCCGGCGGGGGAGCGGGAGCGGGAAAAGCTCGCGATCGGCGGCTCCTTCATGTGAACGCCAGGGACGACAGAAAAAAGGCGCGCCCGCCGCGGCGCGCCTTTCTCGTTTGCACAGCCGCGAAGCCGGGTCAGCCCGTGTTGCGAAGGCCGGCCGACACGCCGTTGATCGACATCAGAATGCCCTCACGGATTTCGGGATCGGTCATGCCAGCGCGATGGCGACGAATGAGCTCCGCCTGAAGATAGTTGAGCGGCGCGATATAGGGGAAGCGGTGCTTGATGGAGCGCGCGAGCGCCGGATTGTCGGCGAGCCGCTCCTTGGAGCCCAGAATCTTTTCCAGCGCGTCGGTCGCGCGGGCGTGCTCCGCCTCGATGATCACGAAAATCCGCTCCGCGAGCGCGCGGTCCTCTACAAGGCCGGCGTAAGTGCGGGCGATGGCGAGGTCCGTCTTCGACAGGATCATGTCGATGTTGGAGAGCAGCGCGCGGAAGAACGGCCATTCCTGCGCCATGCGGCGCAGGAGTTCCAGCCGGGCTTTCTGATCCGTCTCCAGAAATCCCGCGATGGCGGAGCCGAAGCCGAACCAGCCGGGCAGCGCGACGCGCGCCTGCGCCCAGGAGAAGCTCCACGGGATCGCCCGCAGATCCTCGATCTTGCGCGAGGGTTTGCGCGACGCCGGACGCGAGCCGATGTTAAGCGAGGCGATCTCCGAAATCGGGGTCGACGCGAAGAAAAAATCCACGAAACCGTCCGTCTCGTAGACGAGGCCGCGATAGGCGGCCATGCCGGCCTGCGACAGCTCCTCGGCGACCTCCAGAAACTCCGGCGGCGGCGCCTTGTGCTGAGAGAGCAGCGTCGCCTCCAGCGTCGCGGCGACGAGCAGCTCCAGGTTCACATGGCCGATCTGCGGATTGGAATATTTCGCCGCGATCACCTCGCCCTGCTCGGTGAGGCGAATCTGCCCGTTCACCGTGCCGGGCGGCTGCGCGAGAATGGCGTCATAGCTCGGACCGCCGCCGCGCCCCACCGTGCCGCCGCGGCCGTGAAAGAGCCGCATCGTGATGCTGGGCATGGAGGCGAAAAACTCCGCGAGCGCGGTCGAGGCGCGGTAAAGCTCCCAGATGCTCGTCAGAATGCCGCCGTCCTTGTTCGAGTCCGAATAGCCGAGCATGATGTCTTGCTGGGCGCCGGAATTGACCGCCAGCCGCTGGACACCCGGCAGCGCATAGAACGCGCGCATGATCGGCGCGGCGTTGCGCAGGTCGCCGATCGTCTCGAAGAGCGGGACGATGATGAGGTCGGCGGCGACGGCTTCCGCGTCGCGCGGATCAAGCGTGCCGCGCATCAGGCCGCATTCCTTCTGAAGCAGCAGCACTTCCAGAAGATCGCTCACCGTCTCGGTGTGGCTGACGATGTAGTGGCGGATCGCCTCGTCGCCGTAGCGTTTGCGCATGTCGACGGCGCGCTCGAAGATGGCGAGTTCGCTCATCGTGCGGTCGCTGTAGAGCCTCTCCGGCAGGCGCACGGGGCGCGGATCGGAGAGGAGCCGCATCAGCAACTGCTGTTTTTCGAGCTCCGACAGCGCCGCATAGTCCTCCGTCACGCGCGCGGCGGCGAGAAGCTCCGCGATCGTCTCCTCGTGGCGGTCGGAGCTCTGGCGCAGATCGAGCGTCGCGAGATGGAAGCCGAAGACCTCGACCGCCCGGATGAGCGGCTCGAGACGCTGCGTGGCGATCACTTCGCTGTGATGGACGCGCAGGCTTTCGTCGATGGTGACGAGATCGGCGAGCAGCGCCCAGGAATTGGCGTAGGGCTCGCCCGGCGCGACGGCGTGGCGGACGGCCTGTCCGCCGGTGAGTTTTTCCAGCGTGCCGGCGAGGCGGGAATAGACGCCGATCAGCGCGCGGCGATAGGGCTCGTTGTCGCGATGGGGATTGTCGTCGCCCGAGCGCGCCGCGAGCTCCTCCAGCGCGCGGGTGGCGCCGGCGTAGCGACGCGAAATGGACAGCTCGGCGCCGAGTTCGTGCACCTCGACGAGATAGTAGCGCAGCGCGGTTTCGCATTGCATCCGCATGGCGGTCGCGAGCGATTCGGCCGTGACGTTGGGGTTGCCGTCGCGGTCGCCGCCGACCCAGGCGCCCATCCGCAGGAAGGGCGGCACGCGCAACCCCTCGAGCCTGGCCTCGATCTCGGCGTAAAGCTTCGGGATTTCGCGCAGAAAGGTCGAGCGGTAGTAGGAAAGCGAATTCTCGATCTCGTCGCGCACGGTGAGGCGCGATTCGCGCAGCAGTTCGGTCTGCCATAATTGCAGGACGCGGGCGCGCAGCTGCATCTCGTTGTGCGCGCGATCCGTCTTGCTCTTGAGGTGTTCGCGCGCGGCCAGAAGATTGAAGATGGCGCGCTCCGTATCGAGCAGGCTCTTGCGGCGCACCTCGGTCGGATGCGCGGTGAGGACCGGCGAAATCCAGCCGCGCGACAACGCCGCCGCGATCTTGCCGGGTCCGACCGCCGCCTTGCGCAGATGCGCGAAGGAGCGGGCGAGACTGGGCTCCTCCGTCGCGCCGCCGGCCGCCTGGGCGCGGGCGCGCTGCTGGAGCGGATGCAGATCCTCGGCGATATTGGCGAGATGCGAGAAATAGCTGAAGGCGCGGATGACCGTCGTCGCCTCCTTGGCCGAGAGCGAGCGCAGGAGGGCGTCGAGCTTCGCGGCGGCGTCGGCGTCCTTGGCGAGGCTCGCGGCGACGGAGAGACGGCGGATCGTCTCGATGCGCTCAAAGGCTTCGGCGCCCTCGTGTTCGCGGACCGCGTCGCCGAGCAGGCGGCCCAGCAGGCGGATGTCCTCGATCAGCGACGCGTCGGCCCGCGTCTCGGCCTCCGCCGGAGCCGAAACCGCGCCCGCCGCTTCCTTCGTCTGTGCCTCGACCTGCATGATGAACCCTTGAAAACGAAACGTCCCGCCCCGGGCGACGCGCGAGCTATAGCAGGCTTGCGAGCGCTTTACGACGTGCGCGTCGATACAAGAACCGCGCCGTGCGGCCTCCGCGCGCCTCAACCATTGCAAGGAGGAGAAGACCGACCGCTCGCGGGAGACGAAAACGCGCCATTCGGTCGCGTCGCGCTCTCGGCCAGCGGCTCGGCGCAGGCGCCGGCGACCCATATCGAATAGAGATTGTCGAGCCAGAAGCCCCAGCCGTAATCCTCCTGAAAGACGTCGCCGCAGGGGGACGCCCGCCGCCGCGACCGCGGCGCGCAGCCGCCCGGCGGCGGCCGAACCGGGCGCCCCGTTGTCGATGTCGAGGTCGCCCTCCGGCGCGACGGGAAAGAGTCGGTTGCGGAAAACGATCTCTCGCATGGAATATTCCCCGGCGGGCGCGGCCGGAAGCCGCCCCTTGTTCGAAACCCCGCCCCCCCTTATAGAGCTCTCGCGGCCAGAAAATTCTCAATCGCCCGCGCCGTCGCGGGTCAAACCGGTCACGCCATGCTCGACACTGTGGAAATCGCCCTTTTCGCGGGGCTCGGGGCTCTCTTCGCCATCGGCCTCATCGTTCTCGCCCGCTGGTCGAAGACGCGGCCGGCGCTGCTCGCCGCCTATGCGCTCATCGCAATCTGCTTCCTGTATGTGGGCTTCGCGATCCGCGCCGAAAATTACGAGACCTGGGTCGGCTTCGAGATGACCGCCGTCGCCGTCTTCGGCACGCTCGCCGGCATGTCGATCGTGGGCTCGCCCTGGTTCGTGACGCTGGGCTTCGTCCTGCACGCGGCCTGGACGCTTTATGAGCATTATTTCGGCGCCGGGCAGGCCTTTGCGCCCGCGCCTTTCGTGATGGCGACCGCCGGTTTCGACGTCGTGGCGGCGCTCTACGTCGCCTTCACAACCCTGCGCGCCAAATCGGGCCGAAGCGACGAAACCGCCGCGTCCGAGCGCAAGCTCGCCGCGCGTTCGCAGAACCGCAAGGGAGCCGCGCGATGAACGCCCTAGCCGATTTCAACATCCGCCACGACTGGACCGTCGACGAGATTGTCGCGATCCACAATCTCCCGCTGCTCGACCTGATCGCGCAGGCGAACGCCGTGCATCGCCGCTATCACGACGTCACCGACGTCCAGAAAGCGGCGCTGCTCTCCATCAAGACGGGCGGTTGCCCGGAGGACTGCTCCTATTGCCCGCAGTCGGCGCATCACCGCGAGGTCAAGCTCGACCGCGTCGACCTGATGTCGACGCAGGACGTTCTCTGCGCGGCGCGGGCCGCGAAGGAGGCCGGCGCCGATCGCTTCTGCATGGGCGCCGCCTGGCGCTCGGCCCCGAAGGACAAGCGTTTCGACGCGGTGGTCGAGATGGTGCGCGGCGTACGTGAACTGGGCATGGAAGCCTGCGTCACGCTCGGCATGATTGACGACGCCCAGGCGAAGCGCCTTGTCGAGGCCGGGCTGACCGCCTACAACCACAATCTCGACACCGGCCCGGAATTCTACGGCGACATCATCACCACCCGCACCTATCAGGACCGTCTCGACACGCTCAAGGCGGTGCGCGGCGCGGGGCTGGAGATGTGCTGCGGCGGCATCATCGGCATGGGCGAGAGCGTGCGCGACCGCGCCGGCATGTTGCAGGTTCTCGCGAGCTTCGACCCGCACCCCGAGAGCGTGCCGATCAACACCCTCGTCGCCGTCGAGGGCACGCCGCTCGCCCAGCGCGAGAGGGTCGATCCATTCGATCTCGTGCGCATGATCGCGACGACGCGCATCGTCATGCCGCGCGCGCGAGTCAGATTGTCCGCGGGGCGCTCGTTCCTGTCCCGCGAGGCGCAGACGCTCTGCCTCGTCGCGGGCGCCAATTCCATCTTCTACGGCGAGAAGCTGCTCACGACCGGCAACGCCGGCGTGAATGAGGACGACGCATTGTTCACCGCGCTTGCGCAACGCTGAAATCGAGCCCCTTCCCCGCCGGCTGGCGGCGGGGAAATTTCCGTGGGTCGAGACCTGCGGCCTCCGCCGCGTTGAGGATCAGCGGCTCCAGCAATTCGCGCTCGGCGTCTTCGAGAAAGGCGCCGCCTGTCTCCCGGTCGATTGTCATCAGATCGTCGAAAAGGCGCTTCAGCGCGCTGACGATGCGCTGGTCGGGCGCGGCGGGCGGCAGGGCTTTCAATTCCTCGAAATAGGCGCGCAGGCGCGCGTCGACCCGATCAGTCGCCTCGCGGGTCGCGCCGGCGACCCCGCTGTCGAGGCAACGCTCCCAATGCGCGGCGATAGAATGCTCGGCGTCGGCAAGAAGGCGGTCGAGCCGCCCGTTCCTGATCGTATCCATCCAACATCCCGATGATCGGCAGCGCCCGCTTCCTTCCTTACTGAAGTATGATAAGCACGGCGTTTATCCAGACGCCATCGGACGACGCCCGGAAACCGGAAGATGCTCCATCACCACCGCTTCATCCTCGCCGGCGTCATGGGTTGGCCCATCGCCCACTCGCGCAGCCCGAAGATCCACAACCACTGGTTTGCGCAGTACGGAATCGAGGGAGCCTATGTTCCGCTCGCCGTCGAGCCCGGCAGGCTGGAGCCGGCGCTGCGCGGCCTGGCCGCGCTCGGCTTCGCGGGCTGCAATCTGACGATCCCGCACAAGGAAACGGCGCTCGATTTTCTGGACGCTGTCGATCCGGCGGCGCGGCGGATCGGCGCGGTCAATTGCATTGTCGCCGAAAAGGACGGCTCGCTGACCGGCAAGAACTACGACGGCTACGGCTTCGTCGCCTCGCTGCGCGAGGCGGCGCCGCGATGGGAGGCGGCGCGCGGTCCCTGCGTCGTCATCGGCGCAGGCGGCGGGGCGCGGGCGATCGTGTCAGGCCTCATCGACGCGGGCGCGCGGGAGATCCGTCTCTTCAACCGCACGCTGGAGCGCGCGGTGAAACTCGCGGCGGATTTCGGCCCGCCGGTCCGCGCCCATCGTTGGGAGGAGCGTCACGAAGCGCTCGCCGGCGCCGCCCTCCTCGTCAACACGACCAGCCAGGGGATGATCGGCCAGCCGCCGCTCGATCTGTCTCTCGCCGCGCTTCCCACCGCCGCGCTCGTGGCCGACATCGTCTATGCGCCGCTTGAGACGCCGCTCCTCGCGGACGCGCGCCGCCTGGGCGTGAAGACAGTCGACGGGCTCGGCATGCTGCTGCATCAGGCGCGCCCCGCCTTTCGCGACTGGACGGGCGTCATGCCGGAAGTCACGCCCGCGCTGCGCGCGCTGATCGCCGCGACGCTATGAAAAAAGCGCCGGCGGCCGTGGGCCGCCAGCGCTTCGCCTGAATGAGAAACCCGGTCGTCGCGCTCACGCCGCCTTGCGGACGTCGCAGAGCGGGGCGACGGAGAGATTCGCCATGCTCTGCGCGACGTCCATCAGCTCTTTCGACTGACGAAGGAACGCGGCGAATCGCTCGCTCGCGAACTGCGATTGCATATTGACGACCTCCTCGAAGGTCCGCGCCTTCGCGATCCGCTCGGCGAGATCGAGAAAGGCGGCGGCGTTTTCCGCCCAGAGCTCCAGGGATTTCTTCGACCACAGCGACGCGTCGAAAGCGAAGGCGGCGGTGAAGGCCTCCGTCGTCTCCTCGACGGCCTGCTCGAGCGCTGCGAGCGGCGTCGCGACGATCTCGACGGAAACGATCTCCGCGGGCGCCGGCTGCGGCTCGGGCGCGCCGGCTTCGAAGGCGGCCGGGACCTCGACGACAGGCGCGTCGGCCATCGCCGGTTCGGCGGCCGTCGCTTCGGCGGCGACGGCGAGCGTCGTGTCGTCCGGCGCCGGGACGGAGATCTCCCGCTCCGCGTCGGCGGACTTGCTTTGCTTTCCAGCCTTGCTGTTTTGCGTCGCCATCTGGCCGCTCCTCAATTGACGGGAATGAATCAGGACTTCGTCGTCGCGGACCGCTGGAATGCGGCGCCGAGTTCCTTCGTCTGCTCCTGAATGGCCGAAAGCTGCGACTTCACGAACTCGGCCTGAAGCTGGAACACTTCCTGCGGATCCTTGGCCTTGACCAGCTTCTGCGCCAGATCGAAGGCGGCGTTGACGTTGGCCTCGGCGTAGGAAAGCGCCTTCGCGCCCACTTCCTTGGCGCCCGGCGGCACCATCGGCAGGTCGGGCGTAGAATTCAGCGCCTTCTGGGCGGCGCCGGCGAAGCCTTCGAAGGCCTTGCGAGCCTGCTCGACGCTCTTCTCGGCGAAATCGCGAACCTCGTTGGGAACCTGATAAATCGGATCAACCATGACATTTCCTCTCTCGAACCCCGGCGCGCGAAACTATCGCCGAAGAATGTCGGCGCCATGGCGGTCCGGGGGCGCGCCCCGGCGGCGGCCGGGAAGCGCGGGAGGACATTGCCCGAAGTTTTGTTGCATTGCAACATAAATTGTGCAACGCAGAAGCCTCAGCCTGAAGGAGCAAAAAAACCGCGTATAACGCTGCGAACCCCGATAGACCGGCCGGTTTCTTACGATTAAATTTGCGTTAAGAGCCCGTTCGCGCCGCAAACCATATCGGGTCGCCAGACAGGACAGGCTCTTGTTCCCGTCGTCGGGGCGGCAAGCGTCATGAGTGGTTCGGAAGTGGATTACGAAGGGGGCGGCCTCGCCGCCAGCCGCATTGCGGCCGATCCGGCTTTTTCCGCGCTTGACGCCTCCGGCGCGCCGATCCTCGCCGCCTGCGGCGAGCCGCTTCGGGTCGTTCACGCCAACGACTCCGCGCGCGCCGTTTTCGGCGCCGACCCTCACGAGCTGGCGGCGCGTCTCTTTTTCAGCGACGAACCCGGCGCGCGGCGACTGGCCGAACTCGTCGACTCCGTTCGCCACGGGGCCGCCTTACGGCTGGAGCGCCTGCGCTTCGAACTGGACGACGCGCCGCAGACCATCACCATTCTCTGCCGCAAGCTTCACGACGGCGAAGGCCCGCCGCTTTTCGTCATCGCGGCGCTGGGCGTGCGGCCGCTCGCCGCGCGCGAGCCGGCCTCCGCGGGGGCGCCTGCGGCGCTTACCGGCGCGCCCGAGGATGCGACGGCGGCTTTGCGCGCCCGGCTCGCCGCGCGCCATGGCCTCCGCGCGCCGCGCTTCCTTTGGAAGACGGACGCAAGCGGACGCTTCGTCGACGTCACCGGGACGCTGGCCGAAATCGTGGGCGAGGACAACGCAGACATTCTGGGGCGGCGGGTGGAGGAGATCGTCGAGCGTTTCGGGCTCGATCCGGCCTTCGCCAGCGCCATCGCCGCGCAGAAATCCTGGAGCGGGCTCGAGGTGGACTGGCCGCTCGACGAGCCCTTCGCCCGCGCGCCAGCGACGCTCGGCGGCCTCCCGACGATGGACGCCGAGCGACGCTTCTCGGGCTTCCAGGGCTACGGCGTTCTGCATCTCGCCAGGGCTTATGTCTCGGCGCCGGGCGCCGCCGCGGATCGCGAGACGGCCGCCGCGCCGGAGCCGCCGGCCGCCGCTCCTCCGCCTCCGCGCGCCGGGGGCGATTTTCCCGCTCCCAATGTCGTTCCCCTGCGTCCTCCGGCCGCGCCTCGGCCCGAGCCGGAGCCGGAGCCCGAATCGGAAGGCGACGCGCTGACCTCGACCGAGCGGCTAAACTTCGAGGAGATCGCCCGCGCGCTGCGCGCCGGCGACGTCGAGCCCCGCGGCGCGATCGAGGCGGACGGTCCGGCCGACGCCGCAAGCGAAGCGCCCGCCGCCGCCGAAACGCACCCGCCGCCCGTCATCCCGGCGCTTCCCGCCGCGGCGCCGCAAACCGCCGGCGTTCTCGACTGCCTGCCCGTCGGCGTCCTGATCGCCCGCGGCGCGAAGACCCTTTTCGCCAATCGCACCCTGCTCGACTATCTCGGATACGCCGACGCCGCCGCTTTCGAGGCGGAGGGCGGGCTCGCCCGCATGTTCTTCGGCCGCCCGCCGCCAGATGGCGACGCACGGGCCGCGGCCGTCCGGTCGAGCGAGGGGGAGGCGCTGGACGTCGACGTCCATCTGCAGACGGTCGAATGGGAGGGCGCGCCGGCCACGCTCGTGACGCTGCGCCGCAACCGGCGCCGCCTGCCGGGCCCGGAGGAGACCGCGCTGGCGCTCGCCCGCGAGCGTGAAGAGAAACTCGCCCGCGCGCGCGCCGACAACAGCCTACTGCGGGCGATTCTCGAGACGAGCGGAACCGCCGTGGCCGTCGTGGGCGACGACGGGCGCATCGAGAGCGCGACGGGGGCCTTCGCCAGCCTGTTCGAGGCGGAAAGGGGCGCGTTCGACGGCGTGCCGCTCGTCTCGCTCTTCGCCACGGATGAGACCCGCCTGCTGACCGCCCGCATGGCGCGCGCGAGCGGCGAATCGCTGGAGCCGCTGCGCCTCGCCGCCCGCGTCGGCGGCAAGCCGTTCGAGGCGGCGCTGCGCCGTCTCGGCCCCGCGCAGAAACTGTGCGTGACCCTGCGCGCGCCGGAGGCGGAAGGGCGCAACGACGCGCTCGAGGCCGCGCGCGACGCGGCGGAGCAGGCGAGCGCCGCCAAATCCGATTTTCTCGCCCGCATCAGCCATGAAATCCGCACGCCGCTCAACGCCATCATCGGCTTCGCGGAGGTGATGATGGAGGAGCGGTTCGGCCCCATCGGCTCGGAACGCTACAAGGAATATCTGAAGGACGTGCACGCCTCCGGCGCGCATGTGCTCTCGCTTGTCAACGATCTGCTCGACCTCTCCAAGATCGAGGCCGGCAAGCTGGAGCTCGAATTCGACCGCGTCGACGCCAACGCCGTCATTTCGGAATGCGCCTCGATCATGCAGCCGCAGGCCAATCAGGCGAAGATCATCATGCGCCTGTCGCTCGCCCCGCGCCTGCCGCCGATCCGCGCCGATGAGCGCTCGCTCAAGCAGATTTTGCTGAACCTCCTGTCCAACGCCATGAAGTTCAACGAACCTGGCGGACAGGTGATCGTGTCCTCCGCGCTCAACGACGCGGGCTATGTGGTGATCCGCGTGAAGGACACGGGCATCGGCATGTCGGAGGAGGAAGTGGCGACGGCGCTGGAGCCCTTCCGGCAGGTCTCCACCTCGCACAAGAAGCCTGGCACGGGCCTCGGCCTGCCGCTGACCAAGGCGCTGATCGAGGCGAACCAAGCGAGCTTCACGATCCAGAGCCGAAAGAACGAAGGCACGCTGATCGAAATCGCCTTCCCGCCGCCGCAGGTGCTGGCGGCGGAGTGAGGGGCACCTCGGACGTTTCCAAGGAGTTCAAGTGAGCATAAATAGCTGCGAGTAATTCATCAGGGCCATTAAAAAGAAGAAGCAGTATTTCTATATAATACATTACTCATGCCAAAGCCTATACGACGACAATGAGGGCCTTTCCCCCCGTATTACATCAATAGTAGCCTCACACGTCGCATCGGAGCAGACCGTTAGTTTTTCTACGCATGCCGTTGCCATGGAGCTGGGCATTGCTCGTGATCGCGTTAAGGACGAGTTCGACAGCATCGAGCTGAAATTGCTTGAGCAATTTTATATGTTTATTCGAGATCGCAGGGACAAGTATTGGATACACTGGAATATGAGAAATCTGACGTACGGTTTTGAGCATCTTAAGCATAGATATAGAGTTCTGGGACACTCGGATGCACCTATCATTCCCGTTGAGCAACGGATTAACTTGAACGATATGCTTTCCGATAGATATGGTGACGACTATGCCTCCCACCCAAGGCTTCCTGCTCTCATGAAGATGAACGGTGGAATCCACAGGCACTTTCTGTCCGGTGAAGAGGATGTGCAGGCTTTCAAGAACAATGAATTTATTCGGATGCACAATTCAACACTGGCAAAAGTTGGATTTTTCGCAAAAGTCATCGATAGACTTTTGAAAGGGACCCTACACACAGCATCAAAGGGCTGGGGCGTTACCCTTGATAAATTGTTCGAAAGCAGATTGGCCAAATCAGTTGGCTTCTTTGGTACATTACTTGGAATTGCGCTCGGATTTCTGCAACTCTGGCAAACGTTCTATCCCCCAACCTCGACCGCGGTTTCGCCGATCGCAACAGGCCAGCCGCTAAAAGTGGAGGCAAAGCCTTCGCATGCACCTCAACAACGGCCGTGAGAATTGCAACTATCAACAGCAAGACAAGCGGCAATATCCTGATGCAAGAGCTTCGGATAGTTGCGCAGAATATCCGCCTCGCTCCAGCCGTCGGCCATCAGGCCGATGATAAACTCGCATGACAGCCGCGTGCCGCGCACGACCGGCTTGCCGGCGAGAATGTCGGGATCGAGCGTGATGCGGGTCTGATCGGTCATGGCGGCTCCTTACGGAAAATATACTCCGTAAGGAAGCAAAGTCACACCAACCGGCTCTGCGCCTTCGCCGCCGCGATGAAGCTCGCAAACAGCGGATGCGGTTCAAACGGCCGCGACTTCAGCTCGGGGTGATATTGCACGCCGATGAACCAGGGATGGTCGGGGATTTCGACTGTCTCGGGCAAGAGGCCGTCCGGCGAGGAGCCCGCGAAGAGAAGACCGCAGGCCTCCAGCCGCTCGCGATATTCTACATTCACCTCATAGCGGTGGCGGTGGCGCTCGGAGATTTCGGTCCTGCCGTAAATCTCCGCGATGCGCGAGCCCGGCCGCAACAGGGCCGGATAGGCGCCGAGGCGCATGGTGCCGCCGAGATCGCCGTCCGCCCGGCGCTTTTCGAGTTCGTTGCCCTTGAGCCATTCAGTCATGAGCCCCACGACCGGCTCCTCGCAGGGACCGAATTCGGTGGAGTTCGCCTTCTCGATGCCGGCGAGCGCGCGCGCGGCCTCGATCACCGCCATCTGCATGCCGAAGCAGATGCCGAAATAAGGCACCTTCCGCTCGCGCGCGAAACGCGCCGCGAGGATTTTGCCCTCCGCGCCGCGCTGACCGAAGCCGCCCGGCACCATGATGCCGTGGACATGTTCGAGATGCGCCGCCGGATCGCCGCCCTCGAAAATCTCGGACTCGATCCAGTCGAGATTGACCTTCACCCGATTCGCGATGCCGCCATGAGCGAGCGCCTCGATGAGGCTCTTATAGGCGTCCTTCATCTCGGTGTATTTGCCCACCACCGCGATGGTGACCTCGCCCTCGGGGTTCATGATCCGCTGAGTCACCGCGTTCCAGCGGCTCATATCGGGCTTGGGCGCCGGCTCGATGCCGAAGGCGGCCAAAACCTGCGCGTCGAGGCCGGCGGCGTGATAGGCGCGCGGCACGTCGTAAATGTTCGCGGCGTCGCGCGCCTCGATCACCGCCTGCTCGCGCACGTTACAGAAGAGGCCGAGCTTGCGGCGCTCCTCGCGCGGAATCTCGCGATCCGTGCGGCAGAGCAGAATGTCCGGCTGGATGCCGATGGAGCGCAGCTCCTTCACCGAATGCTGCGTCGGCTTCGTCTTCAGCTCGCCGGCGCTCGGAATGTAGGGGAGCAGCGTGAGGTGGATGTAGATCGCGTGGTTCTGCGGCAGATCGTATTTGATTTGGCGGATCGCCTCGAAGAAAGGCAGGCCTTCGATGTCGCCCACCGTCCCGCCGATCTCGATCAGCGCGAAATCCACATTGTCGTTGCCTTCGAGGACGAAGTCCTTGATGGCGTTGGTGACGTGCGGAATGACCTGGATCGTCGCGCCGAGATAGTCGCCGCGCCGCTCCTTGTTGATGATGTCCTGATAGATCCGGCCCGTCGTGACGTTGTCCTGCTTGGTCGCGGGACGGCCGGTGAAGCGCTCGTAATGCCCGAGATCAAGATCCGTCTCGGCGCCGTCGTCGGTCACGAAGACTTCGCCGTGCTGATAGGGCGACATCGTGCCCGGATCGATATTGAGATAGGGGTCGAGCTTGCGGAGCCGGACCGTATAGCCGCGCGCTTGCAGGAGCGCGCCGAGAACCGCCGACGCGAGACCCTTGCCGAGTGAGGAGACCACGCCGCCGGTGATGAAGATGTAGCGCGCCATGGGGCTTAACGCCTAACGCCTTTCTCTGGATTTTGGTAGCGCATAATTGCGCCGGGGAAGCGATCTTCCCCAGCGGATTTTCGTCGTGGATCGAGGACGGCCCCGCTTATTGCGTGGGCGACTTCCACTGCGTCGGCGCGGCGGGCTTGGCCTCGGCCGGCTTTTCGGCGGGCGTCTCGGCTTTCGGGGCCTCCGGCTGGGGCGGCTGGGCGGCCGGGGCTTCCGCCTTCGGGGCCTCCATGGCCGGCTCGGCCTTCGGGGCGTCGGCCGGCTTCGCGGCGTCGACCTTGGGCGCCTCGGCCGCGGGGATCGCCGGCTTCGGGGCGTCCTTCGGGATCTCCGCTTTCGGCGGCTCCTGCGACGGACGCAGGCCCGGCTTTTCTTCGGCGGGCGCCGAGGCGCCGGCGCCCTGCGTGCGCTTCTGCTGAGCGCGCTGAAGCTGGTCGAAGACCGATTCCTTGCCCGGCTCGGGCGCCTTCTCGCCGGGCTTGATCTCCCTGAACTTGATGTCGCCCTGATCGATCGCCTTGGTCCAGTCGTCGCCGCCCTCGGCGCGGCGCTGCCAAGCCGGAAGAACGGTGAGCGCAATGCTGGTGAGGAAGAAGATCGTCGCCAGAATGCCGGTGGCGCGGGTGAGCGCATTGGCCTGGCCGCGGCCGGTGAAAACCCCGCTGCCGCCCATGCCGAGCGCGCCGCCCTCGGACTTTTGGTAAAGAATGAGGATGACGAGCGCCGTGACCACCATCAGGTGGATCGCGATAATGACCTGCTGCATTTCTGACCTTCTTCCGAAGCGGAGCGCCAGCGCGTGTCCGGGCTCGACGCCAAATCCCTGGCGCGGCTTCTACACCATGAAGGCCGCGCGAGAAAGTCCCGCGGAAACGATCCAAAAGCAAAAAAGCGGGCCGCCGGGGGCCCGCTTTCCGCGCCAGCCGGCCGGGGCCCGCTCAATACATATTGCCGTCCTGGCCCCTCCACTTCGAGCCTTCCTGGTCGAAACGTGTCTCGTCCTTGAACTCGATGACCTTGCCGGGCTCGATATACTGCTTTTCCTTGACCATCTGGTTCTGGATCGTGGTCGAATAATAGGTGCTCGCGGAGCAGCCGTCCTTCACCTTGCCGGCGTCGTCCGGCTTGCATTCCAGATTGGCGCCCTTCGGGAAGCGCACGCTAGCGTTAAAGTAGAACTCGTAGCCCGCATGGCCCGCGCCCTCGACGTCCAGCGGCCAGAAACGGGTCACTTCGAACTTCTCGATCACCGCGTCAGGGTCGAATTTCTTCTTGACGAGATTCTCGAAAACCTTGCGGGCGTCCTCTGCTTTTGGCTCGCAGTTGATCAGGCAGAACGCCTTGGCGGGAACCGCGCCGGCCAAGGCCGCGAAAGCCGCCAGCGCAGCGATTTTAACCAGTTTCATGGGCAGCTCTCCCTCGTTCCACCCACGCGCCCCGCGCGGCCGTCGCTCGTTCCATGGCGGCGACTCGCGAACGCGACGCGCTATCGATTGACCTTTTTCAAGCTGCACGCCTTCGAACTTTCCGGCAAGGGAGCGCCGCCGCGCGAATTGTCGCACGGCGCGGGGCGAACGCCCCCATGTTGCGCGGCGTCATCCGTCGCTCTATTGACGGCGCTTGCTTTCTCCAACATGCGAACGAGGGTTTCATGTCCGCCTACAAGCTCCTGCTCCTGCCCGGCGACGGCATTGGTCCGGAAATCTCCGCCGAGGCCGAGAAGGTCATCGCCTTTCTGGATCGGGCGGGCGTGGCGAAATTCGAAATCGAGCGCGGCCTCGTGGGCGGCGCGGCCTATGACGCGCACAAGGTCGCGATCAGCGAAGACGACATGAAGCTGGCGCACGCGGCGGACGCCGTGCTACTCGCCGCGGTCGGCGGCCCGAAATGGGACGGCGTGCCTTACGACGTGCGCCCCGAAGCAGGCCTCCTGCGTCTGCGCAAGGATCTCGCCCTCTTCGCCAATCTGCGCCCGGCGATCTGCTATCCCGCGCTCGCCGACGCGTCGTCGCTCAAGCGCGAACTCGTCGACGGACTCGACATCATGATCGTGCGCGAACTGACAGGCGGCGTCTATTTCGGCGAGCCGAAGGAGATCGTGACGCTGGAGAACGGCGAGAAGCGCGCGGTCGACACGCAGGTTTACACGACTCACGAGATCGAGCGCATCGGCCGCGTCGCCTTCGAACTCGCCCGCAAGCGCAGGAACAAGGTGACGTCCTCGGAAAAGGCCAACGTCATGCGCTCGGGCTATCTGTGGCGCGAAGTCATCACGGCGTTGCACAAGCGCGACTACGCCGACGTGCAGCTCGAGCACATGCTCGCCGACGCGCTCGCCATGCAGCTCGTGCGCTGGCCCAAGCAGTTCGACGTCGTCGTGACCGACAATCTTTTCGGCGACATGCTTTCGGACGAGGCGGCGATGCTCACCGGCTCGCTCGGCATGTTGCCCTCGGCGTCTCTGGGCGCGGCCGACGCAAACGGCAAACGCAACGCGATGTACGAGCCCTGCCACGGCTCGGCGCCGGACATCGCCGGCAAGGGAATCGCCAATCCGATCGCCATGATCGGCTCGCTCGGCATGGCGATGCGCTATTCCTTCGACAACGCAAAAGCCGCGGACGCGATCGACGCGGCGATTTCAGGCGTGCTCGAGAAGGGCCTGCGCACCGCCGACATCAAGGGCGACGCGCCCGCCTCCGTCTCGACTAGCCAGATGGGCGATGCGATCGTCGCCGAGCTGAAGTCGATTTTGGTCTAAGCGCCGATCTTACTGAAAAACAAGCGCCCGCCTGGAAAACCGGCGGGCGTTTTCATTTTACCGCCGCGTCCACATCTCGGCGCCGATCTTCTTGCCATTGTGGTAGGTCCAGACGCCGGTCCAATTATCACCGTCCTCGCCATAGAGCGCGAGGCCGGTGTCGCCGCCCGATTTGTAGCTCACGGCGAGGAAGTTCTTGTCGCCCAGCCCCGTGCCGACGAAGATCGTTCCGCCGACAACCCAGGTCACCTTGTAGGTCTCGCCGGTCTTCTCCACCGTCACGGCGCCGGAGTACGACGACTTGCCGTCGGGGTTCTTGCCCTCGACGGAATATTTGCCGACCGGATTGCCCGCGAAAGCCGCGGACGCAAACGTCAGGACGGCCACAAGGGCCGCCGCGAAAATGCGCATTTCTGAATCCCCCCTCGCCCAATTCGGGCATAAGCTAGGCTGATCATAGCCAATCGGAAAAGGCAATTACGCGCGGCGGCGCTGTCGCGTTGCGGCGGCCCGCGCTAATATCCTATCGATGACGGCAAAGCGGCGAATCGATCTCAACGCCGATCTCGGCGAGGGCTTCGGCCCCTGGCGCATGGGCGACGACGCGGCGATGCTTGATCTCGTGACGAGCGCCAATGTCGCCTGCGGCTTTCATGCGGGCGATCCCGACATCATGGCCGCGACCTTCGCGCTTGCGCGCGCGCGCGGCGTCTCTGTCGGCGCCCATGTGGGCTTTCCCGATCTTGCGGGATTCGGGCGCCGGCCCATGGCCATGACGGCCGCGGAGATCGAGCGCGCCGTCGCCTATCAGATCGGCGCCGCGCAAGCGCTTGCAAGCCTCGCCGGCCATCGCATCTCCCATGTGAAGGCGCATGGCGCGCTCGCCAATATCGCCGAGCGCGACGCGGGCGTCGCCGACGCCCTGGCCCGTGCGACGCGCGCCGTCGATCCGCGCCTGACGCTGCTCGCCATCGCGCTTTCGGAGCAGACGCGCGCGGGCGAACGCGCGGGGCTGAAAGTCGCGCATGAGATTTTCGCGGATCGCGCCTATGCGGACGACGGCCGCCTCCAGCCGCGCGGAGAAGCCGGGGCCGTGATCACGGACGCCGCCGCCGCCGTCGCCCGCGTGAGGGAGATGCTGGATGCGGGCGCGCTCGTCGGCGTCACGGGCAAGCGCCTGCCGACGCCGATCGACTCCGTCTGCGTGCATGGCGACACGGCGCACGCCGTCGAGATGGCGCGCCGTCTACGAACCGGGTTGGAGGCGGAGGGCTTCGCCTTGCGCGCGTTCATCGAGGGCTAGATGCGCTACGACGCTCCTCGCTTTCTCGATCAGGGCGAAGCGGCGCTGACGGTGGAGTTCGGCGACGCGGTCGACGCGGAAATCAATGCGCGGGTGCTGGCGCTCGACGCGGCCCTTGCCGAATCCGCGCCGCCCGGCGTTCGGGAAACCACGCCGACCTATCGCTCGCTGCTCGTCCACTACGAGCCGCTCGACATTTCGCGCGCCGACCTCGTCGCGCGCATCGAGGCGCTTCTCGCCGCCCTTCCGGCGAGGGCCGCGGCGGCGGCAAGGGTCTGGACCCTGCCCTGCTGCTACGATCCAGCCGTCGCGGAAGACATCGACGAGGCAGCCGCGCGCCTCCGCCTCACGGCGCGGGCGCTCGCGGACCTGCACGCCGGCGCCGACTATCGCGCCTACATGTACGGCTTCGCGCCGGGCTGGTGCTATCTCGGCGGGCTGCCGCAGACGCTCGCCGTCCCCCGCCGTCTGACGCCGCGCGGGCCGACGCCGGAAGGCGCCGTGCTCATCGGCGGCGGCCTGTCGCTCGTCGCGACCAATCCCATGCCAACCGGCTGGTATGTCATCGGCCGCACGCCCGAGCGGCTCTTCTCGCTTCGCCGCGATCCGCCTTTCCTTGTCTCGCCGGGCGACGCGCTGCGTTTCGAGCCCGTCGACGCCACGGCCTTCGCGGCGCTCGACGCGCGGGCGGCGCAGGGCGAGATCGTCGCGCGCCGCGAGGCGACATGAGCGCGCGGCTGCTTGTCCGCGCCGCCGGGCCGGGTGTCACCATTCAGGACGCCGGCCGCTTTGGCCATTCGCGCTTTGGCGTCACGCCGGCGGGGCCGATGGACGAATGCGCTTTCCTCGCCGCGACCGGCGCGGTTGGGACCGACGCCGCCATCGAAGTCTCGCTTGGCGGCGCCGTTTTCGAAGCGGAAGGCGCGACGCTCGCGGTCGCCATCGCCGGCGGCGGCTTCGATATCAGGCTCGACAATAGAGCGCTGCCGCGCGCTTGCGTCTTTCCGCTCGAGCCGGGCGCCCGCGTGACGATCCGCGCGGGTGCTTTCGGCGCCTGGTGTTATGTCGCCATCCGCGGGCGCCTTGATGCGCCGAAAGCCCTCGGCTCGTTTTCCACCCACGCGCGCTCGGGGATTGGTCCCAAGCCGCTCGCTGCGGGCGACGCCCTGGCCTTTTCGGACTTTGGACCAGCGCCGCACGATCCACAGGCGCTCGACGCGCCCTGGCTCGCGCGCGACGACGCGCCGATCCGCGTGATGCTCGGGCCGCAGGACGACTATTTTCCGCCGGAGGCGATCGAGACGTTTCTTTCCGCGCAGTGGCGCGTGGGAGCGCGCAGCGACCGCATGGCCTATGCGCTGGAGGGGCCGCGGCTCCGCCATTCCCGCGGCCACGACATCGTTTCGGACGGGGCGGCGATGGGCGCGGTGCAGATTCCCGGCTCCGGCGCGCCTTTCGTGCTGATGGCGGACCGCCAGCCGACCGGCGGCTATCCCAAGATCGCGACCGTGATCGGGGCCGATCTCCCGCGCCTCGCGCAATTGCGGCCGGGCGAGGCGCTGAAGTTCCGGGCGGTGGGCTGGGCGGAAGCGGTCGCGGCGCGCGCGGCGCTCAAAAAACAAATGGCGGCGGAGCCGGTTTTCTCGCCCCTCGCCGCCGATCTCCCGAGCGAAGCGCTGCTGGCGGCGAACCTCATCGGCGGCGTCGTCAGCGCGCGGGACTGAATTATTCCGCAGGCTCCTCGATCTTCACGAAGGCCGGAGCGGCCGGAGCCCGGGCGGCGCGGCGGCGCTTATGCCATTTCCACGCCATCATCCACCACGGGTCGCCGACATGCAGGTGATAACGCAGCGGCGTCTTGATGATGGCGAGCACGAGGCCGATCGAGAACAGGCACCACACCGCCGGCCATTCGTTGATGTTGCTCGTCGTCAGGCTCGCGAGCCAGGGGCCGGCGACCCAGGAGAACAGGATGAAGCGCCAGCTGCCGTAAAGCGACGGGATGAAGAAGGCCATCATCGGATAGCCGATGAAACCGCGCCCGAGCGTCGCGTTGTCGGCCATGCTGTTGCCGATGCCGTTGGTTGGCAGCAGCCAGGCGATGTGCCATTCGCCACGCACCGTGCAGAGCACCTCCCCGCACAGCGGCCGGCCCAGCGCGCAGTGGCCCGCCCAGCTGAACGGATAGAGCTGGATGAGCATGAGGATCGCGGCGACGAAGCAGCCGAAATAGGCCCAGGGCGCGACGATCCGGGCGCTGTCCTTGGGCATGAAATAGAGCGCCACTGCATTGATGAAGAACGGCTGAAAGGTGATGTGCAGATAACCGAACAGGGTCATCATCTGATTTAATGGCGAGTCGCATTGATTGAGCACCGAATAGGCGACCGCCTGAAGCGACTCCATGCTGGCGAAATACAGAAGGCAGATCCAGAGCGCGAGCGGCTCAGGGTCTTTTTTCAAAGCAGAATAGGCGGCTCCGGCGATGCCCGTCGCCGCCAAAACTGTCGAGGCTTCACCGCTCCAGCACATGGATGTCGTTTCCTCTTTCTTGTCCTTGCCGGCCCCGATACACCATCCGGCGGAAGGCAAAAAGCCCCCGCTCCTTGAAGACGCGGGAAATTGCCCCAACGGCGTTCAGGCGGAGTCCGGCGTCCAGCCCAGGGCGGCGATCTCGAAATGGGCGAATTCGAAGCCGGGCGCGACAGTGCAGCCGACGAGCGTCCAGGCGCCGAGGCTCCTCGCGGACTGCCAGACGCCCGCCGGAACCACCCCCTGCGGCCGCTCGCCGGCGACGAGATCGGCGCCGAGCCGCAGGATGGTCGTTCGCGCGCCGTCATAGAGCGACAGCGCCAGCGGCGCGCCGGCGTGCCAGTGCCAGATCTCCCCGGCGTCGACGCGATGCCAGGCCGAGACCTGGCCCTCGGGCAGCAGATAATAGATGGCGGTGCCGACCGAACGCCCCTCGACCGTCCGGGGGTCGCGAAAAGTCTCCTTGTAGAAACCGCCTTCGGGATGCGGCGCGAGATCAAGCAGGCGCGCGACCTCTTGCGCGGAAAGATTGGACGCGCTCATCCGGCAAACCTGTTCTTGCGTTCGCGCATTTCGGCGAAGACCGCGAAGGGATTGGCGTCGTCCATGCCCATGGCCTTTTTCACCTGCGGATCCTCGACGCGTAGGAAGGGGTTCGTGGCGTTCTCCAGCGCGATCGTGGTCGGCAGGGTGAACTTGCCGGCGGCGCGCAATTCGTCCACCCTGGCGATCCGGTCGCGCAACACAGGATTTTCGGGATCGACCGTGATCGCGAAACGGCCGTTCGCCTGCGTATATTCGTGGCCGCAATAGACGCGGGTTTCGCGCGGCAGATTGGCGAGCGTCTCGAGCGAGAGCCGCATCTCGTCCATCGTGCCCTCGAAGACCCGCCCGCAGCCCAGCGAAAAGAGCGTGTCGCCGACGAAGAGCGTCTCGTCCTCAGCGAAATGATAGGCGATGTGCCCGGTCGTGTGTCCTGGCGTCGCGATGACCCGCGCTCGGGAGGCGCCGAGCGCCACCTCGTCTCCGCCGGACACCGCCAGGCAGAGGGGCGGGAGACGATGCGCGTCCGCGGCGGCGCCGACGATCGCGAGCCGCGGAAAGCGCGTCTTCAGCGTCGCGGCGCCCTGCACATGGTCGGCGTGGTGGTGCGTCAGCAGGAGATGGGTCAGCGTCCAGCCCCGGCGCGCCGCCTCCGCGGCGATGGCCTCGCCGTCCGGCGCGTCGACGCTCGCGGTCGCGCCCGTTTCCGCGTCGTGGACGAGCAGCCCGAAATTATCGGAAAGACAGATGAATTGCGCCACCTCGATGGGCATGAGCGTCTCCAGATTGAGCAGGCTGCATAATAGCCGCCCGGCGCAAAATTGCGACCGGGCGCCGCCTTGCGTCGCCACGCAATTGCGAAGATGATCGCGTCATGGCGCTCGATGTCGTCGAACTGCGGGCCTTCTACGAAACGGCCCTTGGCGAGGTTGCCCGGCGGGTGGTCTCGCGCATGCTGCGCGCACGGTGGGAGGATCACGCCGGGCTGCGCGTTCTGGGGCTCGGCTATCCGACGCCCTATCTGGACGGCTTTCGCGAGAAGGCCCAGCGCGTCCTCGCCTTCATGCCCGCGACGCAGGGCGTGGCGCACTGGCCGCTCGACGGCAAGTCGGCGACCGCGCTCGTCGAAGCGTCGATGACCCCGCTCCCGGACGCCAGCATCGACCGCATCCTGATCGTCCATGCGCTGGAGGTCGAGGAGCATCCGCAGGATCTCCTCGAGGAAATCTGGCGCATCCTGGCGCCGGGCGGCCGCGTCGTGATCGTCGCGCCGAGCCGGACGGGACTCTGGGCCCGCGTCGACACCACGCCCTTCGGCCACGGTCGCCCCTACTCGCGCGGCCAGCTGCAGACCTTGCTGCAGGAGGCGCAATTCCTGCCCGTGTTCTGGGGAGAGGCGCTTTACGTGCCGCCCTTCCAGCGGGTCACGCTGTTGCGTTCGGCGCCGGCCTTTGAACGGATCGCGGGACGATTCTCCCTTCCCGGCGGCGGGGTGCATGTGGTCGAGGCGACGAAGCAGCTCTATCGCCCCGTGCTGCGCCGCGCCGTGCGCCGCGTGCCGCAGTTCGCCGAGCCGGCGCTGGAGGCGGCGGGGGCCGAGGCCGGCCTCGAGGGCGCCTGAGCGAAGCCTCCGCGGCTTCGGCCTGACCATGTTGACAAGATTCCGCGCCAACGGGCAAATGCGGCGCGGCGGCGGGCGACCGCCGTCAGCCTGAAGTCATTGGAGACCTCGTTTATGCAGAAGGGTTTGTCTATCGCATTCGGAATCGCGCTCGCCGGCGCGGCGTCCGTCGCCTGCGCGCAGTCCGTTTTCCCCGGCCAGCCCGTGATCATCGCGGCGCCGCCGGTTCAGGCGTCCCAGCCGGCGGCGTCCCAGCCGGTCGAGCCGCAGGCGGCGGTCGTCCGCACGGGAATACTCACCCTCAATCTGTCGATCGCGATCGCCTCCACGATCCCGACGACGACGCCGATCAAGTGCCAGTTCAATCCCACCGTCTTCGGCTTCGATCCTGCGACCGCCACGCCGGAATACATCTTCGAATACAGCCAGGTCACGGCGACGCGTACCAGCCCGACCGCGGCGACCTGCTCGGTTCGCGTGCCCTACTCCTGGACGATCAACAACGTGCTGACGGCGAAGCTCTATCCGTCCTTCCAGGTGATCGCGACGGACGCCACTGGCAACGGCCGGATTTTCGGCTTGCCGCAATATTTCACCAACGCGGGCGTGGGCGTTCCGATCCCCGCCAATGGGGCGAACACGACCTTCACGCGCAACGCGCGCATCTGAGCGAACCGGCGCGTCCCGCCCGGGGGCGGCGGGGCGCGCTACCGCCGTCCGTAGTCGATCGCCACGCCGAAGGACTGCGCAAGAAACAGCGCCCCGTGTATCAGGCCGGCGTTGTCGATCCCGTGGCCGAGCCCGGCGGAAAGATGCCATTGCGTCGGCACGTCCATGTCGGCCAGCGAATTGGCCGACATCAACAGCGCCTCGACGGGGATGAGTTCGTCAAGCTCCCCATGGACGAGGAGCGTGGCCGGCGGCGGCGTCTGCGGCGCGCGCGCCGCGCCCGGTTGCTCGGGGCCAAGGACATGGACGCCGGAATAGCCGACGATGGCCCGCGGCGCGACGCGGCGGCGAAGTCCCGTGTGCAGCGCCATCATCGTGCCCTGGCTGAAGCCCACGAGCGCGAGCGAGCGGTCGTCGAAACCGCGTTTATCGAGTTCCGCGTCCAGGAAGGCGTCGAGCGTCGGCCGGGCGGCGATCACGCCGCGCCAGCGCTCGTCCGGATCGCGCATGGTGAGCGGAAACCACTGGCGCCCCATCGGCGACATGGCGCAACGCTCCGGCGCATGGGGCGCGACGAAATCGGCGTCCGGCAGAAAGGCGCGCCACTGGCGGCCGATCTCTATGAGGTCGGAGCCGTCCGCCCCGTATCCGTGTAGGAAAACCACCAGTTGCCGGGCCTTGCCCGACTTGGCCTGCACTCTCGGACCGTCTATCGCATCCGCCATTCGTTGCGCTCCCCTCTTGGCGTGTTAGCTCTCGGGGGTAAGCGCGCGAAGGTCAAGAGCGCAGGATCGGCGGCGGGCCATGCCGGCGCGGCGATCCTCGGATCGCGCGCCGAAACGCGCGTCAGAAGGACGAGACCGCAAAGCGAAGGATCTTGAAGGCGAAGATGAAAGCGCCGGCGAGCGTGCTGTGCTTCACCATGGTCATCGCGAAATAGATATGGTCCGGCCTCATCATCTCATATACCTCATCAAGGCGCGCACAGCCGCGCGCAGGCGTTCGCAGTCCTGCGAATGGAAGAGACGCATTTTTTCAAAAGGCTTGCGGCGCCTGCGTCTCGTCAGGCCCTTGCGAAAGGCGCGCCACCGCGCCCTTGTCCGGCTGAGCAAATTCGTCGCACCTTCGGCGCGCTCGTCCGATGCGGTCAGCCCGCTACCTGTTTGCGAGGTAACTTCAGGCTCGCGCTTTTGCAAGCGAAGGTCTTCGCGATTCAAGCCTTCGCGACAATATGTCACTTCACGCGCGCCGCGCCGCGTCGCGGCCGCGAGAGGAGGAGTCCACGTGCCCAAATTATTGATTGTCGCCGGCGTCACACTGATTGCGCTGGGCCTTGTCTGGATGCTCGCCGAACGTTTCGGCCTCCCGCTGGGGCGGCTCCCCGGCGATATCGTCTTCGAACGGGGCAATTTCCGCGTTTACGCGCCGATCGCGACCTCGCTGCTGTTGAGCGTGGGGCTTAGCCTCCTGTTCTGGCTCTTAAACCGCTAGACGCCTGGCGCAAGAATCGACAGAACTTCGTGACGGGCCTGCGCGCAAATTTCTCGTTCTGGCGCGATGTCTTATCGCGCGCGTCCTCGCCGGCGGAAAGCCGCTAACGGCGTTTTCGGCTGCGCTTTGACAAACTCGCGCCGCCGTCGCGTAATGCCGCGAGGGAGGGCGTCGTGCACGACTTTCTTAAACAGCTATCCGTCACTGACATGGCGCTTCTTTTCTGCGCGGGCTTCGTCGTCGCGACGATCGCCGGAGTCTTGCTGTGCCGGCCTTGCTCGCGCCGCTGGATTCACGGACGGCGCAACGCCAATGACATGATCGGCTTCTCGCTGCAGAGCTTCGCGGCGCTCTACGGCATCCTGCTCGGTCTGCTCGCCGTCGAAGCCTATCAGGATTTCTCGGCGGCGAAGGACGCCGTCTCCAAGAAAGCTCTCACCTTCGCGACGCTTTATCACGACATCAACGGTTTTCCGAACCCGCTGCGCTCCCAATTGCGCGAGGATTTGCGCGCCTACGCCGCCGAGGCGCTCGAAACGCACTGGCCAAAGGCGCCCGCGTCGCCTGCGCCGGTCGGTCCCTCCCCTTTGTTGCGTCAGATGCTCTCCAGGCTTCTCGCTTTCGAGCCGACGACGAAAAACGAGGAGATGGTTCACGGCGAAGTCTTCCGCCAGGTGAACACGCTCATCGAGCAGCGGCGCCTGCTTCTCGCAAGCGAGAGCGCCGGAATACCCGCCGCGCTCTGGATGGTCGTCGCGCTCGGCGCCTTCATTTACATGCTGCTCATGTGCGTTTTCGACATGGAGCTGCACGTGCATCTCTTTCTCGCTGGCTCCACGTCGCTTTTCCTTGGCGCCGTGGTGTTCCTGATCGCCGCCCTGGACAATCCTTTCCGCGGCGGGATCATGATCGATCCGACGCCGATCGTAGAAATGCGCGACGCCGCCGGCGCGGCCGGGCCCTGAATGCAAACCGGCGGCGGACTCATGCGACGCCGCGGCCGGGGTCGCCACGCGCCAGTAGCCGATTGCAACAAGATTTTGAGACTTGCGCGAAGGGCCGCGACCTGCTGTTGCGGCTGCGGATCAGACCCTCGTTGCGGCTCCGCATGTGCGCAATGTTTACGCGGCGGTCCCCACGCTTCTATAACGGCAGCCGTGACCGCCGATCCGCCGACTCCCTCCGCCGGCCCATTCCTGCTTCGCCTCGCGGGCGGCGCCGCCTTCCTCGCGCTCTGGCTCGCCGCGGCCGCCGCCTGGGCGGCCATGTCGCTCACGGGAGCCGCCATGGCCAATGATTCCGGCGCGGTTTCCGCCGATCGCCATGCGACGTTTCTGCTGAGGCTGATTGCGGGCGAAATCGTCGCCGCATGCGCCGGATTGCCGGGCGGACTGGCTTTCATCCGGGCGCGCCGGCGCAGATTGTTCGTCGCCATTTTCGCGACGCTGTTCATTCTCGGCGTCGGACTGCAAATTTGGGCCTTCTGGTCATTCGCCTCGGCGGCGGTCTGACCACATGAAGCGATCTTCGCAAACAGGAAAGGCGCGAAACCTTCGGACTTCTCCCGGCGCGCGCCCGGGGCGATGTTCAGGCCGCAGCCCGAAGCGATCGCGCAGCCATGCGGCGGCGGGGCCAAACCGGCGCTATCAAACCCGCGACGGACCCAGCCACAGCCCTATTCTTCGTCTTCGTCGTCCTCGGCCTCATCCTCGTCGGAATCGTCGCCGTCTTCTTCGCCGTCGTCCTCATCCTCATCGAATTCTTCCACGCCATCCTCGTCTTCCTCCTCGTCCGACTCTTCCTCCTCGTCGTCTATCTCCTCTTCGTCGCCTTCCTCCTCCCCATCGTCGTCCTCATCATCGTCATCTCCCTCTTCGTCTTCCTCGCCTTCCTCCTCCCAATCTTCATCCTCATCGTCCGCGTCCGCCTCTTCCTCGTCGTCGCGCGCGAGCTCGGCGAAGCGTTCCCTGACGAAGGTCGAAATGCCGGAGAGGCTTTCGTAGAAGCTACGAAAATCGCGGGGCGTATCGTCCGAATAGTCGGAGCCGTCGAACAGGATGTGGCCGATCACGTCATAGGCGGTCGACGACAGGTGATTGATCGTCTCGGGATCGAAGCCGCGGATCAGGGGATTGTCGTTCTCGACCCATGTCCGGCCGGGATCGGGCATGGGAACGACGCCGCGCTGTTTGTTGCAGGCGTCGAAGGACCGAAAGAGCGCGCAACCGAAAACGATCGGATAGCCCTCCGCAAGACAGCGTTTCCAATGGTCGAGGGTCACGCCGACCTTCTGCATGTCGAGCGCCTTGAGGCGCTCGGCTTCGACGTAGGAACGCGTCTTCGGTTTCTGGAGAACGGCCTGTTCGTCATAGGGCCATGTCGTTTCGTTGCAGGCGCCGAAGCTCTGCAGGCTCTCCATGCCATATTGAATGACGCTGCCGGCGTCCTCGTTCTGCTCGCCGTTGCGCCAGCGCGCGTTGAAATAGATGAACAGCCGGCTCAGGTCGATATGCCGCCTGGCGTGCTTCTTGATGAGATATTCATAGGCGCCCGCGATGGCGTTGGCGGCGCCGGACTGCAATCCGCCCTGATCCTCAACGGGAGTCATCAGCGGCCGCAGGTCGACCTTGCGCGGCGGCGTCAATGCGGCGGGCGGCGCATAGAGCCGCGCCCCGGGATTCGCCTCAACGAATTTGTAGCCGCCGAACTTCGATTCCGACATTCCTGCCTCCGGGGCGGCGCGCGCCGCAAAACGAGAATCTTTCGCGTTGAACCGCGAGGTTCAGGAATAGGGGCGAGGCGTGCGCCGCGCAACGCCGCGCGTCATCGCAGGCGAGAAAGAAAAGGAGCCGTTCAACGCAGCATTTTCCGAAGGATCGCCGCGCGTCGTTTCGCCGCACGCGGCCGGCGCGAAGCTTTGCTTGACCGTCTTCTGATCGCTCTCTAGCCTAGTGGTCGGAACCGAGAGGCGGCGGTGGATCCAATCTCGAAACATCAAGGCGCATTTGCGCGCGCATGGGCGGTTTTGCTCGCCATCGCGCTCATGTTTCAGGTCGCGATCGCCGCAACGCCGGCGGCGGCGATCGGCGTCGATCAGGGCGGCGCCATCTGCGCGGCGCAACCGTTGGCGCCCGATCGTCAGCCGCTCGACTCGCATCGCGGCCATCGCCATGGCCTGTGCTGCATTCTCCATTGCGCCGCGCTAGACGCGCCGCCGTCAGCGCCACGTCCCGTCGTTTTCCTGTCTTTCCCGGCGACGGACGTTCAGCCGCCATCGACACTCTCGGCGCCCGCTCCGCGCGTGGAGCCCAAGGGCGCGCCCCAGTCTCCGCGAGCGCCGCCCGCCGCCGCCTGACGGCGCTTCGGCGACGACGTCGCGTCGATAGATCGGGGGCCCTCCCAGCCTGCGCTTCGACCAGCCGTCGTTTCCGATAGTGCGCGGCCGTCCGCGCGAAAATGCGCGTCGCTCAAGCCCTGAACAGCGACTCCTCCTGTTGTTGAGACATTTTGGCGATGCGCGGTTTTCGCCGCGCCGGGCCGCCTTGCGCCCTGACGCGCGCCGCGCGGGAATTCCCTCCGCGCGCGCCCAGAGAAATTTTGCGGAGACGACATCATGAGCATCGCTAAGACGAAAGCGGTTGACGCCGCGAAGCCCGCCGAAAGAATTCTCGACACGAAACCCGTTCTCATCGGGCTCTCCGCCCTGACGCTGTTCGTGGCCTTTCTGCGCCTCTATGAACAGCTCCACGGATGGAGCGCGGGCCTCGACTCGTTCTCGCCGGAGTTTCACATCTACTGGACGCGCCTGCTCGAGGCCGCGATCTTCCTTTCGTTCGCTGGCGCAGCGGGGCTCGCCGGTTATCTCTGGCGCACGCGCGACCGCGATTTAACGGCGCTCGCGCCCGCGTCGGAACTCCGGCGCCTTGGCTATCTCGTCCAGTGGCTTGTGATTTTCGCGCTCGCCCTGTTCTGGGGCCTGAGCTTCTTCTCCGAGCAGACGGCGGTCTGGCACATGACCACGGTGCGCGACACGGATTTCACCCCGAGCAATATCGTCACCTTCTACATTTCATACCCGCTTTTCGCGATTCTCGGGGCGAGCGCATTCCTCTATGCGAAGACGCGCCTGCCCTTTTTCGCCAAGGGTTATTCGCTCGCCTTCCTCGTCCTCGTCGTCGGCGTCTTCATGACGATCCCCAATGTGGGGTTCAATGAGTGGGGCCACACCTCCTGGTCCATGGACGAGGGCTTCGCCGGCCCCCTGCATTGGGGCTTTGTCTTCTTCGGCTGGATGTCGCTCGGCGTTTTCGGCGTGGCGCTGCAGATCCTCGGTCGGCTCCGCGAACTCCTCGGCGCGGAAGCCCCGGAGATCCTGCGCCGACGCTGATTGGCGATGCGCGCCGATCGGCGCGCGTCGTCCGGCCGGCGTCGCCCCCTCCCTCGTCACGACGCCGGCCGCCCTCTTGCGCGTCATGCGCTCAACAGCTTCACGCGCAAAGCTCCCGCGCGTGAAGACCCCCAGCAAACAACTCCCCGCTCGACAAGGCGCGAGCGGGGTTTTTTATTGCGCTGGCGCCAGGGGAGCGGCGCTTCGCGAACTAAACGGCATGGCCGCCGAAGGGCCTTGGAGACCACGGGTGGCGACCCTGACGCCGAAAGCGCCGGGGACGCCATTCTCAGGCCCGGCGACCGTCGATCGGCGCAAAATAGGCGCCCGAGCAATCCGGTCAGTGGGCGCTTGTTCTCGTCGGGCCTCGAAGCGCAGACCGTCAGGACCGAAGCGGTCGACGGCGCAAACGCATTCCAGGCCGCAGCGACCCAAACCGACGCGTTCCACATCCTTCCGGACAACCTCGCCTGGTCGCGCCACGCTCCGTTTGGGGAAACATCATGGCGCGCGGCGACATCGGCGCCCGACCGCTACGGCACGGTCGGTCGCTTCGGACGGATCGCAATACGAAACGAAAGGATGAGGAAAGACACTCACTCCGGCGGCGCCCGAGCGGCGACCATCCGATGGCGCGGAGAACTGATGACGGAAAGGGCGCGCATGAGAGGAACGCTATCGCGACTGGCGCGAAATCTCGACGATTCCGCCAAGGCGAAATTTCGCGCTCAATTTCTGAAGGGCGATTAACGGCTTTGGTAGCGGAGGAGGGATTCGAACCCCCGACACAGGGATTATGATTCCCCTGCTCTGGCCAACTGAGCTACTCCGCCCCGGGCCGTCTTGGCGCGGCCTTCGTCAAGCGCGAGCGATATAGGTCGTGCGCCGGCGGAAAGTCAAGCGTTCTGTCGCGCCCCCGAGGCGCCGAGCCGGATCCCCGCCGCGCGCGTTTGGGTTTCGCGCGCGCCGGATCGAAAGGTCCGATCCACCCCTCTGGCGGAATGCAAGCGAGCCAAGGCCCGCCGAGCGAGGCGGCCATGAAGGCGACGAAGGACAGGATGCTGACGAGCAGGGGCGCAAAGGGAAGCTCCGTTCAAGCCATGGACCGGGCCTCGTCGGCCCCCGGCGCCGGCGGTCCTTGCGGATCGCGGCGGGGCGTTTCAGGCGCGCAAGAGCCTTTTCTTTGCCGGGCCGGCATGCGACAAGCCGGGCGCAGCGGGAAACGCCCCCGGCTCGAACAAGGATCTCTGCGGGTAGCGCGCCCATGTCGGTCAAACACCCCATCATCTCGATCACTGGCTCGTCCGGTGCGGGCACGAGTTCCGTCAAGGCGACTTTCGAGCAGATTTTCCGTCGCGAGCGCATCGAGGTCGCCTATGTCGAGGGCGACAGTTTTCATCGTTACGACCGCGAGGAGATGAAGGCCAAAATGGCCGAGGCGCAGGCGAATGGCAATTACAATTTCAGCCACTTCGGTCCCGACGCCAATCTGCTGTCGGAACTTGAGAATCTGTTCCGGGAATATGGCGAGACCGGCTCCGGCCGCTACCGTCACTACGCGCATGACGAGAACGAGGCCGCCCAGCTCGGCGTGCCGCCGGGCAAGTTCACGGACTGGCAGGAGCTTCCGCCCAACACCGACATTCTCTTCTACGAGGGCCTGCATGGCGCCGTGGTGACGGACGAGGTGAACGTCGCCCGCTACGCCGATCTGAAAATCGGCGTCGTGCCGGTCATCAATCTCGAATGGACGCAAAAGCTACATCGTGACCGGCAGGCGCGCGGCTACACCACCGAAGCCGTGACGGAAACGATCCTGCGCCGCATGCACGACTATGTGCATTACATCTGCCCGCAGTTCTCGGAGACCGACATCAACTTCCAGCGCGCGCCAACGGTCGACACCTCGAATCCTTTCGTCGCGCGCTCCATCCCCACGCCCGACGAATCCATCGTCGTCATTCGTTTTCGCGACCCGCGGGACGTGGATTTTCCCTATCTCGTGGCCATGATCGCCGGCAGCTGGATGTCGCGCGCCAACTCCATCGTCATTCCGGGCAACAAGCTCGATCTTGCGATGCAACTCATCCTCACGCCGAGGATTCTCGAACTCGTCAGGCGCCGAAAGAGCGCCACCTGAAAGAAGCCGAAATGTCCGAAACCTTGCTCGCCGCCGACGCCCGCAACTTAGCCAACGCCATTCGCGCGCTCGCCATGGACGCAGTGGAAAAGGCCAAGTCCGGCCATCCAGGGATGCCCATGGGCATGGCCGACGTCGCGACCGTGCTCTTCCAGCGCTTCATGAAGTTCGACGCGAGCCGGCCGGACTGGCCCGACCGCGACCGCTTCGTGCTGTCGGCCGGCCACGGCTCCATGCTGCTCTACGCCCTGCATTATCTGCTCGGCTACCCGGGCATGACGAAAGCCGACCTCGAGAATTTCCGGCAATTCGGCGCGCCGACGGCGGGTCACCCGGAATATGGCCATGCGCCGGGCGTCGAGACCACCACCGGCCCGCTCGGCCAGGGCCTCGCCACCGCCGTCGGCATGGCGATCGCCGAGCGTCTCGCCGCCGCGCGCTTCGGCGACGAACTCGTCGACCACAACACATATGTCATCGCCGGCGACGGCTGCCTGATGGAGGGCCTCTCCCACGAGGCGATCGACCTCGCGGGCCATCTGAGGCTCTCGCGCATGATCGTGCTGTGGGACGACAATTCGATCTCCATCGACGGCCCGACCCATCTCGCGACCTCAATGGATCAATGCGCGCGCTTCGCCGCCGCCGGCTGGCACACGCAACGGGTCGATGGCCACGACATGGAGGCCGTCGCGCGGGCCATCGAGGCCGCGAAGGCGGATCCGCGCCCCTCAATGATCGCCTGCCGGACGGTGATCGGCTACGGATCCCCCGGCAAACAGGGCAAGGAGTCCGTTCATGGCGCGCCGCTCGGCGCCGCCGAGGTCGCGGCCGCCCGCGAGGCGCTCGGCTGGCCGCACACGCCTTTCGAGGTGCCGGAAGGCGTTCTCGCGGCCTGGCGCGCCGCGGGGAGCCGCGGCGCAGGGGCCCGCGCGGCCTGGGAGAAGCGCCTCGCCGCCTCGCCGAAGGGAAGGGCTTTCGAGACCTTCGTGAAAAACGACGTCTCGGCGGAAATCGCCGCCCCGCTCGCCGCCTTCCGGGCGACGCTCGCCGCCGAGAAGCCGAAGGTCGCGACGCGCAAATCCTCCGAAATGACGCTCGGCGTCATCAACGAGGCAACCGGCGCCACCATCGGCGGCTCGGCGGATCTCACCCATTCCAACTTCACCATCACCAAGGGCATGGGCTCAGTGAAGCCCGATGACTTCTCGGGCCGCTATATTCATTATGGCGTGCGCGAATTCGGCATGGCGGCGGCGATGAACGGCATTGCGCTGCATGGCGGCTTCGTTCCCTATGGCGGCACATTCCTCGTCTTTTCGGACTATGCGCGCGGCGCGATCCGCCTCTCGGCGCTGATGGGCCTGCGAGTGATTTACGTGCTGACCCACGACTCGATCGGACTCGGCGAGGACGGCCCGACCCATCAGCCGATCGAGCATCTGGCGTCGCTGCGCGCCATGCCCAATCTGCTGGTGTTCCGGCCCGCGGACGCCATAGAGACCGCCGAATGCTGGGAGCTCGCCGTCGCGCAGCGCGACACGCCCTCCGTGCTGAGCCTCTCGCGCCAGAACCTGCCGACGCTGGAGAGACCCGTTTCGGAAAATCTCTCGGCGAGGGGCGCCTATGTGTTGCGCGAGCCCGAGGGCGGCCGCGACGTGACGATTCTCGCCACGGGCTCCGAGGTGGAAATCGCCCTCGCCGGCGCCGACGCGCTCGCCGCGAAAGGGATCAAGGCCGGGGTCGTCTCCATGCCCTGCTGGGAGCTTTTCGAGGCGCAACCGGCCGACTATCGCGCGCAGGTTCTCGGAAAGGCCCCGCGCATCGGCGTCGAGGCGGCGGCGCGGCTCGGCTGGGACCGCTGGCTCGGCGAAAACAGCGTCTTCATCGGCATGACCGGCTTCGGCGCAAGCGCCCCGGCGGCGGAACTTTATAAACATTTCGGGATAACCGCCGAGGCCGTGGCCGACGCGGCGGTCGCGCTAGTTGAAGATTGAGACAAACGGAGGCGAATATGGCTCTCATTACACTGCGGCAGCTTCTCGATCACGCCGCCGAACACGACTATGGCGTGCCCGCCTTCAACATCAACAATATGGAGCAGGGCCTCGCGGTGCTCGAGGCCGCCTCCTCGGTCGATGCGCCGGTCATCATACAGGCCTCGCGCGGCGCCCGCAGCTACGCCAACGACATCATGCTCGCCAAGATGATCGAGGCGCTCATCGCCATGTATCCCGACATCCCGATCGTGATGCATCAGGACCACGGCAACAGCGAAGCGACCTGCGCCAGCGCAATCCGCTTCGGCTTCTCCTCCGTGATGATGGACGGCTCGCTCAAGGCCGACGGAAAGACGCCCGCCGATTATCAATACAACGTCGACGTCACCCGCCGCGTCGTCGATTTCGCCCATTGGGTCGGCGCCTCGGTGGAGGGCGAACTCGGCGTGCTCGGCTCGCTGGAAACGGGCGAGGGCGAAAAAGAGGACGGCCACGGCGCCGAGGGCAAACTCTCGCACGACCAGCTGCTGACGGACCCGGCGCAGGCCGTGGACTTCGTCGCGGCGACGAAGGTCGACGCGCTTGCCATCGCCATGGGCACCTCACACGGCGCCTATAAATTCTCCCGCAAGCCGGACGGCGCCATTCTCGCAATGCATGTCATCGAGGAAATCAACCGCCGCCTGCCCAATACCCATCTCGTGATGCACGGCTCGTCCTCCGTGCCGCAGGAGCTTCAGGACGCGTTCAACGCCGCCGGCGGCGAGATGCCGCAGACCTGGGGCGTGCCGGTCGAAGAGATTCAGCGCGGCATCAAATTCGGCGTGCGCAAGATCAACATCGACACGGACTGCCGCATCGCCATGACCGCGGCGATCCGCGCGACGCTCGGCAGGAACAAGGGCGAGTTCGACCCGCGCAAATATCTGAAGCCCGCGCAGGAAGCGATGGTGAAGGTCTGCAAGCAGCGCTACGAGGAGTTCGGCGCGGCGGGCCAGGCGAGCAAGATCAAGCCGGCGCCGATGGCCGAGATGGCCAAGCGCTACGCCAGCGGCGCGCTCGACCCGACCTTCGCAACGAAGCAGGCGGCGGAGTAAGTCGAATAGATCACACGGATCGCCTTCTCGGCCCCGACGCGCAGCGCCGGGGCCGATTTGTTTCGGCGGGAATGACGCGTCTACTTCGTTTTCGTCACACGCACGCCGAAGATCGAACCGGACCGGTTCACCACCTCGACCCTGACCCCCAGCGTCGCGGAATTGAAGACGCCGCCGACCGGATATTGCGCATTGAACAGCGCATAGTTCGGAAAGCTGCGTCCGCCGGCGTCGCAATAGGGCGCGCTGCGGTAGTCGGCCGGCGTGGCGTCCACGGGCACGGCCCATCCGCTCGACGTGTTGAAGAAGCAGGCGTTGCCGGCGCCGATGGGTCCGCGGTTCGCCCGGAAGTCGTGGATCACGACGCCCTCGCCCGGCAGGCCCTTCTCATATTGCGCAGCTTTCACCCGCGCCTCCACGGTCAGATAATGCGCCGCCGAACCGGCGCAGGGCTCATTGACGAGACAGATCTTGATCATCTTCGCCCGGGTTCCGAGCGGCGTGGAATTCGCCTCGAGCGCGAACCACCGCTGACCGATCGCGCCGACGACCGCCTTGTTGGCCGACGGAATCCAGTTCAGCGCGTCCTTGTAGGAGGCGATGTAGCCGCCGCCGGGCTCCGTGCAGTAGAGCGCGCGCAAAGCGGCGCCGCTGTTCGCCGAACGATAGGAGCCGCATTGAATCGACAGGGCGGTGGAGCCGGAGCTCATTTCGTCCCAGGGGCTGTCATAGGCGTGATAGACCCAGCCGGAGTGCGGAAGCCCCAGACTATGGCCCAGTTCATGCACATAGACGCTGGTCTCCTGCCCCCATGGCGGCTCCCAGGTCGCGCCGTAAAACTTGCCCTGATAGACGAAGCCCCCGCCCCAGGCGCAGCAGTCGAGATCGTTGTTGATGACGAAATTGATGTTGTCGTAAAACGAGACGTTCACGCCCGACGCCGCGACCATGGCGAGCGCGTCGTTGGCGAGCAGGCCGAGATTGGCGCAGGCGCTGGACCATCCACAGTTTGCATAGGCCGATTTCGGCCGCGGAAGCGTGAGCCATTGCGTGGGGTTCAACCCGCCCATCCCCGCCACATGCGCCCGCCACTGAAGCTGACTCCACGACGTCTTGTCGAAAAAGCCGTTGATCGTCGCCGGGATTTTCAGCGCCGCGTTGGGCGTCGCCGGATTGGTCAGGAATCCGTAGAAAGCGGGCGGGTGCGGCGTCTGCGCGTCGCCGCTGAATTTGAGCAGGACGAAAAGAACGCGCCTCGTCGCAAGCGCCGCAGGCGCCAGGGCCTGCCCCTGTTTTTCCTCCAGCACGGACATCTTGTCGACGGCGATCCGCTGAACGGTCCCGCCGCCTTGGGTCGCCCGCCCCTCGACGCGCACGGTCTTGCCGAAAGCGCGGATCGCGGCGAGTTGGTCCACGGAGGCGACGTCGAGCGGGATGGTCGTTCCGTCGGCGCGGGTCAGATTGAACAGGATCGCGCCGCCTGGCTGCCCGGGCCGTGGATCGGCCCAAACGACCGCCAATCGTCCCTCCGCGGTTCCGCCGACGCTCTGCGCCGCCGCGCCCCCCGAGGCGGCCGTCGCGATGGCGAGGGCGAACCCCCTGAACCATTTCATTAGGGGCCCAGAAAATAAACTGTCGAAATCCTTCACGGCAAACTCCTGTCGCAGCGCGCCAAGCCCAGCTTAGGCGGCAGAGTCTGACACATTTGTTTCGACGACGCAGCCGATTGATCCGGTCCCGGTTGAAGCGCCCCCCGTCGCCGTTTATTGGTTGACGACCGCCAATCGCCCGGCCCGGCATGTCCAACATCCTCATCGCCCCCTCCATTCTCTCCGCCGATTTCGCGAAGCTCGGCGAGGAGACGCGCGCCATGGAGCAGGCGGGCGCCGACTGGATTCATCTCGACGTGATGGACGGGCATTTCGTGCCCAACCTCACCTTCGGCCCCGGCGTCGTCGCGGCGCTGCGGCCGCACACGACGCTGGCGCTCGACGTGCATCTGATGATCTCGCCCATCGACCCCTATATCGGCGCCTTCGCCGACGCGGGGGCGGACGTCGTCACCGTCCACGCCGAGGGCGGCCCCCATCTGCACCGCTCGCTTCAGGCGATCCGCGCGCGCGGCAAGAAGGCGGGCGTTTCGCTGAACCCCGCCACCCATGAAAGCGCGCTGCAATATGTGCTCGACGACGTGGATCTGATCCTCGTGATGAGCGTCAATCCGGGATTCGGCGGCCAGAGCTTCATCCCCTCGCAGCTCGACAAAATTCGCGCCATCCGCGAGATGATCGGCCGCCGCCCGATCCGTCTGGAAGTCGACGGCGGCGTAACTCCGCAAACCGCAACCGCCATCGTCGAAGCGGGGGCCGACACGCTCGTCGCCGGCTCCGCCGCCTTCCGGGGCGGTCCGTCCGAATACGCCCGCAACATCGCCGCGCTGCGGGCGGCGGCGGCCGCCGCCGGCGCGGTCGACGTATAGGCCGCGCCGGACTTGCCCTCGCGTCGGCCGGAACGACGCAAGGGCGAAGTCGCTGTCCTTGTAACACGCCTGTCGCAGACGCGCCGTCATCATCGCCGCCGACAGGAGGGAGACGCAGATGTCGAGCCGCAACGCCGCCGAATGCGATCATTCGCAGCGCGAATTGCGCGAGTTGCGGGACGAAGTGGCGGCGCTGCGCGAAGCCGTTGCGCAGGAAGGCGATGCGCGGTTCGCCGCCTGGGGCGCGCCAGCCGGCGCGGAAGGGGCGCGCAATCTCGCCCATTATCTGGCGCTGCGCAGCCGCGATCTCAGCGCGTTGCAACCGCGGCTCGCGGCCCTTGGCCTTTCCTCGCTCGGACGCTGCGAGTCCCATGTCATGACGTCGCTCGACGCGTTGCGCGCGACGCTGCGACGCCTGTGCGGCGAGACCGCCGCCTATCCTCCGCGGGGGGCGACGCAGGCCGCCGAGGCGACTTTGCTGTCGGCCTGCGACCGCGTCTTCGGCCCCGGCCCTGCGCCCCGGACGCGAATCATGGCCACGCTGCCAAGCGAGGCGGCGGATGAGCCGGGTCTGGCCGCCGCGCTCGTCGCGGCTGGCATGGATTGCGCCCGCGTCAATTGCGCACACGACGACGCGGCCGCATGGATGCGGATGATCGAAAACGTCCGCAACGCCGCGCAGGCGGCCGGCCGGCCCTGCCGCGTCCTCATGGACGTCGCCGGCCCGAAACTGCGCATCGACGACGCGCAGGCGCCCGAAAAATACCGCCTTCTTCCCGGCAAACGCGTGCGGCTCACGGCCCGGCTCGACCGGACAGGCGAAGCGGCGGCCTTCACGCTCAATTTCCCTCAGGTCGCCCTGCGGCTTCGTCCCGGCGCGACGGTCTCTTTCGACGACGGCAAGGCGACCGGGCGCGTGACCGCTTGCGACTCCGCCGGGGCGGAGATCGAGATCGTCGCCGCGCGGGAGAAAGGGCTGCGGCTGAAGCCCGGCAAGGGCGTCAATCTGCCCACGACCGAGCTCGAGTTGCCGCCCCTGACGCCCAAGGATCTCGCGGACCTCGACATCGTCGCCCGCGAGGCGGACATCGTCGGACTGTCCTTCGTGCAGCGCGCCGGAGACGTCGCATTGTTCCAGCAGGAGCTCGGCGTGCGCCGGGGCGACAGGGCGCCGCAGGCGCTCGTCCTCAAGATCGAAACCCCGCTCGCGTTCCGCAATCTGCCCGGCCTGATCGCACAGGCCGCCGCACGGCATCCTACGGCGGTCATGATCGCGCGGGGCGATCTCGCCGTCGAAGTGGGCTTTGCGCGCCTCTCGGAATTGCAGGAGGAGATCCTGTGGCTCTGCGAAGCCGCCCATGTTCCGGCGATCTGGGCGACGCAGGTGCTCGACCAGCTCGTGCGCGAGGGCGTCGCCAGCCGGCCGGAAACCACGGACGCCGCCATGGGTCAACGGGCCGACTGCGTCATGCTCAACAAGGGCGCGCATCTTGTCGAGGGCGTACGCTTCCTGCGCGACGTGCTGGACAGGATGGATCGCCATCAGTCGAAGAAATTCGCCCGCCTCTCGCGCCTCGCGGCCTGGACCTGACCAACGCGAGCTATGACTGAAGTTGGGTGATTGGGCCTGAAAAGGCGGCGTATCGTGGCGGGTGCTGAATCCTGCCAGCTCCTCCAAAGGAGCGATACGCCATGGAAGAAGATAGCACGATCATCCATCTCCGGCAGCGGGGTCTGATCTCCGATCCCCTGACGGAGATTGACCGAGAAGGCGCACAACGCATGCTTTTGGCCGCGCTGAAGGCTGAAGCGGACAGTTTCGTCGAGATGTTTTCCCACGAGCGGCTGCCTGATGGCCGCCAACGTGTTGTGCGGCATGGCGTCGGGCCAGAACGGGTCATCCAGACCGGGATCGGGCCGATAACCGTTCAGCGGCAAAAGGTCCGGGATCGCGCCGCCGATGCGCCGGCGTCGGCGAAAGTTCGCTTCAGTTCGAACATTCTGCCCAGATGGGCGCGCCGGTCGCGCAGCCTCGACGCCTTGTTGCCGGTTCTTTATCTGCGGGGCGTCTCGATGGGCGACCTTCAGGAGGCGCTGACGGCCCTTCTCGGCCCAGAGGCCCCGAACCTATCGCCGGGCGTGATCGCTCGTCTGATCGAGGCTTGGCGGGAGGAGCATGGTCGCTGGCAACGTCGGGATCTCTCGGCTCGCCGCTATGTCTACATCTGGGCGGACGGCGTCTATCTACAGGCGCGGATGGAGCCGGAAGCGGAATGCATTCTCGTCATCATCGGCGCCACGCCCGAAGGCAAAAAGGAGCTTCTCGGCTTTCATGTGGGCGCCCGGGAAAGCGCGCAAAGCTGGCGTGAGTTGCTTGTCGATCTCAAGGCGCGGGGCCTGACAATCTCCCCCGAACTTGCGGTTGCCGATGGCGCTTTGGGGTTCTGGAAAGCAATGGACGAGATTTATCCAGCCGCGCGGCGTCAGCGATGCTGGTTCCACAAGATCTCCAATATTCTCGGCAAGTTCCCGAAGTCCATGGCGGCGGCGGTCAAGGCCGACCTGCAGGAGATCCATCACTCAGAAACCAAGGCGGCGGCGCGCGCGGCGATAAACCTCTTCAACGAAAAATACGGGACCAAATACGCGCCGGCCGTCGCCTGCCTGACCAAGGATGAAGAAGCATTGCTGGCGTTCTACGACTTCCCCGCCGAACACTGGGATCACCTGCGAACGTCCAATCCAATCGAGAGCGTCTTCGCCACCGTCCGGCATCGGACGGTGCGCACCAAGGGCGCTCTGTCCCAGAAGACGGTGAAGATCATGGTCTTCACCCTCATTCGAGCGGCGTCAAAAACCTGGCGCAGATTGAAAGGCGCAAATCAGTTGCCTCGGCTCATCGAAGGCGTCAGATTCGTCGACGGCGTCGCAAGCAGCGACGCCAGAGAAAGCCACGCCGCTTGATCAGCGCCCGTCACCCACATTCGGCCATAGCTCGGGGATTGGGCGAGGAGGGCTCGCCGAACAGGTTTGCGCGGACGTCGGGGCGCGCTTGCATGGCAGGGTCGGGCGCGCCGTGCGGCCAGGCCGCGGGTTGGCGAGGTTTTCGCGGCGGCGTTGGCGTGGTTGCTGACGCCCTGTCTGACGATCGCTCCGGCTTTGGGTCAGAGCTATCCGCTGCGTCCTGTCGGGTGCGGGGTCTCTGGCGGTGGGGCCGGGGCTCCGACCGTATCGGCTCCTGCGCCTGCCGGTGTTCCTTACTCGGTCGCGCCTTCACCCATGCCGGTCCAGGCTCCGATTGCCACCCTTTCTTCGTCCGCGCCCTCGTCATCGTCTCTGACATTGGATGCGCTGCGTGGGGGTTTCCGTGAGTTGGTTGGGGGATTGAGCCGTGTGATCGGCGGGAGCGCGGCGTCGCATGCGGAGTGGCGGAGTTTTGTTCTGATTCAGGCGCGCTTGTCTGCGGGACGTGTGTCGACCTGCGGGGGCACGGTGATCGCGTCGCGCTGGGTGCTGACGGCGGGTCACTGCGTCGCCGGGCGCGATGCGTCGAGTTTCACGGTGATCGAAGGGATCGACCGGGTGGGGGCGGGCGGACGCGGGATCGGCGTCGACCGGGTGGCGCTGCACGAGAGCTATGCGGACGGCCCGCCGCGCAACGACATCGCGCTGCTGCATCTGTCGGGGGCGGCGCAGTCGCCGAGCCAGCCTTTGATCGGGCGCGCGCTGGCGCAGCGATTGTTGAGAAGCGGAACGACGACGACGCTGGCGCGGTTTGGGCTGACCGCGATCCAGCCGATCTCGGGCGAAAATACGGGCGCGATCTCGGATCGGCTGTTGCAGGTCGATCTGCCGGTGGTGGAGCGGCCGACCTGCGCGCGGCTGCTCGCCAGGACGTTCAACGCGCCGGCGTCGCAGATGAGCTTCCTCGACGAGTCGGTGGTCTGCGCCGGCGACCCCGACCATGGCGGGCGCGACGCCTGCAATGGCGACAGCGGCGGCCCGCTGGCGGTCGACGTGCATGGACGTCGCGCCCAGGCGGGGGTGGTGAGCTGGGGCCCGGGCTGCGGGCTGCGCAATACGGTCGGGGTCTATAGTTCGGTCGGCTATTTCGAGGACTGGATCAGCCAGCGCGTGTCGGAGGCGCGGTTCCTGACGCGCGAGGACGCGGGCGAGGAGAGCGGCCATGCGGCGACGCCGGCCGCCGCGCCGGCGATCCCCGCGCCAGTGGCTCAGCAGCCGGCGCCCGCGAGCCCGTCGCAGGAGGCCTGCGGCCTTCCGTCCGGCAGCGACAATAGCGGCATGCGCGTCGACATCGCCGATGGCGGACGCGTGACGATCGGGTCTCCGATCCATGTGCGGGCGACGCCGCAGATCGGCGGCCAGCTTCTGATCTTCAATGTCGATCTTGCTAGCTGCCGCGCCTTTCAGCTCTTCCCCAACGCCTATTCGACCGCGGCGCAGGTCGGATCGGTTCTGGGCGCGGGGGCGACGGCGCAGGTTCCGGGGCCGTCCGACACGTTCAGCATTCGCGTCAATCCGCCGTCGGGGGCCAATCGGCTTTACGCGCTGATCACGCCGCCGGGGGTGGGGCTCGAGGATCTCATGCGGCGCGGGGCCGACATGAAGTCCTTCGACGGACGCACGTTCTGGCGCGACCTGATGGCCCGCAGCGCTGGCGAGGCGCGCATCAGTGCGCTGGGCTCCTTCGATTACGAGATCGCGCCGTGAGCGCCCGCCGCTCCCAGCGGGTGGGAGGCGCCCGGGGCGCTGTGAGGGAGGGTCCGATGTTTTCCGGGAGCGCGCGTGTCAACACTGTTTGGGTAAGGACGCAGAACGCAATCGAGCGCCTTGCCGCCAGCTTTGGAGAGAACGACATGATACGCTTCGTCATCAAACGCTTTGCGCTGACGACCGCCCTCGCGCTCTCGGGGCTATGGCTGGGAGCGAATGAAGCGGCCGCCCTGGTCTGCATCGACGCGGGGCGGGATCTGACGGTCGAGGCGACGAAGCCGGTTGCTCACGCGGCGCGTCGTCCCGCCAAGCGTCATGCGGCGCGGCCGGTGCAAGTGTCGCTCATGCCGGTCGGGTCGTCGACGATCGCGATCGGCGAGCCGCTGCGCTTCAGGATGACGTCTCTCGTCAATGGCTATGGACATCTCCACGTGCTGAGCGCGTCGGGCCGGGCGCAATTGTGGTTCGAGAATGTGCGCCTTCGCGCCGGCCAGCCGCTCCTCTTTCCGCGCCGCGGCCAGACGGTGCGCGCCGCCGCGCCCGCCGGCGACGAAACGATCCTGTTCGTCGCCTCGTGCCAACCGATCGATGGTTTCGCCGGGAAAGGCGCGACCATGACGCCGCTCGACCTTCAGGTCACGCATGGGGGTCTGCGGACGGCGATCGACCAGAAGTTCGGCGCGCTGGCGCGCAACGACTGGGCCTTCGCCGAGATCAAGATCCGCGTGCGTGACTGAACGCCTCATCGTCCATCAAACGCTGCTCAACTCGAGTGGACCAACAGGAGACTTACATGCGCAAGACCAAATATCTTTTCATCGGCGCGCCGGCGCTGCTCGCGGGCCCGGTTCTGGCGAACGACGCCAAACAAATCGGCCAGTTCAAGGACCTCACCGTCGAGCAGAACGCGGCGGCGCAGGCGACGACGCCGAAGCCGAGTTCACTTTCGGTTCAGATCTCGGCCGATCGTCCGGACGCGACCTATGCGATCGGCGAGACCGTGCGCCTGACGATCAACAGCAATGAAGAGGCCTATGTCACGATTCTCAACATCGGACCGACGGGCCAGGCGACGCAGCTCTTCCCGAACCAGTATCAGCCGGACAATCATGTGGCGCCCGGCCAGCCGGTGGAGATCGGCGGCGGCGCGACCGGCGCGCGGATGAGCTATGGCCGAATGTGGGTGACGGGCGCTGATCAAGCGGCGTGGCTTTCTCTGGCGTCGCTGCTTGCGACGCCGTCGACGAATCTGACGCCTTCGATGAGCCGAGGCAACTGATTTGCGCCTTTCAATCTGCGCCAGGTTTTTGACGCCGCTCGAATGAGGGTGAAGACCATGATCTTCACCGTCTTCTGGGACAGAGCGCCCTTGGTGCGCACCGTCCGATGCCGGACGGTGGCGAAGACGCTCTCGATTGGATTGGACGTTCGCAGGTGATCCCAGTGTTCGGCGGGGAAGTCGTAGAACGCCAGCAATGCTTCTTCATCCTTGGTCAGGCAGGCGACGGCCGGCGCGTATTTGGTCCCGTATTTTTCGTTGAAGAGGTTTATCGCCGCGCGCGCCGCCGCCTTGGTTTCTGCGTGGCGGATCTCCTGCAGGTCGGCCTTGACCGCCGCCGCCATGGACTTCGGGAACTTGCCGAGAATATTGGAGATCTTGTGGAACCAGCATCGCTGACGCCGCGCGGCTGGATAAATCTCGTCCATTGCTTTCCAGAACCCCAAAGCGCCATCGGCAACCGCAAGTTCGGGGGAGATTGTCAGGCCCCGCGCCTTGAGATCGACAAGCAACTCACGCCAGCTTTGCGCGCTTTCCCGGGCGCCCACATGAAAGCCGAGAAGCTCCTTTTTGCCTTCGGGCGTGGCGCCGATGATGACAAGAATGCATTCCGCTTCCGGCTCCATCCGCGCCTGTAGATAGACGCCGTCCGCCCAGATGTAGACATAGCGGCGAGCCGAGAGATCCCGACGTTGCCAGCGACCATGCTCCTCCTGCCAAGCCTCGATCAGACGAGCGATCACGCCCGGCGATAGGTTCGGGGCCTCTGGGCCGAGAAGGGCCGTCAGCGCCTCCTGAAGGTCGCCCATCGAGACGCCCCGCAGATAAAGAACCGGCAACAAGGCGTCGAGGCTGCGCGACCGGCGCGCCCATCTGGGCAGAATGTTCGAACTGAAGCGAACTTTCGCCGACGCCGGCGCATCGGCGGCGCGATCCCGGACCTTTTGCCGCTGAACGGTTATCGGCCCGATCCCGGTCTGGATGACCCGTTCTGGCCCGACGCCATGCCGCACAACACGTTGGCGGCCATCAGGCAGCCGCTCGTGGGAAAACATCTCGACGAAACTGTCCGCTTCAGCCTTCAGCGCGGCCGCAAGCATGCGTCGTGCGCCTTCTCGGGCAATCTCCGTCAGGGGATCGGAGATCAGACCCCGCTGCCGGAGATGGATGATCGTGCTATCTTCTTCCATGGCGTATCGCTCCTTTGGAGGAGCTGGCAGGATTCAGCACACCCCCCACGATACGCCGCCTTTTCAGGCCCAATCACCCAACTTCAGTCATAGCTCCTCAATCGTAAGAACGCGCTCTTCGCGGGTTCGGACGGAGGCGGTGAAAACTGGGCGATCGTCGCCTCGCTCATCGAGACCTGCAAGCTTAATGGCGTCGATCCGCAGGCTTACATAGCCGATGTCCTCGCGAAGATCGTCAACGGCCATCTCGCGAGCAAGCTCGACGAGCTCATGCCATGGGCATACGCGCGGCCGGTCGCTCTCCAAGACGTGGCCTGAAAACAGCGCTTACGAACAACCCAGTCAAGCGGAACAACAACGCCGGGTTCCGTCTGGCCAGAACGTTGAACGCCGGAGCCGAAAAGATCACGGTCTTTGCGGGCGAGGATATTACGTTCAGGGCCGTTCATGATGATCAGGGTCCCAGCGGGGGAGCGGCTGACGGCCGGGACGGCGTCTGTCTTGGCGCAAGGCGCGACAGGCGCCGCCGTCCTCAAGTGTGTTTCGTTTTCTCAATGAATACGGCGGAGCCTCCCGTTGCGCTGCCGGCGCCAGCAGGTCCGGGATTCCCTCGGCGAGGCAACCCTTATTTTGCAGCGCTGTCAGACTTCTTCTCTTTCGCCTGCTTCATCATTTCGAGAATATCGACAGTGCCGCGATAATCGCGTGTGAAGGAATGAGGGTCATCCTGCTCGCGCTTGTCTTTCTCGGCCTTCGCCTGCTTGACGAGATCCAGCCATTCCTTTGAACTCAGCGCGTTTTTCGGCATCCCCGCCAGATCGGGGTTCTTTGAGGCGTCGATTCCCTCCGGCGCGTCCGACTTTTCGCCGCACCGGGCGCTCGCCTCGTTCTTCGCGATGACGTCCAGGATGTGGCGGACCAGCCACGGATCGACATCGACGATCTTGCGGAGCAGATCGTTACGAGAAATCACCCGGCTTTCGCCAGCGTCGAAAAGAGGCGTCGCTCGAAGCTCGGCGTGAGCGCCAGTCGTCTCGCCAAACAGGATGAGCGCCGCCAGTATCAATTCGAGTCGAATGTCTGGTCTCCTTACAGTTTTGCAATTGCGAGCCGCATCTCGCGCAGCGACTCTGCGAGCGCCTTTTCCATCACGCCTGTCGAGACGATGATCTTCGCGCCGAAGGCGTGGCTGCTGACGATCGGGAACCCAGCTGCTTCTGCGGCTTTGACGATCTGCCGCGCCTTTTCGGCGGACATCTGCGTGACGAGGAACCGGCCGAGATTGGATTGATCCAGCGCCCCTGGCTGCTCGCGCCAGATTTGCTTGAGACGCGGCAAGGTGTCCGCGGTGAAGATCGCATCGAGGAGGCGGTCCTTACGCAGCCCGCGGCTCTGTAGCCCCTTTTCGTCGCGGATTAGCTGTGAGCTTGCAATAGGTTGTCCATCCGGACCGGACCGAGGAAAGTGGAGTTGCGAAGCTTCACCTTTTCACGGAGGCCCGGATGAACATTCATAAGAATGCCCGTTTGACGCCGCTCGGTCGAGCGGAATTGGCGCGTCGGGTGCTGGAAGACGGCGCGCCGGTGGCCCAGGTCGCTCGAGAGTTTCACGTCTGCTGCAAGACGGTCCGCAAATGGACGGAGCGGCGCAAACAAGCGGGCGACGCTCCGCTTTGCGATCGATCGTCCCGGCCGCACCGAATGCGCAAGCCCACAAGGCGGGCCGCCATCGACGAGATCATCGCGCTCCGCCGCCAGCGCTTCACCGGGAAGCATATCGCCAGGGTCGTGGGCGTCAGCGCGGCGACGGTGAGCCGCGTGCTCAAACGCGCCGGCCTCAGCCGCCTGCGCGACCTCGAGCCGGCCGAGCCGGTCAGACGCTATGAGCGCCAGAACCCCGGCGACATGATCCATATCGACATCAAGAAACTCGGACGTTTCGAACGCGTCGGCCACCGGATCACCGGCGACCGCAGCCGCCAGAGCAGCAGCCGCGGCGCAGGCTGGGAATTCGTCCATGTCTGCGTCGACGACGCTTCTCGGGTGGCGTTCACGCAGATCAAGCCGGACGAAAAGGCCGTCAGCACCATCGACTTTCTGAAAGCGGCGGTCGCCTATTACAAGAGCCTCGGCGTCACGGTCGCCCGCGTCATGACCGACAACGGCTCCTGCTACGTCTCCCGCGCCTTCGCCAAAGCCTGCAAAAGATTACGGCTCAAGCACATCCGAACGAAACCCTACACGCCGAAGACCAACGGCAAGGCCGAGCGATTCATCCAGACCGCCTTGCGCGAATGGGCCTACGCAACCGCCTATGCCTCATCAAACCAACGCGCCGAGGAACTGCCGGTCTGGATGCACAGATACAACTGGCATCGCCCGCATGGCGGCATAAAATGCCAGACGCCAATCAGCCGCCTCGGTCTAACCGGGGACAACCTGTTGAGGCTCCACAATTAGCCGGGTCAACCGCTCATTGTGAAGCTCCGCGACGATATCGATGTCATCCGGTCCGTCGAGGCCCATCGCGACGATCGAAAAATAGAACTCGGCGAATTCCCACATCTTGTCGAGACGCAGCTGTTCAAGACCCCACTCCTCCCGCGAGGCGCTCGCCGCGCAAATGCGCCGTTCGAAATCGACATGCGCCTGGGCGCTAAGACCCAAGGCATTCAAATCTGCTTCCATCTCGGTTGCCAAGATCCATCTCCATAATTCAGAATCGAACTATTTCATTCGGGCATTCCAATTCCAAGAGATTGCTCTCCCAATCGTTTGGAGCCAGCGCCGAGCCGTCTGAAGCCAGGGCGGGTTCGGCTTCGTTAGGGAGGCGCTGCAGCGCGGTCTGGAATCGAAACCCCGCCTTTCCCTGAGCCGCCTGCAGAGGAGGAGGCCGGTGGCGTTGTCCGTGACGGGTTCAGCGCGAGAGAGAAGCTCTCGGCGCCTGTCATGGAGAACGCCATGACCCAAGTCGGAATTGAAGATGTCATTCGCCATAGGGTCCCGACGCCGATCGGCACGTTAAGCGACTGATCCCGGGTATTGAAGAGCGTTCACTTTCTGACGCCGATTCACAGTCTGGATGGACCGAACTTAGGATTTTTGCTAAGTCGGTTTATGTGGACCGTGGAATTTTGTCTTCCGTTACCGAGGAACACAGTGCTCTACCTTCCGACGCGCGCGCCGTCGGGCAGATCAAGAACGAGATGGTTGCCTCTGGGCACGTTTATGAGGGTTTTCGGCTTATTGGCGGATTCGATCTTATCGTCAATATTGCGGCTGCACGTGCGGCGACCCTCGTCATCAAGCCGCTTTTAAAATCCGCGGCGGGCGCGCCATCGCAGAAGTGATCGACACGAATGCGCGCCGTCAGAAGCTTCGCAAGCTGAGTGACGCTCGCGTGCGCGAGGGCGTCCGGGTCATGATAGAGCGCTTGCGCTTCTTCGGTCCCGTTCCATTCCGGCCAGTCAAAATCCATGACCCAGCCGTAGTCATAGGCGGTCTGGACGAAGCGTTCCGCTGGCGGTCCGAGCTCGAACGACCCCATGACGATGACGTCGTCATAGTGTTTTGCGCGGGTCCATTCGCCGGCCTGGAACGCTGGCGCGGTGAGGACCGGCAAAAAGGCGGCGAGCGCCGACAGGCGTTGTTCAATTGAACAGTCGCCTGTGCTCCAGTTGCCGAAGTGGGGCGTTTCATTTTCGGTCGTGGCCTCCATTATTTCCTCCTGTCACCAGCGCGGGCCGCCGGTCGCCGCCCGTTTCCTGACGTCAAAGAACGCTCCATTCGCGTGGGAAGTCCAGCGCGACTCCAGAAGGCGACCGGTCAAGGTCAACAAGTGTCGTCCGAGTTCGCTGAGGCTGGCGGAGGGAGCCCATTCCAACAATATTCGCGCCATAGATTGCCTTCAGATGCGAGCCCTACGCGCTTTTGCGCCAATCCATTTCGCCGCTCTCGTCCGGCCGGCGGGCACTTCACGTGCTCGGCGTGATTTGGCGGGCACTTTCACGCTCGGAGGCTGGAGCGGTGCGGCCATCTTTTCGATCGTCTTGTCGGTTGCGGGAGCCGGGGCCTTACCCGCCGCCCTGCGTGCGACGGCCGGGGCTTTTTTCCCTGGCGGCGCCGTCTTCCGATGCGTCGCCACTGTCTCCGCCGCTCCTGGAGCCTTCTTGATCTTACCATTTCCCAGTGGCTTTTCCGCTTCCAATTTCGAAAGGGACGCTGCTTTCGTTCCTCCACGGCGGCTTGCCGGTTTCACAGCGCGAGCGGAAACGTCGTCCTTGGGCTGCGATTTTCTCTTCCTTTCCTGAACTATCGGCGAAGCAACAGTCGCCGCCATGTCGATGCCGAACAGGGCCCCAACGTCGTCATCCGCGAGGAGGCGCTCACTCGCGACACCTTTTCGCGTCATTGGCGGCTTGGCGCTCGCCGTTGTGATCAGCTCCGCGTGGTCGACGCCGCGTAACGCGAACAGGAGTTCGGGCGCGGCGTCGAGGCGCGCGCCGGCGCCATAGAGCGTCGCCGCCACATGCTTGCACATGCCAGCCCAGTCGGGGCAGGAGCAGGACATCTTGATCTCTCCCGGCGCGGGAAAGAGGCCGTCTCCCTCGCGGCATACCCGCTCCATCACATTCTTCGAGAGCTTGCCTTGCAGGACTTCGACAAGCGATCCGATGGAGCCGGCGCAATCTTTGCAGATCGCCTTCCAGCGCGATGGCGCCGCCACCGCGACGTCGATCTTCACTTCATAAATCTCAGATCCGCTCACTAGGGCGCGCAGGCTACCGCGCGCGATTTGCAGATCGACGACAGAGCCGTTGCGAACATAGCTTCGTCCCCGCGGCAATCGGCTTGCGTAGTCGGAATATTGCTCCAGATTTTCGCACCAAGCCTTCCCCCAAAAGCTTTGCGCAATCTTGCGGCCGTCGACGACGATCGGCGAGACGGCGCGCCCCTTTTTCTTCAGCTTCTCGATCTCTCGTTTGGCCTGTTCGCGTCGCTTGGCGACCGGCACATAAGGGCGAAAGCTCCGGAAGCTCATCGCGTCACCCTTCCTTCATGGCGGCGTCGAGATCGAGTTTAACGAGGTTCAGCAATTCCCGATCGTTCATTCCGGTCAGATTGATTTCGCCGCCCGTCAGGAACTCTTGCGCCAGTTGCCGCTTCGCTTCGATCAGCTGATCGATTCTCTCCTCGATCGTGCCACGGCAGACGAATTTATGCACCAGGACATTGCGCTTCTGCCCAATCCGGAAGGCGCGATCGGTCGCCTGATTTTCGACGGCGGGGTTCCACCATCGATCGAAATGAACGACATGCGACGCCGCCGTGAGGTTGAGGCCCGCGCCGCCTGCCTTGAGTGACAGAACGAAGAAGGGAATGCGCTCGTCTTCCTGGAATTTTGCAACGAGCGCCTTGCGCTTCCCGACCGCCGTCTCCCCGTGCAGGACAAGACCGGGACGGCTGAACGCCCTGGCGAGCAGATTTTCGAGCGGCGGGATGATTTCCTTGAACTGCGAGAAAACCAGCAGCTTCTCCTGGCGGCTGGCGATGGTCTCGGCGATCTCGAACAGCCGGGCGAATTTCCCGCTATCCTCGTCAAGATAGACGCCGTCGCCCAGCCATTGGGCTGGATGATTGCAGATTTGCTTCAGGCGCATGAGCATCGACAGCACCAGCCCACGCCTGGCGATGTCATCGGAGGCCGCTCGGAGGCGCTCCTCCAGCTCGGCAACCGCCGCCTGATAAAGCGCCGCCTGTTTCTTTGTAAGGGGGCAGAAGGCTTGAACCTCGGTCTTGTCGGGCAGATCGGCTATGACGCTTCGGTCGGTTTTGAGCCGCCGCAGGATGTAGGGCGCAGCGAGCTTGCGCAGAGGCGCATAAGACACGGGCTCCTGCGCCGCGAGCCGCTTGACGAAATCCGCGAAGGCTTTCGACGAACCCAGAAGCCCCGGATTGATGAAGTCGAAGATCGACCAAAGATCGCGCAGATTGTTCTCGATCGGCGTGCCGGTCAGCGCAATGCGCCCCTCGCTCTGCAACGCTTTTACCGCGCGCGTCTGCTTGGCGTTGGGGTTCTTGATGGCCTGCGCCTCATCGAGAACTGCGAGGCGCCAACGCGTCTTCTGCAGCCAGTCGAGGCGTGGCAGCGATCCATAACTTGTCACCACGAGATCGGTCGTCACTATGTCCTCCGGCGTCATCGCCCTCAGTCGATCGGGCGACGTGAAGGAGGGATGCGCCACCATCACCCGAAGCGACGGCGCGAAGCGAGCCGACTCGGAGGCCCAGTTGGCGAGCAGCGAGGCGGGCGCGACGAGCAGGCTCGGCGCGCTGCCACCGTCCCGCCGTCGGAACGTCAACAGCAGGGCGAGGACTTGAATGGTTTTGCCCAGGCCCATATCGTCGGCGAGGCAGCCGCCGAGGCCCAGCTGGGTCAGAAAGGCGAGCCAACGCACGCCGACCTCTTGGTAGGGCCGCAGTTCCGCCTTCAAGGCGTCGCCAGGACCGGAGGTCGCCAGCCCTTCCGGGCTTCGACATTTCGCCAGCGTCTCGGCGAGCCAGGGGCCAGCGGACACATGCCCCCACTGAGCGGCGGTCGCCGCCGGCGTTTCTGCTCCTATATCCGCCCCCGCCAGGAGGCGCATGGCCTGGGCGAAGGGAAGACCGTCCTTTCTCGCCAGACGCTCCACCGCCTTGAATTTATCCAGCGTCGCCTTCAACCGTTCGTGATCGACCTCGACCCATTTGCCGCGCAGCAGCGCCAGGCCGTCGGTCGCGGCGAGAAGCTCTTCGATTTCCTCGACAGACAGCGCCTCGCCGTCGAGACTCACCTCGACCCGAAAATCGAGCAGGGATTGGACGCCGACCATTGAAGGGGTATTCGCGCCCACCGTCGCCTCGACGCTGGGGCGGCTCGGACGATTCATGCGCCAAGCCGCGGGCATGCGCACGACGACGCCAGCCTGCTCCAACGCCTCGACGTCTTTCAAGAATCGCATCGCGTCTTTTGGCGTCCAGCGAAGTGGATGGAAAATCTCGCCTGTGTCGACGATTTCCTTCAGCCAACCGCAGCTCTCGCTGGCTTGGCTCACCGGCTCCAAGAGCTTTAGGAGTTTTTTCTTGTCGCCCGCGCCGGCGTATTCGCGCAAAGCTTGTCCCAGCGGCAGGTGCCGCAAGACGCCCTGCTCCGCGAGAGAGGACGTATAGGTCGCCATGAAGGCGAAGGGGCAGTCGGGGTCTTTGCGGTTTTCCGCGAGGTTAAAATGCACCCGCCCGACGAGGCGCCAGCGGCTGTCGCGGCTTTTGAGAAAATCCTGGAGCGAGAGGCCGCTCTCGGCGAGTTCGACCACAAGCGCCTGGTGCATGGACCGCCAAAACGCTGCTAGGACCTCGGGGCGCAGATATTCTCCGCCCTGCATTGGCGGAGCTTGGTCGATCAGCGCGCCCAACTCCTCGGGCGCCGGCGCCAAGCGGCTTGGCGCTTCGCCCACAGCTGTCTCATCGTGCGCGCAGAGCGTCGCGGTGAAGCGCATCGCGAATGCGCGCCAAAAGGCAAGTGCTGGCGGCAGACGGCTCCCGGCTTCGCCGACTCCGAGTTGCAGTAGCCCGTGGCCCTGACCGCGCGCGAAATGCTCAATCAGCCGATTGGCGACGGCGACCTCTATCAGAAAGTCGTCGTCGACCGGCTCAAGGAGCAGAACGCCGTGCGGCGTCAGGACCGGGGCAAGCGAACGCAGCATCGCGTCTAAGTGTCCGAAAGTCCTTTTCGTGTATCATGGAAGCCGAGCCCTCGTCTCAAGAAGTCGAGGAGACACAAAGTCGCGACACGGGCTCTGGCCGAAGGCGGCGTCTGCCCACCCGGCGCGCGAGGAAGATGTTGCTGGATTGATCCAGCTCGACGCCCATCAATCCCCTCTTTGGCCGTAGATTTTTGCTATCGGCTTAGGCGGAGTTTAGCTCGCGCGGGACGTCAATTTCAACGGTCGGTGCGGTCGCCCGTTCAACCTTCGCGCCTCTAGCAGGCTGTTGAAAAAGCGACCGTCTTTGGCGTCGCGCCGCTTCGCTCCGCATTTTTGCGGGCTTCATGCGGTTGACCGGGCTCGGGAAGCGCGGGGCTCTACCCCCTTCGGCTTCTGTGCTCATACTGTCGCGAGTAGCTTCGGCAGCCGGACCAGGTTATAAGCGGCTGCCGCGAAGGTGAAGGCAAAGCCGACCCTGTCGCAGCCCCGAAACGTCGTTTTCTTCTGCCCGGCGACCGTCTTGATCCAGCCGAAGCCCTACTCGATCCGTTTGCGGATGCGCTGGCTGAGCCCGTAGCCCTCATGCCGGGCCGTGCGCCCGTCGATGGCCGACGATCTGGCGCTGACGTTTTGCGCGACATGCGGCGTCACCCGCATCGAGCGCAGTTCGTTGACGAAGTCCTCGGCGTCATAACCCCTGTCGGCCGCGAGCGTGATCCGCCCCGGTCGGTCGGCGCGCGGTTCGATCATATGCAGCGCCGCGACGCGTTCGGCGTGGCCGTCGGCTTTCGTCAGGCAGGCGTCGACGAACAGCGCGTTGCGGTTCTCCATCAGCGCATGGCCGATGAAACACAGCTTCGCCTCCTTGCCGGCGCCCTTACGATAAAGCCGCGCATCCGGGTCGCTGGTCGAGGCATGCGTGTCGTTCGAACGCTTCTCGCCATGGAAATCCGCTTCGCGGTTGCGCACGCCGCCGCCGCCCGGAGGCGGATCGTCCGTCCCGTCCATCGAGCCTTCGTCCGCGCCTTTCGGCGTGAAGCTCTTCATCGACGCCCAGGCTTCGATCAGCGCGCCGTCGACCGAGAAATGGTCGTTGCTCAGGAGCCGCTTCACGCGCGGCTGCGCCAGCACGGCGGAAAGAAACTTCGCCGCGACGTCGCCGTCGAGCAGCCGGTCGCGGTTCTTCGAGAAGACCGAATGATCCCAGACGGGATCGTCGATCCCGAGCCCCACGAACCAGCGAAACAGCAGGTCGAAATTCAGCCGCTCCATGAGCTGACGCTCCGAACGGATCGAGTAGAAGGCTTGCAGCAGCATGGAGCGCAGCAGCTTCTCCGGCGGGATCGAGGGCCGGCCCGTCGCGGCGTAGAGCGCCGAAAATTCCCCGGCCAGAGCAGCGAGCCCCGCGTTCGCCAGTTCGCGGATCACCCGGAGCGGATGCGTCTGCGGAACGCGCGCCTCGAGGTCGACATAGCTGAACAGCGCGCCAGACCGCCCATCCTCGCCCCGCATCCGCTCCTCCCCCTTGTCCAAGGACAAAGGGAATCACATCAGCGCTGCGCGCGCGAGGAGTTTTTCAACAGCCTGCTAGGCGTCCCGTCGCCGACGGCGGACCCCGGTTCGACAGCCATTTCGGCGCGCAACCAACCCCGCTCAAATACGCGGCGCACGTGACCAAAACCGGAGCCGGCGAAAGACATTCAGCCGGCCCAGACCGATTTCGACAAGCCTCGCTTCACTCGATAATGACCCCGATCCGACGACGCCAAAGCAGCAATTTGTTGCGCACGTCGGGCGCGCGAAGAGCTGCGAACCGCTTCGTATTTGGTCAAACCCGAGATTATTTTATGAGCACGGCATAGACGCGCCCCAACCCATAGCCGCAAGATCTAATTGATAATCAACTCGAAACAAGAATCGCGAACTCTGGCTCGATAGTTGCAACATTAAACCCCGAACCACGATAGCCGTGGTCGATCCGACGACGGGTCAAACGCAGCAACGCCGCTGTTCCAAAGATTCCGCTACGCAAGCGGAGTGTTTGGGCAGCGGCTTTTTCGTTTCTGGATGCGCGCGACTGCGCAAGTCCTCTTCGAATGGCAGGTTGACGATGAGAGCGGAACGTCATCTCCGATATGCGCGCACGATCCTTTCGACCATTCTTGGCGGAACAATTGTCTCGTGCCTATGCTCGAGAGTCGATGCGCATGAGGTTGCAAGAACGCCGGCGCCCGCAGCGGCTTCGGCTCCGCCAGGTCCGCCTCCCGGACCGCTCGGCGTCTTTGGTCTCGACATGCCCGCCCCAGGCAAGCTCGTATTGTCGATGACGCCGACCTTCGCAAATTTGTCGGGAATAAAGATGGGCGCGCGAACCGTGTCGAACGAATATGTCGTGTCCACGGTTCCATTCTTCCTCAACCCGACGCAGCCGGTTCGCATCGTTCCGCAAAATATCGCCATGCGCGCGCAAATCCTCGGTTTGAACTACGGCGTCGCCAAAGATTTCGCCATCGTGTTCACTGCGGGCATGGTGGAGAAATCGCTGGAGGCGCTCGTTTTCAGGGGCGCGAGGGGAATCATGCCGCTCGCGAGAAACTTTCCGACGACCGCCAGCCTGGCGGATTTCTCATTATCCGGAATCTACCGAATCTATCAGGACGACATCAATCGCATCCAGCTCTCGCTTGGCCTTTCCTTCCCCACAGGAAGCAACACCGCTACATTCAGAAACTTCATCCTTTCAAATGGAACCGCGCCGGATATCCGAGGCTTTTATGGCATGCAGCTCGGCGCTGGCACATTCGACATCATGCCGGGCGTCGTCTATGCGGGTTTCGTCGGGCCGTGGTCGTGGGGCGCGTCATACCGTGGACGTTTTCCGCTGGGAGCGAATCCGCAGGGCTATTTCTGGGGCGATCTTCACGAACTCAATGGCTGGGGCGGCTATACGTGGACGGCGGGCTTCACGTCGACCGTGCGGGCGAGCGCTTCCCTGCAAGGTCCGATCCGGGGCCGGGATCCCGCAATCAATGACGCCGCTGCTCCCGCAAATCCCCTGTTCTATGGCGGTCAGCGCGTCGAACTCTTCGGCGGGGGAGCCATCAGCGGAAAATTCATTGGCTACGACAACTGGACGCTGGCGGTCGAAGCGGGGCTGCCGGTCTACCAGAATCTCAACGGGCCGCAAATCATGAAGAACTGGCAGGCAACCATGCAACTGAAGGTGAAAATTTGACCTCAGGCGCTCGCGCCGTCTTCCGATCATTCTCGAAAGGCAAGCGAGAGGGGAGCGCAATGCCGATCGAGCGCTCACATTGCGCCCGTGGCGCGCAGAGTTGTCGCAGCAGAGCCGGCCGAAGGGGGAGATTCCGCCTCGTCCCGCCCTCCAACGACGGCGGCGCCATCCGGAGGGCGTCCGAGCCTTTCCAGATCCGCGTCGAAGCCATCATTCATGCTCTTGCAATCGTCAAAATCATTGACTGACGACCGAGCGCCATACACTATCGAAGCGTCGGGCGGAGAGCGCGGCTCCGCCAATACGCGATGCCATTCGGCCTTCAGCACGTGAAAATTCTCATTGTCGACGAAAGCCCGATTCGCTGCGCAATCCTCGAAGATGGCCTGCGCGAAGCCGGGTTTACGGATGTCGAACATATTGCGGAGACGCACAACTTGCTGAAGCGCGTCTATGCGATCGATCCGGACGTCATTCTGATCGACCTGGAAAACCCGTCACGCGACGAACTTGAGCAAATGTTTATCGTGAGCCGCGCCGTGCGGCGCCCTGTCGCCATGTTCGTCGATCAGGCGGACGCGGCCTCGATTCAGGCCTCCGTCGACGCCGGCGTTTCCGCCTATGTCGTCGATGGACTGAAAAAAGAGCGGATCAAATCCATCCTCGATCTCTGCGTCTCGCGCTTCAATGCATTTGCTAAACTCCAGAGCGAACTGGAGCGCGCCCGCTCCGATCTCGAAGAGCGCAAAACCATCGATCGCGCAAAGGGCATTTTGATGAGCGCGAAAAAACTCTCCGAGGGCGAAGCCTACAAGTTGATGCGCAACGCCGCCATGCGCGAGAGCAAGAAAATCTCTGAAATTGCGCAATCGATCGTCACCGCGTCGGAGCTGCTGAAATGAGCGTCGCCGGACGGATCAAGATCGGCTTCATCCCCCTTGTCGACGCCGCGAGCCTCTTCGTCGCCGTCGACATGGGCTTCGTCGCGGAGGAGGGACTGAATGTCGAGCTCGTGCGCGAGGTTTCGTGGTCCAATATTCGCGACAGGCTGGCGATCGGACATTATGACGCTGCGCATCTCCTGGCGCCGATGGCGATCGCGGCTTCTCTGGGATTGAGCCATGTGCGCGCGCCGGTCGTCGCGGCGATGACGCTCGCCATGAACGGCAACGCAATCACCGTCTCGCGCGACCTTCATGCGCAACTACTCGCGGAGGCCGGCGACGATCTCGGCAACCCCTCCACAACGGCGCGTGCGCTGAAGGAGGCGATTGCATCGCGCGAGAAGCGCGGCGCCGAGCCGCTGACTTTCGGCGTGACCTTCCCCTTTTCAACCCATAATTACCAGTTGCGTTACTGGATGGCGGAAGGCGGGGTCAACCCCGACCGGGATCTCCGCCTCGTCGTGCTGCCGCCGCCCTTCATGGTCGACGCGCTCGCGGGAGGGCAGATCGATGGCTTTTGCGTCGGCGCGCCGTGGAACGCGGTCGCCGAAAGCGCAGGCGTCGGCGCCGTCCTGCATCCCGGATTCGAGATTTTCAATCCCGCGCCGGAGAAGACGCTGGCGGTGCGCGCGCCGCTCGCGCGGGACGAACCCGCGCTCGTAGAAGCCATGATACGCGCGTGCGTGAGAGCGGCGGATCACATTCAAGGGCCAGAAAACCGGGAAGAAGTCGTGGCGCTTCTCTCGCGTCCGGACCGTGTCGGCGCCGACCCGAGGATCCTGCAACGCACGCTCGAGGGACGTTTCGGTCGCGCGACGACGAGCGACTATCTGATTTTCGGCGACCGGACATCCGGCCGCCCGCACCGCTCTCAGGCAGCCTGGCTCTATGCGCAAATGCTGCGATGGGGACAAGCTAATTCGTCGCCCGGGGCGTTACGCGCCGCCGAGAGCGTCTTCGACCCGGTGTTTTTCGACGCCGCGACAAAGGCCGCCCCCTCTCTTCCTGCGACGATTTCGGCCTTCTCCGGGCCGCCATTCGAGGCGCGGGCGATCGACGCCTATCTCGACGCTTTCGCGATCCGCGCGCCGACGCGGTCGCGTTAAAATTCGGGCTCGCAGCATAAAGACGCGGCGCCCCGACGCCTAAGCGCGCGGCGCCGCGCGGAGCGCACCGATCCTTTCCTAATTCCCAAGTTACTGCACGCCAATGATCTAGAGGGGTAGCGCGCATCTGGCGCCAGCCTTGCAAAGAAGTTAGTGAACGCGCCTTCTCCCGGCGCAGGATCCAAAGAAGGATCCATGCAGCAACGCCGCTGTTCCGAACCGTCCGCTCGCGGACCGGTCCGGACAGCGGCTTTTTTTGTCGCTCGCGGCCAGCGTCGTGAGAATAAGAGAGGACAACGATGGTGAAGACCACCGGCGCATTCGCGCCATTTCGATCGGGCCTCGACCGGCGAAGCGTGCTGACGGGCGCGGCGGCGACCTTCGGCGCGGCCGGGCTGCCCCGGGGCGTCTTCGCGGAAGGCGCTGGGCCGGAAACGTCAAGAGTCATCCTCGGCTATATCGCGCTCACGGATTCGGCGCCTTTGATCATCGCCAAGGAAAAAGGCCTCTTCGCCAAATATGGCATGCCGGACGTCGAGGTCGTCAAGCAAGCGTCATGGGGCGCGCTGCGCGACAATCTCGTCCTCGGCGGGGCCAGCAACGGCATTGACGGCGCCCATATTCTCACGCCGATGTCCTATCTCATTTCGACGGGGAAAGTGACGCAGAACAACGCGCCCACGCCGATCTACAATCTCGCGCGCCTCAATCTCGATTGTCAGGGCATTTCCGTCTCGAACGAATACAAGGATCTCAAAGCGGATGTAAAAGCCGACGCGCTGAAAGCCGTCTTCGCCAGGAAGAGAGCCGAAGGCAAGGAGGTCAAGGTCGCTGTCACCTTCCCGGGCGGCACCCATGATCTCTGGATGCGCTATTGGCTCGCCGCCGCCGGCATCGATCCCGACCGGGATGTGTCGATCATTGTGGTTCCGCCGCCGCAAATGGTCGCCAATATGAAAGTCGGGACCATGGACGCCCTTTGCGTCGGCGAACCCTGGAACGCGCAACTCGTCAATCAGGGCATCGGCTATACGGCCTGCACGACCGGCGAACTCTGGACGAGGCACCCGGAGAAATCCCTGGGAATGCGCGCTGAATGGGTGGACAGGAATCCCAGAGCGGCACGCTCGCTCATCGCAGCGGTGATCGAGGCGCAGCAATGGTGCGATAAAGCCGAAAACAAGGCCGAACTCTCCGAAATCGTCGGCCGCCGGCAATGGTTCAACGTCCCGGCGTCAGACATCGCGGGCCGCATCAAAGGCGACATCGACTACGGGAACGGGCGCGTCGTCAAGGGCACGAAATTTGGCATGAAATTCTGGCGCGACAACGCTTCTTATCCCTTCAAGAGCCACGACGCCTGGTTCGTCACCGAAGACATGCGCTGGGGCAGATTCGATCCGAAGACCGACGTCAAGGGGCTCGTCGACAAGGTCAATCGCGAGGACGTTTGGCGCGAGGCGGCGAAAGTCGCCGGGGTCCCGGGGAAGGAAATTCCTGCGTCGACGTCGCGCGGGAAGGAAAGTTTCTTCGACGGCAAGGTCTTCGATCCGGAAAAGCCGCTCGATTACCTCAAGAGCCAGGCCATCAAGCGCGCTGAAGTTTGAAGGACGAGAACAAAATGACGATGCCCATTTCCAAATGCGACCGCTCGGCCGATCTTTACGACACGGAAATCGAGGAGGCGCATCGACGCCGACGCACGCCGTTGTTGATCAAATACAACGCTCGTATTCGAGGTTTCTTCGCGGCCCTACTTCCGCCCCTCTTCACGATGGCGCTTTTTCTGCTCATCTGGCAACTTCTGTGCATCGGTCCGACCTCCGCCCTGCCATCGCCGCTACGCGTCTGGAGCGAAGCCCAAGATCTCATCCTACATCCCTTTTACGAAGCCGGATCGCAGGATATGGGGCTCGGCTGGCGCGTGCTGACGTCATTGAAGCGCGTTGCGGTCGGCTTCGGATTCGCGAGCGTCGCCGGAATTTTGCTTGGCGCCCTGGTCGGTCAATCGCAGTGGGCGATGCGCGGACTCGATCCTGTTTTCCAGGTGCTTCGCACCGTGCCGCCCCTTGCCTGGCTGCCCATCTCGCTTGCCGCATTTCGCGACAGCCAGCCTTCGGCGATCTTCGTGATCTTCATCACCTCGATATGGCCGATCATCATCAACACGGCGGCCGGCATTCGCAACATTCCTCAAGACTATCGAAACGTCGCGGCGGTGCTTCAGCTGAACCAGTTCGCATTCTTCTCGAAAATCATGATCCCTGCCGCCGCGCCCTACATTTTCACGGGCCTGCGCATCGGCGTGGGCCTATCCTGGCTCGCGATCGTTGCGGCGGAGATGCTCACGGGCGGCGTCGGCATCGGATTCTTCATCTGGGATGCGTGGAATTCGTCGCGCCTTTCCGACATCTTCGTCGCGCTGATCTATATCGGCCTCACCGGCTTCGTGCTCGACCGCGCGGTCGCATTCGTCGGCCGCCTGGCGACGCGCGGCGTTCGGGCGAACTGAGGAGAAGCAGGATGAGCAGCTATCTCAGCATCGAAAATGTCGAAAAAGTATTTACGCGAGGATCGACCGTCGCCAAGGTTCTCGACAATATCTGTCTGAAGGTCGAGAGGGGACAGTTCGTCTCGATCATTGGGCATTCGGGTTGCGGCAAGTCGACCCTGCTCAACATTGTCGCCGGTTTGACCAAGGCGACGCGCGGCGGCGTGTTGCTCGAAGAGCGGGAGGTGAATTCGCCCGGCCCGGATCGCGCGGTCGTCTTTCAGAATCACTCGTTGCTGCCCTGGCTGTCGGCTTATGAGAACGTCCGCCTCGCCGTCGACCAGGTCTTCGGAAAAACGGCGACGCGCGCCAAGCGGCATGAATGGACGATGCACAATCTGGAGCTCGTCCAGATGGCGCATGCGCGGGACAAGCGGCCCGGCGAAATTTCTGGCGGGATGAAGCAACGCGTGGGCATCGCCCGCGCGCTCGCGATGCAGCCAAAGGTGCTGCTGCTCGACGAGCCGTTCGGCGCGCTCGATGCGCTGACTCGCGCCCATCTTCAGGATCAGGTGATGGCGCTTCAGGAGCGTCTCGGCAACACGGTCATGATGATTACCCACGACGTCGATGAGGCGGTTCTGCTGTCGGACCGCATCGTGATGATGACGAACGGCCCACAGGCGACGATCGGGGAGGTTCTCGACGTGCCGCTGCCCCGTCCCCGCCACCGCATCGCCCTTGCGGCCGACCCGATCTATCTCGACCTGCGCCAGCGCGTTCTTCAATTTCTTCATGAGCGTCATCGTTATGTCGAAGCTGCGTGAGGAACAGGCGATGAAAAGGGAACGCCTCGTCATCGTCGGCGCCGGAATGGCGGCGACGCGGCTCATCGAGGATCTTCTGGAGTTGGCCCCCGGCCGTTACGCGATCACGCTTGTCGGAGAGGAGCGGACGCTCCCCTATAATCGCGTGATGCTGTCATCCGTGCTCGCGAAAGAAGCGTCGCTCGACGATGTGGCGCTCCGGCCGGCGCAATGGTGGGCTGATGGCGGCGTGACGCGCATCGCCGGCCGGAAAGCGGTGCGCATCGAGCGCGGCGTGCGGCGTGTCGTTCTCGACGACGACAAAACGATCTCCTATTCCAAACTCGTGCTCGCCACCGGGTCGCGCGCCGCGCGCCTTCCTGTCGAAGGTGGCGATCTTCCCGGCGTCCATGCGTTTCGGGATATCGACGACGCACGGACGCTCGCCGCGCTCGGCGGTGAACAGCGCCGCGTCGTGACGATCGGCGGCGGTCTTCTTGGGCTCGAAGCGGCCTATGGTCTCGCGAAACTTGGCGCAAGATCGACACTGCTGCATGTCGTCGACCGATTGATGGAACGCCAGCTCGACGGGCAGGGCGCGGCGCTGTTGCGGCGACTCGTCGAGGAAACCGGGGTGCGCGTGCGGCTGGGAATGCAGACACGTCGCATCGTCGGCCGCGAGCGGGTCGAGGGCGTCGAATGCGCCGATGGCGAGATCGTTCCGGCCGACGCCGTCGTTTTCGCAGTGGGCGTTCAGCCGAATTCCGAGCTTGCCGCCGAGGCTGGCCTTGCAGTCGGTCGCGGCGTCATCGTCGACGATGGCCTGGCGTCGAGCGATCCGCGCATCTTCGCGATCGGCGAATGCGCCGAACATCGCGGCCGATGCTTCGGGCTCGTCGCGCCAGCCTATGAGCAGGCGCTCGTGCTGGCGAAACGCCTCGCGGGCTTTGAGGCCGCATATGAAGGCAGCATCGTCTCGACCCATCTGAAAGTGTCCGGCGTCCGCGTCTTTTCCGCGGGCGACTTTCTCGGCGGCCCGGCGTCGGCGCACATCGTCTGCAGCGACCCGCGCATGGGCGTCTACCGCAAGCTGGTGATCGAAAGCGACCGGCTGACGGGCGTCATTCTGATCGGCGACACGACCGGCGCGAAGGATTATCTCGAACTCATCCGGACCGGCGCAAACGTCTGCGCCATACGCAGCGAGTTGATGTTCGGCTTCGCCGGTTTGAAGGAGGCGGCCTGACATGTCCGCTGAATTCACGCTCGATCAGAAGCGATATCTTGAAGGCTTCGCGGCTGGCCTTTCTGCGCGTGCGCCGAGGCGCACGGCGGCTCCGGCGAAGCCCATGGGTCCGGACGCGGCGCATGTGGAGGCGCAGGATCGGATGATCGCGAGCGGCGGCAAGCTCGTCGATCAGGAAAAATGGAAACGCGACGAACATCCTTTCGACGCCTATGCGCGTCTCGTCGCGCAGGCGAAGGAGAATGCGCCGCCCAAGCCGGCTGATAATTTCCGCTGGCGCTACTATGGTCTCTTCTATGTCGCGCCCGCGCAGAACGCCTATATGCTGCGCTTGCGCATTCCCAACGGCGTTCTCAATCACTGGCAATTCGCAGGTCTCGCCGACCTCGCGGCGACCTTCGGCGGCGGCTATCTGCATATCACGACGCGGGCGAATGTTCAGATACGAGAAATCGAACCGAAGCACGCGGTCGATATCGTGGAGGCGGTGCAGGATCTCGGCCTTTGGAGCAAGGGCGCCGGCGCCGACAACATTCGCAACGTCACCGGGACGCCGACCGCCGGCGTCGACCCGCAAGAGATCATCGACACGCGCCCCTATGCGCGGGCCATGCATCACCACATCCTCTCGGACCGCTCTCTTTACGGCCTGCCGCGCAAGTTCAACATCGCTTTCGACGGCGCCGGCTTGATCGGCGCGCTGGAGGATACGAACGACATCGGCTTTCAGGCCGTCGAGGTTGGCGAAGGACACGGGGTCGAGGCGGGCGTCTATTTCCGCCTCGCGCTCGGCGGGATCACCGGACACAAGGATTTCGCGCGCGACACCGGCGTCATCGTCGCGCCGCATGAGGCGGTGGAGGTCGCGGACGGCGTTCTGCGCGTCTTCATCGGCCACGCAGATCGGACGAACCGCGCGAGGGCGCGACTGAAATATTTGCTCGACTCCTGGGGATTCGAGAAGTTCCTCGGCGCCGTCGAGGAAAGGATCGGCCGCAAGCTGCTGCGCGCGCCCGCGAAGGCGATTGCGCCGCGCCCGCGTCAGGATCGGCGCGCCCATATCGGCGTGCATCGCCAAAAGCAGGCGGGACTGAACTGGATCGGCGTCGCGCTGCCTGTTGGCCGCCTGACGTCCGAGCAGACGCGCGGACTCGCCGACATCGCGCGCCAATTCGGCGACGGCGGGCTGCGGCTCACCGTCTGGCAGAACGTTCTCCTGACGGGCGTAGCGGATGAACGATTGCCGGCGGCGCTCGCAGCCATTGAGGCGCTGGGCCTTGCAACGCAGGCCTCGCCGATCCGCGCCGGCCTCGTCGCCTGCACGGGCGCCTTCGGCTGTCGCTTCGCCGCCGCCTACACGAAGCGCCATGCGGCGCAGATCGTCGACTATTGCGAGACGGCCGCGCCGATGGACACGCCAATCAATATTCATCTCACCGGCTGCCATCATTCCTGCGCGCAGCATTACATCGGCGACATCGGCCTCATCGGCGCCCGCGTCCCGATCAATGACGAGGGCGACAGCGTCGAGGGCTATCACATTTTCGTCGGCGGTGGATTTGGCGAAGACGCCGCGATCGCGCGCGAGCTCTTCCAAAATGTCGCGGCGACGCAGGCGCCACGCGTCGTCGCTGCAATTGTGAACGCCTATCGCCTTCATCGACTCGACGCGGCGGAAACATTCGTCGATTTCGCGCGGCGAAACGACATCGAGACGATCCGTCGTCTCGTCCAAGCGGAGATCGCGCCGGAGACCTGCTCATGAATCACGCCACGCCGCCGCAAAGCCTCATTCCCGCATCGGCGCCCTTCTCGGAAGAGCAGCGGGCATGGCTCAATGGTTTCTTCGCCGCCTGTCTCGTCTCCGAGAACGCCGCTGTGACGCCGCTGCCGCCCGAGGCTGGCGCGGCGTTGCTCGCGCCAACGGGCGAAGCGGACGACGGCGACGCGCCGTGGCATGACCAGACGCTCGCGCTGGAGGCGCGCATGGCGCTCGCCGAGGGACGGCCGCTGCGCCGGCGCATGATGGCGGCGATGGCGCAACAGGACTGCGGCCAATGCGGCTATACTTGCGAGACCTACGCCGACGCGCTCGCCACGCGCAAGGAGGCGCGACTCAATCTCTGCGCGCCCGGCGGCAAGGAGACGGCGCGCATGCTGAAGGCGCTCGCAGGCGAAGTCGAGAGCGTCGCCTCCGCGCCCGCTGCGACGGCGCAGGCGCCGACCGTTACGGATGGAACGCGAGAGACCCATTCTCGCGACAATCCGGCGGCGGTCGCTTTCCTGTCGCGCCGCCGTCTCAACACGGAAGGTTCCGAAAAAGACACCTGGCACATCGAATTCGATCTCTCGGGAAGCGGCCTCGACTATCGGCCGGGCGACAGCTTCGGCGTCTTCGTGAAAAATGATCTCGGTCTCGTGGACCAGATCATCGCCATGCTCGGCGCGTCGCATCTGACGCTGGTGAAAGGCAAGACGCTGCGCGACGCCTTGCAGAACGACGCGTCTCTGTCGCCGGCGCCCGACGCGCTGTTCGAACTCATCTCTTTCATCTCCGGCGGAGCCGTGCGCGAAAAGGCGCGGCGTCTTGCGCAGGGAGAGGATCCGGACGGAGACGCGGCGACGCTCGACGTGCTGGCCGCGCTTCAAAAATTCCCGAACGCCCGGCCGCATCCAGAGGCTTTCATCGAAGCGCTGGAACCCTTGCAGCCGCGGCTCTATTCCATTTCCTCGTCTCCAAACGCCGCGCCTGGGCGGCTCTCGCTAACCGTTGACGCCGTTCGCTATGTCGTCGGCAAACGCAAGCGGCTCGGCGTCGCCTCGACATTTCTCGCCGAGCGCCTCGCGCCCGGCGAGACGCTCCGCGCCTTTGTGCAGCCCGCGCATGGTTTCGCGCTGCCGGAAGACCCCTCGAAGCCGATCATCATGGTGGGGCCGGGCACGGGCGTCGCCCCGTTCCGCGCCTTTTTGCAGGAGCGCGAAGCGATTGGCGCGACGGGCCGCAACTGGCTGTTCTTCGGCCATCAACGGTCGGCCTGTGATTTCTTCTACGCAGAGGAGTTCGAAACGATGAAGGCGACGGGCTTGCTGACGCGGCTGTCGCTCGCCTGGTCGCGCGACGGCGACGAGAAATTCTACGTGCAGGACCGCATGCGCCAGTCGGGCCGGGAATTATGGGCGTGGCTCGCCGAGGGCGCACATTTCTATGTTTGCGGGGACGCCAAGCGGATGGCCCGGGACGTTGAACGCGCGCTCGTCGACGTCGTCGCGGAATACGGCGCCCGCAGCGTGGACGAAGCGATCGCTTTTGTCTCGGCGCTCAAGAAATCCGGGCGGTATCAGCAAGACGTTTATTGAGAAATCAGATGCTCGACGAAATGGCGACGACCTTCGTGGACGATGCGCAGACAGCAGAGGCGCCGGAAGGCGCGACGGCGACGCGCACGACCTGCCCTTATTGCGGGGTGGGCTGCGGCGTTCTGGCGTCTCGCGACGCAAATGGCGTTCGTATCGCGGGCGACCCGGAGCATCCGGCGAACTTCGGGCGCCTGTGCTCGAAAGGCTCCGCGCTCGGCGAAACGATCGGGCTCGACGGGCGGCTGCTCTATCCGATGGCGCGTCGGGCGGACGGGATCTTCGAGCGCGTTTCCTGGGAGTCCGCGATCGACACGACGGCGCGGGAATTCCGCCGGATCATCGAAAAGGACGGACCCGACGCGGTTGCCATCTATCTTTCCGGTCAGTTGCTGACAGAAGATTATTATGTCGCCAACAAGCTGATGAAGGGATTTATCGGCTCCGCCAATGTCGACACAAATTCCCGCCTGTGCATGGCGTCGACGGTCGCGGGACAAAAGCGCGCATTCGGCGCCGATACCGTGCCCGGCTGTTACGAAGATCTCGACATCGCCGATGTCATCGTTCTCGTCGGCTCGAACGCCGCCTGGTGTCATCCAGTCCTCTTCCAGCGCATCATGCGCAACAAGGAAAAGCGCGGCGCCGAGGTCGTCGTCGTCGATACGCGGCGAACCGCGACGGCGGAGAGCGCGGATCTCTTCCTTCAGATCGCGCCCGGAACGGACCAGGCGCTGTTCAGCGGTCTGCTCGTTTATCTGGCGCGCGCCGCCGCCGTCGATCGCGACTATGTCGACCGCTTCACGAGCGGGTTCGAGGCGGCATTGAAAGCAGCGACCGAAATGACGCCGAACATTGCGGCGACGGCGGCGCTGACGAGCCTGCGCGAGTCCGACGTCGGCCGATTTTTCGATCTCTTCGCGTCCACCGAGCGGGTCGTGACAGCCTTTTCGCAGGGCGTCAATCAATCGGCGCAAGGGTCGGACAAGGTCAACGCCATCATCAACTGCCACCTTGCGACGGGCCGGATCGGCAAGCCGGGCGCGTCGCCGTTTTCCTTCACGGGACAGCCGAACGCGATGGGCGGACGCGAGGTTGGCGGCCTTGCCAACAGTCTCGCGGCGCATATGGGTTTCGAGCCGGAAAACGTCGATCGCATTCGGCGATTCTGGAACGCTCCGAACATGGCGGAACGCGAGGGCCTGAAAGCCGTCGCCCTGTTCGACGCCATCGACAGCGGGAGGATCAAGGCGCTGTGGGTCGCCGGCACCAATCCCGCCGCCTCGCTGCCCGACGCCGACCGGGCGCGCGCAGCCTTGCGCAAGCTCGAATTCTTCGTCGTGTCGGACAATATGCGCTCGACCGACACCATGAACAGCGGCGCGCATCTACTGCTGTCCGCGCAGGCGTGGGGCGAAAAGAGCGGCTCCGTGACGAACTCCGAGCGTCGCATATCGCGCCAGCGTTCCTTCCTGCCGGCGCCCGGAGAGGCGCGGCCGGACTGGGCGATCTTCTCGGCGGCGGCGCAGCGCATGGGATACGCCGGATTCGATTTCCGCTCCGTCGCGGACGTTTTTCGGGAACATGCGGCGCTCTCGGCGTTCGAGAACGGAACGCGCGATTTCGACATCGGCGCCTTGGCGGACTTGACGGACGCCGACTATGAAAATTTGTCCCCGACGCAATGGCCTTGCCCTGCGGGAGAAAAATACGGGCGTGTCCGCCTTTTCGGCGAGGGAGGGTTTTTCACGCCCGACCGGCGCGCGAAATTCATCGTCCCCGCGCGACCTTCGCTGGCGACGCGCGCCTCGACGGCGTTTCCGCTGCGGCTGAACACGGGGCGCGTCAGAGACCAGTGGCACACGATGACCCGCACGGGCGCGAGCCCGCGTCTGGCGCGCCATCAGCCAGAACCCTTCGTCGACATCAACCCCGCGGACGCCGCCGATATAGGCGTCGAGGATGGGGGCTTCGCGCGCGTCCATACGCAATGGGGCGGCTGCGTGTTGCGCGCGCATGTGACCAACTCTCAGCCGAGGGGACAGATCTTCGCGCCCATTCACTGGACCGACGAAACCGCCGCGCAGGCGCGCGTCGGCGCGCTGGTCGCGCCTTTCGTCGATCCGCTGTCGGGCCAGCCGGAATCGAAATCGACTCCAGCCGCCGTGACGCCGCGGGTTTATGCGAGGGAGGGCTTTTTGCTGTCGAGAAAGCCCCTCGCGCCGCCGCGCGGAGAATGGTGGGCGCGCGTGGCGCTGGACGGCGCGACCGGCTATCGCATCGCGAGCGACGCAAGTGACGAGGAATGGCTTGAATTCCTGCGGCGGGAAAGCTCGGGCGACGATGTGATCGAGTTTCGCGACGAGACCCATGGCGCGCTTCGGGCGGCGGCCTTCGCGGACGGGCGCCCAGAACTCCTGTTGTCCCTCGGCCAAGCCCCCGAGACCTGGGAATCCGCGCTCGGCTTGTTTGCAAGAGAGAGGCTCGACGGCCCGCAGCGCCTTGCGCTCGTCTCGGGGCGCGCGGCGGCGGGCGCGCAAGACGGCGGCCCTGTAGTGTGCGCCTGTTTCGGCGTCGGCGCGAAAAAGATCGAGGCGGCCATCCGCGGCGGATGCCGCACCGCGGGCGCGATCGGCGAACGTCTGAAAGCCGGCACGAATTGCGGCTCCTGCCTGCCGGAGATCAGGCGGATGATTTCGGCGCAAACCCGAACCGCGTGACTTTCCCTTGCAAAAAAACTCTCGTTTTGATGCGGGTTTCAACCTCGCGCGCGCCGGCCATCCGAGATTTTCAAGCGGACTCCCGGCTCGGCTAGAGCGGTTTCTTGTCTGAATGAATCGAGAGGGATTCCCGAATCGTCTCTGGTCTGATTCAAACTGTCTGCTGGCGAAGGAGGCTGGCAGGCATGTCGAAGAAGACCCTTTCGCTTGATCTTCGGGAACGCGTGGTGGCCGCTGTTTCTGGCGGCATGTCTCGGCGGCAGGCGGCGGAACGTTTCGGCGTCTCCGCGTCCAGCGCGGTCCGATGGTGTCAACGGCAGAACGAGACCGGCAGTCCGGCCTCCTACAAGCGCGGCGGGGATCGCTGGTCGGCGCGCATCGACGCGCACAAGAGCCTGATCCTCTCGCTTATCGAGGAGACGTGCGACATCACGCTGAAGGAACTCTCCGCGCAGCTTGCCGAGCGAGGCCACAGCTTCAGCATCGGCGCGCTGTGGCGCTTCTTCGCCCGCCACAACATTACCTGGAAAAAAAGACCGCCCATGCGAGCGAGCAGGACCGGCCGGACATCCTGAAGCGTCGCCAGGCGTGGTTCGAGAACCAGCTCGATCTCGATCCGGAAAAGCTTGTCTTCATCGACGAGACCTGGGCGAGCACGAACATGGCCCGCAAGAACGGACGCGCGCCGAGAGGCGAAAGGTTGCGCGCCAGCGTTCCGCACGGACACTGGAAAACCACGACCTTCGTTGCCGGACTACGACTCACCGGCCTGACGGCGCCAATGGTTCTCGACGGCCCGATCAACGGCCAATGGTTTCAGGCCTATGTCGACCAGGTGCTCGTCCCGACGCTCTCACCAGGCGACATCGTCGTGATGGATAATCTCGGCAGCCACAAAGGCGCTGGCGTGCGCAAGGCGATCGAAGCCGCCAAAGCGACGCTGCTTTACCTGCCGCCCTATAGCCCCGACTTCAACCCGATCGAAAAGGCCTTCTCAAAGCTCAAGGCGCTTCTGCGCGCGGCCGCCGAACGCAACATCGACGCCTTGTGGAACAGGATCGGAGCCTTGCTCAACGCGTTCACGCCAACCGAATGCGCCAACTTCTTTGCCGCCGCCGGCTATGAGCCGCTTTGAGAGGAAACCGCTCTAACGCGGCGTCGGTTTGATCGCGATCCCCGCGAGAAGCCCGAAGCCGAAGCCCGAGAGATGCGCGGCGAGGCTCGACATGGGCAGCAGGAAATCCGCCGCGATCTGAACCAACATGGCGAGGCCGAGGGCGACGGCGCGGAAGGCGTCGAGGCTCTCGCGATGGCGCAGCCAGTCCTTGACGCGCAGCGCGGCGATGCTTCCGAAAAGCGCGAAAATGGCGCCCGAGGCGCCGACGTAAAGACCATATCCGACTATTCCGGCGGCCATCAGCCCCAGCACGAAAAAGGACGAAAACAGCGCGCCGCCGAGATAGAGCGCAAGGAGGCGCGCGCGGCCGATCTCGAATTCGAGATCGCGTCCGACGAGCGCGAGCATGGCCATGTTCAGCGTGAAATGCAGCGCGCCGTAATGCAGGAAGGCGGCCGTGAGCGCCCGCCATTGCTCCCCGTGCAGCGCGAGCGGCGGCCACAGCGCGCCGAGCGCGATTAGCGTCTCGGCGTTCTGCGAACCGCCGAGCGCCATTTCCGCGACGAACATGACGCCGTTGAGGGCGAGGAGCGCGAGCGTCGCGGGCGGCGGGCGCCAGTCCCGCCCCTGCCGGGCGCTTTCCCGCGCGACCCGCGCCGCCACCGCGTCCGCGATCTCTCTCGCGCGCGGCGAAAGCGGCGCGGGACGCGTCCATTCGCGGGCGAGCTGGCGGCGCGCGGCGCGGGCGGCGGGCGCATCGGCCCCGCTTTCCGCGAGGCGCGCGAAAGCCGCGCGCGCCGCGCCTTCCGCGCCGGCCCGCCGCTCCGCCACGGCGCTCCAATAGGCCGCCGAGTCCGCGTCGAGCCGCAAGAGTCGCCTGGCGATCGCCTCGACGTCGCGCGGCCGCCCGGCGAAAGCGAGGACGAAGAGCCAGGAAAAGACCGTCTGCTCCAGCGGCAGGTCGCGCGCCGAACGCGCATAGTCGCGCAGCATCTCCTCGACCCGCCCCGTCTCACCCAGCGCACGCAGCCGGTAACCGGCGAGCGCGCGGGCGTTCTCCGGGCGGCGCGCGAGGTCGAGCATTCGTTCCCAATCGCCGCGCTCGGCGAGAAGGCGCGCTTCGATCGGCGCTGCGACGGCCGGCGGCGCCGCCCCGGCGAGGGCGGCGAGGGCGCAGGCTTTTTCGTGCGGATCGGGAATGGCGGCCGCCTGAGCGAAAGCAGCCGATAGGCGCATGGCGGGCGTCGGATGCAGCCGGGCGAGGAGCGCTGCATAACGCGCGGCCGCCTCCAGACGCCCGTCGCGCGTCGCGCGCGCCTGTAGCGCGCCGAGAGCCATCGGCGCCGCGACGAAGGGAGCGAAGACGAGCGCGACGAGCGTTCCGGCCAGTTCCGGAAATCGCCAGAAGGCCAAGGCGCCGACGAGGAGCGTCGCCGCATTCGCCAGCGCGAAGGAGAGGAGGTCGCCGCGCCGCTGAACGACGGCAAGCAGCAGGGACAGCCCCGAAAGCGCCATCAGATTGGCGGCGAGCGCCGTCTGAAAATCCATCCGCGCCCCGCCTTTCGCCTGAAGCCGCCCCCGCGCCGGCGCTTGCGATCAGGCGCCCGGCGCCCCATTCTACAGTCGCGGCCGTCGCCCGCGAAGCAGCGTTCCATGCTGGATTTTTACGGTCATCTCTGGGTCTGGCTCCTCGCCTGCCTCGCCGTCGGCGCGGCGACGGGCGCGCTCGCGCGCCGCGCGCCGGCGCGCGCCGGCCCCGCCCGCTGGCTGGTCTGGACCGGGCTCGCCTTTCTGGCCGCCGTCGCATCGCTGGCTTTAGGCGCGGTGCAGGGCGCGGCGGAACTCTATGTGGAAAGCGCCGTCGCCTGTTTTGCGGCCTTCGTCGCGGGCGCCGCGGCCGCCGCGCTCGCCGGTCGGCGTTCGCTCGCCGCGCATGAGGGCTGGGCGCTGGGGCTGCTGCCCGCGGCCCTGTTCTGGTGGGGCGCGGCCTTCGTCGCCCAGCCCGCCTATCAGGCGAAGCTGCAAACGCGGCTCGCGGCGATGGCGCAGGCCGCGGGGGCCGACGCGACCGGCCTGACGCTTTCCGGCCGCGACGTCCTCGCGCCGCCGGCCGTCGCCGCGAACAGGGAGTTGATGGCGCTTATCGCGGGATCGCCCGGCGTGCGGCGCGTCGTCGTCGCGGCGACGCCCCCGCCCGTCCCGAAAGAAACGGCTCCCGAAAAGCGCGAGCCGGCGGCCGCGCCGCCGCAATCCGCGCCGCCGCCTGCGCCGCAGAACGATCCGCGCGCCGTGCTCGACGCGCTGCCCGAGGGGCCGCTCGACGCCGCGGCCTGTCAGCGCGCGCTGGACGCCGTGGCCGCGCTCGAGCCCGTCGTCTTTCGTGAGACGCGAGCCGTCGTGAACCGCCGCGCCGCGCTCGCGCTCGACAAGGCGGCGGAGGTCATTCGACGATGTCCCGACGCGACGACGATCGAGGTGCGCGGACATGGCGACGAAGTCCGCACGGGAGACACGCTCGCCCTCCGCCGCGCGCGCGCGGCCGAGCGTTATTTGCGAAGAGAAGGCGTCGCAGGCCGCCGCCTCACGCCGGTAGACTGCTGCGCGGGCGCCGTTGAGCGGCGCGCGAGCGCAATCGACTTCATTGTGCGGTGAGATTTCGCACTTTCGCAACCATGCGCCTAGACTGCTGAAAATCGAGGCGCCTTCGCGCGGAATCCTTTGCCCCGGAAAGGGCTTTGTTTAGTGTTTCTTATGCGGCGGGACCGCATAGCTATCGTTTCCTGAAACAAGGTTCCGGCTGGTCTTTTTTTCGTCCCGGCGGCGGAGATGCGCCGTCGCAAAAAAGGCGCGCCGGACCCAGTCGACAGCGAGACCCGTCTTGAACGCCATCGACATGACCGACCACGCTCACGCCGCGACCGTCGCCGAACTCAAGGAAGAAGTGCAGCGCCGGCTGACCTACACCGTCGGCAAGGACAATGCGACGGCGAGTCCGCGCGACTGGTTCGTCGCCACGGCGCTCGCGACGCGCGACCGGGTGGTGGGCTCCTGGCTCGCTTCGACGAAGCGCAACTATCGCGAGGACCGGCGGCGCGTTTATTATCTCTCGCTCGAGTTTCTCATCGGCCGGCTTCTCATCGACACGCTGACCAATCTCGGCCTGACCGCCGCCATGCGCGAGGCGCTCGCGGAACTCGGGGTCGACCTCGACAGACTGCGTGAAGTGGAGCCGGATGCGGCGCTCGGCAACGGCGGCCTCGGGCGTCTCGCCGCCTGCTTCATGGACAGCATGGCGACGCTGGAAATCGCCGCCGTCGGCTACGGCATCCGTTACGACCACGGCCTCTTCCGCCAGACGATCAAGGACGGCTGGCAGCACGAATATCCCGAGGACTGGCTGTCCTTCGGGAACGCCTGGCAGTTTCCGCGTCCCGAGATCACCTATGACGTCGGCTTCGGCGGCCATGTCGAGAGCGCGCGGCTGACCGACGGGATGCTGGCCCATGTCTGGCGTCCGGCCGAGACCATCGTCGCCGTCGCCTATGACACGCCGGTTGTCGGCTGGCGCGGCAAGCATGTGAACACGCTGCGCCTGTGGTCCGCGCGCGCGCTCGATCCGCTGCGTCTCGACGCCTTCAACCAGGGCGACCATGTCGGCGCGCTCACTGAACAGGTGCGGGCCGAGGCGATTTCGAAGGTGCTTTACCCGAGCGATTCGACGCCGGCGGGCCAGGAACTGCGTTTGCGGCAGGAATATTTCTTCGTTTCCGCCTCGCTGCAGGATCTCATTCGCCGCCACATGAAGCAGAGCGGCGACGTCCGCAAACTGGCGGACAAAGTCGCGATCCAGCTCAACGACACCCATCCTGCGATCGGCGTCGCGGAGCTGATGCGTCTGCTCGTCGACGTCCACGGGGTCGAATGGAAGGAAGCATGGAAGATCACGCAGGCGACGTTCTCCTACACCAATCACACGCTGCTGCCGGAGGCGCTCGAAACCTGGCCGGTATGGCTGATGGAGAAGCTGTTGCCGCGCCACATGCAGATCATCTATCTCATCAACGCCATGCATCTCGACGGCCTGCGCGAGCAGGGCGTGCATGACGCAGGCGTTTTGTCGTCCGTGTCGCTCATCGACGAGCACAACGGCCGCCATGTGCGCATGGGCCACCTCGCCTTTCTCGGCTCGCACAAGGTCAACGGCGTCTCCGCGCTGCACAGCGAGCTCGTGAAGGAGACGGTGTTCAAGGATTTCCACCGTCTTTATCCCGATCGCATCGTCAACAAGACCAACGGCGTCACCTTCCGCCGCTGGCTCCTCGAGGCTAATCCGCCGCTCTCCCGGCTCCTCGCGGAGAAGATCGGAACGCGGGTTTTCGACGACGCCGAAAGACTCGCCGATCTCGAGCCTTACGCCGACGATCCGACGTTCCAGCAGCGCTTCGCCGCGGCCAAGCGCGAGAACAAGGAAAAACTCGCGGCGCTCATTTTCGAACGCGTGAACGTGAAGGTCGATCCGAACGCGCTCTTCGACGTTCAGATCAAGCGCATCCACGAATACAAGCGTCAGCTTCTCAATGTGCTCGAGGCGGTGGCGCTCTATCTCGACATCAAGTCGCAGCCCTCCCGCGATTTTGTCCCCCGCGTGAAGATTTTCGCGGGCAAGGCGGCGGCGAGCTATCATCAGGCCAAGCTCATCATCAAGCTCGCCAACGACGTCGCGCAGGTCGTGAACGCAGACCCGGCGACGCGCGGCCTGCTGAAGATCGTCTTCCTGCCAAACTACAACGTCAGCCTCGCCGAGACGATCATCCCCGCCGCCGATCTCTCGGAGCAGATTTCGACCGCCGGCATGGAGGCCTCGGGCACCGGCAACATGAAATTCGCGCTGAATGGCGCGCTGACGATCGGAACGCTCGACGGCGCCAACGTCGAGATTCGCGAGCGCGTCGGCGACGACAATATCTTCATTTTCGGCCTCACGGCGGAAGAAGTCGAAAAGAGCCGCGCGGGCGGCATCGACGCGCGCGAGACGATCGCCGCGAGCCCGCGCCTCACGGGGGCGCTGAGCGCGATCGCGAGCGGCATGTTTTCGCCCGACGACCGGCATCGCTACGCCCAGCTCGTCGATACGCTGACCTATTACGACCACTTCCTGATCACGAAGGATTTCGACAGCTATTGCGACGCGCAACGCAAGGTCGACGCCCGCTGGCGAGATCAGAAAGCCTGGCGGCGCGCCTGCATTCTCAATACGTCGCGCGTCGCTTGGTTTTCGTCGGATCGCACGATCCGCGAATATGCGGAGGATATCTGGAAGGTGGAGGCCTGAACGTCCCGCAGGCGTCGACGGGGCGCAGCGCCGAAAGCCGCGCCCCGCCGAGCAGGGATCAGCCGACGGAGCGGCGCGGCGCGCGAAGGATCAGCTTCGGCGCCCGGCGCGGCTCGCGCAGCGGCGTGACCGCCGCGACCGCCGGCTCGGCGTATTCTTCTTCCTCGACGAAGGCGGGCTCAACGTCTTCGAACTCTTCGGCGCGCGCCTCGCGCCGCTGGGCGCCGGCCGTTTCCGTCACATGCGCCGACCCGTTGAGCACGGCGCCGCGCGCAACCTCGATGGACCCGCAATCCCACTTGCCCTCGATGCGGCCGGTCGCTCGAACGGCGAGCAGATGCCGCGTGACGATCTCGGCGCTGACTTGTCCGGAGATCTCGGCGCTCGAGACGTTGATCTTGCCCTTGACCACGCCGGTCTGTCCGACCAGCAAATGATTGCAGACGAGCTCGCCGTCGAAGGAGCCGTCGATCACGATGCTGTCGCGGGCGCGGACTGCGCCCGTCAGTTCTGTCCCCTGGCCGATGTAGACAGAGTTTTCCTCCTCGGGCCTGAACGTCGCCATTGCGCTACCTCTCTCCGCGAATCGCTGTCGTCGCAAAGTTAACCTCTTTCGCGTCGCGCGCGGCAAATTGATGTTCGTTGAGGACGGTTTTTCCGGCGCTGGGCCTGGCGAAGCCGCGCCCGCGGCGACTTTGGCGCGCAGCGGACCGGCTGCGCAGCCTTTTTCTGGCGCTGAAACGGCGCAGCTGACGTCATCGCTGCCGCACGTAGGTTCCCGGGGCGGGTTCGAGGGGCACGAAGCCCTTCTCCGGCGCGCCCATGGACGGCGGGGGAACGCGATCCTTTGCGCTCAGCCGCTCCAGCCAGTCCGTCCAGGCCGTCCACCAGGATCCCTCGATCAGCCGCGCCCTCTCCCGCCAGCGGTCGGCGCTCACGTATCGGGCGCCCGGCGCGCGCACGCCGAAATGGAAGCGGCGGCCCGGATGGCCCGGCTCCGACACGATGCCGGCGTTGTGGCCGCCATTTGTCAGGACGAAGGTCATCTCGTTGTCCGTGAAAAGATGCGCCTTGTACACCGATCGCCAGGGCGAAATATGGTCCGTTTCCGTCCCGACGACGAACATGGGCGCGGCGATGTCCTTGAGCGCGATGACCTCGTCGTTGACCGCATAGCGTCCCGCAGTGAGCCGATTCTCGAGGAACAGCCCGCGCAGATATTGCGAATGCATGCGATAGGGCATGCGCGTCTGATCCGCGCTCCAGGCCATAAGGTCGGTCGCGCGTTCGCGCTCGCCGAGCAGATATTCCTGGATGGCGCGCGCCCAGAACAATTCGTTCGACCGCAGCGCCATGAACACGCCCGCCATCTGATGGGTGTCGAGATAGCCCTGATCCCACATCATGTCCTCGAGAAAGGCGACCTGCGCCGCGTCCACGAAGAGCATGAGATCGCCTGGCTCGCTGAAGTCCGTCTGCGACGCGAGCAGCGTGATGGAGGCGAGCCGGCCGTCTCCGTCGCGCGCCATCGTGGCCGCAGCGATGGAGAGCAGTGTGCCGCCCAGACAATAACCGGCGGCGTGAACGCGCCGCCCCGGCAGGATCGCGCCGATGACGTCGAGCGCCTCCATGACGCCGAAGGCGCGATAGTCGTCGAAAGAGAGGTCGCGATCATCTTCCGTCGGATTGCGCCAGGAAATCATGAAGACGGTGAAGCCGCGCTCGACGAGATAACGCACCAGCGAATGATGCGCGGCGAGATCGAGCACGTAATATTTCATGATCCAGGCCGGCACGATGAGCACGGGCTCGGCGAAGACGCTGTCGCCTGCGGGACGATACTGGATCAGTTCGATGAGATGGTTCCGGTAGACGACTTCGCCGGGCGTCGCCGCGACGTCTTCGCCGACGACGTAGCCGTTGCGTTTGTTGGGCGTGAAGGCCGCGGCGTCGAGCGCGTCCTCCATGAAGTTTTGCAGGCCCCGGAACAAATTGGCGCCGCCTTCGCGGCGCGTCCGCTCGATTACCACCGGGTTGAGCCAGGGGAGATTCGACGGCGAAAAGCTGTCCAGAAACTTGAGCGCAAGGAAGGAAACGCGCGCGGCGTTGTTGGGCCGCATCCCGCGCACCTCGCGCGTCGCCGTCCGCCACCATTGCTCCTGCGCGAGGAAGGTCTGTTCGAAAAAGAGGTAGGGAAAGCTGGCCCACGCCGGATCGGAGAACCGCCGATCTCCCGGCTCGGGCGCAAAGGGGCGATCGGCGTTGTCGCTGAAGAGATTGCGCATTCCGAAATGCGCGACGCGCGCCGCCGAAACGAAGGCCTCCACCGCCAACTCGAGCTGGCGTCCGGGAGATTGCGCGAGATGCGCCGCCCAGTCCAGCAAGGCCGACATTTGCGCGTGCGGCGAAACGCCCTGCGTGAAGCGCGCAGCCGTCGCCTGCGCGGCGCGGTCCAGCGTTTCGAAGGATTGCGGCTGTAGCGGCGAGAGGAACGGCGGAGAGGCAAAATGCTCCAGTCGGCGCTTGGCGGCGACAGCAGGCGATTTCGCTTGGGAATCCATATGCGGCCCCTTTCGATAAAACCCCTTTGTGACGATGAACTATGTCCGTTCCGTGAAGGGCGTATTATGGTTCGTCCGCGAGCAATTGCGTGATGGAGCCGCCGCGATGGCGACGCGAAATCGCCTCTGCGAAGAGCGGCGCGACGGAAACGATCGAGAGCCGCTCGCCGAGCGCGCGCGCCACCTCGCCGTCCGGCGCGAGTGGCGCGGAGTCGGAGATCACGAACCAATCGACCGGAGCCTCGGAGAGGATTTGCGCGGCGCCCTTCGCGAAGACGCCATGCGTCGCGGCGACGAAAACCTTCTCGGCGCCGTTATTGCGACAAGCAGCCGCGGCGCGCGCCATGGTGCCGCCCCCGGCGATCAGATCATCGATAACGATGGCGACGCGGCCTCTGACGTCGCCGGCGAAAATATCCCCCGTCACCCGGCCTTCGCTGCGCACCTTGTCCATGAACGCCTTGGCGACCGGACGGCGCAGCATGCCTTCGAGGCGCAACCGGAACAATTCGGCGCGCTTTTCGCCGCCGAGGTCGGGCGAAACGACGGCGACCGGCGCCTCGCCGATCGCCGGCAGCAGACGCCGCGCGAACAGCGCATGGGCGTCGAGCGGGATCGTTTCGCATCTGAACGCGTTTTCGAAAGCCGCGATATTATGCGCGTCGATCGTCATCGCCGCATCCGTCTTCATGGCCTCGAACAGTTGCGCGACGTAGCGCGTGGTGATGGGATCGCGCGGCTTGGTGCGCCGATCCTTGCGCGAAAAGCACAGATACGGGGCCACGGCGGTGACGCGCGCGGCGCCGCAATCTTTCAGCGCGCCGATGAAGAACAGCAGCTTGCATAGCTTGTCGGCGCTGCTCGCCCCCGCTTCAGCGTAAAGGCTGGAGATCACGAAGACGTCGCGGCTGCGCACGCTCTCGAGCGGCCGGACCTTGTATTCGCCATCCTCGAAAACCCGGTCTTCATGGGACGACAACGGAAGACTGAGCAGGCGCGCGACCTCCTGGCCGAACGGCTGGCTGGAGCCCAGCGCGAAGAGTGAAAGCGCAATCGATCGCGTCATGCCTCGCCTTTTCCCGCGGCGCGCCTCTCTGGGCAAAGATGCTTCTCGAACCAGCGCCGCGCGCTGTCGACCACGAGCTCCAGGGTTCCGGGCTCCTCGAACAGATGGGTCGCGCCGGGCACGATGTCGAGCCGGGCGCGACAATGCAGGCGTCGCAGCGCCGCTTCGTTGAGTCCGATCACGGCATCGTCGAGGCCGCCGACGAGCAGCAGCGTAGGCGCCGTCACATGCGCCAGCGCCGCGCCGGCGAGATCAGGACGCCCGCCGCGCGAGACGACGGCGGCGACGAGCGCGGCGGCCGCGCCTGTGCTCGCGCCGAAGAGACCGATCGGCGCCCCGCGCGTCTCGGCCCTCTGCGCCGCCCAAACGATCGCGTCGCGCATACGGGCGCCGAGAAGGGAAATGTCGAAGACGTTGCGACGATCCGCCGCTTCGTCCGCCGTGAGGAGATCGAACAGCAGGCAGGCGAAACCTGCGCTTGCGAGACTCCTCGCGACGAAGACGTTGCGCGGGCTGAAGCGCGACGATCCGCTTCCATGCGCGAAAATGATCAATCCTGCGGGACGATCCGGAAGATAGAGCGCGCCTTCGAGGCCCGTCGCGCCCACTGCGACGTCGATTGTCTTGAATTCGGTCGTCATTGTGTACAAGTCCAACTTGTCATGAGGCTTCCTTGCGGCGTCTTCCGCTCGTCGAAACGAGGCGAGACCGTACGGCGGAAAGCAAGCGGAGCCGTTGGGGCAGGACGGGCTTCTTCGAGGGAGTATTGCATGCAGACGACGCCGCAGATCGATTTTCAGGGCATGGACGCGAGCGAGGGATTCCGCCAGAAGGTTCTGACGCAGATCGAACGCCTCGAATCGCTTTTCGGCGCCGCGACAGCCTGCCGCGTCGTGGTCAAGGCGCCCGGCGGCCATCACAGGACGGGCGGTCTCTACGAGCTCAACATTCGCGTGGCGCTTCCCGACGGCCGAGAGGTCGTCGTCGAACGCACCCCGCATCAGGACGAGCGCTTTCAGGATTTCGATTTTGCGCTCAACGACGCCTTCAGCCGCGCGCGCCGGCAGCTTCAGGATCAGGTGCGGCGCATGCGCGGCGCGGAGAAGCATCATGAAGGCGGCGCCGCGACCGCCGTCGTCAAAAAACTCGTCGCCGGCGAAGGCTACGGATTCATCGAGACGCCGGACGGGCGCGAAATCTATTTCCACCGCAACAGCGTTCGCGAAGGCAGTTTCGACGATCTCGACATCGGCGACCGCGTGTCGTTCGTCGAGGAGGAAGGCCGGGACGGACCGCAGGCGAGCCGCCTCACGCCAGTCGCGCGCACCGGGGGATAATGACGTCCGCGACGCCGCGCTGGGAGCATTTCGCGCATGACGCCGACGTCGGCGTCCGCGGCTTTGGCGCCAGCGCGGGCGAAGCCTTCGCGCAGGCGGCGCTCGCCATGATCGCGGCAATCGCCGATCCGGCGAGCATACGTACGGAAAGCACGGTGACGATCTCATTGCGGGCGCCGGAACTCGATCTGCTGCTTGTCGATTGGCTCAATGCGCTCGTATACGAAATGGCGGATCGCGGGATGATTTTCGGCGCCTTCGACGTCCGGGTCGAGCCTGCGCCGGACGGATGGCGGCTTGCCGCACGCGCGCGCGGCGAAGGGGTGTCGCGCGCGCGGCACGCGCCGGCCGTCGAAGTGAAAGGCGCGACCTACACGGAACTCGCCTGCGTCGAGGACCGGCCCGGCGAATGGCGCGCGCAATGCGTCGTCGACGTCTGACGCCTGCAATCGGAGAGAACCAGAATGGACGTCGCGCGCTTCGAGAAGCTCAACGACAACGCCTGGATGATCGCGCCCTTCGGCGACATGCGCGTTCCCGCGATCATCTATGCGAGCGAGGCTCTGATCATGGAAATGGACGACAAGGTCTATGATCAGGCCGCAAATGTCGCGAGGCTTCCCGGAATCGTGCGCGCGTCCTACGCCATGCCCGACGCGCATTGGGGTTATGGTTTCCCCATCGGCGGCGTCGCGGCCTTCGACGCGGATGCGGGCGGCGTCGTGTCGGCCGGCGGCGTCGGGTTCGATGTGTCCTGCGGCGTCAGAACGCATCTGACGTATCTAAAACGGGATGACATCGTCGCGGTCCAGCAGGAATTGGCCGACGCGCTGTTCGAACATGTTCCCGCCGGCGTCGGCTCGGAAGGGGAAATCTCGCTGGACGCGGCGGAAATGGACGGGATGCTGACCGGCGGCGCGCAATGGGCGGTCGCCCGCGGCTATGGACGGCCTGAGGACCTCGCCCGCATCGAGGAACAGGGTTGCGCGGCCGGCGCGACGCCCGAAGCGGTTTCGGACCATGCGAGAAAGCGCCAGAGGCGCGAAATGGGAACGCTCGGTTCGGGCAATCATTATCTCGAGATTCAGGAGGTCGCGCGGATCTTCGATTCCGACATCGCGGCGGGCTACGGGCTCGTCGAAGGCGAATGCGTCTTGACGATTCATTGCGGCTCGCGCGGCCTCGGCCATCAGATCGGCACGGAATTCCTGCGGGAAATGGCGATCGCCGCGCCGGGCTTCGGACTTGCGCTTCCCGACCGCGAACTCGCCTGCGCGCTGATCCGATCGGACCTCGGCCAGCGCTATCTCGGCGCGATGCGCGCGGCGATCAATTGCGCGCTGGCCAATCGCCAGATGATCGGGCATCTCGCGCGCGAGACCCTCGCGCAGTTCTTTCCGCAATGCGATTTGCCGCTCATGTTCGACGTGTCCCACAATACCTGCAAGGTCGAACGCCATGTCGTGGACGGCGGGACGCGCGAGCTTTTCGTTCATCGCAAGGGCGCGACTCGCGCATTCGGTCCGGGACATGAGAGCCTGCCCGAGGCGCTGCGGCCGTTCGGGCAACCGGTGCTGATCGGCGGCAGCATGGGCGCGGGCTCCTATGTGCTCGCAGGCGTCGCGACGAGCGAGGCCAACGCTTTTTCCTCGGCCTGTCACGGGGCGGGGCGACGCATGAGCCGCCACGCCGCGACGCGCGCCTGGGGCGGGCGTCAGATTGTCGACGAACTTCGCGCGCAGGGGATCATCGTCAAAAGTCCGTCGCTGCGCGGCGTCGCGGAAGAAGCGCCCGGCGCCTACAAGGACGTGCGCGCGGTCGTGGATGCGGCGGAGGCGGCGGGGCTCGCGAAGAAAGTCGCCTTTCTGCGCCCGCTCGTCTGCGTGAAAGGATAGCGCTCAGCCACGAAGCCATTGCGCGATTTTCGGCCAGGCCGTGCGCAGCGTGTCGCGCCCCATGAAGAGCGCGAGATGTCCGCAGGGCGCGAGCGCGGTTTCGACGGGGCCGCCGACAAGCCGCGAGACGGCGAAGGCCTGCGCCGGCGGCGCGATCGGGTCTGTTTCGCCCGCGAGGACATACAGAGGATGCTTCAGATTCTGAAGATCGATGCGTCTGCCGAGCGCACGAAAGGCGTTCGTCGCGAGGCGATTCTCGCGATAGAGAAACTGGACGACCTCCTGATAATAGGGGCCCGGAAGGTCGAGCGCGCGCTTGTCCCATCGCCGGAATGCCTCGACCGCCTCTTTGGAGGCGCCGGGCGCCGCAATCTGCAAAGACTCGACGAGCCGCGTCGCTTCGTCGACTTCCTTTGGCCAGAGCCTGGCCATTTTGTCGCCTCGCACGAGGCCGCCGCCGTCAGCGATCATGTAATCGAGCGCGACGTCGGAGATGGCGTCGACCGGTTTCGACAGCGCGGAAACCGCGGCCTTTACGTCCACCGGCGCGCCCGCGAGAACGAGGCGGCGAATTTTCGCAGGAAACCGCGCGGCATAAACGAGCGACAGCCAGCCGCCCTGGCACAGGCCGATCACGTCCGCCGGCGGCCCGACGTCGTCGATGGCGACGTTGAGCGCCGCGAGCTGGCTGTCGATCGTGTCGAGCCGCGTCGCCGGCGTCGCCGACTTCCATTCGATGAGATAGAGACGCGCGCAGCCGTTGCGCCGCAACGCGCCGACGAGGCTGTGGCCGGGCGCGAGGTCGGCGAGCTGGGCGTCGTGCCGCGCGAAGGGCGTGACGACGACGAGCGGCGGCCCCGACGCGCCATCGGCGTAATCGCGCAGCTTCAGCCCGGCGAGTTCGAGCGCGGTTTCGCCCGGCGTCGCCCATTGCGGCCCGTCTCGCCCGCCTGCGTCCGCGGCGTCGAACATACGCCGCCAGACCGCGAGGGCGTCGAGCGGCCAGTTCAGCAAATCATAGGGCCACAGGGGCGCGTTCATGAGCAATACTCCGGCGCCGCCGCGCGGCGCGCAAGGCGCGAGCCTGTCACATTCAGACACAGGCGCAAGGCGCATCTCAAATCGTGTAGAATCGTTCCGTCGCTATTGCTCGATCGCCCGAACGGCGGGCGTCATCCGGGCGCGCGTCGCGACGTTGAACAGGATGGAGCCCATGGGGTCGGAAGAGCGGAGCGTCGAGGAGGAATCGGCGTCTCTCGCCGGCAAACTGCGCTTCCTGAGCGATCCGGCGGCCTATCCGCACGCGCCGCCGGGCGTCGACGTCGTGGAGACGCATATGTCCTATGTGTTTCTCGCCGGCGATCGCGTCTACAAACTCAAGAAGCCGTTGCGTTATCCCTTTCTCGACTTTTCCACCATCGCGGCGCGCGAATTCAATTGCCGTGAGGAGGCGCGCCTCAATCGGCGGCTGTCGGACGACGTCTATCGCGGCGTCGTCCCTCTCGTGCTCGGCACGCGCGGGCTGTCGCTCGGGGGGGAGGGAACGCCCGTCGACTGGCTCGTCGAAATGCGCCGCCTGCCACGAGAAAACATGTTGGACCGGATCGTCGCAGCCGGCGGCCCGAACGACGCGCAACTCGACGCGATCTGCGAAAAGCTCTCGGCGTTTTACCGAATGGCGCCGCCCTCCCCCATCGCCGCCCCGGCCTATTTGGCCCGGTTTTTCCAAGAGCAGGAGATCAACCGCGACGTACTGCTGCGCCGCAATTTCGCGCTCGATCACGGGCGCACGCCACTCTTACTCGACGCGCTGGACGGCCGCCTCGCGTGTGAGCGGCGCGCGCTCGAGGAACAGGTCGAAGCCGGCCGCATTATCGACGGCCATGGCGATCTGCGGCCGGAGCATATCTGCCTCACCGACCCGATTGTGATCTTCGATTGCCTCGAGTTCAACGCGAACCTGCGACAGGTCGATCCCTTCGATGAAATCGCCCTGCTCGGCGTCGAGTGCGCGCAACTCGGGGCGCCGGCGCTCGCGCGCAAATTCGTCGAAGGAGTCGCGCTTCGGCTGGACGTCGCGCCGCCGTGGCGGCTGGTCGCGCTGTATTCAGCCTGGCGCGCGATCCTGCGCGCGCGGCTTTCGGTCGCGCATCTTCTCGACGCGACACCGCGCGACCCCTCCAAATGGGAGCCGCTCGCGAGCCGGTATCTCGACATTGCGCAGCAGGCGCTGGGCGTCGTCATCTAGAAAAAAGGAAACGCCAATGTCTTTCGTCGATCGGACCGAAGCGGGGCGCCGTCTTGCGGACGCGCTTGCGAAATTCAAGGGAGAGAGGGCGGTCGTTTTCGCCCTGCCACGCGGCGGCGCGCCCGTCGCCGCGCCCATCGCCGAGGCGCTCGGCGCGCCGCTCGATCTGGCGCTGGTGCGCAAGATCGGCGTCCCCTGGCAACCGGAACTCGCAATGGGGGCTGTCGCCGACGGCGGAACGCCGGTCGTCGTGCGCAACGACGACGTGATCGCGCTCTCCGGCGTGACGGAGGCGCAGTTTCAGGAAACGCTCGCCCGGGAAGCCGCCGAACTCGACCGCCGCCGGCGCAAATATCTCGGCGCGCGCCCCCGCGCTGAAGCGGAAGGACGTCTCGCCATCGTCGTCGACGACGGCGTGGCGACGGGCGCGACGACGCGCGCGGCGCTGCGCGCGGTGCGCGCGCGCAGGCCCGGGAAGCTCGTCCTCGCCGTGCCGGTCGCGCCGACGGATGCGCTCGACGCCCTGCGCGCGGAAGCCGACGAAATCGTCTGTCTCGAGTCTCATCGATTGTTCGTGGCGATCGGCTGCTATTACGCCGATTTCCGGCAGATCGGGGACGACGAAGTGATTGCGCTCCTCGACCGTCTCGGCCCGCGCGCCGCGCCGCCAGGCGAAACGGCGGCGGACGCGGCGCGCGGCTAAATGTCTCACGGGCGCCCCCTGCGGCGACGGCTCCGGCTGGGGCATAGTTTTCGGGGCCTCCTGCGTCAAAAAAGCGACGCTTGCGCGTTCTTTGATGCGGTTCGAGGCACTCACACCCGCGATGGATCCGAGATGAACCAGAAGACGCCGCCGATGCAGCTTGCCAGCAATGACGCGACCGGGCGCTATGTCCGCTTCTTTTCCGAAATCGGCATCGAGGACGTGCCGCTCGTCGGCGGCAAGAACGCCTCGCTCGGCGAGATGTACCGCGAGCTGACCGCCAAGGGACTGCGGGTGCCGAACGGCTTCGCCGTCACGGCGGAAGCCTATCGGCGCGCGCTGGACGAAGCGGGCGCGCAGCCGGCGCTGGAGGAGTCGCTGAACGGGCTCGACCCCTCGGACGTCGACGATCTCGCGCGCCGCGCCGCGCGGGCGAGAAACATCGTCTACGCGGCGGGATTGCCCGCGGCGGTCGAGGCCGACATTCGCGCCGCGCTCGCGAAACTTACGGCGGAATACGGTTCGGAGCTTACGGTCGCGGTTCGCTCGTCCGCCACGGCGGAGGATTTGCCGAGCGCCAGTTTCGCGGGCCAGCACGACACCTATCTCAACATTCGCGGCGAGGCGGCGGTGCTCGACGCCGTGCGCCACTGCTTTGCGAGCCTCTTCACCGACCGCGCCATCCGCTACCGGATCGACAACGGATTCGATCACTTCAAGGTTTTTCTCTCCGCCACCGTCATGAAGATGGTGCGTTCGGACCTCGCGGCCTCGGGGGTCATTTTCACGATCGACACCGAGACGGGCTTCGAGGACGTCGTTTTCATCACCGGGGCCTATGGTCTGGGCGAAAATGTCGTGCAGGGCGCCGTCGACCCCGATGAGTTCTACGTGTTCAAACCAACCTATCGCCAAGGCAAGCGCGGCGTTCTGAAGCGCGCGCTCGGACCCAAGAAGATCAGGATGATCTTCTCGGATCGCGGCCGCGCGACAACGCGCAACATTCCCACCGACCGCAAGGAAAGGGAAAAATTCTGCCTCACTGACGAGGAGGTTCTGACGCTCGCCGGTCAGGCGATCGTCATCGAGGATCATTACAGCGCCAAGGCCGGCGCGCATCGTCCAATGGACATCGAATGGGCCAAGGACGGCGTCGACGGCCAGCTTTACATCGTGCAGGCGCGTCCAGAAACCGTCGCCTCGCGCCGCAAGCGCAACGTCGTCGAGGAGTACAAGGTCCGCAAGCACGGCGCCGTGAAGGTCGAAGGCCGCGCCGTCGGAACCAAGATCGCCGCTGGCAAGGCGCGCGTGATCGCCCATGCGAGCGAACTGTCGAGTTTCGTTCCCGGCGAAATTCTCGTCTCCGACACGACGTCGCCCGATTGGGGCACCGTGATGAAATCCGCTGCGGCGATCGTGACGAACCGCGGCGGCCGCACCTGCCACGCCGCGATCGTCGCGCGCGAACTCGGCATTCCCGCGATCGTCGGAACGGATCAGGCGACGCATGTCATCAAGACCGGCGACGTCATCGCGGTGAGCTGCGCGGAAGGCGACGTCGGCAAGGTCTATGAAGGAGAGATCGAGTTCGAGGTGGAGACCACCGACCTGTCGAATCTGCCGCGGCCCGCGACCCATGTCATGATGAATGTCGGCAATCCCGACATCGCTTTCTCTGTCGCCGCTTTGCCGAACGACGGCGTCGGCCTCGCGCGCATGGAGTTCATCATCACGGAATACATCAAGGCGCATCCGATGGCGCTCGTTCATCCCGAGCGCCTCGACGCGAGGGAGCGCGCCGAGATCGCGCGGCTGACGGCGCATCATGCGAGCCCGACCGAGTTTTTCGTGCAGCGCCTGTCCGAAGGCGTCGCGACCATCGCCGCCGCATTTTATCCGAAACCTGTCGTCGTGCGCATGTCGGACTTCAAGAGCAACGAATATGCGACGCTGCTGGGGGGCCGGGTTTTCGAAACGGGCGAGGAGAATCCGATGATCGGCTTCCGCGGCGCCTCGCGCTACGCCCATCCCAATTATCGCGAGGGCTTCGCGCTCGAATGCGCGGCCATGAAGCGCGTGCGCGACGATCTCGGGCTGACCAACGTCAGGCTGATGATTCCCTTCTGCCGCCGCATCGACGAAGCGCAAAAGGTCGTCGCGCTGATGCGCGAACTCGGTCTCGAACGCGGCAAGGACGGCCTCGAGATTTACGTGATGTGCGAGATTCCCAACAATGTGATGCTGATCGACGAATTCTCGAAGCATTTCGACGGATTCTCGATAGGGTCGAACGACCTGACGCAATTGACGCTCGGCGTCGATCGCGATTCGCAGATCGTCGCATTCGATTTCGACGAGCGCGACGAAGGCGTCAAAACCATGATCCGCATGGCGGTGGAAGGCGCACAGCGCAACGGTCGGCATTGCGGCATCTGCGGCCAGGCGCCGTCGGATTATCCGGAGATGGCGGAATTTCTCGTCCGTCTGGGCATCGACTCGATCAGCCTCAATCCCGACACCGTCTTGCGGACGACGACGCGCATTCTGGAGCTGGAGAAGTCTCTCGGCCGCCGCCGAAATTAACGACCGGTCGACGCGGGGGTTGAAACCCGGGCGGGAGACGACAGCTTCCTCTGGTTGTGGCTCGCGCGGCCTGCCAGCGCGGGCCGAATCGCCAGACATGTCCCGGCGCGCTCTCGCGCGCGTCGCAGCCCTGGCGGGGCGGGTTTTCAGATGTGTTGTGAAGGAACGAGGAGCCTCGGCATGAACAGTTCGACCAAATTCCTCCTTTCCGCCGTTTTTGCAGCCGGCGTTTCGGTCTTCGCCGCCGCGCCGGCGTCCGCCATGCCCGCCGCCCGGGTCGGCGTGGACATGGCGTCCGGCGTCGAACCGGCGCACGCCGTGCGCGTTTGCGACCGCTGGGGCCGGTGCTGGTGGACCCATGCCGGCCATCGCCACGGCGGCTGGGGTCGCCCCTATCGTGGCTGGCATGGCGGTCGTTGGGGCTGGCGTGGTCACGGGTGGGGCGGTCATGGCTGGCATGGCCATCACGGCTGGCACGGCCATCGCTGGCGCTGACCGCCGTCTCGCGAAGGACGCAAAGGCCCACGGCGTCTCCGTCCGGGCCGGTTTTTCAGGAGGCCGTCGCCAACAGGCCGGCGCGTGGAAAGCGCGCCGAGCACTTTACTCCTTCCCTGTGGCGGATCCGTCATTGTAGAGAATCCGGCGAGCGGGCAAATTCTTACCGAGAGATTGGATTGTCCGGCCGGCTTGATGACGCGCGCTCGCTATTCGATTTTGACTGTCGCCATCGGTTGTCTGTCGTCGACGGCGGCGGCCGACGACGGGAAGCCGCGGGCGGCGGAAAAGGAAGCGCCATCGCTTTCGGCGCGGCGCTCGCTCACGGATGCGCCGGGCGGTCCGAAAGAGCAGTTGCGCCGCCTGGGAATCGAAGCGGACGTGTGGGTCACGCAATTCTTTCAGGGCGTCGCGGCCGGCGACCCGAACGGGCTCTCGCGCTACGGCGGAAAGCTCGACGTTTTCCTCAAAGCGGACGCCGAGAAAATGGGCCTGTGGCGCGGCCTCCGGCTGAATGCGCAATATGAGCATTTCATCGGCGACAACATCAACAACAAGGATTTCGCCCTCGTTCCGGTCAGCGCTGCGCAGGCTTTCGTGGCGCGGGACAATTATCATACGGCCTTGTCGTTGGTCGTCACGCAACAGGTGAGCGAGGCGCTGTCGGTGAGCGTCGGCAAGTTCAACACCATGACCCTCGCGGCGCAGACGCCGCTCATCGGCGGGGGCGGTCTCGACACTTTCATGAATCGCGCCTTCGCCCTGCCGTCGACCGGCATCGGCGTCGCCTCGCCGGGAACGGTTGCGGACCGGCTCATCGTCTCGCCGCCCTATATTCTCGGCGGCGTCGCGACGCTCAAGACGGATCTTGCGACCTTCACGCTCACTTTCGGCGATCCGCGCAACGCCGCCAATCCGCGCGTGCTGGAGCGGCCCTTCGAGCGCGGCGTCGGCGCCGTCGGCGGCATGACGGTGAAGGCCGCTTTGGCCGGACTGCCGGGCTTTCACACGATTCGCGGCGGCTACAGCAATGCGCGCGGCTTCGATCTCGACGACATCGGGGAAGCCCGCGCGCGCCTCGCCCGCTACGTGGGGATCACGAAGAAGGGGTTCTGGCTCGCCTCCTACGCCGTGCAGCAATATCTGGTTCAAAGCGACGACAACCCCGCCGCGGGCTGGGGCGTCTTCGCTCTGGCGACGCTTTCGGACGGCAATCCGAATCCCGTGCGCTGGAGCGCGCTCGCCGGGCTTGCGGGCGCCAATCTGGCGCCCGGGCGCGAAAACGACAGATGGGGCGTGGGCTTTTTTCACTATGGGCTGACGACGCCGTTCCTGGCCGGCCTCGCCGAGAACCGGATCTACCGGCGCAGCGAAGGCGGGATCGAGGCCTTCTACAATTGGGCGATTGCGCCATGGCTGCGGCTCTCGGGCGACCTCCAGATCGTCGAGCCCTGGAACGCCAATCGCCCGCGCGCGACTTACATGGCGCTGAGGCTCCAGACGCGGTTCTGAGTCGCCGTCACAGGCCGGCGAGCTTGCTGAACAGCATTTTCGCCAGTTCCACGAGCGGATAGTCGAAAAGCAGGAGCGGCAGCATCGGCGCGACGGCGCCGGCGCCGATCGTCGCGATCAGCCGGATGCTGATTGGCGCCATACGCATCTTGCGCACGACCTCGACGCTGGCGCCGAGATCCGCGAGAGATTGCAGGTCGGCCGTTCCCAACAGCGGCTCGCCGGTTGATGCGCCGTCGATCCATTTTCTGTCGAAGGCGTGCAGATAGCGCGCGGCGAGCGTGAAATAGTCGCGCAAGCCCTTTTCCCGGCAGTCTCTGAGCTTGAACATGAAGAGACAGAGCGGCGCAAGAAACAGGACGCCGTCGACGACGAGCGTCGCCGCCAGCGCCGGATAGATCTCGCTCAGCGTCATCTGGCCGGCGGCGATCTCCTCCGCGAAGGTCGCGGCGACGATGATGGAGATCGCGACCGCGAGCGGAACGAAACGGCTGTGCGCCGTTTCCAGATAGCCTAGTCCGCCCGCGCCGTCCGGATGGGCCGGCATCAGGTCGAGCTCCATTGTCGCGAGGCGCCACAAGAAACGCCACCACTCCACGATGCGCCACACCCAGCGAAACATCAGAAATCGAAAGAGCGGAAGACAGACGAGCGCATACCAGGCCCCGGCGAGCGGCAGGCCGCTCAGGCCGTGGCCAGGCGCGAGGACGTCCGTTTCTCCCGAAAGGGGCGCCTGCGCCGCCAAAGGCGAGAGCGCCAGGGCGGCGAGGAGGCTTACCGCATCGGGCGCCCAGGAGTCTTTGCGTCGGAGGATGCGGGCCGCTTCCGCTTCGAGCCGGGGCAGCGCCGTCGCGCCCGCCACTTCCGAACGCACGAGGAGGCGCACGAATTCGCGAAGCTTGTGGTCGATCGCGGCTTCGGCGACGAAGAGCAAGGGAATCGCCAGCAGAAGGCGCGCGTGGATCGCAACGGTCGAGAGCGACAGAAGCCGTTCAGCGCCGCCCTGCGCGGCGGCCAGCGCACCAAGCGCGAACCAGGAGATCCAGCCGAGCGCGGCGCCGAAAGCGATCGTGTTCGTCCCGCCGCGCACGAGGCCGAGCCGCGCGCCGAGCCTGTAAAAAGGGCCGCCGAGGAGTGAGAAGTTTTCGATGCTTCCCTGCGCCATGGGCGGCCCTTTCGCGATGCAGACAAATGAAAAACGGAGTCTTTCGGCTCCGTTCAAGGGCTCAAACCGCCTGCATGGCCTCGGGTTTCGCCCGCGCGCGCTTCACCATCAGCTTGTTGAGCGCCGAGACATAGGCGCGCGCCGAAGCGACGAGCGTGTCTGGATCGGCGCCGCGCCCCGTGACGGACTTGCCGTCCTCGGAGAGCCGCACCGAAACCTCCGCCTGCGCGTCCGTGCCCTCGGTGACGGCGTGGACCTGATAGAGCTCCAGCGTCGCCTCATGCGGGGCCAGCGCCTTGATGGCGTTGAAAATAGCGTCGACGGGTCCGTTGCCGGTCGCCTGATGGGTGACCTTGTCGCCATCGATGTCGAGCGTCAGCGCCGCGGACTGGGGCCCATGCGTGCCGGCCATCACCATCAGCGCGAGCACCTTGATGTGGTCGTGCGCGTTGACGATCTCGTCGTCGACGAGCGCAATCAGATCCTCGTCGTAGACGAACTTCTTGCGGTCGGCCAAATCCTTGAAGCGATTGAACGCGTCCTGCAACTGGTTCTCGCCGAGGTCGTAACCCAGCTCCTTCAGCTTTTCGCGGAAGGCGTGGCGGCCCGAATGCTTGCCCATGACCAGCGAGGTCTTCGACACGCCGACGCTCTCGGGCGTCATGATCTCGTAGGTGTGCGCGTTCTTGAGCATGCCGTCCTGATGGATGCCGCTCTCATGCGCGAAGGCGTTCCGGCCGACGATCGCCTTGTTGTATTGCACCGGGAAGGAGGTCACCGCCGAGACGAGTTTCGACGCGCGCGTCAGCAGCTTCGCGTCGATGTTCGTGTAATAGGGCAGAACGTCATGGCGCGTCTTCAGCGCCATCACGACTTCCTCCATGGCCGCGTTGCCGGCGCGTTCGCCCAAACCGTTGATGGTGCATTCGACCTGACGCGCGCCGCCGCGCACGCCAGCCAGCGAATTGGCCACTGCGAGTCCCAGATCGTCATGGCAATGGACAGAGAAGATGGCCTTGTCCGCGTTCGGCACGCGCTCGCGCACGGTTCGGAAGAGGCGTTCATATTCCTGCGGGGTCGTGTAACCGACCGTGTCGGGAATGTTGATCGTCGTCGCGCCCGCCTTGATCGCGGTCTCGACGCAGCGGCACAGGAAGTCGATTTCCGTTCGCGTGCCGTCTTCGGCGGACCATTCGACGTCCGCGACATGGTTGCGCGCGCGCGTCACGGAAGAAGAGACCAGCTCCAGCACGCGCTCCGGCTCCATCTGGAGCTTGTATTTCATGTGCACGGGCGAGGTGGAGATGAAAGTGTGGATGCGGGGACGCTTCGCCTCGCGCAGCGCCTCGGCGCAGCGGTCGATATCCTTCTCCGAGGCGCGCGCCAGACCAGCGACGGCGGCGTTCTTCACGCGGCGCGCGACTTCAGCCACGCTCTCGAAATCGCCCGGGCTCGCGATCGGGAACCCTGCCTCGATGATGTCGACTCCCAGCTGATCCAGCAGGTCGGCGACCTCGAGCTTCTCCTCCAGCGTCATAGAGGCGCCAGGGGATTGCTCGCCGTCGCGCAGGGTGGTGTCGAATATGAAGACGCGCTCGCCGTTCTGGGAGTCGGTCGCGGGATGGGTCATGGCGAAAACTTTCTGAACTGCTGCGCCCGGAGTTCGGGCAGGATCCTGGTTGCGTCGCATCCCCTGACGGCCTGGGCCAAAGCCCTGCGGGCGATCAGGGGCGACGAAGAAGCAGCAGGCCGGGCGCGGCGGAGGCGGCGATCGCGCCGCGCGGTTCGCGCGCCTTTCCGGCTTCATGTGTGGCGACGGAGACGGCCACGATAAGGAGTCCTCGCTCGAGCGGCCGACAGGCCGGAACCGGGCGAGAATAAGCATTGGCGCCGCCGCTGGCAAGCCGCGCGGCGCGACGTTTCGAGGCGCAAAACATTAACGAACGTTCAGCCGAAGCGCTTTCAGTTTTTTGCGCTTTCGGCGGAATCCGCCTCTTGCCCAAATCGCGAAATGCGCCCTAACATCGCCCTATGGTCAAAACCGCTTTCTCCATCCGTCACGCCCGGCCCGGCGACGCCGAGGAAATCGCGCGCGTTCACGACGCTTCCTGGCGCGACGCCTACCGTGGCGTGATTCCGGGCGTCGAACTCGAGCGGATGATCGCGCGGCGCGGTCCCGCATGGTGGCACGCGGCCATCGTGCGCGGCACGGGACTGCTGGTGCTCGATTTCGACAACAGGATCGTCGGCTATTCGACCTATGGGCGCAATCGCGTGCCCTCCATGCCCTATTCCGGCGAAATCTTCGAATTGTATCTGTCGCCGCAGCATCAGGGACTGGGCTTCGGCCGCAGGCTTTTCGCCGCCGCGCGGCGGGAACTCGCGGAACACGGTTATTTATCGACCATCGTCTGGGCGCTCGCCGACAATGAGAAGGCGCTCGCCTTCTACCGCAGCCTCGGCGGGCAGACCGTGCGGCGCGCGGAGGAACGATTCGGCTCCGACATGCTGACCCGCGTCGCCTTCGGCTTCGTCTCCGCGCCCGTGCGCTAGCGCGCTCGCAAACGCGCCAGCACCTCCTTAGTCGCGAAGCCGTCCGCGGGGCGAAGGCCCTCGGCGAGCTGGAAGGCGTGAACGGCGTTGCGGCTGGTGCGGCCAAGTTTGCCGTCGATCGTCCCGCGATAATAGCCGCGTTCCGTCAGCAGCTGTTGCATGGCCTTGACGTCGGCCGTGGAGAGCGGCGCGACGCGCGGCCAGGGCGCGGTCGGAACGTCCCGCCCGGCGATCCGCTCCGCGAGAATGGCCACAGACATCGCATAGGCGTCGGACGTGTTGTATTGGCGGATGACCTCGAAATTGTCCGAGATGAGGAAAGCCGGGCCATTCGCGCCGGCGGGCAGATAAAGGCTCGCGGCGCCCGCGGCGGGAAGCGCCTCGCCATCCGCCCGCGCGACCCCGAGCGCCCGCCAGCGGGCGAAGTCGAGATCGAAATCGGCGTAGTCGAACCCCTCCGGCAGCCGCGCCTCGACGACCGCCGGGACGCCGGCGACCCAGCCCGATTTCGCGAGGAAATTGGCGATCGAGGCCACGGAATCGGCCTGCGAGCGCCAGATGTCCGGCGCGCCGGACCCCTCGTCGCTTTCGGCGAATTTCAGATAGGCCGAGGGCATGAATTGCGGCTGGCCCATCGCGCCCGCCCAGGAGCCGCGCAGCTGCGCGCGGGTCGCATAGCCCTTTTCCAGCATCACGAGGGCGGCGATGAATTCCTCGATGAAGGTCTCGGCGCGATGGCCCTTCCAGGCGAGGGTCGCGAGCACTTTCAGGACGTCGGCGCCGCCGGTCGCCGTCCCGAAATTGCTCTCGACGCCCAGGATCGCGACCATGATCTCTCCCGGCACGCCATGGCGGGCGGCGGCGCGGCCGAGCGGCCCGGAGAGCGACGCGGCGACGGACTGGCCGCGCGCAACGCGACCATTCGTCACGGTTCCCGCGAGATAGGCCGGGATCGAGATCGTGAATTCGGCCTGCGCCTTCGGCTTTGCGAGCACGCCCGGCTCCGGCGCCAGGCCCGCGACCGCGGCCGCGAAGGTCTCGCGGGACACGCCCGCCGCCTGCGCGGATGGCCACAGACCATCGACGAATCCGCTAAAATCCGACGCTTTCGCGGGCCGTGCGACGGCGAGCGCGGCGAGCGCGGAGAGCGCAAACCCGAGCAGGATGTCGCGGCGGCCGGGGGCGGCGGAAGTTTTGGCGTGCTCCATGACTTTTCGGGTCCGGCTTGTTTGGAAATCTTTCATGTTCCGGCATTTGACAGGGGCGCCGCGCTGCCGTCTACTGATAACTATACAGTTCGAAGGGGCGAGAAATCTCGCTGTCGGCCTCAAATGACGCATCAGCCAATACCCAGGAGCTTTGACAATTCCCGCCGTTTGCGCGAGCAGCCCGCGGGCGTGGCGGTCGATCCCAAGACGCGGCTGCGCAACGCGGGTCTTCGCCCCACAGTGCAGCGTCTCGCGCTCAGCAAGCTGCTCTTCGGCAAGGGCGACCGCCATGTGAGCGCGGAGGCGTTGCACGCAGAGGCGCGCGAGGCGGGGCTGACCATGTCGCTCTCGACGGTCTACAACACGCTCAACCAGTTCGCCCAGGCGGGTCTGCTGCGGGAAATCGCCGTGCAGGGTCCGCGCACCTATTTCCACACGCGCACCTCGCCCCACCATCACTTCATGGACGAGGCGACGGGCCGCATGTTCGACGTCGCGGACGGCTCGGTCGAATTCGCCCGTCTCCCGGCGCCGCCCGAGGGCATGGAGATCGTGGGCTGCGACGTGATCATCCGCATCCGTCCCAAAAAGGGGTGAGCGGCGCGACGCCCGGCGCCGGAGCGCGAAGGCTCTGGCTCGTCTATGCGGTCGCGACCGTCGCCGCCGCCCTCGTCCTTCTCGCCATCTACGTCAATCAATATGACGACTTTGACGTCGGCGACCGCCTGCGCCAGACCGGACGCTTCGTGCGGCGGGCGATGGCCGCCCTCTCCTTTCCGCTTGGGTTCGCGGCGGGTTTGGCGGAAGGGCCGCTCGACGCCGCCTTCGGCTGCGGCGACGCCAACGAACCTTGCGCGGTTTTCGTGGACTGGAACCTGCGCTTCGCCGCGCTCGTCGCGCAAATCGTCGCGCTGCGATGGGCGCTCGCGTGGAGGAAAGCCGCGCGCGGCTGACGGCAGGCGGGGCCGAGGCCCCGCCCGTCTAGCGGCCTCAGTCCAGAAGCTTCTTTAGCTCCGCGCGCAAGCCTTCCGCCACGTCCGGCCTTGCAAGGCCGAAAGCGACGTTCGCGGCGAGGAAGCCGAGCTTGGACCCGGTGTCATAGGTGCGGCCGTCGAAGCGCACGCCGTGGAACGGGCGCTCCCTGGCGAGATGGATCATGGCGTCGGTGAGCTGGATTTCGCCGCCCGCCCCCCTCTCGCCCTTTTCGAGCAGGGCGAAGATCTCGGGCTCGAGAATGTAGCGGCCCGAAATGATGAAATTGCTCGGCGCCGCGCCCTGCGGGGGCTTTTCCACCATGCCGGTGATCTCGAAGGTCGAGCCGTAGTTCTTGCCCGTCGCGACGACGCCGTATTGATGAGTCTCCTCGGGCTTCACCTCCTCCACCGCGATGATGTTGCCGCCGTGCTTTTCATAGGCTTCGACCGCCTGCGCCAGGCAGCGGGAAGTCTTGCCGGCCGCCGGCAGGGTGATCATGTCGGGGAGAAGCACCGCGAACGGCTCGTCGCCGATGATGTCGCGCGCGCACCAGACGGCGTGGCCGAGGCCCAGCGGCGCCTGCTGGCGGGTGAAGCTCGTCGCGCCGGCCCTGGGCAGGTCCGCCATCAGAGCTTCATATTCCTTCGTCTTGTTGCGGCGCCTGAGCGTGTCCTCCAACTCGTAGGCCATATCGAAATGATCCTCGATCATGCCCTTGCCGCGGCCCGTCACGAAGACGAAGTGCTCGATGCCGGCTTCCCGCGCCTCGTCGACCACATGCTGCACCACCGGGCGATCGACGACCGTCAGCATCTCCTTCGGCACAGCCTTGGTTGCGGGAAGGAAACGCGTGCCGAGCCCGGCGACGGGAAAGACTGCCTTTCGAATGCGCTTGGTCATGAGAGTCCGCTTCGCGTGAGATTGGTTTGGGTGACGCCGAGTTCGCGGGAGGGCGCAGCCCCGCTCGCGATTGACTTATGCTTAGGCTTCCTGCGTTAATTTCGCGTGAGGAACCTCGGGAGATCGTGAGATCATGGCTGTTTTGGTGACGGGCGGCGCCGGCTACATCGGCAGCCATGCGGTTCTCGAACTTCTCGACGCCGGCGAAAAACCCGTCGTGCTGGACGACCTCTCCACCGGCTTCCGCTGGGCGGTGCCCGACGGCGTGCCGCTCGTCGTCGGCGACGACGGCGACGAGGATCTCGTCACCGAGACCATCGGCCGATACGACGTCGACGCGATCATCCATTTCGCCGCGAAGATCGTCGTGCCGGACTCGGTCGCCGACCCGCTCGGTTACTATCTGAACAATACGGCGAAAGCGCGCACGCTCATCGCGACGGCGGTCGGCTGCGACGTGCGGCATTTCATCTTTTCCTCGACGGCCGCCGTCTATGGCGATCCTGCCCGCCAGCCGGTGAGCGAGGACGAGCCCCTGAACCCGGTCTCCCCCTACGGCCGCTCGAAGCTCATGGTCGAATGGATGCTGGAGGACACGGCGCGGGCGCATGATTTCGCCTATGTCGCGCTGCGCTATTTCAACGTCGCGGGCGCCGATCCGAAAGGCCGGTCGGGGCAGTCGACGCCCAACGCCACCCATCTCATCAAGGTCGCGGCCCAGACCGCGCTCGGCCAACGGCCCAGGATGCAGGTTTTCGGCACGGATTATCCGACGAAGGACGGAACCTGCATCCGCGACTTCATTCAGGTCACCGACCTCGCCCGGGCGCATCTTTCCGCGCTGCGGCATCTAAGGGGCGGCGGCGCGAGCATCGTCGCCAATTGCGGCTACGCTAAAGGATTCTCGGTTCTCGACGTCATCGACGCGGTCAAGCGCGTCTCGGGCGTCGATTTCCCGGTGGATTATGCGCCGCGCCGAGCAGGCGATCCGATGGAGATCGTGGCGTCGAACGACCGCGTCCGCAATATTCTCGGCTGGAAACCCGAGCACGACGATCTCGACGAGATCGTGCGTCAGGCGCTGGACTGGGAGAAGCGGCTCGCGCAGATGACGCGGTGATCCGCGAGCGCCGTTGCGGCTTCCTCGCGCGCCGCATGATCGATCAGCGACACGCAGGGGCGCTCGACGATGAGCTGGCGCAACTCCCGCGCCGCGAGCCGCGCCGCCTCGCGCATTTCCTCCGGCAGCCGACGGCTTTGGGCGAGATGAGTCATCTCCAGCAACTTCAGCCGGAGCACGGCCGGGCCCGCCTCGGCGATAAAGTCGGAATCAGCGCCGTGCAGGAGCGCCATGGCGTCTTTGACGAACATTTCGGCCTCGCATCGCGTCTCGCCTCCCGGATCGAGAGGGCCCTTTGGAACATGACGCCAGGCGAATCTAGGGGATCCCGCTGACGCGAGGCTTGCGCCCGGCCGTCAGGCCTCGAGCCGCTCGACGATCGTGCGCAGAACCTTCAGACGCGCGAATTTCTTGTCCTCCGCCTCCACGAGCGTCCAGGGCGCGCGCCGCGCGCTCGTACGGTCAACCATGTCGGTCATGGCCTCGGCGTAGAGATCCCATTTCTCCCGGTTGCGCCAATCTTCGGGGGTGAGCTTGTAGCGCTTGAAGGGCTTCGCCTCGCGATCCTGAAAGCGGCGCAGCTGCTCCTCCTTCGAGATGGCCAGCCAGAATTTGACGACGAGATAGCCGCTGTCGACCAACTCCCGTTCGAAGTCGTTAATTTCCTGATAGGCGCGCATCCAGTCGGCCTCGGCGGCGAACCCTTCGACGCGCTCGACGAGCACGCGGCCGTACCAGCTGCGGTCAAAAATCGCGACGTCTCCCCGGCGCGGGACATTGCGCCAGAACCGCCAGAGATAGGGGCGCGCCAGCTCTTCGTCCGTCGGCGCGGCGACGCCATGGACCTGAAAACGCCGCGGATCGAGCGCCTCGCGCACGCGGCGGATGGCGCCTCCCTTGCCGGCGGCGTCATTGCCCTCGAAAACCAGTACGAGGCCGCGGTCCCGAAAGCGCTTCGCCGTCGTCGCTTCGGTCAGGCGTCTTTGCAGGTCCCGGAGCGTCTCGCCATAGGAATCGGGATCGTGCGCCATCGTCAGATCGAGCGCTGCGGCGAGGTTCGGGCGGGGCAGAGGCGCCTCCGGCGTGGCCACCATCCGCGTTCTCGCCGCCGCCGGCGCGCCTTCGGTCGCCCGCAGCAGCGTCTGCAGCAGCAGATCGCCAACCGCCGCGTCGCGATACTGCGGATCCTGCGCGGGCACGACGGCCCAGGGGGCGTCCCCGGTCGAGGTCTTTTCGATCATCTCCAGCGCCGCGTTGTTCAGCCGCGCGCGGGCCTTGGGGCTGTCGATCTCCGCCCACTCGATGACGGCCGGGCGCCGGAGCGCGCCGTTGGACTCGCGCCATTTCGCCAGTCGGCGCCGCGCCTCCCGGTCGTCTATATGGAGCCAAATCTTGAGAAGCCGCACGCCCTCGAGCCGCAGCATTTCCTCCGCCCGGCTCATGTCCTCGAGCGCGTTGTCGAAGGCGTTGCGATCGAGAAAGCCGAGCGCCCGGCCGCGCAGCAGGCGGTGATGCCAGGAGCCGAGAACGATGCCGATGCGTCCTTTTGCGGTCATGTCCCGCCAGAAGCGCCAGGATTCGGGACGGGCGCGGTCCTCGTCCGTCGGCTTGCCGTATGCGTGAGTTTCCACGAGATGGTCGTCAAGCCAGTCGTAAAGGCGATTGACGACCTCCCCCTTCCCGGCTCCGTCCGAGCCGTTGATCAGCACCATGACCGCGGCGCTCTTGCGCTCGGCGAGTTCGAACTGGGCGTCGAGCAGCCGCTCCCGCAGCTTGATCTCATAGTCCCGGAAGGCTTCCTTGGACATCTCATGCGGCAACCGCGCGGATTCGAACATGGGGGCGCCCTTTCGAGACAACTTTTCAAATGGGCCCGCTGTGGTAGATGTGGACGCAAGCGGTCCCGTAGCTCAGCAGGATAGAGCAGCGGTTTCCTAAACCGAAGGTCACAGGTTCGAATCCTGTCGGGACCGCCAGTTTTTCAAGGAGATAATGGGACGCGACTCATTCGTTTCGCGTCATTTTTCGCCAGGGCGTTCCTTAAGGCGACATCTCGGGGTTCTTCCCTTCAGAATGCCGATGGCGAGAAATTACGGCCGATTTGACCGCACGTCGACCCGCTATTCGTGATGTGGCGGCAGGGAACGGCTCGCTGGGGCGCGTAGACTCAAGCTTTGCCACGCCGGTTGGCGTCGGGCTCCCTGAACTGCTGCCGGTTTCGTGGACGCAGGGTTAGCGTTCCGTTGCTCCGATGTCGAACACGCCGCCGCGCGGCCTTGCGACGTTGTAGAGGTCCGTCACTGCCTGCGAAACGCTCACACCAGCGTTGATGGCGGGACTTCCGCTCTGAAGGCGAACATCCGGCGCGGACAGAGACGGATTAACAAAAAGTGGGTTCCTGTTCGTAAAATTGCTGCTGAGGGTGCAGCGAGAGCCGGAATCAAAAATCGAGCTCGTGCTGCTCATATTCCGATCGATCTGGCAATCGGACGCCGAGAAGCTCTCAGTTTTTATCGCCGCGCCAGTCTGGCCGTAGAAGATGTTGTTGACGATCCGGACCGATCCTGCGTTTTGCCAGAGTATGATCGATCCCTGCTTGCCGCCTCCCCCGAACATATTCGGTCCAACGAAGGTGTTGTTCGCGATCAGCCCCCTGAAGTCGGAGGCGGTCTGAATGTGCCACCCCGACAGCGAACGATAGAACAGATTGTTGAGAATCGACAGCTGCCCATGGGAATAGATGCCGTGGTCCAATGAGTTGGATCCGCCGCTGGTGCGACCGACGTCATGGATCACATTGCCATAGACATTGAGAATGGCGGAGCTATCGGTGTAAATCCCTGCCTCTCCAATCGTCGACCCGTTGTAGTGGTTGCCGATGTGGTGGATTCGATTCCCCCTGAGGAGGATGTATTTCCCGCCGCCGCTATTTGACCAGACGCCGCCCATGTAACCGTTCCGGATATCGAAACCCTGGATAACCCACCAAGCGGAACCCCTTTTGAGGTTGATCACGGAGTGACATCTTCCGCCGCCGTCCAGGATCGCGCCCCATTTGTTTTGCGCGAGAAGCGTGATTTTCGCACTCTGAGTCCCAGCCTTGGAAATAGAGATGGCCATGCTGCTGTTCGGGTCGCTGCAGCTCCCGGCATAGGTTCCATTGCCGACGATCCACGTGTCGCCGGGCGCCGCGCGGTTGACGGCGTAGGCCGGCGTCGCGCAGGGCGAGCTTGAAGGCCCACAGCCGGCGAAATCTCGTCCCGATTTGGTGACCCAATAGGTGCCAGCCTGAGCGCCCGACACGCCCAATTGGAGAAGAAGCATCGCAGATAGAGCGGAGCCTAACCGAGCAGTTGCATTGAGCATCATTTTTTCCTGTTCCTAGACTGAACGCAGCGTATTTTGGATTTGTTTGTGGATATCTATACAGATATCTCACTCGCGGATTCATATCCGCGCTCATCCTTTGAAAAAATTATACTGGAAACAATGGCGACAAAATGCGCCATATATAGCCGTATTGTGGAAATACGATCTATATTTTGACTAAAACAATGTTCGAATTGCCTTTTTTGACACGCTTCCGAATATTTCGAACGCAAGCAGGCGAATAGAATCATCCAGCCAGCGCTCGACTACGCTGTTGCAGGTTTGCGTCGAGGCAAAGTCAATGTGCGCGGCCTGAAGGTTCAGACCGCAGGTAGACGCATGCAGGCGCCCGTTACGCAGATACAGGGGGAATGCGCAGGTCGCCCTTAAGAGCGACGCCCGCGAGAACAGGTGATCGACGCTACCGTTAGGAAGCCGTGGCGGCAAAAATTTGCCGCTCATCCGTCAATTGCAAGAAAACGACCCAGAGAGGCCTGGAATGTCAATCAGCATTGAACCTGAGCTTTGATTCACATTTGATGCAGCCCGCGCCGGGCGGCGCTATCGCGGGCGTATTCGAGAGCGTGGCGTTCAGGAAGCCGCGACTGGAGTTGACGAAGCGGTCCCTGTGCCAGAAACTTAAGGGTTTAATCCGCCCGAGCCGATACATCATCCCGTCTTCGCGCGGATCGCGGACGACAGAGCGGTTGTAGCGAGGGGGGTTCTGACTTGGATGGAACCGCCGGTCGATGACATCGACCGCCTCGATGATGCAGATTTATCGAGATACAGCGGAATACGAAGTCGTCGGCCCGATTCCGTCGCAAGACGTCGGCTAGGGGGATGGGCAGCACGCTCGCCTCCTGATAGGGAGAAGGGACCAGCTTTCAGGAGGTCACACATGACGAAGCCCTTCGAGATCTTTGTTGCCGAAGCGCCTGACGTTCTTGCCGTTCATTGGGGTTGGGCTCTTGCGCTAGGCGCCGCAATCGCCGCTCTTGGCATTCTCGCGATCATGCGCGCCAGAGCCGCGACCCAGATTGCGGTGGGGTTTTTGGGCGTGCTTCTCGTCACCTCAGCGGTTGCGGTCTTGTTTTTCGATTTTTCCGTCGCCGGGTTGTGGTCCGGATTTTTCGTGCACGTCCTATGGGCGGCCCTCGTCGGCATTGTCGGCGTGATGTTGCTCACGCGACCGCTGGTCGGTGCGCAGGCAATCACATTGGTGCTTGCTTTTTACTTTCTTGTCAGCGGCTTCGCGACGATCGGCTTTGCAATTTCCTCGCGCCTCGACGAGTTGTGGATTTATCTTTCGCAGGGTGCGGTGAGTCTTCTTCTCGGCGCGCTTCTCCTCATCGGCTGGCCGTTTACGGGGACTTGGGTGGTAGGGACCTTCATAGGGGTGGATCTGCTGTTCAAGGGCTTGTCGATCGTGGCCCTGGGTCTTGGCCTGCGCGCGATCTCGGAGGGTCCTCTCATGTGAGGCTAAAGGAGAGCGCCGGGCCAAAGCCCGAAGCTCCTCAGCCGAGAAATCCCCCGAAGTTTCACCGCTGCGGGCATGGCGCGAATCTCCTTCACGCCAAATGAGTCAGAAAATCCCCGCAAGGGGAATCCCCTAGTGAGTCAGGCGGCAGAGCCGTTGGTATAACGGGGGTGGCCGCGAAAAGGCGCGATGACGCGCTCCTGCTGGAGCGCCTATGTTCGACGATTTGCTTTGCCGTTCGATGCCGGGGCCCCACGCCGATAAGCGCCTGCGCTTCATGGGGCTTCCCTTCGTCTCCGCAGCTGGCGGCGGGTCGATGGAGGCCGCAGCCTTGCACAACAAATGCGGGCCGCGTTATTCGCCGGCGGCCGCGTCCAATGAGTCGATTATTCGCCACGCGTGGTGGAGCGCCTTGTCGGACCATTGCAGTGCGAGCAGCGCTTCGTTCGCGGTCGAGGCCGTCGTCTGTTGACGCGCAAGCGACTCCAGGATTTGCGCACGGAGCGTCTTCCGCTCCTCCGTAAGATGTGCGGCGGCGGCGCCGACCGCGTCCAGAATCGGTTTACCGACCTTCGCCGGAGCCTCTTTCTGCGTGCCGAGCCATACAGACAGCGCTTGCGCGCCTGCGCCGATGGCCGCGGTCGGCGCCCCGAGAGCGGTCGACGCAGCGGGTTCGCCCAGGTCTTCGTGGAGCCGTTTGAGATGGTCCACCGCGTGGCAAAGACGCACGAGACGCGGCTCCACCTCGGCGAGATCGAGCGTTTCCAGCGACAATGTCTCGAGAAAATGCTCGATTGTCCGCATCGAGTCGTCGGGCGGTCGATAGGCCGTCGGTTCGCCCGCGAGGCGCCCGCGCACGGCGTCCACGGCGTCCCGCCCAATTTCGGACAGCGCTCGCCAGACCGCTTCGAGGGCCACCGGCCCGCCGGCTTCCGCGAGCGCCGGCTCCAGTCTGCTGACGGCCGATTCCGTTCCTTTTCCGGACAGATTGACGATGAACCGCGCATAAGCGTCGAGCCAGGGGAAGAAGACGACGACGCCCATCAATTTGAACAGACTGCTGAATGCGGCGACCGCGAGCACGCCGTCGTAGTCGTCCAAGCCTGAAACCACCCAGGCGGCTGCGGTCGCGAGCGGGGAGAGGAGCAGCATCCCGAGGACGCCGACGGCGACGCTGAAGATAATATGCGCCAGGGCGGCGCGCCGCACCGCCAGTCCGCCGCCCATCGTCCCGAGCGCCGCGCTGGTTGCGGCGGTGCCGATGCTTTGTCCGACAACCATGGCGCAGGCCTGGTGAAAATTGAGGCTCCCCGCATGCAAGGCGACCAGGGTGGCGGCGGCGGCCGCGCTGGAGCTTTGCATGACAACCGTCATGACGACCCCGAGACCGGCAAGAAGCCATTTGGCGCCCCATCCTTCGCCGACGAAGGAGTCGATGTTCCAGGACACGGCGCCCATGCCAGTCTGCAAATAATCCAGCCCGACAAAGATCAGGCCGAACCCCGCGAGAATGGCCCCGGCCGCGCGCCATTTGCCCCTCGCCACGACCCACAGAAAGGCGCCGACGCCGATGAGGGGCATCGCAAAGGCCGAGATTTGCACCCGGAAGCCAAAGAAGGCCACCATCCAGGGCGTCGTCGTCGTGCCGAATGTGGCGCCAATGAGCACGCCGATCGCTTGCGAGAAGCTGACCAGCCCGGCGCTGACAAAGCCGATGACGGTGAGAACCGTGGCGCTGGACGATTGAATGAGCGCCGTGAAAATCGCGCCAAAGGCGACCGCGCTGAAACGGCCGCGGACGAGTGTTTGAAGCGCCCGTCTGAGCGAGTCTCCGGCAAGGCCCTTCAAACCCTCGGTGAGGTGGTGGATTCCGAGCAAGAACAGGCCGAGGCCGCCGAGGATCGTCATGAAAATTGCAGCATCCATCGCCCCGATCCTCGATCTGCAAGAATATTGTTCACCTTACTCGGCGTCGTTGACAAATGGTATCCAAAGGTTGACTGCGGCGATAGCGACGGAGCGAAGAGAGGCGTCCTTGCTCCAGGGCGTTTGCCCGCCGACTGACGTGGGCAGGCGGCAAGGGAGCTATAACCCGAACGGCTTGTAATCCGTCGGGTTGCGCTTCCCCGCTGCGTAGGTCGATTCGAATTTCTTCCGATCGGTCCTCGGTATGCCGTGCTCATCGACTGGCGCGAGCCTTACGCCGTTCCCTCCCGCAAGCGCGCCGGAAGGGAGAAGAAATAAAGAGAGTGAAGCGATGGGTCGGCTCCCTGCTTCAGCGGCAGGGCGCGCATCGCCGCCTCGACCGCCATTTGCTCGGAGCCGGGGTCCGGCGTCGTCAAGCCGGTCACTGCCGGGCTTCTCTTTCCCGGCGTCATACCGTCGCCATTGAACGTTCGGCCGACGCGCGCCGAATGTCTTGTAGCGCCCAATTGGGGAGCAGCTTTCCGACTTGACGCGAAGCCATCGTTCGATCGAGCCTCGATGTTCGCTCTCGAAAACCCGGATGGCGGCGTCTTGCCCCTTGAAAAGAACTTCGGACCCCCCAAACGCGGCAAAGTCTCAATAATCTCGACGGCTGGCGCGGACGACGGCGCGGCGCGCGTCCGCGTCTTGGAAAGCGCTCGCCCTCAGCAAGGCGCGCCAGGCGCCGGCGTTCCGCCGATCCGATGCGGACGTCTCCGCGCTGAGCCGCTCCCTGCCGTCCCGCTACACCCGCATCGGCATCAGCACATAGAGCGCGCTCGCGCCGTCGCGGTCCTGGATCAGCGTGGGCGCGCCAGGGTCGGCGAGCTTGAAGAGCGCCGTGTCGCTGTCGAGCTGCTGCGTGATGTCGAGCAGGTAGCGGGCGTTGAAGCCGACGTCGAGCGGCTCGCCGTCATAATCCGCCTCGATCTCCTCGACGGCCGAGCCCTGATCGGGGTTCGTCACCGAGAGAACCAGCTTGCCCGACGTGAGGGCGAGCTTCACCGCGCGGCCGCGCTCGGAGGAGATGGTCGAAACGCGGTCGACCGCCTTGGCGAAGGCGTCGCGCTCGACGGTGAGGCGCTTGTCGTTGCCGGCCGGGATGACGCGCGCGTAATCCGGGAACGTGCCGTCGATGAGCTTCGTCGTGAGCAAGGCGTCGCCGAAGGCGAATCGCATCTTGTTCGTCGACAGCTCGACGAGCACGTCGCCCTGCGCGTCGTCGATAAGTTTCTGCACCTCCTGAACCGCCTTGCGCGGCAGGATGACGCCTGGCATCCCCGCGCAGCCCTCCGGCGCCGGCAGTTCGAGCCGGGCGAGACGGTGGCCGTCGGTCGCCACGGCGCGCAGCATCAGGCGGCCGTCGACCTCCATCGCGTGGACGTAGATGCCGTTGAGATAATAGCGCGTCTCCTCGTTCGAGATGGCGAATTGCGTCTTCTCGATGAGGCGCTTGAGATCAGCCGGCGGCAGCGAAAAGCGATGGCTGAAATCGCCCGAGGTGACGTCGGGAAAATCGCTTTCGGGCAGGGTGGAGAGGTTGAAGCGCGAGCGGCCCGAGCGCAAGGTCAGCTGGCCGGTTTCGCCGGTCTCGTCGAGCGACACCTGCGCGCCCTCGGGTAGTTTGCGGACGATGTCATAGAGCGTATGAGCCGGAAGCGTGGTCGCGCCTGCCTGCCCCACGTCGGCGGCGGTCTTCTCGGTGATCTCGAGGTCGAGGTCTGTGGCCTTGAGCGTCAGCGCGCCGTCGCGGGCGTCGATGAGGACATTGGCGAGGATGGGGATGGTGGTGCGGCGTTCGACGACACGGTGAACATGGCCGAGCGCCCGCAACAGAGCCGCTCTCTCGATCGTGACCTTCATCGCCGCAATACCGTCCGCGTCTTATTGGGCGCCTGGCGCCGGGGGCCGAGACTTTGGCAAGCCGGGCGCAGAATCGCAAGGGGCGGCGGGCCCGGCCTTGTGGAGAATTTGGCGCGACGGCGCGCCGCTTCGCCGGCCCGAAATTCTTAACCGGCCCTTAAAGCGCCTTTCTTAAATTGAATCCAGGGCGCAAGGAGGCGGCGGCGGAGCGCCTCGAGGCGGAGAGTATGGCGCGTTACGACAAACGCCGGGAACCCAGATTCGACAGCGAAGCGAATGACGGCGCATTGCGCGCCGACAAGCGGCCAACGCCCCGCGCCCGCCGCGGGCGCGCGCAGGAAGAACCCGAGGAATACGATGACGACGACGCCCCTGCGGCTGTCCAGCGGAAGCCGAAACGGCGCTCGGGGTCGATGATCGGCGCTCTCTTCTACTGGGCCCTCACGCTCTCCGTCTGGGGCGCGATCGGCGGCGGCGCGCTCGCAGTCTATTACGGTTCGCAACTCCCGCCCATCGACCAGCTCGCAGTGCCCAAGCGCCCGCCGAATATCGCTATCTTGGGCGCCGACGGCGAGCTCCTCGCCAACCGGGGCGACACGGGCGGCGCGGCGATCCGCATCGCCGACCTGCCGCCCTATCTGCCCAAGGCCTTCATCGCCATCGAAGACCGGCGCTTCTATTCGCACTGGGGCGTCGATCCCCTCGGCATCGCCCGCGCCCTCGTTCGCAACGTCTCGGGTCGGGGCGGCATGCAGGGCGGATCGACGCTCACCCAGCAGCTCGCCAAGAATCTCTTCCTGACGCAGGAGCGCACGATTTCGCGCAAGATTCAGGAGGCGATCCTGGCGATGTGGCTCGAGCATAAATTTTCGAAGGACCAGATCCTCGAGCTCTATCTCAACCGTGTGTATTTCGGCTCCGGCGCCTATGGCGTCGAGGCCGCCAGCCAGCGCTATTTCGGCCACAGCGCGCGAACCGCGACGCTCTCCGAATCCGCCGTGCTCGCGGGGCTCATGAAGGCCCCGAGCAAGCTCGCGCCGGACCGCAATCCGGAAGGCGCGGCGGAGCGCGCGGCGCAGGTCGTCACCGCCATGGCGCAGGAAGGCCATATCAGCGAGGCGATGGCCAAGGGCGCGCTCGCCCATCCGGCGCGGGCGGCGAAGGAGCAGGGCGCGGGGTCGATCAATTACGCCGCCGATTACGTCATGGACATGCTCGACGACACGATCGGCGCCATCGATCAGGACATCGTCGTCACGACGACCATCGACCCGCGCCTGCAGGCCGTCGCCGAGGGCGCGCTGAAGGAGGCGCTGGACGGCAAGGGCGCGAAATTCGGCGTCGGCCAGGGCGCGATCCTTTCGCTCGACCCCAATGGCGCAATCCGCGCGCTCGTCGGCGGACGCGACTATTCCGAAAGCCAGTTCAACCGCGCCGTCTCCGCGAAGCGCCAGCCGGGCTCGGCCTTCAAGCCTTTCGTCTATCTCGCCGCACTGGAGCGCGGACTGACGCCGGACTCGGTGCGCGAGGACGGCCCGCTCAACATCAAGGGCTGGACCCCGGAGAATTACAGCCGCGAATATTTCGGGCCCGTCACACTCACCAGGGCGCTCGCCCTGTCGCTGAACACGGTTGCGGTGCGCGTCGGCCTTGAGGTTGGCCCGAAGACGGTGGTGAAGACCGCGCACCGGCTGGGGATCCAGTCAGATCTCCAGCCCAACGCCTCGATCGCGCTCGGCACGTCGGAGGTCACGCCGCTCGAGCTGGTGACGGCCTACGCGCCCTTCGCCAACGGCGGAATTGGCGTGCAGCCGCACATCATCACGCGCGTCAAGACCGTCTCCGGCAAGACGCTCTACCAGCGCAAGGGCTCGACCTTCGGCCGCGTGATCGAGCCGCAATATGTGGCGATGATGAACGCGATGATGCAGGAGACGCTGGCGACCGGCACGGCGCGCAAGGCCGAGCTGCCCGGCTGGCAGGCGGCCGGAAAAACCGGCACGAGCCAGGACTTCCGCGACGCCTGGTTCATCGGCTACACGAGTCGGCTCGTGACGGGCGTCTGGCTCGGCAATGACGACAGCTCGCCCACGAAAAAGGCCTCCGGCGGCAATCTTCCGGTCGAAATCTGGAGCCGCTACATGACGATCGCCCACAAGGGCGTTCCCGTCGCCGGCCTGCCGTCGGGCGCCTGGCGCCCGGAAAACGGCGCGGCGATAGAGGAAGTCGTGGCCAAGCCGCTCGACGATCTCATCGGCATCTTCACGGGCGACGCCCGGCCAGGCGCCCCCGCGCGCGAACAGCGGGCGGCCCGTCCCGCTGCGCCGCGCCAGCCCGAGCGCGCGGCCCAGCCCGACCAGCCCGACGACGCCACCGCGACGATCTCGCCGCCGGCTCCGCCGCGCGGCCGGCGGCCGAAGGAAATCGACGACCTGCTGCCGCCGGAGGACATCCCTGGCGCCGGCGCCGTTCCGCCGCCCGCGCCGCGCCGCGGCCAGCGCCCGCCGGCGCGGGAAAAGAACATTTTCGAAGAGCTTTTCGGCGTGAATTGACGCAGCTTTCGCCCGTCTCTTTCCTCAAGAACCTCTTGAAAATCGTCACGCGCCGGCACAGCATGACAGCGTTCCGCGCGCGGCTGCGGGGGAGAGCTGCCCGATGGATCAAACGCTCATCGACCGAATTTACGAATGCGCCTTCGCGCCGGAGTTCTGGCCGGGCGTGCTGGAGGAGCTCGCGAAGATCGCCGAGGCGCGCGGCGGCGCGTTCCTCACGGCCAATGGCGACGGCGGGGTGCTGCGGTGGACCTGCTCCAGGGCGCTGCATGACGACGTCGCCTCCTACATCGAACAGGACTGGCTGCACCGGGACAAGCGCACCAGGCGGGTGGTCCGCGCGCACCATCAGGGATTTCTGACAGAACGCGACCTCTTCACGGAAGAGGAGCTGGAGACCGACCCCACCCGGCAGGAATTTTACCGTCCGCGCGGGCTCGGCTGGATCGCCGACACCGCGGCGCCGCTCCCCACCGGCGACTGGTTCATCTTCACGCTGCCGCGGCCGCTCGACCGCGGGCCGGTGGAGCCCGGCGTCATCGAGCTTCTGGACGAGCTGCGTCCGCATCTGGCGCGAAGCTCCTTCATGTCGGCCCGCCTTCAGCTCGAACGCGCCCGGGCGGCGAGCGACACGCTGGCGCTCATCGGCCTGCCCGCGCTGGTGCTCAGCGAAACCGGCCGCGTGCTCGCGGCGAACCGGCTGATCGAAACGCTGGGCGGCCATATCCTGTGGCGGGCGCGCGACCGCATCGCGCTCACCGACGCCGACGCCAATGCGCAGCTCGACCAGGCGATTTCGACGTTCCAGCGCAGCGCGGAGCCCTGCGTGCGCTCCTTCGCGGTTCGGGACAGGGAAGGCGCCGCCGCCATGGTCGCCCATGTCGTGCCGGTGCGCGGCGCCGCGCAGGATATTTTTTCCCGTTCGACCGCGGTGATGATCCTCACCTCGGTGACGGCGCCTCAGGCGCCGCCCGTCGAGCTGATCCGGTCGCTTTTCGACCTCACCCCTTCGGAGGCGCGCGTCGCCCGCCGACTCGCGGCCGGCGACACGCTCGAGGAGATCGCAGACGCCGGCGGCACCTCGCGCAATACGGTTCGCACCCAGGTCCGCGGCGTTCTGGAAAAGACGGGCTGCCGCCGCCAATCCGAGGTGATCGCGCTGCTCGGCGGCATTTCCCTGCCGGGCGCCCAGGCGCCCAGGGCCGCCAATCGAGCTGGATGACGATCTGCGGCGTTTCGTCATTTTCGGGCCGGTCGAGACCGTCTTCCTCGGCGCGCCCCACGCCCGCGACGCAGAAGTCGTCGCCATCGACGACGACGGCGATCTTTTCGAGCGAGGCGCCGACGCAGGGGCCGTCGTCGCACCGGCCGGTCGCGATCTCGAACAGCCCGCCATGTTTTCCGCACACGATGGCGCGGCGGTCCTGGTCCAGAAATTGTCCCGGCTGAAAGTCGATCCGCGATCCCTGATCCGGGCAGCGGATCACATAAGCGTGAGGGGCCTTGCCCTGCCGCACGACGAAGACCGGAACGGGAGAGACGGCGGTTTCGCCGCGCCGCGCGAGCACGAAGCCGGCCGCGCCGCGCTTGGCGACGTCATTGACGTGACAGAGGGCGAAGATTTCGGTTTCCGATATGCCGTTCTCCATCGCGGGGCGCGCGCGACGCCCCGCCGATGGAAGCGATTTCCCGGCCTTTCAGCAACTGGCGCCGGGGCGGCCCGCACGCTTCAATGCAGACTCACCATCTCCAGGTCGTTTTCTCTGGCGTTGCCGATGGCGCCTTCCTGAGAGTCGGCGAGCAGAATGGGAGCCCCGTCCGCGCCGATGAGCGCGAATACTGTCAGTCCCGGCTGAATGCGCGGGGCCTGCGGATAAAGACGATTCACGTCCTCCGACCGCATCGCCTTCACATAGGCGATGCTCCCATCTCCCAGATTTGCGAACTGCTCCGGCGTCAGCGGGGGCGCCTTGCGTTCGACGGATGTCTTGTCAGCGTCCATTCACTCCTCCTCGGCGTCCTGTAAGACCGCCTTGCGACGCCTGCCGCGCAGCGCGTCTCGATGACAGATGTGTGGCGCTTTCAATCGATTTAAAGGGGCGCCCGCCCACGCCCCTCGCCGGGGGCGGGCGCAACGGGGCTAAAGCGCCAGCGCCAGACGGCCGGGATCCTCGAGCGTCTCCTTGACGCGCACGAGGAAGGTCACGGCCTCCTTGCCGTCGACGATGCGGTGATCGTAGGAAAGCGCCAGATACATCATTGGACGGATTTCGATCCTGCCGTCCACCGCCACCGGACGCTCCTGGATCTTGTGCATGCCGAGAATGCCGGATTGCGGGGCGTTGAGGATCGGCGTGGACATGAGCGAACCATATACGCCGCCATTCGAAATGGTGAAGGTGCCGCCCTGAAGGTCGGAGATGTCGAGCGCGCCGTCGCGCGCCTTCCTGCCCAGCGCGGCGATCGCCTTCTCGATCTCGGCGAGCGACATGCGGTCGGCGTCGCGCACCACCGGCACGACGAGGCCCTTGTCGGTGCCGACCGCCACGCCGATGTGGCAGAAGCGCTTGTAGACGATGTCGGTCCCGTCGATCTCGGCGTTGACGGCGGGGATTTCCTCGAGCGCCTGACAGCAGGCCTTCACGAAATAGCTCATGAAGCCGAGCTTCACACCGTGCTTTTTCTCGAAGAGATCCTTGTATTTGTTGCGCTGCGCGATCAGCGCCGACATGTCGACCTCGTTGAAGGTCGTGAGCATGGCCGCGACGTTCTGCGCTTCCTTGAGGCGGCGCGCGATCGTCTGGCGCAGGCGCGTCATCTTCACGCGCTCCTCGCGGGCGGCGTCTTCCTGCGGAACGGGGGCGCGGGGCGCGGGCGGCGGCGGTTCGACGACGGGCGCCGCCGGCGCGGGAGCGCGCGCGGCGAAATCGATGACGTCGGATTTCAGCGCCTGACCGCGTTTGCCGGAGCCCGCGATCTGCGAGACGTCGACGCCCTTCTCCGCGGCGATCTTGGCGGCGGCGGGCGACGGCGGCATGGCCGTAGCGGGCGCAGGCGCGGGAGCGGGCCGAGGCGCCGGCGCGATGGCGGCCGGCGCGGCTGGAGCCGCGGCTTTCCCCGCCGGCGCGGGCGTAGAAGCCGCGGCGGCGGCGCCGGGCGTGATCTGCCCGAGCAACGCGCCGGGCGTCACCGTCTCGCCCTCCTGGGCGACGATCTCGGCGAGCACGCCCGCCGCGGGCGCATTCACTTCGAGCGTCACCTTGTCGGTCTCAAGTTCAGCCAGGGCCTCGTCGGCGCGCACCACGTCGCCGGCCTTCTTGAACCAGCGGCCGATCGTCGCTTCGGTGACGGATTCGCCGAGCGTCGGAACGCGAATTTCAGTCATTGCGATCTCGTTTCGTCAAATGGCGCAAAAAAGGGAAGCGCGAAGGTCAGGGGGCGAAGGCGTCGTCGAGGAAGGCCTTGAGCTGCGCGAGATGTTTCGACATCGTTCCCGCCGCCGTGGAGGCCGAAGCGGGGCGGCCCACATAACGCGCGCGCTTCGCCTTGCCGCCAACCTGCCCAAGCACCCATTCGAGATAGGGGTCCACGAAGAACCAGGAGCCCATGTTCTTCGGCTCCTCCTGGCACCAGACGACCTCTGCGTTTCTGAACCGCGAAAGGGCCGTGACGAGGCTCTTCAGCGGGAAGGGATAAAGTTGCTCGACGCGCAGCAGGTAGACGTCGTCGATCCCACGCTTCTCGCGGTCTTCCAGCAGATCGTAGTAGACCTTGCCGGTGCACAGAACGACGCGGCGGATTTGCTCGTCCGGCTTCAGCGTCGCCGTCTCGTGCGTTTCGCCGTCGTCGAGCAGGATGCGCTGGAAGCTCGACGCCATGCCCATTTCGCCCAGCCGCGAGACGCAGCGCTTGTGACGCAGAAGCGATTTCGGCGTCATCAGAATGAGCGGCTTGCGCATGTTGCGGTGAAGCTGGCGGCGCAAGATGTGGAAGTAGTTCGCCGGCGTCGAGCAGTTCGCGACCTGCATATTGTCTTCGGCGCAGAGCTGCAGGTACCGCTCGAGCCGCGCGGAGGAGTGCTCCGGCCCCTGGCCCTCGTAGCCGTGCGGCAGCAGGCAGACGAGGCCCGACATGCGCAGCCATTTGCGTTCGCCGGCCGACAGGAACTGGTCGAAGACGACCTGGGCGCCATTGGCGAAATCGCCGAACTGCGCCTCCCAGAGCACGAGCGCATCGGGCTCGGCGAGCGAATAGCCATATTCGAAGCCGAGCACGGCTTCTTCCGAGAGCATCGAATTGATGACCTCGAACCTCCCCTGGGCGGACGCGATGTGGTCGAAGGGAATGTAGCGGGCTTCGGTCTCCTGATCGATCAGCACGCTGTGACGCTGCGAGAAAGTTCCGCGCTCGCAATCCTGTCCCGACAGACGGACGTTGTAGCCCTCGGAAAGCAGCGTGCCGAAGGCGAGCGCCTCCGCCGTCGCCCAGTCGATCGCCTGACCCTCCTCGATCGCGCTCCGGCGATTGTCCAGAAACCGCTGGATGGTTCGGTGCAGTCGGAAGTCCGGCGGCGTCGTGGTGAGCTTCGCGCCGATCTCCCGCAACGATTCGAGCGGCGCGCCGGTCTTGCCCTTGCGCTCGTCCTCGGTCGCCTGGTAGCCGGGCTTCATCCCCGCCCAGCGCCCATCTAGCCAGTCGGCCTTGTTCGGCTTGTAGGATTGGCTCGCCTCGAATTCCGCTTCAAGTTTCGCGCGCCATTCCTCCTTCATCTTGTCGGCGTCGGCCCTCGAAAGCTGCCCCTCCGCCGCGAGTTTCTCGCCATAGAGATCGAGCGTCGTCCGATGCGCGCGGATTTTCTTGTACATCAGCGGCTGGGTGAAACTCGGCTCGTCGCCCTCATTATGGCCGAAGCGGCGGTAGCACCACATGTCGATCACGACGGGCTTCTGGAACTGCTGGCGGAACTCCGTTGCGACGCGCGCCGCGAAAACCACCGCTTCCGGGTCGTCGCCATTCACATGGAAGATCGGCGCCTCGACCATCTTCGCCACGTCCGAGGGATAGGGCGAGGAGCGGGAGAAGCGCGGATAGGTGGTGAAACCGATCTGATTGTTGATGATGAAATGCACGGAGCCGCCGGTGCGATGGCCCTTGAGCCCCGAGAGGCCGAAGCACTCGGCCACGACGCCCTGCCCTGCGAAGGCCGCGTCGCCGTGAATGAGCAGCGGCAGCACCGCGCGGCGGTCGCCGCCATGCTGATCCTGCTTGGCGCGCACCTTTCCAAGAACCACGGGATCGACGATTTCGAGATGCGACGGATTGGCGGTGAGCGACAGATGGACCTTGTTGCCGTCGAATTCTCGATCGGACGAGGCGCCGAGGTGGTATTTGACGTCGCCCGAGCCTTCCACTTCGTCGGGCAGGAAGGACCCGCCCTTGAACTCATGGAAGAGCGCGCGGTGGGGCTTCCCCATCACCTGGCAGAGCACATTGAGGCGCCCGCGATGGGCCATGCCGATGACGATCTCCTTAACGCCGAGCGCGCCGCCGCGTTTGATGATCTGCTCCAGCGCCGGAACCATCGACTCCGCGCCGTCGAGGCCGAAGCGCTTGGTGCCCGTATATTTGACGTCGAGGAATTTCTCGAAGCCTTCCGCCTCGACGAGCTTATTGTAGATCGCGCGCTTGCCCTGATCTGTGAAGACGATCTCTTTCTTCGGGCCCTCGATGCGCGCCTGCAGCCAGGCTTTCTCCTCGGGATTGGAGATATGCATGAATTCGAAGCCGATCGAGCCGCAATAGGTGCGCCTCAGGATCGTGATCATTTCGAAGAGGCTGGCTGACTGAAGGCCCAGAACCCCGTCGATAAAAATCTTGCGGTCGTAATCCTCGTCCTTGAAGCCGTAGGTCTCCGGATGCAGTTCGCCATGGTCGAGGCGCTGTTCGAGACCGAGCGGATCGAGATTGGCGTGGAGATGTCCGCGCATGCGATAGGCGCGGATCATCATCAGCGCGCGCACCGAATCGCGCGTCGCCCGTTGAATTTCCTCGGCCGTCGCGGCCGTGGGCGGCGGGACGGGCGCGCCCTTTGCCGCAGGGGCGGGCTTGGGGGCGGGATAATCGCCAGTGAGCGCGCTCACCCATTCGCCATTGGCCGCGGGCGGCCAGTCGCGGCGCGCCCAGGAGGGGCCGGAAGCGGCGGGGCCGGAAGCCTGCGCGGCGCCGGGGACGACGCCCATCTCTGAAAAGAACCTCGCCCATTCCGGGCTGACCGAGGAGGGGTCGGCCTCGTAGGCGTCGAGAAGGCTCTCGATATAGGCGGCGTTGGCGCCCTGGAGAAATGAAGTGGTTGCGAAGCCGTGATTTTGCGCAGTGCACGGGCCGCCGGGAGCCGCCGGTCCGGCCACGCCATCAGTTTCAAGACGCGCCATAAGTCTCGCTTCTCTCGAGGCCGACGACGGCGCGTCAGCGAGTCCGCCCGCGCGCCGCCGAAGGCTTGTTTGGGGCGCCGCCAAAAGCGGCGACGACCTTCATCTAAGTTCTCCGAGGCGGCAAGGAAGGGCGCAGCAGCGCCTAACCTTTGAGCACCTCGACCAGGGTCTTGCCCAGGCGGGCCGGAGACGGCGACACGCGGATGCCGGCCGACTCCATCGCCGCGATCTTGCTCTCCGCGTCGCCCTTGCCGCCCGAAATGATGGCGCCGGCGTGGCCCATGCGGCGGCCGGGAGGCGCCGTGCGGCCCGCGATGAAGCCCACCATGGGCTTCTTGCGGCCGCGCTTCGCCTCGTCTTTCAAGAATTGGGCCGCTTCCTCTTCGGCCGAGCCGCCGATCTCGCCGATCATGATGATCGACTTCGTGGCCTCGTCGGCCAGGAACAGCTCCAGCACCTCGATGAAGTCGGTGCCCTTGACGGGATCGCCGCCAATGCCGACGGCCGAGGTCTGGCCGAGGCCCTCTCGGGTCGTCTGGAAGACCGCCTCATAGGTCAGCGTGCCGGAGCGCGAGACCACGCCGACCGAACCCTTGGAAAATATATTGCCTGGCATGATGCCGATCTTGCTCTCGCCCGCTGTGACCACGCCCGGGCAGTTCGGGCCGATGAGGCGCGACTTCGAGCCCGCGAGGGAACGCTTGACGCGGATCATGTCCTGCACCGGCACGCCCTCGGTGATGCAGACGATCAGCGGGATTTCGGCGTCGATCGCCTCGCAGATGGCGTCGGCCGCGCCCGGCGGCGGAACATAGACGACCGAGGCGTCGGCCCCGGTTCTGGCGCGGGCCTCCGCCACCGTGTCGAACACGGGCAGGCCGAGATGGGTGGAGCCGCCTTTGCCCGGAGACACGCCGCCGACCATCTTGGTTCCATAGGCGATCGCCTGCTCCGAGTGGAAGGTGGCGGTCTTGCCGGTGAAACCCTGGGTGATGACCTTGGTGTTCTTGTCGATCAGGACGGACATACGGCGATTCCTAAAGAGAAAGGGCGGCGCGGAAAGCGCAAGGAACCGGCTCCCCCGACAAGGCGGACCGGCCTCGCGCCGCGAATTTCGCGCCGCCAAACTATTGGGAACGACGCCCCCTTACAAGGCGGAAAGCGCAAGGAAGACGCACATGCGGCAAGGGGCCGCGATTAAATTGGCGGCAAGAGCAGAACCGCGTCGCTAAAGGCTAGCTTCAGAAGCCCTTATCGCCGTCGTTGAGATTGTTCCAGTGGGCTGCTTTTTTGTTGTCGTTCCAGACGCGAAACTATCTGCCGGACTCGTTCTGCATTTATCTAAAACTTCCGGGCCAAGCGCGCGTAACTGGCTCCTTCATCGTGCTCTTTTTTAATCTGGGCGTTTCGCTCATCTTTCCCCATACGAGCCCCCAAGCCGTCGTCGCGAATCGCATACTCGCTCAATGGCAACAAACATTCCGCGAACAACATCATCAAAGTTGATTTTGCATAGAAAAAGCCGGCGGGTCGCCCCGCCGGCTTCAAATCTGAGACCGCTTACAACCCTCACGCCGTGGTCGCGCCGAGGGTCGCCACGTCCACCTTCACGCCCGGCCCCTGGGTCGAGCTGATGGCGACGCGCTGAATGTATGTGCCCTTGGCGCCCGTTGGCTTGGCCTTGGCGACAGCGTCGACGAAGGCCTTGATGTTCTCGACGAGCTTGCCGTCGTCGAAGGAGGCCTTGCCGACCGTGCCCTGCACGATGCCCGCCTTCTCGACGCGGAACTCGACGGCGCCGCCCTTGGAGGCCTTCACCGCGCCGGCGACGTCCATGGTCACCGTGCCGACCTTCGGGTTCGGCATCATGCCGCGCGGGCCGAGCACCTTGCCGAGACGGCCGACGAGCGGCATCATGTCCGGGGTGGCGATGCAGCGATCGAATTCGATCGTGCCGCCCTGGACGATGTTGACCAGGTCCTCGGCGCCGACGACGTCCGCGCCCGCGGCCTTGGCTTCGTCAGCCTTGGCGCCGCGCGCGAAGACGCCGACGCGCAGGACGCGGCCGGTGCCGTTCGGCAGATTGACCACGCCGCGCACCATCTGGTCGGCGTGCTTGGGGTCGACGCCGAGATTCATGGCGATCTCGACCGATTCGTCGAACTTGGCCTTGGCGTTGCTGCGAACGAGCTTCACCGCGTCGTCGATGGGGTAGAGCTTGGTGCGCTCGACGCTCTCGCGGGCCTTCTTGATGCGTTTTCCGACATGCGCCATGGTCTTACTCCACCACCTGGAGGCCCATCGCGCGGGCCGAGCCTTCGATCATCGACATTGCGGATTCGACCGAGGAGCAGTTGAGATCGGGCATCTTCTTTTCCGCGATCTCGCGAATCTGCGCCTTGGTCACCTTGCCGACGACATTGCGCCCGGGAGTCTTGGAGCCCGACGCCGGCTTCTTGCCGATCTTCAGGCCCACGGCCTTCTTCAGGAAGAAGGAGACCGGCGGCTGCTTCATCTCGAAGGTGAAGGAGCGGTCCTGATAGGCGGTGATGATGACGGGGATGGGCATCCCCTTCTCCATCTGCGCCGTCTTAGCGTTGAACGCCTTGCAGAACTCCATGATGTTCAGGCCGCGCTGACCCAGCGCGGGCCCGATGGGCGGCGAGGGATTCGCCGCGCCGGCCGGCACTTGCAGCTTTATGTAGCCGGCAATTTTCTTCGCCATTTGCTTTCTCCAACGAATGACGCGCGGCAGGCCGCAGGGGCCAGCCGGCGCCGGTTGCAGTTCGTGGTCCGATCCGCGCTCCCCGATGGCGCCGGGGCGGACCCGCCACGTTTTGTCCCTTTCCCTGACGGGACCGGGTCTTCCCGCTTCCCCTCGAAGGGGAGGCGAAAATCATCAAACCTTCTCCACCTGCCCGAACTCCAGCTCCACCGGCGTCGGGCGGCCGAAAATGGACACCGCGACCTTGAGGCGCGAGCGGGCTTCGTCGACTTCCTCGACGAGGCCGTTGAAGGAGGCGAAGGGGCCGTCCGCGACGCGCACCGTCTCGCCCACCTCGAAGCTGATCGTGGGCTTGGGCCGCTCCACGCCTTCCGCGACCTGGCCCTTGATGCGCATGGCCTCCTCTTCGGAGATCGGCATGGGCTTGTTGTCCGCGCCAAGGAAGCCCGTGACCTTGGGCGTATTCTTGATGAGCGAGAAAACCGGGTCCGTGAGGTTGCACTTCACCAGCACATAGCCGGGAAAGAACTTGCGCTCGGTGGAGACCTTGCGCCCGCGGCGCACTTCGACCACCTGCTCGGTCGGCACGAGGATTTCCTCGAAAGCCTCGGTCAGGCCCCGCTGCGCGGCGCCCTCGCGGATCGCCTCGGCGACCTTCTTCTCGAAGTTCGAATAGGCGTGGACGATATACCAGCGCATGGCCATGGGCGGTGCTCCGATGCGTGGAATTTACTGACCGGCGCGCAGCATCAGGCCGACGAGGAAGCGCAGGGCCGAATCGACCACGACGAAGAACAGGCTGGCGAAAAGCACCATGAGGATCACGAGGCCGGTCGTGATCATGGTCTCGCGGCGGGTGGGCCAGGTGACCTTGTTCGCCTCGGCGCGGACTTCCTGCAGGAATTGAAACGGATTGACCATTCGCTTGCCCGGCTTTCAGGTGGCGCGCGCGGCGCGCCGTAAAACAGTCGCGGCGCGGGGCCTTCCGGCCGCGCGCCACGCGAATTGCGTTATAACGGCTCGCGCCCCGGTCGCCAAGGACAAAATATACAAGGAAGAGCCGCCGCCCGGTCGACGCGGGCGGCGCGCCATCTCCCGATTGCCCCGCCGCCGGCTCCACCGTAAAGACTGACGCCCACAGCCCCAGCCGTTTCGGAGGACGACATGCGCCTTTCCGCTTCCCTCGCCGCCCTCGCCGCCGCCGCGGCGCTCTCGGCCTGCAACGCCAACCGCCAGCCGCAGCCCGTGGTCGACCCGGTCGGTCCGCTGCGCCCGGCGCCGTCGAGCCTCACGCTCCCTGAGGGCGCCGGCTGCTCGGCCGCCGTCAGCCGCTACAAGGCGGTGATCGAGAACGACCTTTCCATGGGGCATGTGAACAAGGGCGTTTACGACCAGATTCAGGGCGAGATTTCGCAGGCCGCCGACGCCTGCGCCGCGGGCCAGGACGCCAAGGCGATCTCTCTCGTCCGCGCCTCCAAGGCGCGCCACGGCTATCCCGGCGGCTGAGGTCGGAAAAGCGACACGCCGCCGTCGCAAAAGCGTCGGAAGTCACTCTGGAAACAATCCAGACTAGGCCCTTTGACGCTTTTGCCGCTGGTCCCTACGTTGCTAATCGAAGCGACACAGAGGGAAATGAGCGCATGATGAAACGGGCGGCGGCGGTTTTGGGATTGGGCTTCGCGACGGCGCTCGCGGGCGCGGCTTCGGCCGAGACCTATACGCTCACGATCAAGGACCACAAGTTCGATCCCTTGGAACTGAAGATCGCCGCCGACAAGGCGGCGACGCTCGTCGTGAAAAATCTGGATGCGACGCCGGAAGAATTCGAATCCAAACCCCTTCGCATCGAAAAGGTCGTGCCCGCCGGCGGCGAGGCGTCGTTCCAGCTGCGGCCCCTGAAGCCGGGGCGCTACAAATTCGTCGGCGAGTTCCACGAGGACAGCGCCAAGGGCGAGGTGGTGGTGGAATAAGCCATGCTCGGCGCGCTGATCATCGTCTTTCGCGAGGCCATCGAAGCGGGCCTCATTATCGGCATCGTCGCGGCGGTCACGCGCGACGTCGCGGGATCGCGCGGCTACATCGCAGGCGGCGTCGCGGCGGGAGTCGCGGGCGCGATCTTGGTCGCGGCCTTCGCGGAGCAATTGTCCCGGGCCTTCGCGGGCAGCGGTCAGGAGCTGTTCAACGCGGGCGTGCTGATGCTCGCGGTCGCCATGCTCGCCTGGCACAACATCTGGATGGCGAAACACGGCAAGGAGCTCGCGCAGGAACTGTCCGCCGTCGGCAAGGCGGTGGCGCGGGGCGACCGGACGCTTCTCGCCCTCGCGACGGTCGTGGGTCTCGCCGTGCTGCGAGAGGGTTCGGAGGTCGCGCTTTTCCTCTATGGCGTTCTCGCCTCCGGCGAGGCGGCGGGGGGCGTTTTGGCGGGCGGCGTCGCAGGGCTCGCGCTCGGCGCGTTCACAAGCCTCGCGACCTTCTTCGGCCTGGTGTCGATCCCGCCGAAAAAACTCTTCGCCGTGACGACGGCGCTGATCACCCTGCTCGCCGCCGGCCTTGCCGCGCAGGCGGTCGCCTTCCTCCAACAGGCGGGAACGATCACGGCGCTCGGGGACACGATGTGGGACACTTCCTGGCTCCTCTCTGACAAGAGCATCCCGGGCCGCGTGCTGCATACGCTGATCGGCTACGCCGACCAGCCGTCGATCATGCAGGTCGTGGTCTATGCGGCGACGATCGCCGCCATCGCCGCGGCGACCAGACTGACGGCGATGAACGCTCAGCGGCCGATGCGGACGCCGGCCGAGTAAAGGCCGTCAGAACGGCGGCGCGCCGAGCCGCCAGTTGAGGCCGGCGCGCACCATATGCAGGCCGAGCGGCTGCGTCGCGAGGGAGCCGACGGTCGGCAGGGCTATGGCGCCTCCGGGCGTCGACGCAAGCTGAGAGCCGCCGCCGCCGCCGCTCGCGCCGCCAAACGAAAGATAGCCATATTCCGTCTTCAACGAGAGCTGGTCCGTGACGGCGTATTCGAGTCCGCCGCCGACGGTCCAGCCCGCCTGCACGGCGGAAGCGGCGGCGGCATAGGCGTCGACAAAACCCGCGCCCAGCGCCGTCGCGCCCGTGACGCTCCCGCTCTGCGCGCTGGCCGAGACCTCCCCATAGGCGACGCCGCCGGTCACATAAGGAAAAACGCGGTCGAAGGCGTAGCCGACGCGCGCCCGCGTCGTTCCGAACCAGGCGACCGAGCCGTGGACGCCGGCGCCGGGCGCGGCCGATGCGGAGAAGGGCGTGGCCGCGACCGTCGATCGGGCGCCGTTCCAGCGCAGTCCGCTCCATTGCGCGTCCGTCTCGACGCCGACGACGAAGCCGCTCGGCAACTGATGATTGTAGCCGGCCTGAGCGCCCGCGACGAAACCGCCCGCGCGCGTCGATACGAATGACTCCAGGGCGGAGGGGGGCGCGAAACCGCCGACCTGCGCCCGTACGTCGCGGGCGTCCGCCGATCCGCCGCCATAACCGCCGTTGACGCCGACGTAGAACCCGGTCCAGTCGCGCGGGTCGACGCCCGGCACGGTGAAGGACGGCGGCTCGAACCCCTCGCCGCCGCCGATGAAGCGGTAGTTCAGGCCCGCGCGCACGAAATGGAAGCCGACGCCGTCATTCGCGAAATAGCCGCCCTCCCAGAAGGCGGGCGCGATCAAGGAGGGATGCGCGACGGCGAGCGTCCCGCCGAAGCCGCCGAAGGCCGCATAGAGATATTCGGTCTTTAGGGAGAGATTGCCGGTGAGCGCGTATTCGGCGCCGACGCCCGCCGTCCAGCCGACCTGCGTGGCGCTGGTCGCGCTGGCGGCGACGCGGTCGACGCCCAGGAGGGGCGTCGCCGAGACGCCGCCCCAGCCGGAGCCGAAGCCGCCATAGGCGACGCCCGCCGTGACATAAGGGAGAAAACGTCCGATGGCGTAGCCGACGCGCAGGCGCGTCGTGCCAAACCAGTCCAGCGCCGCGCGCGTCGCGTCGGCGGAGACGAAGCTGGGAACGGGCGCCGGCGCCGCGACGGCTTGGATCGCGCGCCGCACATCGCTCCACTGCATGTCGGACTCGACGCCGAGCACGACGCGGTTCTCGAAACGGTAGTTGTAGCCGGCCTGTCCGCCGAACAGGAATCCGGCGGCGCGCGAGACGTCCCGGCTCTCCGCGAGCCACGGGAACGCGAGAGAAAGCGCCGGAATCCGCGCATCCCGCGCGCCCCAGGCGTCGCCGCCGAAGCCGCCGTTCACGCCGATGTAGAAGCCGGTCCAGGTAAAGGCGGCCGGCGCCGCGACGGCGGGCGCGGCGGCGAGGGGCAGCGCGGCGACGACAGCCGTCGCGACAAGCTTCATGAGGGCGACATCTCCTGTTCTGCGGCCGACGAATCGGCGTTCGGCGGCGCATCTGAAATTCTTTAAGGGCAAGGCCCCCAGCGTCAATGAGGCCACGCCGGAAGTTGCGCTTTCCACGCAGAAAATCCCGCGCTGTTGCAAGAACGACGCGCTTGCCCGCAGGCCCGCGCGCGGCTCAGTCGCGCGCCGTGATGTTGATTTTCTTGACGACCCTTTCCGGCTCGGGCCGCACCAGATCGACCGACAGGAGGCCGTTGACGAGATCGGCGCCAAGCACCTGCATTCCGTCGGCGAGCAGGAAGGCGCGCTGGAACTGGCGCGAGGCGATGCCGCGGTGCAGGAAATGCCGCTCCCGCTCCTCGACCTGGCGGCCGCGGATGACAAGCTGGTTTTCCTCGAGCGACACATCGAGCTGGTCGCGCGTGAATCCCGCGACGGCGAGGGTGATGCGCAAACGCTCCGGCTCCGACTCGCTGCGCGGAATGCGCTCGATGTTGTAGGGCGGATAGCCGTCGGCGCCGCTTCTCGTGACGCGGTCGAGCGCCCGTTCTATTTCGTCGAACCCGAGAAGAAACGGCGAATTGAGCGGCGGACGCGACATGTCAGAAGCCCTTCTGGCGCCTCGATATCGGCGGGACCCGCAGGGCGTCCCGGCGCGCAATTTATGGCCGAGGGCGCCGTCCCGATCAAGGGGCGCTTCGATCCGGCGGGATCATTGACGCCGGCCGCGGCAATCCCCATCTGCCGTCGGTCTCTCCTCGCGCCCGGGCGGCCGTGATGCTCTTTTTTCCATTGCGACTGGCGCTGGTTTCGCTCACGCTCGCGCCGCTATCCGCGCTGGCGGAGGCAACGCCGTCGATCGTCGCGCCCGAGGGCGACCGTTTCACGCTTCAGCCCACCGACGGCGGATTCCTGCGCATGCACAGGGACACCGGCGCGCTCTCCTTCTGCTCGGTGAAGGACGGCGTCGCGGTCTGTCGGCTCGGCGCCGACGAACGCGCGGCGTTAGAGGCCGAGATCGAGCGCCTGCGCGCGGAAAACGCCCGCCTCAAAGCCGCGGGCGGCGCGCCGCAGGGGCCGTCGGCGCTCCCCAGCGAGCAGGATTTCGAGCGCGCCCTCTCCTTTACCGAGCGTTTCCTGCGACGCATAATGCGGCTCTTCAAGGAGGAAGCGCCGTCGGGAGGCGCGCAATGAGCGCAGGAGACGCGCGCGTATGACAGACCAGGGCCCTTTCGCCAACTGGCCGCATCTCGACAAGAAGCCCGAGCGCCCAGAGCGCCCGTATATTTCCCTTCCCGGCTCTGCCGAAACGGAACCCGAACCCATGGCGTCAAAAAACGCGCTCGAAAATTTTCTCGGCGGCTCGCCGCTCAATGTCGCGGTCCGTCTGTTCTTCATCTCGCTCGTCGTCGGCGCGCTGCTGATGTGGCTCGAACTGAGGCCAATGGACATTCTGCGCGGCGTGCAGGCTTTTTTCGACCGCATCTACGCGCTGGGCTTCGGCGCGTTGAAGGAACTCGCGAGCTATGTGCTCGCCGGCGCCGTGTTCGTCGTGCCCGCCTGGTTCGTGCTCCGGCTGATGAACGTGGGCGCCCGGCGGTAGACCGCCTTTTCCGACCGCCGGCCCCGCGCGCCGGCCGCGAAAGAGATCGAAAGAGATTCCGGCCATGTCCCGTTACGACGATTTACGCGACCAGTATTGTCGCTACCGGGTCGAGGCAGACCGTCTGCGCCTCGATTATCAGCGTCTGCCGGGACTGCTCGCGGAGCGGCTGACCGCCCATCTCGGTTGCCCCGCGAGCTTCGAGGATCCGGCGGGGGGCGGCGCGCGCGCCTATGTCTCGCCGGCGCTGGTCGTGAGAAGGACCGAAGGATTCGGCCTGCTCCCCTTCATCGGCGGCGAGGCGGCCGCGGCGCAGGTGGAGACGGCCGACGACGGGCGCTTCTACTTCGCCCTTTGCCTTGCCCTGGAGCCGCGAGCGGGCGCGACGCCGACGGAACGTTTCGCGGTTCTCCTGAGCGCGCTTGAGACGGGCGACGTCATGAAAGTCCGGGTGGAGGACACCCGGCCCAAATTCGAGGTCGCCCTCGGCGAGCCCGACGACGAGCGCGATCTCCTCGGCGAGATTTGCGGCGTCGTCGAGGACGCGCTCGATCTCGATCGCGCCGAAGCCGCCGCGACGCCCTTGATCGGCTTCGTCCGCTTCGATCTCTGACGCCCGTCGCCTCTCCTATTTCCGCTTCGCAATGCTCGACGTCAGGTCGGCCTCGCCTGCGCTCATGTCCTCGCGGCGCGGCGGGAGCGGCTCTTCGGGCGCGTTGACGGGCCCGAGCCCCTCTCCGCCGCCGTCATAGGCCGAAAGCGGCGGCTTGCCGGTCGTATCGTTGTCCGTCTCTTCGCCGGGAGCGGGCTTGACGTTCTGCATGGCGACGAGCGGCGACTCCGACGGCGGCGTCTCCTGCGGCGCGGGCTTGCAGACCGTGCGGCCGGAGCGGCCGCGCATCGCGAGATCGACGTGAATATGGTTGTAGTGAAAGGCGTTGGAGCCCGGCGACAGCACGGTGGAGAAATGCCCGCAGGAGCCGCGGTGCACGTCCATCAGAAACGCCCGCGTCTGGTCGTCGCCGCGCCACCAGTCTCTCACGATCGAGATCTGCCGCCCGTCCGCCAGCACGAAGCCGCCGATATCCAGCGCATTGCCGAAGGAATGTTCCGAAAGCTGCGCGCCGCGCTGATTGTTCATGCCGCGGCAGGCGTAGGAGCCCATGGAATTGATCTGCGCGACGCGGCTTCCGAAACGCGCCTGCGCGGCGGGCTGCACCGTGTCTGCGAGCCATTGGTCGAGTTCCGCGACCATCGGGCAGCCCAACGTCGCCGTGGCGTTGAAGGCGACCGTCCCGCCCTGCAGCGCCGTCACCTTGAAGGGTTTGGTCAGCCCGCAAATGCCGGGGCCGTCGACCTCGTTGGCCAGCGCGATCCATTCTGACGGCTGCACGCGCCGCTGCGCGATGCAGGCGTTCTCGGCGTGCGTGCGCCAGGCCGGGCGCTGCGGCTTGAAGGGGACGGAACAGCCCACAAGCGTCGCAGCGAGCAACAGGAGGAGAAGAGAGACGCGGACGAACATGCCGCGCAGAATGGCGAAGAGCCGATTAACCGGCGGTCGAAAAATTTAGTTAACGTCGAAATATTCCGCGCCTGTCGCCCGGCGGCCGCATAAAGAGATGTGGCCGGCGCCAAGCCGGCCACTTCCTCGCCTCATTGCCAAGTTGGCGGGGTTATTGCGCGGTTATTGCGCGTTACCCTTGCGGGCGCGCATAAAACTGTCGAACTCCTCGCGATCGCGGGCGCGGCGCAGTTCGGCGATGTGTTCGGCGAATTCGCGCTCGGCCTCGGCGAGCTTGCGGCGCTCCTCCTCGAGCCGCACGAGTTCGCCTTCGCGCCACTCGTCGAAAGCGACATTGCCGGTCGAACGCATGAAAGACGGGCCGGCCCAGCCGGCGGCGCTCTCGCGCGACGCATCGGCAAAGGCGCTGCGCACCCTGGCGCCCTGTTCCGCCGCGAAGGAGAAGAGATCCCCCTCATGGCCAAAGCTCCGGCCCCAGAGCTTCATCAGCAGAAGCGCAAGGCCGATCGGCCAGAAGATGAAAAAGCCGATGACGACGGCCGCGACTTCGAACGGCCTCCAATGCGCGCATCCTCCCTGACGCCCCCAGGCAGAGGACGAGGACATTCGGGAATAACGATCGCAGCTCATGTTTGGCTCCAGTTGACGCCCGGCCCCGGTCGCCCGGCCGCCGATGTAAATGTTATACACATTAACATTGGTTTTCGCAAGTTTAGCGTCGGCATCGACGATGTCGGCGGCGCCTCCGCCCCTTTCAAGCCCCCTCCTCCTCGCAGCTCAAAATCCAGGTGCGGCCGCAAAAGGCGACATAAATGCGCTCCTGTCCCAGCGCCCGCCCGAGTTCGGCTGCGAGTTCGTCGAGCATGGCCTCGACGTCGCCGTCGGCAAGATGGCCGAGATAGGCGTGCACAGCCTCGCCCGCAAAGATCGCGACGGGTTCACGGTCGGAGCCGACCGCGCCGTTTTCCCGCGGCCAGGCGTAGGTTACTTCCGCGCGTGAAAACATGCCCGAGAGCGCGGGCTTTCCTTGCGCCACGCGCCGCCGCATCCAGCTCCGAGCGGTGCGCACGGCCTCCGAGACGTCATAGACCCGGCCCTCGGCGTCCCACCCTTCGCGCAGGCCCACGGTGATGCGGAAATCGCGCCGCGGCCCCATCGAACCGGGGACGAGACGATAGGTTTTGGACTCGCTCATGCAAGGAAATGTAAGGCGCGGCGCTCAGGAGGGAACGGCGCCCTCAGGGCCGGGAGCGTCCCCGCCCCACGCGCAGAATCAGGACCGCCGTCAGCAACGGCCCCGCCGCGAGAGCGAGCAGCGCGTCGGAGAACTCGCCCGTCGCGCCTTTGATGATTCCCACGAGCCAGGGTCCGGCGAGCCCCGAAACATTGCCGATGGAATTGATCGCCGCGACGCCCACCACCGCGTCCGCGGGGCCGAGCGCGAGCGTGCAGAAGCTCCAGAAGGTCGGCAGGGCCGCGACCGAGCCGACGGCGGCGAGCGTCAGGGCGATCATCGCGCAAAAATGCGAGGGCGCGTAAGCCGCCGCTGCAAGACCGAGGCTGCCGAGGACGGCGGCGGCGGCCGTATGCCAGACGGTCTCGCCCGCGCGGTCGGAACTGCGGCTCCACAGCCACATGGCGAGCGCGCCGCAGGCGTACGGCGCGGCGGCGAGGAAGCCGGTCGCGAGCGTGCTTGCGCCGAAGCCCTTGATGATCTGCGGCAGCCAGAAACTCAGGCCATAGAGCGCCAGAACGACGCCGAAATAGGCGACCCCGAGGGTGAGGACGCGCGGATCGGCGACCGCGCGCCAATGATCGCCGTCCGCCTGGGACGCGTCGCAGGCGAGGGCCGAATTGAGCCAGTCGCGCTCCGCGGGCGCGAGCCAGCGCGCGTCGGCGGGCCGGTCCGGGAGATGAAAGAAGCAGACGACGCCGAGCGCAATCGACGGCAGGGCCTCCAGAAAAAACAGCCAGCGCCAGCCGGAGACGCCCGCGACGCCGTCCATGGTGGAGAGGATGACGCCCGAGATCGGCGAGCCGATGGCGCTGCCGAGCGGCACGGCGATGAGGAAACCGGCGAGAATGCGCGCGCGCCGGGCGGCGGGGATCCAGTAGGTGAGGTAGAGAATGACTCCCGGCGCGAACCCCGCCTCCGCCGCGCCGAGCAGGAAGCGCAGGACGACGAAGCTTTGCGCGCTCCAGACGAAAGCGGCGGCGGCGGCGGCGAGCCCCCAGCTCACCATGATGCGCGCGATCCACAGACGCGCGCCGACGCGATGCATCACATAATTGCTCGGCGCCTCGAAGAGGCAGTAGCCGATGAAGAAGACGCCCGCCGCCCAGCCGTAGAACTCGGGCGAGAAGCCGAGTTCGGCGTTCATGGCGAGCGCCGCGAAGCCGACGTTCACGCGATCGAGATAGGCGACGAAAAAGCCCGCAACCAGCAGCGGAATGAGCCGCCACGCGACTTTGTCGACGATGGCGTCGCCGTCGGTCCGGAAAGCCGGTTTGCCGGGCGTCATGGTCACGGGCGCGCCTTTCGCGCAAACGGACGAGAGGCCGCCATCGCTAGCTGCGCAATGAGCTCAGCGCAACTCGAAGCCGAGCGCCCTCAGAGCCTCGCCCAGACGGTCGCGCCCGCTCATGGCGTCCGGCCCGCGCACGCGGGAGAGCGCCTGGCGGATCCAGCCCTGCTCGGGAAGGCCCTGCTCCTTCTGGAAGTCCTTGAACTTTACGTCGAGCGTCTCGATCGCGTCGCGCTGCGCGTCGTCCCAATGATATTGCTCGCGATGCAGTACGGCGCCCTGGCCGAGGCGCGGCTTCACCCCGGCGTTGGCGGCCGGGTCGGGCACGCCGATGGTCATGCCGAAAACGGCGAAGACATTGGGCGGCAGGTTCAGCTCTTTCGCCACTTCCTCGGGCTTGTTGCGCATGGCGCCGATGTAGCAGCATCCGAGGCCAAGCGCCTCGAGCGCCACGACGGCGTTCTGAGCGGCGAGGGCCGCGTCGACCACGCCAGTCAAGAAGATTTCGAGATAGGGAAGCGCGTTGGCGTCGCGGCCCTTCTCCTTGGCGAGATTTTCGAGGCGCGCGAGATCGCAGAGCCAGACGAGGAGCAGCTTGCAGTCGCGAATGTGCTTTTGTCCCCCGGCGAGATCGGCGAGGCGGTTCTTGCGACTCTCGTCCTCGACCGCGACGACGCTCCAGACCTGAAGATTCGACGAGGTGGAGGCCGATTGCGCGGCGGCGACGATCGTCTCCAGCGCGCCGGGCGGCAGGGGCTGGTCGAGATAATTGCGATGCGAGCGATGCGCGAGCAGCAGATCGAGCGTGTCGTTCCAGATTGCCGGCCTGGGCGCGTCGTCGCGGCGATAGCGCTCGAACATGGCGGCGGCGCCGCGCGGGTCGACGGTGTCGGGGCTGACGGGTTTGTTCATTCGGCTTCCAAAACGGTTCGCGCCGGGCGTCGCGGCCCGGCGCCTGTCCGCGTCACTCTAGCAAGCGGGGCGCTGGGCTCCAAGAAGCTTGCGGCGCCGCAGCAATCCTTCGTCTAATTCGCGAGGCCGAGCCAGCGCAGCCAGCCGGCGCCGGCTTTCGGAGCCTCCGCCGCGCGGGCGGGAACATGCGTCCCGCCCTCGACGCGCCCCGGCACCAGAATGGCGCGGAAGTCGTTGACATTGGTGCGCGTCGGGCCGGTCACCACGAGGTCGCCGAGCGCCTCGAAGGCCGTGAAGGCGTCATTATTGGCGAAAAGCGCCTTGAGGTCGACGCCCTTCGCCTGGGCGCGGGCGAAACTGTCGGCGGTCATGATGGCGCCGGCGTTGGTTTCGACGCCGTCGATGCCGTCCGTGTCGCAGGCGATGGCCGAAATGCCGCCGAAGCCTTCGAGCGCCAGCGTGAGGCCGAGCAGAAACTCCGCGTCGCGGCCGCCCTTGCCGTTTCCGCGCACCGTCACCGTGGTCTCGCCGCCGGAAATGATGGCGACCGGCGGCGGCGCCGGCTGGCCGTGGCGCGCGATCTGGCGTGCGATTCCCGCATGAACCAGCGCGACGTCGCGCGACTCGCCCTCGAGGTCGCCGAGAATGAGCGGAGTATAGCCCGCCTTGCGCGCGACCTCGGCGGCCGCGTCGAGCGAGCCCTGCGGCGTGGCGATGAGAATATTCTCCACGCGCTCGAAAATCCTGTCGCCGGGCTTGGGCGTCTCGCAGGCGTCGCTGGAGAGATGGCGGATCACCGCCTCAGGGGCGTTGATGCCATATTTCTTGATGACCGCGAGCGCGTCGTGGCGCGTCGTCGGATCGGGAACCGTGGGGCCGGAGGCGATGACGGAAAGATCGTCGTTCGGCACGTCAGAAATCATCAGCGCGACGACGCGCGCGGGCGCCGCCGCTGCGGCGAGCTTGCCGCCCTTGATGGCGGATAGATGCTTGCGGACGCAATTCATCTCGGAAATATTCGCGCCGCTCTTTAGCAGCGCCTTGTTGACAGCCTGCTTTTCTTCGAGCGTGACGCCCTCGGCCGGCAACGCCATCAGCGCCGAGCCGCCGCCGGAAATGAGCGCGAGAACGAGATCGTCCTCCGTGAGGCCCTGGACCTTCTCGAAAATGCGCCCAGCCGCGGCCTTGCCGGCGGCGTCCGGCACTGGATGCGACGCCTCGATCACCTCGATCTGCTGAGTTTCCGCTCCATGATCGTAGCGGGTGACCACCAGGCCTTCGAGCGGCCCGCCGGTCCAGTGCCGTTCGACCGCCGCGGCCATGGAGGCGGCCGCCTTTCCCGCGCCGATGACGATCGTGCGGCCCTTGGGCGGCGCGATCTTCTCGAGATAGGGCGGCAGGCAGACGGAAGGATGCGCGGCGCCGACGGCGGCGTCGAACATGTCGCGGAGAAGCTGGCGGGGATCGGCGGGCATGAAAATGTCATCCGGTTGCGAGGGGCGATCCATCTCCCCCTCGCGGGGGGAGGTCGGCCGCCAAAGGCGGCCGGGAGGGGGTGAAACGCCGGGTTTGGGGCGGTCACGCCACCCCGAACCGCTATCGCGGTTCACCCTCCCCCTCAAGGGGAGGGTGAACCATATGACTTACGAGCCGGAGATGGCGTTGGCCTTCTCAATCAGCGCCTCGGCCATGCGGATCGAGGCGATGTCGATGAGACGGCCGTCGAGCGACACGGCGCCCTTGCCGGCCTTGGCGGCCTCCTCCATCGCCGCGAGGATGCGGCGGGCTTTCGTCACTTCGGCTTCCGACGGGGTGAAGACCTCATTGGCGAGTTCGATCTGCGAGGGGTGAATCGCCCACTTGCCCTCATAGCCGAGAACCGCGGCGCGCTTGGCGGCGGCCTTGTAGCCTTCCGGATCGTTGAAGTCGCCGAACGGTCCGTCGATCGGACGCAGGCCATAGGCGCGGCAGGCGACCATCATGCGGGTCTGGGCGGCGTGCCACTGGTCCATCCAGTAATAGTCGCGCGAGCCGTCTTCCTTCTTGTCGGTGAGAACGCCGTAATCCGGGTTCACGCCGCCGATGACGGTGGTGCGGGCGCGGGTCGAGGCGGCGTAGTCGGCGACGCCGAAGGACATGGCCTCGAGGCGCTTAGACGACTGGGCGATCGCTTCGACATTCGCCATGCCGAGCGCGGTCTCGATCAGCACTTCGATGCCGATGCGCTTCTCGCGCCGCTTCTTGTACTGCTCGATCTGGGTGATGAGCATGTCGATGGCGTAGACGTCCTGCGGCACGCCGACCTTCGGAATCAGCACGACGTCGAGACGCGGGCAGGCTTCGAGAACGTCGACGACGTCGCGGTAGCAGTAATGCGTGTCGAGACCATTGATGCGCAGCGTCATGGTCTTCTTGCCCCAATCGATATCGTTGAGGCCCTGGATGATGTTCTTGCGCGCCTGCTCCTTGTCGTCCGGCGCGACGGCGTCTTCAAGGTCGAGGAAGACGACGTCGGCCTTCGACTGCGCGGCCTTCTCGAACATGCCCGGCGCGGAGCCCGGCACGGCGAGTTCGGAGCGATGCAGGCGCGGCGTGGCCTGCTCGATCAAGGTAAAGCTCATAGCAATTCCCCTTCCTTCTTCTCTGGTATGAACGCGCGCCCCGCCGAGATGAAACGGATTTCCGGAAGCGCGCCAGGATGCACTTAGCCGGTGGCCCCGAGGCCCGCGGCGATGCAACTGATGGAGATGAGCAGAGGCACTTTCACCGCCTCCTTCTCCTGTTCGTCCTGCGCCGAGCGGAAACGGCGCAAAAGCTCGACCTGTTCGCGATTGACTTCATTGATGACCGGGAGACGATGTGTGAGCCGCGCGGCGTATTCCTTGAAACGCTCGGTGGGATCGCGGTCGCCCGTGACGCGCAGGACCATTTCTCGCGTCAGCGCGCATTCGTCCTCGATCATCTTGAAGATTTTCTCGCGCACCGCCTCGTCGGCGACGAGGCTGGCGTAGGATTTCGCGATGGACAGATCGACGAGCGCCAGCGTCTTCTCGACCTCGTCCATGATGAGGCGGAAGAGCCGCGAATCCTCGAACATCCAGCGCAGCAGTTCGAGGCCGCGGTCGCCGCGCGCGTCGAGAAACGCCTTCAGGCCCGAGCCGACGCCGTACCAGCCGGTGATTGAATGGCGGTTCTGCGCCCAGGCGAACACCCATGGAATGGCGCGCAGATCCGCAAGGCTCTTGGCGCCGAAGCGGCGCGCCGGGCGCGAGCCGATGTTGAGCAGCGAGATTTCCTCAAGCGGACTTGCAGACTGGAAATAGGTTACGAGGTCGGGATCGCCGACGAGCTTCTCATAGGCTGCGAAGGAGGCGGCGGAGATTTCCTCGAGCGCCTCGTCGAAGTCCTTGCGCGGCACGAGCGCGGCCTCGCGTTCCGACTTCAGCGCATGCGCGAAAACGGAGGAGGCAAGCAGCTCCATCTGATAGGCGGCCGTGCCGCGGTTGGCGTATTTGAAGGAGACGACCTCGCCCTGCTCGGTGACGCGGAAGCGGCCCCGGATCGAGCCCGCGGGCTGCGCGGCGATGGCGTGGCCCGTCGGCGCGCCGCCGCGCGACACGGAGCCGCCGCGGCCGTGGAAGAAGGCGATGGCGACGTCCATTTCCTGGCCGACTTCGGTGAGGCGAGCCTGCGCCTTGTAAAGCTCCCAGTTCGACGACAGGAAGCCGCCGTCCTTGTTGGAGTCGGAATAGCCGATCATCACTTCCTGCAGGTCGCCCTGCGCATGGGTGCTGCGGCGGACGACCGGAATGGCCAGCAGGTCGCGCATGATGTCCGGCGCGTCCTGCAGATCGCCGATCGTCTCGAAGAGCGGGACGATCGGCAGCGTGACGTGATCGACGCCGGCGGCGTCGGCGAAAAGCCCCGCCTCCTTGGCGAGAAGATAGACGCCGAGCACGTCATTAGCGGACGACGTCATCGACAGGATGAAGCTCCCAAAGGCCTCGCGATCGAGGCGCGCGCGCATGTCCGCGACGACCTCGAACATTTCGACGACGTCGCGCGTCTCCGGCGTCAGCGTCTCGCGCGGAACCGGCGCGCCGCGCGGCGCGTCCAGCTCCTTCAGCAGCCATGCGCGCCAGTCGGGGGATTTCACGTCCGGCGGGTTCTCGGCCCCCGTCTTGACGCGCCACAATTCGTGGAGCGCCGAGGTCGTGCGCGTCGTGTTTTGACGAATGTCGAGGCGCACCGTGCTGAAACGGAAAATCTCGACGGCGCGGCGCAGCGGGCGCACGAGATCCGTCGCGAGCGCCTCGCTCCTGGCTTCCGACAGCGCCGCTTCGAGAAGCAGCAGATCGCCGATGAGCTTGTCGGCGCTGGTGTAGCGCGGGCCCGACGTCGGCGCGTCGTTCGTGGCGGCGAGCGTATTGTCGATCTTGCGCAGAACGGTTGTGAGATACTGTCGATAGGGCTCGTTGAAATTGCGTTGAGCGATGGCTGCGCCGTCATGCAGCTCGGCGAGCCGGCGCGCCAGCTCCTCCTTGAAGGCCGGCGGAACTACGGCGGCGCGCTCGCTGATCGACAGCGTGCGGACGAGATCGACGACGCGATTGCGATAATAGTTCAGGCTCGCGGTCGCGTTCTGGCGCATGGTGCGCCGCGTCACTTCATTGGTGACGAAGGGATTGCCGTCGCGGTCGCCGCCGATCCAGGAGCCGAACTGGAAGAAGGGCGTGACCTCGAATTTCTCGCTGGGATAATGGCGCTTCAGCGCGCGTTCGAACGAGGACAGAAGCTCCGGCGCGAGATCGAAAATGCTCTCCTGGAAGAAGTGCTGGCCCCAGGCGACTTCGTGTTCGACCGTCGGCTTTTCGAGATGCAGTTCGCCCGTGAGCCAGAGAAGTTCGATCTGGTCGTAGATCGACTTCACCAGCGCCTCGCGCTCGCGGTCGGTCCAGCGCGTGGACTCGAGTTCGCGCATCAACAGATAGATGCGGCGATATTTCTCGAGGATCGAGACGCGCTTGGCTTCGGTCGGATGCGCCGTGATGACCGGGCGGATGCGCAGCGTATGCAATTGCGCATGGACTTCTGAGGCCGGCACGCCCGCATTGGCGGCGCTCGATAAAACGTAATCGAACGTGCCGAGCAGCTTGTCATGGCCCTTTTCGCGCTCGATGCGGCGGCGGCGGCGCATGGCGTAGGCCTGCTCGGCGATGGAGACGAGCTGGAACAGAATGCCCTGCGCCTGCAGCGCGCGCGCCATCTGACGCGGCGCGAGGCCGGCGCCCGCCTTGTTGTCGCGCACGACGGCTTCGATCTCGGGCATATGGCGGCGGATGACCGCGAGCAGCTGTTCGCGCAGGAAGGCCGAGGCCTCGGTCACAGAACGCGTCGCGAAAGCCGAGGGCAGGCTGATCGCGGCTCGATTGTTCTGGGTCTCGGTCATGAGGACTCCCTGCGGATGCGAGATCGCCTTGCCGGCGGTTTGAGTAACTCGCGCCGCGTTTGCTCTTTTGGGAGCAATCGCGGCGCGAGCCTTGCTGCGAGGTCCGCGCGCGCCGATGACGGCAGGCGCAGGGGCGGCGTCAAGCGCGCTTGAGCGCTTTTGCGACGGTCGCGCCGAACTCCGCCGGATTGGGCGCAACGGTCAGACCGTAGGATTTCATGATCTCCGTCTTCTCGGCGGCGCTGTCGCCGGTCGCGGAGATGATCGCGCCCGCATGGCCCATGCGCCGGCCTTTCGGGGCCGTCATGCCGGCGACGAAGCCGATCACGGGCTTGGAGAAGTTCTCCTTGATCCAGGCAGCCGCCTCGGCCTCCTGCGGCCCGCCGATCTCGCCGATGATCAGCACGGCCTCGGTCTCGGGGTCCTTGTCGAAGAGGACGAGGTGATCGAGGAAGGAGGAGCCGTTGATCGGGTCGCCGCCAATGCCGACCGAGGTCGAAATGCCGAGGCCGACTTCCTTGAGCTGCGAGGCGGCTTCGTAGCCGAGCGTGCCCGAGCGCGAGATGAGGCCGACCTTGCCCTGGCTGTAGATGTGGCCGGGCATGATGCCGAGCATCGCCTTGCCGGGCGAGATGATGCCGGCGCAGTTCGGGCCGACCATCATGGGACGGCGATCCTTGGGGAAACGCAGGAAATAGCGCTTCACCTTCATCATGTCCTGCGCGGGAATGCCGTCGGTGATCGAGCAGATGAGGCGAATGCCGGCGTCGGCCGCCTCCATGATCGCGTCCGCGGCGAAGGCCGGCGCGACGAAGGTGATGGAGGCCTGCGCGCCCGTCGCCTTCACCGCTTCCTTCACCGTGTTGAAGACCGGCACGCCATGATGAGTCCGCCCGCCCTTGCCGGGGGTGACGCCGGCCACGACATTGGTGCCGTAGTCGATCATTTCCTTGGCGTGGAAGCTGCCCTTGTCGCCGGTGATGCCCTGAATGAGGATCGGGGTCTTTTCGTCGATGAGAATGCTCATGATGTCTTTCCCCGGCCCTTACTTCACGCTCTGCCAGGCGACGACGGCCTTCTGCGCGGCGTCGGCCAGCGTATCGGCCTGAATGATCGGAATGCCGCTTTCGGCGATGATCTTCTTGCCCGCTTCGACATTAGTGCCGGCGAGGCGCACGACGAGCGGCACGCCCTCGATGCGCTCCTGACGGACCGCGTCGACGACGCCCTGCGCAACCCAGTCGCAGCGATTGATGCCGGCGAAGATATTGACGAGCACTACTTTCACGCGGCGGTCGGAGAGCACCAGACGGAAGGCGTTGGCCACGCGCTCCGGCGAGGCGCCGCCGCCGACGTCGAGAAAATTCGCCGGATTGCCGCCGGCGTGCTTGATCATGTCCATCGTCGCCATGGCGAGGCCGGCGCCGTTGACGATGCAGCCGATCTCGCCGTCGAGGCCGATGTAGTTCAGGCTGTGCTCATGCGCCTGCGCCTCACGCGGATCGCTCTGGGAGGGATCGTTCATGTCGACGATGTTGCGGCGGCGGAAGAGCGCATTGTCGTCGAAAGACATTTTCGCGTCGAGCGCGAGCACCTTGTCGTCTTTGGTGATGACGAGCGGGTTGATCTCCAGCATGGTCGCGTCATTGTCGCGGAAGGCGCGATAGGCGCCCATGATGGTCTGCACGGCGCGCGAGACCTGCTTGAGATTGAGGCCGAGCTGGAAGGCGAGTTCGCGCGCCTGGAACTGCTGGAGGCCGACCGCCGGCTCGACAATCACCTGGAGCAGTTCGTCCGGCGTGTTCTTCGCGATCTCCTCGATGTCCATGCCGCCATGCTTGGAGGCGATGACGCGCACGCGCTCCAGCTTGCGGTCGAGAACGAAGCCGAGATAAATCTCGCGCTCGAAAGGATCGGCGACTTCGATATAGACGCGCTGAACGGGCTTGCCTTCCGGGCCCGTCTGCGACGTGACGAGACGCTTGCCGAGAAGATCGCGCGCCGCCTGCTGCACTTCGTGATAGGTGCGGCAGAGCTTGACGCCGCCGGCCTTGCCGCGCGCGCCGGCATGGATCTGCGCCTTTACGACCCAATGGGAGCCGCCGAGTTCCGTCGCGGCGTAAACCGCCTGATCCGGGCTGAAGGCCACGGCGCCGGGCGGGATCGCTACGCCGTGAGCCGCCAGAATTTCCTTGGCTTGGTACTCGTGGACGTCCATCGGTTTCTCCCTCGCGGTTCTTCGCGTTTATTGGGCGGCCGGCGCGGGACGCGTCAGCCGCCAGTTTCGGCGTTTAGCCGATCTTTCCGCGCACCACTTCGTAGACGGCTTCCGTCTCGGCCGCCGCCTTGGCGAGCAGCGCATTGACTTCGGCGAGCTGCTTCTCGGCGAAGTCGCGGTCCTTGATCGACTTGGCGTTGATGAAGACGTTGAGCGCGCAGGAGCGCAGGCCGGCGTTGGCGGCGAGCACGGCGACGCCGGCGTCGCTGATGACGCCGAGATTGCCCTTGTCGGCGGCTTCCTTCGACAGCGCGATGACCTCGTAGCAGACCTTGCAGGTCGCGAGCGGCGCCAGCGTCGCGGCCCTCAGCGCTTCCTGGATGGCGGCGGCGCGCGCGGCCTTCTCTTCGTCGGTCGCCTTGGGCAGGCCATAGGCCCCCATGAGCGTGTTGAAGGCGACGACGTCCTCGTCGATGCCCTTGGTCAACTCTTCGCGCAGCGCTTCGGCGCGGGCGAGGGTCTTTTTCAGATCCTCGGAGACGGCCTCGTAGTTCTTTTTGCCGACCGTCAGATTGCAGACCATCGACACGAGCGCGGCGCCCATGGCGCCCGACAGCGCAGCCGCGCCGCCGCCGCCCGGAGTCGGCGCGCCGCTCGCGAGCTCGTCGAGAAATTTGCCGATCGTTTCAGTCTTCGCGCTCATATCAGGCCAGCTCTTTCGCAAGGGCGTAAATGTTTTCGCAGTCGAACACCTTGTCGGCGCTCTCGAAGAGCTTGCCGACGCATTCGCGATGCAGCTTCAGCTTGAGGCCGCCGAGACCCAGCGCGCCGATGACGATCTTGCCGTGGCGCTCCTTGGCCTTGTCGGTCGCTTCAACCCCGGCGATGCCGAGCGGCGGCTGGGCGTTGCAGTCGGCGATGAGCTCGACCGTCGGATTGTCCTTCCAGTCGGCTTCGGCGAGCAGCTCGACGCCGATGGCGCCGGCCCCGAAGATGACCTGCGCGCCCTTGCACGCCTCGGCGCGGGCGGCGTTGTCCTTGGCCTCGACAGCCTTCGGCGTGAAGCCGAAGCGCTCCTGAATAGCCTTGGCCGACGCTTCGGCGCGGGCGAGTTCACGCGAGGTGATGGCGACCTCGGCGCCCTCGATGTTCAGCATGGCCGCGGCGCGCATGCCGACCGGACCCGTGCCGGCGAGGACGACCGCTTTCTTGCCCTTCAGATCGCCAGCCTTGGCGAGAAGCGCGACGCCAGCGGCGGCGGTCGTATTCGAGCCGTTCGAGTCGAGCATCACCGAGACGCGGAAATTGGAGAAGAAGCGCTTCTTCACCGCCTTGAACACGGCTTCGCCCGCGACCATGGAGCCGCCGCCGACGAAGATCGCCGTGTACTGCTTCTCTTTGGGTCCGCGAGTGTAGATGCAGCCGTCGACCAGCGCGCCGACGTTTTCCGTCGTCACGCCGCCGTAGCCGATGACGTGATCGGCGCCGCCGTCATAGCCGACGACCGTGTCGAAGACGCTCGCGACCGGATCGGTGTCGAAAAGGAAAAGGAGCTTCTTGGTCATCAGTGTCTCCAGCGGACCACGCCGCCCGTCATGGCCGGCCTTGTCCCGGCGTTCCGCGCCGGGACGTTCGAAAAATTCGGGTCGCGTCACGCGACCTCCCGACGGCCCGCCCCGCGCGGACATGAGCGCGGGACGCTGGCCGGGACCGTTCCCGCGTCGCTTACGCGGTCACCACGTTGCGCGGCGCGCCTGCGACGAAAGCGTCGATATTGTCGATCAGCTGATCCGCGAGCACCTGCATCGCCTCCTTGGAGGCCCAGGCGACGTGGGGCGTGATGATCAGGTTCGGGATCGTCGGATCGAGCAGGACGTTGCCGTTCTTCGGCGGCTCGACGGTGAGCACGTCGAGCGCCGCGCCGGCGATCACGCCATTGCGCAGCGCGTCGGCGAGCGCCTGTTCGTCGATAATGCCGCCGCGCGCGGTGTTGATGATGCTCGCCGTCTTCTTCATCGACGCGAGCTCCTTCGCGCCGATCATGCCCTTGGTTTCGGGCGTCAGCGGGATGTTCAGCGTGATGACGTCGGACTCGCGCAGGATGGTTGCGACGTCGACCTTGCCGGGAATGTCCATGACGTCGTTGACGAGCACCTTCATGCCCAGCGCCTTGGCGCGGGATTCGACCTGCTTGCCGAGCGCGCCATAGCCGATGATGCCGAGCGTCGAGCCGGCGATGTCGTAGATCGGATAGTCGAAATAGCAGAACTGATTGGCGTACCCCCAACGGCCGCGGCGCACGCTGTCGACATAGTTCACGAGGTTGCGGCGCAGCGCGAAGAGCAGCGCGAAGACGTGCTCCGGCAGCGTGTTGTAGGCGTAATTGCGGATGTTCGAGACCGTGACGCCGTTGGCCGTGGTGTAGGCCTTGTCGATCACGTCCGTGCCGGTGGCGGCGACCGCGATGAGCTTCAGCTTGGGAAGCTGCTTCAGCGTCGCCTCGCGTAGCGGCACCTTGTTGGTGATGATGATGTCGCAGTCCCGCGCGCGCTCGACGATCTGGTCGGGCGAGGTCTGCGGATATTCCGTATATTCGTGCGGGAAGTTCGGTTTGCGCACATTGGCGTCGAGCGTTTCGCGATCGAGAAAGACGATTTTGTGCGACATGAAATTCCCCCGGATTTTCTCGTGTTCTTGCGCGCGCTCTCCCCTGTCGGGAGAGACCCTCTCCCCGCGACGGCCGCGGGGAGAGGGCGTGTCGAATTACATCTTGAGGAGCGGATTGGCGCGATAGACCGCCTGAGCCGCCGCGACGCCCGAGCCGGGGGTCACCTTGATGCCGTTGTCGAGCATCGCCATTTCAGCGCCCGCAATGGCGCCGAGCAGCATCAGCTCGTTGAGGTCGCCGAGGTGGCCGATGCGGAACACCTTGCCCGCGACTTCCGACAGGCCGGCGCCGAGCGCGAGATTATAGCGCTTGTAGGCGGTCTCGATGACCTTGGCGGCGTCGAAGCCCTCCGGAACGACGATCGCGGTGACCGTGTCCGAGTTCCACTTCGGCTCCTTGGCGCAGGTCTTCAGGCCCCAGGCCGCGACCGCGGCGCGCACGCCCTCGGCGAGGTGATGGTGGCGCTTGTAGACCTGATCGAGACCCTCTTCGAACAGGATCGAGAGCGACTCCTTTAGGCCGTAGAGCAGCGGGACGGACGGCGTATAGGGGAAATAGCCGTTCGCGTTCTGCGCGATCATGTCCTGGAACTCGAAGTAGGCGCGGCGGTTCTTGTTGGTCTTGCCGCACTCGATGGCCTTCGGGCTCGCCGCCATCAGCAGCAGGCCGGCCGGGAGCATGAAGCCCTTCTGCGAGCCGGAGACGACGACGTCGACGCCCCATTCGTCCATCTTGAACTCGAGCGAGGCGACCGAAGACACGCCGTCGACGAAGAGCAGCGCCGGATGCTTGGCGTTGTCCATCGCCTTGCGGACGGCGGCGATGTCCGAGGTCACGCCCGTCGCGGTCTCGTTGTGGGTGGCGAGGACGGCCTTGATCTCGTGGTTCTTGTCGGCCTTCAGCGTCTCTTCGATCAGCTCCGGATCATTGCCGGTGCCCCACGGACGCTCCTGCACGATGACGTCGAGGCCATGGCGGCGGCAGAGGTCGATCCACAGATGCGAGAACTGGCCGAAGCGCTGGGCGAGAACCTTGTCGCCGGGCGACAGCGTGTTGGTGATGGCCGCTTCCCAGCCGCCGGTGCCGGACGCCGGGAAAATGAAGGCGTGGCCCTTCTCCGTGCCGAAAACCTTCTTGAGGCCGGGGAAAAGCGGCTTCACCAGATCGGGGAAGGTCGGCGAACGATGGTCTTCGGAGGCGACCGCCATGGCGCGCACGATGCGGTCGGGAAGATTGGTCGGGCCCGGCACGAAAAGGAAATTCTTGCCAGGGACGCGGGAATTCAACATCAGGTGGCTCCTTTGGGCGTTTATCGTTGGATGGCTCGACCCGCGGCGCCCCGCGGGGCGCCGCCGATTTCTCTCGCGTCGGACGTCAGAACAGGCCGGCGATGCGGCCGTTCGAATCCACGGCGATGTTGTTCGCGGCCGGAACCTTCGGCAGGCCCGGCATCGTCATGATGTCGCCGCAGACCACGACGACGAACTCGGCGCCCGCCGAGAGACGCAGCTCGCGGATAGGGATGATGTGGCCCGAAGGCGCGCCCTTGGCGTTCTGATCCGTCGAGAAGCTGTATTGCGTCTTCGCGATGCAGACCGGGAAGTTGCCGAAGCCCTCTTTCTCCAGCTCCGCGAAACGCGCCTTGACGCTGGAATCATAGGAGATGTCGGCGGCGCCGTAGAGCTCCTTGGCGATGGTGCGCACCTTCTCGGCGAGCGGCATGTCGTCGGGATAAAGCGGCTTGAAGTTCGAGGGCTGCGTCTCGATCGTCTTGACGACGGCCGTCGCGAGATCCGCCGCGCCGGCGCCGCCGGAACCCCAGTTGTCCGCAACGACGCATTCGACCGCCTCGATCTTGCAGAGCCTGTCGAGCGCCGCCATCTCGGCCGGGGTGTCGGAGGAGAATTTGTTGACCGTGACGAGCACCGGCACGCCGAACTTGCGGACGTTCTCGATATGGCGCTTCAGATTCGCAAAGCCCTTCTCGACCGCCGCAACGTTTTCGGCCTTCAGGTCTTCCTTCGCCACGCCGCCATGCATCTTGAGCGCGCGGATGGTCGCGACGATGACGGTGATGTCGGGCTTGAGGCCCGCCTTGCGGCACTTGATGTCGAAGAATTTCTCCGCGCCGAGATCGGCGCCGAAGCCGGCTTCCGTCACCACATAGTCGGCGAGCTTGAGTCCAGCCTTGGTGGCGATGACCGAATTACAGCCATGCGCGATGTTGGCGAAGGGGCCGCCATGGATGATGGCCGGGTTGTTCTCGAGCGTCTGCACGAGGTTCGGCGCGATGGCGTCCTTGAGCAGCGCGGCCATGGAGCCCGCGGCGTGAATCTCGCTGGCGCGAACGTTCTTCTTGTCACGCGTCTGGCCGACGATGATGTTGCCGAGACGCTGCTGAAGATCGGCGAAGTTCGAGGCGAGGCAGAAAATCGCCATCACTTCCGAGGCGACCGTGATGTCGAAGCCGTCCTCGCGGGCGAAGCCGTTCGACACGCCGCCGAGCGAGGAGACGATCGAGCGCAGGGCGCGGTCGTTCATGTCGACGACGCGGCGCCAGGAAACGCGGCGCGAATCGATCGCCGGCTGGTTGCCCCAATAGATGTGGTTGTCGATGAGCGCCGCGAGCAGATTGTTCGCGGCGCCGATGGCGTGGAAATCGCCGGTGAAATGGAGATTGATGTCCTCCATCGGCACAACCTGGGCGTAGCCGCCGCCGGCCGCGCCGCCCTTCACGCCGAAGCAGGGGCCGAGCGACGGCTCGCGCAGGCAGCAGAGCGCCTTCTTGCCGATGTAGTTGAGGCCGTCGGTGAGGCCGACTGTCGTGGTCGTCTTGCCTTCGCCCGCCGGGGTGGGCGTGATCGCCGTGACGAGGATCAGCTTGCCGGTCGGCTTGCTCTCCAGCGAGGCGAGGTAGTCGAGGGAGATCTTGCCCTTGTAATGGCCGTAGGGCTGGACGTGCTCGGCGGGAATGCCGAGCTTGTCGCGCGCCACATCGACGATCGGCCGCATCTTGGCGGCCTGGGAAATCTCGATGTCGGACTTGGGCGAAAGGTGCTGATTGTCTTTCCCGCTCGCGCCCGGCGCGGCGGCTGACGTAGTAGACGACATATAGCTCCACTCCCTCTCGAACCCGCTGGCGCGAGCCCTGGAAAATTATCCGGCCGTCGGCGCGAACGACGACTCCGCGCGCCGGCTTGTCGCCGCCGTTTGAACGACCTTATCAAAGCCGCCCCGGCCTTCGATGGCCCGGCCCGGGCGCGAACCCGCCTCCGCGCGCAATGAGCCCATTCGGACGACGCGATTTTGCCGTTTCGTATGACGGCAATAAAAATTGCGCGTCAAGCGCGCCGATGGGCGCGTCCAGAAGATGCCGCAACGCAGCATTCGCGCCCCTCCCGTTCGCGCGACGACGGACCTGCCTCCCGCCGCACATTCGACAAGCGAGGCCGCATTCCTATCCGATACCTACCTGATAGAACTGTCCGTCGAAATTGCTGTAAAGCAGCGGATCGTCAATGAATTCCACGTCCATGAGATTTATTTGCTTGCCGATACGGTAGGAGCACGAATGAACGCTGCGCATTTTTCGGGCCGGGACGGCCCCGCCCGAACCTATCCTGGATGGGGGTATGGGTAGGGCCGATTGCGCAGGTAACAGGCAGGGAAAAATTTTTTTGTCGCACTGGCCTGTCGCATCGCCATCCCTATCGGCCGATTGCGAAGCCTTATCGCGCCGGCGCGCTTTCGGGAATGAAATTCAGCGCGACGCCGTTGATGCAATATCGCAGCCCGGTCGGTGGCGGGCCGTCTGGGAAGACATGGCCGAGATGCGAGCCGCAGCGGCTGCAATGCACCTCCGTGCGCACCATGCCGTAGCTGCGATCGACGGTCGACCCCAGCGCGCCGGGCAAGGGATCGAAGAAGCTCGGCCATCCCGTGCCGCTGTCGAACTTGTCGCCGGAGCGAAAGAGCGGCTGGTCGCAGCCTGCGCATTGGAAGACGCCGCGGCGCTTCTCGTGATTGAGCGCGCAGCTTCCGGGCCGCTCGGTGCCGTGGCGGCGCATCACCTCGTATTGTTCGCGCGTCAGCCGCGCGCGCCATTCCTCGTCGGTGCGCGTGACCGGGAAAATTTCATCGCTCATTGACGCTTCCTCGAAGGGGATCCGCGACCTTGCGCCGCCTCATGATATGTTGGCGACGACTCGGGCTTTGACCAGAGCGCGGCCTGCCGGAGGCGGGCTCCTGCAAACGAAAGGCGACGATTTCCTGATGACCGACAAGACATACGACGCCGTGGTGATCGGCTCCGGCTTGGGCGGCCTCACCGCGGGCGCCCTGCTCGCTCATGCAGGTTACAGCGTCTGCCTGCTCGAGCGCAATTTCAGCATCGGCGGCGCGGCGTCGGTCTACAAGGTGGGCGACCTGTGGGTCGAGGCCTCGCTCCATCAAACGTCGGACGCCCGCAATCCGCGCGACGTGAAGCATCACATCCTCAGCCGGCTCGGCATTCTCGACGAAATCGAATGGGTGCCCACGGGTCCGCTCTACAAGGTCGAGGGCGGGCCGCTCGGCGAAGCCTTCGCCCTGCCCGTCGGCTTCGAGGCGGCCCATGACGCGCTCGCGACGCGCTTTCCCGACAAGAGCGCGGCGATCAAGCGCTTCCTTGGCGAGGTCGAGCAAATCCACGACGCCATGTGGACGATGAAGCAGGCGCGCGAAGAAGGGTCGATGGCGAAATTCACGCGCGGGCTGTGGGAGGTTCAGCCGGCCGCCGACGGCTGGATGAAATCGCTCGACGAGATCTTCACCCGCGACTTCGCCGGGGCCGAGGGATTGAAATGCGCGCTCGGCGCCAATCTCGCCTATTACGGCGACGACCCGCGCAAGCTCTGGTGGATTTATTTCGCGCTGATGCAGGGCGGCTACATCGCGTCGGGCGGCGCCTATATCAAGGGCGGCTCGCGGCAGTTGAGTCTGAAGCTCGCGAAATGCATCGCCAAGGCCGGCGGCGCCGTGCGCATGGGGCGTCTCGTCACGCACATCGAGACGGACGCAGCCGGGAACGCCGTCGCCGTGCGTCACGTCGCGCGACGCACGAGCGACAATGAGGAGCGCATCGAGGCCCGCGTGGTTTTGGCGAATTGCGCGCCCTCGATCGCGAGCGCGATGATGGATCCGCCGGCGCGGGCGAAAATGGACGCAGCCTTCGGCGCGCGGCCGCTCTCAACGTCGCTCTTTTCCGCAAATTTCGGCCTGAAAGCGAAACCCGTAACCGTGGGTCTGACGGATTTCCTGTCGATCTCGCTGCCGTCGAAGATGCAGCGATTCGATCAATACAGCGACGGCGCGACGGCGATGTCCGACATGCCGAGAGGAGAACTTCCGCTGCACGCCGTCTCCAACTTCACGGCGGTCGACTCGGGCGTCTGGGACGAGCCGCCGATCCTGCTCAGCGTGCTCGGACTCGACCGGCTGGAGAACTGGAAGGGCGCGACGAAGGAGGACGCGCTCGCGCGCCGCGAGGCCTGGCTCGATGCGATTCAGGCGGAGCTGGAGCTGAAGTATCCGGGTTTCTCGAGCCTCGTGACCTCGCGCATGCTGCTCAACGCCTTCTCGATGTCGAGCTATCTCAACACGCCCGGGGGGGCAGTCTACGGTTTCGCCCCCCTGCCCCCGGAAGAGCCGATCTTCATGGGCTTTCCGCGCACGCCGGAGACGCCGGTCGGCGGCCTCTATCTCGCCTCGGCCTTCGGCGGCGAGCACGGCTTCAACGGCGCTATGCTGTCGGGCGCGGAGGCGGCGCGTCTCGCGGAGCGCCGCCTCTCGACGAATGGAAAAGCGTGAGGCTACGGCGCGCGCTCGAGCGTGACGAGCGCTTCGCCGCCCTCGCCCACAAAGGTCAGCGTCTCGCCGTCGAGCGCATAGCCGCGCACGCCGCGCAGCGCCGCCAGATAGGCCCGCTCGACCTCTGCCAGCGGCCCCGGGCAGGCCATGCGCGTCGCCATCATCGGCCCGAAGGTCATCCGCGCGCCGGACATGGTCGGTTTGCCGGCGATGCGGTTGCAGCCGACCGTCGAGGCGAAGCGGCCGTTGGCCGCGAATTCGGCGCGCGTTCTACCGACATCCAGCGCGTCGGCGCCCGCGACGGACACAATGCGCCAGCGTCCCGTGAGAGAAGACGGCGCGGCGAAAGCCGTCGCGGCGAAGAGCGACGCGACCAGTAGTGCGGCGAGCCTGAAACCACGCATGACGTTCCTCCAAAAAAACGGGTCCGGTCATAACGGCCGGACCCGAAGACCGCAACGCGCGTCGCGCGCGGCTATGCGTCGTCGGCGAGGGTGAGGCGATGCAACAGCCCGCCGATGACGCCGCCGAGCAGCGGCGCGACCCAGAAGAGCCACAGCTGCTGGAGCGCCCAGCCGCCGACGAAGAGCGCCTGGCTGGTGGAGCGCGCCGGATTGACCGAGGTGTTGGTCACCGGAATCGACACGAGATGGATTAGCGTCAGCGTCAGGCCGATGGCGATCGGCGCGAAGCCGACCGGCGCGCGGCCCTCGGTCGCGCCGAGGATCACGATGAGGAAGACCGCCGTGAGCACGGTTTCGATGATGAAACCCGACTGCAGTGTGTAGCCGGCGGGCGAGTGATCCTCGTAGCCATTGGCCGCGAAGCCGCCGGCGAGCGAGAAGTCGATGTTCCCCTGTGCGACGAGAAGCAGGATGAAGGCCGCGAAAGTCGCGCCGACGACCTGCGCCGCCCAATAGGGGCCAAGCTCCTTCCAGGAGAAGCGTCCCGCGACGGCGAGGCCGAGCGACACCGCCGGATTGAAATGGCCGCCGGAGATGGGACCGAAAGCATAGGCGCCCGTGAGTACGGTGAGGCCGAAAGCGAGCGCGACCCCGAGAAATCCGATGCCGAGCTGCGGGAATCCCGCCGAAATCACGGCGCTGCCGCAGCCGCCGAGCACGAGCCAGAAGGTGCCCAGAAACTCCGCGAGCAGCTTGCGGCCAAGACCCTTCGCAAAACCATCCTGCATAGTCAAACCTCCAGATTCATTCCCGATAAAGCCCACGCCCTCGGCGGCTTCCGCGCGCTTGAGCGACAATCCGAATCCCATCCAGCTCGCGCCCGCGAAGATCAGATCGACGCCGAGAAAGGCGCCGAGCACCCAGAGGCTCGAGACCGGCCACTGCGCGAGGATCATGCCGCCGAGCAACAGAGTGACGACGCCCGAGAGGGCGACAAACACCCAGGGCGCCCGTTTGGGCAGCTGAAAGGCGAGAAATGTCCGAACCAGGCCCGAGGCCACAAGCCCGGCGCCGAGCAACAAAGTCAGAAACTTCGCCGCGAGCAGCGGGTTTTGGACGGCCGCGAAGCCGCCGATGACGTAGAGAAGGCCGATCGCCAAAAACAGGAAGAATTGTTTCCAGCAGCGAACCGCGAACGCATAGGCGATCTCGACGAGGCCGCTCACGATCATCGCCACGCCGACGACATAGACCGTCGCAATGGTGGCGCCGACGACGCTGCCAAGGGCGACGAATCCGGCGAGCGCGATCAACGCGCCATAGGCGACCATCCAGCCCCATTTTTCGCGAAGGGGCGCGGCCTCTCGAAGCCGCTCCTGCAACCTATCCGGTGACGTGAAAACCATACCGCACCTCCCAGAAACGATCGGGGCCAACGATTGAAGTCCGACAAAACTTGATAGCAGCGGGCGACAAAGATTGCACTATCAAGTTGCGTAGAACACACTATTTCGACGGACGCGCGAGATGAGGACGCAAAGACGAGCAAGCTATGCGCCGCCGGCAGGCTAAACTCCACTGCCCGCGTCCGCCGCAACGCCGTCATTGTCTTCGAGGCCGCGATCGTCTTCACCGCTCGCCAGCGCCGGGCGCCCCTGCGACGCCCGGTCAGAACTTCACGCCGACCCCCCGTGATGGGTCCGTGCAACACCGCGTTGATTCCGTTCTCGCGGCCCTCCACCCATTTCGAGAAGTCGACGCCAAGCCCGCGATATCCGGCGAGGCCGGCGAGCTTCGCGCCGACGACCTCGAAATCGTGACGGCAGCCGCCGAAGAACTGCCAGCTGAACTTGCTGCCGGCGCCGAAACGCCGATGTCGCCGCGCATCTCGAACTGACTGCCCGGCGCGAGACTGCGCCGCATCCGCAGGCCGATGACGGGCTCGATCCGCCACATTGCGCCCGACTCCCAGACGCTTCTCCCGCCCGCCTCCTGAATGCCGAGCAGGGACGCGGTCGCATAGACCTCGTCCCGCTGCTGGCCGTCGAGATGGTGGAGGCCGGCTTCCAGCGTCACGGGCCGGGAGGCGTCATAGAAGCGCGCGACGTCGAAGCGGGGGCGGCGCGACTGCGCCGCGTTCCGCCAGCGGGGACAACCCGCGCGAGAAATCCCGCGCTATCCTGTCACCAGCTTACGTCGAACCGGCAGGCGGGCGCGCCGCAGGCCTCGCAGTCGACTTCGATCACACGCACGCAGGGCCCCAGCATCGCCCCGAAGACGCGCTCGAAGGCAGCGGCGAAGTAATGACAGGCCGGCCCTTCCGTGCGCAGGCGCCGGCAGATCGGCGAACGCGCGATGCGCAACTGCAGTTTCGGCGAAAAGGAAAAAGAGAAGGCGCCGCTCCCCGCGAATGTCCAGGCGTGCCGCGCGATGGCCGCGACGAGGATTCGCGCCGCGAGCGGCCGCGGCAGAACGCCGAGCAGGATCTGCGCAAGGGCGGGAATGCGATGCGCCAGCAGATAATCGCCGGTCAGGCGGCCCGCGAGGCGCGACGCATTGCCGGCTTCGGTCGGCCCCAGCCGTTCGACCATCGCCCGATGAAGCAGCGCGACGTCGCTCTCATCGACCATTTCGCGCGGCGGGTCGGAAAGATGACGCTCGACGCCCGCCGCCAGAAAAATCTCCCGGCACACGCCGGCGCCGAACGCTTGCGTCAAGGCTTCCGCGACGCGCGTGACGGCGTTGGGGCCGATCACGCCCGTTTCGGCGACGGGGCCTTCCAGCGAAGACGCGTCACTGCGCGTGATGCTCATGGACGCGCGGCTCGCTTTTCTGGAGAATGGCGATCTCGGGCGCCGCGTCGACGTCCTCCTCCGTCATCTGCTCCTTGCCGCCGCCGCAGGCCATCGCCTGCGCGGCCTGCGACATGGTGCTGGCCGGGCGATTATGCGTCACCTGCCATTCCACATCCTCGTCGGCGGCGCGCTTGCGCGTCGCGTCGAAGTTGAATTTCACCTTGGAGCGGGACTGCGGCCCCCAATAGTCGACCTTGCCGAGGTCATAGAATTTGCGCTCGAAGCCGGCTTTCAGAAACGCCTTGAGGCATCCCAGAAGATAACGCCGCCGCTCGCCGCTGCCGGCCCAGGGGTAGGAGAACAACGCCTTCTTCATGTAAAAGCGGCGGTAATTGTTCATTACGCGATCGAGCAGTTCGCCGCGGTCCATCGCCTGCGGCTTGATGATCGGCGTGACGAAATTGTATTTTTCGTAATCGAAGATTTCGACCTTGTCGCCCAGCTCCTTGAAGAGATCGGAGAAGGGCCAGGGCGTATACATCGACCAGTTGGCGAGGTCGGGCTTCCAGTCCTGCGCCATCCGATAGGTTTCCTCGAGCGTCTCGGCGGTCTCGTTCTCGAGTCCCACGATGAATTGCGCCTCGACCACGATCCCGGCCTTGCGCAAGAGCTCCACCGCCCTTTTGTTTTGCGCGACGGTCGTCTCCTTGTTGAAGAGATCGAGCTTGAGCTGCGCCGCAGCTTCCGTGCCGAGCGACACGTGAATCAATCCGGCCTTGCGATAGAAAGGCAGAAGCTCCTCGTCGCGCAGAATGTCCGTGACGCGCGTGTTGATGCCCCAAAGAATATTCAGCTTGCGGTCGATCAGCTCCTGGCAGAAAGCCACGAACTTCTTCTTGTTGATCGTGGGCTCTTCATCGGCCAGAATGAAAAAGCCCACGCCGTGATCGCGCATGAGAGTCTCGATTTCATCGACGACCTTCTTCGGATCGCGAATGCGATAGTCGCGCCAGAATTTCCACTGGCTGCAGAAACTGCAGGTGAAGGGACAGCCGCGCGCCATATTGGGAATCGCGACCTTCACGCCGAGCGGGATGTAATTGTACTTGTCCCAGTTCAATATGCCCCAGTCGGCGACGATCGCGTCGATGTTCTTCACTGTCGGAGCCGCGGGCGTCGCGACGACCTTTCCGTCCTCGACATAGGCGACGCCCTTGATCTCCGAGCGGTGCGCCGGCCAGCCGCCGCCGTCGATCGCCTTGACCAGATCGACGATGATCTCCTCCCCCTCGCCGCGCACGATGGCGTCGATCCAGGGCGCTTCGGCCATCACCTGCCGATACATGAAGGTGGCGTGGACGCCGCCGAGAACCGTCACCGCCTGCGGCCGGGCTTCCTTGGCGATCTGCAGGGCGCGCTCGGCCTTGTAGATCGACGGCGTGATCGAGGTGGCGCCGACGACGTCCGGCGCATAATCGGCGATCTGCCGGCGAAGCTCTTCTTCGCCGATATTGAAAGTCATCGCATCGATGAAGCGGATATCGGCGAAGCCCTGGGCTTTCAGCGCGCCGGAGAGATAGGCGACCCAGGCCGGCGGCCAGTTGCCGGCAATCTCGGCGCCGCCCGAGTGGTAATTGGGGTGAATGAAGAGAATGCGCATGCCGATCACCGCCTTCCAACGCCCTGAGCCGGTTTGACAGGCGGAAGTGTAAACCTACAATGACGTAAAGCAAGCTTGCCGCGCCTCCAAAACCCGGATGCGACATCCCGCCGCCCCCGCGAACGCGACGCTCTCTCTTTATTTCCTCATTCCGTTCTGCGACACGCTCTGCTGGTTCTGCGGCTGCCATACGAAAATCACGCGCAAATATGCGCCGATCGCAGATTACCTTGAGGCCCTCGTCCAGGAAATCCGCAATGTCGCCGGAGCGACGCCCGCTGGCGCGCGCGTGACCCATATTCATGGGGGCGGCGGCTCGCCGACGATCCTCGAACCTGCGGACATCGGACGCTTCGCCGGCGCCTTGCGCGCCGCGTTCACGGTCGCGCCGGACGCTGAATTCGCCGTGGAGGTCGATCCGCGCGGCATGGACGAATCGCGCATCGCCGCGCTTTGCGAAAGTGGGCTCACGCGCGTCAGCATCGGCGTTCAGGACTTCGATCGCATCGTTCAGCAAAGGATCAATCGCGCGCAGAGCGTCGAGGAGACGCGGCGCGTCGTCGACGCCTTTCGCGCCCATGGCGTCCGCTCCCTCAACATCGACGCCATGTATGGCCTTCCCGGCCAGGGCGACGCGCAACTCGCGCACACGCTCGATGAAGTTCTTCGCCTTTCGCCCGACCGAATTGCGCTCTTCGGCTATGCGCATGTCCCGTGGATGAAGCGGCATCAGACGCGCATCGACGAGGCCGGGGCGGCGGACGCCGTCACGCGGCATGCCCAGGCGGAAAGGGCCGCCGCGACCCTCGTCGCCGCGGGCTTCGAACGGATCGGCGTGGATCATTTTGCGCGCGCCGAGGATGCGCTCGCCGCTGCGGCGCGCGGGGGCGGGGTGCAGCGAAATTTCCAGGGCTACACGGTCGATCCGGCCGACGCGCCGCCCGGCCTCGGCGCTTCGGCGATCGGACGTCTGCCGCAGGGTTATGTCCAGGATGAAAGCGCCATTGCGCAATATGAGCGCAAGATACGCGGACATGGGTTTACCGTCGTGCGCGGACGCGAGCTGACGGCCGAAGATCGCGTCCGCGCCTTCGTCATCGAGCGGCTGATGTGCGAGCTTGCGTTTTCCTCAATCAGCGTCCGGAACGCCGAGGAGGAATTCGCCCATGCGCTGACGGACGGCGCCCGGGAAGCGATCGCCGCTGATCAGGATGGCTTCCTCGAGCCGACCGACGACGGCTTCCGCGTCACGGATCGTGGACGGCCCTTCGTGCGCGCCATTGCGGCGCGATTCGACGCATATCTTTCCGCAGCCCAAAAACGCCATTCGGTCGCGGTCTGATCTTTCCTCGCGCAAATAAATCCGGCGCCTTACGAGAAGGCGCCGGCATCGAGTCGCGTGAAGATGGGAACGTCCGGGAGCGGCGGTCGTTCGACGCGAAGCCCGGACGCCCCGCGCCGGATCATCTCACTCCGCGGCCTCCCACGCCATCACGCCGCTTGTGGCGACAAGCAGGAAGTCAGGGTCCAGGCTGGTCCGAAAAGCCAGTTCGGCGGACGCCAGGCGGGAAATGCGAGACTCTCGCACCAAGGGCCAACGCCCGTCGTCAGCCCGCCGATCACCGCGACGATCATAACGGCGCCGGCGGCGGCGATGACGAGAGAGAGGTCCGAACCGAGGTCGATCATGGCGAGGCCAACCGCAGGAGATGCGCGAGATCCTTGAAGAAGATGCGGATATGGGCGAGCGGATCGGCGCGCACCAGCTCCTTGTTCATGTAGGCTTCCCAGGTGAGGCGCTGAACGTCGGGATCGCGGCAGATGCTCACGAAAGCCTCGCGGCGCTTGTCGCTGCCGTACCAGAAATATTGCAGAATCCCGAGGATCCAGAATACGCGGCCATGCGCCTCCATGAAGCGCTTGCGGGCCGTCGCCAGCGCGCGCGCGTCGGCTGTGCGCAGAAACTCCTGAGCCGCGTCGGCGGCGAGGCGTCCGCCGAACATGGCGTAATAGATGCCCTCGCCGGAAGCCGGGGCGACGACTCCGGCGGCGTCGCCTGCGAGCAGCACGTCGCGGCCATTGTCCCAGCGCCGCAGCGGCTTCAACGGAATGGGCGCGCCTTCCTTGCGCACCGCCGCCTCTTCGCCGAGGCGCGCGCGCGTCCGCAAATTCGCGACGGCGGCGCGCAGCGAAAAGCCCTTGTTGGCGCTGCCAACGCCCACGCTCATCGTGTCGCCGTGCGGAAATATCCAGGCGTAGAAATCTGGCGACAGGGCGCCGTCGTAATGGATTTCGCAGCGGTTCGGATCGGCGCCGTCGTCGCTCGGAGTCGCGATGATCTCGTGATAAGCGAAGACGAAGCGCGTTTTGTCGGCCCCCGCAACCTCCTGCCGGGCGACGGCGGAATTCGCGCCGTCGGCGCCGATCACAAGCCGGGCGCGCAAAACGCCTTCCTCGCGATCTTTCGTCGCGTAACGCACGACGGCGACGCCGTCTGCTTCGCGCGTGATCTTTTGATAAGCGCCGGTGACGCGGGTCGCGCCCGATTGCGCGGCGCGCGCCCGCAGCCATTCGTCGAATTCCTCGCGATCGACCATACCGACGAAGCCGCCCTTGATCGGCATGTCGACGACGACGCCTTTCGGCGAGATCATTCGCGCCGAGGAAACGCGCGCCTTGAGCAGATGATCGGGAATGCCGAAATCGCGAATGAGCCGAGGCGGAATGGCGCCGCCGCAGGGCTTTATGCGGCCGGCCTTGTCGAGAAGCGCGACCTTGCGGCCCCTGCGCGCGAGATCGTTCGCCGCGGTGGCGCCGGCGGGGCCCCCGCCGACGACAACGACATCGAATACGTCTTCGGTCAGCATCGGCGCGCTCCCTCTTCCGTCACTCCGCTGGGACGATCGATTGCCCGGCGGCGACGGCGCCGTGACGCGGCGCGGCCGGATTGATGACGCGGCGCGCGAGCGCCGCCGAATAGAGGAAGAGCGCCGCCTCGGCCGCGAAGACCATGGCGTAGGCCGGAAGCGGCGCGCCGACGACGAGCTTCGCGACATCGACGAGGAGCGTCGAAACGACGCCGCCCATGCCGAAGGCGATGGCCTGAGCGGCGCCCCATAAGCCCATGCGCGTGCCTGCGCGCGATCCGGCGCCCGCGCATGCGAGACCCATCATCGAACCGATCGCGGCGACGGCGAATACGCCGTTTGAGAAGCCAAGCGCGAAGACGCTGGCGCGCAGCGCGAGCGCCTGCCCCGAAAAGCCGCTCGCCGCGAGGGCGCCGAGCGCCGCCGCCGAGGCGACGCAGCCGCCGATCGTCCAGAGCCGGAGCGAACCGAATAGCGGGCCGCCGATCCAGGATCCCATGAAGGCGACGAGAAGCATGCCCGCGAGCACGCCGCCGTGCTGAAGGCCCGCGAGCTTGGTCGTGACGCCCGGCGGCAAGTCGAAGACGACGCCCGCAAAGGGTTCGACGAGAAGCTCCTGCGCGCTGTAGGCCAGCATGGAGACGAAGATGAAAATGGTGAAGCGGCGCGCGGCGGCCTCCGCCCAAACCTCGGCGAAGGCGCGCCGGAACGGCGGCTTCGCCGCGGCGGGCGCGTCCGCCGGCGCGGCGCCGGATTCGACGCCGGCGACGGCGAGCGTCGCGACAAGGAAAGCGATGGCGCAGGCCGTGGCCGTCACTGCGACGAGCCGCGCGGGAGAGTAGGGTTCGAGGAAATGTCCGGCGAGCGGCGCCGAGACCGCAAAGCCGAAGATCATCATCACCCAGACGGTCGTCGCCGCCGCGGCGCGGCGGGCGGGCGCGACGCGCGTCGCAAGCATGGCGAGAACGGAGGTGCCCGCGGCGCCGGCTCCCATTCCGACCATGAGGAAGCAGAGCGCGGCGAGGATAAGGCCTGCGGCCGGGCGCGTCGCGATCAGCGCCGTCGCGACCGCTGCGCCGGCGCCGCCGAGCGCGAGCGCCGCCATGCCTGCGACGATCCAGGGCGTGCGGCGTCCGCCCATATCCGCGCCATATCCCCACGCGGGCCGCAGAATCTGCACGGCGTAATGCGCGGCGACGAGCAGGCCGGGAACAAGGGCGGGCAAGGCGAGTTCGACCGCCATGACGCGATTGATCGTCGATGTCATCAATACGACGACGGCGCCGAGCGACGACTGCACGAGCCCGAGCCGCACGATGCCGATCCAGCTGAGCGTCGCTTCGGTCATGCCGTCACCCCATTATGCTCGAACGAAGCGCGAAGGCGGCGACCAGCATGCCGAGCACATAGAGCGTCGTGCCGGTCGCGTTGTAGAAGGGCGCCTGTCCGCGGGGGTCCGCGAGGAGACGGCGCATCAGGATCAGTTGCCCCGCGAGCAGCGCGGCGACCGCGGCTGCGTGCAGCGGCGCCGACCATGCGAGAAGCAGCGCGGCGACGGCGATTTGCGGGACCGCCATCACATAGCAGGCGAGGCGCGCGGCCTTTTCGACGCCGAGCTGGACCGGAAGCGACATCACGCCCATGCGCTGATCGCCCTCGACCGACTTGAAGTCGTTCAGGGTCATGATCCCATGCGCGCCGAAGCTGTAGAGCAGGGCGAGCAAAACGACGCGCCAGTCCGGCAGGCTCGACGCCATGACGGCGGCGCCGGTGAACCAGGGCAGGCCCTCGTAGCTGATCGCGACGGCGGAATTGCCCCACCAGCCATTGAGTTTCAGCCGCGCCGGCGGGGCGCTGTAGGCCCAGGCGAACGCAAGGCCGACGATCGCCGCGCCGAGCACCCAAAGTCCCAGCGCCGCCGCGACGGCGAGCGAGAGGGCCGTCCAGGCGCAAGCGATGTAGAAGCCCCAGCGGCCAGGAATGCGGCCCGAGGGGATAGGACGGTTCGGTTCGTTGATGGCGTCGACGTCGCGGTCGTACCAGTCGTTGACCGCCTGACTCGTGGCGCAGACGAGCGGTCCCGCCAACGCCACGCCCATGACGATCACGCCCCAGCGGTTCTCGGCCGGAAGCCCCGACGAGACGACGCCGCAGGCGAAGGCCCACATCGGCGCAAACCAAGTGATTGGCTTGAGGAGTTCGAGAAAGGCCGAAGGCGTCGGGGCTCGCATGGGTGGACCCTATGCCTGACACAAATCGGCGTCAAGACAGATTTACACCTTGCGCTGTCGCGTCAGGGAAGATCCTGCGCTTCCGGGTCGGCGCCGTCGCCGTCGAGGTCGCCCAGGCCATAGCGGCGCAGCTTCGCGTAGAGGCCCTGCCGGCTCAGGCCGAGCATGTCGGCGGCTGAGGCGCGATTGTCGTGGGTGAGTTCGAGCGCGGCTTCGATGCACAGGCGTTCGATCAGATCTGTGGTCTCTCGAACCAGATTTTTCAACGGCACGCGGCCGACGAGTTCGGTGAACTGCTCCACCGTATGCGGCAGTTCGCGCCCGCCGAGCTTCTCGCGCCCGGCGCGCCAGCCGGCGCTGCGAATGGAGAATCCGAGGCATTGTTGAGCGCCGCCGGGCGCCGCGACCGCAGTGATCTCTATGTCTTCCGTCGAGCCATACTGACTGCGCAGGATCGTCGAGAAATGCCGCACGGAGCCATGGGCGCGCAGATTGGCGAACAGCACGTCGACGTCGACGCCCGGCCGGCCGATCCATTTCTCGATCGGCTCGCCGCGCACCTGCTCTTCGTTCGCGCATTGCACGAGATCGAGAAAGGCGGAATTGGCGGTCAGAACGCGACGCTCGCCGTCGGTCACGACAAAGGCGTCCGGCATGTTTTCGACGACGCGCAGGAGATTGGCCTTTTCGCTCGCGACCCCGCCGGCGGCCCCGTCGAGGCGGGAGAGCAGCACGAGGAGATAGGACGCGCTTTCCTGACGGAACAGCGAGCCCGACAGCAGCAGCGATTCCCTGCTTCCCGCCAGTTGCACGTGGACGTTGTCGACGCGCGGCGCGACGCGCAGCGCCGCGACGAAGGATTGCGTCGCCTGCGCGCTCGCGGGGTCGAACAGATCCGCGAAAACCTGTCCGACGAGTTTCTTGAGGTCTTTTCCGACGAGCGCGCTCGCGGCCGGATTCGCCTCGGTCACGCGCAGATTCGCCGCGTCGACGATGATCACGGCCTCGGGCGTGAGCTGGAAGAGCACGCGATAGCGCCGCTCCGCGCCGCGAATGCGCGCGTATTCGCGCTCCATCGCCTGTTGCGCTTCGGCGAGCCGCTGCTGCAGCGCCGCCATGGCGCGCAGATCGCGGCCCACCGCGAGAATGCGATTGTCCGCGCCGAACCGCACCGCGCTGAAGCGCACCGGCGCGTCTGGGCCGTTCGCGGCGGGATAGTTCACCTGACGCCAGCGCGTCGCGGCGCGCGGCTTCGCCTCCCGAAGCAGATCCTCGATCTTCGGCCGGCTCTCCACCGTGACCGTGTCCGCCCAGCGCCGCCCGATCCAGTCCCGATAAATGTCCTTCGCGAGCTCCTGCTCGCCGAAAGCGGCGTCGAGGATCACGCCGGCGCGGTCAAGCACCAGCGTTACGTCGCCCGAGGAGACGATCGCAGCCGCCGCCGATTCCGGATCGACGGGCCCGAGACTCTCGGCGGGCGCCGTCAAGCGCGCAGGGGCCGCATTGGGGCTCTGGCCTTCGGTCACATGACCTCTCTTCAGTTGCCGGCCGAATTTTCTGACACGACTTGAGTGAGTATGCCCTTACACAACGACGTTATCCAAAGAAAGATCGTATTCTCGGGAGCCCGGACGGCTCCGCCCCGCGCGCTTTCGTCGCTATTGGGCTATCATGATGTAAGCAGAAAATTACGTCAACCAAGATTGACAGTCGTGAAAAGCTCATCTTACACTCGTCTCACGGATCGGGTGCGGCCGCCGCGATCCCCGGCGCGCGGCGCCGAGTGAATGGCCCTGCCTTGCAGGGCGGGCGTCCGCGAGCGCGGCGAGGAGACGGCGATGAGCGTAAATCGGCCAGTCGTCATGCAGGTAAGGCCGCTTTACACAGCGGAGGAGCGCCGCCGCCGCGACGCCACGGCCTGGACCCTCGTGCAGGGCGTCCTGGCGCCCTTCCAGTTCCTCGTGTTCCTCGTCAGCGTCGGGCTCGTTCTGCGGTACCTCGCCACGGGCGAAGGGCAGGCGGCGGCGACGGTTTCGATCGTCGTCAAGACGCTCGTCCTCTACGCCATCATGATCACCGGCTCGATCTGGGAGAAGGTCGTCTTCGGACGCTATCTCTTCGCCCCCGCCTTCTATTGGGAGGACGTGTTCAGCATGCTCGTGCTCGCGCTGCACACGGCCTATCTTGTGGCGCTCGGCTTCGACTGGCTCGACGCCCGCGGGCTGATGTTTCTCGCGCTCGCGGCCTACGCCACTTACGTCGTCAACGCGACGCAATTTCTGCTGAAGCTGCGCGCTGCGCGCCTCGAGGGCGCGCCATGAACGCGCTCGCGCCTTTCTCACAACCCGTCGCGGCTTCGGCGGTCGGCTGCGCCGCCCCCTCCGTCACGCAGGAGCGCGGCCAGCGCGAGGTCTTCTGCGGGCTGACCGGGATCGTCTGGCTGCATCGCAAAATCCAGGACGCATTCTTTCTCGTCGTCGGATCGCGCACCTGCGCGCATCTGCTCCAGTCGGCGGCGGGCGTCATGATCTTCGCCGAGCCCCGCTTCGCGACGGCGATCATGGACGAGCGCGACCTCGCCGGCATGGCCGATATCGACGACGAGTTGGATCGCGTCGTCGCGCGGCTTCTCGAGCGCCGGCCCGACATCAAGCTCCTTTTTCTGGTCGGCTCCTGCCCGTCCGAAGTGATCAAGATCGATCTTGCGCGCGCGGCGGCGCGCCAGTCGAGCGTCCATGCGCCGCGCGTGCGGGTGCTCGCCTATTCGGGCAGCGGAATCGAGACGACCTTCACCCAGGGCGAGGACGCCTGCCTCGCTGCGCTTGTTCCCCATTTGCCGCAAGAGGCGGCAGGCGCGCCGCAGTCCCTCCTCGTCGTTGGCGCGCTCGCGGATGTCGTCGAGGATCAGTTCGCGCGTTTATTCGACATGTTGGGCGTCGCGCCGGTGAGGTTTCTCCCGATGCGCAACGCCGCCGATCTCCCCCCGGCGGGCCGCAATACGTCCTATCTGCTCGCGCAACCGTTCCTCGGCGACGCCGCCCGCGCCCTCGACGCGCGCGGCGCGACGCATATTCCGGCGCCCTTCCCGATCGGCGTGGAGGGCGTGACGGAATGGCTTCGCGCCGCGGCGCAGGCTTTCGGCGTCCCCGCGGAAAAGTTCGAGGCGGTCGTTTCTCCGGGCCGCGCGCGGGCGCGGGCAGCGCTGTCCCGCTATCGCGAGAAGCTCGCCGGCAAGCGCGTCTTCTTCTTTCCCGATTCCCAGATGGAGCCCTCGCTCGCCCGCTTCCTCGCGCGGGAACTCGACATGCGGGTGGTGGAAATCGGCGTTCCCTATCTTCACCGCCAGCATCTCGCCCAAGAGCTGGCGCTGCTGCCGCCCGAGGCGCGCATCGTCGAAGGCCAGCATGTCGAGAAGCAGCTCGATCGCTGTCGCGCGGCGCGGCCCGATCTCGTCGTCTGCGGCCTCGGCCTCGCCAATCCGCTCGAGGCGGAAGGGCTTGCGACGAAATGGTCCATCGAACTCCTGTTCTCGCCGGTCCAGGGCTACGAGCAGGCCGGCGATCTCGCCGAGCTTTTCGTCCGGCCCCTGAACCGTCGCGCCAGGCTGAAGGTGTAGCGCATGCAACTCACGCTCTGGACATATGAGGGGCCTCCCCACATCGGCGCGATGCGCGTCGCGACGGCGATGCGCGGCCTGCATTATGTCTTGCACGCGCCGCAAGGGGACACATACGCCGATCTGCTTTTCACCATGATCGAGCGCCGGGACGCCCGCCCGCCGGTGACCTATACGACCTTTCAGGCTCGCGATCTGGGCGGAGACACGGCGGAGCTTTTCAAGGGCGCGGCGCGCGAGGCCTATGACCGCTTCGCGCCGCAAGCGATGATCGTCGGCGCCTCCTGCACGGCGGAGCTCATCCAGGACGATCCCGGCGGCCTCGCGAAAGCGCTCGCGCTGCCGATCCCGGTGATTCCGCTGGAACTGCCCGCCTATCAGAAGAAGGAGAATTGGGGCGCGTCGGAGACCTTCTACCGTTTGGTGCGCACGCTCGCCGGGCCGCGCGCACAACCCCTGCCGGGCGCGCGGCCGCGCTGCAACATTCTCGGACCGACGGCGCTCGGCTTCCGTCATCGCGACGATCTCGTCGAAATTCGCAGGCTGATCGAAAGCCTCGGCGTCGAGATCAAAGTGATCGCGCCGCTTCACGCCACGCCCGCCGATCTGGCGCGGCTCGGGGACGCAGATTTCAACGTCGTGCTCTATCCCGAAATTGCGCTGTCCGCGGCGCAATGGCTGGAAAGGAACCGCGGCCAGCCGTTTACGCGGACAGTTCCCATCGGCGTCGGCGCGACGCGCCAATTTATCGAGGAAGTCGCGCGCCTCGCCGGAGTCGACGGGTCGGCCGTCCTCGACGCGCAGGATTTGCGTTTGCCCTGGTATTCGCGCTCGGTCGACTCGACCTATCTGACCGGCAAACGCGCGTTCATCTTTGGCGACGCAACGCACGCCATCTCCGCCGCGCGCATCGCGCGCGACGAACTTGGCTTTGAGGTCGTCGGGCTCGGCACCTATTCGCGCGAATTCGCCCGGGAGGTTCGCGAGGCCGCGAAGCTCTACGGCGTCGAAGCGCTCGTCACGGACGATTATCTGGACGTCGAGGCGAAGGTCGTCGAGCTGCAGCCCGAACTGGTTCTGGGCACGCAAATGGAACGGCACATCGCCAAGCGCCTCGGCGTTCCCTGCGCCGTCATTTCCGCGCCGGTTCACGTGCAGGATTTTCCGGCGCGCTACTCGCCGCAGATGGGGTTCGAGGGCGCGAATGTGATCTTCGACTCCTGGGTCCATCCGCTGATGATGGGTCTCGAGGAGCATCTGCTCGCGATGTTCCGCGACGACGCCGAATTTCACGACGCGCCCTCGCATCTCGGCGCGACCGCGACCAGTGGAGCCTCTGCGCCGGCGCAGCCCGCCGCCGCGCAGTCTGACGCCTTCGCCACTACGCCGATCGGCGTCGGCTGGGCTGACGAGGCGGAAAAGGAATTGAGGAAAATCCCCTTCTTCGTGCGCGGAAAGGCGCGACGCAACACCGAGAGATACGCGAAGGAACGCGGAGTGGCGCACATCACACTGGAGACGCTCTATGACGCTAAGGCCCACTTCGCTCGGTGAGCAATCCGGCTTGCGCGTCGTGATTGTCACGCTCGACAATCACCTCTCGGGCGCCGTCGACCGCGCGCGCGCGGCCTTGCGGCGGGACATTCCAGGACTCGCGCTCGATTTCCACGCCGCGGCCGACTGGAACGATCCCAAGGCCGTCGAGCGCTGCGCCGACGATATTTCCAGGGCCGACATCATCGTGGTGACGATGATGTTCGTCGAGGAACATGCGCAGGCGATTCTTCCCGCCATTCGCGCACGTCGCGATTCCTGCGACGCGGTCGTGTGCTGCATGTCGGCCCCTGAGATCGTCAAGCTGACCCGCATCGGACGTTTCAACATGGACGGCTCGAAACGCGGCGCCTTCGACTTTCTGAAAAAGCTGCGCGGCTCGAGCAAGACGACCGACACGGGCGGCGCGCGTCAGCTCGCAATGCTGCGCCGCATCCCGCGCATCCTGCGGTTCATTCCTGGCCCCGCCCAGGACGTCAGGGCCTATTTCCTGACGCTCCAATATTGGCTCGGCGGCTCCGACGACAATGTCGCCAATCTGGTGCGTTTCCTCGCCAGCCGTTACGCGAGCGGCGCGAATGCCGAATTGCGCAAGCTAAAGGCGCCGGCGCCAATCGAATATCCCGAGGTCGGACTTTATCATCCGCGGCTCTCCGGCCGCGTGACTCAATCCATCGGCGATCTTCCGCAGCCGGCGGGCGCGACGCGGGGCGTGGTCGGCCTGCTGCTCATGCGCTCCTACATCCTCGCCGACAACACCGCCCATTACGACGCCGTCGTCGAGGCGCTCGAAGCGCGCGGGCTCGCGGTCGTTCCGGCTTTCGCGAGCGGCCTCGACGCGCGCCCGGCCGCCGAGAAATATTTCTTGCGGAACGGCGCGCCCGCGATCGATGCGCTAGTTTCGCTTACCGGCTTCTCGCTCGTGGGCGGCCCGGCCTACAATGATTCCACGGCCGCCGCGCAGATGCTCTCGGCGCTCGACGTTCCCTACGTGGCCGCGCAGGCGCTCGAATTCCAGACGATCGAGCAGTGGGAGAATTCTGAACGCGGGCTGTCGCCGGTCGAAGCCACGATGATGGTCGCGATTCCGGAACTCGACGGCGCGACGGCGCCCATGGTTTACGGCGGCCGGTCGAGTCAGTCGTCCGCGGAACGCATCCGCGACCTCGAAGCCCACCCCGAACGCGTCGACCGTCTGGCGCAGCGCGTGGAGAAGCTCGTCGCCCTGCGCAAGACGCCGAAGCGCGAGCGCAAGGTCGCCATCGTCCTGTTCAATTTTCCGCCGAACGGCGGAAGCGCCGGGACTGCGGCCTTCCTTGGCGTCTACGCGTCGCTCTTCAATACGCTCATGGCGTTGAAAGCGGATGGATACGAGCTCGACGTTCCCCCGGACGCCGATGCGCTTCGGGACCGTCTGCTCGGCGGCAACGCCGCGCGCTTTGGAACCGAAGCCAATGTCCATGCGCGCATCGGCGTCGAGGATCACGTGCGCCGCGAGCGTCATCTCGCGGAGATCGAGGCGCAATGGGGCCCCGCGCCGGGCCGGCATCAGACCGACGGCGGGTCGCTTCTCGTGCTCGGCGAGCGGTTCGGAAACATCTTCGTCGGGCTGCAACCCGCCTTCGGCTACGAGGGCGATCCCATGCGGCTCCTTTTCGAGCGCGGCTTTGCGCCCACCCACGCCTTTTCGGCCTTCTACCGTTTTCTGCGCGAGGATTTCGGCGCGGACGCCGTCCTGCATTTCGGCGCGCATGGCGCGCTGGAGTTCATGCCGGGCAAGCAGGTGGGGCTCTCCGCCGCCTGCTGGCCGGAGCGGCTCATCGGGGCTCTGCCGAACATCTATCTCTACGCCGCCAACAATCCGTCGGAAGGGGCGATCGCCAAGCGCCGTTCGGCCGCGACGCTCGTCAGCTATCTGACGCCCAGTCTCGCTCAGGCAGGGCTATATCGCGGCCTCAACGATCTGAAGGCGTCGCTCGAGCGATATCGCGCGTCGGACCCGGAAGCGGCCGAGGAACGTGCGCAACTCGCGTCGCTCATCCAGTCGCAGGCCGCCGCGGTCGATCTCGCGGAGGCCGAACCGGCGTGGCAAGCGGAAGCCGGCGCGCGCATCGTAGATCTTTGCAGCAAGGTGATCGAACTCGAATACACGCTCATCCCGCACGGGTTGCATGTGGTGGGCGCGGCCCCGGGCCCGCAGGAGCGAATCGAGACGTTGACGGCGCTCGCGGAAGCGCAGCATGGATTGACCAATGCGCGCGCGGGCGTGGAAGCGCTCGTCGACGGCGCGCCGGTCGACGCCGCCATCGCCGCCGCAGGCGCGGGTCAGGAGGCGCGGCAAGCCTTCGCCGAACTTTCCCGCATTAACGGTCTTCTCTCGCAGGATCATGAAATTCCCGCGCTGCTGCGCGCGCTCGACGGACGCTTCATCCCGCCGGTTTCGGGCGGCGACCTCATGCGTTCGCCTGAGATTCTGCCCACGGGCCGCAACATCCACGGCTTCGATCCCTATCGCATTCCCAGCGCCTTCGCGATGGCCGATGGCGCGCGGCAGGCGGAGCGCGTGCTCGCGCGTTACGCGGCCGACGGCCATCCTTTCCCGGAGTCGATCGCGATCGTTCTTTGGGGCACGGACAATCTCAAAAGCGAAGGCGGACCCATCGCCCAGGCCCTCGCGCTGCTCGGCGCCGCGCCGCGCTTCGACGCCTACGGCCGGCTTTGCGGCGCGACGCTCACGCCTCTCGAGGCTCTGGGCCGTCCGCGCATCGACGTCGTGGTGACGCTCTCGGGCATTTTCCGCGATCTCCTGCCGTTGCAGACGAAGCTTCTCGCCGAGGCCTGCTATCTCGCCGCCGTCGCCGAGGAGCCCGACGAGTTGAATTTCGTCCGCAAACACGCCCTGGCTCATATGGCGGCGCAGGGCTGCGATTTCGAAACGGCGGCCCTGCGCGTCTTCAGCAATGCGGAGGGAGCCTATGGCGCCAATGTCGGCATGCTGATCGACGCGGCCGTCTGGACGGACGAGAACGAGATTTGCGACGCCTACGCGAACCGCAAATGCTTCGCCTATGACCGCAAGGGCCGGCCCTCGCAGCAGGCGGCGATGCTTCAGGGGGTGATGGAGAAGGTCGACTTCGCCTATCAAAATCTCGACAGCGTCGAGCTCGGCGTGACGAGCATCGACCATTATTTCGACAGTCTTGGCGGCATGGGGCGATTGGTCACGCGCGCGAGAGGCGGCCGCGTCGCGCCCATCTACATCAGCGACCAGACGCGCGGCGAAGGGAAAGTGCGGTCGCTCGGCGAACAGGTCGCGCTCGAAACTCGCACACGCGTCCTCAATCCCAAATGGTACGAGGGAATGCTCGAATTCGGGTACGAGGGCGTGCGCCAGATCGAGGCGCATGTGACGAACACGGTCGGCTGGTCGGCGACGACAGGCCAGGTCGATCCCTGGGTCTATGAGCAGATCACCCGCACGTTCGTCGTCGATCCCGAGATGCGCCGGCGTCTCGCGGAACTCAATCCGGTCGCTTCCGCGAAGATGGCCAATCGCGTGATCGAGGCGCATCAGCGCGGATATTGGCGGCCCGACGACGCATTGCTCGAAGCCCTGCAAAACGCCGGCGAAGAGTTGGAAGACCGTCTGGAAGGCGTTTCTACGGAGATTGCGGCATGAACATACCGATCCGCAAACCAGCGCCGGCCGACTCCTTTCAGGTTGAACTCGATCCCAATCTCGAGATCGGGACGGCGAAAGTCTTTGCGATCTACGGCAAGGGCGGCATCGGCAAGAGCACGACGTCCTCCAATCTGTCGGTGGCCTTCTCCAAGCTCGGCAAGCGCGTGCTTCAGATCGGCTGCGATCCCAAGCACGATTCGACGTTCACGCTGACCAAGCGCCTTGCGCCGACGGTGATCGACGCGCTGGAGGCCGTGAAGTTCCATTCCGAGGAGCTTCGCGTCGAGGACTTCGTCGTCGAAGGCTACAATGGCGTGATGTGCGTCGAGGCGGGCGGTCCGCCGGCGGGCACGGGCTGCGGCGGCTATGTCGTCGGGCAGACGGTCAAGCTCCTCAAGGAGCATCATCTTCTCGAAGACGCGGACGTCGTCATTTTCGACGTGCTCGGCGACGTCGTCTGCGGCGGTTTCGCCTCGCCGCTTCAGCACGCGGGCCGCGCCCTCATCGTCACGGCGAACGACTTCGATTCGATTTTCGCGATGAACCGCATCGTCGCGGCGATCCACGCGAAGGCGAAGAATTACAATGTGAGGCTCGGCGGCGTCATCGCCAACCGCAGCGCCAAGACGGACGAAGTTGACCGCTACAACGCCTCCGTGGGGTTGAAGCGCGTCGCGCATTTTCCGGACCTCGACGTCGTGCGCCGCAGCAGGCTCAAGAAATCGACGCTCTTCGAGATGGAGCCTTCCCCCGAACTCGAGGCCGTGCAGAACGAATATCTCAACCTCGCGGAGGCGCTGTGGAGCGGCTACGAGAGCGAACCGCTCTGCGCGACGCCGATGAAGGACCGCGATCTCTTCGAATTCTTGGGGTTCGACTGATGACGACGCCGACATGGATCGCCCGCCGCGGCGAGCTGGAAACCTATTTCGACCGCACGGCGGTCGAGGCGTGGAAACGCCTGACCTCCGATGCGCCGGTGAGCCGCGTGCGGGCGACGGTGCGCGCCGGGCGCAACGCCATGCGCGAGACGCTTCTGTCATGGCTGCCTATGGATCTCCGCGGCGCGCGCCTGCTCGACGCCGGTTGCGGGGCAGGAGCGCTGGCCGTTGAAGCGGCGCGGCGCGGCGCGGACGTCGTCGCCGTCGATATTTCGCCGACGCTGATCGGGCTGGCGCAGGAGCGCGCCCCGCGCGACACGGGCGCGGGCCGCGTGACCTTCATGGTCGGCGACATGCTCGATCCGGCGCTCGGCCGTTTCGATCACGTCGTCGCCATGGACAGCCTCATCCATTATGACGGCGCCGACATCGCCCGCACGCTCGCCGCGCTTATACGGCGCACCGAGGGCTCCATCGTCTTCACGATCGCGCCGCGCACGCCGGCGCTGATGGCGATGCATGCGGTCGGCCGATTCTTTCCGCGCGGCAATCGCGCGCCGGCGATCGCACCGATTTCCCGCCGCGCGCTCGAAAGCCACATGGGCGCGCATGAAGAGTTGCGCGGTTGGCGCATCGCCCGCGAACATCGCGTGGACATCGGCTTTTACGTTTCGCAGGCGCTTGAGGCAAAGCCATGAACCGCGCCAGCGCCGCGCTCGTCAAGGGCCTGATGCGCATTGGGCCGTCGATCCTGCCCTTCGCCGATGCGGGGACGGCGGAACTCCCGATGTCGCGCCTCATTCGGCTGTCGCTGTTCCAGGTGACGGTGGGCATGGCGGCGGTGCTTCTCATCGGAACGCTCAATCGCGTGATGATCGTCGAGCTCGGCGTTCCATCCTGGATCGTCGCGGTCATGCTCGCTCTGCCGCTCCTCGCCGCGCCGTTTCGCGCGCTCATCGGCTATCGGTCGGATACCCATCGCTCGGTTCTCGGCTGGCGGCGCGTGCCGTTCATCTGGCTCGGCACGATGTCGCAATTCGGCGGCCTCGCGATCATGCCCTTCGCGCTGCTCATCCTGTCGGGCGACACGACGGGGCCGATCATCGTCGGCCAGGCGGCGGCGGCGCTCGCCTTTCTTCTCGTCGGCGCCGGACTTCACACCGTGCAGACGATCGGGCTTGCGCTGGCGACCGACCTCGCCCCGGCCCATGCGCGGCCGCGCGTCGTGGCCCTGCTCTGCGCCATGCTGCTCGTGGGCATGGCGACGAGCGCGGTCGCATTCGGAGCGTTGCTCGCCAATTTCAGCGAGCTGCGGCTCATTCAGGTCGTTCAGGGCGCGGCCGTCGTCACGATCGTGCTGAACGGAATCGCGTTGTGGAAGCAGGAGCCGCGCAATCCGAACGCTCACCTCGACGCGCCGCAAGTTGAATTCCAAGACGCCTGGAAAAAGTTCGCGGCGACGGGCCGCATGCGCCGTCGACTGATCGCCACGGGGCTCGGAACCGCCGGTTTCAGCATGCAGGACATTCTGCTCGAGCCATATGGCGGCAAGGTGCTGCATTTACCGGTTGGCGCCACCACCGCGCTCACCGCCATGCTGGCCATCGGCGGCGGCGCCGGGCTCTGGCTCGCCGCCCGCCGGCTGTCGCGCGGAGCCGACGCGCACCGCGTCGCGGCGCTCGGGGCCGTGGTCGGCATACTGGCCTTTGCGGCCGTGACCTTCGCCGCGCCGACGGATTCAGCCGCGCTGTTCGCCGTTGGCGTCACGCTCATCGGCTTCGGCGGCGGCCTGTTCGCGCACGGCACGCTCACAGCCTCCATGGAGACCGCGCGGCCGGAGGATCGCGGCCTCGCGCTCGGCGCCTGGGGCGCGGCGCAGGCGACTGCGGCTGGCCTCGCCATTGCGGCGAGCGGCGTGATCCACGACGTCGGCGCCGCGCTCGCCGAACAGGGCGCGCTTGGCCAAACGTTGCGCGATCCCGTCGTCGGCTATTCGATTGTCTACACCCTCGAAATCCTGCTTCTGTTCGTGACGCTCGTCGCGATCGGCCCGCTCGTGCGCTTCGCCGCCGCGCGATCCCGGGAGGAAGCGGCGCCCTTCGATCTCGTTTCCACGCCCGACCTCAATTCCGGAGTCATGCAATGATACGCGGAGCCATCACCAGCAACATCGATGTCGCGCAGGTCGTTCTCTATGCCTTCTTCATCTTCTTCGCGGGATTGATCTTCTATCTGCGCCGCGAGGACCGCCGCGAGGGCTATCCGCTCGAATCCGACGCGACGGGCCAGGTCGGCGATCGGGGCTTCCTGCTCATTCCCGAACCGAAGACGTTCCTGCGCGCTCACGGCGCGTCGGCGCTCGCGCCGAATTTTGAGCATGACTCGCGGCCTCTCAACGCGGAAAAGGTCGCGCCCTGGCCCGGCGCGCCGCTGGAGCCCACGGGCGATCCGTTGCTCGCCGGGGTCGGGCCGGGATCTTACGCCATGCGCGCCGACGTTCCTGAGAAGACCCACGACGGACGCGACCTCATCGTGCCCCTGCGCGTCGCCACGAACTTCTTCGTGCCGGTCGAGGACGGCGACCCCATCGGACTCCCGGTCGTCGGCGCCGACGGCGAAAAGGGCGGAGTTGTGAAGGATCTGTGGATCGACCGCGCCGAGAGCATGGTCCGCTTCTACGAAGTGGACGTCGGCGGCAAGAGCGTGCTGTTGCCCGTCGGATTTGCGCGACTTGATCTCGATCGCACGAAGGTCGAAGTCGAAGCCGTCCTCGGCGAGCAGATCGCCCGTGCGCCCGCGACGCGCAACGCCGACAGCGTCACGCTGCTCGAAGAAGAGAGGATCATGGCCTTTTTCGGCGCCGGCACGCTTTACGCGACGCCCGCCCGCGCGGAGCCGCTGCTATGAGAGCGATCGATCTCGAAAAGCTCCTGCCGCAGGACATTCCGGCAGGCGAGCGCGTTCTCTGGGTCGGCCAGCCGGAGTGGAAAAGCCTCGCGCGCCGCGCCTTCCGCGTCGACATCGTGGTCGCATACTTTGCTGTCGCAGCCGCCTGGCATTTCATCTCCGTCACGTCGGAGTCCGGAACGGCGGACGGCGCGCTGGCGGCCGCCAGAACGCTCGCGCTCGGCGCCGCAGCGGCCTTCCTGCTCGGGCTTCTCGCCTGGGCTTCCGCACGCACGACGCTCTATGTCGTCACCTCCCGGCGCGTGGTGCTGAAAATCGGCATTGCGCTCCAGGTGTTCTTCAATCTGCCCTTTACGCAGATCGCCGCGGCGCATCTCGCGTTACACGCCGACGGCTCCGGGGACATTCCCCTCGCCTTGGGCGCGGGGCAGCGGATCGCCTATCTGCATCTTTGGCCGCATGCGCGTCCCTTCCGTTTCGCCGAGCCGGAGCCGGCGATGCGGTGCGTGCCCAATGCGAAAGCGGTCGCCGAAATCCTGAGCCGCGCCCTGATCGCCTCGGCGAATGAAGGGTCTGTCGTCGCGGACGAGGAAAACGCGCTCGCGCTGGTTTCGGAACGAGCGGCCGCAGCCGCCTAGTCGGGGAGGAAAAGCGAGATGAGTCAGTCCTCGATTCAAACAGGCCAACATGGGGGCGGCGTTCCGAAGGGCGTTCTCGTGGGGGCCGCCGTCCTTGTGCTCTTTGCGCTCGCGGCGTCTGGCTTCGCGCGCATGAGCGGCGTCGGCACGCTTCACATGCCCGCGCAAAGCGCGGTGCAGACGCTCTCGCTGCGCTTCGAAGATCAGCCCGACGGCGCCGTCGCGGTGCGCGACGCCGCGGATGGCCGCGTCATCTTTTCCGTCGAACCGGGAACAAATGGCTTCATCCGGTCGACGCTTCGCGGACTCGCGCGTGAGCGGCGTCGCTCGGGGTTCGACGCCGCGACCCCCTTTACGCTGACGCGCTGGAGCGACGGCACCATCTCGCTCGATGACGCCGCGACGGGCCGGCGCGTGAGTCTCGACGCCTTCGGACCCGCGCAGGCGCAGGCCTTCGCGCAGTTCTTCGCCGCGGAGAGGGCCACGCCATGAATTTTTTCCGGCAAACTTTCACGGCGCCCTGCACGATCGAGATCGAACATTCCGCCGACAGTCTCCATGCGCATGTGGAAATTGAGAGCGGGATCGCAATCCAGCCGGGCGACCGTGTTCTGGTTCACGGGGCGCCGAGCCATGTGACCTTCGGGGACCACATGACCATCGCGCGCGTTGCGACGATCGTGCGGGCTGGTCTGCTCGAACGATTGTGGACGCGCTTTCTCGCCAATTTCGAGATTCTCGAACTTTATGACGTCAGCTTCTCGCCAAGGAGAAAGCTATGAACGCCCCTATTCGCCACGGCGCGTCGATCGAAGCGACCAACGCCGCTCTCGAAAACACTATGCTCAGCCCGCGTTTCTACACGACGGATTTCGACGAACTGGACAAGACCGACGTTTCCGCCGTACGGGCGCAATGGGACGCCCTGATGGACGAGATGCGGTCCGACCCAAATCAGAAGCATTTCCAGCGCACGCCGGAATTCGACCAGGAGTTCACGCTTACGCCCGAACTCGACAAGGAATTCCGGGACTTTCTCATCAGCTCGATCACCGCCGAATTCTCCGGCTGCGTGCTCTACGCTGAAATGAAGAAGCGCGCGAAGAACAAGGATATGAGGGATCTCTTCGCCTATATGAGCCGCGACGAGGCGCGCCATGCGGGCTTCATCAACGACACGCTGAAGGATTTCGGCATCGGCGTCGATCTCGGATTTCTGACGCGCGTCAAGAAGTACACTTTCTTCAAGCCGAAGTTCATTTTCTACGCGACCTATCTTTCGGAGAAGATCGGCTACGCGCGTTACATCACCATCTTTCGGGAACTCGAACGGCGCCCGGAGCGCCGCTTCCACCCGATCTTCAAGTGGTTCGAAAAGTGGTGCAACGACGAATTCCGTCACGGCGAAGCCTTCGCGCTCCTCATGCGCGCGAATCCGAAACTCCTGTCGGGGATTAATGTCTATTGGATCAAGTTCTTCCTGCTCGCCGTCTTTGCGACCATGTATGTGCGCGATCACTTCCGTCCCGCCTTCCATGAGGCGATCGGCGTCGAACCGACGGAATATGACCGGAAGGTTCTCAATCTCTGTTCGGAGATTACGCGTCAGGTTTTTCCGATCACGCTCGATCTCGACAATCCAAAATTCTGGGAGGGCCTGGATCGCCTATTCGTGATCGCGCAAGCGAGCGCCGATGCGGAGGCCAGAGGCGGCGTCATGGGTTGGCTGACCAAGGCGCGCTGCTCCGTCGAGGCGGCGCTGACGTTTGCACGGCTGTATTTCCTGCCGAGCAAGCCCAATGCGCTTCCCGCGGAAATCCGCCTGGCCCCCGTTTGGTGAGGAGAGACGCCGATGGCCTGCCTGTTGCCGATCTTCGCGACGATCTTTCTCTGGTGGGCCAGCACCGGCGTGCTCCTCTATCTCGACAATTTGAATCGCCGGACCTTTCCGTTGAGCATGATCGCGGCGACGGTGGTCCTGGCCTTCTCGGCGCGCGGTCTCGTCGCGTCGAGCGGCGACACGTCCGAGGCGGCGGCCTATGAAGCCTTCGCCTGTGGACTGGGGCTGTGGGGGTGGCAGATCGTCAGCTACTACACAGGCCACATCACCGGACCTCGCAAGACAGCCTGCGAACCCGAGTTGAGGGGCTGGCGGCGCTTCGTCGAAGCTGTGCGCACGAGCCTCTATCACGAACTCACAATCGTCGGGTTCGCCATCGCGGCCGTCGCTCTGACGGCGGGGCAGCCTAATCAGGTCGGCGTCTGGACCTTCCTCGCGCTATGGTGGATGCATAGCAGCGCAAAGCTCAATCTCTTTTTTGGCGTTCCGAATCTGAGTGACGAATTGCTGCCGGAACACATGCGCTATTTGACGACGTTTATGACGCGCCGGCCGATGAACCTGTTCTTCCCGCTGTCGGTAACCGTCTCAACCTTGTTCACGGCTTATCTCGCGCAGCGGGCGCTGTCGGCGGAGGCGGCGACCTTCGAAGCCGTCGGCTTTACGATTCTTGCGACTTTGATGACGCTCGCGGTCGCGGAGCACTGGTTTCTCGTCGCGCCGATCAGCGCCAACGCGCTGTGGCGATGGAGCATGGCGAATGGCGAGAATGAGGCTTGCGCCGACGACGGCTCCGTCGATGGCGTCGCGCAAGACAAAGAATGCGCCTGCGCCCTGCGCGGGCAGGGGCTTGCAAGCAGAGTTTAAGCGTCGCCGCGTCGAAAGGGCGCGTTGAGTGGCGGATTCGTCCGTCGGAAAAATAGAGATCGCATTGGGAGAGTTCGCCATGAGCGCCGTGGGCATGAATTACGAGAACTGCTTCGAGGACGCGATCGCGCGGTTGAAATCCGAGAACCGCTATCGAATCTTCGCCAATCTCGAACGCGACGCTACCCAATTTCCCAACGCGCTGTGGCGCCCCGACGACGGCGCCCCCCGCGAAGTCACCATCTGGTGCTCGAACGACTATCTCGGGATGGGCGGACACAGGAAAGTGCTGGACGCGGCCATTCACGCCGCGGAGCGGCACGGCGCGGGCGCTGGAGGCACTCGAAACATTTCAGGGACGCATCATCCCATCGTGACGCTCGAAGCCGAACTCGCCGAACTTCACGGAAAGCAGGCGGCGCTCGCTTTCACCTCCGGATGGATCTCGAATCTCGCCAGCATTTCGACGATCGCGTCGCTCCTGCCCGATTGTCTGATTCTGTCGGATGCGCTCAATCACAATTCGATGATCGAAGGAATCCGCCGTTCCGGCTGCGAAAAGCAGGTCTGGCGCCACAACGACGTCGCGCATCTCGAAGAACTATTGAGGGCCGCCGGCCCAGATCGCGCCAAGCTCATTGTGTTTGAAAGCCTCTATTCGATGGACGGCGATATTGCGCCGGTCGCGCAGATCGTGGCGCTCGCGGAAAAATACAATGCGCTGACTTATGTCGACGAGGTCCACGCCGTGGGCATGTATGGCGCGCGGGGCGGCGGCATTAGCGAACGCGATGGCGTCAATGGACGGATCGACGTGATCGAAGGCACGCTCGCCAAGGGCTTCGGCGTGCTGGGCGGCTACATTGCGGCGAGCGCCGCCATCGTCGACGCCGTGCGCAGCTATGCGCCGTCGTTCATTTTCACGACGACCCTGCCGCCGATGGTCGCCGCGAGCGCCTGCGCGGCGGTGCGTCACCTCAAGGAATCGCAGACGGAGAGAGAGCGTCATCAACACATGGCCGCGTTGGTGAAGCACGCGCTGCGCGCGGCGGGCCTCCCGATCCTCGAGAACAATTCGCACATCGTGCCATTGATGGTCGGCGACGCCAGGCGCTGCAAGGCGGCGAGCGATCTGCTGTTGCGCCGACACGGCATCTATATCCAGCCGATCAATTATCCGACGGTGGCGCTGGGAACGGAGCGGCTGCGCATCACCCCGACGCCGCGTCACGCCGAAGAGCATGTCGCCGCCCTCGTCGAGGCGGTCGTCGATGTGTGGAGCTATCTGGAGTTGCCCTTCACGGAGTCGAAGGTCATTCCGCTGCGGCGCCCGCAATCGACGGCGCCGGCGCATTGCGCCTATCCCGAGATGAAGCAGGCTGCTGAGTAATGCGGAAGTCAAGCCGCGATAGCGCGTTGCGGATTGAACTTGGACCTGTTTTTGAGCATGGTCGAGAGAACGGCGACGCGTCTGCGGGCGAGCGCGACGAGGGCTTGCGTGTGATGTTTTCCCTCGCGGCGTTTACGGTCGTCGAAGGCCTTGGAGATTGGGTCTTTGGTCGAGCAGGCGCAGAAGGCGCCTTGATAGAAGACGCGCGTGAGGTCTTCGTCGCCGCCAAAGGTGCGGCGCCGTGCGCGGCTCTTTCCGCACTGACGGAGGACGGGGGCGAGACCCGCAGCGGCCGCCATGGCGTCGGCGGACTTGAATTGCGCGGTGTTGCCCGCCGCGGCGATGAACTCGGCCGTGAGGATGCCCCCCATTCCGGGCAGGCTTCGGATGAGGGCCGCATCAGGGTGGCGGTCGAGCGGTTCCTCCAATTGACGATCAAGCCGGGCCAGACGCTCCTTGACGGCGATGGCCCCGCCGGCCAGCTCGCGCGCCATCTCGGCCATCGCCTTCTCGCCAGGGACGACAGTGTGCTGGGCGAAGGCGCATTTGGGAGCGATTTCGGCCAGAGCGGCGCGCTTGCGCAGGCCCGAACGCGCCTCGAGATGGGTGAGCAACCCATCGGCGCCGGCGCCGCGGATCTTCGTCGGCGTGACGAAGCCGGTGAGACGCTGCAACGGGCCGAGATCGTTGAAGTCCAACGCTTTCTCAAGCCCCGGATGGATGGCGCCGATAAGACGGCGCAGCCGGGATATGCGTCTGGTCTGATCCTGGGTGAGGTCGCGGCGGCGTCCGACCAGCACGCGAATGGCGATCGTGTCTTCGTCGTCAAAGGCGACGATCCGCAGGGCCTGGCGCGTGCGGGTCTGCTCCGCGATCACGCGGGCGTCCCTGGGATCGGACTTGGTCTCGCCGCTGGCGAAACCCGCGCGCGCGCGATTGACCGCGATGCCGGGCATATGGACGACCTTGAAGCCTTCGGTGATCAAAGCCGCTTCGAGGAAGGCTGCGACCGAGCCCAAAACATCGAGGCCGATCTTGAAACTGCGCAGCTCCGCAACGGCGGCGTCGATGTCTTCCTGGGCGTTGACCAGCGCTCGGTCTATGAGAACCTTTGCGTTCTCGTCGATCATACAGAGCAAATGAATCTCCTTGGCGATATCGATTCCCGCAAAGTGTCGCATGCCCCCTCCGCTAGAGCTGGCGTCTCACGCGCGGCCCGCCTCGCTGGCATCGCCTTACATAGCCATCGAGGGCATCGCGTAATCAGCGGTCGAACGGGCGTGGCGGCGCGGCCGGCCCAGCAGCCGGAGCCATCGAGGACAGCCGGAATGATAGCCATAGCCGCACCACCTGCGCGCTACGAGATTGGCCAATCCCGAAACACACAGCAACAGGGTAAGGCGCCGAATGAGGCCGCGCGCAACTGGCCGCTCATCCTGTTCGCGATCGACGGTCTTCTCAACATCGCCTGGAGCCCGATCTTCTTCAAACTGCGGCGGTCCGACTGGGCCTCCGTCGAGCTCCTGCCCTTCTGGGTCTCGATCCTCGCTCTGCTTCTACACATCGGATCGGTCTCCACCCTCGCGGGCGCGCTGATGGCGCCATATCTCGCCTGGGTGACCTTCGCGGGCTGTCTGAACTGGACCATCGTTCAGATCAACAAGCCCTTCGTCACACATCCTTTATTTGCGAAGGCGCCGTGATGGAATCGCTTTTTTCAGACGGCCGCGTCGTCGACGTCATTCTCGTGCTTGTGGCGCTCGAGGCCTGCGCCGTTCTCGGCCTTCGCGCCGCGACAGGCCGCGGGCCGGCGCCGGCCTCCTTCATCGCCAATCTGCTCGCAGGCGCCTTTCTGCTGCTGGCGTCGCGCGGCGCGCTCGCCGGCGCGTCATGGATGTGGATGGCGACAAGCCTCGCCGCCGCCCTCTTCGCGCATATCCTCGATCTCGCCTTGCGCTGGGACGCCGCATCCGAGCGCGAAGCTACGGCCCGACGACCGGAAAGGTGACGGCGATCGCATAGGCGAGCGCGAACGCGGCGCCGAGCGCGCCGACGCGCGGGTCGTTCGTGCGCGCATAGACCCAGCGATTGACGAGGCCGAAGATCACGAACAGCAGAATGATGACGATGGCGATGATGGCGAGGAAGAACAGGCGTCTCGGATTGAGCGCGATCGCGATCGCCAGAGAGAGGACGAAGCAGAACTTGCTGAAGGCGTAACCTCCCCGCGCCGGCGCCGCGCCGCGCAGCATCCATTCTTCCGCCACAAGATAGGCCGCGACGCTCGCAAACATGATCGGGATGATCGCCCATCTCGCGCCGACCGGCGCGAAGGACGTCACGAAAGCGTCGATCGGCCACCCCATGGCGAAAAGGAAAAACGCCGTAACGCAGGCGGCAGGAAATGCGACTCGTCCGAGACCGCGCAGCAGTTCCCGCAACGGAAACGATGTTCCGGGTTGCCGCCAGAGCCCGGCGAGGATCAGCAATCCATAGACGGCGAAATGAACCACGAGATAATCGCCGAGCAGAATAGGCAGAAAATCCGTTGGCGCTTTCCACAACAGCAGGGGCGTGAGCAGCGCCGGGGCGAGAGAGATTTTCCATAATTGCGGCCAGGGCAGCCCCAGCCCGAGCGGCCGCGCGGAAGGGACCGGCAGGAGCTTCGACGCGGGCCAGGCCAGGGCGACGAGCCCGGAGAAGAGCAGCGCCAGCCACCTCCCGCGCGCGTAAATGCGTTCGTCGCCGCCGCTGCGGTGAAAAACGCCGTTCAGCCAATCGCGGGTTTCGACGAGCGTATCTCTCGCATAGAGCACGCCGATATGTTCCGCGCCGCGCGCAAGCGCGAAACGCCGCGCGGTTCCCTTTTCGAAATCTCCATAGGTGACGCGCTCCTGCGCTTCTCCGCCCGCCGCCGAGGAGACGATCCGCCGCCCCGCGTCGATCAGTCGCGGCGACTCCCATGCGCCGTCGATCACGAGCAGATTCCGGGGATTGTCCGACGTCACGCCTTGCCCGAACACGGAAAGCGCCGCCACCGCGTCGACGCCCGGATTCTCCATCGCGTAGCGAATGACGAGATCGGACGCCATCGAATGGCCGACGAGCGCAAAACCCTTCCCGGCCTCCGGCAGCGCGCGGGCGAAACGCGCCGCTTCGCCGATCTCGGCGACGAGCGCGCGCGTGCTTTTCTCCAGATCGGCGACGCCGCCGGGCAGCGGCGCGGCGTTGCGGCCGTGACCCGCGAAGTCGAAAGTCACGACGACATAACCGCTGCGGGCGAGCGCAAGGGCGATCGGTTGCATGAGCTGCTGCGAACCGGCGAAGCCATGCGCGACGACGACCACGGGACTCGCGCCGCCGCTGTCCGGCCCAAAAACCGTGGCCGGCGTAGCGCCGATGCGAGCGGAGCGGATCAAAACGCCGTCCTCCGCGCGCGATAGCGCCAAAAGGCTCGCGCCGATCGCGCAGATTGCGAAAAACGCAATGAAAACCATACGCCCGTTCATCTGATCTCCATTGCGGCTGACGATCGTTCAAACGGCGTTCGCGGCGCGCGTCGATCGAGGGCGCCTGCGAATACCGTCTCCCCACTGACAATGAACCTTTACATTTCGCCAAAGCGTCAATCGCTCTTTACTATTCTCTGATTGTGAGTTTCAATGAGGATGAGCGGAATAATCGCTGCTCCAAGCCGAAAAACGGCGACATCAAAAAATTTTGAATTGCTCCAAACTCTCCGGAAGGACGAAGGCGGTTTTCCGGCGCAACGAGGCGCGCGTTAATTCCAGGGGCAACGGTCGCGGCGGGCCATTGGTCGAGGAATTTTCAAAAGCTTCATTTCGCGCCGCGTCTCCAACGCCTTTAAGATCCGTCGGGGAGCGTGCGAGACCTCGGGGAGGCCACCATGGTCTACAAGAGCGAACTGTCCAGCCAAAGCGCGATGGGCGGCGGCTGCGATCAGCACGGTCATCCGGGAATTGGGAAATTTTTATCCGCCAAGTCAAATCGCGCCGCACGGCGCCAGAGTTTGTCCGAGGTCATAACCTCCGAAATCGTTCCGCGTCTGATGCTCATTCATCACGAGCCCGGGCAGGTCGATCCGATTCCCGCTGTGGGCGATGCGGAGATTTGTGAGTTCTGCGGCCTCGCCATGGGCGCCGACGCCTCGGCGGCCACCTCTTACTTCGGCGAGATGCGCGCACGCGGCCATTCGATCGACGCGCTCTTCGTGCATCTTCTGGCGCCGACCGCGCGCTATCTCGGCCAGTTGTGGGAAGAAGACCGCTGCGATTTCGTAGACGTCACGCTCGGCGTCGCGAGGCTGCAGGAAATACTCACGATTTTCGGCGGGGCGCGGGATGTGCGCCTGATCGACATTCGCCACCGCGCGCTGCTGATCGCGCCGCGCGGCGAAAGCCATGTTTTCGGCATCGACATGGTCGCCCGCTTCATGGACAACGGCGGCTGGGACGTCACTGTGGAAAAGAATGTTTCTTCCAGCCAGTCCGCCCGGCTGGTTTCGCGTGAGTGGATCGGCGTGGTCGGCGTCACCCTGAGCGCCGAGTCGGGTCTCGAATCCCTCGCCAGCATGATCCGCACGGTGCGCCGCGCTTCCGCGAATGCGGTTGTCGGCGTGATGGTCGGCGGACCCCTGTTCAATGCGCATCCGGAGCTCGCGATTCAGGTCGGCGCCGACGCCTCCGCGGCGGACGCTCCGACGGCGGTGGCGCTCGCCAAACGCCTGCTGATGAGACAGGCTGTGCAGGAAGCGATATCTTAAACGCACGGCGTCGCGCCCGCACCGTCGTCTCGACGCAGGCTTTTCCAGCCGTTCATCCAGTTTTCGAAAGCCAGGAACGTCCTTTGCGCGGAGGCGATCGCAGCCGCCTGTCCAGCGTCGTCTTCGATCGCTTCGAGCCGCGCGACGAAATTGCGCCACATCTCCCCATTCCGTTCGCCATGGCCGAGATAAAATCGGCGCGCGTCCGTCGCGACGCGCGCCAGCGCGCGCGCAATCAAGACGCCGCCGAGCGTGGAGCCTTCCGTCACATAAAGCGCGCCGAGCAACGCGGCGGCGTCTGTCCAGCCGAACTCCTCGCCGCACAACGGCAAGCGTTCGACTGTGATCGCGTCAACGCCCAATGAAGCGAGATCCTGGACCAGCAGCGGCGCGCGCCGCCTTTCCGCGAGGTCGAGGCTGAAATCGGCGGCGCGCGCGGCCGTCGCGCATTCGAAAGGATGATGAAAACCGTACAGGCGCGCGAGCAGGAGACGGTAATCGTCGCGCGTGATGTCGCCTCGCGCTGCGGCGGCGAATCCCGCGTGGCGATGCAGCCGTTCATGCGCCGCCTGCGTCGCTTCTCGCAACCGATCGCGCAGCCTCTTCGCGGTATTCATTTCTTCGGCGCCGCATCGTTCGCGTCGGACGAAATCTGCTCCAGCACTTCCGCGGCGCGCCACACGGATGTTTTCACGCTTTCCAGCATTTCCGGCATGCGGGCCGTATCCGGCCCGTCGGCGATCTCCAGCGCGGCGAGTTGCGCGTTCTCAATAATGCTCGACATGATGTTTTCGTAGCTCAGATCGGCCCGTGAATTGATGCGCCCCATCAGCTTCCGGTGACTCTGGAGAATGCTGTCCTGGAACCGGCGCCGCGCCGCTTCGGCCTCCTTTTTCTCGGTCAGATCGGCGAAGACGAGGACATAGCCGAGGATGCGCGACGGCGGCGAGACGACGGGCTCCGCGCGCACCAGAAGCGGCTTCACGTCGCCGGCCGCGCTTCTGAACTGCGCCTCGCCGCGCCAGGCCTGCCGGTTCTCCTGTAAGCCGCGCAGCTTTTTCGCGACGTCGTCATGGTCAAGAAAGAAACAGGCCAATTCGTCGAGATGTTTCAAGCCAGCGCCGCCGTTGGCGAGAAGCGCGTCGAACGCCGCATTGGTCTCGATGACGCGGCCCTCGGCATTGGCGATGACGACTTGCTGCCCGGAACGCCTGACCTGCCTCGACATTTGTTCGAGCTGATCCTGCGCGATCAGAATGCGCACGGTTCGGAACTGGAAAATGACGTCGGAGACGATAGCGCCGATCATGCGCGCGGCCGCGAGATCTGCGGCTGTCCAGGGGTCCGACGTGCCTTCGACCACCTGATGCCATTGCGCGAACGAGCGCCGGGGAGACAGCTCGGACGGATCGTCGCCCGGCGACGGCGGCTTGAAGGGATTGCCGCCCCAGGTGACCGTTCGCACGCGCTCGTTGCGAAACCAGATCAACATCTCGTCGGCCTCGCCGGATACGCGCGCAGCGAGAACGCCGCTCGCGACGCCCGCGAGCGGCGCGAATGTGGGCTCATCAAGTCCCAGAGACGCGGTGTGGAAAACGGTTTCGCGCGGCTTTCGCGCGATCCATTGGCCGATCGCGCGAATTTGCGCGGTGCCCGGCGCGTCGCCGATCGTCAGGATCTGGCCCTCATGCAGCAACGCCGCGCCAGTGGCGTTGACCGGCAAAAGAAGCGAGCGGGCGCTGTCGAAGAGCGCGCCGCGCCAGTCTCCCTCGCGCGCGATCGACTCGACCATCCGCTGCTCCAGCCGGCGCACGGAGAGTTCGCCCTGCCCCTGCACGAAACTTTCGAGCGCCGCGATGCGCGTGCCGATCGCCTCTGCGAGAAGCTCGCAGGCCGCGCGCATTTCGAAATGCAGAAGACGCGGCGCATAATGATGGCACGATACGAGGCCCCAGAGCCGTCCGCCGACCATCAAGGACACGACGAGCGTCGCGGCGACGCCCATGTTCTTGAGATATTGAACATGGATCGGCGACGAGCTGCGCAGGAAGCACAGCGACATGTCGAGATCCTCGCCGGTGAGGGGAGAGAGTTTCGGCGTGAGCGGCGCGGGAGTGAAGGCGATGTCGGCGAGGAGACGCACGCGGTTGCGCTCGTAGAGTCTGCGGGCGATCTGCGGAATGTCGGAAGCGGGATAGCGATTGCCGAGAAAGGCCTCGAGCTCCGGCCGCTTCGTTTCGGAAAAGACTTCGCCGTGGCCCGCCTCGTCGAAGCGATAGACCATCACGCGGTCGTAGCCCGTCAATTCGCGGAAGATGCGGGCGCTCTCGTCGCACAGCGTCTGCAACGTCGACGCGGAGACGATCGTCTCGATCGCGCCTTTGAGGTCGCGGGAAAGATCGACGAGCGGCCCGGCGCGCTCGATCTCGACGACGAGACCGCCGCCGCGCGGATGGTGCAGGAGCGCGTTGAACGGTTCGTCGCACGCTCCGATTCGGCACCGCACCATGACGGGAATGGCGTCCGCGTCGTCGGCGAGATGCGGCTCGACGCGCGGCCAGAGATCGCCGCCGAGATCGGCGAGACGCCGTCCGATCAGCGCACCGGAAACGCCGAGGAAAGCCGGCGCGTTTTCGCTGATCTGAACGATGACGCCGTCCGTTTCACGGACCAGAAGAAGCGCCCCGTGGGGCTGGATGGAGCCGGCGAGATGGATCTGCTCCCGCTCGCAATTGGACAGATCCGCCGTCCCGAAGGCGGGAGACGAAATTTGCTCCGCCACGACGATCTCCCCTGCCGCAACCGTCCCTGTCGACGATTTTCCTTTTATGCCTGTTATAGATCGTATTTGTTCAATTTGGCGTGAAGGCTCTGCCGGCTCAGACCGAGATGTTTCGCCGCAGCGGTGCGATTGCCGTGGAAGCGCGCCAGCGCGCTCGCGATGGTCTTTCGCTCGATAGCTTCGGTCGTCGCGCGCACGATCTGCTCCAGTGACAAATTGTCCGGCCAGGCTGCGGCGATTTCCTCGACCGCGCGTTCGGCGCCCTTCGTCTCCGCCGCGCTCCAGCGCATGGTCACGTCGCGGGCGAGCAGGCCGATGAAGTCGGGCTGGTCCTCCTGATTGCCGACGGCCGAAACTTCGACGTCGGCGCTCGAGCCGAGTTCGCCCTCGAGCGTCGTCGACAGGCGGCGAACGAAGCCATGCGTGCGCACCAGGTTGAGAATCACCGACATGTCGGCGCCGGGCCGCGACAGCCAGCGCTGCGCCTTCTGGCCGATGATGGCGTTCTCGGCGCCGATTTGCGCGAGGTCCAGAAAAGTGTGGTTCGCAAGCCGGACGACGCCTTCCCGATCGACGATCAAGAAACCGTCGGGAAGGCGCATCAGCAGATCCTGGATGGAGAAAGGATCGTCCGTTTGCGCGCGGAGCTGGCCGCCGATCATCGGCGCCATATGGAACAGGAAAAACGCCCCGCCCTTGTCGTTGACGAGCGAAGCGCGAAGGCTCCATTGGGCCCGCGAGCCCAAGAGGTGGAGCGCGATGCCCGGCGCGCGGCCCTGTTCGCGCACGCGATCGAGCATCGCGTTCAGGGCCCGCCGGTCGCGGTCGCCCATCGCAGGACAGAATTGGGCGTTCGGGAAAAGCCTCAGATGCTTGCTCGCCGCCTGATTGGCTTCGACGACGCGCAGGTCGTTCACACGCACGAGCGCCACCGCGTCGCTCGACGCGTCGAGCAGCATGCGGTAGCGGGTCTCGATTTCGCGGATCTTCCAGTAGTCCCGTTCCTGCGCCTGCTGCGCGGCCATGAGGCGCGACTGCAGATCGGCGATTGCTTGCAGATTGCGCCCGACCGCGACGAAGCCGGCGCCTTCGCCGAGACTTACGGTCGTATATTCCATGAGCAGTTCGCGGCCGCTCGGGAATCGCTGCTTGATCTGAAAACAGGAGGCGCCGCCGCTCCACCCGTCCTGCGCAATTTGCAAAACCTCGCGGCTGAGCGCCGGATCGAGCGTCTCCGCCCAAGGACGTCCGCGCCAGGCGTCCACGCGCTCGCCGGAAAGAGCCTCCGACGGCACGGCCGACCGGATGACGCCGTCGCGATCCAGCGTCAGCGTGATGTCCGGCCGAGCCAGGGGCTGTTCGCTCATTTTGCTCCAGACGCCCCTCTCTCGCGCGTTTTCAGGCCTCGACAGGAGATAGGACTTAAGCAGCGCGCGCACAAGCCGAGAAATGTGCGCCTGAAAAACGAAATTGACAAGGAGATTTGACAACCAATGGAACCACAAAATTACAGCGCAGCTTCGGGATCAGAATCTTCGGAGCGAGGCTGAATGCTTTTCGAATGCTTTTACAGAGCGGGGCGGAGAGCGGGCGGCCGCGCCTGTCGGGCGGAGCCGGGCGGCGGCGGCGGCGTATTTTTTTGACAATTTAGATTGACGGTTTTCTTGCGCATGGCGCATTTCAGCTGTAAAATGAGATTTACAGTCACACGCGAGGGAAGCGCTGATGGCGTCGCTCCAGCTCAGCAAGCCGGCACAGGAATCCGCATCGCACCAGCGCCGGGCCTCCGCCGCCTCTCCCCTGCCTGCGGCGCTCGCGGAGCCCGAACGGCCGCCGGTCTTTCCGTTCTCGGCCATCGTCGGCCAGGACGACATGAAGCTCGCCGTGCTCATTTGCGCAGTGGACGCCTCCGTCGGCGGCGTTCTGGCGTTCGGCGACCGCGGCACGGGCAAGTCGACCGCCGTGCGCGCCCTTGGGGCGCTCCTGCCGCGGATGCGGGTCGTCGTCGGCTGCCCCTACAATTGCGATCCCGCCGCCGCCAAGGGCGTCTGCGACGCCTGCCGAGAGGGGCCGCTGACCTCCACGCCGAAAACGGCGTTGCGCCCGGTTCCCGTCGTCGATTTGCCGCTCGGCGCGACGGAGGATCGCGTCGTCGGCGCGCTCAATCTCGAAGTTGCGCTCTCGCGCGGCGAAAAGGCGTTCGAGCCGGGCCTTCTGGCTAGGGCGAACCGCGGTTTTCTCTACATCGACGAAGTCAATCTGCTCGAGGACCATCTCGTCGATCTTCTGCTCGACGTCGCCGCATCCGGAGAGAATGTTGTCGAGCGGGAGGGGCTCAGCGTGCGCCATCCCGCGCGCTTCGTCCTCATCGGCAGCGGCAATCCCGAGGAAGGGGAATTGCGCCCGCAATTGCTGGACCGCTTCGGCCTCGCCGTCGACGTAAAGACGCCGACGGATATCGCAACGCGCGTCGAGGTGATCCGCCGCCGCGACGCCTTCGAGCGCGATCCGGGCGGTTTCGTCGAGGCATGGCTCCCCGAGGACCAAAAACTGCGCCGCAAGATCGTCTCGGCGCGCGACGGCCTCGCGCGCGTGGAACTGCCCGACGCGGCGGTGGAGACCGCGGCGCGCCTGTGCCTCGCGCTCGGCACGGACGGCCTGCGCGGCGAGCTGACGCTCATCCGCGCCGCCCGCGCGCTGGCGAGCTTCGAGGGCGACAGCGCGGTTCGCGACGACCATATCCGTCGCGTCGCGCCCTTCGCGCTGAGCCATCGGCTGCGCCGCAACCCGCTCGACGACGCCGGCTCCGCCGTGCGCGTCGAACGCGCGATCGGGGAGGTTTTCGGCGCATGAGCGCGGCGGCCGGGACGGAATCGGCCTGGGCGCGGGCCGCGCGCGCGGCGGCTCTCTTCGCGATTGATCCACTACAGTCCGGCGTGGCGCTGCGCGCCGGCCCCGGCCCCGCGCGCGACGCCTGGCTGGCGCTGCTGCGCGATCTGCTTCCCCCCGGCGCGCCGATCCGCCGCGCCCCAGCGGGGGTCGGCGACGACCGCCTGCTTGGCGGTCTCGATCTCGCGGAAACGCTGCGCGCCGGCCGGACCGTCGCCGAGACGGGGCTGATGGCGCAGGCCCATGGCGGCGTGCTGCAACTCGCCATGGCGGAACGTCTCGACCCCGCCGCCGCCGCGCGCGTCGGCATCGCGATGGACCTCGGCGAGATTTGCGTGGAGCGCGACGGGATTGCGCTGCGCCGCGCCGCGCGCTTCGGCGTCGTCGCGCTCGACGAGGGCTGTTGCGACGACGAGCGGCCGCCGGAAGCGCTGCTCGACCGCCTCGCCTTCCATGTCGATCTCGCGGGCGTCGGCCATCGCGAGATCGAACAGCCCGTCCATAAGCGGCGCGACGTCTTGGAGGCCCGCGCGCGCCTGCCGCATGTTCGCGCGGGATCGCAGGCGATCGAAACCCTCGCGGCCGTCGCCGCGCGACTTGGCGTCGTCTCCCTGCGCGCGCCGCTTCTGGCGCTTCGAGTCGCCCGCGCCCTTTGCGCGCTTCGCGGCGCCGACGCGATCGACGGCGACGACGTGGCGGCGGCCGCGCGTTACGTCCTCGCGCCGCGCGCCGCGGCGCTTCCCGCCGCAGAAGAGCCGCCCGCGCCGCCCGAGGCGGGGGAAACGCCCCCGGACGGCGCCGGGAACGAGCCGCCCCCCGAGAGCGCAGGACGCGACGATCGCGACGACGCGCCGGCGCCGTCTCTTGAAGAGATCGTGCTCGCTGCGACGGCGGCCGCGATCCCGAAAGATCTCCTCGCGCGGATCGAGGCGGGAACCGTCTCGCGCGCGAAATCGGCGCACGTCGGCAAGTCCGGGAGCAGCGCGGCGTCCGCCAAGCGCGGGCGTCCGCTCGGCGCGCGCGGCGGGCAATTGCGCGAGGGACGCCTCGGCCTTGTCGAAACGCTGCGCGCCGCAGCGCCCTGGCAGGGTTTCCGCCGCAAGACCGCGGGGGAGAACGATCCCCGCCGCGTGCTGGTTCGGCCCGAGGATTTCCGAATCCGGCGCTATCGCGAGCGCCGCGAGTCTACCGCCATCTTCGTCGTCGACGCCTCCGGCTCCGCCGCCTTGCAGAGGCTCGCGGAAGCGAAGGGCGCGATCGAACTGCTGCTCGCCGACTGCTATGTGCGCCGCGACAATGTCGCGCTCGTCGCCTTCCGCGGCGCGGGCGCCGAGCTCGCCTTGCCGCCGACGCGCTCCCTGACCCGCGCCAAACGCGCGCTCGCGGGCTTGCCCGGCGGCGGCGGAACGCCGCTCGCGGCAGGCCTCGAATCGGCGCTCGGGCTGGCGCAATCGCTCGCCCGCAAGGGCCAGTCGCCGCTCCTCGTCGTGATGACCGACGGGCGCGCCAATGTGCGCCGCGACGGCCAGACCGGCCGCGGCCCCGCGCTGGAAGACGCGCTCGCGGTCGGCCGGTTGGCCCGCGCCGCCGGCGTCGCCGCTCTCGCCATCGACACTGCGCCGGCGATCGGCGAGCGAGCCGAGCCGCCGACGCTGAAGCTCGCGCAGGCGATGAACGCGCGCTACGTCAAGCTGCCCCATGTGAACGCGGCCGGTCTGTCCGCCGTCGTTCGCGCCGTCGCGCCGGCGTCCTAGCGGCGTCCATGTTTCCGCTCGCCGAAACCGGCCGCCTCACGCTCGAACGCGACGGCGCCGACTGGCCGAACCGCGCCGCGAGCCGCATGATCGAGGCGGGCGGGCTGCGCTGGCATGTGCAAATCATGGGCGACGGCCCGCCGCTTCTCCTGTTGCACGGAACCGGCGCCGCGACCCATTCCTGGCGCGACGTCACGCCGATCCTGGCGCGCCGCTGGCGCGTGCTGGCGCCTGACCTGCCAGGCCACGGCTTCACCGCCGGCGCAGGCCCCCCCACCCTGTCGCTGCCCGGCATGGCCCATGCGCTCGCCGCGCTGCTCGACGCCCTGGGCTTCTCTCCCGAGCTTGCCGTCGGACATTCGGCCGGCGCCGCCATCCTCGCGCGCCTTCGCCTCGACGGGCGCATCGCGCCGCGCCGCGTCGTCAGCCTCAACGGCGCGCTGGCGCCTTTCACGGGCCTCGCTGGCCATATTCTGCCGCCGATGGCGAAGCTCCTCTTCCTAAACCCGCTCGCGCCGCATTTTTTCGCTCGGTCGGCGGATCGCGCCGCCACGGCCCGGCTGCTCGACGGCACAGGTTCGCGGATCGACGCGCGCGGCGTCGATCTCTATGCGCGGCTTCTGGCGAATCCCGCCCATGTCGGCGGGGCGCTGGGGATGATGGCGAACTGGGATCTGCGCGCCCTTCAGCGCGATCTCCCGCGCCTCGCGACGCCGCTCGCGCTCGTCGCGGCGACAAACGACAAGACGGTCGCGCCGCAGATTGCGCGGCGGCTCGCCGCGAGCTTGCCGGATGCGGCGTTCGCGGAGATCGAGGGCCTCGGCCATCTCGCGCATGAAGAGGCGCCGGGCCGCGTCTGCGAGATCGTTGAGCGGCTCGCCGACGAAATGCGGGCGTCCCCGCGCCTTTTCCCTTGATCAATCATAGCTGACACTGCTAGTGTCATTCTATGTTGACACTTGCCCCTCGATCGGCCTTGTCGATGTCGCCCGCGCAGCCCCGCGCGATTGTGATCGGCTCTGGTTTCGGCGGCCTCGCGGCGGCGGTCCGGCTCGGGGCGCGCGGCTATCGGGTCACCGTGCTCGAAAAGCTGGACGCCCCTGGCGGGCGCGCCTATGTCCACCGTCAGGACGGCTTTACGTTCGACGCCGGCCCTACGATCGTAACCGCGCCTTTCCTCTTCGAGGAGCTTTGGGCGCTGTGCGGACGAAAAATGTCCGACGATGTCGAACTCGCGCCGATGGATCCGTTCTATCGCATCCGCTTTCACGATGGGACGAGCTTCGACTACAGCGCTGACCAGACGAAGATGCGCGCGCAGATCGCGCGTTTCGACGAGTACGGCGTCGAGGGCTATGAGCGCTTCATGCGCATGAGCACGGAAATTTACCGCATCGGCTTCGAACGGCTGGGCGACGTTCCCTTTTCGTCGCCGCTCGATATGGCGCGCATCGCGGGCGACCTCATTCGCCTACAGGGCTATCGCAGCGTCTACGGACTCGTCTCGCAGTTCTTTCGCGACGAGAGGCTGCGCACCATCTTCAGTTTCCACCCGCTGCTTATCGGCGGCAGCCCGTTTCGCGCGACCGCGATCTATTGCCTCATCTCGCATCTCGAGCAGCGCTTCGGCGTTCATTTCGCGATGGGCGGAACGGGACGGCTCGTCGCGTGCCTGGTCGATCTCGTCGAAGGACAGGGCGGCGAGGTCCGCTGCGACAGCGAGGTCGACTCGATCATCGTCGAAGACGGCGCCGCCAGGGGCGCGCGTCTCGCGAGCGGCGAGACGCTCCGCGCCGACGTCGTGGTCTCCAACGCGGATGCGGCCTGGACCTACCGTCATCTTCTGCCCGCCGCCGCGCGCAGGCGCTGGAGCGACCGCAAGATCGAACGCGCCGATTATTCCATGGGCCTCTTCCTCTGGTATTTCGGCGTGCGGCGGCGCTACGAGGACGTCGCGCATCACACCATTCTTCTGGGTCCGCGCTATCGCGAGCTGATCGCGGATATTTTTCAGCGCAAGCGGCTCGCGGCCGACTTCAGCCTGTATCTGCATCGTCCGACGGCGACCGACCCGTCGCTTGCGCCCGAGGGATGCGATGCCTTCTATGTCCTATCTCCCGTGCCCAATCTCGAAGGCGGGCAGGACTGGGCGAGCCTCGCCGAGCCCTATCGCGCCGCGATCGCGGAGGCGCTGGAACAGTCGATTCTTCCCGGCCTGTCGTCGCAGATCGCGACGTCGCGCGTGACGACGCCGCAGGATTTCGAAAGCCGGCTCCTCGCCTTTCGCGGAGCGGCCTTCAGCTTCGAGCCGGTGCTGACCCAAAGCGCCTGGTTTCGGCCGCACAACGCCAGCGAAGACGTGCGCAACCTCTTCATCGTCGGCGCCGGCACGCATCCGGGCGCGGGACTTCCCGGCGTTCTCTCCTCCGCGCGCATTCTCGACAAGGTGGTTCCGCATGCCTCGGTCTTCGCCTGAGACGCGCTTTGCAACCGACAGCGACCACGCCGCCTGCCGCGAAGCGATACGTCAGGGGTCGCGCAGCTTTCACGCCGCCTCGCTGATCCTGCCCGCGAAGACGCGGCGGCCCGCCTACGGCCTTTACGCCTTCTGCCGTCTCTCCGACGACGCCGTCGATCTCGACGGCGGCTCGCTCCCCGCCCTCGCGCGGCTGCGCGACAGGCTTGCGCGAGCCTATGAGGGGCGGCCCTTGCCGATTCCCGCCGACCGCGCCATGGCGGATGTGGTTCGCGACTTCGCCATCCCGCGCGCCGTGCCGGAGGCGCTGCTCGACGGACTCGGCTGGGACGCGGAAGGGCGTCGATATGAAACGATCGAGGATCTCTACGCCTATGCGGCGCGCGTCGCGGGAACGGTGGGCGTCATGATGGCGCTGATGATGGGCGTGCGCGCGCCGCAGGCGCTGGCGCGCGCCTGCGATCTCGGGATCGCCATGCAGCTCACCAATATCGCGCGCGACGTCGGCGAGGATGCGCGCGCAGGCCGCATTTATCTGCCCCTGCGATGGCTGCGCGAGGCGGGCGTCGAGCCTGGGAGATTTCTCGCCGAGCCCGCGCCGGACGAGCCCCTGAAACAGGTCGTGGCGCGGCTGCTGCGCGAGGCCGACGCGCTTTACGCGCGCGCGCGCAGCGGCATTGCGGCTCTGCCGCCCGCCTGCCGTCCCGCGATCCTCGCCGCGGCGATGATCTACGCCGACATCGGCCGCGCCCTCGACAGGAAATTCGCGCTCGATTGCGTGAACCACCGCGCGCGCGTTTCAGGTCCGCGCAAGGCGCAGCTCCTCGCCCGCGCCCTCGCGGGCGCCCCCTTTTTGCCGCGGCGATCGGCGGCCCCTGCGCTCGAACAGGCCGCCTTTCTCATCGACGCGGTCTCCCGCGCGCCCGCGCCGGCGCGAAGTCCGGCCGCGACATACAGCGCCATCGGCGCGCAGGTTCTGCGCGTGCTCGACATGTTCGAGCGGCTCGAGCGCGCCGAACGTTTCGGCGAGTGACGCCATGCTCGAAGATTATTTCGGCGTCGTCGAACTCGTCTTCTCCTTCAGCCTCATCGTCGGCTTCTGCCTCTGGCAGATTTGGGCGACCGAGAAGGCAAAGAAGAAATTCGAACAGGAACGCGCCAAGCGCGAGGGCGACTGATCACCATCGCGGCATGCGGAAGGGCAGCATGAGGCGCACGACCGGATTGGCGAAGCGGTCGAGAGACAGGCTTTCGTGCACCGACTCCACCCGCTCGCCCTGCAAGGTCGAGGCGATCAGCGAACGCGAATAGAAAGGCGTGTCCTCGAAGCCGCGCAGCGCCTCCGCGCGACCGTCGTCGCCGCGCGTGCGCCGCGCGACGCGCCAGAGCGTGCGCGGAAGCTGCGCGACAGGCGGCGCCTCGAATTCCTCACATGCGCCATGGCGGTCGAATCGCAAGGCGAGCGAAAGCGGCGTCTCGCGGCGCCGCTCGGCGTCGTAGAGAATGGTCGAGGCGCCGTCCTTCCGGCTCGCCCGCGACCATGTCCAATAGGAAAAGCCGTCTTCGAGCGCCTCGGCGCCGGCGTTCATGTCGAAATATCCGGCGCCGCGCCAGCTGAGCGCCGGCGATGCGAAATCGAGCGAGACGCGCGCATGAGGCGCGATGGGACGCCAGAGATGGCGGCCCTGCGTTTCGAGCGTGAAGGCGCGCGCGTTGATCGCCGTGGGTTCGACGCGCACGACGCCGCGCAGACGGCGCGGAATGGGCGCCGAGATTTCGTCGATCTCGATCGTCAGCCCGGCGCCGTCCCAGCGCAAGGCGCTCGGCCCGATCGCCAGCTGCATTGCGTCCCGCGTCAGCGCGCCGCGCCCGCGCTCGGTCATCGCCCAGCGATGGCCGTTCGGCCCGTAGAGCGCGACGTTGACGGCGCAATGATTTTCGGGATCGCGCCGGCCGGCCCAGGCGTAATAGGGCGAGAAGACGCTGCCGATGAAAGCGATGACCGTCAGCCCGCAGCGCCCGTCGTCGCTCAGCGCGTCGACATACCACCAGGCGTAGCCGCCGGGCGCTACCGGCGCGTCGAAAGAAGGTCCGCCGTCACGCTCGCCGCCGCGAGACGTCCCGAAAGCGCCGCCATCGGCACGCCCGGTCCCGGATGCGTCGATCCGCCCGCTAGATACAGGCCCGGCAAGCGCGTGCGCGACCCCGGACGCGCGAAACTCGCCCGCCAGCCGTGAGACGCCGGTCCGTACAGCGCCCCTCCCGTCGCCGGAAAGAGGCGGCCGAACTCCCGCGGCGTCGTCACGACGGTCGTCGCGCTGTCGCGCCGAATCAGGAGCCCGCATCTCTCGAGCAGCCGGAATGTCGCCTCTTCGCATGATCGGAGCTCCGAAGGTTCGGCGCCGCCGGGATCGTCGGAAGGCGGCGCGTTGACGAGACACAGCAGGCGCTCGGCCGCATCCGGCGCAGCGCTCTCGCTGGCGTCGCCTCGGTCCTGCGCGCAGACGTAAACGGTCGGCGCGCGGGGCGGCCGCTTGCGCGCGAAGATGTCCTCGAATTCGGCGGCGTAGTCCGATGAAAAGAAGATATTGTGATGCGCGAGCGGAAAGCCGTCCGTTTTCGCCCGCATCGCCCAGGTGATCGCCGACAGCGACCGCTGCGCGACGGGCGGCGCGGGACAGGCCGACGCGGCCTCGGGACCGAGGAGCCCCGCTCCGAGCGCTGCGAAATCCCCGTTCATCACGACGGCGTCTGCAGGGAAATAGTCGCCCTCTTCGGTCTCGACGCCGGCGGCGCGGCCCCGCGCCACGACAATGCGTTTCGCCGCGCAGCCATAACGAATGACGGCGCCCTTTTCGCGCGCGAGTTCCGCGAGCGCCGCAGCCAGCCGATGCATGCCGCCGCCGACGCGCCAGACGCCTTCGCTCTCCACATGGGCGACGAGCATGAGCGTCGCTGGCGCGAGAAAGGGCGACGAACCGCAATAGGTCGCATAGCGTCCGAAAAGCTGGCGCAGACGCTCATCCTCGAAATGCTCGCCGAGCGCGCGCCACATCGTCGCAAAGGGCGAGATGCGAACGAGATCGCCGAGCCCGCGAAGGCCGGCGCGGCCGACGAGACCGACCGGCGTGGGGCGCGAGGCGCGGATGAAAATGTCGCGCAGCGTTCCGTAAATTCCCGCAGCGCGCGCGCGGAACGCGCGATAGGCCCGCGCCTCGCGCGGGCCGGCGAAAGCGCCGATGGCGTCGGCGCTGCGCTCGGGATCGGCGAAGAGATCGAGCCGCTCCTCTTCGCTCCAGGCGTGACGGGCGAGCGTTTCGAGCGGCGCGAGCGTCAGTCGGTCGGAAAAGCGCGCGCCCGCCTCGTCGAACATCTCGTCGAAAACCCAACGCATGGTGAAGACGGTCGGGCCCGCGTCGATCCGCGCGCCGCCCGCGTCCGCTTCGCGCATCTTGCCGCCCGGCGCGGCGGCGCGCTCCAGCACGACGACGTCGAACCCGCGCGCTGCGAGGAGCAGGGCGGCGGAAAGCCCGCCGACTCCCGCGCCAATGACCGCCACCCGGCGCGGCTTCATCTTCGTCGCCTCCATTCGTCGAAGAGCATTGATCAATGCGGGGATTGGTGTCAATATTATTTGACGCTCGTAAACGACAACCTATCATTACAGATGCGAGGAGCGGCCATGGACACGACGGCGCGAATCGAACAGGCCCTCGAACGGGCGATTCTCGATGCGCAGGGCCAACGGCAGGCGGGGCTCGCCGCGCCGCCGATTCTCGGCTCCGCCTTGCATTACGCGGTCTTTCCCGGCGGCCACCGCATCCGGCCCCAGCTGTGTCTCGCCGTGGCGCAGGCCTGCGGCGACGCCGATCCCGCAGCCGCCGACGCCGCGGCGGCCTCCATCGAGCTATTGCATTGCGCCTCGCTGGTCCATGACGACCTGCCATGTTTCGACGATGCGGACACGCGGCGCGGCAAGCCGACGATCCATCTCGAATATGGCGAGCCGATCGCCGTTCTGACCGGCGACGCGCTGATCGTTCTCGCCTTCGAGAATCTCGTCAGATACGCCGCCGCCGACTGCCGGCGCATGACGGCGCTGCTGACGACGGTCGCGCAATCCGTCGGGTCGCCCAATGGAATCGTCGCGGGCCAGGCGTGGGAGTGCGAGCCGGCCGTATCGCTCGCCGATTATCAGCGCGCAAAGACAGGCGCGCTTTTCGTCGCGGCGACCGTCTCCGGCGCCGCCGCCGCCGGGGTTCCTCACGAGCCCTGGCGCACGCTCGGCGAAAAGATCGGCGAAGCCTATCAGGTCGCGGACGATTTGCGCGACGTGCTGTGCAGCGCCGAGGAGCTCGGAAAGCCGATCGGCCAGGACGCGACGCGCCTGCGGCCCAACGCCGCCGCGCAGCTCGGCGTCTCCGGCGCGAAAAGCCGTCTCGAGGATCTCCTGTCGACGGCCATGGAGTCGATCCCCGACTGCCCCGGCGCGGCGGAGTTGCGAGAGAGGATCGCCGCGCAGACGGCGATGTTCTTCCCCGGGCGGCGCGCGCGCGCCGCCGCTTGAGCGCGCCGCCGTGACGCTGCCGACCGCTCTCCAGGCGCCGATCGTTTCCCTGAGGGAGCGCTGGCTCGTCTTCCGCAGCCGGCTGATCGCCACGCCGGAATTTCAACGCTGGGCGGCGGGATCGCTTTTCACGCGGTTTGTCGCGCGCCGGCGCACGCGCGCCTTGTTCGACCTGTGCGCCGGCTTCGTTTATTCGCAAATCCTGCTCGCCTGCGTGCGGCTCGATCTGTTCGCCATCCTCGCGCGGGGGCCCGCCGCTCTCGACGACCTCTCCGCGCGTCTCGCGCTTCCGCCCGAGGCGGCGGAGAGACTGCTGCGCGCCGCCGTTTCCCTGAAGCTTCTGCGCGCCCTGCCAGACGGCCGCTACGCGCTCGACGATCTCGGCGCGGCGATGCTCGGCAATCCGTCGATCGCCGGCTTCATTGAACATCACGCCCTGCTCTACGATGACCTCCGCGATCCGGTCGCGCTGCTGCGCAACGAGGTTGCGACAAAGCTCTCCGCGTTCTGGCCCTATGCGGGAGACCGGCCGGGAATGGCCTCGAACGGCGCAGACGCCGAGACCTGTCGCGCCTACAGCGAACTCATGTCGCGCTCGCAGGCGATGCTCGCGCAGGACATTCTCGACGCCTATCCGCTCGGGGCGCATCGCTTCCTTCTCGACGCCGGCGGCGGCGAGGGCGCCTTTATCGCGGCGGCCGCGGAACGCTTCCCGCATCTTCGTTTCGCTCTATTCGACCTCCCCGGCGTCGCCGCGCGCGCGCAGGCGGATTTCGAGGCGCGCGGCCTGTCGGATCGCGCGGCGGCGCACGGCGGCAGCTTTCTCTCCGACCCCCTTCCGACAGGCGCGGACATCGTCTCTCTCGTGCGCGTGCTGCACGATCACGACGACGAATCGGCGCGCGCGATCCTGAGCCGCGTCAGGGACGCGCTCCCGCGCGGCGGAACGCTGCTTCTCGCCGAGCCCATGTCCGAAACGCCCGGCGCGGAGCCGATCGGCGCCGCCTATTTCGGTTTCTATCTTCTCGCCATGGGCCGCGGCCGGCCCCGGAGCGCGACAGAGATCGCCCGGCTGCTTCGCGAGACGGGTTTTCATGACATTCGTCATCCTCCGACGCGACGCCCGCTGCTCGTGAGCGCGATAATTGCGCATACGGTGTAAATCTGTGTTGACGTTTTTTGTTGTCAGTTTAAGATGACGTTTGCTCGAGGCTGCGGGGTTTTTCCCGCCGCCGGCAGCGGAACAAAGCGCCATGCCGAACGCCCTCGCGATCGTCCTCGAACAGCCCGAGCGGATTGCTCTCAACAGGCTGACTCTCGACGCGCCGACGGCGGACGACATCGTCGTGGAGACCCGCTGGAGCGGAATCAGCACGGGAACCGAGCGCCTGCTCTATACGGGCCGCATGCCGGCCTTCCCCGGCATGGGTTATCCGCTCGTTCCCGGCTACGAGAGCGTCGGAGCCATAGTCGAGGCGGGCCGCAATTCAAGACTGGGTCCCGGCCAGCGCGTCTTCGTTCCCGGCGCCAGATGTTTCGGGCCCGTGCGCGGCCTCTTCGGCGGCGCCGCCTCTCATCTCGTCACGGCCGCGTCGCGCGCCGTTCCGGTTTCCGACGCGCTTGACGAGAAAGGAATCCTCCTCGCGCTCGCCGCCACGGCCTTTCACGCCCGCGCGGGCGTCGACGCCGGCGACGGCGAACTCATCGTCGGGCACGGCGTGCTCGGTCGACTGCTTGCGCGTCTCGCGCTCGCCGATGGCGGCGCGCCGCCGACTGTCTGGGAGTTGAACCCAGAACGGGCGCAAGGCGCCGACGTCTATCGCGTCACGACGCCAGACGAGGATCCGCGCCGCAATTATCGGACGATCATCGACGTCAGCGGCGATCCGGACATTCTCGACGCGCTGATCGCACGTCTCGCCCCGGGCGGCGAAATCGTTCTCGCGGGCTTCTACGACAGGCCGCTGTCTTTCGATTTCGTCCCCGCCTTCATGCGCGAGACGCGCATTCGCATCGCCGCGCAATGGGCGCCGAAAGATCTGGCCGAGGTTGCGCGCCTCGTCGAAGCGGAACGGCTCTCTCTCGACGGGCTCATCACGCACCGACGCTCCGCCGCCGACGCGCCGGAGGCCTACAGAACCGCCTTCAACGACCCTTCCTGCCTCAAGATGGTCCTCGACTGGAGTGGATGCGCATGAACCTCGAGCAAGGATTCTTGACCCGCGAAGAAATGGCCAATCCGCCCGCGCATCTTTTGCGCGCGGAGGCCGCCGTCGAACCGGATCCCGTTCCGACGCAGTCGACGAAAGCGACGCAGATCATCGCGATCTACGGCAAGGGCGGCATCGGCAAGAGCTTCACGCTCGCCAACCTCTCCTACATGATGGCGCAGCAGGGCAAGAAAGTCCTGCTCATCGGCTGCGATCCCAAGAGCGATACGACTTCTCTTCTCTTCGGCGGCCGCGCCTGCCCGACCATCATCGAAACCTCGACGAAAAAGAAGCTTGCGGGCGACGAGGTCGCGATCGGCGACGTCTGCTTCAAGCGCGACGGCGTCTTCGCCATGGAGCTCGGCGGGCCGGAGGTCGGACGCGGCTGCGGCGGACGCGGCATCATTCACGGCTTCGAGCTACTGGAAAAACTCGGCTTCCACGACTGGGGATTCGACTTCGTCCTGCTCGATTTTCTCGGCGACGTCGTCTGCGGCGGCTTCGGCCTGCCCATCGCCCGCGACATGTGCCAGAAGGTGATCGTCGTCGGATCGAACGACCTCCAGTCGCTCTATGTCGCCAACAACGTCTGTTCGGCTGTCGAATATTTCCGCAAACTCGGCGGCAATGTCGGCGTCGGCGGCATGGTCATCAACAAGGACGACGGCACGGGCGAGGCGCAGGCGTTCGCGCGCGAGGCCGGCATTCCGATCCTCTCCTCCATCCCCGCCGACGAGGACATTCGCCGCAAGAGCGCGAATTACGAAATCATCGGCAAACCGGATGGACGCTGGGGGGCGCTCTTTTCCGAGCTCGCCGTCAATGTCGCCGAAGCCAGGCCAAATCAGCCCCGCCCGCTGACGCAGGACCAGCTGCTCGGCCTATTCAAGAGCGAGGCTGTCGGCCGCGACGTGACGCTGACGCCCGCGACCATTGAAGACATGTGCGGAACGGCGGCCGTCGGGAAACCGTCGCTCGAAGTCGTCTACGACAACGCGTGAGCCGCGCCATGACCGATCACGCGCCCCAACTCAGCAACGCCGACGCGCCCCAGGTCGATTTCGCGGCGACTGAAACCGACGGACTCGGTTGCCACGCCGGCAAGGACAAGCTGCGCGAGGCGGCCATGGCCGCCGGCATGAGCGAAACGCTCGGGCGATACGCCAGGGATTATCCCGTCGGGCCTCACGATCAGCCGCAAAGCATGTGCCCGGCCTTCGGCTCGCTGCGCGTGGGCTTGCGCATGCGCCGCACGGCGACGGTCCTTTCCGGCTCGGCCTGTTGCGTCTACGGCCTGACTTTCACCTCGCATTTCTATGGCGCGCGGCGCACGGTCGGCTATGTGCCGTTCAATTCCGAAACGCTCGTCACCGGCAAGCTGTTCGAGGATATTCGCGACGCCGTTTTCAATCTCGCCGATCCCGAGAAATACGACGCCGTCGTCGTCATCAATCTTTGCGTGCCGACCGCCTCCGGCGTGCCGCTGAAATTGCTGCCGAAGGAGATCGACGGCGTGCGCGTCATCGGCGTCGACGTTCCGGGCTTCGGCGTGCCCACCCATGCCGAAGCGAAGGACGTGCTCGCCGGCGCGATGCTGCGCGTCGCGCGGCAGGAAGCCGAACGCGGTCCCGTCCAGGCGCCGCGCGCGCCGAAAAGCGACAAGCCTGCCGTGACGCTGCTCGGCGAAATGTTCCCCGCCGATCCCATGCAGATCGCCGCCATGCTGGATCTTCTCGGGCTTTCGGCCGGCCCGGTCGTTCCGACCCGCGAATGGCGCGAATTGTATGGCGCGCTCGATTGCGCGGCCGTCGCGGCGATCCATCCGTTTTATGCCGCCTGCGTGCGCGAATTCGAGGCGGCGGGCCGCAAGGTCGTCGGCTCCGCGCCCGTGGGCCACGACGGAACGGCGGCCTGGTTCGAGGCAATCGGAAACGCTTGCAATCTTCCACGCGACCGCATCGACGCAGCAAAGAATCGCCTGCTCCCGGCGATCAGGGGCGCGCTGGCGGCGACGCCCATCAGGGGCCGCATCACGCTTTCGGGTTACGAAGGCTCGGAGCTTCTCGTCGGACGCCTTCTCGTCGAAAGCGGCGCCGATCTGCGCTACGTCGGCACCGCCTGCCCGCGCACGGCGTTTTCGGACGCCGACCGCGAATGGCTCGAAGCCAAGGGCGTACATGTCCAATATCGCGCCTCGCTGGAACAGGATTTCGCGGCCTTCGAAGAATTTCGGCCCGATCTCGCGATCGGCACGACGCCTGTCGTGCAGAAGGCCAAGCAGAACGCGACCCCTGCGCTTTACTTCACGAACCTCATCTCCGCGCGCCCCTTGATGGGCGTCGCCGGCGCAGGCTCGCTCGCGCAGGTGATCAACGCCGCAATCGCAGGAAAGGCGCGCTTCGACGACATGAACGCCTTCTTTGAAGGCGTGGGCGAAGGCGACGCTGCGGGCGTGTGGCGGGATGTCCCGCGCGACCGTCCGGAGTTCAGAGCGAAGCAGCGCGCACGGCGCGCGCGAAAGCCGGCCGAGGAGATGGGCGCATGCTAGTCCTCGATCACGACCGCGCGGGCGGCTATTGGGGCGCCGTCTATGTCTTCACTGCGATCAAGGGATTGCAGGTCGTCATCGACGGGCCCGTGGGTTGCGAAAATCTGCCCGTGACCTCGGTGCTGCATTACACCGACGCGCTTCCGCCGCACGAACTTCCGATCGTCGTCACAGGTCTTTCGGAGGAAGAACTCGGCCGCCACGGCACCGAAGGCGCGATGAAGCGCGCCCATGCGACGCTGGATTCCAATCTTCCGGCGGTCGTCGTCACGGGCTCGATCGCCGAAATGATCGGCGGCGGCGTGACGCCGGAAGGAACCGGCCTCCAGCGCTTTCTCCCGCGCACGATCGACGAGGATCAATGGCAGTGCGCCGACCGCGCACTGACATGGCTCTGGCGCGAATATGGCGCGAAAAAAGGCAAGACTCCAAAGCAGAAGCCGCGCGCGCCGGACGCGAAGCCGCGCGTCAACATCATCGGCCCGAGCTACGGCATGTTCAACATGCCCTCCGACCTGGCGGAAATCACGCGGCTCGTCGAAGGGATCGGCGCCGAGATCAACATGGTTTTCCCCCTCGGCAGCCATGTCGCGGACGTCGCGCGGCTCGCCGACGCCGACGCCAACATCTGCATGTATCGTGAATTTGGGCGCAGCCTGTGCGAGGAGCTCGATCGGCCCTATTTGCAGGCCCCGATCGGACTGCACAGCACGACGAAATTCCTGCATGCGCTCGGAGAGCTGCTGGATCTTGATCCCGCCCCCTTCATCGCGCGCGAGAAACACACGACCATCAAGCCGCTGTGGGATTTGTGGCGCTCGGTGACGCAGGATTTCTTCGGCACAGCGTCCTTCGGCGTCGTCGCCAACGAAACCTATGCGCGCGGCATACGTCACTTCCTCGAAGACGAGATGGGGCTTCCCTGCAAATTCGCGATCGCGCGCAAGCCCGGCGAGAAGACGGACAACGCCAGCGTGCGGAGGGCCGTCGCCGAGAAAACGCCGCTCGTTCTCTTTGGCAGCTACAACGAACGCATGTACGCCGCCGAATGCGGCGCACGCGCAATTTATATTCCGGCATCCTTCCCCGGCGCAATCATTCGACGCCACACGGGCACGCCCTTCATAGGATATTCGGGCGCAACCTATCTCGTGCAGGAAGTCTGCAACGCGCTCTTCGACGCGCTCTTCAACGTCCTGCCGCTCGGAACGGAGCTCGACAAGGTCGACTCGACGCCGGCGCGTCCGCACCGCGAACTCGCATGGGACGAAGCCGCCAAGGCGCTACTCGACGAGATCGTCGAGGCGATGCCGGTGCTTGTGCGCATTTCCGCCGCGAAGAGGCTGCGCGACGCCGCCGAACGCGAAGCGCGCCGTGCGGGCGAAGATCATGTCAGCATCGAGCGCGTCGATCGGGCGCGCGCATTGGCGATGGAGGGCCGCAGCGCATGACGACGCAGCTTCGCTTCGCATCACATTCGATTGAGGCTCTCTCAGGAAAGGGGCGCGACATGCAGACGGCTGTCCATACGACGACGAATCTCGACCGGATCCAGTTCTTCGTCCTCTTTGCGGCCCTTTATCCATTGTTGCTGACCGCCGACGGCGCCAAGCGGCTCGCTTCGCGCGTCGTGACGCGCGGTGAAATCCAGTCCAAACCCTCGCGCTCGATGCTCCTCGACGCGCGGGACAATGCGTCGATTGCGATTTCCTACGCGGTCTGGGCGCGAAAGACCTTGCAAGCCTTCGTCCGGTAAAGCCGGTCGGAACGCCTGTCGTGACGCAAAGCGTCACGATTATTGTCGCCGCGTAAGGCGTGCGCGGTAATGCTAACGGAGGTCAAGACAATGGCCAACGACAAGGAAAGGTCGTCACTGTCCGGTTTGACAGAGGCGGAGGCCCTGGAGTTCCACAGCCTCTTCATCAAGAGCTTCCTGGGCTTCACCATCATCGCGATCATCGCGCATGTGCTCGTGTGGAACTGGCGCCCGTGGCTGCCGGGCCCGAAGGGCTACGCCATGCTCGACGGCGTGACCAACGCCGTTCACAGCGCGCTGCCCTTCATCGGCTAAGGAGGACGACATGCACAAGATTTGGTTGCTGTTCGATCCGCGACGCACGCTGGTCGCGCTTTTCACCTTCCTGTTCACGCTGGCGCTGCTGATTCATTTCATCCTGCTCAGCACCGACCGGTTCAACTGGCTGGAAGGTCCGCGCACCAGGACCGGCCAGATCGAGCTGACACAGCCGAACTCTTTCGGCTGATCTGTCCCGACACGAACCTATCAGACAACCGTTGCGGACAGGCGCGCGCCCTGCGCGTCTGCCCGTGGCCATTCATCTCAGGAAGAGACGACCCAGCGAGGAGATTCCGCGATGGCGATGCTGAGTTTCGAGAGAAAATATCGCGTGCGGGGCGGCACGCTCCTGGGGGGAGACCTCTTCGACTTTTGGGTCGGCCCCTTCTACGTCGGATTTTTCGGCGTAACGACCATCATCTTTTCGGCGCTCGGAACGGCGCTGATCGTCTACGGCGCGGCGATCGGGCCGACATGGAATGTCTGGCAGATCAACATTGCGCCGCCAGACATCAAATACGGTTTGGCCCTCGCGCCGCTCAAGGAAGGCGGACTCTGGCAGATCATCACGATCTGCGCGATCGGCGCTTTCGTTTCATGGGCGCTTCGCGAAGTCGAAATCTGCCGGAAGCTCGGCATCGGCTACCATGTGCCCTTCGCGTTCAGCTTCGCGATCCTCGCCTATGTCACGCTCGTCGTCTTCCGTCCGATGTTGCTCGGCGCGTGGGGACACGGCTTTCCATACGGCATTCTCAGTCACCTCGACTGGGTGTCCAACACCGGCTATCAATATCTGCATTTCCATTACAATCCAGCGCATATGATCGCCGTGTCGTTCTTCTTCACGACGACGCTCGCCCTGTCGCTGCACGGCTCGCTCGTTCTGTCCGCCACGAACCCGCCCAAAGGCGAGCCGGTGAAGACGCCCGAGCATGAAGACACCTTCTTCCGCGACATCATCGGCTATTCGATCGGCACGCTCGGCATTCATCGCCTGGGATTGTTTCTCGCGCTGGCCGCCGTCTTCTGGAGCGCGGTCTGCATCATCATCAGCGGCCCGTTCTGGACGCGGGGATGGCCGGAGTGGTGGAACTGGTGGCTCAATCTTCCGGTCTGGCGCTAACGCTCGGGGAGACGGATCGTGGCATATTATCAAAACATCTTCACGCAAGTTCAGGTGAGGGGAAAGGAGCCCGAACCAGGCGTCCTTTCGGATGAGATCCAGCGAACGGGCGAAGGATTTTTCGTCCATGTGTTCGGCAAGATCGGCAATGCGCAGCTCGGCCCCATCTATCTCGGTTACATCGGCACGCTGTCGCTCGTCTGCGGTTTCATCGCCTTCGAGATCATCGGGCTCAACATGTGGGCCTCCGTGAACTGGGATCCCGTGCAATTCGTGCGGCAACTGCCCTGGCTCGCGCTGGAGCCGCCGAAGCCGGAATACGGCCTCAAAGTTCTGCCGCCGCTCGCTGAAGGCGGCTGGTGGCTAATCGCCGGCTTCTTCCTGACGACGTCGATCCTGCTCTGGTGGGTGCGCGTCTACAAGCGCGCGCGGGCCTTGGGGCTCGGCACGCATACGGCGTGGGCGTTCCTCGCCGCGATCTGGCTCTATCTTGTGCTCGGCTTCATCCGTCCGTTGCTAATGGGCAGCTGGAGCGAGGCGGTGCCGTTCGGGATTTTCCCGCATCTCGACTGGACCGCAGCCTTCTCGATCCGTTACGGCAATCTCTTCTACAACCCCTTCCATATGCTCTCGATCGTTTTCCTTTACGGCTCGACCCTGCTCTTCGCGATGCATGGCGCGACCATTCTGGCGGTAAGCCGGTTCGGCGGCGAGCGCGAGATCGAGCAGATCCTCGACCGCGGCACCGCGTCTGAACGCGCGGCGCTCTTCTGGCGCTGGACGATGGGCTTCAACGCCACAATGGAGTCGATCCATCGCTGGGCCTGGTGGTTCGCGGTGCTGTGCCCGCTGAGCGGCGGCATCGGCATCCTTCTCACAGGCACGGTCGTCGACAACTGGTATCTCTGGGGCGTCGCTCACGGCATCGTTCCGGAATATCCCCATTATTTTCCGCCCGTGGTCGATCCCGCGGCAGCCGCAGGAGCCGCCCAATGAAACTCGGACTCTCCTTCATCGGCGTCGTCGCCGCCGTTCTGCTGACGACGGCGATGCTCTTTACTTCCGGCTGGACGAAACCGCCCATCCACGTGACGCAAAACGGATTCCGCGGCACGGCGATGGCGCAGCTCGTCAGCGCGAACGCTGAGCGCATGAAAAGGCTTGAGAATGCGCTGCCGGACGTCGTCGAACCCGCCTCGCCCGACGGCGAGCGCGCCACGCAGACATACAAGAATGTGAAAGTGCTAACCGACCTCAGCACGGAGCAGTTCAACCGCGTCATGACCGCCATCACGCAATGGGTGTCGCCCGATCAGGGCTGCGCCTATTGCCACAATGCGGAGAATTTTGCTGACGACGGCCTTTACACGAAGATCGTCGCGCGGCGGATGCTGCAGATGACGCGCGACGTGAACAAGCTCTGGACCGCGCATGTGGGCGAGACGGGCGTGACCTGCTACACCTGCCATCGGGGACAGCCGGTTCCCACGCATGTCTGGCGCATGGACCCCGGCAAGGCCGGCGCCGGCGGTTTCGCGGCGACGAACGACGGTTTCGGCCATCCCTCGCCGGCGAACGGAACGACCAGCCTGACCTATGATCCGCTGACGCTCTATCTGTTCGACAATCAGCCGATCCGCGTCAGCGCGAAGGACGCCCTGCCGAAGGAATCGGGCGCGGCCATTCAGGCGACCGAAAAATCCTTCGCGCTGATGATCCACATGTCCCAGAGCCTTGGCGTCAACTGCACCTTCTGCCACAACTCCCGCGCTTTCTGGAGCTGGTCGGAAAGCACGCCGCAGCGGGCGACCGCCTGGCACGGACTCGAAATGGTGCGAGAGCTCAACGGCGCCTATCTCGAACCGCTCAAGGCGTCCTATCCGGCGAACCGGCTTGGGCCGCTGGGCGACGCGCCCAAGGCGAACTGCGCCACCTGCCACCAGGGCGTCAGCAAACCGCTCTACGGCGCGAGCATGGCGAAGGACTACCCGGAACTCGGCGGAAAGGCGAAATAAAAACCCTTACCTCCGCAAACTAAAAGGAACGGGCGGATTCCTCGAGGATCCGCCCGTTTTCTTTCGGCGCCGAGACCGGGAGGCTACAAAAGTTACCTCCGACCTATGCTGACATAGGTGAAACCGCGTTTGCGAATATCGGCGGGGCGATAAATGTTGCGCAGATCGACGATGATCGGATTCTTCAACAACTGCTTGACCCGATCGAGATCGAGCGCGCGGAAGGCGTCCCATTCCGTCACGATCGCGAGCGCGTCCGCGCCTTCCAGCGCCGAATAGGCGTCGTCGTGGAAGGTCACTTCCGGCATCAACGGCCGCGCCTGCTCCATGCTCTCCGGATCATAGGCGTGAACCTGCGCGCCGTCGCCCGCGAGCGAGGCGACGATGGCGAGCGAGGGCGCGTCGCGCATGTCGTCCGTATTCGGTTTGAAGGCGAGGCCCAGCAGCGCGATCTTCTTACCGCGCACGGAGCCGCCCAGCGCCATGATGATCTTGCGCGCCATGGCGCGCTTGCGGGCGTCGTTAACCGCGACAACCGTTTCGACGATGCGAAGACTGGAGCCTTCGTCCTGACCGGTCTTGATCAGCGCCAGCGTGTCCTTGGGGAAGCAGGAGCCGCCATAGCCCGGGCCGGCATGCAGAAACTTGGAGCCGATGCGCTTATCGAGGCCGATGCCGCGGGCGACGTCCTGCACGTCGGCGCCCACCTTCTCGCACAGATCGGCGATCTCGTTGATGAAGGTGATCTTGGTCGCGAGAAAGGCGTTGGCCGCGTATTTGGTGAGTTCAGACGTACGGCGTCCAACGAAAACAAGCGGCGGGGCGTTGAGCGAGAGCGGCCGGTAGATTTCCTCCATCACGTCGCGAGCGCGCGGATCCTCGACCCCGATCACGACGCGGTCGGGGCGCTTGAAATCCTCGATCGCCGCGCCTTCGCGGAGGAACTCGGGATTGGAGACCACCGAGAAATCTGCCTTGGGATTCACTTCCCGGATGATGCGCTCGACCTCGTCGCCGGTCCCCACCGGCACGGTCGACTTGTTGACGATGACCGTAAATCCGTCGAGCGCTTCGGCGATGGTTTTCGCAGCGGCGAACACATAAGAGAGATCGGCATGGCCGTCGCCGCGCCGCGAGGGCGTGCCCACAGCGATGAACACGGCGTCGGCGCCCTTCACCGCCGGCGCGAGATCGGTCGTGAAGGACAAGCGGTTCTGCTTGACGTTGTTGGCGACCAGTTCGTCGAGGCCCGGCTCGTAAATCGGGATTTCTCCGCGCTTCAGGCGCTCGATCTTGCCAGCGTCGGCGTCGACGCAAATAACTCGATGACCAAAATCAGCAAAACAAGCCCCCGAAACAAGCCCGACGTAACCCGAACCGATCATCGTAATGTTCATTGCCTATAGGTCCCTTTTTCGGAGGCGGAAAGATTGAAGAGCGACAGGTCGGGCCTCGGCGCGCATTCATTCCGGTCATGGCGCATTTGTCAATCGCCGCTCATAAGACGTCGCGCGGCTTATAGGCGCGCCTTCTTGCTGAACGCGCCAGGCCCCATATTTGTTTCTACTCCGCAATACGTTGGTTAATTGTCAAATTCGCGACAGACGGCGCAAGCTGAAGCTTGTGCTTCCATGTCTGACAGGAGCGGCGCGCCGCGCAGGGCTCCGCCAGAAGACCCGGCGGGCCGAATCTCACACCGGGCCGGGGGCGGCGTCATCCAGCGACGGAAAGACTCCAAGCGCTTTTCGCGATCTCCAGCTCTTCATTCGTCGGGACGACGAAGATGGCGACGCGCGATTGCGGCGCCGATATTTTTGCCGCTACCTTCAAATTCGCGGCCACGTCCAGCGCTGCGCCCAGCCATTCGCAGCCCGCGCAAACCTCTGCGCGGGTCGCGGCGTCGTTCTCGCCGATGCCGGCGGTGAAAACGAGGGCGTCAAGACCGCCGAGCGCCGCGGCCAGCGATCCGATTTCGCGCTGGATTCGATAGACGAAAAGCGCAATCGCTTCCTTCGCCTCGGGCGCGGAAGAGGCGCGCAGCGCGCGCATGTCGGATGATATGCCAGAGACCCCGAGGAGGCCTGATTTGCGATATATGAAATCCTCGAGCTCACGCGCGCCGAAGCCATACTGGTCGATCATGTGCAAAAGGACGCCCGGATCGATGGCGCCGCAACGCGTCCCCATCATCAGCCCGTCGGCGGCGGTGAATCCCATCGTGCTCGCGACGCTGCGCCCGTCCTTCACCGCGCAGAGACTGGCGCCATTGCCCAGATGCGCGACGATGACGCGACCGCTGGCCGCTTCCGGCGCGATCTCGCGCAGCCGGCCGACGACATATTCATAGGAAATGCCGTGGAAGCCGTAGCGTTTGACGCCGGCCTGCGCATATTTGCGCGGAATGGCGAGAGCCTGCGCCAGAGGCGGCTGACTGCGGTGAAAAGCCGTATCGAAACAGGCGACCTGCGACAGCTGCGGATGCATCTCGCGCATTGCGCGGATGACCGCGAGATTGTGCGGCTGGTGAAGCGGCGCGAGTGGAATGTATGCCGCGAGCCGCTCCACGATCTCCGCCGTCAGCAGGACGGGCGCGGCGTATTCGGCGCCCCCGTGCACCACGCGGTGGCCGACGACGGCAATATTCTTGCCGTCGAGCCATGGCCCCGCGAGGCGCATCATCGCACGCGTCGCCGCCGCGTGATCGAAACCCGGCGCCGGAAACTCCTCCGTCGACACTGTCGCGCCGCTCGCGTCCGACAGCCGCGCGCGCGGCGTCGCGCCGATGCCGTCGATGAGCCCCCGGAGACGAAGACCGGGTTTTGCAGCCGCTTCGAAAACCGCGAATTTGAGGCTGGAGGAACCAGCGTTGACGACCGCAATGTTCGACATGGTATCGATCCGTCACCTGATGACGCCAACGCCGCCGGCATGGACGGCTTATTCGACGCGCGAAGCCGGCGAGAGATCCGTCGGCAATTTGATCCAGGTCGCCGACTTATAAGGGCGCGACGACAAAAGGTCGATCGAATGGGACCGCGACCGCTTGTCGGCTTTCGACCGTCGCCGCGCAGGAGCGCAGCGCCGCGTTGATGCGAGAGACGAAGTCGTCGAAGCCGCCCGTCCTGACGCTCATCAACGCCCCGCTGACGTCATCGACAGGCTCGCTGAGCGGTTCGGCCGCCCGACCTTCGAGCGGGCGGAGGATCGCCGCCCCGGCAAGCAGGGTCGAAACGAAGGCTCTGCAATTCATTTCTTCTCTCCGAAGGGAGCCGCGCGGATTTCACCGGCGCAGGCCCGCCGCCGGGCGCCGGGCTTCTATGACGCCGGGACGGAGGCGCCAAGCCGATATTTAACGCCGCCGGCCGACTCGCAGGCAAGAGGACGTTCCGCCATCCGACGGAAGCCGACGCGCGCCTGGTCTGGACCGCGTCATTCGGTTGAATTATCCTGCGCAGGCTTCGCCGGGGCCGTTGGCGCAAGTTCGACCATTCGACCAAAACGAAGAACATCGTGGCTAATCGCGCGCGCCTCGTTCCTTTCCCTTCGCTCTTTTCTCTTCCGCTTTGCGCCGAAAGGAAACCGCCGCAAAATTGACGAGCCTATCGACGCGAAGGATGATCGATCATGACGACTGCTTTCGACGTCATCGTCATCGGCCTCGGCGCGATGGGCGCCGCCGCCTGCCGCCATGTCGCCGCGCGCGGCCATAGCGTTCTGGGCCTGGAGCAGCGCCATCTCGCCCACGACCGCGGAAGCTCGCATGGCGAAACGCGTCTCATCCGCAAAGCCTATTTCGAGAATCCGAGCTATGTGCCGCTGCTCGAGCGGGCCTTCGAACTGTGGGAGCGGCTCGAAGCGGACTGCGGAGAAACCCTTCTCGCGCGCAACGGTCTCGTCACCTTCGGTCGCCCCGGCAAGAGCAGGGTCTATGACGGCGCGCTCGAAAGCGGGCGGCTATACGCGATCCCGATGGAGGAGCTTGGCCGCGACGAGGCCTTGAGGCGCTGGCCCATGTACCGCGCGCCCGAGGGCTTCGCGGCGGCTTTCGAACCCGGCGCCGGTTTTTTATATGCCGAAAAATGCCTGCTCGCCCACGCCCGCGAAGCGCGCAAACGCGGCGCTGTCCTGAGAGAAAACGAAGCGGTCGTCGATTATCGCTTCGAAAATGGCCGCGCGCAGGTGCGCACCGCGCACGGGAGATATTCCGCCGCCCGCGTGATCGTCGCGGGCGGCGCATGGAGTTCCCTTCTGCTCGGCGAGCTGGGCCTGCCGCTCACGCTGCGGAAAATGTTTCTCTCCTGGTTTCCCGCGCCGCGGGATCACGCGGCAGACAGGGGCGTCCCCGGTTTCGTCTTCGATCGCGACGACGACTTCTATTACGGATTTCCCCAGATCGACGGTCACAGCGTGAAGGTCGCCGGGCATCGTCGCTTCGAAACGCTCGACAGGCCCGAAGACAAGGACGCGCGCCCTGTGAGCCCGGAGAGAGTCGCCGCGCTCCGCGGCTTCGTCCGCGACTGCCTGCCGCTCGCATCGGATGAGGCGTTGCGCGTCTCGACCTGTATCTACACCATGACGCCCGACGAGGATTTCGTGATCGACCGACATCCCGAGACGCCGAAACTCGCGTTCGCCGCCGGCTTTTCCGGCCACGGCTTCAAATTCGCATCGGTCGTCGGAGAAATTCTGGCCGACCTTGCGATCGACGGCAAAACCGCGCATCCGATCGACTTTCTGTCCGCCCTGCGCTTTCAGCGCAACAGCTTTCGTTCGCGCTGACGCGCCGAGAGCGTGAGCATCGGCAGGAGCTTCTTCGCGATCGACTCCACCGCCTGCCCGGAACTGAACCCGCGCATCGGCAAACCGACGTTCGTAGCGGGAGGGAAAAGATTGTAGAGCGTGACCAAAGGCGGGGCATAGGGCTCTGTCAGGCGCGCGAGCGTGCCGAGCGGAACCACATTGCCGTCCTGACTGCGGACATACATGCTCAAAAGATCGTCGGGCTGGAGGCGGTAGCGCGAGTCGGCCTGCACATAGACCTGAAGCGGCAGCCGCTTGAGCCGCGGGTCGACATAAAAAACCCAGCTCGTCCGCGCATGGTCTCGCCTCCGATCCTCTCAAGGCAAAAGAATCAGAAACACGGCGATTTGGCGAGTTTGATAGAAGTGTCCAGCTTCAAACGCCGATGGACACGAGGAGGGCAAGCGCGCGATCACGCAAAGCGTCTCGCGCAATGGCGACCACGCTCGCTCGCCGAGTCGCCTTTCGCGACGAGGTCGAGGGGGGACGTCGATGCGCGTGTCGCCTATCTGAGAAGGATCCCTGCGACGCTCGACCCTGCGGATCACGGTCTCTACTTGCGCTGGGTTGACATTTAGGCGGAAGGCGAGCGGCAGCCTCTCAGCCCAACCGGTCCCGCCTTGATTCAACCTGCGAAACGCAGAAAAAATCAAGGCGGGACCAGTTCGATATACAGCTCGAGCGCTCCATCACGCTTGAAGCGACGGCTGCGCCTCCGTTGGACGCCGCAGTTGCTCTTCTTTCCCGGCTTCGGCCAATTCGATGATGAATGGCGCAAAGGCGCGACGGAGGGCCTCAATCGAATAATTCGCCTCGATGTAGGCGACGCCGCGCGTTACAATGGCCCTCGCTTCCTCTCGGTCGCTCAGGCAGGCGAGCACCGCTTCCGCGAGCGCTTCGGATTTGTCCGCCACGTAGCTGATCGGCTCCGTCGGGAACAGCCCCTGCATGCCGGTGGACGTCGTCACCAGAGGCGTCGAATTCATCAGGGCCTCGAGTGTCTTGCCCTTCACGCCGGCGCCGAATCTGAGTGGCACGATGGCCGCGCCGGCGGTGGCGTAAAGCTCTGCAAGTTCTTCGTCGCTGAGGCGCCCCTTCAAAACGACCGACTCGGATTCCAGACGGGCGATTTCCGGGCTCGTCATCGAGCCGACGACAATCAGCCGCACGCTCGGCCGCTGCGCCAGAATCAACGGCATCACGTCAGCAACGAACCAGCGCAAACCGTCCACGTTGGGTGGATGCGGCCCGCCGACGAACAGCAATTCGTCCGGGTTGCGCGCCTCGAAGCGCGCCAGATTGGCGTAAGCCGTCGACAGTTCGGACGGAAGATAGCCGAAAAGCGGCAGCGCCTCCGCGACGCAAGTCGGCATCAAACGGCGAACTTCTTCGCGCTCCTCCACGCTCGGATAGAGCACGATATCCGCCTTGCGCCAGTTTTCCATCTCCTGGGCGCGCGTCTCGTCGATGGCTTTTCTCAGTTCTGGATTCTTGCTGATCTCATATTCACGCTCCATCCGTTTGAAATGGATGTCGTGACCGTAATAGAGAATCCCGCACCGCGAATGCGCTCTGAGCGAATCGTAATATTTGATCGAGATATGCGGACGGCTGAGCAGGGCGTAGTCGAAATACTTGCCGTTCGCCGCGATGAAGTCGTCGAAGCGCCCGGCATAGGCGGCCGAATAGATGACCTCGACGCCCGCCCGCTGCAGCGGCGCGCAATATTCGCGGTCCTCGTTGAGATTGTCCGGCCACAGGGTGACGCGGAACCCGGCCTGGAGGAACATGCGAATGTAATGATACATGTTGCGGGAGCCAGCGTCCCGGTCCCATTGCGGGATATAGTGGTCGACGACCAGAATATGCGGCCGGTGACGCGAACGGTCGCGTGCGAGGAACACATTCTCCGCGTTGGGGAAGTGATCCTTTTCGAGAACGCTCCGCCAACGCGCCAGAAGCTTTTCCTGATTGGCGATCTGGTACGCCTTGATGCCGCTGCCCGTGTCGCGGCCGTGGCTCCTGCCCTCGTGGTGGATGAGTTCGGAATGAGGGACGTAGACGGTCCGCATGCCGATGTCGCGGACGCGGAACGCAATGTCCGCGTCTTCGCAATAGGCGGGGGCGTAGATCGGATCGAACCCCTCGAGCCGCTTCCACACATTCGTTGGCAGCGCGATCGAGGCCCCCGAGATATAATCGACGTCCTTGCAGTAGTTGAATTCGGGCAGCCGCGGATCGCTGTTGCGGCCGAAATTCCATGCAGAGCCGTCGCGCCAGTAAATGCCGCCGGCTTCCTGCAGCGTGCCGTCGCCATTGAGCAGTTTCGAGCCGGAGAATCCGACGGTCTCGTCGCGTTCGAAGACGCCGATGAGTTCGTCGAGCCAGCCTGGGAAGGTCAAGGTGTCGTTGTTGAGGAAGACGACGAACCGTCCCTTCGCGACCTCGGCGGCGGCGTTGCAGTTTCCGAGGAAGCCGCGGTTCTCCGCGTGGCGCACGTGAACGATCGGGCCGCCCGCCGTCGAAAACACTTCTTCGGTCGCGTCGCTGGATTTGTCGTCGCCGATGATGATCTCGAAAGAAAAGCGTGAGCCGTTTTCGAGAACGCTCAACACGCAGGTCAGCGTGAAAATGAGATTGTTGTAAACCGGGACGATGATCGAGACGTCGATCGCCTGATGGCGCCGCGGCCGGCGTTTTCGGCAATGGGTGAGCAGCCGTTCCCGCATGACGCGAAAATCGTCCGATTCGGCGAAAGCCTCCGGCGAGTCGCCGTAGCGGTCCACCATCGCCATGAAATAAATGTAAAGCGGCAGCTGGTTCTCGCCAAAGCGCTCGATGATGTAATCGCGCAACTGCTGCGGCAGCCAATAGGTGAAATCCGGGGCCGGCGGCCATGCCCCGAGACCGGGCTGATTGACGTCAATCTCCGAGCCGCGAGGCTGAGTCGGCACGGAAATCCGCGTCTCGCCGAAATAGGTGAAGGCCGACACGGGGTCGAACCTTCGCCAATAGGCGTCCGGAACAATGCTCTTCATGTCCGCGACGCTGATCTTTTCATTGGTCTCGAGCTGCTGGCTCGCACCCGACAGCACGTAATGCGAAAGCGCGTCGCATTCGGCCGCCAGAGCGTCCCGATTGCGTTCGAGATAAAAAGGAAGGTCGAAGAGCGGATGCGGCGACCGCTGCTCATAGGCGCCAAAACGCACGAAATGCACGAGCGGATTGATCTGCGCTTCGAGAACGTCGGGGTTGCGCGCGAGATACCAGTCGCCGGCAAAGGCGCGGAAGGGCTCACGCCCCTCTCGCCAGCCGATGGCGCAATAATGCATGAGCGGGCAGACGCCCTGCCGAAGCAGGTCCGGATTGTCCTGGAAATAGAACTCAGGATCGAAGAGCGGATGCGGGCTCGCGAGGGCGTGACGCGGATCGCTCAGATACGCCGCGAAAGGTTTCGCTTCCGAATCGAGGCCGGACTGCTCGGCCAGGCGATCGAGCCAAACGAGCGGATGCGGATTCCGCCGCTCCTCTTCCCCGGAGGCGATGAAGTGATCGAGCGGATCGACGCCGCGTTGGGCGACGTCGTCGTTGCGTTGAAGGTAAAACCCCGCGTCGAACAGCGGATGCGGCGACATGAAGCGGCTCTTGCCGTTGCGCAGATAATGCACGAGCGGCGGCAAGCCTTCCAGCCGATCCCCATAGAGGGCGCGATACCATGCGGCGTTGAAATAAGGATGCGGATCGCGATCCTCGGCGAAGCCGTTTCTCAAATAATGAACCAGCGGGTCTATCCCATGCTGGGCGACATCGGGGTTCTGAGCTAGATACCACTGCGGATCGAACAGCTTCGAATTTTCGATGTCCTTTCTCTCGGATCGCCCGAGAGAGCGCAGGGGCGGCATTGGGACCGTTGATCGCAATCGGCCGCGAAAAACGATGAGGGGCAATCGCCAGAGAGAAACCCTGACCGTTCGAACCGCCGCAGCGAATTGCGCCTCGACCGCCCGTTTCACGCCAATGACGCGCACCTGCTGGTCGAGACGCTGAAGCGTCGCGCGCTGGGACGCGGTCGCCGACATGTATTTGGAGAGCAGATCCTGCCGCCGGCCGAGTTCGGCCTCCGCCTCCTCGACGTCGGCCGTCAGTCCGGCGATGACCTCGGCCTGCTCCTCGAACCGCCGCCGGAGCTTTGCGGACTCCTCCACCTCTTTTTCCAGGTCGAGGATGGCCGTTGCGCGAGATTCGAGATCTTTTTCGAGCGCAGCGATCTGCTGGCCTAATCCTTCCCGCGCTTCGTGGAGCGCCGCAATTTCCGCATTCAGTTCGTCCTGCGTCTGGCGAAGGGAGGCCGCGTCGGCCTGCGCGCGCGCCAGAGCCTCCCGGGCATTATCGAGAAACTCGTTCGATTCGGAGAGTTCGGCGCGCAGGCGGGCGGTTTCGGCCCCGCTGGCGGCGATCTTTTCCTGCGCGTCGGCAAGGAGCGCGCCTCGCTCCTCGACCAGCCGCGCCGCATCTTCATAGACCTCCCTCAGCGCCGCTTCGGCCTCGCGGGCGTTTCTCGCGTCGGTCTCCGCTTTCTCGAGCGCGCGACGCAGCAACGACGCCTGACTGCTCAGTTCGTCTCCGGTTCGCTTGGCCTTGGCCAATGCGTCCTGAAGCGCGGCGTTTTCGTCGTCGGCGCGCTCGCGCTCCAGCCGCGCTTCGAGCAGTTCCGACCGCAACTGCTCGGACTCGCTCAGCCGCGAGACATCCTGCCGCAGCTCCGCCAGATCGCGATGGAAAAGGTTCTGCGTCGAGGCGGTGATCTGACGAAGTTCGCGAACCAGCCTGTCGCCCACATCCTGCGCCGCATGCGCCTGCGCCTCCCTCGCCCGGGCGAGCGCGCCTTCGATCTCCCGAAGCCGGGCGCGAAGTTTTTCATCCGCCTCGTGGAGATCGGACGCCCAAAGAAAGAGTCGCTCTCTTTCCCGCCATAGATCGACGGATTCGTCGACGAACAGAGAGGGCGCCTCCAGTTTCTTGCGCACCGGCGCATTGCCGCAGACCGCGACAAAACAATCGACCGATCCGAGCGCCGGAGCGCCCGGCTCCGGACGCTGGTCCTTCGCGACCAGACTGAAAATCGCCGGCTTCTGCGACCGCGACAGTTCGAGCGGCGCAATCAAGGAGGGAACAAAAAAACGCTGACCATACAGGTGAACATGCGAGAAGGCCGATCTGAGAAGCGCCTCGAAGGCCGTCCTGTCGAACGCCCCGGCGTCCGCTCCCCCCGAACCGTCGGCGCGGGCCGGCGCCGACACGATCAGCGCGCCGCTTTTTCGAAGCACCCTGGCGGCTTCCTTGAGTAAAGCCTCCGGCTCGGCGATTCGCCCAATGGCCTCAAAGGCGACGACCACGTCGAAACTGCCATCCTCGAACGGCAGGCGCGAAAAGTCGACCGGCTTGAAGGCGAGTCGCGCATTCTCCGCGAACTTTCGGGAAGCGCGCGCCACAGCGTCCGCATCCGCGTCGACGCCGACGACCTGATCTGCGCTCCGGGCGAGGATTTCGGCCCCGCCCCCCTCCCCGCAGGCGAGATTCAGCACCGTCTTGCCGGCGACGACGCTAGCGCAAACGCCATAACGGTGCCGGTATTCGTAAGACGCGCGCCCGCCTGAATCCGGCGCGAATCCTTCAAGGTCTTTGGCCATGCCCAGTCCGCCCCCTCGAAGTATGGGCCAAAACGCCTTGCATTCATAAAATATCGACGGCGGCTTTGCTACCTCGCCGCCGTCAGGGCGATCGACCGGAAGGCCATGCCGAGAACGCGCCCGTCGTTGCCGAAGCCAGCCTCCTTCGGACAAATCGCCTTCGGGGCAACGAATGTGAACAGGCAATCCGGCGAATTGAAGAAGCTCGATTCGATCGTTCCGCTGCGCACGCCCCCCTCCCGCACGGGCCAGAACGCGACGAAGGCGCCGTTGAGGAAGACGTAAAGTTCCTGCTCAATCCCTTTTGCCGCCAGAGGGATGACGTCGACGTCGAGACGCAGATCCTTGCCGGCGTTATCTACCATAAGACGCAGTTTCGCCGTATGCCCGGCCCAGGTGTGCTGCGTGTCGTTGGCGTCGTGATGCCAACCGTCGCCTGCCCACAATTTGTAATCGCCGCCCGACCCAAACTGCACTTTCAGGGGGAGCTTCGCCATCGATCACATCCTCGCGTGTTTCGTGCCCCGCTGCCGCGCCAGAGATGGCGCGGCGGAAGCGATCGCGCCCGCTTCGACCGCTCGAAAAAAACTGGCGACACAGCGCATGAAAAAGAGCGGGCCTTCACTAACTCACGCCGCGGCGCAGGACAAGCTTTGACCCCAAAAAAGTGAAAAAAATCGGTATATTGCTAAACATCTCAAGTTTTTGGCGCAATCATGCGCTTCATGCGCGTTTCGTCATCAAAACGCCCAATCGGCGCGCAAACGTTTTGGGTTAGCTTGGAAACAATTTACGGGCGCGCCCGCCACGCGCCGAGCGCCGGCTTGGTAAATCGCTCCGATGCAGCTAATGATGGGTCCGCATGGGCCGCGCAGCGCGTCGAGGCGGTCGACTTTCGGATGGAATCTAATGGCCCTTCCGCCACATCTACGGCGCCTCGAGTCCGAGGCGATCTTCGTTCTGAGAGAGGTCGTCGCAGAGTTTCGCAATCCCGTGATGCTCTATTCGATCGGCAAGGACTCGAGCGTGATGCTGCATCTCGCGCTCAAGGCGTTCTATCCGGCGAAGCCGCCGTTTCCTCTCCTTCACGTCGACACGACCTGGAAGTTCCGCGAAATGATCGCCTTCCGGGACCAAACCGCCGCGCGCGTCGGCATGGATCTGATCGTCCACACCAATCTCGATGGCGTCGCGCGCGGCGTCAGTCCGTTCACGCTCGGCTCTTCCGCCTACACGCAGGTCATGAAGACCGAGGCGCTGCGCCAGGCGCTGGACAAATACAAGTTCGACGCCGCTTTCGGCGGCGCGCGGCGCGACGAGGAGAAGAGCCGGGCGAAAGAGCGCGTCTTCTCCCACAGGACGCCCGCCCACGCCTGGGATCCGAAGAATCAGCGGCCGGAATTGTGGCGCGTCTTCAATACGCGTCTCGGCGAAGGAGAATCGGTGCGCGTGTTCCCGCTCTCCAATTGGACCGAGCTGGACGTCTGGGATTATATCGTCGCCGAAAACATTCCCGTCGTGCCGCTCTATTTCGCCAAGGAACGGCCGGTCGTCGAACGGGGCGGGACGCTCATCATGGTGGACGACGATCGCCTTCCGCTCGCGGAAAACGAATCTCCCGCGATGCGTCGCGTGAGGTTCCGCACGCTCGGCTGCTATCCGTTGACTGGCGCGATCGAGTCCGACGCCGCGACGCTCGAGGACATCGTCTCGGAGATGCGCCTCTCCACGACATCGGAGCGCCAGGGCAGACTGATCGACTTCGACGAGGCGGCCTCCATGGAGAAGAAAAAGCGCGAGGGCTATTTCTGATGGAAAAGGCGTTCAATCCGGAAGCGGCTGACGCGCACGCCGCGGCGCCGGCGAAACCGACCCTGCGCTTTCTTACCTGCGGTTCGGTGGACGACGGCAAATCCACGCTGGTGGGCCGGCTGCTTTATGAACGTCAGCTGATCTTCGACGACCAGCTCGCGGCGCTTGAAAAAGACTCCCGGCGGCACGGAACGGTCGGCGAAGACATCGATTTCGCCCTGCTCGTCGACGGCCTCGAGGCCGAGCGCGAACAGGGCATCACGATCGACGTCGCCTATCGCTATTTCGCGACGCCGGCGCGCTCTTTCGTCGTCGCCGATTCGCCCGGCCACGAGCAATACACCCGCAACATGGCGACGGGAGCCTCCAACGCCGATCTCGCCATCTTGCTGGTCGACGCGCGCAAGGGGCTTTTGACGCAGACGCGGCGCCATGCGACGATCGTATCGCTGCTCGGCGTTCGCCACGTCGTGCTCGCGGTCAACAAGATGGATCTCGTCGGCTACGACCGCTCCGTCTTCGACAAGATTGTCGACGATTTTCGCGAGGCGGCGCAGACTCTGCATTTCGCCTCGATCGCGGCGATTCCGATGTCGGCGCGGTTCGGCGACAATGTCATCGCGCCCTCCGCCAACATGTCCTGGCATTCGGGACCGAGCCTCCTCGCCTATCTGGAGGAAGTCGACGTCGAGAGCGGGCTCGCCGGTCAGCCCATGCGCTTTCCGGTTCAATGGGTGAACCGTCCGCATCTCGATTTCCGCGGCTTTGCCGGGACGATTGCATCCGGGCGCATCGGCGTGGGCGACGAGATCGTCGTGGCGGCCTCCGGCCGCGGGACGAGGATCGCCCGCATCGTGACAATGGACGGCGATCTGCCGTTTGCCGAAGCGCCTGATTCGGTCACGCTGGTTTTCGAGGACGAAATCGACGCGTCGCGGGGGGACGTGCTCTGCCACAAGCAGCACCGGCCCGATGTGGTCGATCAATTCGCCGGCCACCTGATCTGGATGTCCGACGACAAGCTGCTGCCCGGCCGTTCCTATCTCATGAAAATCAACGGACGAACGATTTCTGCCGCGGTTACGGAGATCAAACACAAGCTCGACGTCGACACGGGAGCCAAGGTCGCTGCGAAGACTCTGAGTCTGAATGAAATCGGCTTCTGCAACCTGGCTGCTTCGGCCTCCGTCGCGATCGATCCCTACGAAGTCAATCGAACGACCGGCGCCTTCATTCTCATCGACCGGTTCACCAACGCCACGGCGGCGGCGGGCATCGTCGCCTTTCCGCTGCGACGCGCCACAAATGTTCATCTGCAAGAGCAGTCGATCTCGAAGGCCGTCCGCTCGCGCGTCAAGCATCAGAAGCCGGCCGTGCTGTGGTTCACGGGCCTGTCAGGGGCCGGCAAATCGACCGTCGCGAATCTTGTCGAGACCAAACTCGTCGAGCGCCACGCACACACCATCATGCTCGATGGCGACAACATTCGTCATGGACTGAACAAGGATCTCGGCTTCACCGACGCCGACCGCGTGGAAAATATTCGGCGCATCGGCGAAGTTTCGAAGCTCATGGTGGATGCCGGCCTCATCGTGCTTTGCGCCTTTATTTCGCCGTTCAAGGCGGAGCGCCGCATGGTCCGGTCGTTGGTCGAGGAAGGCGAGTTTATCGAGATCTTCCTCGACACGCCGATCGAGGTCTGCATCGAGCGCGATCCCAAGGGGCTCTACAAGAGGGCTCTCGCCGGCGAAATCAAGAACTTCACGGGCGTCGACCAGGCCTATGAGCGCCCCGAGCAGCCGGAGCTCCATGTCAATCACACTGGGAAGAGCGCGAACGAAATCGCTGACGAAATCGTTTCCTATCTAATCTCTAAAGCAATCATTCACGGGTGAGGGAAAGAATGATAATGGCTGCGACGCGGAACGAGCGTGATTGAAGTTAGGGATCTAGCAACCAGCGCAATCCACCGAAACATCGGCCAAATGAAAGAAAAAAATATTATTCCAGCGAGTTGCTCGATAGCGCTACCACTTACACTCGATTGCGATTACTCCAGTCGCATGAAGGCTTGTTCAAGACGTTCAAGGGCACCTCAATGGTCCAAGCACCGGATAAATTCATCGAATTCTCGATCCTATTCGCGACCGACGGTGACAGATAGTTTCCATCAAATCGGGATGGCAGCCGGCCCATAACTTCGTCACGAGGCAGGTTCCTTGAGAGTGCTTTAGATTGGGAGCACCCGCGGACCCATGCTTGGGAAGGATTGCCTTAAGGATTGTTTATTGACAAACACTCTCCGAAAGATTCTGTATTTGATGTTTACTTTCATACATTGATAAGTAAATTGAAGAGCAGTAGCTCGCGATAGCTAAGGGAGAAACCTCTATGAATCTGATCATACATATTGGCCCGCATAAGACCGGTTCGACAGCAATTCAGCAAGCGCTGGTATATAACCGCGTTAGCCTCGCACGCGCAGGCTTTCAATATCCTGAGATTGGCTTTTCAGAGTATGGACATCATAAATTTGTCGACTGTCTCGCAGTCAATCGACCCGGCAACAATCTTGATAGTATGATTGATGAATTAAATGCGTGTTCTGGTACTATAATACTATCTAGTGAAAACTTTTCAAGGCTCTCATCGGAAGGAATATCCTTGCTAGCTAGCAAGCTGAAATTTGAAAACGTAAGTATAATTTTTTATCTGCGGAACCTGCCAGACTCGGTTTGGGCGTGGTGGCAAGAGCTTGTGAAGCACGGTGACAAGAGATCATTTTTGCTTTTTTACTCTGAATTAATGACGCGTCCATTGCAAAGTCATATCTTAAACGTCAATGACGTTCTAAAGAAATGGGCAGCGCCGTTTGGACGCGATGCAATAAAAATCTTTCGATATGAAGAAATTGACGACACATCATTTCATTTTTTTAAAAATGTTCTCAATATATCTGATATAAAGACGGGCATCAGAATCAATAAGTCATTTACTACTACAGAAATTGAGTTTATCCGTATAATAAATAGTAGAGATATAAAAGGAATCGACGTTTTACGTAAAAGCAAATGTGCTAAGGAACTGATGGGCAAGGTTTCCTGTGAAATGCTTAAACATGTGAGAGAGATTGAAGTGGATTATGAGTCATTTATTTTTAAATTTATTGAAGAGCATATTAAGTCTGAGTGGCGAAAGAATATTATTACTAGATCATCTTTAGATACGATTTTTTTAAAGAGATCCAGCAGGCTTGCTTTCGTCGATCCGATATTCTGGGCAGAGAACCCAATTTTTTTTAATGAGGTATGCTCGCTCGCCAAGTAGGTTTTATTGTGTCACGCGTTCGGGCTTTGTGGGTGGGGCAAAAATGATGAAACCTAAGATGGCTAATGTTCTCGCGCTCGCGGTAGCTATTATCTTTATACTTCAGATAGGAGTGAGGGCTTCCGAAGCTCCGCTGTTAGGCGTGACGTATACTCACTTCGCACTCGACATGGAAAAGGCAAATGCATGCTCGACCGAAGGCCATGCCGTAACGATGAAAAGTGGAGCAGCGATACCTTATTATTTTATCCCGCGTGTGCGCGACCTCGTAAAGAAGCAACTGATGATAACTAAAAAATCTGGTTTCGACAGTTTACGTACAATAATATGGTTTAGCAACTCGCCAAACGAGGGGGTTTTCTCGTCACGCGAAAGTGACGCAAATTTTGTTGCGAAAAATGTCGTTTTATTCACTGAAGATGTCATAGCTGCAGGCTTTAAATATTGGACTGTGGTGTTCGGCGCCCAAGGACGAAATTCTCCCCACTGCAGAACTTCCGAATGGGGTGATTGTTTTGATCTATCATTAATCGACGAAAATTGGAATTTTATCTCCAAATTGAGGTCATCAATAGGTGAAATTGCGGGAGAACGCATCAAAGTTTCTTATGACTTGGTGAACGAGGGCTGCCCTAGTCGTTACCTTAAAAGTGAATATTATGAAAAGTTAGTTCGATATGATAAGCTAATTTTATCCCGATACTCAAAATTTTTTGGGCATTCCGACGCCAGAATTTCTTGTGCTAGCGGTGATACAGATCGCGTCAATCGTATAATTGAAATATATAATTCTGTTAATTTTAAAACTTCTTTAATAGATATTCATTTATATGAAACATCCGAAACAGATTTGAATAATACTCTGGAAGGCGTCTTTAATACTGCAGAAAAAACTGGAATGAAAATTGTTATCGGAGAGCTTCTGTATCACAACAAGCCCCAAATCGAAGCCATAGATGCATTTATGAAACGCCATCCCAACAGCATTAATGAAATTGTTCAATGGCCATTACGAATGCCTAGCAACCACTGCAACATGGACGTTCCTCCTCCCTTCACCCCGGGTGAGTTTCGTAGGCTGACGCAATAAACGAGGGCTATGGAAGTGTAGAGCGCCTCTTTTGAACAGGCGGCGAGCACGGGCGTGATCCCTATGTATCCGGCTATGACCAAAAGCTCTACAGCCCCCCATCGCCCGACATTGACAAAGCGCGGCGGCGCTGGAATGACACTCTGCGTCATTAAAAAAGGGCTCTCTTGCTTCGATTTGCCGGAACGCCAGGACCGCAGCCGCAGGAGCGTCCTTACGCGGGCATCGCGCCACGAGAGGCGGGTTTGGCATGAAAGTCTTGATCACCGGCGGCGCCGGTTTCATCGGGTCCGCCGTTTCGCGCGCCTTCATTCGCGACAGCGAAGATCATATTCTCGTTTTCGACAAGCTCACCTACGCAGGCAACCTGGCGTCCCTGCAACCGATCGCCGGCGATCCCCGCTTTTCCTTCCTGCAGGGCGACGTCTGCGATCGCGCCGCCGTGGCGCGCGCGCTTTCGGAATTTCAGCCCGACGTCGTGATGCATCTCGCGGCGGAAAGCCACGTCGATCGCTCGATCGACGGCCCGGCCGCCTTCATCGAGACCAATCTCGTCGGCACCTTCGTCCTGCTGGAAGCCGCGCTCGAATATTGGCGGGCGCTTCCCGCGGACCGCGCGAAGCGCTTTCGCTTTCAACATATTTCGACTGACGAGGTGTTCGGCTCCCTGGGCTCGGAAGGACTCTTTCGCGAGGATACGCCCTATGCGCCGAATTCGCCCTACTCGGCCTCCAAGGCCGGCTCGGACCATCTCGTGCGCGCCTGGGGACACACCTACGGTCTCCCGACCGTCGTGACGAACTGCTCCAACAATTACGGCCCCTATCATTTCCCCGAGAAGCTCATCCCGCTGATGATCATCAACGCCATCGAGGGCAAGCCCCTGCCCGTCTACGGCAAGGGCGAGAACGTCCGCGACTGGCTCTATGTCGAGGATCACGCCGCGGCGCTCATGCTCGTGGCGCGCGACGGCGTTCCCGGGGAATCCTACAATGTCGGCGGGCGCAATGAATGGCGCAACATCGACGTGGTTCACGCGATCTGCGACCTGATGAACGAATTTCGCCCCCGGGCGGGCGGCTACCGCGACCTCGTCGCTTTCGTGACGGATCGTCCGGGGCACGACCTTCGCTACGCCATCGACAGCACGAAGATCGAACGCGAACTCGGATGGCGCCCGGCGGAGCGATTCGAGACCGGATTGCGCAAGACGGTGCAGTGGTACTTGGAAAACCCGGATTGGTGGCAGGCGATTCGGTCGGGCAAATATCGCGGCGAGCGGCTCGGCGTCATCGACGGCCAGAAGACCTCCGCGGCTTGAGTCTCGAACGAGGGGATAGCGGCAGTGTTCGAAGATCTGGAAATCGAGGGCCTCAAGCTCGTGACGCCGAGGAAATTCGGCGACGACCGCGGCTTTTTCTCGGAAACCTACAATGCGGCCGCCTGGGAGAAGGCTGGGCTGCGCTACAACTTCGTGCAGGACAATCATTCCCTCTCGCGCGACGTCGGAACGGTGCGCGGCCTTCATTTCCAGACCCCACCCTTCGCACAGGACAAGCTGGTGCGCGTGGTGCGGGGACGCATCGTCGACGTCGCCGTCGACCTTCGACGTTCGTCGCCGACTTTCGGCCGCCACGTGGCCGTCGAACTCTCCTGGGACAACTGGAGGCAACTCCTCGTCCCCATCGGCTTCGCCCACGGCTTCGTGACGCTCGAGCCCGACACCGAGGTCGTCTACAAGGTCACGAACTTCTATTCGCCGCAGCATGATGGCGGCGTCGCCTGGAACGACCCCGACCTCGGGATCGACTGGCCGGTCGCCGACGACAAGGCGGTTCTCTCGGCGAAAGATCAGAAACTGCCGCGTCTGCGCGACATCGCCGAGTTGTTCCCGTGACCCTGCGTCTCGCCGTCACCGGACTGACCGGCCAAGTCGTGAGCGCGCTCATCGAGCGCGCGCCCAGGGACGTCGAGATCATCGCCCTCGGCCGTCCGCAGCTCGATCTCGGCGTCCGCGGCGCCGTGCTCGCCGGGCTGCGCCACGCCGGATGCGACGCGATCGTCAACGCCGCCGCCTATACGGCGGTCGACAAGGCGGAGAGCGAGCCGGACGTCGCCATGCGCGTCAATGGCGACGGCGCCGGCCATGTCGCGGAAGCGGCGGCGGAGCTCGGCGTTCCGTTGCTGCATCTGTCGACGGACTATGTTTTCGACGGAACGCTCGATCGCGCCTATCGCGAGGACGATCCGACCGGCCCGACCGGCGCCTATGGGCGCTCCAAGCTCGCGGGCGAGCAAAAAATCGCGGAAATCCATCCCGATCACGCGATCCTGCGCACCGCCTGGGTCTACAGCCCCTTCGGCGCCAATTTCGTGAAGACGATGCTACGGCTCGGCGAGACGCGCGACGAGGTCGGCGTCGTCGCCGACCAGTCCGGCAATCCGACCTGCGCGCTCGACATTGCGGACGCGCTGTTCGCCATTGCGCGCCGCCTCCGCAGCGACGCCTCGCCGGATTTGCGCGGCGTCTTCCATCTCACCGGACAGGGGGACGCGACCTGGGCGGACGTGGCGGAAGCCACGTTCGCCGTCGCCGCGCAACACGGGCGAAAGCCGGTTCGCGTCAGGCGAATCGCCACGGCGGATTATCCAACGCCCGCGCGCCGGCCGGCGAACTCCCGTCTCGACAACACGAAGCTCGCGACGCGCTACGGGGTGACGCTGCCGCCGTGGCGGCGGTCTCTCGAAAGCTGCGTCATCCGCCTCCTCGAGGCGTCAAAATAGGACATTCGCATGCGGGGAATCATTCTCGCCGGAGGAAGCGGCACGCGTCTCCATCCCATGACGCTCGTGACCTCGAAACAGCTGCTTCCGGTCTATGACAAGCCGATGATCTATTATCCGCTGAGCACGCTGATGCTCGCGGGCGTACGTGAAATTCTCATCATTTCGACGCCGGAGGACCTGCCGTCCTTCAAGCGGCTGCTGGGGTCGGGCGCCCAATGGGGCCTTTCGCTGTCCTACGCCGTGCAGCCGAAGCCGGAGGGGCTGGCGCAGGCCTATATCATCGGCGCCGAATTCGTCGAGGGCCGCCACTCCGTCCTCATCCTCGGCGACAACATCTTTTACGGCCACGGCCTTCCGGACGCGCTGACGCAGTCGCATCAGAGCTCGGCGACGGTCTTCGCCTATCATGTGCGCGATCCGGAACGCTATGGCGTCGTCGACTTCGATGCGACCGGCCGGGCGATCTCCATTGAGGAGAAACCGGCCAAGCCGAAATCGAACTGGGCGGTGACCGGGCTCTATTTCTACGATACGCGCGCTGCGCAATTCGCCGCCGGCCTGAAGCCCTCGCCGCGCGGCGAACTGGAGATCACCGATCTCAATCGCGTCTATATGGAGCTCGGCGAACTCAACGTCGTGCGGCTCGGCCGCGGCTTCGCTTGGCTGGACACGGGCACCCCCGAATCCCTCCTCGAAGCGGGCGAATATGTCCGCGCCATCGAGCAGCGACAGGGACAGCGGGTCGCCTGCCTAGAGGAAATCGCCTTTCGCGCGGGATGGATCGACGCGGCGCAAGCCCGCGACGCCGCCTCGAAGCTCGCGAAGAGCGGATACGGCCAATATATAGAGCAGGTTCTGAGCGAACGCGACCTATAGGGTCGGGGGCGCGCGCAGGGCGCGCAGCTTTTCCGCGAAGGACCGAATCTCGAAAACCGGCGCGGCGTCGGAGGCGAGCGGCTTCGGACGCGCGCGCGGGACGATCGAGCCGACGCGCGGCTCCATCGTCGCGACCGCCGATTCGATCGCATCCGCGAGCGCCGCGGGCTCCAGCAGGTCAAGAGAAACGACGTTCTCGAATCGATTCGCGAGATTTTTGCCTTCGAAGCCGTTCGTGATCGTCAGCAATCCGGCTTCCGCCATCTCGAGCGGCGGATAGCTCGGATGGGGCGAGAGCATGAGCGAAACGCCGACGCTCGCCCGGCTCAGATAGCGCGCATAATCCTCCAGACTGGCCTTTCCGCCGACGGCGGCGTTCTGCACGGGATAGAGCAGAGCGTCCGGGAATTCCTCGCCGAGAAAGACGATGCGCCAGCGGCTCGCCCGGATCGGATCGCGCTGCTGCCACCGGAAAAGCCCGTCGCAGATCATTTCGAAGCAATTGCGGTTCACGTTCGGACGTCCGTAGACGAGGAGCAGACGCTCCCGCGGCGCCTCCTGCAAGGCGGCCGAAATGCGTTCGTTCATGACGTAGGGGACGCAATAGGCGTCCCGGAAGCGGTATTTCGCGGTCATCACCGAGAACAGTTCTTCCGAGTTGATGATCGCGATCGTGCGGTCGCCGTGACGGTAGGTCGCCTCCGCCAGGGCGTATCGCGAGCTGCGCCCATGGAAATAGGGCTCGTCGTCCTGGATCAGATAAATGAACGGCAACTCGCTCCCGAAAAGACGCGCGCGGTCGCGCTCCAGATCGAGAGCGAAACCCGCAGTCCACCAGGCGGTCGCAATGAAAATGTCGTTCGCGCGCAGATCGAGCCGGCTGCCCTCGCGCTCATAGGCGTCGATGAGAATGCGCCGTCCCAGATCGAGACTGGCGGCGTGGGGCGCGGCCTCGTAGTCGGGAAGCGCGGCGTAGCCCTCCGGCTCGATGTCCGCGTCCGTCGCGATGATGCGGCGGTCGTAGTCTTCGCCAAGCGCGTCCGCGAGTTCGGAGAAGAGCTTCATCGCCGTCGCGATGCCGCCGAAGATCTGATGTGGATTGACGGTGGGTGTGAGCAGGTTGAGGCGCGGACGCTCGTTCCGCGAAGGATAAGACAGAAGCTGTTTGATCTCGAGTATTCCCCGGTCCTGCGGGCGCAGCCCGTTGTCGACATTTCCGAGACAGGGCTGGAAGACCTTCAGCCGGTGCGCCGGGAGATCCTCCCGGGCGTTCACGGTCAGCAGCGTCTGCGGCATGGGATAAAGGTCGCGACGGGCGATCTTGAGCCATTCGTAGCCTTTCGACTCCGCGATCATCAGCAGGCAGCGCTCAATGGCGTGGGCGAGCGTGCCGTCGACATGGCCGCCCTCCTCGGGAAAATCCTCGAAACCGATGTCGAGATCGAGCAGCGGCCGGAAGGCGGCGCTTCGACCCCAGAACATCGAGCCCGAGGGGAATTCGAGCACGAGATTCTTGTCGATCTCGACGCCCATGCGCTTCATGAGCCCGCGCGCGAGATCATAGTCGTAGCCCCAGTTCAAAATCCCGCGGATCTCGAAGAGATGCTGGGGAAAGACGACGCCGATCTTCGGATCGTCGAACAGGAGAAGGTTCGAGCGCACGATGTCGGGCGAACCGAGAAGATGCTCGAGCAGATAGTCACGCCAGCGCGCGAGCGCCTCGCCGCCATGAGGCGAACGCTTGGTGTGCAGATGAACGAACAGATCGTAATTGGCGTAGACGTCCCGGAATCCGAAAAATTTCGCTGCAATGTCGCGGCCGCGGTTGGGCGTGATCCGAATGTCGACGCGGCCCTTGCGCCAGCTTCGGCAAACCTCCTTGAGCGCCTGTTTCTTCTCCGGCGAATTCGTCGAAACGAAAAGATCGACCGGCGTCGGGACGTTTTCGAGCTTCTCCAGCACGAGCGGCATGATCTCGGGGTAGAAGGCGTGAACGATCGCCGCGATCGGCCCCTCCGCCCGCGGTTGCGGGTCGAAGGCGAAAGGGGTCTCGAGCGCGAAGTCCAGTTCGTTCGCCGGCCGGCGCGAGGGGACGACGCCGTCGGGCTTGGTCAGTTCGTATGTATGGTAGTAGCTGATGGCGCGCTCGCGCAGCGGATCGTTGATCGGGTTCCGGCGGCGTCCGAGCGGCGGATCGTAGGTTGCGGCCGTCTGCCGCAGCACTGCGCCGATCGTCGCGCGAAACCCGTGCTCGCGCAGAAAATGCGGCCCGTCCCGAAAAATGTCCCTGGGCGCCAGAAAGACGCCCACCGGGGAATCGACCAGCTTGGCCGCCTCGCGCATGGCGGCCCCATAGAGGGCGACTGGCCCGCGGGTCGTGAAAATGACGTAGCCGTTGCGCAGGTGACGGCGAACGGCCTGAAAAGCGGTTTCCTGTCTCATGTCCTCTGTCTAGCCCAGCCGGCGCGGGAATGGCGCCCCCGGAAGCCGCGGACGGTCACCGATTAGCCAGAAATCCGTCCTAGCAACGTCAGGTCGGTCCGCCGCGGGAAGCTCATGATCGCTCTCGAAAACGTCTTCAAATATTACAAGTCGAACGGACACCGGAAGATCGTCCTGAACCACGTCAGCGTGGATTTCAAACCGGGGCGAAGCTATGGAATCCTGGGCGTCAACGGCGCGGGAAAATCGACCCTCATGCGCCTAATGTCGGGCACCGAGCTGCCCAATGGCGGCCGCGTGCGCCGCTCGGCCCGCATCTCCTGGCCGCTCGGCTTTTCCGGCGGTCTGCACCCCCTGCTGACGGGGCGCGAGAATGTGAAATTCGTCGCGCGCGTCTACCGGCAGGACGTGCGCAAGGTCGTCAGTTTCGTCGAGGATTTCGCGGAGATTGGCTCCTATATGGACGTGCCGATCCGCACCTATTCGTCGGGCATGCTGGCCCGCCTCGCCTTCGGCCTATCGATCGCGATCGATTTCGACTGCTATCTGATCGACGAAGTCACCGCCGTCGGCGACGCCCGCTTCTCGGCGCGTTGCAAGGAGGAATTCGCCAAGCGGAAACAAAAGTCGGACATTATAATGGTTTCGCATTCGATGACGACGATCAAGCAATATTGCGACCGCGGCATTGTCCTCGCCGGAGGGCAGATGCATCTCTTCGACAATGTCGACGACGCGATCGAACTCTACAAGAAACTCAATGCCTGAGCCGGGAGCCACGAACCGGCCGGGCGCGAGCCCCCTCGCCCGCGCCGCGCCGCGCGAGGCGATGCGGCCCGAGGACGCAGAACAGGCCGCCAAGGCGATCTCTCGCGCGCTACGGCGCGCCGCCAACAAGTCGCGAACGCCCACGAGCGTCATCGCAGGCGGCGGCGGGTTCAAGGCCCGTCGCGGCGACCGAGCCTTCCGTGCAGGCCTCGTCGCCAGCTTCGTGGCCTGCGTCGTCATCCCGGTTCTCGCAGCGTCGATCTATTGGGGACTGATCGCGAGCAAGCAATATGTGACGGAAGCCAAATTCGCGCTGAAATCCGCCGACAGCTCGTCGCTCACCGCGCTCGGCGCCGGCGGGGGACACGGCGACCAGCAGATGCAGGACGCGCAGGTCGTCGCGGACTACATACGCAGCCGCGCGATGGTCGAGGCGCTCGACAAAAAGCTTGATCTGCGGGCGATGTATTCGCGGCCGGGCGTCGATTATTTTTCCGCTTTCGACCCGACCGATCCGATGGAGCTGCTTGAAAAATATTGGAAAAAGAGGGTCGACGCCAGTTTCGACATGTTGTCGGGGATCATCTCGGTCCACGTCCGCGCCTTCACGCCGCAGGATTCTCTCGCAATCACGCAGAACATCGTCGAATTCTCGGAGCAACTGGTCAACGAATTGTCGACGCGCTCGCGGCGCGACGCGCTGGCGCAGGCGCGCGCGGAGTTGACGCGCGCGGAAGAGCGTCTGAAGTCGGCCACGGCGACGATGAGAGACGCGCGGAACGCGGAGGGCGTGCTCGACGCGCCCACCGCGGCCGACGCCATCAACAAGATCATCACGCAGTTGAGATTCGAGCTCTCCGCCGCTCAGGAAAGCCTCGCGCTGCAGGCGAGCGCCGCCGCGACGGACTCGCCGCAGGTGCGGCTCCTGCAGGCGCGCGTCAGCAGCCTGAAAAAACAGATTGCGGATTATTCCGCGCAAATCGCGAGCGCCGACAATAGCGGATCGCTCGCGGGGCATGCGGGCGTCCTGTCGGAACGGCAGGTGGATCTCGCCATCGCCCAGCAACAATATGCGCTGGCCTCGACCGCTTATGAAAACGCGCGCGTCGATCTGGAAAGTCGCCGCGCCTATCTTTCCCCTTTCTTGCGTCCGACGCTGGCTGAAAAATCGATCTATCCGAGGCGCTGGATCGAATGGTCGATCATTGTCGCGCCGGCGACGCTCGGATGGGCGATTCTCGTGGCGCTGGCCTTCCTCGTCCGCGATCATATGGCGAAGTAAAGGAAGCGGGGCGGCGGGCTCGCCGTCTCGCGCGCCTTCAATCGATCTGGTCGTTGATGCTGGCGACCACGAGGGAAACCACCGCCCAGGCGACGACGAGAGACGCGAAAACCAGGATGGTGTTGGCGATGACCCTCGGATAGGTCGCCGACTCGGGAAGAGTAGGCGTCACGATGGTCACGAGATAGAGCTGCTGGCGCTCGAGATCCTGACGCGCAGTCTGATAGGCCGCCTGCGCCACGGTGTACATCTTTTCAGCGAATTGCTCTTCCAGCTTGAGCTTCTCATAGGTCGCGATCTGCGCCGATACGGTGTCGGACGCCTGACCGTCGGTGAGCTTTTTCTTCAGTTCGGCGAGTTGCTGGTCGATCGCCGCGATGCGCGTTCTCCGCAAGCGCGTCGCGGGCGACTCGCTCGACAGGGACGAGGAAAATGTCGACAGGGAATTGACGAGTTCGATCCGCTCCATCGTGAGCTTGGTGATCATCTCGGTCACGCTCATCGCCTGGGCGCCCGGGTCGATCATCACGTTCAGATTGCGGAACTGGAGAACTTTCTCGCGCGCTTCCGCGAGCTTTTCGCGCGACAGATTGACCTCGATCTCCGACAGCGCGAGAGCGTCCGCACGGTTGCGCACCGTGATCTTGTTGACGAGCGTTTCGCTCAGGCGAACGATGTCTTTCGCGATATCGACCGCGTCCTGCGCTTGGAAGGCGTCGACGCGAACGGTTAAAATGCCCGAGAGACTGTCGACGCTGGCGTAGACGTGGCTCAGCCAGTATTTCCACAAATCCTCAAGGGTCGAATTTCTGGAGAGCCGCGAGAAATAGTCGACCCCGGAGGCTGAGAACTTGCGCTCGAGATACGGCCGCCCGCCGAGATCGAGCAGGATGGCGCGGCTCTTTATGTAATTGAGGACCATATAGGAATTTTGCGTATCCTTGCTCGGTCCCCCGGCGGAGCCGGTGAGCTTGGAAATCATCGAGGACGCGTCGACGCCGCTCTGTTCCTTCTTTTGCGCCTCACGCACCGTCAGCCGCGCCTCAGTGACATAGCGCTCGCTTTGCCAGAGCGCGGCGTAAAGCCAGTAGAGAAAGGTCGGAAGCAGGACGACCGCGACGAAACTGCGCCATAGAAGCCCGCCGCCCGAACCGGCCGCCGTGAAGGCGTCCGCAACGGCGTCCCCGCCCTGACGCCAGGGCAGCGCCGGCAGCCTGTTTTTCCAATCGTCAGCGACCGATTGAAGATCGCGGCCGCGCGGAAGCTGCGCGCCGAGTCCCGAGCGCGCCGCAGTCACCAGACTCGAAAGCCTGGAGAATCGGGAGGGCGTGGGTGTGTTCATCTGCCTTCATCCGGCGGTTGGCGCCGGCTCTCCAGAATCTCGACCCGCCCGCGCTCAGGCGCCTCGCCGCGGCAGAAATTATCGAGCGGAGAAGAATGGCGCAAGCAGAGCCCTATGGCAGACTCTCCTCATAGGCGTATAGCGACAAACCTGGGTTGAAATATGGATCGTCCCGGATGACAGCCCGCCAACGTTGCGTGAAATAGCTCCTCTCGCGGTCATAAACCTGTTGCAGACGCAATCCGCCGCCGCGACTGGCGGACTGGCGGTGGATCAACAGAACTTCCGACTGGCAGATCGTTCGCCAGCCCCGTTCGGCAAGGCGGAGGCAAAGATCGACGTCATTGAGATCCACCGGCAGGTTCTCCGCGTCGAAGCGGCCGACGGAGTCGAACTTGCGCCGCTCGACCATCAGACACGCCCCGGTCACCGCAGCAACTTCATGGGGCACGAGGTTGCGGGCCCACCAGCCGGGTTCCTGTTCGCTGGCCCCCGCGCCGAAATGGCCGGCGACGCCGCCCATCCCAAGCAGCACGCCCACATGCTGGACCCGGCGATTGGGGTAGAGCAGCTTGGCGCCCACGGCGCCAACGTCTGGACGGCTGGCGAAAAAGAGCAGCCTCTCGATCCAATCCGGCGTGAGCAGCTCCGTATCGTTATTGAGGAACAAAAGATAGTCAGCGTCGACGACATCGGCCCCGGCGTTGCTCAGCGCGGAAAAATTGAAGGGACCAGGCGCAGGGAGCACGCGAAGACGACGGTCGCGCGCCTGCATTTGCGCGAGCAACTGATGCGTTCGAGCTTCAGCGCTGTCATTGTCGACGACGACCACCTGGAAATTGCCGTAGGAACTGCGCTCGAAAAGGCTTGAGAGACAAGGCTCCAGGAGGTCGGCCCGGTCCCGCGTGGGAATGACGATGCCGACGGCTGGCGGCTGCCCCTTGTATCGGGCGTCGAGACGGCGAACGGTGGGAGCAGAATCTTCGGGAAGTTCGAGCAATGGCCGGGCGATCGCGTGGACTTCGTCTGGGCCGCATGTCGCTGCGATGCGTTCCACGATATCTTCGGCGGCTCGACTGTCGCACAGCAGATCCTCGGTCAGGAGCTCTGCGCGGAAAAAAGCGGCCCGTCCGATGTAAGGGCAGGATGTGTGGAGCGTAGGGCTCCAGCGGGGTTTGAAGACGCGCCGCGCAGGCGCGCCGCGACGTCGCCTGATTTCGTCCGAATAGGCGAGATGTCGGTTCGGGCGGAGGAGAAAAGAAGCGGCGAAGGCGTTGATCGCGTTTTCGAGGAAAACATCTCCCGCTCGAATGCAGGCGATCAAATCGGGCGTTGCCGGATGCGCGCCGTCAGCGGCAGACGGGAACCTGTCTCGCCAGAAGGCTCGACGGCTCTCGGCGGCCGCTGAGGAGGCGGCGCCGAGAAACCGTATGCCGGCTTTTGCGTAGGATTGAGCCAGAATCGAATTGCATGTGGCGTCGATCGCCTCCGCTTCTGCGCCGCCAATTTCGATAAGGATTTCGATACGCAACGTTGCATCGGCGTCAACGAACGATTGCGCCGCAGGACGGGAAGCGCGCCGCGCCCTGCGCCATGCTTCATAGCTTTCGAGGGGCGCGGCCCCCAAGGCCCACCGCCAATTGAGCTCGGCTTCCGCCTGCAGCCTCACGAGACCGGCCGACAAGGCGAAGAAAAGACGCTTGGGCGCACGCAAAGCGCGCGCCAGCACGTCGAATACGGAGGCGCTTTCGAGTGACAGGACGGAAAAATCGAAAGATCCTTTTCGGTTAGTGGGACTGATCCAGATTTCGACGCAGCCCTTCGGAACGTGTGCGAGAGCGATTCCGACGTCGTCGGTCGGCGCCGGCAGGATATGGTCAAAAAAGGCTTCGGGGCCTGTCCAGAATCGCATAACCGGTCGAATCGGATCGTCGACCCTGCCCGCGACGTAATTCAGAAAGAGAAACCCGTTGACATCCCTGCGCGTCCCGTCAAGACGGAGGCGAAACCAGGGATTGTCGGAAAGAGACGCATATCGTCCGTCCGATATGACAATGTCTTTTGCGGGTTCGAGCGCGAATCCGGCGGCACGTCCAACGGAAATATCAGCCAAGAACGCCTCTTTTTCGTCGCGGTCCCCGGGAGGCGCTTGAGACTGTCTGCTATGAAAGAGACAGGCCGACCAAAAGATCGGCGCGACCGACAGTTGGAAGGGGCGGAGACAAACGTCCGCAGAAACCGCTTTTAAGCAGACAGGGGCGCAGGGTCAACAAGCCGGCAGCGGCTCAGCCGACATTTCCATTAATCTGGATGCGGGGGCAGGATTTGAACCTGCGACCTTCAGGTTATGAGCCTGACGAGCTACCGGGCTGCTCCACCCCGCGGCATGGTTCGTAGGAAGCGCGGCGTGGAATGGGGTGTCGCGGCGCTTTTTAGAGGGGATCGTGAGGAGGCATTTTTTGTGATGTGTTTGGCAGGCCTGGCGACGACCTACTCTCCCAGGTCTTGAGACATAGTACCATTGGCGCTGAAGCGTTTGACGGCCGAGTTCGGGATGGGATCGGGTCTGATCGCTTCGCCGAAGGCCACCAGGCCGGCGAAACACATCGGAAGCAAATGGGATTTCCATTTTGTCACGTAGTGTGATGGGCGTTGATAAATGAGAGCGATCAAGCCGATCGAGCTATTAGTACCGGTAAGCTACGCAGGTCGCCCTGCTTCCACACCCGGCCTATCAACGTGGTCGTCTTCCACGGCTCTCGAGGGAGAACTGGTTTTGAGGTGGGTTTCCCGCTTAGATGCATTCAGCGGTTATCCCGTCCATACATAGCTACCCTGCACTGCGGCTGGCGCCACAACAGGTCCACCAGAGGTATGTTCATCCCGGTCCTCTCGTACTAGGGACAAATCCTCTCAATTCTCCTACACCCACGGCAGATAGGGACCGAACTGTCTCACGACGTTCTGAACCCAGCTCACGTACCACTTTAATCGGCGAACAGCCGAACCCTTGGGACCTTCTCCAGCCCCAGGATGTGATGAGCCGACATCGAGGTGCCAAACAACCCCGTCGATATGGACTCTTGGGGGTTATCAGCCTGTTATCCCCGGCGTACCTTTTATCCGTTGAGCGATGGCCCTTCCACGAGGGACCACCGGATCACTATGACCGACTTTCGTCTCTGCTCGACTTGTCTGTCTCGCAGTCAGGCAGGCTTATGCCATTGCACTCGACGAGCGATTTCCGACCGCTCTGAGCCCACCATCGCGCGCCTCCGTTACTCTTTGGGAGGCGACCGCCCCAGTCAAACTGCCTACCATGCATTGTCCCGGCGCCGGATGACGGCGCGCGGTTAGACATCCATGACGATAAGGGTGGTATTTCAAGGGTGGCTCCACACGAGCTGGCGCCCATGCTTCAAAGCCTACCACCTATCCTACACATGCCGACACGAATGCCAATGCAAAGTTACAGTAAAGGTGCACGGGGTCTTTCCGTCTGACCGCAGGAACCCCGCATCTTCACGGGGAATTCAATTTCACTGAGCTGACGTTGGAGACAGCGGGGAAGTCATTACGCCATTCGTGCAGGTCGGAACTTACCCGACAAGGAATTTCGCTACCTTAGGACCGTTATATTTACGGCCGCCGTTTACCGGGGCTTCAATTCAAGGCTTGCACCTCTCCTCTTAACCTTCCGGCACCGGGCAGGCGTCAGACCCTATACGTCATCTTGCGATTTCGCAGAGCCCTGTGTTTTTGTTAAACAGTTGCCACCCCCTGGTCTGTGCCCCTCCGATCTGGTTGCCCAAACCGAAGGCCTCCTTATCCCGAAGTTACGGAGGTAAATTGCCGAGTTCCTTCAACGTCATTCTCTCAAGCGCCTTGGTATGCTCTACCAGTCCACCTGTGTCGGTTTCGGGTACGGTCTGATGCAGGGGCTATTTCCTGGCGC
>NZ_CM149850.1:0-437500 GCF_056269425.1 Methylocystis sp. Se48 | reverse complement strand
CGCCGCAACGCGCAATAGATCGGAATAATTGTGACATTTTGAATGACGCCCACCGCTTGCGGCGCGCGCCGGCGCAAAGCTAGGCTGCTCGTCCGAATGCAATTTCCGGAGACGCCCGATGAACGCCCGCCGGCTTCCGACTGCCGCGCTCACCTTGCTGATCTCGGCCGCCAGCGCCGGCGCCGCGCCCTGCGGCGACGGTCCCGGCGGCTTCGAGGCCTGGCTCGACGACTTCAAGCAGGAAGCGGCCGCGGAGGGGATCTCTCGGCGGACGATCGAGACGGCTTTCGCCGGCGTCGTCTACGATCCGGCCATTATTTCCCGGGACCGCGGACAAAAGGTCTTTCGGCTGAGTTTCGATAGCTTCGCCGGGCGGCTCGTCACGCCGTCGCGGCTCGCGCGGGGCAAATCGCTGCTCCAGCGCCATGCGGCGCTGCTGCGCCAGATCGAGGAACGCTATGGCGTGCCGGGGCCCGTTCTCGTCGCGATCTGGGGGCTCGAGACCGGCTTCGGCGCCGACAACGGGCGTTTTCGAATCATGCAGTCGCTCGCGACGCTCGCCTACGACTGCCGCCGCTCGGCGCACTTCGCGCAGGAGCTGAAGGACGCGCTGAAAATGGTCGCGCGCGGCGACGTCCCTGCCGCGCAAATGCGCGGAGACTGGGCCGGCGAGATCGGGCAGACCCAATTCATGCCCTCCTCCTACCTCGCCTATGCGGTCGATTTCGACGGCGACGGACGACGCGATTTGGCGCGTTCCGTTCCCGACGCATTGGCTTCTACGGCGAACTATCTGAGAGGCAAGGGCTGGCGCGCCAGGGCGGGGTGGGAGGAAAACGAACCCAATTTTCCGGTTCTGCTGGAATGGAATCAGGCGCGAGTCTACGCGAAGACTCTCGCATTATTCGCGACGAAGCTTTCGCAGTAGATCGCATGGCGCGCGGCGGCGTCCCTCGTCGCAGGCGAAATGAAAAACCCGCAAGGGCGATCGTCCCGCGTGGCCAGCCACGGCGAGCGCTCTGAGGGACGGGACAGAAACGGCATCGAAACATGCTATTAAATAATTGATTATCAATTATTTTATTGGTGCAGAGAATTTTTATGCCAACAAATATGCCATCTTGTCGGTTGCGTGAAACGTCCGCCCGTCGACCCGGCCGGCTGCCGCAGCCAGTGGATAAAATCTGACGCTTGGAGCCCTTTCGACGTCTCCAGCAGGAACGATCTCCACGTCAGGCGCCATTTCCTGACCTTCATACAATTCGTAATGCGGCTATCGCCCCTATTTGACGGTCACGCTGTAGAGAACGCTGGTTGCGATCGTCTCGCATTCATCCAAGACCGTGAGATTTTTCGCGCGAACCCAAGCCAACGTCGCGCCGCCAAGCTGGGCGATCGTACCGCGATAGCCGCCGCCCGTGGCGATCAGCCGCCAATCCTCGGGAGAATTGAGCGGGTGGCTTCCGGCTTCCGCGACGACCTCGGTCTGCTCGATTCCAGCCTCGTTGAGCATCGCGCGCAGCCGCGCGGGGTCGAACTCCGCTCCCAAGGGTTGAACCCCTTTACAAGGTCAGGGCGTTCCGCGCGAATGGCTTCCCAAAAGGCGCCATTGGCGGTTCATCCCTAACCGGGGCGGCCAGTTTGAGGAGACGCTCGACGCCGACGGGCTCTTCCTCAAGCAGCGGCACGACGGCATAGCGGCCGGCATGAGTCGTCGCGACCTTTTCCACTTCCGCCAGCTCGTTTTGGGCGCGCTTGCGTAAGAGGGGCGAGCGCGGGCGCGCCGCCGCGACGCTGTTATTGACGACCCATGCCCATGGCTCGATCCCGGCGCGCCGCAAATCGGCTTGCAGGCTGGCGGCTTCGAGGACGGGCGTCGTTTCTGCCAAGGTGACGAGCAGCACTTTGGTCCGCTTGGGATCCTGAAGCTGCATCATCGGCGTCGTGTAATGCGCGCCCCTGGCGTCCAGCATCCGCGCGACTTCGCGGTGATAGGCCCCCGTCGCGTCCAACAGCAACAGGGTGTGGCCGGTCGGCGCGGTGTCCATGACCACGAATTTTTCGCCCGCCTCGCGGATGATGCGGGAGAAGGCTTGGAAGACGGCGATCTCCTCGGTGCAGGGCGAACGCAAATCCTCTTCGAGCAGGGCGCGCCCTTGCGCGTCGAGGTGTGCGCCTTTCGTCCGCAGCACCTCCTGCCGGTAGCGCCCCGTTTCGGCGTGCGGGTCGATACGGCTGACCGTCAGATGCGCCATGGAGCCGTGCAGCGTCTCGGCCAGATGCGCGGCGGGATCGGACGTGGTGAGGTGAACCGGAAGCCCACGCCGCGCCAGCTCGACGGCGACCGCCGCCGCCAGCGTCGTCTTGCCGACGCCGCCCTTGCCCATCAGCATGACCAGCCCATGGCCTTCGGCGGCGATGTCATCAACGAGATCGGAGAGGCTTGCCGCGTCGCGACGATAGCGCCGGTTGATGAGGATGGGATGTTAGAGGTTGAACCCGATCAACTCATTTTCCGTCCATTTGGGATCGGCAAGGCCGGGCGCGTCATAAGGCGTTCCCTTCTGCCGCGGCGGCTCGCGCGCAAAAGCGATCGGCCGCGGACGCCGAGACAGGAAGTCTGTCAGAAAATGGGGAATCTGTCGATATATGGCGAACGCCAACCGGCAAAGCACTGGTGCCCAGGAGAGGACTCGAACCTCCACGGCTTTCACCACTGGTACCTGAAACCAGCGCGTCTACCAATTCCGCCACCTGGGCACGTGGGCGCTCTCTTACGGGCGCCGCGGCGGGTCTGTCAATGCGCCCTGCGCGAAAAAGCCGCGCCAGAGGCGCAAAGCCCGAAAAGTCGCCCCGATTGCGGCGGCGCCGCATTTCCTTCCCGGCGGTTTTTCGCTAGAGCACGGGCGACGCATGTTGGCCGGCCCTGCCGGCGCGGGAACGGAGCAGAGAGCGATGAGCGGCGTGAACGTGGGCGCGGGACGCGTGGTGACGGTTTTCGGCGGATCAGGCTTCGTCGGGCGCTATGTCGTGCGGGCGCTCGCGCGCGACGGCTGGCGCGTGCGAATCGCCTGCCGCCGCCCGGATCTCGCCTTTCATCTCCAGACCGCGGGCCGCGTCGGTCAGGTCATGGCTGTGCAGGCCAATGTCCGCCATCCCGAATCGGTGGCCGCAGCGCTGCATGGCGCTTCCGCCGTCGTGAATCTCGTCGGCATTCTAGCTGAGAGCGGCGCGCAGAAATTCGCGAAGGTCCAGGCCGAAGGCGCGCGGACGATCGCCGAAGCGGCCAAAGTCGCCGGCATCGACGCCTTCGTGCATGTGTCGGCGATCGGCGCCGACCCGAATTCGGCGTCGGCCTATGGCCGCAGCAAAGCCGAGGGCGAGGCGGCGGTTCTCGCCGCAATTCCCGGCGCCGTCATCCTGCGTCCCTCCGTGATTTTCGGCGTGGAGGACGAATTCTTCAATCGCTTCGCCACCATGGCTCGCTATTTCCCGGTCATTCCGGTCGTCGGCGGGCAGACGGCGTTCCAGCCAGTCTATGTCGGCGACGTGGCGGAAGCGGTCGCCGCCGCTCTCGCCGGCCGCGCAAAGGCCGGCGCGATCTACGAACTCGGCGGGCCGGAAAAGAAGACCTTCGCGGCGCTCGTCGATTATGTCCTGAAGGTCACCGAACGCGATCGCCGCATCGTCCAGCTCTCCTTCGGGACCGGCAAGCTCGTCGCCGCGATCACCCAGCTCCTCGCCAAACTGTCGCTCGGCCTCTTCCCGACGATGCTGCGCATGACGGCCGATCAGGTCGAACTGCTCAAGCACGACAATGTCGTGAGCGACGCGGCGGTCAAGGAGGGCCGCACGCTTCAGGGACTGGGCATTCAGCCGCAGTCGATCGAGGCGATCGTTCCCACCTATCTCTATCGCTATCGCAAGACCGGCCAGTATCAGGCGCAACGCCTCGGCGCGTGACGCGCGCGCCGGAACGTCAGCGTCCCCGGCGCTCCGGCGACAGCATTTTGTGAATGCGCGTCATGAAGGCGACGCCGAAAAGCGGCGTCAGCACGTTGAGCCCGGGCGTCGCCACAAAGGCGGCGATGAACAGACCCGCGACGAAAATCTGCGGCGCAAAGCGGCGGCGGAGCGCCGTCGCCTCCTCGAGCGAGCGGAAGCGCGTCGCGGCGAAAAGGAAATATTCGCGCCCGAGCAGATAGGCGTTGGCGAGCAGAAACGCCGCCGCGTTGAGCCCCGGCACGAGCAGCAGAAACAGCGCCAGAATATTCACGCCCGCCGAGACGGCGGCGAATTTGGCGCCCATCAGAATAGCCTGCGCGGCGGGAATCGCCCGGCCTCGCCGGTCCGGCGGATAGAGATCCGCCTCCACGACGTCGGCGAGATCGTCGAGAAACAGTCCGGCCACGAGCACGGAAATCGGACCGAGCAGGAAGGCGAGGAAAAGAAACAGCCCCACGCCTGTCGCATAGGTCAGCGCGAGTTGCAGCCAGGGATGATCGACCGCGATGTAGGCGAGCGCGAGCCTGTCGAGACCGACCCAAGCGAGCGCCAGGAAGAGAATGGTCATCCCGACGCTTTTGAGAAGGACGTTGCGGAAGGGCGGCGAGACGATTTCTCGCAGCGCCGCCAGAGCGGCGTCGAACATGACGGTCATGCGCAACCTCTTGCAACCGCCCGCCCGGCGGCCGCTGGTCACATGGCGATGCGGCCGCGCCGGCGCAAGAGGGCGGCGCGGACGGCGCTCACCCCGCCTTCGCCACCTCGCGCTGCGCGAAGCCGAGCCGGATGTTCAACTCGTGCAGCAGTTGCTCGGCCGCCGCCGGGATGTTCGTGCCGGGCGGGAAGATCGCAGCCGCGCCGAAATCATAGAGGGCCTGGAAATCGTCCGGCGGAATAACGCCGCCGACGACCATCATGATGTCGCTGCGCCCGACGCGCGCGAGCGCGTCGCGCAGCTCCGGGGTCAGCGTCAGATGGCCGGCGGTCATGGTCGAGACGCCGACGATATGCACGTCGGCCTCCTTGGCCTTCTGCGCCACTTCGTCGGGCGTCGCGAAGAGATCGCCGATCACCACGTCGAAGCCCATATCGGCGAAAGCCGAGGCGATGACCTTCTGGCCGCGGTCGTGGCCGTCCTGGCCCATTTTGGCGACGAGGATGCGCGGCTTGCGGCCGGTGTTTTCCTCGAAGTCGCGGGTCATGCCGACGACGCGGCCGACCTGCTGGCTGTCCTTGCCCGCTTCCTTCGCATAGACGCCGGAAATCACGTTGGCCTTCGGCTTGTGGCGCGTGAAGACCTTTTCCAGCGCGAAGGAGATTTCGCCGACGCTCGCCTTGGCGCGCGCCGCCTTCACGGCGAGGTCGAGGAGATTGGCGCCGGAGGTCGCGCCCTCGGTCAGCGCGTCGAGCGCGGCCTGCGTCGCCGCCTCGTCGCGTTCGGCGCGCAGGCGCTTCAGCTTGTCGAGCTGCGCGGCGCGCACGGCGGCGTTGTCCACCTTCAGAACGTTCGGCTTCGCGTCGTTTTCGGGGCGGTATTTATTGACGCCAACGACGACCTGCGTCCCGCTGTCGATGCGCGCCTGCGTCTTGGCGGCGGCCTCCTCGATGCGCTGCTTGGGCACGCCCGCGGCAATGGCCTTCGCCATGCCCCCGAGCTTCTCGATCTCCTCAATATGCGCCCAGGCCTTCTTGGCGAGTTCGGCGGTGAGGCGCTCGACATAATAGGAGCCGCCCCAGGGGTCGATCACGCGCGTCGTGCCGCTCTCCTGCTGGAGAACAATCTGCGTGTTGCGGGCGATGCGCGCGGAGAAGTCGGTCGGCAAAGCGAGCGCTTCGTCCAGCGCGTTGGTGTGCAGCGACTGCGTGTGGCCTTGAGTGGCGGCCATCGCCTCGACGCAGGTGCGGATCGAGTTCACGTAAACGTCCTGCGCGGTGAGCGACCAGCCGGAGGTCTGGCAATGGGTGCGCAGCGTCAGGCTCTTTTCAGACTTGGCCCCGAGATCCTTCATCAGCCGCGCCCAGAGCAGGCGCGCGGCGCGCAGCTTCGCGACCTCCATGAAGAAATTCATGCCGATGGCGAAGAAGAAGGAGAGGCGCGGCGCGAAGGCGTCGATGTCGAGCCCCGCCGCGACGCCGGCGCGCACATATTCCACGCCGTCGGCGAGGGTGTAGCCGAGTTCGAGATCGGCCGAGGCGCCCGCCTCCTGCATGTGATAGCCGGAGATCGAGATCGAGTTGAACTTCGGCATATGCTTCGAGGTGTAGGCGAAAATGTCCGACACGATCCGCATGGAGGGGTCCGGCGGATAGATGTAGGTGTTGCGCACCATGAATTCTTTGAGAATATCGTTCTGGATCGTGCCGGTGAGTTTGTCGGCCGAGACGCCCTGCTCCTCCGCCGCGACGATGAAGAGCGCGAGAACGGGCAGCACCGCGCCGTTCATCGTCATGGAGACGGACATCTGATCGAGCGGAATGCCGTCGAACAGCGTGCGCATGTCGTAGATCGAGTCGATCGCGACGCCCGCCATGCCGACGTCGCCCATGACGCGGGGATGGTCCGAATCGTAGCCTCGATGGGTCGCGAGGTCGAAGGCGACGGACAGGCCCTTCTGGCCGGCGGCGAGATTGCGGCGGTAGAAAGCGTTGGAGTCTTCGGCGGTCGAGAAACCGGCGTATTGGCGGATCGTCCAGGGCTGGGCGACATACATGGTCGAATACGGCCCGCGCACGAAAGGCGCGACGCCCGGATAGCCGTCGATGAAGGAAAGGCCCTCGACGTCCGACGGACCATAGGCGCTCTTCACCTCGATCCCCTCGGGCGTCAGCCAGCTGCGGGCGGGCGCGTCTTGCGCAATGGTCGTGGCGGCGAAGGGGATTTTGGCGAAATCGGGGATCGCGGACATTTCTTCCTCGGACTTTGGTTTCAAGGCGTTTTAGACCACCGCCCCCGCCAGCGCAAAGGCGGCGGACGGCCGCGCGCGGCGCGACCCCCGCGCCAGGCCGAAAATCAATAACTTGAAAAGGAAATAATTGGGAAAAATTGTAGCTTCGGCGACATTGCGAAACATAGATGGCCATCGTCTCTGCAAAATAATGCTCAAGTTCACGTCAACGCCCAAGCTTTAGTAATACATTTTTCAATTTACTTTTTGAAGACAATCAAGGTAATTTTTAATTCAGGGGCGAACGGGGCTTTACAGTTATTTTTTATTGGGGGGGGCAGAAATGGGCGAAAAGGCTAAGCTTCGAAGAGGCTTTGCAGCGATGAGCCCTGAACGGCGGCGGGAAATCGCGAGCAAGGGCGGGAAATCGGTTCCGGATGAAAAGCGAAGCTTTTCGGTCAACAGGGATCTCGCCGCCAACGCCGGACGCAAGGGCGGGGCAAATGTCGATAGCTCGAAGCGGTCTTTTTCAGTCGACCGCGAACTCGCGCGGGAAGCGGGCGTGAAGGGCGGCAAGGCCGAACGCAGTCATTGAGCTGCGGCCAGGCGCGCTGAAGTCACCGCTTCTGGATCGACCCCAAATAAGCGAGCAGCGCGTCGATCTGTTCGGCGCTGAAGCGAAATTGCGGCATGTCCAGGCCCTCATGGCCGACGACGATGCCTTCGCCCAAAGCTTCCTCCAGGTTGCTTAAAGGGTATCTGCGGGCAAGCTCACGGAACGGCGGCGACTTGGGGTTGGGGCTCGCGCCTGCGGAGCCCGCCGCATGGCAGCCGCCGCAGTTTCGCTCGGCGAGGATGCGTCCGCGCAATAGAAGACCTTTCGACGCGGGCGCGCCGAACGCGGGGCCGGCGAAAGCGAGAAGGGCGCAGAGCGACACGAATCGTAGCATTTGCCCAATTCTATAGAGCCGCGCCCCCCGCTGTCACGCCGATAAGCTATTTGCGCACCACGAGGACCGAGCATTTGGCGTGGCGCACGATCGTCTTGGCGTTGGAGCCGAGGAGATAGGTCGCCATGGTCGGACGGTGTGAGCCGACGACGATGAGATCCGCGCCCCAGTCCTCCGCCTCCGCGAGAACTTCCGGATAAACGGCGCCAAAGCGGACGATGGTCGACGGCTTCGCGCCGCGAAGCTCAATCTTGTCGGCGATGGCGGCGAGATCCTTTTCCGCCGCCTCGCGCATTTCCTCGTCGAAGTTCGGCGGAATGTAATCGATGAAGGCGACTGGGACGAGCGGCTGGACGTTGACGAGCCGCAGTTGCGCATCGGGCGCGCTCTTCGCGAGCGCGACCGCCGCGTCGAGAGCGAGTTGCGTCATTTCGGATTCGCCCAGATCCACGGGCACGAGAATTTTTTTGTACATCGCCGCCTCCCTCTCATCTTTTTTCAACTTTGCCGGCCGCCTGCACGCGACGCTCGCCCCGTGGGCGCGAACGCCAAGGAGCGTCGCCGCACGCGCGATCGTTCGAGCGTTCGTCGGCTATAATGCCGCATTGGATGTTGCGCGCCAACGTTGCAACTTCCGCCCTCGCCGACCGGCCGCGCGCCCGGACGGGGCGCTCATATCCTGGCGGGCCGCATGCTCAATTTGGCAGGCGCGTTCTCGCTGGTCATTTCGTTCATTCTCGGCGGTCTCGCGGACGCCCGGGCGACATTTTGTCCATCGCCAAGCTTCTGCGCCCATTATGGGCGCCGCCGGATTGACGCGACGGCGGCGCCAAATAAATGTGGCGTGAGCTGGCGATCCCCCCTCGCTGGCGTCGCCCTCCTTGGGCGTCCTCCCAGACTTGGGCCGCCAACCTTGGCGGCCCATTTTCTTTTCGGAGCCGCAACCTCCTCAGACATAGGGCTTCAGCGCTCTCACGAGCCTGACGAGCCGTCTCATTTCCCGTCGCCAGAATTCCGCATAGACGGTGCGGATGATCGGCTGGTCGTCACGGACGGAAATGCGCCATTTGTCTTGTTCGCCCCTTTCGAGCAGGCCGCGCGATTGCAGCGTCAGCAATTTGCGGCGCACCGTTTCTCTGGGAATGCCGGTCATTTCCGCAATGCGCGAAGTCGTCGGCGCGGCGAGCCAGCGGCCGTCCTGATCGCGCTCGGCGAGCCGGCCGCGCTCCTCTCGCAAATAGTAGCGGGATACGAAGGTGAAGATCAGCAACTCGTCCAGATCGCCGTTGAACACTTGCCGGAAATCGATGAGTTGCGCCACAAGGAACTCGATGAATTCGTGCTGGAACGTCACATAGTGCTCTTGCACGATCGTATCGGGAAATCCCTTGTCGTCGATCATGAGACGCCCGATCGCTTGCGTGAGACGCTGCGCGGCAAAAACGCCATGAGGCGCGCGGCGCTCAATTGATACATCGCGCGTCCCGCGGCGCAAGGACGACGAATGGCCAACGAACCATCTTAATGGCATCTTAATGGCAAAAGAAGAAAGCCGCGCGGACGAGCGGCCAATGCCCTCGCCCGCGCGGCTCCCTCGCGGCGCGCATGCGCGCGCGACGTCAGTATTCCGCCGCCCCGAGATCATAGGCGGCGCGTTGCGGCCGGCCGACGCCGTCCATGTCGGCGGGCGCCTGTGCGACGACGGCGCCGGCGTCGATCGCCGGGCTTCCCGCCTGCAGATGAACGTCGGGCGACGACAGCGAGGCGTTTCTCAGCGCGGGATCGGTCGCTACGGCGTTGCCGCTCACGCTGCAGGACGCGCCATTGTCGTAAACTGCGCTCGCATCCGTCAGATTGTGGTCGAGATAGCAGCCGCGCGGGCCGAAGGCGTAACTGGCGACGGCGGGGCCGATCGGGCGCGAGAAGATGTTGTTGCGAATGTCGATGGAGCCGCCCGCGACGTCCCAGAGCATGATCGAACCCGCCTTGGCCGCGCGCGGATACATGTTCGGCCCTACGAACGTATTGTTCGCGATCAAGCCCGAGAAGCTCGACGCCGTCTGAATGTGCCATCCCCAGAGGGCGCGATAGAACACATTGTTGACGATGGTCATCGCACCGTGGCTGTAAATTCCGTGATCGTATGAGTTGGAATAAGCGGAACCTGTGTCGTCCGTGCGGCCGACGTCGTTGATCACGTTGCCGTCGATCCACATGATCGCGCCTGCGTCTGTGTAGACGCCGACTTCGCCGATGCTCGTCGTATTTGGCCGGTTTCCGATGTGGTGGATGTGGTTGCCGACGATCTTGATGTTCCTGCCGCCGTTGCTGTTAGACCAGACGCCGCCGGAATAGCCGCCGGTGATGTCGAAATCCTTGATTACCCACCAGGCGGAGTTGGATCCGAAGTTGATCACCGAATGACACCTCATCTGGGCGTCGAGAACGGCGCCCCATTTGTTCTGCGCCTTCAGCGTGATCGGAGCCGACGACGAGCCGGCGGAATTGATCGTAACGTACATGCTGTTGTTGGGATCGGTGCAGGACGCCGGCGGTCCATAGGTTCCGTTCATGACGACCCAGGTGTCTCCCGGGATCGCGCGCGCCGCCGCGTAGCCGATCGTCCGGCAAGGCGACGTCGTGGATCCGCACCCCGAAGCGTCGGTTCCAGCAGTCGATATATAGTAAGTTTGAGGCGTTGCGGGCGGAGCTGGCGTTTTCTTGGGCGGCCGCGCCAGAGCAGCTGACGAGACTACGAGTAAAGTGGAAACAGCCACGGAAAGACGCATCTGACTACCTCAAAATCGGCAGATTTGACGGGGCGAGGACGCTTGCGCGCCACGGCTTTCCTTTAGCGAAGGCGGCCTAAGCAACCGCTGACTGCGTTATTAAACTGTTATGCAATTACCCGAGTCGACATCTTCATCTTGGCTAATATCGGCCAAGGGAAAGAAGGCTGGCGACGGCCGCGCAATCGGAACGGCGGTCGCGACAATCCGTCGCAGGCGCCGCCGTCCAAGGCGATCGCGGCGCGTCGGCGCGACAGGCGACGCGGGAGCTTCGAAAGCCATCCGCCGGATCGTCCCTTTTCGCGATCGCACAATCGACGAGCCACGCATTCTGCGCGAACTGCGTCATCGGCGGATTTCAAGGCCGCGCCGGACGCCCGAATAAGTTCACAACTTGTGGAAATTGATTTGTCGTCCCGACGCCGCGTGCGCTTTCGATGAAACCGCCCGTGCGACGCAAAAACGGAAACGCCGACCATCGTTTCCCGCACGAATGTCGCGAAAGCCGAGCGCGCCCGACGTCCGGACGCGCGCCGCCGACCGGCGCCCTTTCGACGCGAGATTTTCTGAAGGGCAAGCAAATTCCTAAGGATAGTGCAACTTGGGACCGAACTGGACGCGCATTGCGTTCAATTTTTTCCCGAGAAGGCGTTTGACAAGGGCGAAGGCATAGCCGATTGAACTTCCGCGGCACAACGAAAGATAAGCCAAATCAGGCGCTGCGGGGAAACATTGAGCGACGTTATCGGACAGGCTTCCGGCCATCGGGAACTGGGGGAACCGGATGCAAGAGGGCTGGCGCAGCGCATGGCCGCGCTGAAGACCTTGGCGCGCGAGAAGGGATATTTTCACGTTCCGCTCTGGGAGCAGGCGCTGCGCGGCGTCGAACTCGTCGCCGTTCCCGCCTTCGCCTTCGCCCTGCTGTCGCAGGGCGGCGCAGCCGCCGCGGCCGGCGCCCTTGCGCTCGCCGTGCACTATCCCCGCACCGCCTATCTCGGCCATGACGTCGCCCATAATCAATGGGGCCCCCGCGATGACGCCAAGCCGCGGTTCATGCTCGGCCTCGTCTCGCTGTTCCAGGGCTTCGGCTCGGCCTGGTGGGTCGAAAAGCACGAACTGCACCACTCCTTCCCCAATGGATGCCGCATGTCGGAGGACGGCGTCCTCACGCCGATCGACGGCGACATCGACTCGGTGCCGTGGATCGTGTGGGACAAGGCGCTCGTCGATTACAACGACAAGTCCAGAAAGTCGGGCTGGGAAAAGCTCATGGCGCTGGTGATGCCGCGCTTTCAGGTGCCGCTGTTTTTCCCGCTTCTCTCGCTCGCGCGTTTCAACTGGAGCTGGCAGAGCATCGACACTGCCTTCCGGCGCGGCAAGCCGCTGGAGGGCGCGCTGTGCGTCGCCCATTGGGTTTTGGGGCTGACGCTCGCCGGTTTCCTGACGCCGGGTCCGGCCTGGACCGGCTGGGCGTGGTTTGCCGCCGCGCAGCTGCTCGGCGGGTTCATTCTTGCGGGCGTCTTCGTGCTCAACCACACCGGCATGGAGATCTATGACGCCACGCAGGCGAAAGGCTTCTATGACCGGCAGGCGCGTTCGACGCGTAACACGCCGAGCTCCAAGCTCCTCGACTGGCTCACCGGCGGGCTCAACAGCCAGATCGAACATCACATGTTTCCGACGATGGCCCGGCGCAATCTGAGCAAGATGCGCGATGCGACCCGGAAGGCCATGCAGGAATGCGGCTACGCCTATGAAGAACTGGAGAATCGCGAGGCGATGCGCGCGGTTCTGACCGCCCTTGACGAGGCGGCGCGCGCCTGAGCCGAGTCCAGGAGACGCAAGAGACGCCGCGCGGACCGACCCAGCGCTTTCTTGAAAAAGGGGTTCTGGCGGCGTCTACCGATTTTTTTTCCGCCGACGCGTCGAAATCCTCTCGGCCATGCAGGCGATCGCTCATCAGTGAGATCCAATGTCCCTTTCCGCTCGTGAAATCGCCGAACTGCGCAAGATCGTCGCCATTGCGCAAAAACTGCTCGCAGCGGCGGAGGAGAAGCCCAGGACCAGCCGCGCCGGCGCCGCGCGTCCTGCGGCGAAGAAAAATTCGCGCAGAAGAGGAAAGGAACTCATCGCCTTCCGGAAGACGATCGCGGCCGAACGCAAGCGCGGGGTGCCGGTCGCCGAAATCGCCCGCAAGCATGGCGTTACGCCCAATTACGTTTATCAGATCACCGGCTGACGCGCAGCCAACCGACGCATTCGGCCAGCCGCCCTTCCTGCGCGTCTTGACCCGTTTCGGTTTCGAACCTAGCCTTAGCCCCTGAAATCAGAGTGGCGGCTGTGAGGCAAATCGGCATATCGCCTTTTTTCAAAGCGACGCGTCTCGCCGCGGTCCTCGCTCTCCTGATTTTCGCGCAGTTCTTGCTCTCCGCGGTCGCGGACGCGGCGCCGGCGATCGGCGAGGATGCGGCAGCCGGCGCATGCCTCGCGCGCCATGACTCCGGCGGAAGCGCCGACGCGCCTGCGGCGCCCCACTCCCGGCACGATCCGACCCAATGCTGCGTCCTGAACGACGCCTCGGTCGGCGCGCCCGCTGTCGCGTTCCGATTGGCGACGGTCGACCGCCCGGCCGTCTTTCGTCAGACGCCATTCGCCGTCGCGCGACGCCCGATCGTCACGGCGACAGGCGATCCCGCGCGGGCCCCGCGGCCGCCGCCGGCTCTTTTCGCCTAACACCGCGCGCGAGAGGCGCACGCCGGCCGCGCCGGCGCGCGACGCGGCCCCGAGCCATTCCGGGGGCCCATCGCCCCCTCGCGATTGCGCCATCGAATGCGCGGTCTCCGCTTCCCGAGCCTTCGCCGGAAGCCGGGCCTCGCCACAACGACATCCCTTTTCGAAGAGCCGCCGCATGACAGATTTCGTATTGCGCCCGGGGACGAAGGGCCGGCAGGAGTGCGAAGATCAACGCCCGCCTCTCCGCCCGCGCTGGCTCCAACCGTCCTCGGCGGCCGTCGTGGTCCTCGCGCATCTGTGTTTCTTTGCCGCCTTCATGACCTGGGTTCGTCCGGAGTTCGCCGCGCTCGGCGCGATCGACGCGGAACTGGTCCGGGAGGGCGACTTCATCGACGCGGAGGCGATCGAGGCGAATGACGGCGGCGACGCGGAGGCGGCCATCGTTCCCGAGGTTCGGCAGGACGCGGCTTTCGCGCTGCCGCCGCCGCTGGTGATGGAGCCGGAGACGCCTACGCTTCCGGCGAAGCCGGAAGCCGCCGAAAAAGCAAAGAAGACGGAGCAGAAGAGCGAACGCAACGAGTCCGCCGCGAAAGGCGGCGAGCGCCGCGAGGGCCAAGCCGGGCGGCGCGCCGGATTGCCGGGCGGCCGCGGGACGGGCGCGGGCGCCTCGCAGGCGACCTGCCTCGCGAGCGTCGCGGCCTCGATGCGGCGGCACATGCCCGGCTCGACAAGCCTCGGTCCCGGCACGGCCTTCGTCACCTTCTACGTTAACGTCGGCGGCGGCATATCGGGAGTCTCCGCCTCCGGTTCGACGCCGGCGCACGCCGCGCTGGCGCGCCGCATTGTCGCTTCGTCCCGCGGGCTGAGCAGTTGCGGCTCGGTCTTCGCGAGCCAGCGCATCACATTCGAATGAGCGACGCGACTCGCCAACCGTCAAACGAGGCCGCCCAATGCATGTTTCATTGTCGCCAACCGAGATGTTCCTGAGCGCGGGGCCGGTGAGCAAAGCCGTCATGGCCATCCTCGTCCTCGCCTCGGTCTGGACCTGGGTTCTCATCATTGACGGCGTGTTCGTCGTCCTGCGCATTTCCAAGGCGCTGGAGTCCGCGCGCGCCGGCGGGCCAGTCGGGGTCTTGTGGCCGATCGCCCAGGAAGGGGAGATGGCGCGGCGCGTCACCCTGCCCGGCGAAACCGGCAAGCAGAAAAGAAGGCGCATGCTCGAGCAGTTGAACCGGGCGACCGGCGAGTTCATGTCATCGGCGCGCGGCGGCCTCGCCAGCCTCGCGATCGTCTCCTCGGTCGGCCCCTTCGTCGGCCTGTTCGGCACGGTGTGGGGCATCATGTCGAGCTTTTCGGGAATCGCTCAGACGCAGGACACGAGCCTCGCCGTCGTCGCGCCGGGCATCGCCGAGGCGCTGGCCGCGACCGCCTATGGTCTGGCCGCCGCGATTCCGGCGGCGATCGGCTACAATCGCATCGGCGCGGCTTTTTCGCGCGTCGGCGACGACATCGCGCTTTACGTCAAAGCGGAGCTTGTCGCGTCGGCCGAAACGGCCGACTGAGCGGCGCCGCGGGAATTTCATGACGATTGTCAAGCATGTGTCTTTTGCGCCACAGAATTCTAATCAATTCTGCGGACATCTCTGGTCGCATTGCGTTTTAACGCGCGTTGACGTTACCATGACGCCATGTCGACGATGCGGACGAGCAGAAATCCCCTTGCGCAGGCGATATTCGCCTGCGCGGTAATTTGCCTGCTCGCACTGCAGTCTTTCGCCGGGGCGACGCTGCACCGGACGTCGTCGGAGACGACCGCCGCAATTGCGCAGGCGGCAGACGAAGACGCGTCGCGCGTCATCTGCGAGAAGGTCTCGGACCATGATCAGCCGGTCCAAGACGGGCATCATCAGACGCAGTGCTGCGCCTTCTGCCCGGACCAAACCGCTGACGCCGCCGCGCTCTCCGGCGCCGCCAAACTTATCGCGATCCTGACGCCTGAAGAAGACGCGCGCTGTCCTTACAATGACGCCCCGCCTTCGGGCATCGCGCTCTCAGGCTGGAAAAGCGCCTGGTCGTCGACAGCGCCTCCGCGCGCCTGATCTTCCCCGCTCGCGGCGCCTGACGCGAATCTCTTCCCCGTCCGCGCGCCGAAACGCCATCCCACGTCACGGGGACTGGACTTCTGAGATCCTCCCATGACCGGGATAGCCGCGCTCCCGCGCGGCCCCTCCCTGTATCTTGAGATACGAGAAAGACTTGCAAAATGAAGCGCATAACGATCTCCCTGCTCGCGCTCGCGGTTGCGGCCGGTTCGGCCGCCGCCGCTGATCTGCCATCGAGAAAGGCGCCGCCGCCGGCCATCGTTCCGCCGCCGCCTCCAATGTGGACGGGCTTCTACGCCGGTCTCAACGCGGGCTATGGTTTCGGCACGGGCACCAACGCCACGACCATCGGCAACGCCTACGACCAGTTCTATACGAGCTACTTCAACCAGCCAGGCTGGCCGCCCCTGCTCGTCGCCGGCTACGGCGGGCTCATGATGGCCAATAGCGGCACGGCCAGCCTCAGCCCGAACGGCTTCATCGGCGGCGGCCAGATCGGTTACAACTATCAGTGGGGCTCCAATGTCGTGATCGGCCTCGAAGCCGACATGCAGGGCTCGGCGATCCGCGGCTCGGGCAGCTACGCCGGCGTCGGCCAAGACCTCTATTCGATGGGTCGCATGATGCTGATGCCGCACGGCACCCGCAACACTGTCGGCGGCGGCACGATCCAGGCCGGCCTTGACTGGTTCGGCACGGTGCGCGGCCGCATCGGCTATCTGTTCACGCCGACGCTGCTCGTCTACGCCACGGGCGGCCTGACCTACGGCGGCGCCTGGGCGAATGCGAATTACGCCTCGGTCTCGAACTGGTGCGGCACGCCGACGGACGCCTGCTACGGCGGCATGATCACATTCCCCTACACGCAGGTCGCCTTCGGCTCCGGCCACACCTCGACGACGCTCGTCGGCTGGAATGCCGGCGGCGGCCTCGAGTGGATGTTCATGCCCAACTGGAGCGTCAAGGCCGAGGCCTATTACTACGACCTCGGCTCGCTCACGCTGAACGGCGCTTCCGTCGCGGCGGCGTCCAACGCGCCGGCGCAGATGGCCCGCGCCGTTCCAGACGCGCAGATCTACTTCCCGTCGACGCGCGTGCGCTTCGACGGGGTGATCGCCCGCGCCGGCGTCAACTACCACTTCAACTGGGGCTCGGCGCCGGTCATCGCCAAATACTGACCGGCCTCCCCTCAGGCAAATGCGATCGGTTCGCCCTCCGGCCTCGCGCCGGACGGCGAACCTTCCTCGTAGGCAAAGCGTAATCCGGGGAGTGGGTATGTCCCGCAGAATGTTCGCCCGCAGCGCCAGCGTCCTTGCGCTCGTTTGCGCGTCTTCCGCCTCCGCGCAGCAGGCGCTCCCCGACATCACCATCGCGGCGACGCGCGTGCGACACGCCGCGCCAGCCCGGCCTGTCCGGCAAACGATCGCGCCCGTGGAGGCGCCCGCCCCGCAGCCCGCGCCGCCGCCTCCGGCGCCCGCGCCCGCGCCCGCGCCGCAGGAAGCCAGCGTCGTCGACGCGACGCGGATCGACATGGAGCGGCCGGCCTCGGCGGATACGACGAAACTGCTCGAGCGTACCCCCGGCGTCAGCATGTATGAAGCGGGCGGCGTCTCGCGCCTGCCGGTGCTGCACGGCATGGCGGACGACCGCATCAAGATTCTGACCGGCGGCGTGAGCATCACCTCCGCCTGCGCCAACCACATGAATCCGCCGCTCTCCTATGGCGACTCCAGCAGCGTCGGAAAGCTCGAGGTCTATTCCGGCGTCGTTCCCGTCAGCAAGGGCGGCGACTCCATCGGCGGCACGATCATCGCCGAACCGCGCTCGCCGGTTTTCCGCAGCGCGTCTCCCGCGGCGCCGGCCGCGCCCGGCGCCCCCTCGCGGCCGCAGACCGAGGGCGCGCCGCCGGCTGCGGGGCCATTCTTCGCGCCGGGCGCGATCCGCCTCGGCCCGGGGGAAGGGGTGCTGGTCACCGGCGAAACGTCGAACTACTTCCGCTCAAACAACACCGGGATCGGCGCCTCGGCGGTCGTCAACATGGCGACGGATCGCTTCGCCTTTCTCTACAACGGCTCCTGGTCGCGCGCGACGAACTACCGCGCCGGCGGAAACGACGCCAAAATTCTCTCGACCAATTTCATTTCGGAAAATCACCAGGGAACCATCGCCTATCAGAACGACGGCCATCTGCTGTCGCTGCGTGGCGCGATTTCCAATATCCCCTATCAGGGCTTCGCCAACCAGCGCATGGATATGACCGCGAACCGCGGCTATCAGGTGGAAGGCAAATATCAGGGACCGACGAACTGGGGCTTCCTCGACGCGCGCCTCTATTGGCACAACACCTCCCACGTCATGGGATTCCTGGGCGACAAGCAGCCCGACTACATGCCGATGGCCACCTTCGGCATCAACTACGGCTATTCGCTGAAACTGGATCACCCCGTCACGGACGATCATCTGTTCCGCATCGGAAGCGAGTTTCACGGATTCAAACTCAACGACTGGTGGGAGCCCATTCCTGGCGGCGGGATCATGACGGCGCGGGACAACACCACCTTCATGTTTCCCGATCCGACCATCACCGACATGACCATGTTGATGATGACGCCGTACACGCAGTGGAACATCCGCAACGGCATACGCAACCGCCTCGGCCATTTCGCGGAATGGGAAGCCAAATGGACGCCGGAGTGGTCGACGCTCGTCGGCCTGCGCAACGACATCGTCTTCAGCAACGCCGGCGAGGCGGCGGCCTATGATCCCAACAACCCCACGATCATGCCGATGCGGATCGGCGACTTCTGGATCAAGGGGGTCATGCTCAATCCCGACGCAGTCGCGGCGCAACAGTTCAACGCGCGCAACCATCGCCGCACCGACATCAATTTCGACGTCACGGCGCAGGTTCGATACAAGCCGAATGAGAATTCGCTATATGAGGCGGGTTACTCCCGCAAGACGCGGTCGCCCAATCTCTACGAGCGCTACGCTTGGGGCGTCGGAACAATGACGGCGGCGATGATCAACCAGTTCGGCGACGCCAACGGCTATGTCGGCAATCTCGATCTCGTTCCCGAGATTGCGCATACGTTCTCCGTCACGGGCTCCTGGCGCGATCCGAAGAAGGAATGGGAAGCGCGTATCGCGCCCTATTACTCCTTCATCCAGGACTACATAGACGCGAACCGCGTCGGCAGCTTCGCCTTCACGGGCCCTGCGCTGCCGGGCCCCTACGTCTTCCAGGAGCTTCAGTTCAGGAACCATGACGCCATCATCTGGGGCGTCGATTTCTCCGGCCGCATGAAGCTTCTGGACGATCCGGACTGGGGCCGCGTCTATGGCACGGCGCTCGCCAGCTACACTTACGGCCGAAACCTCGACACCGGCGACCCGCGCAGCTGCAACTTCTTCGCCTCCGCCAATCCGCCCACGCTCGCCTCAGTCTACGCCGACCAGCTCTGCTATCTCATCACCAACGCGCAGAGGAAAGGCGACGGTCTCTACAACATCATGCCGATCAACACGCGGCTCGGCGTCGAACACAAGCTCGGCGGACTGTCGAGCGCGCTCGAACTTCAGATCGTCGGCGCCAAGACCCACGTCTCGGTTCAGCGCAACGAGCTACAGACTCCGGCCTATGCGTTGCTGAATTTCCGCTCGAGCTACGAATGGTCGAATTACCGGCTCGACTTCGCGGTCGAGAACATCGCGAATTCGCTTTACTATCCCGCGCTCGGCGGCTTCTATATCACCGGATACAAGGCCTGGACGAATACGGGCCTGAGCTCCTTCCCCCTTCCCAGCCCGGTTCCGGGGATGGGGAGAAACTTCGTCGCCGGACTGACTGTGAAGTTCTGACGACGATGAGACCGCAGCGATCCCCTTCAACGAAAAAGCTCAATGCGCCGGCGGATCGCAATGCGTCACTCCAGACCCCGAAAGGGAGGCAGGCTATGAAAATTGCGGCGATTTTCTCGATGACTGCATTGTCGTTCTCGGCCGGGACGGCTCTTGCGGCGGACTATTACGCGACGCCCAATGTCGATCCGCTTGTGGGGACCGCAGGGGCGGACAATTTCATCGTCAACCGGCGCGCCTACATTCCCGGCGACACCTATGACGGCGCGGGCGGGACCGACACGCTGTGGGTGACGAAAACCATGTCGGGGATCGATTTCCCCGCCGACAATTTCAACTTTTCGACGGCGACGATCCGCAACATGGAGATCCTCGCCTTCAACTACATGCTCATGGAAATGCCGGGCCAGGCGATCTTCTCCTCGTCGCAGTTCGGCCCCGGCCTTCTGCCGAACAACCTCGGAATCTACGGCGCCTGGGGCGATCAGGACATCACGGTCAATCTCGTGGCCGGCAACTCGAATTTCGACGCCTCCGGCTGGGTCTTCAAGACCGACATGATCCCCTATGGCGCGGTCTGGGGGCCCTATACCTACCCGGGCCTCGGAGAAGTGGGCGGAACCGACACGATCCATCTCAACGGCTCGACCGGAAACAACATTATCGTCGGCACCGCGCAGGACGACATCATCGCCGGCGGCGCCGGCGACGACACGATCGAGGCCGGACGCGGAAAGAACAGCGTCAACGGCGGCCCAGGAATCGACGCGGCCTCCTATGCGCGCGCGACCTCGCGGGTCGTGGTCAATCTCGCGCTCGCAACGCCGCAGAACACGCTCGGCGCGGGCGTCGACACGCTCATCCAGATCGAGAACCTCATCGGTTCGCGCTTCGACGACGCGCTGACCGGAAACGCCCTGGCCAACGTCATCGAGGGCGGCCTCGGAAATGACTCCATCAACGGCGCAGCGGGAATCGACACGGCGTCCTATCAAACCGCGCCCTCCCGCGTCGTCGTCAACCTCGCGCTCGCAACGCCGCAGAACACCCTCGGCGCGGGCGTGGACACGCTGACGCAAATCGAAAATCTGAGAGGCTCTTCCTTCAACGACACGCTGACCGGCAACGCCTCGGCCAATGTCATCGAGGGCGGCCCCGGCGACGACGTCATCGACGGGGCGGCCGGTTTCGACACGGCTTCCTATGAGAATGCGACCGCGGGCGTCACGGTTTCTCTCGCCGTGACCGCGCCCCAGAACACGGTGGGCGCGGGCGTGGACACGCTGAACTCGATGGAGGCTTTGATCGGCTCGTCCTTCAACGACACGCTGACCGGGAACGCCGGCGGGAACATCATCGAGGGCGGGCCGGGCAACGACACGATCGACGGCGGCCTGGGCGTCGACACGGCGTCCTATTCGCGCGCGCCCGCCGGCGTGGTCGTGAACCTCGCCCTCACGACGCGGCAGAACACGGTCGGCGCCGGACTGGATCTCCTGACGGGGATCGAAAATCTCACCGGCTCCAACTTCAACGACACGCTGAGCGGCAACAACGGGCCGAATGTGATCGAAGGCGGCCTCGGCAAGGACACGATGACCGGCCTCGGCGGCGTCGACACCTTCATGTTCTCTCGCCTCGCTGACTCGGTCGTCGGAGCGAACCGCGACGTAATCACCGACTTCACGACGCGCGTCGACCGCATCAACCTCTCGCGCATCGACGCCAATACGGCGCTCGCAGGAGATCAGCCGTTCACCTTCATTGGCGCGAGCCCCTTCAGCGGCGCCCCCGGCCAGCTTCGCTTCGCCGCCGGCGTGCTGTCGGGCGACGTGAACGGCGACCGGACGGCGGATTTCGAGATCGGCCTCTCGGGCGTCGCCAGCCTCGACCCGGCGACCGACATCGTCCCCTGACGACGATCGGCGGGCGGGGGGACTTCCTTGGGTTTCCCGCCGCCCGCTCGAGGGCTTCGACAACGGCGCGCGGTACCGAGGCCGCGCGCCGTCGTTCATTTCGGCAGGACCGAGCCCGATCCGACCCCGGGCGCGGCCTTGGCCTTTCTGCGCGGAGATTGATTATCGGCTGCGGCCGGCATGCCGGCGCGGATCAACGTCTTTCGCGCGCAGGGAGCGACGCCGCCCATCATTCGTAACCGCTGTTATCAGGCCACGTCTTCGAGAGCGACCGGCTGCGCGTAGGCCCAGGGCATGAGCTCGTCGAGTTTGCTCGCGAGATGGCCATTGATGATCTTCACGAGAACGTCGGCCAAATAGGCCTGCGGATCGACGCCATTGAGCTTGCAGGTCTCGATGAGCGAGGCGACGATCGCCCAATTCTCTGCGCCGCCGTCTGAGCCCGCGAAAAGCGCGTTCTTGCGATTGAGGGCAATGGGGCGGATGGCGCGCTCGACGATGTTGGAGTCGATCTCGATGCGCCCGTCGTCGATGAAGCGCGCCAGGCCGTCCCAACGCGAGAGCGCGTAGCGGATCGCCTCGGCGAGCCTGGTCTTCTGGCTGATCAGCGCGAGCTTTTCACGCAGCCATGGCTCGAGGGCGTCGAGGATCGGGCGGGATTTCTCCTGTCGCGCCGCGCGCCGGTCATCCGGGTTCTGCGCGCGGACGTCGCTCTCGATGGCGTAGAGCGCGCCGATGCGTTCGAGCGCCTCGCTGGCGATCGGCGCAGGACCTGCCGCGGCGAGTTCGTAAAAGCGCCGGCGGACATGGGACCAGCAGAAGGCCAGCGCCACGCTGTTCTTGTGCGCCAGCGCGCGATAGCCAGCGTAACCGTCGACCTGCACGACGCCCGTGAAGCCAGCGAGATGCGCGAGCGGCTGCTCGGACTTTCGGTTTTGCGCATAGACATAGACGGCGATCGGCGGATCGGCGCCGCCCCATGGCCGGTCGTCGCGGGCATAGGCCCAAAGTTGGCCGGTTTTCGTGCGGCCCCGCCCGGGGTCGAGCACCGGCGCCGTCGTCTCGTCGGCGAAGATTTTCGTCGACGACCGGATGTGTTCCAGAAGCCGCTCATGAACGGGCCGCAAATGCCAGGCGGCGCGGCCAACCCAGTCGGCGAGCGTCGAACGGTCGAGGGCGATCCCCTGTCGGGCGTAGATCTGCGCCTGGCGATAAAGCGGCAAGTGATCGGCATATTTGGAGACGAGCACATGGGCGATTGCCGCCTCGGTCGGCAGTCCACCCTCGATCAGCCGCGGCGGGGCCGGCGCCTGCACGATTGCGCCCTCGCAGGCGCGGCAGGCGTATTTGGGACGCCGCGTCACCAGCACCCGGAACTGCGCCGGGACGATGTCGAGCCGCTCGGAGACGTCTTCGCCGATCTTGTGCAGCAGTCCCTTGCAGCAGGGGCAGGCGTAGTCCTCGACATCGACGACGGTCTCGATGCGCGGCAGATGCGCCGGCAGCGCGCCTCGGTTCGTGCGGCGCTTTCTGGACGCCTTCTCGCGTTCGGCGGCGGACTTGGCTTCCCCCTCCGCCGCTGCGCCGGCTTCCGTCTGCTCGACCTCTTCGAGCGCCAGCAGCATCTGGTCATCGGGAAGCGTCTCTGCGCGCCGTCCGAAGCGATGACGCTGCATCTCCTTGATGATCTGAACGAGGCGCTCGTTGCGCGCCCGCTCGGCGAGGAGCATCGCCTTCAGTTCATTCGGATCGTCGGGAAGCGTCTCGACCGCCTGCGCCATAGACACAGAAGACCATATTTTCTGCGGTCTTTCGACGCTCTTCGACGCCCTGATTCATTGTGTCGCAGATCATCCCGCCAAGGCCGGCGCCGGCGTCTCCTTCACGCTGTGGACGCGCCGCCAGTCCAGCCCCTCCAGCAGCGCCGAAAATTGCGCCGCCGACAACCGCATCACCCCGTCTTCGATCTTCGGCCAGCGGAACTCGCCATCCTCCAGCCGCTTGGCGAAGAGGCACACGCCCGTGCCGTCCCAGAAGACCAGCTTGATGCGGTCCGTCCGTTTCGCGCGAAAGACGTAGATCGCGCCGTCGAAGGGATCGCACTGCATCGTCTCGCGCACCAGCGCCGCGAGACCCTCTGCGCCCTTGCGGAAGTCGACAGGCTTCGTCGCCACCATCACGCGCACCGCGCCCGTCGGGCCGATCATTTGGCGACTTTCAACGCCCGGATCACCGCAGCGATGGTCTTCGCTTGCGCGCCGCGTCCGACCCGAACCGTAACGCCGTCAATTTCAAGTTCGATCGTCGGCGTCGAACCAATTTCCTGGTCGACGGCGCGGCGTTTGCGCTTCGCCGGCGGCGCGGGCGCAGGCCCTTGCATGATTGCCGGAACAAACAATGGCGGCGCGCCTGCGTCCGCGCGAGCCTCGGTCTCTTTGCGCGCCTGACGACGCCACGTAAAAAGCTGCTGCGCCGTCAGACCGTGCCGCCGCGCCACTTCACAAACGCTCGCGTCCTCCGCAAAGCTCTCAGCGACGATCGCCGCCTTCTGATCGGAGCCCCACGTTCTCCGGCGTCCCGCGCCCGTGAAAACCTCGATCCGCCGCATCGGAGCTGCTTCAGGCTCCGACATATGCTTACGCTCTGAAATCGACATGTGTCGGAGCCCCTTTCGCTCCGATTATCGTCGCCCCAACTCATTCAAAACAGGTGCGAGCAGAACAGCGCTTACCATCATTCTTGGCGGGTTGAGCTCAGCGGCGGCCTCAGCCAATTCCTCGCCCATCTTCCCGTCCATCCGCAGCGACAGCTCGTCGCCTCGGCGCATGTCTATGATTACACGGCGGGCGGCGGCGTCAATTCGCTGTTTGCGACCCAGCTCGAACCCATTGCGGCGCGTCGGCCGGTCGGTCGGCGGCGGGCGAAACGACCGCGCCCCTCACCGGCGCGGCGAGGTCTCTTCGACCAGGGAGATCAGGCCCCTGAGAAGCGCCATGGGGTCCGGAGGGCAGCCGCGGATGTGGAGGTCGACCGGAACGACCTCGGACACCGCGCCCACGCAGGCGTAGCTCCCCGCGAATACGCCGCCGTCGAACGCGCAGTCGCCGACCGCGACCACCCATTTGGGATCAGGCGTCGCCGCATATGTCCGCTCGAGCGCCTCGCGCATGTTCTTCGTGACCGGCCCCGTGACCATCAGCACGTCGGCGTGACGGGGCGAGGCGACGAAACGCAGCCCGAATCTCTCGAGATCGTAAAAGGCGTTGCTCAGCGCATGGATTTCCAGTTCGCAGCCGTTGCAGGAGCCGGCGTCGACCTCGCGGATCGCGAGGCTGCGTCCAAGCTTGCGCCGCGCAGCTCCCGCCAGCGTCCGCCCGAGTTCGGCGAGCGTCTGATCGTCCGCCTTCGGCGGGGCTTCCGTCAGCGGCGGGCGAAACAGGCCCTGGAAAAGAAACTGTCGCATCGTCGAGCCGCTCGCTAGAGATCATGCCCCGCGTAGGAGCAATTGAACGATTTGTTGCAGAGGGGAAAATCCGCGACGATGTTTCCCTTGATGGCCGCTTCGAGCAGCGGCCACTGAAACCAGGACGGATCGCGCAGATGCGCGCTTCGGATCACGCCGCCCGCAATCCTCAGCCACGCGAAGACGTCGCCGCGAAACCCTTCGACGATCGCCGCTCCCTCGCCGCCCACGCCCTCGACAGCATGGAGGTCGCTGGCGATCGCTCCGTGCGGCAGCAAGTCGAGAATTTGCTCGATGATCTGCAGCGAGGATTTCACTTCGTCGAAGCGCACCCAGACGCGCGCATCGACGTCGCCGTCGATCGAGGCGCCGAGATCGAAGGAGAGCGACGCATAGGGCGCGTAGCCGATCGTCCGGCGCGCGTCAAAACGGCGACCCGAGGCGCGGCCGACAAAGCCGCCGGCCGCATATTGTCGCGCGAGCTCGCAGCTCAGCACGCCCGTCGCCACCGTGCGGTCCTGAAGCGAGGTGGTGTCGCCATAGAGCGCGATGAAACGCGGCGTCAGCGCCTTCAACGATTCAACCAGCGCGACGAGTTGCGCGACCCCCGCAGCGTCGAGATCGACGCTGACGCCGCCGGGACGGATCCGGTCCATCATCAGCCGGTGGCCGAAACAGGCCTGCGAGGCCCGCAGGACGCGCTCGCGCGCCACGCCGCAATGGGCGTGCATCAGCGAGAAAGCCGCGTCGTTGCAGATGGCGCCGATGTCGCCGATGTGATTGGCGAGCCGTTCGAGCTCCGCCATCAGCGCCCTGAGATAGACCGCGCGCGGCGGCGGCTCGATTCCAAGCGCCGCCTCGACCGCCCGCGCAAAGGCGAGGCTGTAGGCGACCGTGCTGTCGCCGGACACGCGGGCGGCGAGCGCCGCGCCCCGATCGATCGACGCGCCCGCCATGAGACGGTCGATCCCCTTGTGCACGAAGCCGAGCCGCTCCTCCAGACGCACGACAGTTTCGCCATTCGCGGAAAAACGGAAATGCCCCGGTTCGATGATTCCGGCATGGACGGGGCCGACGGGGATTTGATGCAGCGGCTCGCCCTCGGCGGGCAGAAACCGATAGGGATCGCTCGTCGTTTCGAGCGCGGTTCCCGCGCCGAGCGGATGACGCAGGCCCCAACGGCCGTGATCGAGCCAGCCGCGCCGGTCCGGCGCGCCATCGGCCTCGAGGCCGTAGAGATCGCGAATCGCGCGCTCCAATCGCAGCGCGGGCGGATGATGGCGCCCGATCGACGGATAGACGCCGCTTTCGCAGGCCAGGGAAAGAATTCGGACGTTCTTTTCTTCCGTGTCGAAAATCGCCAGCAACACGCCGGCGCCGTCGCTCCAGAGGCTCAGCAGGTCGCAACGCCCTTTCGCCAGCGCCTCGGCCGCGCGCCGCCATTCGAATTCATCGACGGTTTCGCGCGGCCATGGTCGCGACGCCGGCTCCGGCATGTCTGAAATCTGCTGTTCCTCGTGGGTGAAAAGCACCGGACGCTCCTCTCAGTCTATCCGAGCAGCCGCGCGACGTTCTGAAACCAGCCGACAAGGTAGGATGGCAAATAAAATCCCGCGAGCAGCACCAGCGCGAGATGCGCGACGAGCGGCGCGATCGACGCCCGTATCTCGCCCACGCTCGCCGAGGGCGCGCCGAAGGCCATGCTCGTCAAGCGCATCAGCAAGGCGCCGAACGCAAGCAGGAGACCGAAGACGAGCGGCGCCGCCAGCCACGGCTGCGCGGCGAAGGCGGAGCTGACCACCAGGAATTCGCTCATGAACACGCCAAGCGGCGGCATTCCGCAAATCGCCAGCACGCCGATGACCAGGCTCCAGCCGAGGATCGGATGACTTTCCGTCAGCCCGCGGATCTCAGCGATCTTCTGGGTTCCCTTGACCTGCGTGACATGCCCCACGGCGAAGAAGATCGCCGATTTCGTCAGGCTGTGCATGGCCATGTGCAACAGGCCGGCGAAATTGGCGAGCGGACCGCCGACGCCAAAGGCGACGGCCACAAGCCCCATGTGCTCGATCGAGGAATAGGCGAACAGGCGTTTCACGTCGTCGCGGCGGTAGAGCATGAAGGCCGCGAAAATCAGCGAGCAGAGTCCCAGCGCGATCAGCATCGGGCCCGGCGCAATCGCGGCGGCGTTCGCCGTCAGCAGCATCTTGAAGCGCAGGACGGCATAGAGCGCGACATTCAGCAACAGTCCCGACAACACCGCCGAGATGGGCGTCGGGCCTTCGGCGTGCGCGTCAGGGAGCCAGGCGTGCATCGGCGCGAGGCCGACCTTCGTCCCATAGCCAAGCATCAGGAACACGAAGGCCACATTGAGCAGCCGCGGACTGAAATGCGCCGCCTCCCGCATCAGCGACGCCCAGACCATGGCGTCATAACCCTCGCCCAGCACCGGCTCGGCCGCCATATAGACGAGGATGGTGCCGAAAAGCGCCAGGGCGATCCCGACGCTGCCGAGGATGAAATATTTCCACGCCGCCTCAAGCGCGTCGCGCGTGCGATAAATACCGACCATCAGCACCGTCAAGAGCGTTGCGACTTCGACGGAAACCCACATCAGGCCGATATTGCTGGCGAGAAGCGCCAGATTCATCGCGCACGTCAGCGACTGATACATCGCGTGGTAAAAGCGCAGATTGTTGGGCGTCAGCCGGCCGATCTCCACTTCGTGCGAAATATAGCCGGCGCTGAACAGGCTGGTCGTGAAGCCGATGAAGCTCGAAAGCGCGACGAAGACGATATTGAGATCGTCGACGGTCAGGAAACTGCCCGTCTCCTCGCCCTTGAAGACGAGGACGAGCGCATAAAAAAGCGTCGCGCCCGACGCGATGGTATTGATCTGCGCCGCACGCCGGTAATCCGATTGGAAGGCGAGCGCGCCGGCCGCGACCGCGGGGATCGCGACGAGCGCGTTCGACACCATGAAAACCTCGGAAATCATCGGCGTTCTCCCCGCACGCGATCAAGCTCGAACAGATCGACCGTGTCGAAACGCTCCCGAATCCGGAACAGGAAGATTCCGATGACGATGAAGGCGATCAGCACGGACAGCGCGACGCTGATCTCCACGACGAGCGGCATGCCGTTCGCCGCCGCCGCGGCGAGGATCAGGCCGTTTTCGAGCGACATGAAGCCGATGATCTGGCTGACGGCGTTTCGCCGCGTGACCATCATGAGCAATCCGAGGAGAACGATGGACAGCGCGAAGGCGAGGTCTTCCCGCGCATAGGGATTGGCGTCGGCCGTCGTCCGAACCATGATCACCAGCGACAGCGCGACGAGGAAAATGCCCACGAACATCGTCGGGCCGACGCCGCCTACGACCTCGACCGTTCGATGAATGCCCAGACGCTTCACGATCTTGTGCAGGCTGAGCGGAATGATCAGCCCCTTGAAGATCAGCGCGATGCTCGCCGTCAGATACAGATGCGGCGCCTGTTGCACATAGGCCTGCCAGCCCACCGAAAGCGTCAAAAGTAGAGCGTGCAGCGCAAAGACGTTGATCAGTCCCGAAAGCCGGTCCTGATAGAGCAGCATGAAGCTCACGAGAACGATTCCGCCGGCGAGCAGCTGCGCAATGTCGAGCGAGGCCTGCGGCATCAAAGGCTCCGGGTGAGAAAGACGACGAGCGTTCCGAGCAGGCCCAGCATCAGCGCGGCGCCCAGGAAATCCGGCACGCGGAAAACGCGCATCTTCGCCGTCGACGTTTCGAACAGGGCGAGAAGAAATCCTCCGGTGAGGAGCTTCACGACATAGATCGCCGCGCCGGTCGCCATGGCGCCCAGGCCCGCGTCATGGGAAACGATGCCGAATGGAAAAAACACGCAGGCGATGAGCGACGTGTAGAGCAGAAGCTTCAGCGCCGCGGCAAGTTCGATGATCGCGAGATGCCGCCCGGAGTATTCGAGGATCATGGCCTCATGGACCATGGTCAGTTCGAGATGCGTCGCCGGATTGTCGACCGGTATCCGGCCGTTCTCCGCAATGGCCACGATGACGAAGCCGATGAGAGCGAATCCGACGGCGACGCGCAGCTGCGGATTGGTCGCCATGTAGGAAGCGACTTCGGAAAGCTGGGTGGAGCCGGCGACGAGCGCCACCGTGAAGACGATCATCACGGTCGCGGGCTCCGCGAGAGAGCCGAACATCGCCTCGCGGCTCGAGCCTATGCCGCCGAAGCTCGTTCCGACGTCCATCCCCGCGAGCGAAAGAAAAAAGCGCGCGCTGCCCAAGAGCGCCGTAAGCGCCAGAAGATCTGCCGTCCAGCTGAACGTCAGTCCCGTCGCGAAGGTGGGGACGAGCGACGCCGCGACCCATGTCGTCGCAAAGATCACATAAGGCGCCGCGCGGTAAAGCCAGGAGGCGTTCTGCGCCAGCACGACGTCTTTACGCAGCAGGCGCAGGAGGTCGTAATAGGGTTGCAGAACCGGTGCGCCGCGGCGCCGCAGAAGACGGGCCTTCACCTTGCGCGTGAACCCGATCAGCAGAGGCGAGAGCGCCAGCACGATGAACATCTGCGCGGCCTGCGCCGCGAGATCGGAGAGGAAAGTCATAGCGCGACGACGACGAGAAGGGCCACGAGAACGGTGAAAACCAGCCCGAGATATTCCTGAATGCTCAGGAAATTGACGCCGTTCAGCTTGCCGGCGCAAAACCAGACGGCCTTCGACGCCGGTTCGTAGAGATAGTCCATGAAACGATCGTCGATCCGGACCGTCAGTCGCGCAGCGCGCGTTTCGCCGGGGAGCGGCATGTCGAGGATCTCTCGCGTCGAAAAGGCGATATTGCCCAGCGCGCGGCGCACGGGCTGCGCGAAGCTGCTCGCCGTGTATTGCGTGAGAGGGCTGGATTCGACATAGCCGCAGTCCCAGGCCGGCGCGCGCCGCCCGCGGGTCGGCCAGAATCGCTCGATGAACCGCATGGAGCCGAAGGCGGAAAACAGGATGAAGGCGAAAACGAGAAGCCCATTGTAGGAGCTGCGACTCTCGGCGACGGGCGCGATCGTCAGCCGGGCGATGGCGCCTTGCGTCGGCATGCGCCCGCCGACATATTCCGCCGCCGCTGGAGAGATCGTGTCGATCATGACGCTCGGCAGCACGCCGGCGAGCAGGCAGAGCGCGAGAAGCGCGCCCATCGCGGCGAGCGACCAGTCGTCGGTTTCCCTCGCGCATTCCGCCGCGCGCGAGCGCGGACGGCCGAGAAAGGCGACGCCGTATGCGCGTACGTAGCAGCCGGCGCCCAGCGCGGCGCTCAACGCGAGCGTGACGCCCACGGCTGGCGTAATGAGTTTCAGGATCCATTGCGGCAGCGAGGGGCTCAGCAGGATCGCCTGAAAGATCATCCACTCCGAAACGAAGCCGTTCAACGGCGGCAGAGCGGAAATCGCGACGCAGCCGCCAAGAAAAAGGAAGGCGGTTCGGGGCATTCCCTTGATGAGCCCGCCGAGACGTTCGATGTCCCTCTCGCCCGTTGCGCCCAGAACCGCGCCGGCGCCGAAGAACATCAAGCTCTTGAACAGCATGTGGTTGAACACGTGAAACAGCGCGGCCGTGAAGGAAAGCGCCGCCGGCAGCGCCTGACCATTCGCCTTGAAGGCGAGCGCCAAACCCAGGGCAACGAAAATGACGCCGACGTTCTCGATGGTGCTGTAGGCGAGCAGTCGCTTCAAATCGCTCTGGATCGTGGCGAGCAGGATGCCGATGAGCGCGCTCGCCGCGCCGAACACGAGCGGATGCACGCTCCACCAGAACGACGGCTGACCGAGGAGATCGAAGAAGATACGAATGAAACCATAGACGGCGACCTTCGTCATGACGCCGCTCATGAGCGCGGAAACATGGCTCGGCGCCGCCGGATGCGCGAGCGGAAGCCAGATGTGGAGCGGCGCGAGGCCGGCCTTGGAGCCGGCGCCGAGCGTCGCTAGCGTCAGAACGACGCCCACCGTCCAACCTTCCTTCGACGCCTCCCGGATGCTGGCGAAATCATAGGCGCCGCCGACGCCGCCGAGCACGCCGAAGGCCATGAGCAGACACAGCGTGCCGAAGCTCGCCATCAGAAGATAGACATAGGCCGCCTTGCGGTTCTCGACGTCCTCATGATGCGCGAGAACCAGCGCCCATGACGAGAGCGACATGAATTCCCACGCGAACAGGAAGGTAAAGGCGTCGCTGGCGAGAACGACGAGACTCATCCCCGCGACGAAGGCCGGGAAGAAGGGCAGGACGCGCGTCGGACTCCTTTCATGCGCGCCATAGCCCAGCGCATAGACGCTCGCCGCCGCGCCGCCGATGTCGATGACGGCGAGAAAGAACGCGCTGAGCGCGTCGAGCCGGAAATGCGCCCCGATCCACGGCAAGCCGAACGGCAGGGTCGTCTCGAGGAAGCTTGCGCCTCGCGGAACGACGACCGCGAGGAACATCGCCACGCAAAGCGCGGCGACCAGACCATAGACCCGCTCGCCGAGACGCTCTTCTCCGCGACGGACGATCGACATCCCGCTGACGCAGAACAGGGCCGCAACGCACAGGAGCAGGAAGGTCAGCTGCATATGAATCCTCGGATCGACAGACCGCGCGCGGCTTGCGTCACGCGCCGCGCCGACGCGGCGCGAGCGGATGATCGGATGTGGCGACGAGTCGATCGAGCCCCCGGATTTCGGCGTAACCGCCCCTGTTGCGATAATCCTCGCAGAAGTGATGAAGGTTCTCCATGACGGTGTGATCGATCGTCGACGCCTGCGAGACGTCGAAGATGACGGACTTTCCGGCCGGGATCCGCGCGAGGTCGCCTTTGAGCGCGAGATAATTGGCGAAAAAGGCCGCGCCGCTCACCGCGACATGGAACACGCCGGGCTCCGCCTCCCGAATGTCGCGCCGGACGCCGAAGACCTCGCGCCAGTTGACGCTGCGCCAGAAGTGCAGAACGAATTCCGCGAGAACGCCGATGGCGACCCCGACGAGCAGGTCCGTCGCCAGCACGCCGACGATGGTGACGAGGAAAACGCCGAGCTGATCCCAGCCGATTTCGAGCGTCTTCCGGAACTCGCGGGGCGACGCCAACCTGTAGCCGGTGAACACCAGCAGCGCGGCCAGCGAGGCGAGCGGGATTTCGTGGAGGATTCTGGGGAACATGGCGACGAAGACGAGCAGGAACAGTCCGTGAAAGAAATTCGCCCAGCCGGTCTTTGCGCCATTGTTCACATTCGCCGAACTGCGCACGATCTCCGCGATCATCGGCAGCCCGCCGATCAGCCCGCAGATCGCATTGCCCAACCCCACCGCAGCGACGTCCCGGTTGAGATCGGACGTGCGCTTGCAGGGATCGAGCTTGTCGACGGCGGCGGCGCTCAGGAGGCTTTCGAGACTGCCGACGAGCGAAATCGTAAAGACGTGGCGCCAGAAATCGATCCCGCCGACGCGGGAAAAGTCCGGAAAGGCGAAACCGGCCAGGAAATTCTGCGGCAACGTCACGAGGAACTTCGGCCCGATTGTGAACTCGTGGTGCGGCAGGAACTCGAAGCTCGGAAGGAACAGATATTTGTGCTCGTCATCGAGAACGAAGTATTTCGCGAGCGCCATTCCGAGCAGCACGACGATCAGAGGCGCCGGGATCATTTTCAGCCGCGGGCTGTTGACGAGCGTCCACAGTGCGAGAATCCCGAGCCCGAGGAAGCCGATGGCGGCGACCTCCGGATTCATTTCACGCAGGCTGGACGGGATCGCGCCGATGGTCGCAAAGAGCGACTGCGCGTCGGGCTTCACGCCCAGCATGACGTGGATCTGCTTCGCCATGATGATGATGCCGATCGCCGCCAGCATGCCGTGCACGGCCGAGGACGGGAAAAACGCGCTCATCTTGCCGGCCTTCATCACGCCCATGAGAATCTGGATAAGGCCGGCGAAGAAAATCGCCGCGAGCGTGTAGCGATATCCAGCCAGCGCGTCGCCGCCGCCGAGTTCCTGCACCGCGTCGAGAATGACGACGATCAGGCCCGCCGCCGGGCCCATGATCGTGACGAAAGAGCCATTGATGCGCGACACCAGCAGACCGCCGACGATGGCGGTGATGACGCCGGCCTGGGGCGGAAATCCCGACGCCATGGCGATGCCGAGGCACAGCGGCAGAGCGATGAGAAACACCAGAAAGCCCGACAGAATGTCCGCGCGCCAATTCTGCGCGAGACCGGAAACGCCAGTCGAGGGCGCCTCGAATGTCCGCTCCGAGAGCGTTGCGTTGGTCATGATGTCGGATCTCCGGGAAAATCGATAGAACTGAACGCTCGCGGGATGACGGGACGCCGCGTGGACAGCGACAATCAGAAAGGCGCTGCATTCAGCTCCCTTGACGAGGAGGATTGGCGAACGCCGAACCCTCGCAGGGGGCTGTTTCCGGAATTTTTCGCACTGCGGAAAACTATTTCTGATCCGTGTCTCGACAGAGGCCCCAGGTCACAATCGCCGGACAGATTGCCCGCGACGCGTTATAGGGGGGCGGCGCCATCGTGCGCGCCCCGATCCGCAACGACATCGAAGGGCATACGACGGCCATGAGCAACCAGGGTTCGGTTCTCCTTGTCGAAGACGACGCCGAGATCGGCGAACTGATTTCACGATATCTCGAAAACAACGCGATGGCCGTGACGGTCGTGCCAAGCGGGTCGGAGATGGACGGGAAGCTCGCCAGCCGGCGCTTCGACATTCTCATCCTCGATCTCAATCTCCCGGGCGAAGACGGCTTTTCCATCTGCCGCCGCGTCCGCGCGACGCTCGACATGCCCATCATCATCGTCACGGCGAAGAGCGAGGACGTCGACAAGATCCTCGGTCTGGAGATGGGCGCGGACGATTACATCGTGAAGCCCTTCAATCCCCGCGAACTCCTTGCCCGCATCCGCGCCGTTCTCAGACGCACGGAGCCGCCGAACCGCGTCGACGACGGCGCGCCCCGTCAGGCCTACCAGTTTCTCGGCTGGCGCATCGATCTCCTGTCGCGGGAGGTCGTCTCGCCGATGGGCATGAAAGTCGCCATGACCGGCGCGGAATTCGACCTTCTGCACGCCTTGTGCGAAAATCCGAACCGGGTGCTGACGCGAGACCAGCTGATCAACATGACGCACGGGCCGACCGCCGGCCCCTATGAACGAAGCATCGACGTCCTGATCAGCCGCTTGCGGCAAAAGATTGAAAAAGATCCCAAGAATCCCTCGATCATCCAGACGATCCGGTCCGAGGGCTATATGATGTCCGCGACCGTCATTCGCGCATGAGGCTGCGGAGCTTCATGGTTCGGCTTCGACCCGATCGGCTTGCGGGTCAGATCGCGCTTCTGATTCTGGCCTCGATCGTCACTTTTCAGACGGTCGTTTTGGTGACGTTCCACCTCCTCGACGTCGAGGGACGCCGGCACATTGTCGACCAGTCGGACTTCATCGCGAGCGTCATCCTCGCGCTGAACGCGGCGCCCGCGGACGCGCGGCGGGCGCTGCTTTCCGATTTCTCGAAAGCCGCGCCGTTCGCCAATATATATTTCCAGAACGAGCGTCCGCCTGTCGTCGAGGCGGACGACGCGTCCGACGACCGGGAATTTAGCAACGAGGTTCGGCTTGTCCGCGCCGATCTGTGGCCGGACGCCGACGTTTTCGCCGCCTCCGCGCCCGGGAACGGCGCGCCCGGCGTTCTGGCCGTCGCCCTGCAGGGGGGCGGCTATGCGCTCATTTCGATTTCGCAGCATCGCAAACCGCCCCGCTCCGTATGGCGCTGGCTCTGGCAGCCGGAGCCTGGCACGCCTTTTCTGCTGACGCCCTGGGCCTTGTCGGCGCTGCTGTTTTTTCTTTGCACCACCATCCTCGTGGTCTGGGCGTCGAACGCGATCGTCGCGCCGCTGATCCGACTGGCGAGACACGCCGAGCAATTCCCCGGCGACAGCGATGGCGACGGCCCGATGGCGGAGCGCGGACCTAAGGAAATCCGAGAATTGACCCGCTCCATCAACCGGATGCAGGAACGAATCCGCTCGATGATCGAAACGCGAACGCGGATTCTCGCGGCGGTCAGCCACGATCTGAAAACCATCATCACGCGGCTGAACCTGCGCGCGGAGTTCATCGGCGACAATGATCTGCGCGGCAAGATGCGGCGGGACATCGGCCTTATGGACGCCATGCTGCACAAAAATTTGCAGCATCTGCGCGCCGAGAGCGACAAATCCGACTACTCCAAGATCGACCTCGACAGCGTCCTTCAAACGGTCGCCGATCAATTTTCCGACATCGGCCGCAATGTCGCCTATCGCGGCGGCGGACGGCAAATGATCCTCGGCTCGCTGACCGAGATGCAGCGCGTCTTCTCCAATCTCGTCGAAAACGCCGTCAATCACGCCGAGCGCGTCGAGATCTCGATCGCTGAAGTCGCCCCGGACAGGCTGCAGGTCGACGTCGCCGACAACGGTCCCGGCATTCCCGACGAACAGAAGCCGAGCGTCTTCGAGCCGTTCGTCCGCGGCGAGGCTGCGCGCACCATGGACAATCACAGCGGCTTCGGCCTCGGCCTGTCCATCGTGCGATCGCTCGTCGAGCATCACGGGGGGACCGTGGCGCTTCTCGACCGCGCGCCGAGGGGGCTCGTCGTCCGGGTGACGCTGCCGCGCGCCGCCGAACCTTGAAACGGGCGGCGCCCGCCGACGACGTGGCGCCCTGCGTTCGACTGTCGGGGCAACCACGGCTTTTTCTCCGAGGAGACACATCGGCGATAAAATTCGGACCTAGACTAATCTGAAAAAGTTATGCAGTTGAAAAGTTGTGCAGTTGGAATGACGCGTCCTTCCGCCTTGTCGACGATGGTCATAAGGTCGGGCGCTGCGCGAAACCGGTTCACCCCTCGAAAAAAACACGCCTCCATGATGTTTGCCGAAACTTTTCGGACGATCCCGCCGCGCGCTCGACTCCCGATCGCGGTCGCGGCCGCCCTCATTTTCCTCGCAGGACTTTGGGCGCTCGGGACAGGCGAGGCAAAACGCGCGAGCGGGCCGGCGCATGGCGCGCTCCAGAACCAGGCCCCGCTCGTGAAACGCGACGGTGCGATCTTCGTGCCGGAGGGCTCTCCCTACCGCGCCCGCATCGTGGTCGCGCCGGCGGAAATGAAAAGCATCACCCGCAGCCGGGTCGTCACGGGCGCAGTGGAGGCCGACCCGACCCGCACAGTCAAGGTGCTTGCGCCGGTGGCTGGCCGCGTAAGGGAATTGAACGTCGCGCTCGGCGACGCCGTCAAGAAGGGACAGCGCCTCGCGACGCTGGATTCCGGCGATCTGGCGCAGGCGGTCGCCGACGCCGAGAAAGCGCGCGCGACCGTGAAGCTCACTAAAAGCGCCATGGACCGGGCCGTCGGCCTCAACAAGGCGGGCGGCCTCGCCCTGCGCGAACTCGAACAGGCGCAGAACGACTACCGCCAGGCCGCGACCGAGCTCAAGCGCGCCGAAGCGCGGCTCGAGGTCATCGGCGACAGCGGCGAAGTGACGGGACAGCGGCAAATCGTCTTGACGGCGCCGATCGACGGCACGATCACGTCGCTCGAGACGGCGCCGGGAGACTTCATCGATAACGCCACCGAGTCGATGATGACCATCTCGAACCTCGAAAAGGTGTGGGTGACGGCCAACGTCCAGGAAAAAGATTTGTCCTTCGTGCAGATGGACGAGCGCGTGGAAGTTTCGCTCCTAGCCTATCCCGGCGCGGTGTTTTCCGGCAGGGTTCAGATCATCAGCCAGTTGCTGGAACCAGACACGCGGCGCAACAAGGTCCGCATTTCGTTCGACAATCCGCACGGGATTTTCAAGCTGAACATGTTCGCCACGGTCCGCTTCTTCGCGCCGCCGACGCAGACCGTCCTCGTTCCGCCCTCGGCGCTGTTCATGGTCAATGACACGACGAGCGTTTTTGTCGAAACTGCGCCCTGGGCCTTTCGTCGAAAGCCCGTGATTCCCGAGTCGGATTACGAGGGCGCGACCATTGTGCGGGGTCTGGCGGCCGGCGAGCGGATCGTCGTTCGCGGCGGAGTGCTGCTCAATGATTGAGCGGATCGTCGAACTCTGTCTGCGGCGCCGTTTGATCGTGATGCTCGTCACCGCGATCGTTTTCCTATACGGCCTGTATTCCTGGACGCAGCTCAAGCTTGAAGCCTATCCCGAGATCGGCGACGTCACCGTCATCGTCTCGACGCAGGCGACGGGGCTCGCGGCCGAGGAAGTCGAGCAGCAGATCACGATTCCGCTCGAACGCGCGCTGGCCAGCACGCCGGGCCTGTTCACGATCCGCTCGACGAGCACCTTCGCGCTCTCGCTCGTGACGCTCGTCTTCAACGACGGGGTGGAGGACTATTGGGCGCGGCAGCGCGTGCTGGAGCGCGTCGCGCAGGTCTCGCTGCCGCCCAACATCCAGCCGGTTCTCGGACCGCTCACCGGCCCGACGGGCGAAATTCTTCGCTACACGCTGGAATCGGACGTCAAGAACCTAGAGGAATTGTCCGAAATCCAGCGCTGGATCGTCCTGCCGGCGCTGAACCAGGTGCCGGGCGTCGCGAGCGTGGCGAATTTCGGCGGCCTCACCCGGCAGTTCCAGCTCGAGGTCGATCCGGTTTCGCTCGAGCGCTACAATCTTGGCCTTACCGACATCACCAGCGCCATCGTCGCCAACAGCGCGAGCGCGGGCGGCAGCCGCATCACGCGCGGCGAGCAATCCTATGTCATTCGCAGCATCGGCCTCATTCGCAACAAGGAGGATCTCGGCAACATCGTCATCTCGGAGCATGGCGGCGTGCCGGTCCTCACGCGCGACGTCGGCGTTCCGAAATACAGCCATCAGGAACGCGAGGGCATGCTCGGCAAGGACCGCAACCCCGACGCGATCCAGGGCGTCGTTCAGATGCTCAAGGGGGAAAACGCCTCGCATGTGCTGAAGGCGCTGCACGCCCGCCTCGACGAACTCAACGCACAGCTTGCGCTCCAGGGCGTCGCCATCGTCCCTTACATGGACCGCAACGAACTCGTCCAGGCGACGGTCTCCAAGGTTGGCCACACGGTCGTCGAGGGCGTGGTTCTGGTTCTCGTCGTGCTCATCGCCTTTCTGGGCAGCCCGCGCAGCGCCATCGTGGTCGCGCTGACCATCCCGATTTCGCTGGTCGTCGCATTCATCTTCATGAACTTCACCAAGCTGCCGGCGAATCTTCTGTCGCTGGGCTCGATCGATTTCGGCATCATCGTCGACGGCGCGATCATTGTGATGGAGGCGATCCTGCGGCTGCGCGAGCACAATCCTACGCGCGAGCTGGAGGTTGTCGACGTGCAGTTCGTCGTCGGCCAGATCATCAAGCCGATCTTCTTCGCGACGGTCATCATCATCGCAGGCTATGTCCCGCTGCTCGGCCTCGAGCGCGTGGAGGCGCGCCTGTTTTCGCCGGTCGCCTACACCATCGTCTACGCCCTGATCGGCGCCCTGCTCTACACGCTGACGCTCGTCCCGAGCCTGGGCTATCTGGCGCTGCGCAAACCTTCCGAGCCGTTCCGCAACCGTGTTCTCGAAACGCTGGAGGCGCGTTACAGGCGGGCGCTCGCCTATTGCCTCTGTCAGCCGCGCGCCGTTTATGCCGCGACCGCCCTCGCCATCGCCGGGTTCGGCGTCGCCGGCGCCACCATCGGCCGGGACTTCCTGCCCAATCTCGACGAGGGCTCGCTCTGGCTGCAGGTGCAGTTGCCGAGCGGCGTCTCCTTCGAAAAAGCCAACGAAATGGCCAGCGAGTTGCGCCGCGCGGTGCTGGAGTTCCCGGAGGTCTCCTACTCGATCACGCAAGTCGGCCGCAACGACGACCGCACCGATCCCTGGACGCCGAGCCATATCGAAGCGCCCATCGGCCTCAAGCCCTATGACCAGTGGCCCCCCGGGGAGAGCAAGGACCAGTTCGTCAAGCGCCTGACCAAACGGCTCGGCGAATTGCCGGGCATGGAGATTGGCGTCAGCCAGCCGATCATCGACAATGTGAACGAACTCGTGAGCGGCGCGCACAGCGCCCTTGTCGTCAAGGTCTTCGGGGAAGACCTGAAGGAGACGCGGCGCATCGCCAGCGCCATCGTCGACGTTCTGCGCGACGTGCAGGGAACGACGCAGTCCTCGATCGTTCAGGAGCCGCCGATTCCGCAGATCGCCTTCCACGTCGACCGCGCCGCCGCCGCGCGCTATGGAATCAACGTTTCCGACGTCTCCAGCCTCATCCAGATCGGCGTCGGCGGCGCCTCGATCGGCCAGATCTACGTCAACGACCGCACCTATGACATGACGGTTCGCTATCCGCCGCAGTCGCGCAACAGCCCCGAGGCGCTGAGCGGCCTGTTCGTGAAGACGTCGTCGAACGCGCAAATTCCGCTTTCGCAGATCTCGCAGATTTCACTACAGAACGGCGAGAGCGCGATCTCGCATGAAAAAACCCGGCGCGTGCTGACCGTCCGGGTCGATTACGCGGATCGCGACCTCTCCTCCTATCTCGCGGAAGCGCAGGCGAAGATTGCAAAGACGGTTCATTACGATCCCCGCGCCGTCAGCGTCGTCTGGAGCGGCAAGTTCGAGAATGCGCAGCGCGCCGGCGCGCGCCTTGCGACGATCGTCGGCGTCGTTCTCGTGCTCATGCTGCTTATTCTCTATGTGGGCTTTGGCAAGCTGAGGAACGCGGCGCTGATTCTCGCGATCGTTCCGCTGGCTGCGCTCGGTGGGCTTCTCGCCCTGCATGCCACGGGCGAGACGCTCAACGTCGCGACCGGCGTTGGCTTCCTGGCCCTGTTCGGCGTCGCCGTGCAAAACGGCATCATCATGTTGTCGCATCTCAACAGACTGACGGCGGTGCATGTCGCCTCGGCGCGCGCGCGCCAGCTCGGCTCCGCCATTCAGACCGAGGAGGTGGCGGGCGACGAGGTTTCGGCGCTTCGCGACGGCGTTCTCGACGGAGCGGCCGAGCGGTTCAGATCGGTCCTGCTGACGTCGACCGTGCCGGCGGTCGGCATGTTGCCCGCGGCGCTCGCGACAGGCGTGGGCAGCGACGTCCAGCGCGGACTGGGGACCGTCATCGTCGGCGGCCTCATCGTCGCGACGCTTCTGACGCTCTTCATTCTGCCGACGCTGTATTTCGTCATCGAGCGCTTTGTGGAGAAGCGGGTGTCCGCCGCCGCCGCCCGGGAGGCCGCGTGAGATGACGGGAAACGTCTCCAGAAACGCCATCCTGTCGAGCCGCCCGCACGCGCTTTCCGCGGCATGCCTGCTGGCGGCGGCCGCGCTGGCCTCCTGCGCGGTCGGCCCCGACTATGCGCCGCCGCCGGCGCCGGAGGCCAGCCGTTTTACGCCCGAGCCCACGGCGTCTCCGGGCGAGGGCCAGCGTTTCGCGCAGGGCAAGGACATTCCCGCCGAGTGGTGGACGGTTTTCAAATCCAAACCGCTCGACGCGCTCGTGCGGGAGTCGTTGCAGAACAACCCCTCGCTACAGGCGGCTGAAGCGGCGGTTCGGATCGCCTATTTCACGGCCGAGGCGCAGAAGGGCGGCTTCTATCCGCAGGTGCTGCTGACCTCCAACGACAGCCAGAATCTGGAATCCAACAATCGTTCGTACAACTCGGTCAACCCGACAATTTTCCGACAGGCCTTTCCGACGCCCGGCAACTTCATCACCGGGATTCCGGTGCCAAATCCGCCTCAAAACTCTCCCAACGCCCCTTACGGCCTGTTCCTGAAGCAGCTCACGGTCAGCTTCACGCCGGACGTCTGGGGCGGCAATGCGCGCGCGGTCGAGTCGCTCGAGGCGCAGACCGAACAGCAAAATTGGCAACTCGAGGCCGCGCATCTCGCCCTGACGACGAACGTCGTCGTCGCGGCGATACAGGAAGCCTCTATCCGCGGGCAGATCGAGGCGACGAAGAACATCATCTCGATCCTGCGCGAGTCGCTCGATATCCTGAACAGGCAATATGCCTTCGGCTCGATCGCAAAGGCGGACGTCATCGCCCAGGAGGCCGCGCTCGCGCAGGCGGAACAGACGCTGCCGCCGCTCGAAAAGCAGCTCGCCGTGCAACGCGACCTGCTGACCGCCCTCGCCGGCCGGCTTTCGTTTGAAGGGCCGGGCGAAAGATTCGAGCTCGCGAACTTCAAGTTGCCCGCGACGGCGCCGGTCAGCGTCCCCTCGCAACTCGTCGCGCAGCGGCCCGACATCCGGGCGGCGGCGGCCAATCTGCACCAGGCGTCGGCGGCGGTCGGCGTCGCCATCGCCAACCGGCTGCCGAACGTCACGCTCTCGGCCAACGTCGGCGCCAGCGCCTTTCACATGGCGCAGCTCTTCACGCCAGGCACGGGCCTCTATTCGGCGGCGGCCAATCTCTCGCAGCCGATCTTCGACGGCATGTCGCTCCTGAACAAGCAGAAGGCGGCGGAAGCCGCGCTGGAACAGGCGGACGCGCAATATCGCTCTACGGTCATCAACGCCTTCCAGAATGTCGCCGACGCGCTGCGCTCGCTGCAATCCGACGCCAAGGCGGTATCGACGGCGCGCAAGGCGGAGGACGCCGCGAAACGCAACCTCGACATCGTCCGCATGCAGCTCAAATACGGACAGGTTTCTCAGATCGCCGTGCTTTACGCGCAACGCGCCTATCTGCTCGCCTCGCTGTCGCGCGTCCAGGCGGAGGCGACGCGGCTTTCCGATACGGCGGCCCTTTTCATGGCGCTCGGCGGCGGCTGGTGGAATCGCAGCGACGCGAAGTAAGTCTTCGTTAAGAATGAACGGCCGCGCTTCAGCCGGCCCTGATTCGAACGCGGTTTGTCCCCATCCTGTCCCTGAAATCCCGTCGCGGGACAGGGCGATGGCGGGAGCCGTAAAGCTTTCTGAAAGCGGGCGCCCGCCGCGGAGCCCCGCTCGCGCCGTTCAATGCACCAGGAACTCGCCGTTCACGAGGCGCATCTCCGTCGGCTTGATGAGATGGGCGTGCGCGATCGTCACGGCGTGAAGCGGTCCGTCGAGGCTCCGGGTCCAGAAATCGAGAAATTTTCTCAATTCCGGAAAATGCGGATGAAGATCGAAGTTCTGCCAGACATAGGACTGGATGATCGCGGGATGATCGGGCAGGCGGTAGAGGATGTTCGCCGTGGTGAGCCCGTAGCCCTGCATCTGCAAACGGAATTCGCTGGACGCCATGCCATTCTCCTTTCCGTCCCGAACGTCGCGAAGAAATCTAAGGGCGACTGTGGAACGAATGCAACTCCCGCGCCATGAAACCGATTGCAAAACAATCTATTAGCAGCATATGCCGGTGAGTGCTGATTTTTTTGCGGCGCCCTCTTGAAGACCGCGCGGGCGCTCACCACCTCGCTCGCCGGGGCGGTAAGCGCCCCGATTTCGCTGACCAGTGACCCGCAAAAAGGAGAAGCTTCATGAAGTTTCGCCCATTGCACGATCGCGTCCTCGTCCGCCGCATCGAAGCCGACGAGCGCACCAAGGGCGGCATCATCATTCCCGACACCGCAAAGGAGAAGCCGCAGGAGGGCGAGATCGTCGCCGCCGGCCCCGGCGCCCGCGACGAGAACGGCAAGCTCGTTCCCCTCGACGTGAAAGTCGGCGACCGCGTGTTCTTCGGCAAATGGTCCGGGACGGAGGTGAAGATCGACGGCGAAGATCTGCTCATCATGAAGGAAAGCGACATTTTGGGCGTGGTCGACGCGCCGGCTGAAGCGCAGAAGAAAGCCGCCTGATCAAGCGATAACGTTCAACCTCTCATGTCTCTGAAGGAGTGAGAAATGGCTGCGAAAGACGTGAAGTTTTCGCATGACGCCCGCGACCGCATGCTGCGCGGCGTAGACATTCTGGCCAATGCGGTGAAAGTGACTCTGGGCCCCAAGGGCCGCAACGTCGTCATTGAAAAGAGCTTCGGCGCGCCCCGAATCACCAAGGACGGCGTCACCGTCGCCAAGGAGATCGAGCTGGCCGACAAATTCGAGAATCTCGGCGCCCAGCTCGTCCGTGAAGTCGCGTCGAAACAAAACGACGTTTCCGGCGACGGCACGACGACCGCCACGGTGCTCGCCGCCGCCATCGCCAAGGAAGGCGCCAAGGCCGTCGCCGCCGGGCTCAACCCGATGGATCTGAAGCGCGGCGTCGACCTTGCTGTGGAAGCCGTCGTCGCGGATCTCAGGAAGAACGCCAGGAAGATCACGTCGAGCGAGGAGACCGCGCAGGTCGGCACGATTTCGGCCAATGGCGACGCCTCGATTGGCAAGATGATCGCGGAAGCCATGCAGAAGGTCGGCAACGAGGGCGTCATTACGGTGGAGGAGGCCAAGAGCCTCGAGACCGAGCTCGACGTCGTCGAGGGCATGCAGTTCGACCGCGGCTATCTTTCCCCCTATTTCGTCACCAACGCCGAGAAAATGGTGGCGGAGCTCGAGGATCCCTACATCCTGATCCACGAGAAGAAGCTCTCCAACCTTCAGGCCATGCTCCCGGTTCTCGAAGCCGTGGTGCAGACCGGCAAGCCGCTGCTCATCGTCGCGGAAGACGTGGAAGGCGAGGCGCTGGCCACGCTCGTCGTCAACAAGCTGCGCGGCGGCCTGAAGATCGCGGCCGTGAAGGCGCCGGGCTTCGGCGACCGCCGCAAGGCCATGCTCGAAGACATCGCCATCCTCACGGGCGGCCAGATGATCGCGGAAGACCTCGGCATCAAGCTCGAGAACGTGACGCTCCCCATGCTTGGCAAGGCGAAGCGCGTGCGCATCGAGAAGGAGAACACCACGATCATCGACGGCGCCGGCGACAAGAAGGACATTGAGGCGCGCATCGCGCAGATCAAGTCTCAGATCGAGGAGACGACCTCCGACTACGACCGCGAGAAGCTCCAGGAGCGTCTCGCCAAGCTCGCGGGCGGCGTCGCGGTGATCCGCGTCGGCGGCGCGACGGAAGTCGAAGTCAAGGAGAAGAAGGACCGCGTCGACGACGCCCTCAACGCCACCCGCGCGGCGGTCGAGGAAGGCATTCTGCCGGGCGGCGGCGTCGCGCTGCTGCGCGCACTGAAGGCGCTCGACGGGATCAAGGTCGAGAACCCGGATCAGCAGACCGGCGTCGAGATCGTGCGCAAGGCGATTCAGGCTCCGGCGCGCCAGATCGTCGACAACGCCGGCGGCGACGGCGCCGTGGTGGTCGGCAAGCTGTTGGAGGCGACCGACTACGGCTATGGCTTCGACGCCCAGAAGGGCGAATTCGGCGACCTCTTCAAGAAGGGCGTCATCGACCCCGCCAAGGTCGTGCGCACCGCGCTTCAGGACGCCGCGTCCGTCGCGGGCCTGCTCGTGACGACCGAAGCCATGATCACGGAGCTGCCCAAGAAGGAATCCGCGCCCGCCATGCCCGGCGGCGGTATGGATTTCTGAACCATAAGCGAAAAGGGCGTCCGCTCACGAGCGGACGCCATGATTTCGACCTGCGTCTTCGGGAGTGTGACGGACGATGATTCTTCGCCTCCTTCTCCTCTCCCTGCTTCTCCTGCCCGCAACGGCCGAGGCCGGCGCCATTCCCGCCGGCCAGAAGGCGTCCGTTGCGCCCGTCGTGCGCGCCGTGACGCCTGGCGTCGTCAACATCGCGACAAAGCGCATCGAATCGGTCGAGGTGCCGACCGTCGTCGATCCGGTGCTTCAGGAATTTTTCGAAATTCCCAATACGCGCCTCAAGCGCGAGACGACCTCGGCCGGGTCGGGCGTCATCGTGGACGCGGAGCGCGGCCTCGTTCTCACCAATGAACACGTCATTCGCGGCGCGTCCGTCATCGAGGCGACGACGAAGGACGGCCGGACCTTTCGCGCGCAGCTCGTCGGCAAGGACCGGGCGACGGACGTCGCGGTTTTGCGGATCAAGGCGGACAATCTCACCGCCGTGCCCATGGGCGACAGCCGCTCGCTCGAAGTCGGCGATTTCGTGCTCGCGGTCGGCAATCCTTTCGGGCTCGGACAGACCGTGACCTCGGGAATCGTCTCGGCCATGGGCCGCGCCGGGCTCGGCATTGAGGGCTATGAGGATTTCATCCAGACCGACGCCTCGATCAACCCCGGCAATTCGGGCGGCGCGCTCGTCACGCTGGACGGCCGCCTCGTCGGCCTCAACACCGCGATTCTCTCCAAGTCCGGCGCGAGCCATGGCATCGGCTTCGCCATTCCGATCGACATGGCGCGGCGCATCATGGCGCAGCTCGTCGAGAGCGGCGAAGTGCATCGCGGCCATATCGGCGTGTCGATCCGCGCGCCGGCCGGCAAGGGGCCGGGCGCCGAAATCGTCGCCGTGGAGCCCGGTTCGCCCGCCGCGCTCGCGGGACTCGCGAAGGGCGACGTCATCGCCTCGGTCGACGGGCGCCTCATTTCGTCGCCCGCACAGTTGCGCGCCCTGCTCGGCGTCATGCCGGCGGGAAGCGAAATCGAGATACTCTTCCGCCGCGGCGGGGCGCCCATGCAGGCGCGGTTGCGGATCGAGGCCGCGCAGAAGTCGGCGCTCCGCTGACGCCTACTTCAGCACCACCACCTTCGTGCCCACTTTCACGCGGGAATAGAGGTCGATCACGTCGTTGTTGGTCATGCGGATGCAGCCGGACGACACCGCCGCGCCGATCGTGTCCGGCTCGTTGGAGCCGTGGATGCGATAGTCGCTGGAGCCGAGATAGAGCGCCCGCGCGCCGAGCGGATTGTCGACGCCGCCGGGCATGTGGCGCGGCAGGTCGGGACGGCGCTTCAGCATCGGCGCGGGCGGGCGCCAGTCGGGCCATTCGCGCTTGCGGGTGACGGTCTTGACGCCGGACCATGTGAATCCCTCGCGCCCCACGCCCACGCCATATTCGATCGCCTGACCGCCGCCGAGCACGTAATAGAGCCGCCGTTCCTTCGTCGAGACGACGACCGTGCCGGGCTTGTATTCCGGGTGCCGCCAGATCACGAGCTGCTTCGGAATCGCCGACTGGCGGAAGATCGTCAGAAAATCCGCGATCGGCCCGCGGTCGAAGGGGCTCGCCGCCGCCGGAAGGACGGCCGCCAACCCAAAGAGCGTCCCGCATAGAAGTCTGCGCGTCTGCGTCATTTTTTCTCCCTATCTCCGCATCGCTTGCATTGCGCGAGCAATCGGGGACGATTGCGGCTGAAGTCCGGAAAGCGGAGGCTTCGCGATGAAAAAACGCAGCGCCGGCGCGCTTCTGTTTCGCGAAACGGCGCGGGGGCTGGAGGCGCTGCTCGCCCACCCCGGCGGCCCGTTCTGGGCGAAGAAGGACGAAGGGGCCTGGTCGATCCCCAAAGGCGAAATCGACGACGGCGAAGATCCTGAAAGCGCGGCGCGGCGCGAATTTCTCGAGGAGACGGGGATCGCCCTCGACGGCGAACTCATCGCGCTCGGCGTCTTTCCGCAGCCGAGCGGCAAGCGGGTCGTCGCCTTCGCGCAGCGGCGCGACGTCGATCCCTCCGGCGCCAGAAGCAATCTCTGCCGCGTCGAATGGCCGCCGAAATCCGGCCGGATGATCGACATTCCGGAAATCGACCGGCTGGAATGGTTTCCGTTCCCCGTCGCGATGACGAAAATCACGAAGGGACAGCGGCCGATTCTGGAGGCGCTCGCGGCGCATGTCGCGCGCCCGCGCGGCGGCTGACGCCGGGCCCGCCAAAAGCCGCTCAGAGCAGCGAACTGAACCGCCCCGGGTTTGGCGGAGGCCAATCCGTTTGAGTCACGCCGGCCTGGCGCGCTCCCCGAGTTGCGCATAATAGCGCGCTTTGGCTTCTGCCGGCGGGATATTCCCGACTGGTTCGAGCAGCCTGCGATTGTTGAACCAGTCGACCCATACGAGCGTGGCGAATTCGACGGCCTCGAAATTCCGCCACGGCCCGCGCCGCCAGATCGCCTCGGCCTTGTAGAGCCCGTCGATCGTCTCGGCGAGCGCATTGTCGCAAGAGTCGCCAACGCTGCCGACCGAGGGCTCGACGCCGGCCTCGGCGAGGCCGCTCGGTGTATTTTATGGCGACGTATTGAACGCCTCGATCGCTATGATGCACAAGGCCGCCGCCGTGAACCGGTCGGCGCTCATGCAACGCCTGCTCTAACGCGTCGAGGACGAAGCCCGTATGCGCCGTGCGTGAGGCGCGCCAGCCGACGATCCGCCGGGCGAAGGCGTCGATCGCGAAGGCTACGTAGACAAAGCCCTGCCAGGCGGCGACATACGTGAAGTCCGCCACCCACAGCGCATTCGGCCGCGGCGCCTGGAACTGCCGGTTCGCCCTGTCCAGGGGACAGGGCGCCTTGCGGTCGCTCAGCGTCGTCCTTGCCAGCCTGCCGCTCACGGCCCCCGTAGCCCCATCTCCCGCATCAGCCGTTCGACCGCGCATCGCGCCGCCTTCTCTCCCTCCCGGCGCATTTGCCGCCACACCTTGCGGACGCCATAGACCTTGAAGTTCGCTTCGAAAACGCGCCGGATCTTTTCCCGAAGCCCCGCATCCCGACGCGCCTGCGCTGATGCGTTCTTGGGATCGCGCCGCTGCGCCGCGTGCGCGCGATAGGTCGACGGGGCGATCGGCAGGACCTTGCAGATCGGCTCGACCCCGTGCGCCTCTCGATGCGCGTCGATGAAAGCGATCATGGTTTCGACCGGCGGTCGAGCTCCGCCGCCGCAAAATAAGCCGACGCCTTGCGCAGGATTTCATTGGCCTGCCGCAACTCGCGGTTCTCCCGCTCCAGGGCCTTCAGTCGGGCGCGCTCGTCGCTCGTCAAACCCACCCGCTGGCCGCTGTCACGCTCCGCCTGGCGAACCCAGCTCCGCAGCGTCTCTCCCGTGCAGCCGATCTTCCCCGCAATCGAAGCGATCGCCGCCCATTGCGAGGCATGGTCCCCCTGACGCTCCAGCGCCATCCGAACCGCCCGCTCGCGAACTTCACGTGAAAATCTGTTCAATGTCTTCTCTTTGCTTCCATGCCCCATCCTCTCAAGGGTTGGGGCCTCCGCCATACCCGGCGCGGTTCACCGCGGAAATGGCGCCGAACGATCCGACGATTGCCCGGAACATCGAGATTTTGCGCAGCGGGCAGAACTATTTCCGGAGATCGCCCTATTTTTGGGGATGGCCGTGATCGCCCGCCGCCGTTCCGGGCGGGGCGGCGGCGAAGCCTTCCATCGGCCGCAGGACGCGACCGGCTCGTTTTAGACATTTTGTCCGAACCGCGCCCTTCGGACGCTGCCCCTCCGTCGCGGAACCTGGTTGGCGTCATGCGTATAAGTCAATGTTTTATATCGTTTTCAACAGCCCGGAGCCGTGGAGGGAACGGTCCTTGCTTAACAAGCGGCGCAAGCCCTTTCCACGAGGACGACCATGCCCCTCTACACCTATTCCTGCGACGCCTGCGCCGCCGAGTTCGAGCTTCTGGCGCGCGGATCCGACGCGCCGGAATGTCCCGCCTGCCAATCGCAAAAGCTGACCCGGCAGGTTTCGCGCATCTGCAAGGAAATCAAATATCCGGCCATTGCGCGCTCCTGGCGGCGCGCGGCCGCCGCCACGGGCGATCTCTCCAATTTCAGCAAGGCCGAACGCAAGTTGTGACGCGTGCGGCGGCGCACGGCGCGCCGCCCTGCGGCATGCCACCTTCCTCCCACGGTCCGCGACGTGGCGACCGGTTTGAAGGAGGGGCAGATGAACGCAACTGTGATAATCGCTTTCGCCGGCGCGGCCGCCCTGGGCGCGCTTTTCGTTCCGGCCATGGCGGGCCCGGTCCGCGCCGCGCCGGTGATGCAGGTCTTGCCGGAGGCGTCGGGCGCTCTGGTCGACAAGGCTGGCTGCCGCTGGATCAGCGGCTGGAACGGCCCGGTTTGGGTCTGCCGGCCGAGTTTCGGCCATTATGACTGGCATCCGGGGCATTGGGACCGCCATTACGACCACTACGACTGGCATCCCAGCCACTGGGACTATCACCAAGGCCCGCACTTCCATTGATGCGGCCGCCGCGCCTCGAGGGGCGGGCGCGGGGACGGCTCCGCCTCCGGGCGTCGAGTCGTCGAGCCCGCGGGCGCTTCTTCCCGGACGCCCGCGGGCTTGCTCCTTGTCCGTCGCTTGCGCATATAGTGTTGAATGCCGCCCGCCCCGACGAACCGCCGTCCCGCCTCGCCCAAAGAAGCTCCGCAGGAACCCTTCAAGAGGGCCATCGCCGGCGCCATGCGCGCCATGGCGAGAAACCCGAAGCTCGAAGTGCAATTCGCGCCCGAGCGCCCCTCGCTCGTCACGTCCGAGGGGGGCGCCAAGGCCCGCCTGACGGAGCCGCCGCGGAAGCTTTCCGCGAAAGAGGCTGCGATCGTGCGCGGCCAGGCCGATTCGATCGCGCTCCGTCTCGCCTGCCACGACGACTCGGTGCATCGCCGCTACGCGCCGGAGACGATGGAGGCGCGCGCCGCCTTCGACGCCATGGAGCAGGCGCGCGTGGAATCGATCGGCGCGCGGCGCATGGCCGGCGTCGCCGCCAACATCGGCGCGATGCTCGAGGACCGTTACACGCGCAGCCATTCCGAAAAGATCACGAGCCGCGAGGACGCGCCGCTCGAGGACGCATTGGCGCTCATCGCCCGCGAGCGGATCACCGGCCTCGCGCCGCCGCCGCATGGCGCGCGGATCGTGGAGTTCTGGCGCGGCCTGCTCGAGGAGCGGGTCGGCCGAGATCTCGACCGGCTGGTCGGCGCCGTTGAGGACCAGCGCTATTTCGCGCAGATCGTGCGCGAACTCCTCTCCCATCTCGACATGGCCGGGGCCGAGGCGCCGGAGGAGACGGAGGCCGAGGACGAGAGCGAGGAGGCCCCGCAGAATCCCGACGAGAGCGAGCAGCCCGAGCAGGAGGAAGACAAGGCCAAGAGCGCCGCCGAGATGGAAACGGCGCTGGCCGCGGAAGACTCCGAGCAGGAGGGGGAAAGCGAATCCGCCGAGGCGCCCTATGGCGAATCCGCGGAAGAATCGGACGAGGGCGACATGGAGGAGGCCGCCGACGCGCGCCGCCCCTCGACGTCCGCCGCCGACCGTTCGGGCGCCGACTACCACGCCTACACCACCCGTTTCGACGAAATCGTGCGCGCCGAAGAGCTGTGCGACGCGGAGGAGCTCGACCGTCTGCGCGCCTTTCTCGACAAGCAGCTCCTGCACCTGTCGTCCGTCGTCGGCCGGCTCGCCAATCGCCTTCAGCGCCGGTTGATGGCGCAGCAGAGCCGCTCCTGGGAATTCGACATCGAGGAGGGAATGCTGGATCCGGCGCGACTGCCGCGCGTGATCGTCGACCCGCAGCAGCCCCTTTCCTTCAAGCGCGAGAAGGACACCGATTTCCGCGACACGGTGGTGACGCTGCTTCTCGACAATTCCGGCTCCATGCGCGGGCGCCCGATCACGGTCGCCGCGACCTGCGCCGACATTCTGGCCCGCACGCTGGAGCGCTGCGGGGTGAAGGTGGAGATTCTTGGCTTCACCACCCGCGCCTGGAAGGGCGGCCAGTCCCGCGAACTGTGGATCAATGAGGGCAAGAAGCCGAACCCCGGCCGCCTCAACGACATTCGCCACATCATCTACAAGGCGGCCGACGCCCCCTGGCGGCGGGCGCGGCGCAATCTCGGCCTGATGATGCGCGAGGGGCTGCTGAAGGAAAACATCGACGGCGAGGCGCTGGACTGGGCGCATCGGCGTCTGCTGGCGCGGCCCGAGCAGCGGCGCATTCTGATGATGATCTCCGACGGCGCGCCGGTCGACGATTCGACGCTCTCTGTCAATCCGGGGAATTATCTTGAGCGCCACCTGCGCCAGGTGATCCACGACATCGAGACCAGGTCGCCGGTGGAGCTGATCGCCATCGGCATCGGCCACGACGTCACCCGCTATTATCGCCGCGCCGTGACGATCGTGGACGCCGAGGAACTCGGCGGCGCGATGACGGAAAAACTCGCGGAACTCTTCAGCGAAGGCGGCCGTCAGGCCCCGGCGCCGCTTCCCGCGCGCGGTCGGGTGGGACAGCCCGCGCTCGCCATCCGGTAAGCGAGCGCCGGCCGCCCTTCACGAATTAATCATCATGTCGAAAAAGCGGCGTTCGCGCGGCGCCGCTTGGCTAAAAATGAAACCTTTCCCCATGCCCGCGCGTTAACAGAGGCGCGTCAACGTCAATGAGCGCGCGAAAAAAATGAGACGCGTTGCTTGGGGAGTAGTCGCCATGGCGTTGGTGAGAAAAGCTCGGAATGAAGCGCCCGAATTCCAGAAAGTGGCCTGCGTGACGGCGATTTGCGCGCTGGCGACCCTGCCGCTCGCCTTTTGCGCGGCGGTGACGATCCTGGGCTGAGCAGACGCGACGTTTCCGCCCTGTTGGCGAAGCGCCTGCCTGTGCGGCCGGCGATGGCGTCTGTCATTCCGATCGGCGAGTCCGGTCGGCAGGCGACGGGGACAGGGATGGACAGACGAAAGCTGCTCTTCGGCGCTGGCGCCGTGGCTGTTGGCGCAACGTCGCCGGCCACGGCGGGGGAGCGCATCTTTCTACCGTTCGCCAATGGCGAAAGACCTCTGGCGCGCTATCCGGGGAAGCGCGCGCTCATTCAGCTGACCGCCCGGCCGCCTCAGCTGGAAACGCCGTTCAGAGTCTTCGACGAGAGCGTCATCACGCCCAACGACGCCTTTTTCGTTCGTTACCACCTCGCCGACATTCCGCTCTCCATCGACCCGGAGACCTTTCGGCTCGAGGTGAAAGGAAAAGTGCGCAGCCCGCTCTCCCTTGGGCTCGCCGAACTCAAAAGCGGTTTCGAACCGGTCGAGATCGTCGCAGTCAACCAGTGCTCCGGCAATAGCCGCGGATTCGTCGAGCCGCGCGTCGGCGGCGGCCAACTCGGCCACGGCGCCATGGGGAACGCCCGCTGGCGCGGCGTCCCGCTCTCGGCGATTCTCCAGAAGGCGGGCGTCGCGGCGGGCGCGCGACAGGCCCTCTTCAACGGTCTCGACGGACCCGTGCTGCCGGCGACGCCTGATTTCGCAAAGGCGCTTGATATCGGCCACGCCGGCGACGGCGAGGTGATGGTCGCCTACGCCATGAACGGCGAGGATCTCCCCTGGCTGAACGGCTATCCGTTGCGGCTCGTCGTTCCGGGCTATTACGGAACCTATTGGGTCAAGCATCTGACCGAGATCGTCGTGCTGGACCAGAATTTCGACGGCTACTGGATGTCGCGCGCCTATCGCATCCCCGACAACGCCTGCGCCTGCGCGCCTCCGGGCCGACCCGCCGCCGCGACGACGCCGATCAAGCGCTTTGATACGCGCTCTTTCATCACCCATCCCGCCGACGGCGCGCGGATTCGCGCCCATGCGGAAACCATCGTGCGGGGGATGGCCTTCGACGGCGGCGAGGGGATCCGGCACGTGCTCGTCTCCGCCGATGGCGGCCGGAGCTGGCGGGAAGCGCAGCTCGGCGACGATCTCGGACGCTATTCCTTCCGTCCCTGGCGGATCGGATTGTCGCTTCCCGCGGGCCGTCACGAATTGAAGGCGCTTGCCGTCAACCGCGCGGGGCAGGCGCAGCCTCTGGAGCCCCTGTGGAATCCGGCCGGCTATATGCGCAATGTCGTCGAGACGGTGCGCGTCGAGGCGTTTTGAGGAGAGACTACGATGCGGTTGTCATGTTCCGCCGCCGCCGCCGCCGCCGCCGTGGCCCTCTCGCTGTCTTCGCCCTGCGCCGCGAAGCCGCTTGCCTACGCACTTCCGGAGGAGACCGCCGAGCTGCGCCCGGGTCCGGGCAAGGAGACCGCGCAAACCCAATGCGCGGTCTGCCATTCGGTCGATTACATTCTTTCCCAGCCGCCGAAGATGGGGCGGGCGTTCTGGGAAGGCGAGGTGGACAAGATGATCAAGTCCTATGGCGCGCCGATCGACCCGGCCGACGCGCGCAAGATCGTCGATTATCTCTCCGCAGCCTACTGAGCCCGCGTTATGAGGCGTCCGCGATCGGCCATTCGGCCTTGAAGGCGCCGCCCTGATTGTCATGCGCCACGACGCGCAGCGTCTTCGCGCCGTTGGGGGCGTAAGTGAAGCGGAAGTTGGGATCTTCCGACAGCGAAATCCCGCCCTCCATTTTGAAGATCAGCTCGTCGCCCTGCCACACTTCGACGGTGTCGACGTAATGGGCGGGCGTATAGGCGCGGGTGATCTGATCCATCTGAAGCCCGGAATTGTTGGGATGACGGATCATGACCTGCGCCTCGCGCTTGCCGGGGACGGCGCTTTTGAACTCGCGATATTTCATCTTGCCCATGTCGGCGCGGGCTTCGTCCGGATCCTTTCCGGCGGGGGCGGAGCAGCCGCCCGAGGCCTTCACGAATTTCACGTCTGAGCGCAGGCTGCCGTCGCGCGTCTCCGCCACGGCGTGGACGTTGGTGTAGCTGTTCACGCGCACGCGGGTTTCGATGAAATCGACGCCGGCCTTGTCGCCGAGCGTAAAGCTCGCCGCCATGGGCATGGGATTCTGGTCGATGACGAGCGTCGCGACCCTTACCTTCCCAGGGTCCGCGAAACGCATCGTCATCGGCACGATGGCCGCGTCCTCGGCGCGTTTGGGCGCCTCCAGTGAAATCACGCCGTCCGCCGGCGCGATCGCGCGCCCCTGGAAAATATCCGTCACGAGGCCCGGCCAGGGGTCGGGCGCGTTCGATTCGGCGCGCGCCGCCATGGCGACGAGGGTGGCGAAGAGAGCGGCGCCGAGCGCCTTGCGGGTTCTGGGCATGGGGTTTCTCCCGGTCATTGGCGAGAGATTACCGCAAGTCGGGCGGGCGAGCGTGAGACAAAGTCGCTCACGGCTCCTCCCATTCCAGTTCCGCAAATCCCGCCGTCGCGTTGCGGGCGTTGTAATCCTCGAAGAGCCGCCATTTGCCGCGCTCTCCGCTCGCGGCCGTCCTCGCCGCCTCCTTCACGCTCTCGCCCTTTTTGATCGCGGCGCGCAGATCGGCCGTAAGCCGCATGAGATAGGCGCGCTCTTCCTCGAGCGCCTCGGGCCAGGGCGCGACCATGGGGCCGTGGCCCGGCACGACGCGCGCGGCCTTCACTTCCGCGAGCCGGTCGGCGACGTCGAGAAATCCGAGCAGGCTCCCGTCGACGACCGGCACATGCTTCATGAACAACAGGTCGCCGGCAAAGAGCGTGCCCGTTTTCTCGTCGAGCACGGTGAGGTCGGCCTCGCTGTGCGCGGTGCGCCAGGCTTGCAAGGCGAGCTTCCGGCCGCCAAGGTCGAGCGTCGCCGTTTCGGCGACGGTAAGCGTCGGCGGCACGATCACGACCCCGTCGAGCGCATCGCCCATGATTGCGCGGAAGGCGGCGAGATAGTGATCGCTTCGCGCGGCGAGCGCCCGCGGCAGGTTTTTGTGGCCGACAAAGGTCGCGCCCTCGCCGGCGAAGGCGCCGTTGCCGAAAATATGGTCGGGATGCGCATGGGTGTTGACGACATAGCGGATCGGCTTTTGCGTTTTTTCGCGCAACGCAGCGAGAAAGGCCTCGCCCTCATAAAGGCTCCCCCCCGTGTCGATCACCGCGACCGCCTCCTCGCCGACAATGGCGCCGAGATTGGCGATTCCACCCAAATTTTCCCGGGTCATCAGGGCTGTTTCGCCCTGATGGGCCAGGACGCCCGGAGCGATCTCCGCGAGTGTGAAGGACGGCGCCGCGAGGGCTCCGCAGCCGGGAAAAAAAGCCGGAAAGAGCAGTGCGAAACGCGCGAAAAATGCACGCAACATGCTGATTTGCCTTGGAGCTTGGACTCTGCGGAGTCTCGCGGCGAATCCGGCGTTTTTTGCGATTGCGATTCGCCCGTTCGCGACATATTATCCCGCCGTTTCCGAGTTAAAAGACGCTTCCCGGACGGGAACCGGGAGCTTCTCGACGCCGGTGAGTTTGTTCGCACGATCGGCGCGGGAAACGAACGGAAAACGCCTTCCCAATGTCGAGGCGCCCTTGAGAGGCGCGACGTCGGCGGCGGCGCAACGATAAGGCGCGCCACGGCGTCGTCAGGAGGAAAAGCTCATGCATAAGCTGTTGTTGTCGACCTCGGTTGGTATTCTCGCGCTGTTCGCAGCCGGCGCGGCGAACGCCGACGACGAGTTGCTGGCCCTTCAAAAGGATCCCAAGCAATGGGCTTTGCCGACGGGGGACTACTGGAATCTTCGTCATTCTGGATTGAAGCAGATTACGACGGAGAATGTTGGGAAGCTTGCGCCGGCGTGGCAGTTTTCGACGGGGGTATTGCGCGGCCATGAAGGCGCGCCGCTGGTGTTGAACAATGTGCAGGTGACGGATTCGTCGGGCAAGACGATTACGACGGACGTGATGTATCTTCACACGCCGTTCCCGAACATTGTCTATGCGCTGGACGCGAAGGACCCGGCGCATCAGATTTTGTGGAAATATGAGCCCAAGCAGGACCCGTCGGTTGTTCCGGTGATGTGCTGCGACACGGTGAACCGTGGCCTCGCCTATGGCGACGGCAAGATTTTCCTGGCTCAGGCGGACACGACGCTGGTGGCGCTCGACGCGAAGACGGGCAAGGTGGTCTGGTCGGTGAAGAACGGCGATCCGTCGAAGGGCCAGACGTCGACGGCGGCTCCGCATGTGTTCAAGGACAAGGTGTTCGTGGGCATTGCCGGCGGCGAATTCGGCGTGCGCGGCCACATTACGGCCTATTCGGTGAAGGACGGCAAGCAGGTGTGGCGCGGCTATTCGATGGGCCCGGACGCCGACACGCTGATCGAGCCGGGGAAGACGACGCATCTGGGCAAGCCGGTGGAGAAGGACTCGGGGATCACGACCTGGGAAGGCAATCAGTGGGAGACGGGCGGGGGCACGACCTGGGGCTGGTATAGCTACGATCCCGAGCTGAACCTGGTTTATTACGGCTCTGGCAACCCCTCGACGTGGAACCCTGTTCAGCGTCCGGGCGACAATCGCTGGTCGATGACGATCTGGGCGCGCGACCTGGACACCGGCAAGGTGAAATGGCTGTATCAGATGACGCCCCACGACGAGTGGGACTATGACGGCATCAACGAGATGATCCTGGCCGACCAGGAGATGGGCGGCAAGAAGGTCAAGACGCTGGTCCACTTCGACCGCAACGGCTTCGCCTATACGCTGGACCGGACGAACGGCGAGCTTTTGGTGGCGGAGAAATATGATCCGGCGACCAACTGGGCGACCAAGGTCGACATGGACAAGTCGTCGAAGACCTATGGGCGTCCGCTGGTTGTCGACAAATATTCGACGCAGCACAACGGCGAGGACGTGAACACGCAGAACGTCTGCCCGGCGGCTCTTGGTTCGAAGGACCAGCAGCCGGCGTCCTATGACGCGGCGACGGGTCTGTTCCTGGTTCCGACGAACCACGTCTGCATGGACTATGAGCCGTTCCGCGTGAGCTACACGGCGGGCCAGCCCTATGTGGGCGCGACGCTGGAAATGTTCCCGGCGGGCAAGGTTCTGGGCGACGGCACGAACCACACGGGCAATTTCATCGCCTGGGACGCCAAGACGGGCAAGATCGTGTGGTCGAACAAGGAGCAGTTCTCGGCGTGGGGCGGCGCGGTGTCGACGGACGGCGGCGTGACGTTCTACGGGACGCTGGAGGGCTATCTGAAGGCGGTGGACACGAAGACCGGCAAGGAGCTGTATAAATACAAGACTCCGTCGGGCATCATCGGCAATGTGATGACCTATGAGTCGGGCGGCAAGCAGTATGTCGCGGTTCTGTCCGGCGTCGGCGGCTGGGCCGGCATCGGCCTCGCGGCCGGACTGTCCAAGTCCAACGAAGGCCTCGGCGCCGTGGGCAACTACGCCTCGCTCGCCAACTACACCGCGCTCGGCGGCGTGCTGACCGTCTTCGCCCTGCCTAACTAAACAGGACGGAAGGTCGCACCTAAAACGCTGGCGCTCGGCGATCCCAGGAGATATGGGCGTCGCCGGGCGCCAACGTTTAGATGGTGAAAAAACTGACAGGGAGAGAGTAATGAGATCGTCGCTTGCCGGGGCCGTGGCCCTGGGCGTCATGATGTTTGTGGGAACCTCCGCATTGGCCGAGGCGCCCGGAGATCCCAAGGCCGTCAAATCCGAGGACGGCAAATATTTCGACGCGAAGGGCGATCCCACCTATAACGTCGCGCCTGACGGAACGGTGGACTGGTACACCTTCTCCGGCTATCGCCGCTATCACGCCGAATGCCACGTCTGCCACGGCCCGAACGGCGGCGGCTCGACCTACGCCCCGGCGCTGAAGGAGTCGGTGAAGCGCTTCAACTACGCCGAATTCGCCGGCATCGTCATCGGCGGCCGTCAGAATGGCAACAGTGTGATGCCGTCCTTCGCCGACAACAAGAACGCAGTCTGCTACATCGACGATCTCTACATCTATCTCCGCGCGCTCTCGACCGGCGCCATCCAGCCTGGCCGTCCGGAGAAGAAGGAAGCGGCTCCCGAGGCTTTCAAGAAAGCCGAAGCCGAGTGCATGAAGAAGTAAGTCGCGGTTCTCTAATGAGATCCTGACGTTCTGGCCCGGACGCCATTATGGTTTCCGGGCCAATTTTTTTCTTGGTCAAACCCGTAAAGCGTGACTATCTGACAAACAGTTTTGGTGCGGGAGCGCCGAGGCGCTCGTCAGGTCGGGAGTGAAATCAGGTCATGCGGCAGAAAAGATTCGAACGGCGCTGGCGCGGATCCGCGCTCGTCCTCGCTCTCAGCCTCGCCGCTGCTTCCGCCGTCGCGCAACATATGGGTCCGGACGCCGGCGCCAAAGGGTCGGACAACGCCGGCGGGATCGAGCTGATCGATCCGAAGGTTCTGCGGGTGTGCGCCGATCCGAACAATCTTCCTTTTTCGAACGAGAAGGGCGAAGGCTTCGAGAACAAGATCGCCGAGTTCCTCGCTGCGAAGCTCCACAAGGAGCTCGCCTACGCCTATTATCCGGGAGCCACGGGCTTCGTGCGCAACACGCTCAACGCCCATCTCTGCGACGTCATTCTTGGCATGCCGCAAGGCAACGACCTCGTTCAGCCGACGAATCCCTATTACCGCACGACCTACGCCATCGTGACGCGCGCGGGCTCCGATCTCGACGGGATAAAGGATCTCGACGATCCGCGCCTGAAGGAAAAGAAGGGCAAAATTGGCCTCGTCGCCAATACGCCCCCGGGGAACATCCTCGCGAGGAACGGCATGATCGGGCTCGTGAAGCCCTATCCGCTGATGATCGACACGCGCGTCGAGTCCTCGAGCGCGACGATGATCCACGACCTAGAGACCGGGCGAATCGACGCGGCGCTCCTGTGGGGGCCGATCGCGGGCTATTACGTCAAGAAGTCCGCCGGCCGGCTCGTCGCTGCGCCGCTGCCAGAGACGCCAGGCGCGCGCATGGCCTTCCGCATCGCCTTCGGCGTCCGACATTCGGACCAGAACTGGAAGCGCGAACTCAATACGCTGATCGCGCAGAACAAGAGCGAGATCGACAAAATTCTCGAAGACTACGGCGTGCCCATGCTCGACGAAAGCGGCCGGCCGATCCCCCGGGCGCCATGAAGGGAGCGCTCGCCGCCGCAGCGACGATCGGCCTCCTCGCCGGCCCGGCGCGGGCGGAAACGCCGTCGCGCGCGCCTGAGCCGGAAGGCTATCGCATGGAGGCCTATCGGGCGCCGGTTCCGGAGACGCTGACGGGCGCGACGGTCATCGACACCGCGAAGGCCCACGATTTGTGGACGAAGAAGGCGGCCGCTTTCATCGACGCGCTTCCGCATGCGCCGAAACCCGAAGGATTGCCCAGAAACGCGGTCTGGCGCGAGCAACCGCGTTTCGACATTCCCGGCAGCTTCTGGCTGCCTGACACGGGCTATGGCGCGATCTCGGATGCGACGCGGCGCTATTTCGAAAAGGGGCTGGAAAAGGCGAGCGGGGGAGACCGACGAAAACCGCTCGTCTTCTATTGCCTCGCCGATTGCTGGATGTCGTGGAACGCCGCCAAACGCGCCTTGACGCTCGGCTATTCGAACGTCTCCTGGTATCCTGAGGGCACCGACGGGTGGGCGGCGGCGGGCCATCCGCTCGAAGAGCGGAAGCCGGAGCCGCGAGAGTAGCCGTCCGGCTCAGTCCATCGCCGCCATGATCATGCGCGCCAGCGCGCCGAAGCGCTGCTCGATCAGGGCCGGGCTCTCGCACACGTAGGTCGCCATCTTGCGCTGCTCCTCGAAAAGGCGCAGGCGCCATTGCAACGTCTCGGCGGCCTTGCGGATCGCTTCCTGATCCGCCGGCTTGCGATCCTGAAGTTCGCGGAGCGCCTCAGTCTCCTCCCGTGTTTTTTCCGCCATGTCCTTCAGCCGGCGCCCGAAACGGTCGAGGCCGGACACGACCTCGCGCCGCTCGTCGTTCATTCTTTCGTAAACGCCGGCGAAAAGCAGCGTCAGCCGCGCCTTTCGATCCGCGCCGGCGCCCCGCGCAAACGCGTCGATGAGTTTCTTCGCCTCCTCGATTGGCGTGCGCCGCGCCGCGATCCGCGACACGAGTTCCGAAACGACGCCGTCGTCCCGCCAACTCTTCCGCTCGACGTCGATCGAGGGGCCGCTCCAGACGCTCCCCAGAGCGATCTCGGGAACGCGCACCTGCATGCAGGGCCAATCGCCCTTCTTTGTTTCGGCGAAAGCCGCATCGAGCGTGAAGAGAAGCGGGAGGAGCCGCGAGGCGAGACGCAGTCGCGCATGAATCGTCGAACGCATGCGCCTATAATGCCTCATGCAGGTCATTCCCGTCATCGATATTCGCGAGGGCGCCGTCGTTCGCGCCATAGCGGGCCGCCGTTCCGACTATCGCCCCATCGCGTCGTCCCTCGCGCCGACGAGCGCTCCTTTGGACGTCGCGCGCGGCCTCATGTCTCTTTTCCCCTTTCGCGCGCTGTATGTCGCCGATCTCGACGCGATCGAGGGGAGGGCTCCGAACCGGGACGCGATCGCCGCAATCAGCGCGGCGTATCCGGCCCTCGACCTGTGGGTGGACGCCGGACTGCGTCGCGGCGCGGAGTTGGAGGCCGCGCTTGTCGCCGCCAATGTCAGCGTCGTCGTCGGCAGCGAAAGCTTCACGGACCTCGCCGCGCTCGCCGCGATGCGCGACTCCCGCCGCATTGTTCTTTCGCTCGATTTTGCGGGCGCGCGCTTTCTCGGCGCGCCGGAATTGCAGACGCGGCCGGAGCTTTGGCCGCCGCGGGTGATCGTCATGACGCTCGCGCGCGTCGGCGGCGATTGCGGCCCAGATCTCGTCCGTCTCGCGGAAATCGTTTCGCTGTCTGAAAAACGCGCGGTCTATGCCGCAGGCGGCGTGCGGAACGCCAGCGATCTCGAGACGCTCGGCCGTCGTGGCGCGGCTGGCGCGCTCGTCGCCTCGGCCCTTCATGCCGGGCGCCTGACCGCCGCGGAGCTTGCAAGGTTCAGCGCAAAAAAATAGGGGAGCCGCGCGCGGGCTCCCCTGTCGTTGCGTCGCAGGCGCGAATCAGTTGGCGGCGAAGGGGTGCTTGGCCGTGACGCGCGCGGAGAGAACGCTCGCGGCGGTCGGATCGCCCTTCATCGCGCGGGCAATGGCTTCCTTGGTGGCCTGATAGTTGAAGTCCTGGATCTTCTGGTCGTCGTTGGCGTCCCAGTGGATGAACACGCCGACGCAGATGAACAGATCTTCCGCCTTGTCGAGCGGGATGACGCCCTCGGCCACCGAGTCGGCGACGGCCTTGGCCACGCCGTGCTGCGCCGGGCCGAACATCTGGACGGCCTGCTTGGCGTTCTTGATGGTCACCTTGTTGAACATCATGGTGTAGGGCTTCACGAGCAGGTTCGGAGCGATCACCGCGAGCAGCGTCGTGAAACCGTCCTTGTTGTTCACGAGGCCGTTGGCGAAGGCCTTCTCCGCGGCGGAGCCGCGCGGACCCATGATGAGGTCGATGTGGGCGACTTCATTGCCGTCGCCGACGAGCGACTCGCCGACGCCCGTCTTCGCGCTCGGCGATCCGCCGAAGCCGCTCGACGGCTTCGGAAACAGCGCGCCCAGAATCTTCTCAAAGAACGACATATTCCCATCCCTCCCGGTGCTGTTCGCGTCCCAGCGGCGTCTTGTTCTCTAGCGCACGCGCGGAGCCCGACCCTTTATGCGAGGCCCGGCTGTGTCGCGGCGCCTCTGACAGTACGGCTGAACGGGGGGCCGAAGCCGGCCCCCCGAAAGATAACGCTGACGGCGTCCGAACTCAGTTCGGCGCGAAGGGGTGCTTGGCGTCGTTGCGCTTGGCGACGACTTCCGCAGCCTTCGGCTCGCCCTTCACCGCGCGGGCGATGGCTTCCTTCGTGGCCTGATAGTTGTAGTCCTGGATCTTTTTGTCGTCGTTGGCGTCCCAGTGGATGAACACGCCGACCGAGATGAACAGGTCGTCAGCCTCGTCGACCGGGATCACGCCCTCGGCGACCGAGTCGGCGACGGCCTTGGCGACGCCGTGCTGCGCCGGGCCGAACATCTGGACGGCCTGCTTGGCGCCCTTGATGGTGACCTTGTTGAACAGGATGGTGTTCGGCTTGCAGAGCAGGTTCGGCGCGACGACCGCGAGAAGAGTCGTGAAGCCGTCCTTGTTGTTGACGAGCGCGTTCGCGAAAGCGAGCTCGGCGGCCGAGCCGCGCGGACCCATGATCAGGTCGATGTGGGCGACTTCGTTGCCTTCGCCGACCAGCGACTCGCCGACCAGCATCTTGTTGATCACTGCCATGTGCGTTTCCTTTCCAGGTTCCCCCGAGCGTCCGCGCGCCTCGCGCCGCGATCGCCCCTATCCTTCGTTTTCGGCGTCAGGCTGAGATGGCCCGACCGGTTGGCCAGATAGCCGCGAGACCACCCCGCGCGGCGCGGACTCAAACATTTTTGGGCGCGCTTGCCAAGATGGCCCCAAGCCGATCGGCGAAAAGAACGGCCACCGTCAGATCCGCGCTCGTGCCTGGATTGAGCTTCCTTTCCTTCAGCTTGCGGTCGAAGGAAAGGGCCGCCGCGCAGACGTCGCTCCACGCGGCGCCCGCCATTTGCGCAGACGCGACCCGCGCTTCGTCGCGAACCGCCTCGGCGCGGGCGCGCCCGTATTTGCGGGCGATATGGCTGTCGGGAAAGGCGCAAAGAAAGGCCATGTAGACATCGAGCGTCGCGCGCGGCGCGTCATGGCCCTGCGCGCGGGCGCGCGCCAGCGCCTCGACCCCGGTCTCGAAAACATCCACGAAGCCATTGGCGTATTGAAAGGCGATTCGGTCGCGGCTCGCGGCGGCGCGCATGGCGTCGAGCAGCGTCGCATCCGCCGGGCCAGCGACGTCGTGCGCCTCCGCGGCGCCGAGGCCTGCGGGATTGGCGAGGCTGATCGCGCGAAAAGCCGCCTCCGCGTCCGCGACGTCGAGCGCGTCGAGCGCGCGCGCGGTTTCTCGGCGAAGGTCGGCGCTTCGCGCCGAGAGCGCCGCATGGGCGAGCGGCGCGCAGAGCAGGACGATGCCGAGATTGGTGTTCTGGCGCACCGCGGCCCACGTCGCCTCCATAGCGCGGAGAATGCGGTCTCCGACGCTCGCGCCGGACGCGGCGATGAAGGGCGCGGCGGCGCGGGCGCTGTCGATGAAGTCCTTCGCCTCCATGCCGTGGCCGGGCGCGAAATGATGGACGTTGCCGGGCTTCGGCGCCTCGAGCTCCGCCTCGCAGGCCTGCACGAAGGCGCGAGCGACGGCCTGCGCCCTCTCCTCGCTCGCAGGGAGGAAGTCGGCGTGGGGGGCGGGAGGACGGGTCAAATCGTTTTGCTCATGATCCGCTGAAATGGCGGAAGGGAAAGCGACGTGGGCTCGGTCCTTGCCCTTGGGAGGAGCCTCATCGGCGGATTACCATCAGGGCCCGCGGCAGAAAGGGTTTCCTGACCAAACAAGCCGTAGCTTTGAAGGCAAGCGATCATGCATTCCGATAAAGCCGCATTGCCAAAAAGGGGGGCCGCGTGCGAATAAGGTGCGATGTCGATCCGGGAATCCTTCATAGAGCCAGAGCACCTAAAAATCATCGATAAGCGAGAGGCCATCGCTTTGGTAGGGATTTGTGAATGGGCTCACATCGGGCATTTGTGATAGCCCTTGATCTAAACCGAGGTAACGGCGGTAGATATCTCGCTTGGGCTATTTGACGACGCTCGCGAAACGTGCTGGGATAACAAGATGATGCTTCCGCGCGAAAATAAAATACAGAATGAAATCCGGTTATTTTCTCAGGCAGGGGTGCTTACGCCATTGCCTCAGATATTTCATTACTGGTCGACCAGATATTTTTTGAAGAAGATTGTTGCGGTGACTGGCGCAAGAACAATCGACGAGTTCCTATTTAATAGCGTGACCAAAGTAAATAGACAAAAGTTGCGTATATTAGGGATCGGCAGTGGTTCATGCGTCCGTGATATAGCCCTAGCAAAAATGCTTTACAAGGCGGGTAGGTTAGAGCGATACGACTGTCTTGAATTATCGCCCGTTAGGGTGAATGCTGCGAACGCAAAAATTGAACAGGAGGGATTGAGCGACGTAATGCGTTGTCATGAAACGGATGCTGCGTCTTGGTTGGGCGGTGAAACCGATTGTTTTATAGCGATCCATTCCCTTCATCATATCGAGAATTTGGAGGCGCTTTTTGACAACGTACTCCGGATGATGCCGGCAGATGGCAGATTTGTTATGGCCGATATGATCGGTCGCAATGGTCATAAACGTTGGCCGGAGGCATTAGAGGTTATCAATCATCTATGGTCGCGGGCGCCGGATCGCTATAAGTACAATATGGTTTCGAAACGGCGCGACGAGCAGTGTGATGATCGTGATTGGTCGCAAAACTCCAACGAGGGCATCAGAGCACAGGACATCCTTCCCTTACTTGTGGGCCGCTTTCATTTCGAGAGTTTTGTGGCTGACGGCGGCGTGATAGACACGTTCATCGACAGGCTCTACGGTCACAACTTCGATATGCATTCACCTGAAGACAAGTTATTTATCGATCAGATCGCATTTCTTAATGAAATTTTAATCGACTTGGGCATAATTAAGCCTACGATGTGCTTTGCGGTAATACGTAAGGCGCCGCTGGCCAATCCAAGGTATTACAGACATTGGACTGCCTCATTCTGCGTTAGAAATCCGACGCTGCCTTGAGAGAGTATGGGGCTGGACCCTAATGCGTTTCTCGATCTGACGCTCGTTGATCGCGTTCCCAACTCGTGCTCAATCTGACTGGTTTGCGAGAAGCATTCCGCTACGACAGATTCTCCCGCGTCTCCTCTGCCAGCTAATCTCAGCCGCCCTCGCATCCTATCTCAATTAATGAGGCCTCACCCGAGTCCGCTCGCTGCGTCGCGGGGAGAGGGAATCGCGGCGAGCGCGTCGGCCGCCAGCCGCCCGGCGATGGAGAAGGGCGTGATGCGCTGCAGGCCGCTCCAGCCGGGCATGGAGTTGACTTCCAGAACCATCGGCCGTCCGTCGGCGCCGACTATGAGGTCGACGCCGGCCACAATCGTTCCCATGGCTTCCGCCGCCGCGAGCGCGAGGTCGCGCTCCTGGGGGGTTGGCGCCGTTTCGACGGGGCGGGCGCCCTGTCGGACATTGGTGATCCAGTGGCTCGACCGCCGCCGCATCGCGGCGACGACCCGCCCGCGCGACACGAGGATGCGCATGTCTTCATAAGGCGGGCGGTCCGGCCCGACGAAGCGCTGAAGATAAAAGACGCCGCGCGCCTCTTCGAGCGAGGGAATGTCGCTCTCCCGCTCGATCAGCCGCAGGCCCCAGCCCTGCGCGCCAAAAAGCGGCTTCAAGACGAGCGGGCCGTTCGGCGCCTCCCGCCGCGCGATGGCGCGCGCCTGGGCTCGGTTCTGCGTGGCGAAGGTCTCCGGCGCGGGCAGTCCCGCGCGCGCAAGGAGGAAACTCGCCATGCTTTTGTCTGTGCAGCGCTCGATCGCCCGGGCCCCGTTGACGAGCGGAACGCCGAGCGCCTCCAGCGCGTGCAGCACGCCCAGCCGCATGGTGATCGCCTCCAGCGAACCGTCGCCGATCGCCCGCACGACGGCGAGATCGGGAAGCGCGCGAAAGCCGGGAATGGCGAGACCGTGGGGTTGCGCCGTGTCGATCCGGCAGGCGGACAGGCGCACGGCCGCCGGCGTCGCGCCCAGCGCGCGAAAGGCCGCGAGCGTATGGTCGACATGCCAGTCGAGCTTGTCGGTGAAGACGGCGACGCGGGGACGGCCGCCTCTCCCCTGACGGGGGAGGTCGACCGGCGCAGGCGCTCGGGCGGGGGCGGGGCGGTCTGACGTCACGATTCCTGTTTTCACCCCGCCCCGCGCCGCCGCGCGACCGTCCCTCATCGGAGGGCGAATCAGTTAAGCCCCGAAGGACTTGTCCAGCAGTTCCTCGTTGATCTTGCCGGCGCGGAAGGTCTCGCCGGTCTCGACGGCCGTCACCAGCGCTTCCGCCGGCGAGAACAGGCTGCCGTCGATCTTGTAGAAGTCTCCCTTGTAGGCCTTGAAGATGTCCGCGAAGGGCTGGCCGTAATCCTTGGAGTTATGGCTCGGCAGCTTTTCGGCGAGCTCCTTGGCCGCCGCAGCCGGGCCCTTGACGAAGAGATGGGCGCGGCCGGCGTAGATGATTGCGTCATTCGTCCGGCCCATGGCCTGCACGAAATCCGGATGCGGCGGCGAGAGCGGCGCGGTTGCGATTCCGTCGACGATGTTCTCGAGCGGGAAGTGGAGTTCGTGCGCCTTGTGGAGCGCCACCTCCAGAACGCGCCCCACCACCTGCACGCTGCCCGCGAGCGACTGCGTCGGCGCATAGACGAAGGCGACCTTGTCGGGCGAGACGCCGGACTTCGAGGCGACCTTTTCGACGACCTCCTTGGGCGGCGGGGAGCCCGATTCGAGCACGATCGTCACGCGATCGGCCTGATCCTTGTAAGGCAGCTCCTCGAAGAGCTTTTCGACGCGCGCCTGGGCGCGGCCGGGCCCGGAGCCGAGCGCGAAGAATTTATCGTGTTGCAGGCTCCAGCCGGCGTATTGGCTGGCGAGGCAGGCGACGACCGGATCATTGCTCGCGACCGTCAGCCAGAACGGCCATTTCGCGGCTCCCGGCGCGTGGGAGAGCGTGACCCTGCCCAGTCCGCCCATGCAGATTTCGGTGAGCAACAGCCCCGCATCCACGCCGCCCGCCGTCTTGGCGCCCGCGTCGATCAGCAACTCCCCGAGGCTGCCGCGCGACGCCGACACGCGATAGCGCCCGGCGCCGGCGACGAGCCGGTCGACGATCTCGCCCGCCAGAGAGTTGACGCTGGCCGTCGCGCGGCCGCCCGAGTTTTCGCTTGCGCTCACTTGTGGTCCTTCCTTTGAATTTTCTGTGGCTCTACCAGTCTTGATTTTGGCGTAATATCACAGACCAGTCCGTTGGCGGCGGCGGGCGGGAATTTATCGGGCTTTGTACCGAAACGAAAGCCGCCCGGCCGTGCGACAGGATCGGAGGGTTTTTAACCTCCGTCACATAGGTTTCGCAAAGACCGCTTACGCGGCCTCTGCGCGGGCGGAGGGGGATGATGACATGGACATGCGATTTGCGGATCAGGAGGCCGCCGCCCGGCCGAAGAAGTTTCCCTTCCGCGATCTCGCCGCGGTCATCATCGCCGTCATGGGCGTGATCCTCGCGAATGTCGGCGTCGTGCGCGCCCTCGACGTGGCGTTGGACGTGGTCCACCGCTGACTTTCCGGCGTCATATCGTTTGCTGAAACTTGCCGCGCCGCGGCGCTGACCTTCGCGCGGCGCGCCTTGCCGCGCCCGGCGGCCGTCGACCCGCCCCATCCCCGGAAGCCGTCGAGGCGGTGCGGTTGGGGAAATGGCAGAATTCGATCTGATTTTGTCGTTGCGGTTCGCCGTTCCCGGCGAGACAATAGAGTTCATGAACAATGTAAAGCTTCCGTTTGATCCAGATATTTACAAAAGAACTGCTGGCAGTCGAGAAATTCCCCAGCGTGTCAGAAGAATTGGGCTTTTAATTTTCGACAACTTCGAAATCGTCGATTTGTGCGGTCCTTTGGATGCTTTTTATTACGCGAATCGTATTATGGAAATGACAGGCCGGGAGAACGAGCCTGGTTATGAATTACTGGTCATCGCCGCCGCGCGCGGCCTGGTGGAAAGCAAATGCGGGCTGACGGTTCTCGCGCCGCATGGTTGCGCGGACATCGCCGGCGGGCTCGACACATTGATCGTCGTGGGCGGGGAGGATCCCGTCGCGGCCTGTGCGGATCAGGCGCTGATCGACTGGATCAAGGGCATGTCCTCCCGCGTGCGGCGCCTCGCCTCGGTTTGCACCGGCGCATTCCTGCTGGCCCGCGCCGGCTTGCTGGAAAATCGCAGGGTCACGACCCACTGGATGTTTTGCGACCAGCTCGCGGCCGCCTATCCCTCCCTCGTCGTCGAACCCAACCGCATCTTCGTGCGCGATGGCGGCGTCTACACCTCCGGCGGCATCACCGCCGGGATCGACCTCGCCTTGATGCTGATCGAAGAGGATCTGGGCCGCGAGGCGCCGCGCATGGTCGCGGGAATGCTGGTCGTCTTTCTGCGCCGCCCCGGCGGGCAGACGCAGTTCAGCCCCTTTCTGCAGGGGGAAGAAACCAGCTGCCGCGACATCGCCGAGCTGAAGTCCTGGATACTTGGCAATTCCCGCGAAAATCTCACTGTCGAGCGGCTCGCGAGCCAGGTCGCCATGAGCCCGCGCAATTTCGCGCGGCGCTTTCTCGCCGAAACCGGCATGACGCCCGCCCGCTTCGTCGAATATGCGCGCGTCGAGGCGGCGCGCTGCCGGCTTGAGCAATCGCGTCTGTCCCTCCAGACGATCGCCGAAATTTCCGGCTTCGCGACGATCGAGCGCATGCGGCGCGCCTTCAGGCGGCATCTCGACGTGGGGCCGCACGAATACCGGGAACGATTCCAGACGAGTTTTTCAGGCAATGGAGGGGAAATATGAAGATCCTTTTTTTGACGACCGCGCACAACAGTCTCAGCCAGCGCCTGCTGATCGAGCTGACGGGGCGCGGCCACGAAGTGTCGGTCTCCATCGCCGACAGCGACCGGGCGATGCTCGGCGCCGTCGCGGCCGAAAACCCGGACCTCATCGTCGCGCCGATGCTGAAGGCCGCCGTGCCGGAGGCGATCTGGTCGACGCGCGTCTGTCTCATCGTGCATCCGGGCATCGTCGGCGACCGCGGGCCGTCCTCGCTCGACTGGGCGATCATGGAGGGCGAGGGGCGTTGGGGCGTGACCGTGTTGCAGGCCGCCGCCGAAATGGACGCCGGGCCGATCTGGGCGAGCCATGAATTTCCGCTGCCTCCGGTCGCCGACGCCAAGGGCGGGCTTTATCGCAACGAGGTGACGGAAGCCGCGGTGCGCGGCGTTCTGGAGGCGGTGGAGAAATTCGCGTCCGGCGGATTCCGTCCGACGCCGCTCGACTATTCGCGGCCCGGCGTGCGCGGCCGGCTGCGTCCGGCGATGACGCAGAAGGACCGCGCGATCGACTGGATGCGGGATTCGACCGATGCGGTCGTGCGAAAGATCAGGGCCGCCGACAGCGCGCCGGGCGTCCTCGATTCGCTCTTCGGCCTGCCCATGTTCCTCTATGGCGCGCATCACGAAGATCGGCTCAGGGGGACGCCGGGAAGCATTGTCGCGAAACGCGACGGCGCCATCTGCCGCGCGACGGTCGACGGCGCCGTTTGGATCACGCATCTCAAGGCGCGCGCCGACGCGCATCAGGCGAATTGCCGTCTCGCGGGCGCCGGAATGGGCTGCGCCTTCTGCGACGCGGAGTTCTGTCCCATCGCGGGGATCAAACTGCCGGCGGCGCAGGCGTTGGGTCCGTTGCTGCGGGGCGTGCCCGAGGCGGTCCTGCCCGTCGTCGCGGAAATCGACTGCCGCACCTACCGCGAAATCCGCTACGTCGAGCGCAACGGCGTGGGCCACATCTTCTTCGAATTCTACAACGGCGCGATGAGCACGGAGCAATGCTACCGCCTGCGCGACGCCTTCCTCTTCGCGCGCGCCCGGCCGACGCGCGTCATCGTCCTGCATGGCGGCAAGGATTTCTTCTCCAACGGCATCCATTTGAACGTCATCGAGGCGGCGGAGGACCCCGCGCTCGAATCCTGGCGCAACATCAACGCCATCGACGATCTCGTCTGTGAAATCCTCAACACCATGTCGCATGTCGTGGTGGCCGCGATGCGCGGCAACGCCGGCGCGGGCGGCGCGATCCTCGCGCTCGCGGCGGATCGCGTCGTCGCGCGCGAGGGCGTGGTGCTCAATCCGCATTACAAGAGCATGGGCGGCCTCTACGGTTCGGAATACTGGACTTACGCGCTACCCCGGCGCGTGGGGCCTGACCGCGCCCGGGAATTGACCGAGGCCTGTCTGCCAATGGGAACGGCGGAGGCGAAGGCGATCGGCTTCGTCGACGAGGTTCTCGGCGGCGACGTCGCGGAATTCGAACGGCGCGTCGCGACGCTGGCGGTCGAGATCGCACGCCGCCTCGATTTCTGGAGTCTCCTGCGCGAAAAGCACGAGAAGCGCGTGCGCGACGAACGCGTGAAGCCGCTCGCCAACTATCGCGCGGAGGAACTCGCGCGGATGAACGTCAATTTCTTTGGCCCCGATCCGGCCTATCACCTCGCGCGGCGGAAATTCGTCTACAAAGGTCGCGCGCCCGACGCCTTGCCGGCGCCGCCGCCGGTCGAGACGGGCATGTCGCTGGCGGTCTAATTCACGGGGGGCTCCCTGAACTCCAGAGCGACCCCCCCGGCCGTCGGCGGCTCGCCTTTCTCTCTGGCGTCCGCGAGGCGGTCGAGGCGGATGAGGGCGAGGCCTTCTTCGCCTGCGGCCGACCCCGTAATCCCGATCTCGATTTCGCCCGCGCGGATCGCCTCGCCCGGCGCGGGCGCGCCGCCCGCCGCGCGATAAGGCGTCACGCGTTTGCGCACGAGGCCGCGGTGCTTCATGCGCGAGACCACCTCCTGCCCGACATAGCAGCCCTTCTTGAAATCGAGGCCCGCGAGGAGGTCCATGTCCGCCTCGTGCGGAAAGGCGTCGGCGTAGTTGAAATCCACCCCGCCTTTCGGAACGCCGGCGCGAATGCGGCGCGTCTCGTAATCCGCGAGCGCGCCGGGCGCGGGAAGGCTTCCCTTTTCGGCGATCGCCCGCCAGCCGAGCGCTGCGGCGCGCGGATCGGGCGCGGCTGCGACCGCCGCGACGGCCGGAGGCGCGTCGGCGTCGGGAAAGGCGACGACCTCCAAACGGTCGCTCAGATCGGCGACCGTGATTTTGGCGCGAAGCTTGTACATGGTCAGCCGCTTTGCGAGATCCGCGGCGAGCGAAAGCGGACAATCGAGGAGGAAACGCCCCTCTCCCAGCGCGAAGACGACAAAGTCGAAAAGGATTTTCCCCTGCGGCGTGAGCAGCGCCGCGAAACGCGCCTGACCGGCCGTCAGCGACAGAATGTCGTTCGTTACGAGATTGTGAAGGAATCTGGCCGCGTCTTCGCCGGATACGTCGATTACGCCGCGGTCCTCGAGCAGGATCGCCGTTGTCATGATGTCGGTCCCATCTTGTCGGATCGCGCACGCTTGGCGCGTCAGCCGCCTGCGCTTATCTAGAGGCGGGAAAATTGCAAGCGAGGCGCCATCCATGCCGCAAAGTTTCGACGTCATCCTTTCGGGGGGCACGCTCGTCAACCAGGACGGGGAAGGCCTGCGCGACGTCGGAATCAGCGGCGGCAAGATCGCCGAAATCGGCGACCTCTCCCGCGCCGCGGCGGGCGAACGAATCGACTGCCGGGGCCTTCATATCCTCCCCGGCGTCGTCGATACGCAGGTGCATTTCCGCGAGCCGGGCCTTTCTCACAAGGAAGATCTCGAATCCGGCTCGCGCAGCGCCGTCATGGGCGGCGTGACCGCGGTGTTCGAAATGCCGAACACCAACCCGCTGACGACCAGCGAGGCGGCGCTCGCCGACAAGGTCGCGCGCGGGACTGGCCGAATGCATTGCGACTTCGCCTTCTGGATCGGCGGCACGCATGAAAACGCCAAGGACCTCTCCGAGCTCGAGCGTCTGCCGGGCGCGGCCGGGGTCAAGGTCTTCATGGGGTCGTCGACGGGCTCGCTCCTCGTCGCGGACGACGCCGGCGTCGCCGAGGTCTTGTCCCACACCCGCCGCCGCGCGGCCTTCCACAGCGAGGACGAGGATCGCCTCGAAGAACGCAAGCCGCTGCGCGTCGAGGGCGATCCGGGTTCGCATCCCGTCTGGCGCGACGTGGAGACGGCGCTGCGCTCGACGCAGCGGCTTCTGCGCATCGCGCGCGAGAAGCGGGCGCTCATTCACGTTCTGCACGTCACCACGGCGGAAGAAATCGCGCTGCTCGCGCAGCACAAGGACATCGCCAGCGTCGAAGTCACGCCCAATCATCTCGTGCTCGACGCGGAAGCCTATCAACGCATCGGAACCCTGGCGCAGATGAATCCGCCGGTGCGCGAGGCCCGCCATCGCGACGCGATTTGGGAGGGCCTGCGGCAGGGGGTCGTCGACGTGATCGGCTCGGATCACGCGCCGCATACGCTGGAGGAAAAGGCGCAGCCTTATCCGAAAAGCCCCTCGGGCATGCCCGGCGTGCAGACCATCGTGCCGCTCCTGCTCGACGCCGTGAACAAGGGAAAACTCACGCTCGCGCGCGTCGTCGATCTGACGAGCGCCGGGCCGAACCGCCTCTTCGGCATGGCTGGCAAGGGGCGCGTCGCCAAGGGCTACGACGCCGATCTCACCGTCGTTGATCTCGCGCGCCGCGAGACGATCCGCAATTCCTGGGTCGCGTCCCGCGTCGGCTGGACGCCCTTCGACGGCATGGAGGCGACGGGCTGGCCGGTGGGAACATTCGTGCGCGGCGCGCGCGTGATGTGGGAGGGCGAGCTAGTCACGCCTTCGACGGGAAGGCCGATCCGGTTCCAGGCGGCGCTGTAGCTTACGTGAGGCAGGCGCGCCGTCGATCCCTGTTTGCGATCATGGCGCCATTCCTTCCGTCGGGTCGATCAATCCTCGCTCCAGAAATAGTGCCAGACGCCGTCGGCGGCGACGCCGATGCGAAGCGGACGCGGCCGCCCCTCGGCGTTGGAGCGGGCCAGATCCGCGAAACGCACACAGGCCCATCGCATCCGCGCCTCCTCTTCGGTCGCGGGCGGAGCCGGATGACGCGCGAAGGCGGGCCATTCGAAAAGCGTCACGGGCCCGCGCACGATTTTCACGAAGGGCTGCGACAGAACGGCGCGGGCGATCGCGACAGTCTCGCGCCCCTTCCGGTCGAAGGAGAGCGCCTTCAGGATCTCGATCGGATCAGTCCCGGCCGGGAAGGTTCCGCTCTTCGCGAGGAGGGGACGCACCTCGTTCCAGTCGATCGGGATGCGCAGCGCCTCGACGTCGTTCTTTTCGAGCGCCGCGAGGATCTTGTCGTAGATCGCGGCCGTCGGCCGGGGTAGGACGGCGAGGTCTGTGAGCGGCGCCGAGACGAGATCGGGCGCGGCCTTGCGGGGGCGGATCATGGGCCATCTTAACCGCCCCGCCGCCCAAAAGGCGAATTCGGACCCCTTTTCTTAGCGTTTGCGCGGCGGGATTGTATAGTCGCCGTCGAACCGCCATCTGGACGGAATTCGCCGTCCCGCCGGAGCGCCAATGGACGAACTTCCCGAGAATGACGCGCGGCGCCCCGCAGGCGACGCGACCCTCGACGCCGCGCTAAGGCGCTCGGCCCGGGCGCTCCTCGCCGAACGCGCGCTGCGGCTCGCCGCGGCCTTCGCGACCCTCGGACTGTTCTTCGTCGCGCTTTCCTGGCTCGGGCTCTGGCGCGCGCTGCCGCTCGAGGGGCGGATGGCGGGCGTCGCCGCCTTCGGCTTCGCCGGGCTGTTCCTCGTCGCGCGCGAGATCGCCCGCGGCCTGCCGGGCCGGGCCGCCGCCGCCGCCCGGCTCGACGCCGCCGCCGGCGGGGCGCTGAAGCCCGCGGCCTCGCTCGACGACACGCTCGCGGGCGCCGAGGGCGCCGATGCGGCCACGGTCGCGCTGTGGAGCCTTCATCGCCGGCGGCTATCGGCGGCGCTCGCGCGAACGCCCGTCGCCCCGCCGCGTCCGCGCCTGCCGGAGCGAGACCCTTACGCGCTTCGCGCCGCCGCGCTCGTGGCCGCCGTCGCCGCCGGATTTATCGCGGGAGACGAGAAGGGCGCGCGGATCGCCGCCGCCTTCGACTGGCGCGCCGGCGGTTTTCTGGGGCCTTCCCAGCGCGTCGACGCCTGGTTCGATCCGCCGGCCTACACGGGCAAGCCGCCGATCGTGCTGCCGCAGGAGGGAGGGGCGGTCGAGGCGCCGGTCAATTCGCTGCTGCGGCTGCGGCCCGCCGACGCCTCCGTCGCCGTCGATGGCGCGCTCACTCCCGGCGAGGGCGCCGAGCGGAAAAATCGCCTCTACAGGCTCTCCGGCCCGGCGCGGCTGTCGCTCCCGGACGGCCGGACTTTCGACGTCGCGGCGACGCCCGATCGTCCGCCGTCGATCGCCGTCGACGGCGCGCCCCGCAACAATGCGCGCGGCTCCATGACGCTCTCCTATCGCGTGGACGACGATTACGGCGTCGTCGGCGCGGAGGCCGTTTTCTCAGCCACGGGCGGGCGCCGGGCGCTTTACGAGCCGCCGCGCCTGCCGCTCGAGCCGCCGGCGGGGCCAGGGGGCCTCGGCGAGGGCCGGGCGACGTTGGATCTCGCGGACAGTCCCTATGCGGGCGCGCGGGTCACGATGCGGCTCGTGGCGAAAGACGCCGCCGGGAACGAGGGCGTCTCCGATGCGATCGAAACGACGCTGCCGCAGCGCCGCTTCGTGAAGCCGCTGGCGCGGGCGCTCGTGGAGCAGCGGCGCATTCTCGCGCTCGATCCGGAAGCGCGCGCCAGCGTGCGCGCCGCGCTCGAGGCGCTCTCTCTCGCGCCGGAGGCGTTCCAGACGCCCTCGGCGATCCATCTCGGCCTGCGCGCCGCGCGCCGCGGCCTCGAAGGGCGGCGCAGCGACGACGACTTGCGCGGCGTCGCCGACATGCTTTGGGCGATGGCGCTGAGCCTCGAGGACGGCGACATGTCGCAGGTCGAACGCGACCTCCGCGCCGCCGAGCAGGCGCTGCGCGACGCCATGGCGCGCGGCGCGAACGACGAGGAAATCGCCAAGCGCACGCAGGACTTGCGCGAGGCGTTGAACAAGTTTCTGGAGCAGCTCGGCGCCCGGCCCCGGCAGCCGGGCGCGCCGCCGCGCGAAAGCGCGGACGATCCCGACAGCGTCACGCCCGAAGACTTGCAGGGCATGCTCGACGACATCGAGAAAGCGGCGAAATCGGGCGACGCGGCGCAGGCGCAGAAGCTTCTCGACGAGTTGCAGGACATCATGGAAAACGCCCAGACGGCCGAGGAGGGCGGCGGCGAGAGCGCCGCGCAGAGCCAGCGCCGGCGCCAGATGCAGCGCGCGCTGAGCGAACTCGACCAGCTCTCGCGCGAGGAGCAGCAACTGCGCGACGACACCTTCCAGGGCATGAACGATCCCGCGGGCGAAGAGGACCGCAAGCCGCAGCGCGGCGGGAGGAAGGGCCAGCCGCAACAGCCGGGCGGGGAGTCCGGCGCCGAGCGCGAACGCCAGAAGGCGCTGCGCGAAAAGCTCGAGCGCCAGCAGGACGCGCTCCGGGACGAGGCGGGCGAGGCCGGCGAACAGCTCGACGAGGCGCGCAAGGCGATGAAGGAGGCGGAGCAGGCGCTCGGTCCCAACGGGGAGGGGCGCGGCAAGGCCGTCGACGCGCAGGGCCGCGCGGTCGACGCGCTGCGCAAGGGCGCGGACAAAATGGCCGAGGCGATGCGCGGCGAAGGCCAGGAGGGCGAAGACGGGCAGGGCAAGGGCGCCGGCCGTTCACGCGGCCGCTACGGCAAGGGCCGCGACCCGCTCGGCCGTTCCGGCAATCACGGGCAGAACGCCTCGCGCGAAAAATACGATCCGCTCGGCCTGCCGCCGACGCAACGCGCCCGCCGCGTGCAGGAAGAGTTGCGCCGCCGTCTCGGGCAGCCGGAACGGCCGGCGGAGGAGCTCGATTATCTGCAGCGGCTGCTGCGGCGATAAACGGCTTGCTCTCGCGCCGGGGCTTCTCTACTTGGCTCGAAACCAATCCGCGGGGAGCCTCATGGCCTTTTCGAACATTCTGGTCTTCATCGTCGCGGCGGCGGTGTTTCTCGTGCTCCTCGCGGGCTTTTTCAACATGATCCGCGGCGGCGAGGGGTCGCCGGAGCGCTCGCAGACGCTCATGCGCTGGCGCGTCGGCCTGCAATTCGTCGCGATCGCGCTGGCGCTGACGGTTCTCTATTTCCGGGGGCGGTGACCGGTGGTCAAGCTTGACAGGATTTACACGCGGGGCGGGGACACGGGGGCCACCTCGCTCGCGACGGGCGCGCGCCGCCGCAAGGACGACATTCGCGTCGAGGCCTATGGCGCGATCGACGAAACCAACGCCGCGATCGGCGTCGCGCGCCTCGCGCTGGAGCCGCGCGACGCGGCGCTCGACGCCATGCTGGAGCGCATCCAGAACGATCTCTTCGATCTCGGCGCCGAACTCGCGACGCCGCACGATCCCGAGAACCCGCTCGATCCGGCGATGCGCCTCGCGATCGTCCCCTCGCAGGTCGAGCGGATCGAAAAGGAGATCGACGAACTCAACGCCGCCCTCGCGCCCCTGCGCTCCTTCGTGCTGCCCGGCGGGACGGCGGCGGCCGCGCATCTCCACATGGCGCGAACCATCTGCCGGCGCGCCGAGCGCGTGATGGTGACGCTGATGGAGACGGAAGGCGAGGAGCTCTCGCCCACCGCGCTCGCCTATGTGAACCGCCTGTCGGATTTTCTCTTCGTCGCCTCGCGCTATGTGAACCGCGAGAGGGGCGACGTGCTGTGGAAGCCGGGCGCGACGCGCTGAGGCGTCACTTCCCGCCGCGCTTCTCCAGCCACTTCGTCACCAGCGGGTCGTCGATCGCGCCGGTCACGGTGGTCACGGCGCCGTCGGGCGCAACGAGCGCGGTGAAGGGCAGTTCGCCGCGCCAGCTCTTGTCCGCCTCGAAATAGAGTTTCTCGACGAAATCGTCTGCGAAGACGTAATGCGCAGCTTTCGTCAGCCCGGCCTTTTCGAGCCGGGCGGCGGCGCGCTGCTGGTCTTCTTCGCCGTCCGTGTTCACGAGCACGACGTCAATGTCCTTGCGCGCGTCGATCATCTTCGCCCAATGCGGCAATTCGGCGAGGCACGGCGGGCAGGCAAGGGACCAAAAGTGGATCATCAGCGGCCGCCCGGCGTGCGCCCCGACGAGCGCGGCGAAGTCGCCGCGCCGGTAGGGCCTGAACTCGAGCGCGCCGGCGCCGGTCGAGGCAAGGGCGAAGGCGAGGACGCAGGCAATGACTCGAAGCATTGCGATCACCGGGCCGCCGCGTTCTTTTCGTCTCTCGGGAGCGGGATCAGCCGGTAGCCTTCCTTGTGCGTCGCCCAGGAGAGATAGGCCGCGCCCTTGCTTGCGACGAGTTCGGGATGATCGGAGGCGTCCGCCGTCTGCGCCATCACGCGCGGCGCGCTCCAGCTCTTGCCGCCGTCGCGCGAGAGCTGCATCGGGATCGTCGTCGTCGTTCCGTCGAACTCCTTCCAGACGCGGTAGAGCCGGCCCTTCGCGGCGATGAGGACCGGATGGCCGGGCGCCCTGGCGTCGTCGCCGAATTTCTCCGGCGCCGAGAAGCTTTTGCCGCCGTCGGCGCTGCGCGCATAGAACAGGCCCTGACGGTTCTTGCCCTTGGTGAACCAGGCGACGTGCCAGACGCCGGCGCCGTCGACGGCAAGGCCGGGGCCGTGATGCGGGCAGCTGTTGATCGCCCAGTCGTCGTCGGAGACGCGGCCGCCCGTGAGCGTCGCGCCATCCGCCGAGAGCTTTGCGGCGTAGTGATCGCGAATGTCGCCGTCGAAGACCTGCCGCCAGGCGAAGACGGGCAGGCCGTCGCGGTCGAGCGCCGCGGCCATGCGGCAGCATTCGCAGGCGTGATCCATCAGGATTTTCTTGCCAGCGAAGGTCTGGCCCCTGTCGTCCGACCAGCCGAAGGCGACGCCGCTGCCGTGGAATTCCTTGCCCTCCGCCTTGGCCTTGAGGAGATTGGTCTTGTCGAGCCAGGCGGCGTAGACGCGCCCCTTGGGCGTGACGACGAAGCTCTCGAAACGCTGGCCGCCTTCTGACAGCATCGCCTGGGGCGCGGAGAAGGTTTTGCCGCCGTCCGTCGAGCGCGCGGTGAAGATCGTGCCGATCATCTGCTTTTCGGGCCGCGTGGCGTAGCTCGCGATAAGCGTTCCGTCGTCCAGCGCGACGACTTTGGGGCGCGCGTCGCCATGGGCGTCGATGACCCCGTCGCCGACCGTGGCGACGGTCGCGGGCGCGGAGAAGGTTTTTCCGCCGTCGGCGGAAGATGAGACATAGACCGACTTTCCGACGGAGAAGGCCAGCCAGAGCCGGCCTTTCCTGTCGAACGATGGATTGACCGTCGCGGCGCAGTCCGGCTTCGGGTCGGCGCAGGCGGGCGCGGGATGGGCGTGGTCCATGCGCGAGGCGGGCGGCGTCGCCGCTCCGGCGTCGGCCGGGGCGGTCTCCGCGTGGGCGGCCGTCGAGAGGCCGAGAGCGGCGGCGGCGAACAGGCGCGCGCGGCGCGCGAAGGCGGAGGTCGGCTGCATTTTTTTGCCTTTCGACGGGCGTCCGGTCGGACAGCCCTGCTCCAGGGGTTCTGTGCGATCAACGGAACCGGAAGGTCTGCCCCACGTCCATCGAGCCGCCGGGCGGCGGCGGCGCCGTCACCCCCGCCAAAATCTTCTTCACGATCTCGGCATGGGCGGGACTCGTCGTCTTGTCGATCGTGACTTTCTCGACCTTGCCGGTCGGTCCGACGACAAAACTTGCGGTCACTTCTCCGGGGCCGGCGGCGTTGTCCTGAGGCGTGCGCTTCGCGATCTCGCTGTAGAGCGCGCTGAGATATTTGCTCTGCGACATGCCGGCCTGCGCCGCGGGCGCGACGCTCGCGGCGGCGGGCGGGGGCGATGCGGGCTTCTGGGCCGGCGCGGCGACAGGCGCCGCGGGGGTGGGCTTCGGGGTGGGTACGGGCGCCGCCGGAGACGGCGGCGCGGCGGGTTTTGCGGCTTCCGACCGCGCTCCGCCGCCAAGAGCGAGGAGACAAGCGAGCGCGGCGCCGCCCAGACGGAATGAAGTCATGATTCTAATTCCAAACATGAGGAACGCGGCGAGCCGAAAAAGGGCGCTCGCCGCGCCCGCGTCAATGGAACGCAAAGGCCTGGCTGACGAAGGCCGAGCCGCAGTTTCCGGGACCGCGCGAGGAGGCGACGATGCGCCGCGCCAGCGCCGCATGGGCTGGGGTCGAGCCGGAAGCCGACACGCCCGAAATCCCGCCGCCCGGATTGACGTGGAACGTCACATGGGCGGTTCCCGGTCCGAGACTCGTCGCGCCGGGCGTATGTGCGCGCAGCGACGCGGCCACATGGGCGAGGCAGGTCGCGGAGGCCGCGCCGCCGGATTGGCCGCGGCCTTCCGGCGAACCGGCGTGACGGCGGGCCTGCGCCTCGCGGCGCTGCTCGGCGCGCTCGACTTCCTTGCGCTCTTCCTGCTTTTTTTGGACCTTGTCGACGTCGTCCTTCTTCACGGCGAGCGGAACGGCGTCAGGGTCCATCACCACCGGCGGCGGCAGCGCGAGATCGGGCTGGTCGACCGTCACCGGGGGCGGCGTATCCTCCGCTGCGCTTACTTCCTGCTGCTCGATGAAGTCGCCGCTTTCGATATCGACGTAATGTTCGGCGAGCGACAGGGGCTCCGGCTTCGGCCCCAGGATGAAGGCCGCGAAGACGGCGAGGTGGGCGGCGACGATGGCCACGATCGCCACCGGCCGCAGCCAGGGCGGATTGACCGGCGGCGGACCCGCGGGCGGCCCTTCCCGCCCGCGCGCATATTCGGGACTCAAGGCGAAATCCGTCATTTCGCGGCTCCTCCGGCGGGCGCGGGCGCGGCGGCCGGCTTGGCGGCGGAGCCGGTCTTGCTGCGCGAATTGGTCATGATCGCGATATGGGTGATGCCATTCGTCGCGAGCCGGTCCATCACCGCGACGACTTCGCCATAGACCGCCTCGGTGTCGCCGCGCACATGCACGACGCGGGTGCGGTCGTCGCCCATCATGGCGCGAATGCCGTCGATCAGCGCCTCCGGAGACACCTCGTCGGCGCCAAGCGACGTCTTGCCGTCCTTGCCGACGGTGACGACGATCGGATCCTTCTGGTTGATCGGCTGGGCCGAACTCGCCTGCGGGAGGTTGACCTTGACGCCCTTCGCGAGCAGCGGGGCCGTCACCATGAAGATGATGAGCAGCACGAGCATGACGTCGACGAGCGGCGTCACGTTGATGTCGGCGAGCGGCTGGTAGAGGTCATTGTTGTTTTTGAAGCGGGAGGGGAGAGCCATGTTATGCGGCCTCCTTCTGCGACTGGCGGCGGGCGTTGGGCTGGCTTGTCATGCGCAGCGCCTCGTCCTCGATGTAATGCGCGACCTGCTGGCCCAGGCGGGCGAAGGCGGCGCCGATGCGGTTGTAACCAACGGACGCCGGAATGGCGGCCGCGAGGCCATAGGCCGTGGCGGCGAGCGCTTCCGCGATGCCTGGCGCGACGACCGCGAGACTTGTGTCCTGCGACTGGGCGATGCCGGCGAAGCTCGTCATGATGCCCCAAACCGTGCCGAACAGGCCGACGAAGGGCGCGACGGAGGAGATGACCGCGAGGTTCGGCAGGCCGCCTTCCGCCTTGGTGAGGAACTCGCGCGCCGCGCGACTCATGTTCTCGGCGATGCGCTCGCGCTTGTCGCCTATCGTTTCGTCCGGAAGATCGAGCGCGAGAGATTCGCGGCCGGCGGCGGCGATGGGCTCGAGCAGGCCGGCGGAACCGCCCGCGCGGGCTTCCTTCGTGGCCTTGCCGATGCGGATGACGGCGGCGGTCGCTTCAATGATCAGAACCCAGGTCCAGACCGAAGCGAGCAGCAGCATCGCCATGACGACCTTGCCGACGGCGCCGGCGTTCATGAACATGGCGAGAGGGGAAAGCGACGTATGATCCATGGAACTCACTCATCCTTGACGCCGCGCGCGCTTCCGCGCGACGGCCGACGTCCGATTTCTATTTTTCGCGTTCAGATCCGGACGCAGCCACGGCGTCCCTGGATCGGCGATCTTAAAGCATGCGCCGCAAGGGCCAATGCTGCGCTGAGCCGATCGGAAGAGTTCCAAATTAGGCGGGCGGCGCCCGCGCGCCATTGACCGCGCGGAGCGCGACGCTCGCCGGCGCGCGCGACGGTGCCACGACGTGATTGAATCGCGCGGGCGGCGCGGTGGACCGGATTCCGACATCGGTCCGATCCGGCAAAACCGCCGCTGCGGCGTGGGCCGCGAGGCAGCAGGGACAATGATGGCTCCTGGAGCCCTGCTTTTGCGACGTCTTTTCGTCTTCGGCGGCGGCGCCCTGCGTCATATGACGCTTAAAACAGGCGAAGAGGCCGACGCGCGCGGCGCCGCTGTTTTTGAGAACGATGTCGTTCGCGCTGGCCGCGACCGCGCCAGTAGTTGCGACGCTGAACATCAGCGCCCATGCCGCGACGAACGCGATCGCCGCGCGCATATTGACGCCCATGATGCGCAACTGTGACATAAAAGCCTCTTAATGGATTTTTTAATCTTTGACAACGCGCGGCGACCCGCGCGCGGTCGAGTCCAAGAGGCTTTTTGGGACGTTCGTCCGGCGATGGTTAACGTCGTCGGGGCCGGAGCGGGTTCATCCCGCGAGATGCGCGCGGCGGCGCGGAAACGTCATTGGCGACGAATTGCGGCGCAAAACCTTCATGCGGCCGCGCCGGCGCGTCCGTTCGCCGACAACGCCCGCCGCATTTGGAGACGGAATGAAAGACGCCCGGGAGTTTCCTCCCAGGCGTCTTTTTTCCGCTCGGCGCCATGTCCTTGGCGCCATGCCCTTGGCGCCATGTCCGCGGCGCCAGGTCAGTGCGAGAGCGATTTGACGATCGCCTCCACCGTTTTCTTGGCGTCACCGAAGAGCATCATGGTGTTCGGGCGAAAGAACAGCTCGTTCTCCACGCCTGCATAGCCGGAGCCCATGCCGCGCTTGAGGAAGAGCACCGTCTTCGCCTTCTCGACGTCGAGGATCGGCATGCCGTAGATGGCCGAGGACTTGTCGGTTTTCGCCGCTGGATTCGTCACGTCGTTGGCGCCGATGACGAAGGCGACGTCAGCCTGTCCGAACTCCGAGTTGATGTCCTCGAGTTCGAAGACCTCGTCGTAAGGCACATTGGCTTCGGCGAGCAGCACGTTCATGTGCCCCGGCATGCGGCCCGCGACCGGGTGAATCGCGTAGCTGACCTCGACGCCTTCCTTCTTCAGAAGGTCCGCCATTTCGCGCAGCGCATGCTGCGCCTGGGCCACCGCCATGCCGTAGCCGGGCACGATGATGATCTTGCCGGCGTTTTGCATGATATAGGCGGCGTCCTCGGGCGAACCCTGCTTGACGTTGCGCTGCTCCTTTGCGCCCCCCGCCGCGACCGTCTCGCCGCCGAAACCGCCGAGAATCACCGAGATGAAGCTGCGGTTCATCCCCTTGCACATGATGTAGGAGAGGATGGCGCCAGAGGAGCCGACGAGGGCGCCGGTGATGATGAGCGCGAGATTGCCGAGCGTGAAGCCGATGCCCGCCGCCGCCCAGCCCGAATAGGAGTTGAGCATGGAGACGACCACCGGCATGTCCGCGCCGCCGATCGGGATGATGAGCGTCACGCCCAGCACGAAGGAGACGAGGATCAGCAGGAACAGCCAGAAGCCCGACTCCGTCATGACGAACAGCAGGATTAGCGCCGCGAGGGCCACGCCGAGCATGATGTTGATCGTATGGCGCTCGGGCAGCAGGATCGGCTTGCCGCTCATACGCTCGGAGAGCTTGAGAAAGGCGATGATCGAGCCGGTGAAGGTGATCGCGCCGATCGCCGCGCCGAGCGACATTTCGAAGAGGCTGCCGCCCTCGATATGGCCAGGCGCGCCGATGCCGAAAGCGTGGGGCGCGAAAAAGGCGCTCCCCGCCACGAGCACGGCGGCGAGGCCGACGAGCGAATGGAAGAAGGCCACGAGTTCGGGCATCGCCGTCATCGGAATGCGCTGCGCGACATAGGCGCCCACGCCGCCGCCGGCCGCCGCGCCGACCAGGATCAGCACGAAGCCGAAGAAGGGCGGCAGATGCAGGAGCAGCGTCGTCGCCACGGCGACGGCCATGCCGATCATGCCGTAGCGGTTGCCCTCGCGGGAGGTTGCGGGGGAGGAGAGGCCGCGCAGCGCGAGGATGAACAGCACGCCGGCGACGAGGTAGAGAAGGGCTGCGAGATTGGCGCTCATGGCGTCAGCCCTTCTTCTTGTACATGGCGAGCATGCGTTCGGTCACGAGGAAGCCGCCGAAGATGTTCACGCAGGCGAGGATTAGCGCGACGAAGCCGAACCATCGCGCCCAGCCCGCCCCCGTATCGTTGACGCTCGAGGCCTCGACGCCGACCGAGAGCAGGGCGCCGACCACGATGACCGAGGAAATGGCGTTGGTGACGGACATCAGCGGCGTATGCAGCGCCGGCGTCACGGACCAGACGACGTAATATCCGACGAAAACTGCGAGCACGAAAATCGCCAGCCGGAAGACGACGGGGTCGATCGCGCCGCCGGCGAGGCCGTGCGAGGTCATCGCCGCGGCGGTCTGGGCGATCTGGTCGGAATATTGCTGGGCCTGTTCGGCCATCTGCCGGGCGGCCTCCGCCGCGGCCCGCGCCTTTTCGAGCAATTGCTGCGTTGAATCGGTCATTGTTCGACGCCCTGTGTTGGAGGGATTTTTCGGCTCAGGCCTGTTTGAAGCGCTCGTCCGTGACGACGCCGTCGCGCGTGAGCGCGGTCGCCTTCACGAGTTCGTCGTCCCAGTTGATCGACAGCTGCTTCGTATCCTTCGAAATCATTGTCTCGACGAAGGCGAGCAGATTCTTGGCGTAGAGGCTCGAGGCGGTCGAGGCCATGCGGCCCGGAAGATTGAGCGCGCCGACGATTTTCACGCCGTTTTCGATCGCCGTTTCGCCCGGCCGCGTCAGCTCGCAATTGCCGCCGCGCTCCGCCGCGAGGTCGACGATCACGGACCCGGCGCGCATGGAGCGCACCATGTCGGCGGTGATCAGCCGCGGCGCCGGGCGGCCGGGGATGAGCGCCGTGGCGATGACCACGTCTTGCTTGGCGATGTGGCTCGCAGTCAGCTCCGCCTGCGCGGCCTGATATTCCTTCGACATCTCCTTGGCGTAGCCGCCGGCGGTTTGCGCCTGCTGGAACTCCTCGTTTTCGACCGCGAGGAATTTGGCGCCGAGCGACTCGACCTGCTCCTTCGTGGCCGGACGCACGTCGGTCGCGGTCACGATGGCGCCGAGGCGGCGCGCCGTGGCGATGGCCTGAAGGCCCGCGACGCCGACGCCCATGACGAAGACCTTGGCGGCCGGCACCGTGCCCGCGGCGGTCATCATCATGGGGAAGGAGCGCCCGTATTCGGCGGCCGCGTCGATCACTGCGCGATAGCCCGCAAGATTGGCCTGAGAGGACAGGACGTCCATGGATTGCGCGCGGGTGATGCGCGGCATGAACTCCATGGCGAAGGCGATGACGCCCGCTTTCGCGAGATCGGCGAGCGCCGACTCATTGCCGAAGGGGTCCATGATCGAGATGACGGCGAGGTTCTGCTTGGCGCCGGCGAGTTCGGCCGCCGCAGGCCGGCGCACGCGCAACAGCACGTCCGCCCCGGCGAGGGTCGTGGCGGGGTCGGGACCGATGAGCGCGCCGGCGGCGGCGTAGTCGGCGTCCGATACGCCAGCCCCGGCGCCGGCCCCGGCCTGCACCGCAACCTCCGCGCCGAGACCGACGAATTTCTTGACGGTTTCAGGCGTCGCCGCGACTCGCGGCTCGTTCTTGTCCGTTTCAGCCAATACGGCGATGCGCATGACGAACTCCGGTTTGCAAATCGAAAACCGTCGCCGTCACGGGAGCCCCTGACGGCTTGGCGTGAGGGGCTGGGCGCGTTTTACCGCGCGAAGAGGAAGAAAAGCGCCAGCAGCGTTATCGCCGAGGCCGCCGCCGAAAATTTGAGCAGCCAGAGGAAACCGTTGTAAGTCTTAACGTGTTCGGCCCAGTCCGCGTCCATGGACGCCGACCCGCGATTGCTCGCCATCGAAGCTTCTCCCAAAACTTGCGGTTTGACGCGCGAACAGACCCGCCGCGCTCGGGGCGAATGCTAACCGAGCGGGCCGCGTATCGCAACGCCTGGCGACCGCGCGCTTTCGTCGCGAGCGCACAATGGCCCCCATCCCCGGTCCCGCATGAAATCGGCCGCTCGGCGTTCGGGGATCCTTGGTCGGCCGTTTCGCAAGGGCGAAGTAAATTTTTCCTTCCAATCCGCCGATGTTCCCCAACGCGCGGCGTAAGGGAATCCTTCTGGGCGACGCGGATGATGCAACGCGACAAGCCCCGGGTTTCCCCGGGGCTCGCCAATTTTCGCGTTGGACGGACTTAGAAGTCCATGCCGCCCATGCCGCCGGCCGGCATCGCCGGAGCGGTTTCCTTCTTAGGGGCCTCGACGATCGTGGCTTCCGTCGTGATGACGAGGCTCGCGATCGAGGCGGCGTCCTGCAGCGCTGTGCGCACGACCTTGGTCGGGTCGATGATGCCGAGCTTCACGAGGTCGCCGTACTCGCCCTTCTGGGCGTCGAAGCCGTAGGCGTAGTCGGTCGCCTCCAGCAGCTTGCCGACCACCACGGCGCCGTCGCCGCCGGCGTTGTCGACGATCTGGCGCGCCGGAGCCTGAATTGCCTTGCGCACGATCTCGACGCCGGTCTTCTGGTCGCCATTCTCGGTTTTCACGCCGTCCAGCGCCTTGATGGCGCGCAGCAGCGCGACGCCGCCGCCGGGCGAAATGCCTTCCTCGACCGCCGCGCGGGTGGCGTTGAGGGCGTCGTCGACGCGGTCCTTCTTCTCCTTGACTTCGACTTCCGTCGCGCCGCCGACGCGGATCACCGCGACGCCGCCCGCGAGCTTGGCGAGACGCTCCTGGAGCTTCTCGCGGTCGTAGTCGGAGGTCGTCTCCTCGATCTGAGACTTGATCTGCGCGATGCGCGCCTCAATGTCCTTCTTGTCGCCGGCGCCGTCGATGATCGTGGTGTTCTCCTTCTCGATGCGCACGCGCTTCGCCTTGCCAAGCATGGGGAGCGTCACGTTCTCGAGCTTGATGCCGAGGTCTTCCGCGATCATCTGGCCGCCCGTGAGGATGGCGATGTCTTCGAGCATGGCCTTGCGGCGGTCGCCGAAGCCCGGCGCCTTCACGGCCGCGATCTTCAGGCCGCCGCGCAGCTTGTTGACGACGAGCGTGGCCAGCGCCTCGCCCTCGATGTCTTCGGCGACGATGACGAGCGGCTTGCCGGTCTGGACGACCGCCTCGAGAATCGGCAGCAGCGGCTGCAGCGTCGACAGCTTCTTCTCGTGGATGAGAATGTAAGCGTCGTCGAGCTCGGCGATCATCTTCTCGGCGTTGGTGATGAAGTAGGGCGAGAGATAGCCGCGATCGAACTGCATGCCCTCGACGATGTCCGTCTCGGTCTCGAGGCTCTTGGCCTCCTCGACCGTGATGACGCCCTCGTTGCCGACCTTCTGCATCGCCTTGGCGATCTCTTCTCCGATGAAGCGGTCGCCGTTCGCCGAGATGGTGCCGACCTGGGCGATCTCGTCGTTGGAGGTGACCTTCTTCGAGTGGGTCTTGAGGTCGGCGACGATGGCCTCGACGGCGAGGTCGATGCCGCGCTTCAGATCCATCGGGTTGAGCCCGGCGGCGACGGCCTTGGCGCCTTCCTTGGCGATGGCGGCGGCGAGGACGGTCGCGGTGGTGGTGCCGTCGCCGGCCGTGTCGTTCTGCTTGGAGGCGACTTCACGGACGAGCTGGGCGCCGAGATTCTCGAATTTGTCGGCCAGCTCGATCTCCTTGGCGACGGTGACGCCGTCCTTGGTGATTCGGGGCGCGCCGAAGCTCTTTTCAATGACGACGTTGCGGCCCTTGGGGCCCAGAGTCACTTTCACCGCATTGGCCAGAATGTCCACGCCGCGCAGAATGCGATCGCGGGCGTCGGTGGAGAAGCGTACGTCTTTGGCAGCCATTTGAAACTCCTGAGAAAATTGTAAGCGTTGGGGCGGTGTCGAGTTAGTCGACGATGCCCAAAATGTCGCTTTCCTTCATGATGAGCAGATCTTCGCCGTCGATCTTGACTTCGGTGCCGGACCATTTGCCGAAGAGCACGCGGTCGCCGGCCTTGACGTCCAGCGGATTGAGCTTGCCGTTCTCGTCGCGGGCGCCGGGGCCCACAGCCACGACCTTGCCCTCCTGGGGCTTTTCCTTGGCGGTGTCGGGGATGATGATGCCGCCCTTGGTCTTTTCCTCGCCTTCGATGCGCTTGACCACGACGCGGTCGTGCAGGGGACGGAACGCCATTGCAATGTCTTCCTTTTCTGCGCTTGGGGCGCATTGCTGCGCCCGCCGCAAGCCATAAGCGAAATGTGCTGGCACTCTCTAGCGACGAGTGCCAACAACGCGCCGGACATATGGCGGCGCGCGCCCGAAGTCAAGGCGATTGGATGTGGAAGCGAAACGCCCCCGATTGCCGCCGGCGGCGCGAGGCCTTACTAGGCGTCGCAAGGTCTCCTCGTCAGGGAGTGGCGCCTTGTCCGGCTGGAAGTCTCCGCGCGCCCTCGGGCTGTTCGCCGCGCTCGCCGCCGCGCTGCTCGACCAGGCGCACAAATACTGGATGCTTGACGTCTTCGGGATCGAGGCCCGGCAGCCGATTGCGCTCGCCCCCTTCCTCGACGTCGTTCTCTCCTGGAACTACGGCGTCTCCTATTCGCTGTTTCCGGCGCACGAGGGGTTTGCTCGCGCGGGGCTGCTCGCGGCGCAGGGCGTCATTGTCGCCGGGCTGACCTTCTGGATGACCCGCGCCCGCGACCGGCTGACGGCGCTCGCGCTCGGGCTCGTCATCGGCGGGGCGCTCGGCAACGCCGCCGACCGCCTGACGCGCGGCGCGGTGGCGGATTTCTTTTATCTTCACACGACGCTGCCGGTGGGGCCGCTCGCCAATTACGTCTTCAACGTCGCCGACGTCGCCATCACGGCGGGAGTCGCGCTGCTGCTCTACGAGAGCCTGTTCGCGCCCGCTTCCGCGCCCGAAGAGGGCGCGTGACTCCGCCTTCGCCACTAAATCGCCAACAAGTCGCGCACATGGTCTGTCGTTCGGGGCGCGCGGCGTCCCCGAAGGCCGTTCAGATCGCCCTGCGGGGCAGAGGAGTTGCACGCATGAAGCTCGCACGGTCGCGGCGCCACGCTCTGGGCGCGCTCGCTGGCCTCGCGGCGGCTTATGCCGCGCCGGCGCTGGCTTATGACGACAAATCGACCGTCAGCTCCGTGATGGAGCTGGTCGGGGTGTCCTCGGATCCCACCGCCAAGTCGATCGATTACAGCGAACGGCCAAAGCTCGTGCTGCCGCCGCGGATCGGCGACCTGCCGCCGCCCAAGGAGACGGCGGACCGGCCAGGCGGCTGGCCGTCGGGCGAGCCCGGCGAGCGCCGCCGCAATTCGGACCGCTACGCCAGGGTGCCAAACGCGCCCCCGCCGGAGAAAAATCCGGGCCTCCTCGAGCGCATTCGCGGCCCCAAGCCCGATTACGCGCCTGGCACGGACGACGAACCCGGTTTCCTCCAGCGCGCGCTCAACGCTGGCGCCCGCACCAGCGGACCGGTGCTGGACGAGCCGAGCCGGCGCCTGCTCACCGAGCCGCCCTCGGGCTATCGCCGCCCGACGCAGGATCTGAGCAAGGTGCGCGACACGGACGCCAAGAAAACGAGCTGGTGGAACCCCTTGCGCTATGTCGGCGGCGAGGGGAGCGACAACGATCCCGTGGCGCAGCCCGGCGCCCGCATGCCTGCGGGGCAGGCCCAGAGCGGCGGCGGGGGGCTTTTGTCCAGTATGATGCCAAGCTTCCTCAAGGGCTCTGACAACTAGCGGATTTGGGCCTATATTGGGAGAAACCGTCTCCTGATTTGCGCGGCCGGGCGCCGCGGGAAAGGCCTGTTCATGACCTCGTCGCTCACGCCGCCGACCGTTTCGCTCACCCCGGGCGCGGCCGGCGGATCGGCGCGCGCCAGCGCCAATGTTTCGCATTTCAGACTGGACAACGGGCTGGAGATCGTCGTCATCCCGGACGCGCGCACGCCCGTCGTCACCCATATGATTTGGTACAAGAACGGCGCGGCGGACGATCCGATCGGGAAATCCGGCATCGCCCATTTCCTCGAACATCTGATGTTCAAGGGCACCAAAAACCATCCGCAGGGCGAGTTCTCCAATCTCGTCGCGGAACTTGGCGGCCAGGAGAACGCCTTCACGAGCTACGACTACACCGCCTATTTCCAGCGCATCGGCAAGGAGCATCTCGCCACGCTCATGGCCTTCGAGGCGGACCGGATGAGCAATCTGACGCTGACCGACGAGGTGGTGACGCCCGAGCGCGAGGTGGTGCTCGAGGAGCGCCGGATGCGCACCGACAACGATCCCGCCGCACAGCTCGACGAAGCCGTGCAGGCGGCGCTTTTCGCCCATCACCCCTACGGCACGCCGATCATCGGCTGGTATCACGAGATCGAGAGCCTGAGCCGCGAGGACGCGCTCGACTATTACAGCCGCTTCTACACGCCCGAAAACGCCATACTGATCGTCGCCGGCGACGTCGAAGCGGAGGAGGTTCTGCGTCTCGCCCAGGAGACCTACGGCCGCATCCCCGCGCGCGCCGAGCCGCCGCGCCGCGCCCGCACCAAGGAGCCGCCGCATCGCGCGCATCGGCTCGTGTCGCTCGCCGACGAGAAGGTCGAGCAGCCTGCGCATGAGCGCGTCTTTCTCGTGCCGTCCTACCGCACCGCCGCGCCCGGCGAGGCCGAGGCGCTGGAGACGCTCGCCTATATGCTCGGCGGCGGCGCGACCAGCGCCTTGTACGAAAAGCTCGTCGTGGAGGATAAGCTCGCGGTGGGCGCGGGCGCCTATTATCTCGGCTCGGCCGTGGACGACACGCGCCTGTGGGTCTATGCGACGCCGGCGCCCGGCGTCTCGCTCGAGGAACTCGACGAGGCGATCGACGGCGTGCTGAAACGCTTCGCCGAGACCCCCGTCGACCCCGCGCATCTCCAGCGCGCCAAGACGCGCCTCGTCGCGGACGCCATCTATGCGCAGGACAGCCAGGCCTCGCTCGCCCGCTGGTATGGCGAGGCGCTGGCCACGGGCCTCACCATCGAGGACGTCATCGCCTGGCCCGAGCGCATGGAGGCCGTGACCGCCGAGGACGTCTCCGCCGCCGCGCGCAAATGGCTCGACAAGCGCCGCGCCGTGACCGGCTTTCTGCTGCCAGCCGACGCCGCCTGAACCCTTCCGGGCCGGCGCCGCGTCGCCGGCCGTTCTCTTTTATCGGGACTTCCCCATGACCGCCCACGCCCCCGCCGTCTCCACGGCCTCCCGCGCCGAGCATGTGCAGCGGATCGTCACGCCCGGCGGCGTCACCGCCTGGCTCGTCGAGAGCTACGCCGTGCCGCTCGTCGCGCTCGAATTTTCGCTGCGCGGCGGCGCGGCGCAGGATCCGGCCGACAAGCCGGGCCTCGCCACGTTGCTCGCGGGCCTGCTCGACGAAGGCGCGGGCCACTATGACGCGCGCGGCTTTCATCGCGCGGTGGACGAACTCGCGATCCATCTGGGCTTCGGCGCCGACCGCGACGCGATCTCCGGCCATTTGCAGACGCTGTCGAAAAACGTCGACAAGGCGTTCGCGCTGCTGCGGCTCGCGCTCACCGAGGCGCATCTCGCGGAGGCCGACGTCGCGCGCGTGCGCAGCCAGCTCGTCGCGGAACTGAAGCGCGACGCCAACGACCCCGACGCCATGGCGGCGAAGGCCTTTCGCGAGGCCGCTTTCCCGGGTCATCCCTATGGCCGCCCGGCGCGCGGGGATCTCGCCTCGATGGACACGCTTTCGCGCCCCGATCTCGTGGCCTTGCGCGAGCGGCTGTTTTCGAGAAAGGATCTCCACATCGCCGTCGTGGGCGCGATCGACGCGCGGACGCTGTCGGGTCTTCTAGACGAAACCTTCGGGCCGCTCGAGGCGCGAAACGATCTCGCGCCCGTCCCGGCGACGACCATCGCCGGGGTCGGGTCGCGCCGGCTGGTCGACCTCGACATTCCCCAGACGACGATCCGTTTCGGGCGCCCCGGCGTCGCCAAGCGCGATCCCGATTACTTCGCCGTCGTCGTCGCCAACCACATTCTCGGCGGCGGCACGTTCACCGCGCGGCTCTTCCGCGAGGTGCGCGAGAAGCGCGGCATGGCCTACAGCGTCTATTCGCAGCTCAACGAATACGAACAGTGCCCGATGCTGATCGGCGCCGCCGCCACCAAGAACGAGCGCGCCGGCGAGGCCCTGCGCGTGATCGAGGAGGAAGTCCGCCGCTTCGCCGAGGAGGGCCCGACCGAGGACGAACTCGACAAGGCCAAGAAGTTCCTCATCGGCTCCTACGCCCTGCGCTTCGACACCTCGACCAAAATCGCGAGCCAGCTCGTGCATTTGCAGCAGGACGGCTTCGAGCCGAGCTATCTCGACGAGCGCAACGGCGAGATCGCCGCCGTGGGTCTGGAGGACTGCAAGCGCGCGGCGAAGAAGCTCTTCGGCGACGGCAAGCTGCTGGTGACGATGGTGGGACGGCCCGAGGGGGTGTGAGGGGAGAGTCGGGATTGTCGCACCAGTATGGCGGAGATGTTGAGTATCGATCATTCAATGCTTTGGAAAGCTATGCTTGTGGTCAACGATCGCGCCCCAGGGCTCAGGGCGTGTCCGCCCGAAAGCTGTCCTGCTGAATGGGGGGCAAGATGGCTGCCATCAAAGCACTTGTGAAGCGGGAATTGCTGAGGTGGGCTCGGAGCCGCGCTAAGGTGGGCCCTGAAGATGCAGGAAAAGCAGCGCATGTTTCGGTTGAACGCCTAATTGCTTGGGAAAGCGACCACGAGGAAGATACCCCTACGGTTGGTCAACTCCGCGCTTTAGCATTAGAGTTGCATTATATCATTACAGTTGCATTATATTTGGAGTTCTGACTCGATGGGACGCCATGATTCGGCAAGGGGATCATGGGATGTCGGGAGCTTCGATCGAAACGACGCTGGAGTTGTGGGCGTCGTCTCTGCGTGACGTGAAGCGTCGGATGCGGCCTCTGTTCACGCAGGAGCGCGTGGCGCGATTGGCGGAGCGCTTTCTGGACGGGTTGCTGGGCGAAGAGCGGCGCAAGACGGGCTGGATGCGCGCCGAAGCGGCGGGCGATCCGGGACCGTGGCGGCGGCAGGCAATTCTGGGTCGCGCGCGCTGGAGCGCGGATGGGCTGCGCGACATTGTGCGCGATTATGCGCTCGAAGCCTTGGCGGACGAAGATGCGGTTCTCCTTGTCGACGAGACGGGGTTTCTGAAGCAGGGTAAGGCCTCCTGCGGCGTCGCACGGCAATATACAGGCTCAGCGGGGAAGATCGCGAATTGCCAGATCGGCGTTTTCGCGTGCTGCGCCACAGAGCGCGGCCATGCGTTCATCGACCGCGAGCTTTATCCGCCCAAGAGCTGGACCGAGGATAAAGCGCGCATGGCCAAGGCGCATATTCCGCAGGAGATCGTCGACAGCGCGTCTGGCGGCTTTGCGACCAAGCCGGCGCTGGCGCTCGCTATGATCGAAAGAGCGATCAAAGCGAAGGTCCCATTCTCCTTCGTAGCGGCCGACACAGTCTAGGGCGTCGGCGATATCGAAATGGCCTTGCGGCGCGCTGGCAAAGGCTACGTGCTGGGCGTCAAATCCAACGAGCCGTTCCACTCCTGGGGCAAGTCGAAATTGATTTCGGGCGCAGCCAAAGAAATTGCGGACGGCTTGCCGGCCTCCGCCTGGCGCCGGCTCTCGGCGGGCGCGGGCGCCGAAACGGCAGTCTCCGGTGGATTTCCGCGTCCCGAGGAGACGCCGCAGGCGGCGTCTCATCCGTGACACAAAAATGCGGCTGATCGTCAGGGCGTCTCCGGGACCGTCGCAACCCGGGCCGCGACAGCGTCGGCCGAAACCGATCGGAAACATGCCGTCGGAAAGCGCACGATAGACTGAAGTTCTTGGCGCGGGGCGCGCGCCGACAAGCTTGGGGCTGTTTTGTCGCGGGCCGCTTCGGATCCGAACCAGGCTCTTCAGAGACAGGAGGGAAAATGAGTGCGGAACCGCACAGCCGTCCGGCGGCGCTGGTCCATTTTCTGCACAAATATTTGATCTGGCTGATTATTATTTCCTATTTCGCGGCGGCGCTCCTCCCTCAGTTCGGTCTCTGGATCCGCAAGGCGGATTTGGGGCTCGCGCACACGCCCTTCGGCGACATCAAACTCGCCTTGCCGCCGGTCATGCTCGCCGCGCTGCTCTTCAATGCGGGACTTGGCGTTTCGATAAAAGAACTCGCGAGCGCCGGCCGCAAGGCGCCGATGATCTTCCTCGGCCTTCTTGGAAACCTCGCCGCGCCGCTCGCCATGATTTTCGGGGTCAGCGTCACGATGACTCTCTGGCACAATCCGGAGGAGGCGCAGCAGCTGCTGGTGGGGCTTGCGCTCGTCGCGGCGATGCCGATCGCGGGCGCATCCACCGCCTGGGCTCAAAACGCGAGCGGAAGCCTTGTCCTCAGCCTCGGCCTTGTCTTGGTCACGACCCTGTTCAGTCCCCTGACGACCCCTCTCGTTCTTCACACGGTCGGATTCCTGACGGCAGGCGACTATTCGGAGGACTTGCATGAATTGGCTTCCGGCGAAGCCATGTCTTTTCTCGGCGCCTGGGTCATCCTGCCGTCCCTGTCGGGGATCGCCTTCCGCGCCTTTCTGGGAGATCGCCTTTATGGGCGCATGCTCCCTTATGTGAAGCTTTTCAACTTTCTGGTCCTGGTCACCCTGAATTATTCGAACGCGACTCTTGTTTTGCCGGAGGTCGTATCCGCGCCGGACCGCGATTTTCTCTTCATCGCGGCCGCCGTCGTCGCGCTGCTGTGCATTGCGGGATTTGGCGGGGGCCTTCTGGTCGCGAGGCTGATGAAGGCGAACCGCTCGGAAACGGCCTCTCTCATGTTTGGTCTTGGCATGAACAACAACGGCTCCGGTCTTGTTCTCGCGTCGGTCGCGCTGGCGGATCACCCGCGGGTGATGCTTCCGATCATTTTTTACAATCTCGTCCAGCACTTGTTCGCGTCGACCGTCGACGCCGGCCTGATGCGGTTCGGCGGCCGAAAGGCCGCAGCCGCCGAAAGGGGCCATTGATCAGCCAAGGCGAAGGAATGCAGATGGGTCAATTCAACTCCTGGCGGCTCTGGGCTCTTCTTTCGGCCGTCTTCGCGGCGCTGACGGCCATCTTCGCCAAGATTGGCGTTGAAAACGTCAATTCGGATTTTGCAACTTTCGTTCGCACGATCGTCATCCTGTGCGCGCTCGCCGCATTCCTTTTCGCCACCGGCCAATGGCAACCGCCCGGGTCAATCTCTGGACGCACCTATTTCTTCCTGCTCCTGTCGGGACTCGCGACCGGCGCCTCCTGGGTCTGCTATTTTCGCGCGTTGAAGCTCGGCGACGCGGCAAAAGTCGCGCCGATCGACAAGTTGAGCGTCGTGTTCGTGGCGATATTCGGGGCGCTCATCCTCGGAGAACGCCTCTCTCCTAGAAACTGGTTCGGGATCTGCCTCATCGCCGCTGGCGCCGTTTTTGTCGCCTACAAGAGCTGACGGAGAGCGGAATCGCGGGCGCGCGGACAGGCCGGCGCTTCAATCCTCCGAGAGCCGCGTCTTGCCTGGCCCGTGCGGCTCGATGAGCGCGCCGAAGTCGTGCGGCTCCTTGCGGGCGCGGCGCAGCGCGGCCTCGAGGAAGACCGTGAAGGCGTCGATGTCGGCCTCATGGGTGCGGTGATTGATGATCGCCGCGCGAATGGCCGGGACGCCGTCGAGAATAGTGAGCGAGGGGGCCGCCTCGCCGCGCTCGTGCAGCTCCATCACGATCTCGCGGGCGAGCGAGCCGTCGGCGTCGCCCTTCACCCCGAAGCAGACGATATTGAGCCCGACCGGCGCGCGCATGACGAAACTGTCGGACTTTTCGATCCAGCCTTCGAGCCGCTTCGCCATGCGGCAGCATTGCTCGATGCAGTCCGCGAGCTTCTTCGTCCCGTAGGTCTCGATCGTGATCCAGGCCTTGAGCGCGCGAAAGCCGCGCGAGAGGTCCGGGCCGAGGTCGCAGGGCCAGGTGTCGCCCGCCGCGAGGCCGCGCGGGGCGCGCGAGAGATAGGCGGCGTTGGCCGCGAAAGCGCGCTTGTGGGCCGCAGGGTCACGCACGAGGAAGAAGCCCGCGTCATAGGGCACATGCAGCCATTTGTGGAAATCGAAGGCGATGGAGTCCGCCCGCTCCAGCCCCTTCACCAAAGGCTTGAGCTGCGGCGAGAGCGCGGCGAGCGCCCCGAAGGCGCCGTCGACGTGAAACCAGAGATCTTCCGTATGGGCCACGTCCGCGAGCCGGTCCAGCGGATCGACCGCGCCCGTATCCACCGTGCCCGCCGTTCCCACCACAAGAAAGGGCCGGAAGCCCGCCGCGCGGTCGGCGGAAATGGCGTGGCGCAGATAGCTGATCTTCATCCGCCGGTTCTCGTCCGACGGGATGAGCCGCAGATGCCGCGCCCCGAGTCCGGCGAGCTCCATCGCCTGCCGCACGCAATTGTGCGCCTCGCGCGAGGCGTAGGCGATAAGCTGGCCCTCGCGCGCGCAAAGCCCGTTGAGCCGAACGTCCTTGTCGCCATAGGCCTGATCGCGCGCGACAAGCAGCGAAAGGAAATTCGCCATCGACGTGCCGGTGACGAAAATGCCGGAAGCGTCCTGCGGGAAGCCGAAGACCTGCGCCATCCATTTGGCGATCTGGCGCTCGACGTCGATCGCGATATGGTTGCGGCCGCCGCAATTGGAGTTCATTCCGGCGGCGAGCATCTCCGCGATCATGCCGACCGGCGTGCCGGCGCCCTGCACCCAGCCCATGAACATGGGATGAATATTGCCGGTGGCGAAAGGCTTGATGTAACGGTCGAAATCCGCGAGCACGGCGGAGAGGTCGCGGCCCTGCGCGGGCAGGTCGCGGTCGAAGCGGGCGCGCGCCTCCTCGCTCGGCGGAACCCAGACCGGGCGTTCGCGCAGGCCGCGCAGATAGTCGATCATGAGATCGAGCGCGCGATGGCTCTCGGCGCGAAAGGCGTCCCAGTCCTCGGGGTCGAGATCGACCGGCTTGGTCATGTCGCGGCGCTCACGCGCCCTACTCGCGGCGCAAAGGCGGTCAGATGAGGCATACGCCGCGCGTCTCCCGGCGGTTCACACCGCTAGCCAATAGCCGCCTTTGCCGGGTCCGCGCAACCGTCCGGGGCGAATGCGACGCTGACCGCGCCCACGCCCTCGATCGTCCCCTCCGCCCGGTCGCCCGGCCGCATGGCGCCGACGCCGGGCGGCGTGCCGGTGAAGATGAGGTCGCCCGGCGCGAGCGCGACATGGCGCGACAGTTCGGCGATGATCTGCGGCAGGCTCCAGATCATGTCGGCAAGGTCGCCCTGCTGGCGCGGCGCGCCATTGACGGAAAGCGCGATGCGGCCGCGCGCCGGATGGCCGATCTCGGCCGCCGGCCGGAGAGCGCCAATGGGCGCCGAATTGTCGAAGCCCTTGGACATGTCCCAGGGCCGCCCGGCGTTGCGCGCGGCCGTCTGCATGTCCCGGCGCGTGAGGTCGATCCCCGCCGCATAGCCGTACACGCAGTCGAGCGCCCGCTCCGGCGCAATGTCCGCGCCGCCCGCGCGCAGCGCCGCGACGAGTTCGATCTCGTGATGGAGGTTGCCGGTGAGGCTCGGAAAGGGAATCGCCGTCCCGCTCGCGACGATCGCGTCGCCCGGCTTGGCGAAGAAGAAGGGCGGCTCGGCGCCGGGCTCCTTGCCCATCTCGCGCGCATGCTCCGCGTAGTTGAGCGCCACACAGAAAATGCGCCGCACCGGAAAGCGCCGAGTCTCGCCGGCGACGGCGATCGAGGGGAGCGGCGGCGGGGGAATGACGAAGGCGGGATACTGCATGGCGACACGCCATGGGGCCGCCGACGCCAAAAATCAAACGATTTTTCGGGGAGCGCCGGCGCCGCACTGTCGGCCGCTATTTTTCTCGCGCTTCGGCGCCTTCCTCGGGCCTCCGGCTCGTTCTGATCGGCAGCAGCATGTTGAGCAGATCGAACCAGAAAGCGGCTCCGAACACCATCGCTATGGCGGTGAGCGTCCATCCGGCGATATGCAGCGCGATCCTTTCGCGATCGAAGGTTTTGAAATCCGCCAGGGCCGCGTCCGTCCAGCCGATCGGCGCGTGGATTTCATCCAGCCGATTGAGATATTTTTCGATCTCCTTTTTGATTTCTCCGTCATCCGTCCCGGTAGGCGCCCCGCCGCTCTCCGGCCGCGGGTCTTTTTTCTCTTCCCAAAATTTAATCGCGTCGCTCAGCGCTTGGTCTCTAAATTGATCCGAGACATACAACTCTTTGACGACATCCACGGCGTTCATATTGAGCGCCATGGCGACGAACAGCCCGATGCCGAAGAGATAAGCCTGGGTATTTCTCTTGTAGCGTCCTTGCGTCCGCTCCACCGAGGCCTCGAACCAATCGCCGAGATTGTTTTTCGCCTTCTCGAAATCCTCGCCGGCGTCGTCGAGCGCCCATAGAAACGCCTTCCGTAACCGGGGACTGGGGACGAGCGCTTTTTTGTCAGGGTCTCCCTTCACCCTGAAATCGGACTTGGCGACGGCTTCACGCAAAGCCTTGAATTGTTTATTTTTATCATCGGCTTCGTCCGGCTTGGGCGTTGGGGTCTCCTCGCCCGCCACGATGTCCTTCATCACCGCAAACAGCGCGTCTTGAAAAGTTTTTCTGTCGATGTAGGCAGGCAGTCTGGCCTTCCGCGGCGCTGGAGACTTAGCGCCGGATCGGTCCTCTTCCAAAATCGGCGCGCGATAATCTCCCTTGAATTGCGAATAAATCAATGGATGATCATAAAAACGGAGAAGTATGCTTTTTTCTTTTGTTTGGCCGCTCTGGTTCTTTTGCCTGGAGATCGTCTCCATCGGCGTGGGATCGTCCAGCATTTCTCTAAGAGTTTGTTCGAGCAATTTCCCGCGCGTGCCGAGCCAGGAATCGATCAGCTCCCTGACGCCGGAACAGACGAGGCTCGCGAGAGTGAAAAAAAAGCAAGTTCCAATAACCACATCGAACATTTTGAAGCTCATGGCGGCAAACCTCCGAAAATTGGGCTTCCGGCGCACAAACATGGAAACGCCACGCGTTGCGAACCGCCGCCCCAACTGAGGCTCTACAGGATAATGCGCTCTCTCCGAGTCGCAATGAGATTTTGAAACCTTGTTCAAGAAAGCTGTCCAGCCCGGGTTGCAGCGCTGGATCCGGTCGCGCGGGGGGGGGGGCGCCGCCGCCAGATATGCGAATCTCTCTAAAGTGCGCATATCGGATATGGATTGCCGCCCGCGGACTTGGCTATGTTTTCCGCATGCCGTTCCCGGACGAGGAAATTTTTGGAGAGGCGCTGGAGCGCGGGCAGTTCGGGCTCGCGATTTTCGACGAGCGCCTTATCGTCGCAAACCGCCTCGGATCGCTGTGCGACTGGCTGCCGCCCGCCGGAAAGCCCGCCTGCGACGCGCCGCTGCTGATGCACATGGAAGGAAACCTGGAGAACTTGCGAGAGAGGGGCGGAGAGATGGTTCTGCCCTCGGTGCGCGCGTGGGCCGGCGCGCCGCGCGTCACCGTTTCGATCTCCTGGAACGCGCGCGCGCGGGTCTTCGTCGCCGTCACCGCGCCGGACCACGCCGGCGAGCAGATCGACCGGCTGATGGCCTCGGACCGGCGCGAAAGACAGATTTTGCGGCAACAGGCGGACGCCGCGGCGGCGCGGCTGCGCGTCGCCGACGCGCTCTACCGCGACATCGTCGAAGCCTCCGCCGATCTCGTGCTGCGCTTCCGGCCCGATTGCAAGATCGTTTTCGTCAACCGCGCGGCCGCGGCCTTTTTCGGCCGTCCGCAGGATGCGTTGATCGGCGAGGCGCTCGACAGGCTTTTTCCAGCGCCGGACAATTCCCCCTGCCGCCTGGGCGCGGCGGCCGACGGCGCCGCCTCATTCGAAATGGCGGCGCGCGACGCGCGGGGCCGCGCCGTCTGGCTCGCCTGGGAGGTGCGCTTCCTCGACGACGAGGCGGGCGGCGAATTTCAGGCCGTGGCGCGCGACGTGACCGCCGAGCGGCGGCTGCGGGTCGAACGCGAAAGGGCGCAGGAGGAGGCGCGCGCCGCCGCCGTCGCGAACGAGAGGATGCGCATCGCGCACGAACTGCACGATACGCTGGTGCGCTCGATTGTGACGATGATCGCCGAAGCGCGGCTCATCGCGAAGACGACGGGAGACCCGCAGACCAGGGCGGCCCTCGCGGCGCTCGACGCGCAGGCGCGGCAGGGCTTGTGGGAAGCGCGCGACGCCATCGCGCAAACCCGCGCGGCGCGGCGCGAGGAAAAGGACTTGCGCGCCATTGCGGCCGAATTTGCGCAGAGATGGGGGGAGTTGGCGGTGACGCTCGACATGACGGGGTTCGACGTCCTGCCGGACGCGACCGAGCGGCTGTTCGGCGCCGTCCTGCGGGAGGCGCTGCGCAACGTCGAACTCCATTCCGGCGCGCGACGCGTGCGCGTGACGCTGCGAACCGGCGAGGGCGGCGCGGAGCTGGTCGTCGAGGACGACGGCTGCGGTTTCGATCCGCAGGCGCCGGCGCCGGGCCATTTCGGCGTGACGGGGATGCGCGAACGCGCGCAGCTCGCCGGGGCAGGTTTCGAGATCGACAGCGCGCCGGGAGGCGGAACGCGAGTGCGGGTGACCGCGCCGGCGGCAAACGGCGCGGATCAGGCGAAATCGGCGGGATCGTAGCTGCGGTAGGTCGCGCAGAACTCGCAGGTGACGCCGATGCGGCCGTCGTCGCCCACCATGTCGGCGCGCTCCTGCGGCGTGAAGCTTTTCAGCAGGCGCTCGATCCGCGCCGAGGAGCAACGGCAGAATTCCTCGACCGCGCGCTCGCCGAACACCTTCACGCCCCGCTCATGGAAGAGCCGGAACAGCAGACGCTCGCCCGACAGCGCAGGATCGACGAGCTCATGGTCTTCGAGCGTGCCGGCGAGGGCCTGTCCTTCCGCCCAGGCGTCGTCCTCCTCCGCGGCCTCCGCCTCCGATGGCGCGTCGCCGGGCGCGAGGTCGCGGACGCGGGCGCCCGCCGCGGGCAAATATTGCAGAAGCAGTCCGCCCGCCCGCCAGCTGCGGCCCCGCGCCGTGACGATCTCGCCGACCGCGAGCCGCACGAAGGAGGGAATTTGCTCGGACTGGCGGAAATACATATGCGCGGCTTCCGCGAGGCTTTCGCCCTCGAGCGGCACGACGCCCTGATAACGCGCGGCGTCCTCCTCGCGCTCGATGGTCAGCGCGAGATGGCCCCGCCCGAGCAGCGCCGCCGGCGCCGGATCGGCGATCTCGTCAAGACGCGCCGCGTCGAACCGCGCGAAGCCGCGTAGCTTGCCCGGCGCGTCGTAATCGACGACGAGCATGTCCACGGGGCCGTCGCTGCGCGTCTGGAGCTGGAAACGGCCGTGCGACTCAAGGATGGAGCCGAGCAGGGTCGCGAGCGCGATGGCCTCGCCCAGAAGGCGCGCGACACGCGGCGGATAATCGTAATGCTTCAGGATTGCGTCGACGGTCGGGCCGAGCCGCACGAGCCGCCCGCGCAGGTCGAGCGCCTCCACGGCGAAGGGCGTCGTCCGATCGTCCCTCGCTTCCGACGAGACCGGCCGGCTCGGCGCCTCCGCCATCAGGCGAGCCCCGGCGCGAGGCACCAGGCGAGCACGCCCTTTTGGGCATGGAGGCGGTTTTCAGCCTCGTCGAAGACGACCGACTGCGGCCCGTCCATCACCTCGTCCGTGACTTCCTCTCCGCGATGCGCGGGCAGGCAATGCATGAAGACGGCGTCCGGCGCCGCGGCGCGCATCAGCTTCGCGTCCACCTGATAGGGCGCCAGCGCCCGGCGGCGGAAATCCTCGTCCTTGTCGCCCATCGACACCCAGCAATCGGTGACGACGGCCGAGGCGCCAGCGACGGCCGCATAGGGATCGCGCGTCACATTCACCGCCGCGTCATTGGCCTTGGCCCAGTCGAGAAGGCTCTGCGGCGGCGCGAGCTCCGCCGGCGTCGCGACATTGATCGCGAATCCGAAGCGCGCGGCGGCGTGGACCCAACTCGCGAGCACGTTGTTCGAGTCCCCGACCCAGGCGATGGTTCGTCCCTCGATCGGGCCGACGCGCTCCTCGAAAGTGAGAACGTCCGCCATGATCTGGCAGGGATGCGAAAGCTTGGTCAGGCCGTTGATGACCGGCACGCCCGCGTGGCGCGCAAGCTCCGCGAGATCGTCGTGCGAGAGAATGCGGATCATGATGGCGTCGACGAAGCGCGACAGGACGCGCGCCGTGTCGGCGATGGTCTCGCCGCGGCCGATCTGCATTTCGGCGCCCGTGAGCATGATCGTCTCGCCTCCGAGGTCGCGCATGGCGACGTCGAAGGAGACGCGCGTGCGCGTCGACGGCTTGTCGAACACCATGGCGAGATATTTGCCGGCGAGCGGCCGCTCGCTTGGCGCCGCGCCCTTGACGCGTTTCGCCTTCAGGGATTTGGCGAGGCCGAGGATATGGCGCAGCTCCGCGCCCGAAAAATCCGACAGATCGAGAAAATGACGCGGCCGCGTCATGGAATGCGCGGTCATCAGGCCGCTCCCAATTGTTTGCCCGGAGCGGACAGGCGCTCGCAGGCCTTCGAGAGGCGCGCCGCCGCTTCGGCGATATGGCTTTCGTCGATGATGAGGGGCGGCAACAGGCGCACCACATTGTCGCCGGCGAGAACGGTGAGCAACCCTTCCGCGCGCGCGGCGGCGGCGAAATCGCCGTTTGGAACGCGCGTCTTGAGGCCGAACATCAACCCCTCGCCGCGCACCTCCTGAACGACGCCCGGATAGCGGTCCTCGATCTCCGCGAGACGCTGGCGCAGCAGCGCGCCGAGCGCGGCGACGCGCGCGAGAAATCCTTCCGACAGCACGACGTCGAGCACCGCGCCGCCGACGGTCGCCGCCAGCGGATTCCCGCCGAAGGTCGAGCCATGCGCGCCGAGCGTCATGCCCTTCGCGGCCTCGCGCGTCGCGAGACAGGCGCCGAGCGGGAAGCCGCCGCCGAGGCCCTTGGCGAGCGCCACGACGTCCGGCGCGACGCCGGAATGTTCGCAGGCGAGAAACTTGCCGGTCCGGCCGACGCCGCACTGGACTTCGTCCAGCGCGAGAAGCAGGCCGCGGGCGTCGCAGAGCGCGCGCAGCGCGACCAGGAAATCATTCGGAAAGACGCGCAATCCGCCCTCGCCCTGCACGGGCTCCAGCAGCACGCCGGCGGTCTCGTCCGAAATCGCCGCCTCGACCGCCTTGAGATCGGCGAAGGGAACCTGGTCGAAGCCCGTGACGGGCGGACCGAAGCCTTCGAGATATTTCGGGTTTCCGCCGGCGGCGATGGTCGCGAGCGTGCGGCCGTGAAAGGCGCCCTCGAAAGTAATCAGGCGATAGCGGTCGGGCTGGCCGTTCGCCGCATGATATTTGCGCACGGTCTTGATCGCGCATTCGACCGCCTCGGCGCCGGAATTGGCGAAGAACACGACGTCCGCGAAAGTCGCCTCGACGAGACGCTCGGCGAGGCGCTCGGCCTGCGGAATTCGGAACAGATTGGAGACGTGCCAGGGCTTTTCGGCGGCGGCCTTCAGCGCGGCGACGAGATGCGGATGCTCATGACCCAGCGACAGAACGGCCACGCCCGAGGCGAAGTCGAGATAGCGGTCGCCGTTCTCGGCGACGAGCCATGCGCCCTCGCCGTGCGAAAAGGCGATGTCGGCCCGCGCATAGGTCGGATACAGCGCAGAAGTCAAAACCATGCTCCAAGCGACAAGGACTCCGCCCGCCGCGGCCCGAGCCCAAAAACAAAGCGCCGCCCCTTTCAGGGCGGCCATTTGACACATGATTTTATGCGGGACGGCGCGTCCGGTCAAATCGCCGGAAACGGCGAAGCGATTGCGCGGCGCGGGCGAATTTGGCGCTTTTCCAGGGCAATTGCGAGGCGAGTGAGTCTTGCGCGCAACACCTGCGACGGAAAGCGGGGACAATCCCTGTTGAGAACGCCCCCTTTTGCTTGCCAGCGACTCTTGCGCATGATTCAACTGCTCCAGTAAATTTTCTCGTCGGCGCGGTCGCGTTCTTTCCGCGCGACGTCTCTCGAGTCTCGATGCGCGTCATATCGCCGCTGGCTTGCGCCAGTGCAGCGAGGGGCGGCTGATTCCGCCATGCGCGCTCGAACCGGCCGGTTGGAGGTCACACATGTCTTGGACCGATGAACGCGTCGAGCTGTTGCGTAAACTATGGAGCGACGGCCTCAGCGCGAGTCAGGTCGCTGCGGAACTTGGACCCGGCATCACGCGCAACGCCGTGATCGGGAAGATTCATCGTCTCGGATTGGCGGAGCGCGCCAAGACGGCGAGCGCGCCGCGTCCGCGCGCCGCCAAGACGGCGCCGCGTCCCGCCGCCCCCGCGCCCCGCGCGGCGGGACACGCCGTGCACGGCAATGTCGCGCTCGCATTCGCGCCGCAGGCGATGGTGGTCGCGCGCGCGGTTCCCGAGGAGGAAGTCGTCATTCCGATGACGGAGCGCGTGACCCTGATGGAGTTGCGCGAGTCCATGTGCCGCTGGCCAATGGGCGATCCGACGTCGCCGGAATTCCGCTTCTGCGGCGGCAAGTCGCCGATCGGCGGCGGCCCCTATTGCGCCCATCACGCCCGCATCGCCTATCAGCCGGCGCAAGACCGCCGCCGCGCGCGCGAGCAGCTCAGGGCCCCGCGCTACGCGTGACGCGCCTGACGGCCGGGGCGCGCTAGTCGCGCCCGAATGTTTCGTCGAAGGAATAACCCGAACCGCGCACGGTGCGGATCGGGTCCTTCTCCCGCCCGCGGATCAGCGCCTTTCGCAGCCGGCCGACGTGAACGTCCACCGTGCGTTCGTCGATCTCCGCCGACATTCCCCAAACGCTGTCGAGAAGCTGCGCGCGGGTGAAGACGCGCCCCGGTTTCTCCATGAAATATTCCAGCAGCCGGAACTCCGTCGGTCCGAGATGAATCTCGCGGCCCGAGCGGCGCACGCGGCGCGTCTCGCGATCGAGATCGATGTCGCCGAGCGTCAGCCGGGAAGCGACGCGCTCCGGCCGCGCGCGGCGCAGCAGGGCGCGCACGCGCGCCATCAGCTCCGGCGTCGAGAAGGGTTTCACGACGTAATCGTCGGCGCCCACCGACAGGCCGCGCACGCGCTCGCTCTCCTCGCCGCGCGCGGTGAGCATGATGATCGGCATGTCGCGGGCGGCGTCGCGCGCCCGCAGGCGCCGGCAGATTTCGAGGCCCGAGACGCCGGGCAGCATCCAGTCGAGAATGACGAGGTCCGGCGGCGTCTCCGTGATGCGCAACTCCGCTTCGTCGCCATTGTCGACATGCTCGACCTGATAGCCCTCCGCCTCCAGATTGTAGACGAGCAGCGTCGCGAGCGACGTCTCGTCCTCCACGACGAGAATGCGCGGCGCGCGATCTGGCTTGACCTCGCGGAGGGCGGATTGTTGGGCGGACTCGTTCATTGCGGGCTTTCGGTCTCCCCGGCGCGGAGATTGCAAACGCGCGTCTTCGGTCGTTCGGCCGGCATGGGCTCGCCGGTGACGAGATAGACGACGGTCTCCGCGATATTGGTGGTGTGATCGCCGATGCGCTCGAGATTTTTCGAACAGAACAGAAGATGCGTGCAGAAGGAGATGTTGCGCGGATCTTCCATCATGAAGGTGAGGAGATCGCGGAAGACGGAGTCCTCCAGCGCGTCGAGATCGGCGTCGTTCTCCCACACCGCGCGGGCGCGTTCGACGTCGCGCAGCGCATAAGCGTCGAGCACTTCCTTGAGCTGCGTGGCGGCGAGTTCGTGCATCGACTTCAGCCCGACGATGGCGCGCGGCAGACGCGCGTCCGAGGCGATCTTCAGCGTCCGTTTCGCGAGGTTCTTGGCGAGATCCCCGATGCGCTCGATGTCGCCCGAGATGCGGATGGCGGCGATGCATTCGCGCAAGTCCACCGCCAGCGGCTGGCGCCGGGCGATGGTCAGTATCGCGGCCTCCTCGACTTCGCGCTGAAGCGCGTCGAGGCGCGCGTCCGCCGCCACGACGCGCTTGGCGAGATCGACGTCGAAACTGGCGAGCGCCTGCATCGCCTCCGCCAGCATTTTTTCCGCGACGCCGCCCATCTCCGCCAGGCGCCGGCCCAAGGCCTCCAGATCGCGGTCGTAGGATTTGACGATATGCTCGCTCATGGCGTGTCCTTCCTCAGCCGAAGCGGCCGGTGATGTAGTCCAGCGTGCGCTTTTCCCGCGGCGTGTTGAAGACCTGATCCGTGTCGCCGTATTCGACGAGCTCTCCGAGATACATGAAGGCCGTATAGTCGGAGACGCGCACCGCCTGCTGCATGTTGTGGGTGACGATGGCGATGCAATATCGCTCGGAAAGCTCCTCGATCAGCTCCTCGACCTTGGCGGTCGAGATGGGATCGAGGGCGGAGCAGGGCTCGTCGAAGAGGATGACTTCCGGCTGAACCGCGACGCTGCGCGCGATGCACAGGCGCTGCTGCTGGCCGCCGGAGAGTCCGAGCCCGCTCGTGTGCAGCTTGTCCTTCACCTCGTCCCAGAGCGCGGCGCCGCGCAGCGCTTCCTCGACGCGCGCATCCATGTCGGCGCGCGACAGCTTTTCGTAGAGGCGGATGCCGAAGGCGATGTTTTCGTAAATCGACATCGGGAAAGGCGTCGGCTTCTGAAAGATCATGCCGACGCGCGAGCGCAGGGCGTTCACGTCCACCGCCGGATCGAGAATATTCTGCCCGTCGAGCAAGACTTCGCCCCGCGCGCGCTGGGCCGGATAGAGATCGTACATCCGGTTGAGGACGCGCAGCAGCGTGGACTTGCCGCAACCCGACGGTCCGATGAAAGCCGTGACCTTGTTGTCATGCAGCGGCAGGTTGATGGATTTGAGCGCGAGCGACTCGCCGTAGAAGAAATCGAGATTGTTCACCGACACTTTGGCCGGCGGCTCGTTTTGCGCGACTGCCATGTTCATTTGGACTTCCTCCGTCCGGCGCTGAGCATCCGGGCGATAATGGAGAGCGTGAGGACCGCGACCGTGATCAGCAGCGCGCCGGCCCATGCGAGTTGCTGCCAATCCTTGTAGGGCGACAGGGCGAACTGGAAGATCACGACCGGAAGGCTCGCCATCGGCGCGCCGAGATCCGAACTCCAGAACTGGTTGTTGAGCGCCGTGAAAAGAAGCGGCGCCGTCTCGCCCGAAACGCGCGCCACCGCAAGCAGCACGCCGGTGACGAGGCCGGCCTTGGCGGCGCGATAGGCGACTTTTCCGATGACATGCGCGCGCGGCGCGCCGAGCGCCGACGCCGCTTCGCGCATCGAGCCCGGCACGAGCAGCAGCATGTCCTCGGTCGTGCGCAGCACGACGGGCACGACCAGAAGCGACAGCGCGACCGCTCCCGCTATTCCCGAGAAGTGGCCCATCGGGTGAACGAGCGCTTCGTAGACGAAGAGGCCGATCACGATGGAGGGCGCGCTGAGCAGAATGTCGTTGATGAAGCGGACGACGACGGTGAGCTTCGTGTAGCGCCCGTATTCCGCCATATAGGTGCCGGCGAGCATGCCGAGCGGCGTGCCGATCGCGACGCCGATGGCCGTCATCACCAGCGACCCCGCGATCGCGTTGAGCAGGCCGCCCTGGCCGCCGGGCGGCGGGGTCATTTGTGTGAAGACCGCGGGAGAGAGCCCGCGCAAACCCTCGTAAAGCAGCGATGCGAGGATGAGGAACAGCCAGGCGAGGCCGAAGACCGACGCGCCCCAGGCGAGACTCTTGGCCAGGGCGTTGCGACGGCGGCGGGCGGCGTAAAGCGACATGATCGCGTTCCTTATGCCGCGTTCTTTTCGATGCGCATCAGCATGTAACGCGCCATCGCCAGAACGACGAAGGTGATGACGAAGAGGATCAGACCGAGGGCGATCAGCGCGGAGGTGTAGATGTCGCCCACCGCTTCGGTGAATTCGTTCGCGATGGTGGCCGAGATCGTCGTGCCGGGCGCGAGCAGCGACGGCGAGACCTTGTGCGCGTTGCCGATGACGAAAGTGACGGCCATCGTCTCGCCGAGCGCGCGGCCGAGCCCCAGCATCACGCCGCCGATGACGCCGACGCGCGTATAGGGAAGCACGACGTATCGCATCATTTCCCAGGTCGTGCAGCCCACGCCCGCCGCCGCCTCCTTCAATACGGGCGGCACCGTCTCGAACACGTCGCGTGAAATGGAGGCGATGAAGGGCAGAACCATGATCGCCAGAATGAAGCCGGCGGTCAGCACGCCGATGCCGTAGGGCGGCCCGGCAAAGAGCGTGGAGAGCACAGGAACGTCCCGAAAGAGCGAAATCAGACCCGGCTGCACATGCGCCTGAACGAAAGGCGCAAGAACGAAGAGACCCCAGATGCCGTAAATGATCGAGGGAATGCCCGCGAGCAGCTCGATGGCGACGCCGATGGGCCGGCGCAAGGGGTGCGGACACAGCTCGGTGAGGAACATCGCGATGCCGAGCCCCACCGGCACCGCGATCAGCATGGCGATGATCGATGTGACGATCGTGCCGTACATCGCCGGCAGCGCGCCGAAGTTTTCGGTAACCGGATTCCACGCCTGCGAGGCGAGGAACCCGAAGCCGAACGCCTTGATCGCCGGAAGCGAGCCATACACAAGCGACGCGATCACGCCGCCGAGGATGATGAGCACGGCGACCGCCGCCGCGCGCGTGAATTGGAAAAACACGCGGTCGAACAGCGCGATGCGCTTCAAAGACCCGGCGCGCGCCTCGGCCGCCGGGCGCGAATAGCTTTGCTCCAGAACAACATCCGACACTTTGCCTGCTCCGTCCGGTTGAGGCGCGTCCGGTTTTTCGATTTGCATGCCGCGCTCCCGGCGCCAGCCCGGATGGACCGGCGCCTACTGTCGTTTTTTGTCCAGCCGGCGGGAGGGCTGCGCCCCACGGGGCGCGGCCTAACCGGCGGCGCGGCATGTTAATGCCACAAAGGCTTTCCGTCTGGCCCCTTGATTTCCGACGCCCAAGTCTTCTTTATCTGAGCGACGACGGCGTCAGGCATGGGCACGTAGTCGAGCTCCTCGGCCAGCTTGTCGCCGGTCTTGTCGTAGGCCCAGGCGAAGAATTTGAGCGCCTCGGAGGCGACCGTCGGATCGGCGGGAACTTGGTGCATGAGGATAAACGTCGCGCCGGAGATCGGCCACGATTTGGGGCCCGGCTCGTCGGTGAGAATGACGTAGTAGCTGTCCGAGTTCGCCCAATCCGCCGCGGCGGCGGCCGCCTGGAAGCTCGCAGCGTTTGGCGCGATCGCGTTGCCGGCCCTGTTGACGACCTTGGCGAAGTTCATCTTGTTCTGCTTCACATAGGCGTATTCAACGTATCCGATGGCGCCCTTGGTGTTCACCACATTGTTAGCCACGCCTTCGTTGCCCTTGGCGCCGATGCCCGTCGGCCATTCGACCGAAGTATTGGCCCCAACCTTGTTTTTCCAAGCCTCGCTCACCTTGGACAGGTAATCCGTCCAGATGAAGGTGGTGCCCGATCCGTCGGAACGATGAACCACGACGATCGGCAGAGACGGAAGCTTGAGCTTCGGATTTAACTTCTTGATCGCCGGATCGTCCCAGCTCGTGATTTCGCCGAGAAAAATTCCCGCGATCGTGGGGCCGTCCAAGACGAGTTCGCCAGGCTTCACGCCGTCAAGATTGACCACCGGCACGTCTCCGCCGACCACGGTCGGAAATTGAACGAGGCCTGAGGATTTTATGTCGTCCGGCTTGAGCGGCATGTCGGACGCGCCGAACGTCACAGTCTTGGCTTTGATCTGCTTGATGCCGCCACCGGAGCCGATCGACTGGTAGTTGAGACCGATCCCCGTCTCCTTCTTATAGACGTCCGCCCATTTGGCGTAGAGGGGATAGGGGAAAGTCGCGCCCGCGCCGGAAATGTCCAGCGCCCTCGCGGAGCCGGCCATGGCCGCGAGCGCGAACGCCGCTGCGGCGGCGCGCTTGAAAAACGTGGAGATCATTCGAGGATCGCTTTCAGCTCGAGAACAAAACACGAGAGACGCCTACGGCGCCTGTCACGGCCGCAGGGATAAACGCTCGCCAAGAGTTTTTTGTGACGTTCAGATCACAAAAATATGACAGTCAAAATGACATTTATTCAATACGTTAACCTACATTTTCGGTATTCACGCCGGCCGACGGAAGCGTGACCTTGAACAACGAGCCCTCGCCGAGCGCGGACTCGATGGCGAGCCGCCCGCGATGACGCAGGACGATGTGCTTGACGATGGCGAGACCGAGGCCCGTGCCGCCTTTGGCGCGGCTTTTTCCGGCGTCGACACGGTAGAAGCGCTCCGTCAGCCGCGGAATATGCTCCTGCGCAACGCCGGGACCATGGTCGCGCACGGCGAAGACCGCCGTCGCCCCCTCCCGCGAGAGCGAGATTTCCACAGGCTTTGCAACATCTTCGCTGCGGCCGTATTTCAGCGCGTTCTCGACGAGATTCTCGACGATGCGCGCAAGCTCGTCCCGGTCTCCGGGAACGACGACGCCGGCTTCGAGAGCAAGCTTCAGCGGAACGCCGTTTTCCTCCGCCATCGGCGTCAGCGTGTCGACGATATGCGCGACGAGCATGGTGAGGTCGACGGGCTCCGCCGGCCGCACATGCATGTGCTGCTCGATGCGCGAGAGGGAAAGGAGATCGTCGATCAGCCGCGCCATGCGCTGCGCCTGTTCACGCATGATGCCGAGAAATTTTTCGCGCGCTCCCGCGTCGTTCTTCGCGGCCCCCTGAAGCGTCTCGACGAAGCCGAGGAGAGAGGCGAGCGGCGTGCGCAATTCATGGCTGGCGTTGGCGACGAAATCGACGCGCATGCGCTCGACGCGGTGCGCCTCCGTAAGATCGCGCAGGCTGATCATCGCGGCGGCGTCGTAGCCCGAAATATTTATTGGCGCGACATGCGCCTCGAACCAGCGCTCCACCGGCAGCCGTTCCGTCCAGGCGGTTTTTTCCGCCTCGCCGCCCGCGACGACGCGCCGGACCGCGTCGAGCATGTCGGGCGAACGGAGGCTGCGCGACAAGGGCTCCCCGAAGCGCATGGCCGGCGCGAGGGCGCGCGCGGCGGCGTTGGCGGCGATCAGCCGCCCCTCGGCGTCGACGACGAAGACGGGCTCTGGCAGCGCGTCGATGACAGGTCCGAGAAGATCCCCGGCGCGGTCGCGCCATTTGAGGGCCTGCATGGTCGGTCGGGCCTATTCCGTCCGATTTTCGACGATGCGCGCGATCGCGTCGCGCAGCGACGACCACCGGCGCGCGCCTTCGTCGGCGCCGAGAAGCGCCAGGGCGAAGAGGAAGGGCAGAAAATAATAGACGGCCCGGAAGAGCAGGAGCGACGCCAGGACGCTTTCCTGCGAGGCGGCGGGCAAAGCATGCAGCATGGTCGCCTCGAAGACGCCGATCCCGCCCGGCGCATGGCTGATGACGCCCAACATGCAGGCGAACACATACACCGCGAGGAAGGCTGTGAAATCGAGATCGACGCCCTGCGGAAGCAGGACGTAGAGCGCGGCGGAGGCGGCGCAGAGATCGGCGGCGCCCACGCACAGCTGCGCGATCGTCGAGCCGGGGCCGGGCAATTCCAGCACATGGCCGCGAAGGCGGATGCGGCGCGGCTCGAGCGCCACCCAGGCGCAATAGCCCGCGACCGCCGCGAGCACGAACCCGCCGATCAGGACATGGACCAAGGCGGGAACGCGATCCAGCGCCGCGAGCGGCGCCGCAGCTTTCACGAGGCTGAAGCCGATCACCGCCGTCATGCCGAGCCAGAAGGTGACGCCCGTGATGACGGTGATGTTGGCCACCTGCAACGCGCTCATCTGCACACGGGAATAGATCCAGTAACGGACCGCCGCGCCGGTGACGATGGGAAAGCCGAGATTGAAGGAGATGGCGTAACTCGCGAAGGAGGCGAGCGCGGTGACGCGATAGGGCGCGCGGTGGCCGATCTGGAGCAGGGCCGAGAGGTCATAGCCCGTGAGCGCGAGATAGGAGAGCGCCGTGAAGAACAGCGCGGCGAGGATTTGTCCGCCGCTCGTCTCTTTCAGCGCCGCGACGACGTCCGCGAGCCGGATGTTCGAGAGAACATTGCCGAGAATGAACGCCGCGAGGAGGAAGAGCGCCACGCTCGCAAGCGCGCCAAGAATGTGGGTCGCGCCATGGGGGAGGCGGTCTTGCAGCGTCTCAAAGAAGCTCTTGCGCTTGACGGCGATCGGCAGGCCCGGTTGCGGCGAAATGGCGATATCCTCGTCTTGTTGCATGCACCGCTCGTTGGCGTCATGGCGGCCGGCCCATGGCCGGCCGCCGCAAGGCAGACTTCGTCTCGAAATCATGACGTCTGAATGACGCACAGCTGGTCGTTAGCTTGGGGGCGCGGGCCCGCGAGTCAAGCGCGCGATCACGACAAGCCGTGCACGAACCAGCGGGGCGCCTCTGTTTCCTGTGCGTAAAGCCCCTCTCGAAAGAGCCAGAACAAAAGTCCGTCCCTGTCCTGGGCATGGAAATAATCCCGGACGCGCCCGTCCGGCGCCGCGTCCCACCAGGGCGGCGCGATGCGCTCTGGCCCCTCATAGGCGACGATTTCGCGCAGCACGCGCCGCCAGCGGAATTTGAGCGGCGGTCCGTCGGGAAAAAGCGCGACCGTCTCGACGGGTTCGGGACGCTCGAAGAGCCGCAGCGGACGCGGCGCCTCCTGCGCCGGAAAGGCCGAGGGGGCGGCGAGCGCGGCGGGAACGGCGGCCACGGCGAATTCCGGCAGATGCGCGGCCTGTGGATGAAGCCGCAGCACGCGGCGCAGGCCGAGCCGCGCGCCGAGCCTGTCGAGCAGGTCTGCGAGATCGGCGTCGCCGCCGCCGCCGGGCGTGGGCGGGGCGAGAGAAGTCTGCGGCGGCGCGGCGCGTTCGACCTCGGTGGCGCAGAGCCGCAGCACGTCGAAGCCATAGCCCGTGTCGAGCCCCTCCTCCGCGACCGCCGCGAGCCGCTCGACCAGCAAGACGGCGAGGCGGGCGGGATCGCGCAGCGGCCGGCTCGTCCCGGCCTCGATGCGCTTCACCGCACCGTCGACGCGATAGAAGACGGCCTCCAGCCGCCGCGCGCCGGCGCCCGCGCGCTCGAGCATCGGACAGAGATCGGCGGCGAGCAGGCGCAGCGTCGCCTCGAGATCGGCCTGGCGGGCCAGCCCCTCCGGAAAGCGACGCTCGGCGATGAAGGACGGCGCCTCGAACCGGGGCGTGATGGGATCGCGCAGGCGGCAGGTCAGCGCATCGAGCCGGGCGAGCGCCGCCGGCCCGAAGCGCGCGGCGAGCGGCGCGCGCGGACGCGACAGCAGATCGCCGACGCGGCGCAGGCCGGCGCGGCGCAGACCGGCGCGCGCGTCCGGCGCGAGCCCCAGCGCCTCGACGGGCAGCGACGCGGCGATTTCGTCGAGCGCCGCCTGCGTCGCCTGCGCCGGAACGCGCCGCGTCCTGGAGAAACGCGCCAGCGCCCGGGCGAGCGCGGGCCCCGGCGCGAGCGCCGCGCGGGCGGAAAAGCCCAGCGCCCGCAGGCGGCGCTCGATCTCGTCGAGGAGCGCCGCCTCGCCCCCGAAGAGATGCGCCGCGCCCGTCACGTCGAGCAGCAGGCCGTCGGGCGGATCGGGCGCGGCGAGCGGCGTGAAGCGGCGGCTCCAGTCGGCGAGACCGTCGAGGAGCGCGGCGTCGGCGCGCGGATCGGCCTCGGCGAGCGCCAACGCGGGACAGCGCGCGCGGGCGTCCGCGACCGCCATGCCGGGCAGAAGGCCGCGCCCTTGCGCGCCCGCGTCGACGGCCGTGAGCCGCTCCCCGCCCTTGACGCGGGCGTAGAGGGCGAAAGCCTCAGGCGCGGCGCCGGAGCGGCGGCGCAGCAGCCGGTCGATCGAAAGCCGCGGGAGGAAAACGCTCAGGAAACGCATGACGGAACGCTGCTTTTTCAGGGTCGAAGACGATGTCGCGCCACTGCGCCGGGTCGATCTCGCCGAAGAGGCCGGCGCGCGCCCTGGGCGCCCGCAGCCGCCACAGGAAGGGCGCCGCCGGAGAGAGCGGCGGGCGGCCCGGCAGGAGGGGCGGCGGCGCGGCCGCGATTTCGAGGCGCAGTTCCGCGGCGCCGGAAAAGCGCGCGGCCTCCGCCCCCTGCGGCGCGAGCAGGCCGAGCGCGCCGCCGCGACGCGATGCGAAAAGGAGGCGGCGCGACGCCGCGAGGCCGTAAAGACGGGCGTCGAGGAAGCTCTCGGCGACGACCGCCGCGCAGGCGGGGCTTTTCAGCGCCTCCTCCATGGCCCAGAGCGTCTCGCGCGGGCGGCGCGACCGCACGAGCGCGAAGCGCGAGAGGTCCATCCCCGCCGCCGCGAGGCCGCGCCCATAGGGCAGGCCGAATTCCCGCGCGCCCAGATCCTCGACGATGAAGACCAGCGCGCCGCCGCCGCGAACCGCCCGCGCGCGCAGCGCCATGGCCAGCGCGAAGGCGGCGGCCGCAGGCGCGTCCGGCGGGCGGGCGGGGAAGACCTCGGCCAGCCCCCCGCGCCCGGCGAAAAGCGGCCCGAAAAAATCGCCGCCCGCCGCCGGCGCAGGCGCCGCCGCCCCGCCCCGCGCCTCCATGGCGGCGATGCGGGCCCGCAAAAAAGCGACGCGTTCCGAAAAGCCGCCCTGCGACATCGGTTGAAAAATCCCGGATCTGGAGAGAGCGCCCCGAGGACGCATGTTCGATTTTTGTTCTCACACCGGAAAGAGTCAAGCGGGAGAGTCCGGGGGGCCTTACGAAGCAGAGAAGATCGTTGAAATGACCGACAAACTGGTCATGTCCGGAAGCGCCCTCACCGGAACGCCGTCGGTCTCGCCGACGCCAAATCGCGTCTCTCCGAGATTGTCGATCGCGCGGAAGCCGGCGAGGAAATTTGCGTCGCGCGCCGGGGCGGGCCGGCCGCTCCCTTATTTCTTCCCCAGCCCCAGAATATACGAGGCGATGGAGTCGATCTCCTCGGGCGAGAGGATGAAATCCGGCATGTTCTTGTGCGAGGAGCGCAGGAAGACCTTGATCGACAATTCCGTCGTGGACGGCATTTTCGCGACGTCGAGGAAGCGCGGCGCCTTGGGGTCGGGGCTCTTGGCCTGCGGATCTGCCTCGACGGCGTGACAGCCTGCGCACTCGCCGCCAGCCAAACGCGCGCCGACGCTCGGATCGGCGCTCTGGGCGGCGGCCGGCGGGACGGCGCCCGCGAGAAACGCCAGAATCGAAACGCGCGCCAGTCTCATTTGCGTCCCCCGCTCATTCGCCCCCGTTCAAATCCTCCGGGCGCGGCTGCAACATGATGTTATAGCCGGCGTCGACGAGATGAATCTCGCCCGTCACGCCGCCCGAAAGCTCGGAGAGGAAATAGAGCGCCGAACCGCCGATTTCATCGAGCGTGATCATTCGCCGCAGCGGGCAATGCTGTTTCTGGAAGGCCCCCATCGCCCGCGCGCCGGTGATGCCGGCGCCCGCCATGGTGCGCACCGGACCGGGCGAAATGGCGTTAACGCGAATGCCGCGCGCGCCATAGTCCGCCGCGAGATAGCGCACGGAGGAATCAAGCGCCGCCTTGGCGACGCCCATGACATTGTAATTCGGCATGACATGCGTGCCGCCGCCGAAGCTCACCGTCACCATCGCGCCGCCGTTCTTCATCAGGACGGCGGCGCGGCGCGCGGCCTCGGTGAAGGAAAAGCAGGAAATCACCATGGTGCGGATGAAATTCTCGCGCGAGGTGTCGGCGTAGAGGCCTTTCAATTCGCTCTTGTCGGAATAGGCGATGGAGTGGACGAGGAAGTCCATCCCGCCCCATTCCTGTTCGAGCCGCGAGAAGACGGCGTCGACGGTGGCGATATCCTCGACATCGCAGGGCAGCACGAGATGGGAGCCCATTTCCTCGGCGAGCGGCTTCACGCGCTTGCCGAGCGCCTCGCCCTGATAGGTGAAGGCGAGCTGCGCGCCGTGGCGGGCCAGCACGCGGGCAATGCCATAGGCGATCGAATGATCGTTGGCGACGCCCATCACGAGCCCGCGTTTTCCCTGCATCAAACCAGTCGCAACCGTCATCGACATTCTTTCTCTCTGAGCGCCGCCTTCGCCTTCGGCGGCTCTTATGACCGGCGGGGCGGATTAGGCAAGTCGCGCCGCGTAAAAACCGGGGGAGAGCGACGCGCCGCCAGCGGCGGCGTCAGCGCTTCCTTCGCAAAAAACCGGAAAATTCGCATTCCGGCCCGTGATGGGCGGCGCAGCTTTCCTCAAATACATGTACGCCCGGCGGCTCGCGCCTGATGTCCAGCCGGCAGGTCTCTCGCCCCGCTTCGGTTCGAGTCGCGATCAGCCGGTTGTCCTCGATCCGGCCGACGAGCGCCACGTTCCCGCGACAGCCCTTGAAGTCGAGATCGATCGTCACGTCGTAAGCGCCGTCGCTCCGGCGCGAGATGACCGCCGTCTGGGAATAGAAACGCGCCGGCTGCGCGTAGCGGCCGGCGAAATCCGGCTCCGCGCCCGAAGGCGCGGCGAGGGCGAAGAAAACCGCGCCGAGGGCGACGAGCCGTCCGCTCCTAGGCATCCGGATGTTTGAAAACGAGCGTCGCATTGGTGCCGCCGAAGCCGAAGGAGTTCGACAGCACGGCGCCGAGCTTCACGTTGTCCCGGCGCTGACGGACGATCGGCATGTCGGCGAAGTCCGGATCGAGCTCCTCGATATTGGCGCTCTCGCAGATGAAGCCGTTCTGCATCATCAGCAGCGAATAGATCGCCTCCTGCACGCCGGTGGCGCCGAGCGAATGGCCGGTGAGCGACTTCGTGGCCGCGATCGGCGGGCATTTGTCTTCATTGCCGAAGACGACGCGCAGCGCCTCGATCTCCTTGGCGTCGCCGACCGGCGTCGCGGTCGCGTGCGGATTGATGTAGTCGATCGGGCATTTCACGGTGGAGAGCGCCTGCCGCATGCAGCGCACCGCGCCTTCGCCGGAGGGCGCGACCATGTCGTAGCCGTCCGAGGTCGCGCCATAACCGGCCACCTCAGCGTAGATCTTCGCGCCGCGCGCTTTCGCGTGCTCATATTCTTCCAGCACCAGCACGCCCGCGCCGCCGGCGATGACGAAGCCGTCGCGGTTCTTGTCGTAAGCGCGCGAGGCCGTCGCCGGACGGTCGTTATAGGCGGAGGACATGGCGCCCATGGCGTCGAAGAGGACGGAGAGCTCCCACTCCAGCTCCTCGCAGCCGCCGGCGAAGATCATGTCCTGCTTGCCGTATTGGATCATCTCATAGGCGTTGCCGATGCAGTGGTTCGACGTCGCGCAGGCCGAGGAGATGGAATAGTTCACGCCCTTGATCTTGAACCACACGGCGAGCGTCGCCGAGGCCGTCGAGGACATGCATTTCGGGACCGCGAAGGGACCGACGCGCTTGGGGCCCTTGGTGCGGGTGATGTCGGCGGCCTCGACGATGGTTTTGGTCGAGGGGCCGCCCGAGCCCATGATGATGCCGGTGCGCTCGTTGGAGATTTCGGCTTCGGTGAGACCGGCGTCCCGGATCGCCTGATCCATGGCGACATGGTTCCAGGCCGTGCCGGTCGCGTGGAAGCGCATGGCGCGGCGGTCGACGACGGTCGAGGGATCGAGCGTCGGCATGCCATGAACCTGAGAGCGGAAGCCAAGTTCGGCGTATTTCTCCGCGCGAACGACGCCGGGTTTCGCCTCGCGCAGCGAGGCGACCACTTCCTGCGTCGTATTGCCGATCGACGACACGATGCCCATGCCGGTGACGACGACTCGTCTCATGATCACTCCCCCTTGCAGGCCGCGCCCTGTCGGCGCTGTCTTGTTCTCTTGGCGACTTCGGACATTACGTCCATTTCCTAAAGCCCGAAACTGCGCGCCGCCGACCCGACGAAACACGCGGCCGCGGAGCAGAGGATCGCCGCGAAGGTCAGGCCCATTCCGGCGACCCGGATGCGGAAATCCTCCTTGGGCCGCGAGACGCCGTAAGCGTGCGCGCAGCGCCCGGCGATCAACGCCAGTCCGATCGGATGCAGCGCCCAGGCGGGCGTGCGCAGGCTCTCGGCCAAAGCGAGCGTCAGAAGGGCGAAGGGCGCATATTCGGCGAAATTGGCGTGGACCCTTATGCGCCGCTGAAGCGCAGCGTCGCCCCCATCGCCCAGGGCGACGCGCGCGCCGCGGCGCATGAAGATGACCCGCACCGAGAGCAGGACGAACAGGCAAGCCAGGAGGCTGGCGTAAAGCGCTGTTACCGGCACTGCTCGACCTCCCTGGCGCGCCCGACGCCCGCCGTCAGCTGGCGGGCGCGAGGCAGACCTTGAGGTCCTTCGCCTCGTAGATCCGCTGGCCGTCCGCCGCGACCCAGCCGTCGGCGAGCCCGATCACGAGCTTGCCGGTGCGCACCCGTGTGAAGTCGATGCCATAGGTCACGAGCTTGTTGTGCGGCCGCACCTGGCCGGAGAATTTCACCTCGCCGACGCCGAGCGCCATGCCGCGGCCGGGATTGCCGAGCCAGGCGATGTAGAAGCCGACCATTTGCCACAGCGCGTCCAGGCCGAGGCAGCCCGGCATGACCGGATTGCCCTTGAAATGGCAATCGAAGAACCAGAGGCTCGGCTTGATGTCGAGTTCGGCGCGCATATAGCCCTTGCCGTGCTCCCCGCCCTCCTCGAAAATCTCCGTGATGCGGTCGAACATCAGCATCGGCGGCAGCGGCAATTGGGCGTTGCCGGGCCCGAAAAGCTCCTCGCGCCCGCAGGCCAACAAATCCTCATAGCCGAATGACGAGCGCCGTTCGCTCATGATCTCACCGCCTCCGCTGGAGCCTTTTCCAAAAAGCCCTGTCCCCCACTAGAACGCGCTTCCGCCCGCAAAGGCGCGCGCCGCCCCCTGTTATTTTTGGCGAGGCGCGGCCGTTTCGGCCGACGCTCGCCGCTTCGGGCGGATGTTCCGTAACATAGCCGACGGCGCGCCGGAAGCGCCCGGGCGCGAGCCGCGCGCGAACTTGACGGCCCGGCGCGGCGCAAACGCGGCGCCCGCGTTGAGTCGTCCGGGCTTTTTTGGTATAGGTCAAATAAAATCGCAATCGAGACGCCCGCCGATGGACGCCTTCCTGAATAGACCGATTTCCGCCGAGCCTTCGGCGGCGCCGCAACGCCAGCCCGTTCAGGACATGCTCGTCGCCGCCGGGCTGCGGCCGACCCGGCAGCGCATCGCGCTGGGAGAGCTTCTGTTCCAGGGATGCGACCGCCATGTGACGGCGGAGCGTCTTTACGAGGAGGCGATCGCCGCCAATCTCTCCGTATCGCTGGCGACGGTCTACAACACCTTGCACCAGTTCACCGACGCCGGCCTGCTGCGCGAGATCGCGGTGGACGGCGCGCGGGTCTATTTCGACACCAATGTGAGCGACCACCATCACTTCCTCATCGAGGAAGACGGCGAACTTCACGACATCCCGGGCTCGAACGTCGCCGTGTCCAATCTGCCGACGCCCCCAAAGGGCCTGCGCATCGATCGGGTCGACGTGGTGGTCCGGCTGCGGCGGGATCGGGGCTGAGGGCCGGACGCGCTTGGCGCCCCGGGCCTACTCCACCTTCTCGCCGGGATAGACGCCCCACAGATTCTCCTGCTGGATGTAGCCGTCGAACTCCTTGCCGGCGAGCCGGCACCATTGGCCGTCGCAGCCGCGCAGATTGCCGATGACGCCGGGGCCGAGCTTGGCGACCGGCGTCGCATGGTCCGACGCATAGAGGGTCTGGCGCTCCTTCTTCCAGGGCGCGACCAGCGCCGTGCGGCGGCCCGAGAGCAGCGAATGCAGCACCCAGCCCTCCGAGCCCTCCGAATCGCGAATCTTGCGCCAGGTTTCGAATTCCGCGGTGATTTCCACTGGCAGCCCCGCGCGCTCATAGACCCAGACCGTCGGATGCTCCTTGCTCGGTCCCTCGCGCACATTGACGCGGTCGGATTTGAGGCTGACATATCGCGGAATGGGCAGATTGCTCACCGGCCCCTTCTGCGGCTCCTGCGCCGCCGCGGACGCTGCGCAGAACAGCGCGAGGGCCGCGCAGGCCAGCCACAGGCTTGTCGAATTGTCGCTTTTGGGTTGCCGCATGATGGAAGCGATCGCTCGTCTTGTCTTTGGCCCGTCATCTGCTAGGAACGAAAAACGCAGCGCCGGGGGCGTATTGGTTTTGTCGCCCAACGTCGTTAAGACCGGGTTGAAGGCGCGTCGCGGCGTCGCCGCCGCCCCGCCTTGTAACTGATTTCGTGAATTTTAGCCACGCGACGACCGTCGAGCGAGCCAAAGGGACGAAGCGCAAGATGCCGAAAAAGAAGCCGCTCGTTGTGGTGACGCGCCGCCTGCCGGAAGTGATCGAGACCCGCATGTGCGAGTTGTTCGACACGCGGCTGAACGAGACCGACAGGCCGCTCACCCACGAGGAGCTCGCCGAGGCCATGCGCACGGCGGAGGTGCTGGTGCCCACCATCACCGACCGCATCGACTCGGGGCTCATCTCTCAGGCCGGCGAGCAAATGAAGCTCATCGCCAATTTCGGCAACGGCGTCGACAATATCGACGTCGCCTCGGCGCTCGGCCGCTCCATCACCGTCACCAACACGCCGGGCGTCCTGACCGAAGACACCGCCGACATGACCATGGCGCTGATTCTCTCGGTGGCGCGCCGCCTCGTCGAGGGCGCCCGCGCGATTCCCGAGGGCAATTGGGCCGGCTGGTCGCCGACCTGGATGCTGGGCCATCGAATCACCGGCAAGCGGCTGGGCATCGTCGGCATGGGCCGCATCGGCCAGGCGCTCGCCCGCCGCGCAAAGGCCTTCGGCCTGTCCATCCATTATCACAACCGGCGCCGCGTCCCCGTCGAGGTCGAGGAGCAGCTCGAGGCGACCTATTGGGAGTCGCTCGACCAGATGCTGGCGCGCGTCGACATCGTGTCGATCCACTGCCCGCATACGCCCGCGACCTATCACCTTTTGTCCGCCCGACGCCTCAAGCATCTGCGGCCGCACGCCATTCTGGTGAACACCGCCCGCGGCGAGATCGTCGACGAAAACGCCCTCGTGCGCATGCTCGAGGCGAACGAGATGGCCGGGGCCGGCCTCGACGTCTTCGAGCACGAACCGGCTGTCTCGCCCAAGCTTCTGAAGCTCGCGCAGGCGGGCAAGGTGACGCTGCTGCCGCACATGGGTTCGGCGACGATCGAGGGCCGCATCGACATGGGCGAGAAGGTCATCATCAACATCAAGACCTTCATGGACGGCCACCGTCCGCCGGACCGCGTTTTGCCCAGCATGCTTTGAGCGGCGCCGGCGGGATGATTCCGCTGGCGGAAAAAGCGCGTTAGGGTTCCCGCGCCCGCGCGGCGGCGCGCCGCGATTCGGGCGTTTTTTCATGCAATCGACAGCGCCCCGAGGGAGGACGCACATGAAGAAGATTTTGCCGATCGTCGCCGCCCTGTGCGCCGCGATGGTCGCCCTGCCGGCAGAGGCCAAGAAGCGCGCCAAACCGGCCGAGGCGGGTCAGGAACAACAACAGCAGGGCGAGGACGCGAACAAGGATCCGGCCGGCATTCCGCGCTACGTGCCCTTCCCGCACAACCGCAATTTCGTCCTCAAGGAAATCAACGGCAAGGCGCCGCCCGTCGAAATGTGGATCAACATCGACTCGACGGGACGCGCGAACGGCTTCTCGGGCTGCAAGCACTGGTCGGGCGTATTCATCATCGGCCCCGACCGTCTCGGCCCGCGCGCCATGCCCGCGATCAACGAACGCCAGTGCGACGGCGCGCTCGCCGGCATCGAGCGGGAATATTGGAGCGTGCTGCTCTCCGGCCCCTATTGGGACGTGAAGGGCGACGATCTGACGCTTAAGGGCTTCAAGGGCGGCGTGCTGCGGTTCCAGCGTTCGCTGTAACGCCTCGCCGTTCCCTCATTGCGAGAAGCGAAGGGATGACGCTCCCGAACCGCCGCGACGGTTCGGGAGCGTTTTTTCTGTCGCGTTTTTCCCGAGGCGCGGCGAAGAAGCGTCCAACTTATTTCGCCGGCACGGCGTAGACCGGGCACGGACTCCCATGCAGCACGCGCTCGGTCGTCGAGCCGCGCAGCGCGTCGAGCAAGCCGCGGCGCCCCTGCGTCGGCATGGCGATGAGATCGGCGCCGATTTCCTGCGCATAGGACAGGATGGTTTCGATCACCGGCCCCTTCCGCAATTCGATATGCGGCAGCAAGCCATCGAAGATCGGCAGATCATCGCCGACATGCAGCAGCATGACGTCGGCCGCCGGGTTCAGCGCATGAGCGAAGTCGGCGATATGGCGGAAGGCGTCGAGCGGCGGCACGCTCGCCTCGACCGGCATCAGCACGGTGTCGAGCGACACTTTCCCTGTTTCGCGATCGACGAAGCCGGTCTGGTCCTCGCGCAGAAAAAGGGCGGGCGCGCGCGCCTCCTGCACCGCATCCTCGGCGACCGAGCCCTCCAGCCAGCGCTCCAGTCCTGTGCGGTTGTGCGTCATCAGCACCATCAGATCGGCCATGTGCCGCGTGACATAGGTCGCGACGCCATGGACGGGATTTTCCGATTCGACGGTCGCCTTTACGAATTTCACGCCGAGTTTCTCCGCGACCTCCGCGCGCGAGGCATTGGGCTCGATCATCCGCCAGCGCGCCAGCATTTCGCGCACATGCGGAAAGCGGTCCCACTCGTCGTCCGCGGTCTCGTCGATCCCCTCGATGTGCAGAAGGTGAAGAAGTCCCTTCGTGGCGACGGCGATGCGCAACGCATGCGCAAAGGCGTCCTGGCTCGCGAAGGAGAGGTCCGTCGGATGGACGATGGATTTGGGCGGTTCGCCGATCATTGCGCATCTCCCTTGACTTTGCGGCCTAACCTATAACGCGAAGGGGCGCGCGCCTAGACCGGCGATGTCGCAGTCAGCTCGCCTCCCGCTGCGCCGCGAGCGCCTGCTGGACGCGCTCGACGAGGTCCGCCTCGGGGACGGAAATCTGGGCGGGGCGCGCGGCCTTCCATTCCTCGTTCGTCGCGATGCCGGCCGCGGCGCGGGCGCCCGCGACGAGATCCTTGATCTGGACCTCGCCTTTGGCCTTTTCGTCCGACCCCTGAATGAGAACGAGCGGGGCGTTGCGGCGGTCGGCGTATTTCATCTGCGCCTTCATGCCCGCCGCCCCGAGATACAGCTCGGCGGCGACGCCGGCCCCGCGCAACTGCGCCACCATGCGCTGATAATCGGTCAGTCGGTCGCGGTCGAGCACCAGCACGACCACCGGCCCGACATGCGGCCGCGCCGTGACGATCGGGCTCCCGACGAGCTTCAGCGCCGCAAAGAGGCGCGAGACGCCGATCGAGAAGCCGGTCGCGGGCGCGTTCTCAGGGCGAAAGCGTCCGACGAGTCCGTCGTAGCGCCCGCCCCCGCCCACCGAGCCGAACCGCACCGGATGGCCCTTTTCATCGCGCGTCTCGAACGCAAGATCCGCCTCGAAGACGGGTCCGGTGTAATATTCCAGTCCGCGCACCACCGACGGGTCGATGCGGATGCGACCATCTCCATACCCGGAGTCTCGGCATAAATCCCAGATTGTAGCGAGTTCCGACAGACCTTCGAGGCCAAGCGCAGAACTAACCAGAACGCTCTGCAAACCTCCAAAAATTCCATCCGCGCGTATTTTTTCAGTTTTGATTTGGTCGATGTCGCCGCTTGCGACTCCCGCTAAGAACGTTGGATTAGTATTCCGGCTTTGCGCCGCCATTGCATCGATTTCGAACAGCACCATAATCGTTGAAATTTGAGAGGCGCTAAGCTCCGCACCCCTTGTAAAGTCACCGCTTTCGTCGCGGCGCCCTTTTCCGAGAAGTTGCATCACGCCCTCAGCTCCGAGCCGATCAAATTTGTCGATAGCCCTTAACACCGTTAGGCGACGTCCGGCGTTTCCGGAGCCGTCTAGACCAATTTTGTCCATCACGCCGTCGAGCACCTTGCGGCTGTTGATCTTGATGACGTAATCGCCGCGCGCAATGCCGAGCTTCTCCAATGCGTCGGCGGCCATCATGCAGATTTCCGCGTCCGCGGCGGGCGAGGCCGAGCCGACCGTGTCGGCGTCGAACTGCATGAATTGCCGGAAGCGCCCCGGCCCCGGCTTCTCGTTGCGATAGACCGGGCCGCAGCGAAAGGAGCGATAGGGCTTCGGGATGCGGTCGTAATTCTGCGCGACGTAACGCGCGAGCGGCGCGGTGAGGTCGTAGCGCAGCGAGAGCCACTGCTCGTCGTCGTCCTGGAAGGAAAAGACGCCTTCATTGGGCCGGTCCTGATCCGGCAGGAACTTGCCGAGCGCGTCCGTATATTCGATCGCGGGCGTCTCCAGCGCCTCGAAGCCGTAAAGCTCATAGACCGAGCGGATGACGTCGAGCATGCGGTTCGTCGCCGCGATCTCGCCCGCCTCGCGATCCGCGAATCCGCGCGGGGTGCGCGCCTCGACCTTCGATTTCTTTTCGTCGGACATCCGAAAATTCCAGCAGGGATTTCACCCTCCCCGCGAGGGAGAGGGCCGGACTGCGCGGCAGTCCGGGGTGGGGCGGGGCCACGGGCGCAGAACGGGGCGAGGAGGCCGCCCCCTCCCGCGCGGAATCACGGCCGCACGGCCTCCCCCAGAAGGAGAGGCGGGAGTACGGCCGCCTTCCTAGCATTTTCCCAAGCCAAGGGAAGCCGCGCGCCGCGCGGAAAATGACGCAGATGCGAAACGCAGCGCGGACAATCCGAGCTTCCGAAGCCGGGAAGCGGAATCGGCAGGGCCGACAGCGCCGCGTTCAGCGCGCATTCGCTCCCGCCCGCGATGAGGAAGGCGCCGTGAACCCGGGCGACCGCCGTGAGCTGGTCGACGTGCCAATGCGCGCGTTTTTCGAGCCGCAGGTGGCGGGCGAGCCGGGCCCGCAAGCCGCCGGGGCCGTTGGCCGAGCCGCAGTAGAGGTAGTCGCCCGGCGGCAGGGTTGCGGCGCGGCGTCCGGCCGTGACCGCAAGCGGCGCCTCGAGGGCGAGCCAGAGCGCATAGGCGCCCGGCGCGGCGGGCGCGGCGGCGGCGCTTGCGACGAAGCGGAGACGCGCTGTCGGGGAACGCTCGGGCGGGGACGTCATGCGTCCTGTTTACGCTGCTTCGCTTCACGGCTCGACCCCGGCGCGCGAGCCGTCCAAACTGACCGCATGCTGCGCAGCAATTTGTCCCCGCCGATCCTGTCCCGCCGAAAAATGCTGCGCCTTTGCTGCGCGGCAAGCGCCTCATTTTGCTTGCCAAATTTAGAAGCCATCGCGCGGACGCAGGATCTCGCCCTGAAGCTGCGGGAGGCGGCGCGAAAGGGCGCCGCCGTCGCCCTCCCCGCCGGGGAAACCGCCCTGATGGGGCTCGACCTCCCCGACGGGACCATCCTGACCGGAGTTCCGGGCCGGACCGTGCTGAAGCTCTCGGGCCTCGGGCCGCTGCTCTCGGCCCGAACGGCGCGGCGGATCGCGCTCGAAAACATCGTCTTCGACGGCGCCGGCGGCTTCATCCCGCGCGAGAAGGGGCTGCTCGACTTCACGGACGTCGTCGATCTGTCGATCCGCGGCTGCGTCCTCCGCCATTCTTCGGCGCGCGGCGTCAATCTCGCGCGCTGCGGCGGCGCGCTCGCGCAAAACAGGATCGAGAGCGTCGCTGATTGCGCGCTTCATTCGCTCGACGGATCGGACCTCGACGTCGACGGCAACGAGATTTGCGACTGCGGCGACAATGGCCTTGTCGTCTGGTCGACGGCGGCGGGCCGCTACGACGGCTCGCGTCTGCGCGACAATCGCATCGAGGAGGTGCGTAACCTGTCCGGCGGCAACGGGCCTTACGGCAACGGCGTGCTGATCTGGGGCGCGGGCTCGATCCGCGTCGAGCGCAACCGAATCCGCCGCTGCGCCTATAGCGCGGTGCGCAACAATTCAGGCCATGGCGTCGCGGTCGTCGGCAACGATTGCAAGAGCTTCGGCGAAAAGGCCATGTACGCCGAATTCGGCGCGAAGAACTCGGTCTTTCGGGACAACCGCATCGAGGACGCCGGCGCCGGCATCGCCGTCGCCAACGCCGACAAGGGCACCGACGGCGCCGTCATCTCGGGAAACACGATCGTCTCGATGAAAGAGAGCCATCCGGATTCGGACTTCGGCCCGGAGATGCTCTGGCTCACCGGCATTCTCGCGGAAAAGAACGCTGACATCGCAGGCAACAGGATCGTGGGGCCGGGCTGGATCGGGATCGCGCTTGGCGGATGGCGCGAGAATCTGCGCGCCGAGGCGAATGATATTTCCGGCGTCGATTATGGCGTGGTGCTCGCGACCGGGGCGGGCGCCGGCGAGGCGACGGTTGTCCGCAACAGGATCAGCGCAAAAAAATCCGCGGTGATCGCCTCGGCTGGCATGAATTTCCTGCCCGGCGATCTCACGAAGCCCGGCGCGACGCCTTATCCCCGCCTGACGGTGCGGGACAACGAGACCTCGTAAGCGGCCGCGCGGCTTACGCGATCATCACCCGCGCCGCGCCCGTTTCGTCGCCGAGCAGTTCCAGCGCCTTGGCGACCATAGCCTTGGAGTCGAGCATCGCCTTGGCGAGCATCATCTCATGCTTGTCATGGTCGATATAGGCGTCCGGCAGCGTCATGCTGCGGAACTTGAACACGCCGCGCGTTCCGTCGAGCAGGCCGTCGTCCGAAAGCGCCTGGAAGACCTGGGAGCCGAAGCCACCGATGGAGCCTTCCTCGATCGTGATGAGAACTTCGTGATTGGCCGCGAGGCGGCGGAGGAGGTCGCGGTCGACCGGCTTGGCGAAGCGGGCGTCGGCGACGGTCGTCGAGACGCCGTAGTTCTCCAGCTCATCGGCCGCCTTCATGGCGTCGGCGAGGCGCGTGCCGAGCGAGAGGAGCGCGACCTTCGATCCCTCGCGGAGAATGCGGCCCTTGCCGATCTCGAGCGGTTCGCCGCGCTCGGGCAGCTCCACGCCCACGCCCTCGCCGCGCGGATAACGGAAGGCGATCGGACCGTCGTCATAGGCGACCGCCGTCGACACCATATGCATCAGCTCCGCCTCGTCGGCGGCGGCCATCACCACCATGCCCGGCAGGCAACCGAGATAGGCGATGTCGAAGGCGCCGGCGTGAGTCGGACCGTCCGCGCCGACGAGGCCGGCGCGGTCGATGGCGAAACGCACCGGCAGATGCTGGATCGCGACGTCGTGCACGACCTGATCGTAGCCGCGCTGCAGGAAGGTCGAATAGAGCGCGCAGAAGGGCTTGTAGCCCTCGCAGGCGAGGCCCGCCGCGAAGGTGACGGCGTGCTGCTCGGCGATGGCGACGTCGAAGGTGCGGTTCGGGAAATGCTTGCCGAAGGCGTCGAGGCCGGTGCCCGACGGCATGGCCGCGGTGATGGCGACGATCTTGTCGTCATGCTCGGCCTCGGCGATCAGCGCCTTGGCGAAGACGCCCGTGTAGGACGGGGCGTTGGCCTTGGGCTTGAACTGCTTGCCGGTCTCGACGTCGAACTTCACGACGCCGTGATATTTGTCGTCCGACGCCTCGGCCGGCGCATAGCCCTTGCCTTTCTGCGTCACGACATGGACGAGCACGGGGCCGTCGTCCTTGTCGCGCACATTCTGCAGCACGGGCAGCAGATGGTCGAGATTGTGCCCGTCGATCGGCCCCACGTAATAGAAGCCGAGCTCCTCGAACATGGTGCCGCCGGTGATGAAGCTGCGCGAGAACTCCTCGGCCTTGCGCGCCTTGTCGTAGATGAAGCGCGGCAGATGGGAGGCGAGCTGCTTGGCGGCGTCGCGGATCGAGCGATAGGCGCCGCCCGAGACGAGACGGGCGAGATAGGCCGACATAGCGCCGGTGGGCGGCGCGATCGACATGTCGTTGTCGTTGAGGATGACAATGAGGCGCGAGTCGAGCGCCCCGGCGTTGTTCAGCGCCTCATAGGCCATGCCGGCCGACATGGAGCTGTCGCCGATGACGGCGACGACGTGGTTGTCGCCGTGGGAGAGGTCGCGCGCCACGGCCATGCCGAGGCCGGCCGAAATCGACGTGGAGGAATGGCCGGCGCCGAAGGCGTCATATTCGCTTTCCGCGCGCTTGGTGAAGCCGGAAAGGCCGCCGCCCATGCGCAGCGTGCGGATGCGGTCGCGGCGCCCGGTGAGAATCTTGTGCGGGTAGGTCTGGTGGCCGACGTCCCAGATGATCTTGTCGCGCGGCGTGTCGAAGACATAGTGCAGCGCAACCGTCAGCTCGACCACGCCGAGGCCCGCCCCGAGATGCCCGCCCGTGACCGACACGGCGTCGATCGTCTCCCGCCGCAATTCGTCGGCGACCTGCTTCAATTGGCCAGGCTGCAGCTTGCGCAGCTCTTCGGGGGTCGGAATCTGGTCGAGAAGGGGGGTCTTCGATGTCGTCAAAGGCTTGCTCTTTTCTCGGCGGTCGGCAATTCCACAAAGTCAAGGCATATCCGCAGATATTCCTTGCGGCAAATGCGGAGCCGCGCCGACCGTTCGATTCTGTTGAAAGTGTTGCCCGCGCGCAACGCATGGAGCGGCCGCAGGCGTAAGCGAAGGGACCACTCAGTAGCGATAGGCTTGGTCCGGCAGGGAATCCGAAGGTTCGATCTCGAACATCCGCTCGCGGCGGCCGCGGCGCGGGCGCTCGCTGCGCGCAAGTCGGGCCTCGGACGCGCCGGGGGCGCCCCCGACGATGTCGATGGAGGCGCCGCCCTGCTCCTCGACCCACTCGAAAAGGCGCCGGGCGTTGGCGACGCTCAGGCGCACGCAGCCGTGCGACGCCGGTCGGCCGAGGCCGCGCTCGAAGCTCCCATGAATGGCGAGGCCCCGCGGCGAGAAGAAGATCGCATAGGGCATCGGCGCCTGTTCATATTCGTCGGAGTGGTGATCCGCCTCCATCCGCATCACGGAGTAGTGGCCCGTCGGGGTTTCGTAGCCCGGCCGGCCGCTGGAAATTTTCCACACCACCGTCTCGCCGCCGCGCACGGCGGTCAGCCGCTGCCGGGCGAGGTCGATGGTGATGCGAACGGTCGCCTGCGCCTGCGCCGAGGCGAGAAGCGCCGCCCAAATGAGGAAAAGCCGCAGCATCTTCATGAAAAGACCTAAACACGCCCGGGCGTCCGCGTAAAGACGCGCGCGCCGCCAGGGTTGGCGGCCTCCCGCCGTCGCGCGCCAGCCCCTGGCGCCCGGCTTGAACCTCCGTTCCCCGACGGGGCCGCGCCGTCCGGAAACGTTCCGGTACAGGGGCTCCTCCGCTTCAAAATGGGACAGAGCAAGGGATTGTCGAAGATGATCGGGCCGTTCCTGAACATTAAGGGCGTCGCTCTCGCAATGGCCGAGCAGGGCCGATCCGACGCGGAGCCCGCCGGCCGCCGGCCGGCGCCCCGCATCGTCGCAGGCGTCGATTATCAGGGCGACAAGTCCGCGTTCAGAGTGGGCGAACTCTCCGTCGAGCAGATGGACGCCGCCCAGGACGAATGGCGCGATCTCGCGAACCGCGCGCTGGAGCCCAACGCCTTTTACGAGCCGGGCTTCGCGCTTTCCGCGGCGCGGCATTTTCCGCTGAGCGACCGTCCCCGTTTCATCGTCGTGCGCGACCGCGCCGGCCGCATGGCCGGCCTCTTTCCGATCGTTCCGGCCCATCCGCTGATCGGCGACGGCCTGATCCGGCTCTGGCTGCACAAGCAGGCGGCGCTGGCCACGCCGCTGGTGGACCGGGACGCCGCCGCCGACGTCGTCGCCGCCTTTCTCGATTGGATCGAATTGCGCAGCCTGTCGTCGGGCGTCGTCTTCTCGCGCGTGACGAACGGCGGCCGTTTCCATGCGGCGCTGACGGCGGCGGCCGGGCGCGACGGGCGCGGCGTCGACATTCTCGAAGCCTATGAGCGCGCGGCGCTCCTGCCGGGGAGCGACGCCGACGACCTTTGCGCCCGGGCGGGATCCAAGAAAAAGCTCGCGGAGCTGCGCCGCCAGTCGCGGCGGCTGCGGGAAATGGGACGCCTGACCTTCGAGTCGCATGAAACCGTCGACGAGGTGCGAGCCGCCGCCGAGGAGTTCATGACGCTGGAAGCCTCGGGCTGGAAGGCCAGCCGCGGCGCCTTTCTCTCGCAGCCGTCGCTGGCGACCTTCTTTCGCAGCGCGACCCGCCTGCTCGCGCGGGACGGCGGCTGCAAGATCCAGTCGCTGCGCCTCGACGGCCGCCCCATCGCGATGGCGGTCGTGCTCGAAAGCCAAGGGCGCAGCTATTGCTGGAAGATCGCCTTCGACGAGTCGCTGCGCGCGCAGGCGCCGGGCGTCCAGCTCGTCTACGCGCAGACCAAGGCCCATCTCGAAAGGCCCGACCTCGAGATGGCCGACAGCTGCGCCATCGCCAACCATCCAATGATCGACAAGCTCTGGCCGGATCGCGTCGGCGTCTGCGACGTCGCCGTGCAGCTTCAAACCGGGCGCGGCCAGGAGTTCGCCGTAAGCTGCCGCCGCGACCGGACGCGACGCCAGCTGCGCGAACTCGCGAAGCGGGCCGCGAACCGGCTCCTCCGGCGGAAAGTGAGCTGACGGGCGCCGGCGAAGAAGCCTCGCCTTTTCCTTGCCGATCGGTATAGTGCGCCCCGGAAAAATCGCCGGACCGACCCGTGACGCCTCGCAAACCCATCCTCGCCTCTTTGCTCGCGGCCGCGCTGCTGGCCGGCGGCCTCTCCGGCTGCGGCCGGCGCGGTCCGCTGGAGTTGCCGGAAGAAACCCAGGCGCGCGGCGCCGCGCTAAAGGCGGAGCAGGACGCCGCGCGCGCGGCGGCCGCCCGCTCGGGCCCCAAGCCCGTCCCCGGACAGGCGGAGCCCGAAGCGGCCCCCGTGCGCATTCCGGGCACAATCGGCAACCGGCCGCCGGATCAATATCCCTTCCTCCTCGACCCGCTGCTCCAGTAAGCGATGCATCACTTCGATTATCGCGGCGGCGCGCTCTACGCCGAAGACGTCGCCGTTTCCGCCATCGCGGAGCAGGTGGGCGCGCCCTTCTACTGCTATTCGGCGGCGACCATCCGGCGCCATTATCAGGTCTTCTCGCAAGCCTTCTCAGGGCTCGACGCGATGGTCTGCTACGCCATGAAGGCCAATTCCAACCAGGCCGTGCTGCGCCTGTTGGCCAAAGAGGGCGCGGGAATGGACGTGGTCTCGGGCGGCGAACTCGCCCGCGCCCGCGCCGCTGGTGTTCCGGGATCGAAAATCACCTATTCCGGCGTCGGCAAGACGGAGGCGGAGATCGCCGCCGCGCTGGAGGCCGGAATCTTCTGCTTCAACGTGGAGTCGGAGCCCGAGCTCGAAGCGATTTCGCGCGTCGCCGCCGCTAAAGGCGCGCGCGCGCCGGTGGCGCTGCGCGTCAATCCGGACGTCGACGCGCGCACCCATAAGAAGATCTCCACTGGCAAGGCCGAGAACAAATTCGGCGTGCCGCTCTCACGCGCCCGCGAGGTTTACGCCCGCGCCGCGAAACTGCCGGCCGTCGAGATCGCCGGCGCCGACATGCATATCGGCTCGCAGCTCACGGACCTCGAACCTTTCGACGAGGCGTTCTCCCTGCTCGCCGAACTGGTGCGGGATCTTCGCGCCGACGGCCATCATGTCTCACACGTCGACCTCGGCGGCGGCCTCGGCATCCCCTATCACGACGGGGACGATCCGCAGTCCTATCATCCCGAACGCTACGCCGACATCGTGCGGCGCCATTTCGACGGGCTCGGCTGCAAGCTGGTGATGGAGCCGGGGCGCCTCATCGTCGGCAACGCCGGCGTGCTGATCACCCGCGTCATTTACGTGAAGCAGGGCGAAGCCAGGACCTTCGTCATCGTCGACGCGGGCATGAACGACCTCGTGCGCCCCACGCTCTACGACGCCCATCACGACATCGTCCCGGTGCGCGAGCCGACGGATCGGGCGCAGATCACGGCGGACGTCGTCGGGCCGGTGTGCGAGACCGGCGATTATCTCGCGCTCGACCGGAAAATGCCGGAGACGAAACCCGGCGAACTTCTCGCCGTGCTGACGGCGGGGGCCTATGGCGCCGTGCAGGCGGGAACCTACAACACCCGCCCGCTGATCCCGGAAGTGCTGGTCGACGGCGCGCGCTTCGCCGTGATCCGCCCGCGTCCGAGCGTCGCCGATCTCATCGCCATGGACCGCGTGCCCGATTGGATCTAGGTCACAGCCGCAGCGGCCCGTTCTTCGCGCGATACTCCCGATACCAGTCGACCAGCGCGCGCACGCCCTGATCGAGCGGCGTTTGCGGTCGGTAGCCCGTGAGCTTTTCGAGGAGATCGGCCGACGCGAAGGTGCGCGGCACGTCGCCCTTCTGCATGTCGAGATAATTGCGCGCCGCCTTCTTGCCGAGCGCCTTTTCGATCGTCTCGATGAAGTCGAGGAGCTGGACCGGCGCGCCGCGTCCGATATTGACGACGCGGAACGGCGCGACCGGCGAGACCGACTCGTCGCCGGAGTCGCGCTCCGGGACGCAGTCCATCAGGCGCACGATTCCCTCGACGAGATCGTCGACATAGGTGAAGTCGCGCGACATGTTTCCGTGGTTGTAGATGTCGATCGGCCGGCCGCTTTCGATGGCGTCGACGAACTTCAGCGGCGCCATGTCCGGACGCCCCCATGGGCCGTAGACGGTGAAGAAGCGGAACATGGTCGTCGGGATGGACCACAGATGCGCGTAGGAATGCGCCATCGCCTCGCTCGCCTTCTTCGTCGCGGCGTAAAGCGTCAGCGGATGGTCCGCGCAGTCGCTCTCGTAAAAGGGCACGCTCGGATTCGCGCCATAGACGGAACTCGTCGACGCGATGAGCAGATGACGCGGCCTGAGCGTGCGCGCGATCTCCATCACATTGAAGGTTCCGACGAGATTGGAGTCGACATAGGCGCGCGGATTCTGGAGGCTGTAGCGAACGCCCGCCTGCGCCGCGAGATGGACGATGACGTCCGGCGCGCATCGCTCCGCGGCCTCGGTGAGCGCGGACATGTCCTCGAGCATGGCGATCGTGTCGCGATAGCCGTCGGATCCCGAGAGGATCTGTCGCCGCGTCTCTTTCAGCCGCGGATCGTAATAGGGCGTCATGCCATCGAAGCCGTCGACCGTATGGCCGAGGGCGAGCAGGCGCCGGGAAAGATGAAAGCCGATGAATCCCGCCGCGCCGGTCACGAAAATACGCATGTAACGCCCTAGGTTTCATGAAAGCAGCCGGGCCGTCATGAGAGAAAGCGGGCGGACTGTCAACGCGGGCGCGCCAAGGCCAAGCTCGTGCGGGGCTCGCTTTCTCTCGCCGCGACGCTATCTTTCGGCGTCGCGAACATGAGGGAAAAAAGGATGAGCGCCGACGCCGCTCCGGCCAAACGCAGCGATGGAATCGTCCATCCGTTGTTCGTGCGGCTCGCCCACTGGATCAACGCCTTCGCGACGATCGTCATGATCCTGAGCGGCTGGCGCATCTACAACGCCTCGCCGTTTTTCGGTTTCGAGTTTCCGGCGGGCTTCACGCTCGGCGGCTGGCTCGCCGGCGCGCTCGCCTGGCACTTCGCCGCCATGTGGCTGCTTGTGGCTAATCTGTGCGCCTACCTCCTTTGCGGCGCGCTGACGGGCCATTTCCGGCGCCGTCTGGCGCCGCTATGGCCTTCCGAGACGTTGCGCGACTTGCGGGACGTTCTTGCCGGGCGCGCGGCGCGCCGGCCCGGCCGTTACAACGGCGCCCAGCGCGCGGCCTATGTCTTTGCGATCCTCTCGACCATCGTCGCAATCCTCTCCGGCTTCGCGATCTGGAAGCCGGTGCAGCTTCAGCAACTCACCGCGCTGATGGGCGGGTTCGAGACGGCGCGGCGCGTGCATTTCCTCGCCATGGCCGCGCTCGTTCTGTTTCTCGTCGCGCATGTCTCTCTGGCGTTGCGCGCAGAGGATGCGCTGCGCGCCATGGCGACGGGCCGGTCGGAGGATCGAACATGATCCGACGCAAGATTTCGCTGACGAATTTCCGCCCGCAGCTCAAGCGCGTCGAGCGGCGCCTTTTTCTCAAGCAAGGTCTTTCGCTCGGCGCGCTGACGATGCTGTCTGGCTGCACGCTCAAGGACGACGACGCCGTCGATCGCCTGCTCTTCGCCATGTCGCGGTTCAACGATCGCGTGCAGGCGGCGCTGTTCGATCCGAACAGGCTCGCGCCGCTCTACACGGAGGCCGACGTTACGGAGCCCTTCCCCTTCAACGCCTATTACGAGGAAAAGCTCGCCCCCGTCATTGAGGCTGAGAACTATCGCCTCGCGCTGTCGGGCCTCGTCGCGGACAAGCGGCCCTGGACGCTGCGCAAATTGCGGGAGCTGCCGCAGGCGTCTCAGATCACGCGGCAGGTGTGCGTCGAAGGCTGGAGCGCGATCGGCAAATGGGGCGGCGTTCCCTTCCGCCTGTTTCTGGAACGGATCGGGGCCGATCTTTCGGCGCGCTTCGTCGGCTTTCGCTGCGCGGACAATTACTGGACGAGCATCGACATGCCGAGCGCCCTCCATCCCCAGACCTTGCTCGCGCTGGATTTCCCCGGCCGCGCGGGCGACACGAAATATGGTTTTCCCGTGAAGGTCCGCATGCCGACGAAGCTCGGATTCAAGAACCCGAAATTCGTCGCGGAGATCTTCGTGACGAACGACAACCCCGGCGGCTATTGGGAAGACAAGGGCTACAACTGGTTCAGCGGGTCGTGATTTACCTTTGAGGCGGGTCGCGGCGGATCGCCGCAATCGCGACCTTGGCCGCCGCAAAATCAACTTCCCGCCGCCCGCCGCGCGGCCAAACATCTCCACGGTTGGCGGGCCTGATGGTTTAGGGGCGGGCCGGTTTCGATTCGGCGCGGGGGCGTTCGACTCGAGGGGATTGCATGATCAATAATCGACCCTGCGTAAACGGCATCCTCGCCGCGGTTCTTTCCGCCAGCATCATCCCGATCCATGGCGCGCTCGCGAAGGAGAAATCCGTCGCCGCGCACAAGGCCGTCGCCAAGAAGGCGAACGAACCGCCGGCGGCCGGGAAACCCGACGCCTCTGCAACGCCGAAGGACGCCGCTAGAGACGACGCCGCGCCGCCCGACGCAGGCGCGAACGCCCCGGCGTCCGTGAATCAATAATCGACGGCGACGAGATAGAGACCGTGCGGCGGCGCGACCTGTCCGCAGCGCGCGCGGTCTCTTGACGCGAGGGCGGCCGCGAGATCGTCGGCGCTCCATTTGCCGGACCCGACATGCTCCAGCGAACCGGCCATGGAGCGCACCTGATTGTGCAAAAACGAGCGGGCGCAAGTCACGATCTCGATACGGTCGCCCTCGCGGCGAACGTCTAGCCGCTCCAGCGTTCGCACCGGCGAATTGGCCTGGCACTCCGAGGCGCGGAAGGTCGTGAAATCATGCCGCCCGACGAGCCGCTGCGCCGCCGCATGCATGGCCTGCGCGTCGAGCGGGCGCTTGACGTGCCAGGCGCGCCCGAGCGTGACCGTGAGCGGCGCGCGGCGATTGTCGATGAGGTAGCGATAATGGCGGCGGATCGCCGAGAAGCGCGCTTCGAATGTTTCGTCGACGGCGCGCGCGGCGATGACCGCGATCGGATCGGGCTTGAGATGCGCGTTGAGCGCGTCGCGCAGCCGGTCCGGCCGCCACTCGCGCAGGAGATCGACATGGGCGACCTGCCCCAGCGCATGGACGCCCGCGTCGGTGCGCCCGGCGCCGTGGATGACGGCGCGCGCGCCATTTATGGCGAGGACCGCTTCCTCCAGCCGCTGCTGGACGGAGACGCCATTCGCCTGCCGCTGCCAGCCGACGAAAGGCCCGCCGTCATATTCGATAGTGAGCGCGTAGCGGGCCATCAGGTCAGGACGGCGCCCTTCGCCATCTTGCGCCCGCGCAAAAATTCCTCGATCCCCATCTCGCCCTTGCCGGCGCGCTGGACCCGCAGCAGACGCAGCGCGCCCTCGCCGCAGGCGACGAGGCCCGCGTCGTCGAGAACCGTTCCCGGCGCGCCCTTGCCCTCTTCCAGCCGCGTTTTCAGCGCCTTCACGCGCTCGACGCCATGGCCGAGGTCGGCCTCGAAAAAAGCGCCGGGGAAGGGCGCGAGGCCGCGGACGTGGTCGTGAAGCGCCTGCGCCGGCCGGCGCCAGTCGATCCGCCCCTCGGCCTTGTCGATCTTCTGCGCGTAGCAGGCGCCGTCCTCGCATTGGGGCGTGAAGCGCAGCTCTCCCTTTGCGAGAAGATCGAGCGCCTCCGCCATCAGCGGCGCGCCGAGCGCGGCGAGGCGGTCGTGCAGCTCCCCGGCAGTCATGTCCGGCCCGATGGGCGTCCGCGCGCTCAAAGCGACCGGCCCGGTGTCGAGCCCGGCGTCCATTTTCATCACCTCGACGCCGCTCTCCCGATCGCCCGCCATGATGGCGCGCTGGATCGGCGCCGCGCCGCGCCAGCGGGGCAGCAGCGAACCGTGGAGATTGAGGCAGCCGTAGGTCGGCGCGTCGAGAATTGGCTGCGGCAGCAGCAGACCGTAGGCCGCGACTACCGCGACATCCGGGCCGAGCGCGCGGAACGCCTCCTGCTCCTCGGGCGAGCGCAGGCTTTTCGGCGTGCGAACAGGCAGGCCCCGGCTCTCGGCGAATTGGTGAACGCTGGATTTCTTTTCCGCCATGCCGCGCCCGGCGGGACGCGGCGGCTGGGTGTAGACGGCCGCGACCTCATGGCCGCGGGCGCAAATCTCTTTCAGCAGCGCCGTCGCAAACTCCGGCGTGCCCATGAAAATCAGACGCAACCGTCAGGCCCCGGCTTCTTCGGACTGGCGGGCGGCCTCGGCGCGGCGCTGCGACGCGATCTCCTCGAACCGGGCGGCCTTCGTGAATTTCTTCACCACCCGCTCGCGCTTCAGGCGCGAGAGATTGTCAATGAAGAGCCCGCCTTCGAGATGCTCCAGTTCGTGCTGCACCACGGTGGCGAGCAGGCCGGCCGCGTCGAACTCCCGCGTCTCGCCCGTGCGGTCGAGATGACGGACGCGCACCATCGCAGGCCGCTTCACCTCGTCGAAATAATCAGGCACCGAGAGGCAGCCCTCATTGTAGGAGGAAAGCTCCTCGGACGCCCAGACGATCTCGGGATTGATGAGAAAGAGCGGCTTGCGCTCCTCTTCCGTCTTGCCGATGTCAACGACGACGATGCGCTTTGCGACGGCGACCTGAATGGCCGCGAGGCCGATGCCGGGCGCGTCGTACATCGTCTCGAGCATGTCGTCGAGCAGACGCTGGATATCGCCGTCGATCCGTTCCACGGGCGTGGAAACCTGCCGCAGCCGCGGATCGGGAAGGGTGATGATCGGCAGAAGAGCCATCGCTGTTTCTTCTTCGGTTTCGTCGCCGTGGGCGAGCGAGGATGACGTCTGCAAAGAGATAGGCGCGGCCGGGCTTTCCGTCAAATGGACCCGCCTTTGCCTGAAGCACGAGGACGGCTAACATACGCGCCGGTTCGGGCGCGTTTCGGGTGGGCCGCCGAGGAAGGGGATTGCGCTATGGCGTTTCTGGCATTTCTGGGCCTCGTGGCCCTCGTCGCGATGTGGCTCGTCGGCGTCTACAACGGTCTCGTCAACCTTCGCCAGCGCTCCCGGCAGGCGTTCTCGGACATCTCGGTGCAGCTCAAGCAGCGCCACGATCTCGTGCCCAATCTGGTCGAGACTGTGAAGGGCTACGCGACGCACGAGAAGACGACGCTCGAGGACGTGATCAAGGCGCGCAACGCCGCCGTCGCCGCCGCAGGCCCCAATGCGCAGGGCGCGGCCGAGGGGGCGCTCACCGGCGCGCTCTCGCGCCTCATCGCGCTCTCGGAAGCCTATCCGGATCTCAAGGCGAACCAGAACTTCCAGCAGCTTCAGACCGAACTCTCGGACGTCGAGAACAAGATTTCGGCGGCCCGCCGCTTTCTCAACAACGCCGTCGCGGAATACAACGCCGCGCGCGAAGGGTTTCCCGGCTTCCTCCTCGCCGAGCGCTTCGGCTTCCAGCCGCTCGATTATTTCGAGCTCGGCGAGACGGAGCAAAAGGCGGTCGAAACGGCGCCGAAGGTTCAGTTTTAATCGATCGACCAGCCCCGTCATTGCGCGGCGCGCAAGCGGCGCGGCAATCGAGGGGCGGCGTCGGCTTCGCCGGAACGCTTCGCCTCGCGCGCGATGACCGGAGAGATCCGGCGCACCTCTCGCAGGATCGCTCATGTTCAAAGCCTATGGCCTTTACACCCACATCCGCGCCAACCGGCTGCGCTCGGCCTTCCTGCTCGCAGGCTTCGTGGCGCTGCTCCTGGCGCTGATGTTCTCTTTTGCGCTGCTGATCGAGGCCTTCGAGGCGCCGCCGGGCGCGCCCTTCGACAAAATCCTCGCCCGCGCGCTCGCGGATCTCGCTCGCGGCTGGCCGGCCGGCGTCGGCGCGGCGGGCGCCTGGTTCGCCGTCGCCTATCTTTTCCATCAGCGGATGATCGACTTCGCCACCGGCGCCCACGCCGTCTCCCGCGCCGAATCGCCGCGGCTCTACAACCTCCTCGAAAATCTCTGCATCTCTCGCGGCGTCCCGATCCCGGCCTTGCAGATCATCGACAGCGACGCGCTCAACGCCTACGCCTCCGGGCTGAAGGAGGGGCAATACAAGATCGCCGTGACGCGCGGCCTGCTGGTGGAGCTGACGGACCCCGAGATAGAGGCGGTGCTCGCCCATGAGCTGACCCATATCCGCAACCGCGACGTGCAGCTCATGGTGATCGCGGTGATCTTCGCGGGGATTTTCGCCTTCGCGGCGGATTTGACCATCCGCCGCTGGAATTTCCCCTTCGGCTTCTCGCCGCATCGTCCCTCGACCCGCGAGGACCAGCGCCGCGAGGGAGGCGCCGGCCTCGCGATCTTGATCGCGCTGCTCATCATCGCCCTGAGCTGGGGAGCCTCCGTGCTGATCCGCTTCGCGCTCTCCCGCTCGCGGGAATATCTCGCGGACGCCGGATCGGTGGAATTGACCAAGAACCCGGACGCCATGATCTCGGCGCTGCGCAAGATCGAGGCGCATTCGGTCATTCCCGGCATGCCCTCCCGCATGCACGCCTTTTTCATCGAGAGCCCGGCCCAGGTTCAGGAATCCGGCTGGTTTTCGACCCATCCCAGCGTCGACGAGCGGGTGAAGGCCCTGATCGCCTTTGGGGGCGGACGGGACATCGGCCCGATCGAATCTGCCCCGCCGATCGCGGACGAGGCCGCAGCTGAGTCGATCGAGCCGCCCGGAGGAGCCGAAGCCTCATTCCTGCCGCAGGACGGTCGCCATCCTCTCGACCCGCCAAGACCGGGCCCATGGGGGTGAACCCCCCGCGCCTCCTCCCAGCATCGGAACGACCATTGAAAAAGGAAAACGGTCTCCTGACCCGCCGCGCGACGCTCGGGGGGCTCGCCGCTCTGCCCTTCATCGACGCCTCGCCGGTCCGCGCCGAGGACGATTCCGCTTTCGCGCTGCGCGGCGAAACGGGCGAGCCGCTACGCAATTTCCGCATCCCCGCCGAACTCGATCCGGCGTCCCTTCCCGGCGTGATCTGGGAGGGAAGGCGCGACGGGGACGTCATCCTCTACGAATTCTTCGACTATAATTGCGCCTTCTGCCGAAAGGCGGCCCGCGAAATCGCGGCAATTGCGGCAAGCGACCGTAATTTGCGTCTGGGCCTCGTCAACGACGCCATCCTTTCCATCGGCTCGGTGCAGGCCGCGAAGGTTCAGCAATCCGTGCTGCGGCTTTACGGCCCAGCGAAGGCCTATGACTTCCACCTGAAAATGTACGCCGCGCGCGGCGGCGCGAACGGGCGGACCGCGCTCGCCGTCGTTCGCGCCATGGGCCTCGACGCCGCCAAGGCCGAGGAGTCGGCCGACAGCGAAACGGTCGGCGACGTCATCCTCCGCCAAACGCGGCTCGCGGAGGCGCTGGGGCTCGCCATGACGCCGTCCTTCATCATCGCCGGCGTGGCGATCCTCGGCTGGCCCGGCGCGAAATCCCTGCGCGACATCATCGCCAATGCGCGCAGATGCGATCAGCCGGTTTGCGGCAAAATGGACTGAGGCGGCGCGACGGTCCGGTCAGGCCGGCCGCGCGGCCGCGAGCTTCCGCTCGAGAAAGGCGATCGCCTTCCGGCGCGATTCCCGCGCCTCCGGGATGAAACCCATCCATTGCCAGGCGTGGGGAACGTCCGGCCACAGTTCCAGCTCGGCCTCCACGCCGGCCGCCCGCGCATTGTCGACGAGCCGCGTCGCGTCGTCGCGCAGCGCCTCCTGCTCGCCGGCGTGGACGACGAGCGGCGGCAGGCCGGAAAGATCGGCGTAGACGGGCGAGGCGAGCGGGTCGCGCGCGCCCGCGCGCCCCAGAACCGCGCGGGCGCCCGACAGAATCGTGCGCCGGGCGAACAGGGCGTCGCTCTCCTCATTGGCGCGCGCCGAGGGGCCGGCGACGGCGAGGTCGGTCCAGGGGGAAAAGAGCGCCGCGGCTTTAGGGAGCGGCAGGCCCTCTTCCTGCGCGCGCAGCATCAGCGACACCGCGAGGCCGCCGCCGGCGGAGTCGCCTGCGAGCACGACCGGTCCCGGCCGCGCGGCGAGGAGCGCCCGATAGGCGGCGAGCGCGTCGTCGAGCGCGGCCGGAAAAGGATGCTCGGGCGCGAGCCGGTAACGCGGCGTGAAGACGTCGAACCCCGCGCGGGCGAAGGACCGCGAGATGAAGCGAAAGAGGGGCGGCGAGCCGACGAGAAAGGCGCCGCCGTAAAGATAGACAAGCGTCGCGCCGACCGGCGTCCCCATCGCCGGGATCCAGTCGCCCGGAAGCTCGGGCGCGAAAGGCGCCCGCCGTTCGGGCGCGCGCCGCTCCACGAAGGCCTGAAGGCGCAGGATCCGCGGAATCATCGCGAGGAGCCGCGGCTTGACGAAACGGCGGAGGAGCGCGCTCGTCCATCGCGCCGCGAGACTTCCCCGCCGCGCGCTCATTTCGCGGCCGGCGCCGCGGCGTCCGCAGGCTTGTGCGGCGCGGGCGCGTTCGAGAGGAAATCGAGCGAGGGATCGGCGAGCCCTTGCGCTTTCGCCTTGTCGCGCCACTCCTTCGCCTTGGCCAGGTCGACCTCGACGCCGAGCCCCTCGGCGTAAAGATGCGCGAGCCGGTTCTGCGCCACGGCGTTGCCCTTGAGCGCCGCCTTGCGCAGCAAATCGACCGCCGCCGCCCGGTCGCGTTCGACGCCCAGGCCGTTGAACTGCATGATGGCGTATTCCACCATCGCGGGCGCGAGGCCCGCGTCAGCGGCGCGCTTGAACCAATCGGCCGCCAGTTTTTCGTCCTTCGCGACGCCCTTGCCGGTCCTGTAGAGAACGCCCAGCGCATAGTCCGCGTCGGCGCTGCCCGCTTTCGACGCGCGCTCGAAATAACCGAGGGCCTTCCCGAAGTCCGGATCGCGGCCCTCGTTCTCCAGCGCGATTTCGCCCAGAAGATGCAGCGCGGCGGGATGCTCCCTCGCGGCCGCCTTTTCCAAATAGGCGCGGGCGCGAGCGCGGTCCTTGGGCGTATCGATGCCTTCCAGCGTCGCGACGCCGTAGAGATAGGCGGCCTCCGCGTCGCCCGCGTCCGCGCCGCGACGGAACCAGTCCATCGCCTGCTTCATGTCGCGTTTGACGCCCGAGCCCTCCAGATACATGCGGCCGATGAGCGTGTAGGCGGCGGCGTCTTGCGGATTGGCCTCGATGCGCTTCTTCGCCTCCGTCATGGCCGCGCGATAGTCGCCGCGCTGATAAGCGCCGAAGGCGAGATCGCGCGCGGGCGCCTCGGCCGACGCGGCGAGAGCGGGCGCCAAGAGGGAGACGAGCGCGAGGAGCGCGAGGAGACGGCGGATCATGTCCTCGCTTCCTCCAGCTCTTTCAGGGCCTGCGCGACCGCCGCCTCGGGGCCGCGCGGGTCGGACCAGACCGCGTCGTCGAGCAGCACGAAATCCACGCCCGCCCGCGCGAGCGGCGCGACGTCCGCTAGGCGCGAGGCGCGCGCGACGCAGGGCGTGTTGAAGAGTTCCGCCCACCAGGCCACGCGCTCCGTGAGCGCTTCGAGATCCCCGCCCTCGAAGAGCACGTAATCGGCGCCGGCCTCGCCCGCGCGCATGGCGTCGTCGCGCAGCTCCAGCCCACCGGCGCCGACGATATATTTCGGCGACAGCTTCTGAACGGCCTCGGTCAGCTCGGCGCCCGCGCCCTCGATATGCGCGCCATCCGCCCGCGCGCGCAGCGCCAAGGACGGCGCCCCGTCCACGAGAACCGCGACGCCCTTCTCCTGCGCCGCGGGCGCGAGCGCGCGGACGGTTTCCTCGTTCCTGCGCGGGTCGTCTCCCGCGAGACGGATGAGGAGCGAGGCGACGTCGCCCGCCGACAGAGCGCGCGTCAAAGCCGGCAGGAAATCGCGCGCCCCGGCGAGCGGCGGGGTCGCGAGATAGAGCTGCGGGGCGTCCTTGCTCATTTCGAACCTTTCAGACAATCGAGCCAGCTTTGCGCGGCGCGGCGCACGTTTTCTGGCGCCGCGCCGCCATAGCTCGTGCGGCTCTCGACCGATTTCTCGACGCCGAGCACGTCGAACACGTCCGCGCAGATGCGCGGCTCGACGCTCTGGAGATCGGCGAGGGCGAGGTCTTCGAGCCCGACCCCCTTGCCTTCGGCCAGCGCCACCACGCGGCCGGTGACGTGATGCGCCTCCCGGAACGGCATCCCCAGCCTGCGCACCAGCCAGTCGGCGAGATCGGTCGCGGTCGAGAATCCGGCGCCCGCGGCCGCCTTCATGCGGTCGCGGTTCACCGTCATGTCGCGGACCATGCCGGCCATGGCGGCGATGCAGAGGGAGAGCGAGTCGAGCGCGTCGAAGGCGCCTTCCTTGTCCTCCTGCATGTCCTTGGAATAGGCGAGCGGCAGGCCCTTCATGACGATGAGCAGCGCCTGAAGCGCGCCGATGATGCGGCCGGATTTTCCGCGCACCAGCTCCGCCGCGTCCGGGTTGCGCTTCTGCGGCATGATCGAGGAGCCGGTGGTGAATTTGTCCGAGAGCGAAATGAACGCAAACTGCGGCGTCGTCCACAGAACGATCTCTTCCGCGAAGCGCGACAGATGCGTGGCGCAGATCGCGGCCGCCGCGAGCGTCTCCAGCACGAAGTCGCGGTCGGAGACGCTGTCGAGCGAATTGGCGGTCGGCCGGTCGAACCCGAGCGCGGCGGCGGTCATCCGGCGGTCGATGGGGAAGGAGGTGCCCGCGAGCGCGGCGGCGCCGAGCGGACATTCGTTGAGCCGCGCGCGGGCGTCGCGGAAGCGGCCTCGGTCGCGGCCGATCATCTCGACGTAGGCCAGCAGATGGTGGCCGAAGGTGACCGGCTGCGCGGATTGAAGGTGGGTGAAGCCGGGCATGACGCTGCCCGCCTCCGCCATCGCCCGCTCGGCCAGCGCGAGTTGCAAATCCGCGAGTTGCGCGTCGAGCGCGTCGATCTCGTCGCGGACATAGAGACGGAAATCGGTCGCCACCTGATCGTTGCGCGAACGCGCCGTGTGCAGGCGCCCGGCCGCGGGGCCGATCAGTTCGGCGAGGCGCGACTCGGCGTTCATGTGAATGTCTTCGAGCGCGCGGGAGAATTTGAATTCGCCGCGTTCGATCTCGCCCGCGATCCGCGTCAGCCCTTCCGTGATCTTCGCCGCGTCTTCCGGCGCGACGATCCCCTGCTTGGCCAGCATGGCGACATGGGCGAGCGAGCCGCGGATGTCTTGCGGCCCGAGGCGCTTGTCGAAATCGATGGAGACGTTGATCGCTTCCAGAACGGCGTCGGTTGCGCTCTGAAAGCGCCCGCCCCATATCTTGCTCGTCATTTTATCCCCGGAGCCTGCGCCTGATGAAAGAGCCCGCCTTCCCGCGTCGCCTCGCGACCATTATCCTTGCAGCGGCGGGCGCCGGGTTTCTATACGCGGGCGGTCCGGGCGGCAAGGAAGCGCGCGCCGAAGACTGCGCGGCCGGCGCGAAGATCGCAGAAGCCGTTAAGGATCTCGCCCATGGCGAGGTCGCGGCGATGACTATTTCCAAGAAGCCGGAGAAGCTTCCCGACTTCGCTTTCAACGACCCCGAGGGCAAGTCCGTCTCGCTCGCGGCCTTCAAGGGCAAGACGCTGCTCCTCAACGTCTGGGCGACTTGGTGCGTGCCCTGCCGCGCGGAAATGCCCGAGTTGGACAAGCTTCAGGCGGAGCTCGGCTCCGAAAAATTCCAGGTCGTCACAGTGAACATCGACACTTCACGCCTCGAGCGGCCGAAGAAATTCTTCGAGGAGACGGGCGTCAAGGCGCTGACGCTCTATGCGGATCCCAAGGCCAACATTTTCTTCGAGTTGAAACAGGCCGGCAAGGCGCTGGGCCTGCCGGTGACGATGCTGGTGGACCCCGAGGGCTGCCAGATCGGCCTGATGAACGGCCCGGCGGCATGGCATTCGGCGGACGCGAAGGCGCTGGCGTCGAAGGCGGTCGAGGCGGCCTCAAAATAGCCGGAGCGCGCCCTATCTCTCGTCTCGCCGCCTTGGCCGTAGACGGGGAAGAGGGAGGTCGTTTCCATGCATGTCACCATTGAACAGGCCGAAAAGGCCATCGTTGCGGCGCGCGAGAAGGCGCTCGAACTCAAGACGCAGATGTGCATCGCCGTCGTCGACTCGGGCGGCGTGCTGAAGGCCTTCTACCGCATGGACGACGCCTGGGTCGGCAGCATCGACATTTCGATGAAGAAGGCGAAGACGGCCGTCTTCTTCGGGATGCCGACGGGCCAGATCGGCAAGCTCTCGCAGCCCGGCGGGCCGCTTTACGGCATCGAACACTCCAATGACGGCCTCATCACTTTCCCCGGCGGCCTGCCGATCGTCGACAAGAATGGGGTGATGATCGGCGCCGTCGGGGTGAGCGGTTCGTCCGTTGAGAACGACCACGCGGTGGCGCAGGCCGGGGTTGCGACGCTCGGCGTCTGCGATCTCCCCGAACACCCCTGGCGGACGTGAGAACATCTGAAAGAGCGGCGGCGAGCCGGAGCGCCGCCGCCTGTTCGGGAGCTTAGTCTTCCCGTTTGTGTTTCTTCTTCTTTTTCGGGCGTTCCGGGGCCGGCGCGGGCGCGGCGGCCGCGGGCGGCTGCGTTGCGGGCGCCTCGGCGGCGGGGGCCGGCGGCGCTTCGCTCTTCGTCTCGGGAGGAGCGGGGGCCGGGGCTTCGGCGGGGGGCGGCGCGGCGGATTCGGATGGGCCAGAGGCGGTTCTGGTCGTGAACAACCACGTCAAACCTGCAATGACGATCACCGCCGCCGCGACTCCAAGCCCGATCGCGCCGTGACTTCCGGCGGGCGGGGTCGCCGGAGTCGCCGCGGGCGCGGCCGCAGGCGCTCCGGCCGGCGCCGAGGCGGGCGTTTCGGCCGGAGTCGGCCCCGCGGGCAGTTCGCCGCGATACTGACTCCAGACCCAGGCGGCGGGCGCCGGGCCGCTTTCGGGCGTTTCGGTATTCGACATGTCTCCCAACCTCCGAGGAAGAGCGCGCTCGCGTTTCGAGTCGCAGGCGCGCATGTTGCATCGCCGCGCGCCCGCTCACAAGCGCCCGAGATCGCAGCGACAATTTCGCCAGATCGTGACAACTCACAGGAAAAGCGGCGCCCGCCAAGGCGACGGAAAAGGAAAACGCGCTATATAGGAGGATAGCGCTTCCACCCGACCCTCAGCGAGACGAGGCATATGACCATCAAAGCTGGCGACAGAATTCCGGATGTTACCGTCACCGTCATGGGCAAGAACGGCCCCGAACCGATCAAAACCTCGGACTATTTCAAGGGCCGCAAGATCGCGCTCTTCTCGGTGCCCGGCGCCTTCACGCCGACATGCCACGCCAAGCACCTGCCGGGCTTTCTCGCGCATTATGACGCGATCAAGTCCAAGGGCGTCGACGCCGTGGCGGTGACCGCCGTCAACGACGTCTTCACCCTCGACGCCTGGCTCAAGGAGCGCGGCGCGGCCGGCAAGATCGACGGCCTCGCGGACGGCTCAGCCGTTCTGGCGAAGGCCATGGGCCTCGATCTCGATCTCACGGACTTCGGCCTCGGCGTGCGCGGCAAGCGCTATTCGGCGGTCGTCAGGGACGGCGTCGTCGAATGGATCAACGTCGAGGAGAATTCGAGCGTTGCGACGGTCTCCAGCGCAGAATCGACGCTCGAAAAACTCTGAGCGCCATAGACGCCCGAAAAGGCCGGTCCGCGAGGGCCGGTCTTTTTGCGGCGCAGCAGTTCTCTTGCCGAACGCTATTTGCGCGCCGCTCCCGGCGCGCCCTCGAGCGTCGCGAGCCGCTCCTTCGCGAGACTGACGACGCGTTTCTTCTCGCCCTCGGAGAGCTGCGTCCAGCTCGCGATCTCGTTGCGCGTGCGGCCGCAGCCGACGCAGACGTTCTTTTCATTGAGCGTGCAGATCTTGTTGCAGGGGCTGGGGATCATCGGGCCTCGCGTATTGCGCCGCGCAAATGGCCGAGGCGGCGGCCCCTGTCAACTTATTCCGTAAACCGCGATTCGAGACGCCGGTGGCGCGCCGGCCCGGGCGAGATTATGGGTCGGTTTCCCGAAAAGCCTCCCGAACCGTCGCTTGGCCGCTTCTCTCGCCTCCTTCCTTTCCGCAGCGCCGGCCTTATTGCGCGCTCGTCGCGCCCTCGCCGGGCCGGCGGCCGCGCTCGGCCTCAGAGCCTCGGGCGCGCTGCTCAACATCGCCGTCTTCACTCTCGCGGCCCGCGCCATGGCGCCGGAGGAATTCGGGCGACTCGCCATGTGGTTCAGCGCCCTGTCGATTCTCGCCGTCGCGGCGGCGCTCGGCCAGGACACGCTCATCTCGCGCTCCTGGGGCGAATATCGTGGACAAGGCGACGACGCGCGGGCATGCGCCGCCTACGCCCATGGCTGGCGACTGGCGTTGCTCGGCGCCGCGGCGGGCGCGCTCGCGGTCGTCCTGTTCGGCGGGCGGATCTTGGGGATGCCGGCGGAGACGGCCCGCGCCGGGGCGGCCTTCCTGTTCATGCAGGGGGCGCTCGCCTATTCATCCAGTTCGAGCCGCGTCGTCGCGGGCTTCCTCGTCTCGGAGAGCCATCGCGAGGCGACATGGCGGCTCGCGCTGCTCGCCGGAACAGCGGCGGCCGCCACAGCCGCGGGGCTAACGGCGGCGGGCTTCTTCTGGATCGCGGCGGCCGGGATGGGAGCCGCCGCGCTTTTCCAATCCGCGACGGCCCGCCGGGCATTGCCGCGCGCGGGGGCGGCGCGCCTCGATGCGCGCACGCGCGCTGAATGGCGAAACCGCGCAGGCGCGATGTGGCTTTCGGCCGTGATCGAAGCGGCGAGTCAGCACGCTGACGTCATGCTGATCGGCGCCCTCGCCTCGCCCGTGGCCGCGGGCGAGTATTTCGTCGCGGCGCGTATCGCGGGCGTGTTTCTCATGCTGGTCAGCGGGCTCGGCGCCTATGCGGCCGCCCATGGCGCTAACCTCTATTTCTCGGGTCGCATCCGGGAGCTTCAGAACATGTTCCGCGCCATCGCGGCGGTCGCCCTGGCGCTCGCGGCGCCGGCGCTCGCGGCCGTCGTCCTGTTCGGGCGCGTCATACTCTCGGCCTTCGGCGCGCGCTTCGCCGAGGCCTATCCAACGCTCGTCCTTCTGTCCGTGGCGACCTTCACGGTCGCCATGTGCGGCCTCGCGCCGGGCGTGCTGCTGCTCACAGGACTCGAAAAGCTCTACTCCCGCATCGCCGCGGCCGCCACGGCGGGACGGATCGCGCTTTCCGCGGGCCTCTCGGTGATCCTCGGCTCCATGGGCGCCGCGCTCGGATGGGCGCTCGTCGCCGCGCCGGCCGCGGTCTTCCTCGTCGTCCTGTGCCGCCGCAAACGCGGCGTGGACCCTTCCGCCTTCTGTCTTTTGTCGGACCCCACGCGCGCCGGCGATTAACGTAAACGACTGATTAAAATATTGCTCTCCCAGGGAACAGACTATTGTCCAGCTTGTCGGGACGCGTCGAGGCGCGGCGCGTCGAAGAGGGGGATGTCGAATGGCGGCGCTGGGCGGCCTGGGTGAAAACCTGACCTGTCGGCTGATCGAGGAAAGCGACCTCGACGGGGTCGCCTCCTGCCTGTGCCGGGGCTTCCCGGTGCGCTCCAGGGCCTACTGGGAGCGCGGGCTCGCCCGCCTCGCCGCGCGTCCGGCGATCGAGGGCTATCCGAAATTCGGCTATGCGCTGGCGCGGTCCGGCGACATTGTCGGGGTGATGCTCATGATCTTCTCCCGCCACGGGGAGGGCGCGGGATCGGAACTGCGCTGCAATCTCTCGAGCTGGTGCGTCGATCCCGCCTACCGCAGCTATGCGCCGCGACTCGCCTTCGCCGCCTTCCGTCACAAGGGCGTCACCTTCACCAATGTCTCGCCGACCGAGGAGACCTGGGGGGTCGCCGCCGGCTACGGTTTCCGGCGCTATTGCGAAGGGCAGATCGTTTTCTTTCCCGCCTTCAGCCGCGTCGCGCCCGGGGACCGCGCCCTCGACTTCGACCCGGGCCTGCCGGAGGCCGCCGCGCTCCGCCCGGCCGAACGCCGGATTCTGGAAGAACATGCGGCGCTCGATTGCGTCTCGCTGATCTGCGTCAGCGGCGGCGCGGCCTATCCCCTCGTCCTTCAGAAGAAAATCATGATGGGCGTCGTGCGCGCCCGGCAGATCGTCTATTGCCGCGACGTCGCCGATCTGCCCAAAATCGCCGGCGCCCTGGGACGCCGGATGCTGCGCCTCGGCGACGCGCTCTGCGTCGCGGACGCCAACGGCCCCATCGCGGGGCTCGCCGGGCGCTTCTTTCCCGATCGCGGCCCGAAATATTTCCGCGGCCCGAACGCCCCCCGGCCGGGAGACCTCTCCTATTCGGAATATGTTTTCTTCGGCGCCTGAGCTGTCGCAAGATATGGGCGCCTGATGAGAGGCCGCCCGTGACGCTTTCACTCTCCGACTTCCTCGCCTCGGTCGACGCCGGCGGCGATCCCCCCGCAACGGCTCCGCTGCGCGCCCTCTGGCTCGACGCGCGGGGAGATTGGGACGCCGCGCACAAATGCGTCGACGCGCTGTCGGACCGCGACGGCATGTGGGTCCACGCCTATCTCCACCGCAAGGAAGGCGACCAGTGGAACGCGGGCTACTGGTATCGCCGCGCCGGGCGGCCGCCGCATAGGGGCGCGTTGGCGGACGAGTGGCGCGAGATCGCGGCCGCGCTCCTCGAAAAGGGCCTTTCGTGAGCGGCGGCGCGCGCGCCGGAGCGCATGAATTGCTGCGCAGCATTTTTGGCTACCCGGACTTCCTGCCCGGCCAGGCGGAGCCGATCGAGGCCGTGCTCGCGGGCCGCGACGCCCTCGCCGTCATGCCGACCGGCTCCGGCAAGTCGCTCCTGTATCAGCTCCCCGCCGCGGCGGGGCCGGGCCTCGTCGTCGTCGCCTCGCCGCTCATCGCCCTGATGCGCGACCAGTTGCGGGCGCTCGACGACAAGGGCCTGCCCGCCGTCGCGCTCCACTCCGCGCAGGACGACGACGAAGCGCGCGCGGCTTTCGAGGCCGTCTCCACTGGGCGGGCGCGGCTGCTCTACGCCGCGCCGGAGCGGCTCGCGCAGGAGGGGATGCAGAATTTGCTGCGCAAAAACCGCGTCACGCTGTTCGCGGTGGACGAAGCGCATTGCGTCTCGCATTGGGGCCATGAATTCCGCCCCGACTACCGGGGCCTCGGCGACATCGCGCGCGGGCTCGGCGCGCCGGTGCTCGCCGTCACCGCGACGGCCGGGCCGCGCACGCGCGACGACATCCGCCGCAGCCTTTTCTCGCGGGAGCCGGAAGTCTTCGTCCGCTCTTTCGCGCGGCCAAACCTCTCGCTCGCCTTCGCCCGCAAGCGGCCGGGCCTGCGGCAGATCATGAATTTCATCGGGAGGGACAAGGAAAGCGGGATTGTCTACTGCAATTCGCGCCGCATGACGGATGCGCTCGCCGCGGGCCTCGCCCGCATGGGGTTCGACGCCCTGCCCTATCACGCCGGCCTCGACGCCCATACGCGCGCCGCCCATCAGGACGCCTTTTTCGCCCGGCCGGGCGTCGTCATGGTGGCGACCATCGCCTTCGGCATGGGGGTGGACAAGCCGGACGTGCGCTTCGTCGCGCACGCCGATCTGCCGACGTCCATCGAGGGCTATTATCAGGAGATCGGCCGCGCGGGGCGCGACGGGGCGCCGGCGCGGGCGCTCGCCCTGTTCGATCCGCGCGAGCTGGCGCTGCGCTGGCGCACGCCGGCGAGCGCGGCGGACAATGAAGCGGCGGCGGGAGATTACGCGCGCCGCAAGGCCATGGCCCGGCTCTGCGCGACGCCCGCCTGCCGTTTCCAGACCCTGCTCGCGGAATTCGGCGAGGAGAGCGCGCCCTGCGGCAAATGCGACCATTGCCGCGGCGGCCCGCTCGCCTGGCCGCGCCGCGCCGGGGCGCTGGCGCTCGGCTGGCGCGTTGCGGCGCAAAGCCGGCTGGCGCAATTTTCCGCCGGCGAGGAAGAAGCGGAGCCGCCGCCCGGCCCCTCCCCCGGCGTCGAGGCGCCCTTCGAAACGCCGGACGCCTCCACCGCGTCCCTCACCGTCATGGAGGCGCGGCTTCTGCGCGCGCTGGAGGCGGAGCGCCGGATGATCGCGAAACGCCGCCGCCTCGCGCCGCGCCGCGTGGCGAGCGACGAGACGCTGCGCAACCTTGCGCGCGCCCGGCCGCAGCGTCCGGACGACCCGCTCTTCGCGGGCGTCGTCGAGCCTGCGGCCTTTTTCCGGGCGATGGCGGCGGAGGGGGAGGCCGGCGGGGCCGCAGAGGACAATTAGCCGCATGCGCCACACCTTGACCTGAGCGATTGGCCAAATTCCGATCAGATCGGTTTTGTCGTTTTTTCGAGGGGGACATATGTTGTTTTCATTCGCATCGACGCGCCTGACGGCGGGCGCGTTCGCGGTCTTGCTGGCTTTTCCCGCCCTGGCTCAAAGCGTCACCCGCACGCAACTCGTCACCGCGAGCCCGACCCGCGTCGGGCAGGCGGTCTTGATGACGGCGGAAGTCGACGCGCTCGGCGGCGGCGCGGCGACCGGCAGCGTGACCTTCGCCGACAATGCGACGTCATTGGGCGCGGCGCCGTTGAAAGCCCTCGGCGCGGGCCAGGCGACGCTGGCGGCGGGCTATGAGCATACGTGCGCCGTCACCAATGCCGGCGGCGTCAAATGTTGGGAGCGCAATAATTACGGCCAGATCGGCGACGGCGCGACGACCGACCGCCTCCTCCCCGCGACCACGACGGGCTTCCTCGGCCTGTTGCGCGCGCGGGCGCGGCTCTTCACGACGGCGCTTCCGGCCGGCTGGCGCCTTTTGCGCGCGAGCTACCCCGGCGCTGCGACCCATGCGGCGTCTTCGGCCGACATCCCGCATTGGGTCCAGTAAGGGGGAGGCCGCGCCTCTCGGCCGCCAGATGAGATGGGGCGCGTCCCTCGCCTTTCGGGGCGTGGGCGCGCCCCTTTCGAGTCGACGGCCCCGCCGGAGTTCCATGCTGCGGCGCAACGGTCTATGAACGGCTTCCCCGGAGGAAGCCCCCATGCATGACGACGCGCCGCATCATCCCGCCGAATTCCGGCAGGTCATGGTCGGGCTCGGCCTCGCCATGCTGCTCTCGGCGCTCGACCAGACCATCGTCGTCACCGCCATGCCGACGATCGGCGCCGATCTCGGCGAACCGGAAAACCTGCCCTGGATCGTCACCGCCTATCTCGTCGCCGCGACCGTGGTGACGCCGCTTTACGGCAAATTCGCCGATATTTACGGACGGCGAATCGTTTTGCTCGTCGGCGTGTCGACCTTCGTCCTCGGTTCGCTCGCCTGCGCGCTCGCGCCGAGCATCGCGGCGCTTGCCGCCGCCCGTTTCCTGCAGGGGCTGGGCGGGGGCGGGCTCATCGCCCTGGCCCAGACCATCGTCGCCGATCTGGTGAGCCCGCGCGAGCGCGGGCGGTATCAAACCTATTTCGCGGCCGTTTTCGCCACATCGAGCGTCGCGGGCCCGGCGCTCGGCGGATTTTTTGCGCAATATCTGCACTGGTCGCTGATCTTCTGGATCAACCTGCCGCTCGGCCTCGCCGCGCTTCTCATCGCCAATGCGCGCCTCAAGCGCCTGCCGGAGCGGCGCCATCCGCACAGCGTCGATTATCCGGGCGCCGCCTTTCTGGTCATGGCCTCCGGCTCCATGACGCTGGCGCTCGGCTGGGGCGGATCGCGCTACCCTTGGGCCTCGGCCCCGGTCCTCGCGCTTTTCGCCGCCTCCGGCCTCTTCTGGAGCGCCTTCGCCTGGCGCACGCGCGTCGCGCCGGAGCCGCTGATCCCTTTGCGGATTCTCGGTCTGCGCATCGTGCGCGACGCCATCGCCTCGAGCTCCTTCGGGCTCGGCGCCTTCGTCGGCCTCTCGGTCGTCATGCCGGTCTATTTCGAGGCGGCGGCCGGGCTGTCCCCTCATGACTCGGGCCTCGCGCTCATTCCGCTGATGGTCTCGACGGTCGCGGGCGCGACTTTTTCCGGGCGGATGATGGCGGTCGTCGGCCGCTATAAGATCATTCCCTTGCTCGGCCTCGGCGCAGGCTCGATCGCGGCCGGCGTCGCCGCCTGGAAAGCGGAGGGCGCTTCCCTCCTCGCCCTCAATGCGCTGCTCACCGTCGTGACGCTCGGCGTCGGAACCATGCTGCCGGTCGCGACGGTCTCGGTGCAGAACGCGGTCGATCCGCGCGATCTCGGCACGGGGACGGCCGCGACGCAATTCTTCCGGCAGCTCGGCGCCGCGATCATCGTGGCGCTCTTCGGCGCTCTGGCGCTCGGCGGCGGCCGCGCGGATTACATTGCGGCGGCGACGCTTTCCCCCGGGGAAGTCGCGCGCCTCGTCCAGAGCTTCAGGCTGGTCTTCGCCGCGCTCGCCGTCTGCATGACGCTCTCCTTCGCCTTCATGGCGCGCATGGAGGAGAAGCCGCTGCGAGGCGAACGGCGGCGCTGACCTATGTAATGTGCGTGCGGCCGCTTGTGCCGATGGCACGGAATTTTCTAGAAAGGCGGCGCCCGCCTTTCCGTCTCCAAAGGGTTTCCTGACCCGTTCGAGGACCACGCCCCATGACTTCCGTCGACAGTTTCAAGTCCCGCCAAAAGCTCGTCGTGGGGGACAAGACCTATGACTATTTCTCGCTGAAGGCGGCGGAGGCGAACGGCCTCGCGGGCGTCTCGCGCCTGCCCTATTCGCTCAAGGTCGTGCTCGAAAACCTGCTGCGCAACGAGGACGGCCGCTGGGTGACGAAGGACACGATCCTCGCCTTCGCCAAATGGCTGACCGAAAAGGGCAAGACCGAGCGCGAAATCGCCTTCTCCCCGGCCCGCGTGCTGATGCAGGACTTCACCGGCGTGCCGGCTGTCGTCGATCTCGCGGCGATGCGCGACGCTTTTGTCGCGCTTGGCGGCGATCCGCAGAAGATCAATCCGCTCGTGCCCGTCGACCTCGTCATCGACCATTCGGTCATCGTCGACGAATTCGGCACGCCGCGCGCTTTCGCGCAAAACGTCGAACTCGAATATCAGAGGAATGGGGAACGCTATCGCTTCCTGAAATGGGGCCAGTCGGCCTTCGACAATTTCCGCGTCGTGCCGCCCGGCACGGGCATCTGTCATCAGGTCAATCTCGAATATCTGGCCCAGACGGTCTGGACCCGCGCCGAGGACGGGGCCGAAATCGCCTATCCGGATACGCTCGTCGGCACCGACTCCCACACCACGATGGTCAACGGGCTCGCCGTGCTCGGCTGGGGCGTCGGCGGCATCGAGGCGGAGGCCGCCATGCTGGGCCAGCCGCTCTCCATGCTCGCGCCGGAGGTGATCGGCTTCAAGCTGACGGGCGCGCCGAAAGAGGGCGTCACCGCCACCGACGTGGTGCTCACCGTGACGCAAATGCTGCGCAAAAAGGGCGTCGTCGGCAAATTCGTCGAGTTCTATGGCGAGGGCCTCAATCACCTCTCGCTTGCCGACCGCGCGACAATCGCCAATATGGCGCCGGAATATGGCGCGACTTGCGGCTTCTTCCCCATCGACGCCGAGACGCTCGCTTATCTCAACACTTCCGGCCGCGGCGCCGAGCGCATCGCGCTGATTGAGGCCTATGCGCAGGCGCAGGGCATGTTGCGCACCGCCGCCTCGCCCGATCCCGAATTCACCGACACGCTCGCGCTCGACCTCGCCGCCGTCACGCCCTCGCTCGCCGGGCCGAAGCGCCCCGAGGGCCGCGTGCCGCTGGAGGACATGGGCAAGACCTTCGAGGCCGCGCTCGCCGGCGAATACAAGAAGGAAGGCGGGCTTGGGCCGCGTCACCTGGTGGAGGGGACGAATTTCGACCTCGGCCATGGCGACGTCGTGATCGCCGCCATCACCTCCTGCACCAACACCTCCAATCCCAGCGTGCTGATCGCGGCGGGCCTGCTCGCCCGCAACGCGGTCGCGAAAGGCCTCAAGGTCAAACCCTGGGTGAAGACCTCTCTCGCCCCGGGAAGCCAGGTCGTCGGTCAATATCTCGAAAAATCGGGCCTTCAGACATCGCTCGACGAACTGGGCTTCAATCTCGTCGGCTTCGGCTGCACGACCTGCATTGGCAATTCCGGCCCGCTGCCCGCGCCGGTGTCGAAGGCGATCAACGCGCATGACCTCGTCGCGGCCTCGGTGCTCTCCGGCAACCGCAACTTCGAGGGCCGCGTCAATCCGGACGTGCAGGCGAATTATCTCGCCTCGCCGCCGCTCGTCGTCGCCTTCGCGCTCGCCGGCACGGTGGCGATCGACCTGACGAAGGAGCCGCTCGGAACCGGCTCGGACGGCAAGCCCGTCTTTCTGCGCGACGTCTGGCCGACAAACGCGGAGATCGACCGTTTCATTCGCGAGAACGTCACCCGCGACCTCTTCCGCGAGACCTACGCCAATGTTTTCTCGGGCGACGAACATTGGCGCGCCGTGGCGGCGCCGGCGGGCGAGACCTATGGCTGGGACGACAAATCCACCTACGTGCGCAACCCGCCCTATTTCGTCGGCCTGACGAAAGAGCCGAAGCCGGTGACCGACATCGTCGGCGCGCGCATCCTCGCGCTTTTCGGCGACAAGATCACCACCGACCATATTTCGCCGGCCGGCTCCATCAAGGCGGCGTCGCCCGCCGGCAAATGGCTGTTGGACAATGGCGTCGCGCAGAAGGACTTCAATCAATACGGCACGCGCCGCGGCAATCATGAGGTCATGATGCGCGGCACTTTCGCCAATATTCGCATCAAGAACTACATGATGAAGAACGCGGAAGGGATCGTTCCCGAAGGCGGGCTCACGAAATACTATCCGGGCGGGGAAACGCTCTCCATCTATGACGCGGCGATGCGCTATCAGAAGGAGGGCGCGCCGCTCGTCGTCTTCGCAGGCGCCGAATATGGCAACGGGTCGTCGCGCGACTGGGCGGCGAAAGGCACGGCGCTGCTCGGCGTGCGCGCAGTGATCGCGCAGAGCTTCGAACGCATTCACCGCTCCAATCTCGTCGGCATGGGCGTCCTGCCCCTGACCTTCGAAGCCGGGACCGGCTGGACGACGCTTGGACTGACGGGCGAAGAGAGGGTGTCCATTCGCGGACTGGAGGCGGGCCTTTCGCCGCGTCAAACGCTGGTCGCCGAGATCACATCGCCTGACGGCAAAGTGGTCTCGACTCCGCTACTCTTGCGCATCGATACGCTCGACGAATTGGAATACTTCAAAAATGGAGGCATTCTTCCTTACGTCCTGCGACAACTTGCCTCGTAAAAGAGCTGTCAAAAACTTCGACCCTCGTTGACGGGCAGAGCTTCCTGCGACATGTTCGTGACGCTCCAGCGTGGGAACTCCCGCGCCGCATGATCGAATGCGGCGCGAGGCGCGGCGCAAGAAGCAACAAAAAACCGGAAGATAGAGGAACCCCAAGATGAAGAAGTTCTCCATTGCCACGGCCGTCGCTATCTTTGCCGCGATGACCGTCCCGGCCTTCGCGAGCTGCGACACCCACGCCGAAGACGAGCAGGCCGTCTGCGCCTCGAAGTGCGAAGACGCTTATCTGAAGGACCAGCAGGGCTGGACCGCCGACATGGCGAAGATCAAGGAAGCCAAGAAGGCCTGCGACGAGAAGTGCGGCTGCCCGCAGAACTCGAAGGGCCTCTGAGGCCGGCTCGCGGTTTTCGCACCGATAGAGGGCGCGCGTCAGGCGCGCCCTTTTTCATTGTCGCGGGCGTCAACCTTTCCGCTCCGGCAATCATTCGCGGTCAATATCAAACCTGAAGCGTGAACGCGACGTTTGGCCCGGCGCCGATGTGCGGCGCAAAAAAAATCGGCCGGCAATCGGGCCGCCGTCCGGCGCCGTCTCTCGAACCGCGATTGACACACGGCAATTCATCCGCCATCGTCCAACGCGCTTGCCGCGATCTTTGGGGCCGGTACTGTTTACGGCGGGATGGGTTCAAACGCAATCAGCAAGCCAATCAAGCTTAGAAGAAGCAGAGGAAACCACAGAATGAAGAAATTCGCCTTTGTCACGGCGCTCGCCCTCGTCGCCGGCATGACCCCCGCTTTCGCCGACTGCGACACGCGCAAGGCCGACGAAGACAAGCAGGCTGCGGCGGCGTCGAAGTGCTACGACGAATATCTCGCCCGTAAGATGAACTACGGCGCGAACAAGGACGAGCTGCGCGCCAGCTTCCATGCCTGCAACGAGAAGGCGGGCTGCCCGCAGAACGACAAGCTGCTCGACTAAGAGCGGAGAGGCGCGCTTTCCGTCGAGGAAAGGCGTTTTGAAACACAGGGGCGCGCATGAATTGCGCGCCCATAATTTTTTTACTGCCGATAGACGTTGCCGTCCGGGCCCTTCCAGCCGTTGGGATCCTCGTAGAAGCGATATTCTTCGTCGAAGACGACCGTCTCGCCGGGCGCCACATATTGCCTGCCCTTCGGATCGGCCGAGCGCGGCGACGTCACGTAATGCTTGCTCGGCGAACAGCCGTCCTTGAACTTGCCGGCGTCGTCCGGCTTGCAGTCGAGATTGGCGCCCTCGGGAAACTGCACTTTGGCGTTGAAGAAAATCTCGTAACCCTTTTCCCCGGTCGCATGCATCTCAAGCGGTTCGGACATGGTCTGCTTGAATTCGAGGATCTTGCCGGGCTTGTCGAAACGCTGCGGGAGGAGATTCTCGAAGATCTGCCGGGCGTGGGCCTCGGTGGGATCGCCGCAGCCGAGCCAGCAAATCGCCGCGGCCGGGCTGGCGGCGAACGGCGCCGCGGCGAGAGCCGCAGCAATGATTTTCAGGTAAGCGCCTCGCATTGCGTTTCCTCTTTTCGTTGCGTCGCCGGGCGACGATTGCGGCGCAGAGTAATGCGCTTTCGCCGAAAAGTCTTCAACGCTCCGGCGTCGCCGTCCCGCCCCACATATCCTTCACCTGATCGAAGTGGCGCGAAGGATCGTAACGGGCGTCGCCGAGACGCAGCGTCTCGGTGGAGAGGCGTCCCATGGCGGCGAGCACCGCGTAGGAGGCGACGACGCGCTCGCGCTGCGCGAAGAGAAGGCCGATGCGCGCGTTCAGCAATTCCTGCTGCGCATTGAGAATGTCGAGCGTCGTGCGCTGGCCGGCCTTGGCCTCCTCGCGCACGCCGTAGAGCGCGCGCTCCGCGGCGGCGATCTGTGTCTGCGCGGCGGCGATCTGCGTTTTCGCCGCCTGCAGCGCGCCCCAGTTGGCGCGCACGAGCGCAATGAGATCGGCGCGCGCGACATCGACGTCGAGCTTGCGCTGGCCAGCGATTTCCTTGGCCTCGCGCACCTGCGACGAGGTCAGGCCGCCTTCGTAGAGCGGCACGTTCAGACGCCCGCCGATTGAAGCGCCGATGTTGCGATTGTAGACGCCGGAAATGTCGGTTTGCGTGTAGACGTTCCCGACGATCGACAATTTCGGCATGAAATCGGACTCGAGAACCTTGATGTCGAGATCGGCGGCGTCGGCGTCGTGCAGCGCGGCCAAAATGACGGGATGCTCCGCCTGCGCGATGCGCTCGACCTCCTCGCGCGTCTTCGGCAGCAGGCGGTCGACGGGCGCGCCGGGCGCGAGCCGCTTCGGCTCCGCGCCGATCGTCTGACGATAGGCGCCGACGCTCGCCTCCAGCGCCGCGCGCGCCTGGCCGACGAGCGACTGCCCGGCGGCGAGACGCGCCTCCGCCTGCGCGATGTCGGTCAGCGTGATCTGGCCGTAGGCGTAGCGTTCTTTCGTCTGGCGCAATTGCTCGCTTAGAACGGCGACGTTGTTTTCCTGCAATTTGAGCGCCGCCGTGTCGCGTAGAACGTTCATATAGGCGGAGACGGCGGCAAAGAGCACGCGCTGCTCGGTGAGGCGCAGGCGTTCGCGGCCGCCGAGTACGTTGGTTTCCGCCATGCGCGCGGCGTTTTGCGTTTTGAAGCCGTCGAAGACCGGCTGCTCGATCGTGAAGTTGGCGGCGCGCGGCATGCTGCCGCCGGTCTGGATGCTCTTCGTCGGCGCACGCAGGGTCGGATCGCGCAAATCGATGTCGAACTGGCGCGTCACCGCGCGATTGTCCTGCGCGCCGAGGAAGGCTCCGGCGCTGGCGCGCGGCCGCATGCCGGAAAGCGCCTGCGGCACTTTCTCATCGAGGGCGCGCACCCCGGCGCGGCTCGAATTGATGACGGGGCTATTGTCGTAGGCGCGCTGCAATGCGCCCTCGAGCGTTTCCCCGCGCGCCGGATGGGCGAGAAAACAGAACGCGAGAAAAAGGGCGCGGCGCGCGTGGGTCACGCGGCCTCCCGTTTGCGCGCGGCGGCGAGCGCTGTCTCGTCCTCGCCGAAAAAGGCGTAGAGCGCTGGCAACACGATGAGCGTGAGCAGCGTCGCGCTGATGAGGCCGCCGATGACGACGGTCGCAATGGGGCGCTGCACCTCGGCCCCCGTCGAAGTTGCGAGCGCCATGGGCACGAATCCGAGCGAGGCCACGAGGGCGGTCATCGAGACGGGACGAAGTCGCGTCATCGCGCCCGTGAAGATCGCCTCGAGTTCGGGGACGCCGCTGACCATCAACTGATGGATGTAGGTGCGCATGACGAGGCCGTTGAGCACAGCGACGCCGGACAGGGCGATGAAGCCTACCGCCGCCGAGACGGACATCGGCATGCCGCGCAGCCATAGCGCCAGCACGCCGCCGATGAGCGCGAGCGGCACGGCGGAAAATACGAGCAGCGCGTCGCGCGCCGAGCCGAGCGCCGAATAGAGCAAAAGGAAGATCATGAAGAAGCAGACCGGCACGACGATCATCAGACGCGCGCGCGCCGCCGCGAGATTTTCGAACTGTCCGCCCCATTCGATCCAATAGCCGGCCGGGATCTGAACTTTCGCATCGACCTTGGCGCGCGCCTCGTTGACGACCGAGGCGATGTCGCGGCCGCGCACATTCGCGCTCACCACCACGCGCCGCTTGCCGTTCTCGCGCGAAATCTGGTTCTGCCCGTCGATCTCCGAGAAGCTCGCGACCTGTTTGAGCTGCACGGTCGCGACATGGCCCTGCGCGTCGGGCGGCAGCGAGACGGGGATCGTCTCAAGCGCGCTCGCGTCCTCACGCAGATTGTCGCGCAGACGAACGAGGACCGGGAAGCGGCGGTCGCCCTCGAAGATCATGCCGGCGGGTTCGCCGCCGATCGCGGCGCCAATCGTATCCTGAACCGCGGCGAGGCTGAGGCCGTAGCGGGCGATGGCGCCTTTGTCGACCTTGATGTCGAGCACGGGCAGGCCCGTCACCTGCTCGACCTTCACGTCTTCCGCGCCGGGGGTCGACCGCAAGATGGCTGCGATGTGATTGGCCGCCTTGAGCATGGCGTCGAAATCCTCGCCGAAAACCTTCACCGCGATATCGCCGCGCACGCCGGCGAGAAGCTCGTTGAAGCGCAGCTGGATGGGCTGCGAGAATTCATAGGCGTTGCCGGGCAGCTTCTCGATCTTCGCCGTGATGTCCTCGATCAGCCGGTCCTTGGAGAGATGCGGGTCCGGCCACGCGCTCTCCGGCTTCAACATGATGAAAGTGTCGGTGAGATTGGGCGGCATGGGGTCGGTCGCGACTTCGGCCGTGCCGGTCTTGGAGAAGACGTAATCCACCTGCGGCAAGGTTCGGATGGCGTTTTCGATGTCGAGTTGCATCGCCTGCGATTGCGTGAGCGAGGCGCTGGGAATGCGATTGGCCTGCATCGCGAGATTCTTCTCGTCGAGCTTGGGAATGAACTCCTGTCCGAGGTTCATGTAAAGAAGGACCGCGACGACGAAAGCGCCGAGCGCGATCGCCATCACTTTCAGCGGCGCCGCCATGGCCCATCGCAGCACCGGCTCGTAGACGCGCTTCATCCCCAGGACGAGCGCATTCTCGCGCTCATCCGCGTGCCCCGACACGAACAGCGCGATCATCGCCGGGAAGAAGGTGAGCGAGAGCACGAACTCCGACAGCAGCGCGATGATGACGGTCATCGCCATCGGATGGAACATCTTCCCCTCGACGCCCGAAAAACTCAGGATCGGCAGATAGACAAGAATGATGATCGACTGGCCGTAGACGGTGGGACGGCGCATTTCGACGGCGGCGTCGATCACCGTGTCGTGGCGCTCCTCGGCCGTGAGCATGCGCCCGACGGCGTGCTGGCGCTCCGAGAGGCGGCGCAGGCTGTTCTCTGCCACGATGATGGCGCCGTCCGCGATGAGGCCGAAATCGAGCGCGCCGAGACTCATCAGATTGGCGCTGATCTTGCCGAGATACATGCCGATGGCGAGAAAGAGCATCGTCACGGGAATGACCGTCGCCGTCACCAGCGCCGCCCGGAAGTTGCTCAGCATCACGAAGAGAACGAGGATGACGAGGCCGGCGCCCTCGGCGAGGTTTTTCGCCACTGTCTTGATCGTCGCGTCGACGAGCGTTGTCCGGTTGAGGATCGTCTTGACCTCGATCCCCGGCGGCAGCGATTTGATGATCGTCTTCATTTTCTCGTCGACCGCGGCGGAGACGGTGCGGCTGTTGGCGCCGATCAGCATGAGAGCGGTGCCGATCACGACCTCCTCGCCGTTCATGCTGGCGCTGCCGGTGCGCAGTTCCTTGCCGATGGCGACGCTCGCAATGTCGCGCACGCGCACGGGCACGCCGTTTCGCGTCGTCGCCACGACATTGGCGATGTCCTCGACGGTCTCTAGGCGCCCGCCGCTTCGCACGACGAGCCCCTCTCCGTTGCGCTCCACATAGCCGGCGCCGCGGCTGACGTTGTTCTTCGCGATCGTCGTGGCGAGATCGCCGAAGGAAAGGCCGAGCGACATCAGCTTCGCCGGGTCCGGCTGCACGTGGTACTGGCGCATATAGCCGCCGAGCGAATCGACGCCCGCGACGCCGGGCACGGTGCGCAATTGCGGCCGGATGATCCAGTCCTGCACGGTGCGCAGATAGGACTCGAGTTCGACCGGCGTGCGCAACACCGCGCCCTCCGGCGTGAGATAGGCGCCGTCCCGCCGCCAGCCGGCGTCGCCCTCGCGCGCGACAACATGCGGCTCCCTGTAGCGCACGGACCACATATAGATTTCGGACAGGCCCGTCGCGATCGGCCCCATGCGCAATTCCACCGAGGGCGGAAAATCCTCGCGCGCCTGGGCGATGCGCTCGTTCACCTGCTGGCGGGCGAAATAGATGTCGACGCTGTCGGAGAAAACCGCCGTCACCTGCGCGAAGCCGTTGCGCGACAGCGAGCGCGTATATTCAAGACCCGGAATGCCGGAGAGCGCGTTCTCGATCGGATAGGTGACCTGCTTCTCCATTTCGAAAGCGGAGAGCGCGGGCGCACGGGCGTTGATCTGGACCTGATTGTTGGTGATGTCCGGCACGGCGTCGATCGGCAGATGGGCGAGCGCCCACACGCCGAACGCGCCGACGAGCGCGACCAGAAGGACGACCAGCCAGCGGTTGTGAACCGAAAAGGCGATGATCCGCTGCATCATGGGCTTGGCGCGCTCACTCCTCCGGAATCTCGCTCTTGCCGGCCTCGGCCTTTAGAACGAAGCTGTTGTCGGTCGCGATCGTCTCGCCGGGCGACAGGCCCTTGACGACCTCGACGGAACTTTCGTCGCCCTCCCCCAATTCGATGACGCGCTTCTGGAAACCTTCCTTCACGCGCACGAACACGGTTGGCTCGTTATGAACGAGCTGCACCGCCGCGCGCGGAACGAGAACCTTCGCGGGGCTCTGATCCAGCGCGATCTCGGCGTTGAGCAGCACGCCTGGATGGAGCGCGAGATCGGGGTTCCTGAAACCGGCGATGACATGGCCGGTGCGCGTCTCGGGCGTGACGACGGCGCTGACTACGCGCACCGCGCCCTCGAAACTGCGCCCGTCCGGCCCCTTCAGAACGACCGGCTGGCCGACGCGCAGGTTCGCGAGGGACGCCACCGGAACGGCAAGATCAGCCTCGATTTCCGAGAGATCGGCGAGGACGTAAATCTCGGTCTCGGGCGTCACCGGCTGGCCGATATTGGCGAGGCGCTCGATCACGCGGCCCTTGATCTGCGCACGGAGCTCCTTTTCGCGCAGGCGGGCGATCGGCTGGGCGGCGAGCGCCGCGATCTCGGCCTCCGACAGATCGAGCGCGGCGAGCTTGCCGCGGGCGAGGTCGAGCCGCAGCCTCGCCTCGGTGAAGGCGGCTTTCGCCTTGAGAAAAAGCTGCTCGGCGGTGATCTTCTTTTCGAAGAGCCCCTTCTCGCGCTGGAAGAGCGCGGATTGCAGGTCGAAATTGGCGAGCGCTGCGAGATATTCGCTCTTGGCGTCGGCAACCTCGCGCGAATCGATGACGGCGACCGTCTCGTTTTTCGCTGTCTCATCGCCAAGCTTCTTGCGCATTTCCGCGACGACGCCGGAAACCTTGGCGGCGACGCGCGCGAGATGGTCGGGGTCCGGCTTCAGGGCGGCGGGAACGGTGATCTGGCGCTTCAGAACGCCGGGGCCGGCCTTGGCAAGGCCGATCTTCGCGGCGTCGATCTGTTCGGCCGACAGTCTCACGAGGCCTTCGGGCGCGGCTCCCGCGCCGGTCTTTTCGCCCTCGGGGCCAGCGGGCGCGGGCGCGCCGGCGAAACGCCCGAGGAGGCCGGGCAGAGACGCGCCGACCGCCAGACTTGCAAGAATCGCGAGGACGAGTGTGAGATGGCGAGACATCGTCGGCAGTCGGGCTCCGTGGCGCAGCGGCCGCAACGCCCTTGAATTCTTCCTGGCGCCGCCGGTTCGTCCACGCCATCGACGGCGACGGACGAGGAGAGTCGAATCCCTCGGCGACGCGGACGTGGGCTTTTACCGCCTCCCGCGATTCGCGTCCATGCGCTGAGGAGCCGCAATAACGACAATGCGTTCCGGCCGGAACGAAAAAGCCCGGCCGCGAGGGCCGGGCTCCATTCGATTTCCTTCGCGGAAGGAACTCAGTATTTCGCCAGGACCGGCGCGGACGAGCCGAACGGGTTAAAGTGCCAGTTCAGGCCGGCGCGAACCGTGTGCCAGCGGTAGGGCGACGAAACGGTCGAGGCGGCCCAGCCGTTCATATTGGTGTTCACGACGCTCAGCACATTGTGGGTGACGGTGCCGAGATCGGTGTAGAGATACTCGACCTTGAGCGAGAAGGACGGGAAGGACATCGGGGTCCATTCCACGCCGCCGCCAGCCGTCCAGCCGGTCGAGGTGTTGTCGTAAACGCCCTGACCCTGCACCATCGCGCCCGCCGGAGGGAAGAACGGCGTGGCCATGGTGTAGCTGTAGAGGTCGTTCACGCCGCCATAGGCGAAGCCGCCCGTGCCGTAGACCATGAGATTCGGCCAAGACGGCATGACGAGGCCGATGCGGCCGCGAACCGTGCCGAACCAGTCGACATGCTGGCCGCCAGTGGCGTAGCCGAAAGTGCCGGGCGCGAAGGGCAGGCCGAGCGGCGCGAAGGCCGAGTTGTTGTGGTTCAGGTCGCTCGCCTGAATGTCGGTTTCGAAGCCGAGCACCAGCCAGGGCGAGAACTGATAGTTGTAGCCGATCTGGCCGCCGCCGACGACGCCGTTGAGGTCCGTCGCCTGCGACCAGGCCGCGCCGCCCGGTATTACGCCAAGCGCCTGATTGAACGTGCCGGCCGTCTGGGCGCCGGTCCAGTTGCCGCCGGCGCTGAAGCCGTAGCCGATGTTCACACCGCCGTAGAGGCCGGTCCAGCTGAATATGGGAGCCGGCGGCGGGGGCAGAACCGGCGGGCCCTTGCGCGAGGGAAGGTCGGCGGCGACCGCCGATCCGGCGACGAGCGCCAGCGCGAGGCCGGCGGCGACAGGCAATTTGGTCATTTGTGACGCCCTCGTAAGTAATCAATCTGTTGCGGCTGTCGTCGCTCCCCGCGACATCCCCGCCGTCGCCGTCAGACTTACGGCCAGTGGTCGGACACGGTCAATGAAAAGGCGGGCTGAGCAAGGCTTGTGCAGCGCGTTTGCCCAGCCGCGTGACAATTCCGCAACAGAATCGACCCCTGGAAAGCTATTTTTCACCGCGTTCGCGGCGCAGTCGCTCCCAATAGTCGAGCCGCTTGGAAAGTTCGCGTTCGAATCCGCGTTCGACCGGCCGGTAGAGCTTCTGGCGCTCAAGCGATTCGGGCCAGTAGTTCTGGCCGGAGAAGGCGTCCGGCGCGTCGTGGTCGTATTCGTAGCCCTCCCCATAGCCTTCCTCTCGCATGAGCTTCGTCGGCGCGTTGAGAATGATCTTCGGGGGCATGAGGGAGCCCTTTTCCGCGGCGAGGCGGCGGGCTTTCTTGTAGGCGACGTACGCGGCGTTGGACTTGGGCGCGGTCGCGACGTAGATCACCGCCTGCGCCAGCGCGAGTTCGCCCTCCGGGGAGCCGAGGAAGTCGTAGGCGTCCTTTGCGGCGTTGGCGACGACGAGCGCCTGCGGGTCCGCCAGTCCGATGTCCTCGACCGCCATGCGCACGATGCGCCGCGCGAGAAAGAGCGGGTCTTCGCCGGCGTCGAGCATGCGCGCGAGATAATACAGCGCCGCGTCCGGATCCGAGCCGCGCACGCATTTGTGAAGCGCGCTGATGAGATTGTAGTGGCCTTCCTGCGCCTTGTCGTAGATCGGCGCGCGGCGCTGAACCGCTTCCGAGAGCCCGGCGCGGTCGAACATCTCGCCGTCGCGCGCCGCGCGCCAGATTTCCTCGGCGAGCGTCAGCGCCGCGCGGCCGTCGCCGTCCGCCATGGCGACGAGCGCCGCGCGCGCGTCCGCGTCGAGCGGCAATTGCTTTCCCTCGGCCGCTTCGGCGCGCGCGAGCAGTTTTTCGATCGCCGCGGCGTCGAGCGGCTTGAAGGTCATCACGCGCGCGCGGGAGAGGAGAGCGGCGTTGAGTTCGAAGGAGGGGTTTTCCGTCGTCGCGCCAATTAGCGTAACGGTTCCGTCTTCCATGACGGGGAGGAAACTGTCCTGCTGCGCGCGGTTGAAGCGATGAATTTCATCGACGAAGAGCAGCGTGCCCTGCCCCGCCGCGCGCCGCGCGCGCGCCGCCTCGAACGTCTTCTTGAGATCGGCGACGCCCGAAAAAATCGCCGAGATCTGCACGAAAGCAAGCCTGGTCTCATGCGCGAGGAGCCGCGCAACGGTTGTCTTTCCGGTGCCGGGGGGCCCCCAGAAAATCAGCGAACCGAGCGAACCGGCGCGAATGAGCCGCGCGAGGGCGCCTTCAGGGCCAAGCAGATGATCCTGCCCGGCGACGTCATCGAGACGCGTCGGACGCAAGCGATCGGCGAGCGGGCGCGGGGCGCCTTTCTCGAGTTTCGCGGCTTCGAAGAGGTCGGGCATCAGCTTGTCGTTATTCTCTCGCGTTCAACTTTGAATACCGCCTCGACGGCGCGTCAACCAACGATTAACTTTGCGCGAGTCAAGTCGATTCGGCGGGCCAAGCCCGCAAATTGTCGAAAATGGCGTTCTTCCGCGTAAGGCTTTCGCAGCGTCGGCACATTCAACAACGGAACGAACAAATGCGGACCATCGCTTTCGTCACGCAAAAGGGAGGCGCAGGCAAGAGCACGCTTGCGAGCAGCGTCGCCGTCGCGGCGCGCGGCGCCGGGGAACGCGTCTTCATCATCGATCTCGATCCGCTGCAGACGCTCGTCAAATGGGCGGGCGCACGCGGCAACACGGACATCGGCGTCGAGCACGTGCCGCCCGCGAAGCTGTCAAAGGCGCTCGCCGCGCTCGAGAAGAAGGGCGTGACGCTCGTTGTGATCGACGCGCCGGGTCAGGACAGCGAGCACGCCGCCGCCGCCGTGCGCGCCGCGGATCTCTGCGTCATTCCGGCGCGGCCCAACGCCTTCGATCTCTGGGCGAGCGAAGTCACGCGCGCGCAGATCAAGGACAGCGGTTGCGACTACGCTTTCCTGCTCAATCAATGCCCGCCGTCGCAGCAGTCGGCGCGCGTCGAAATCGGCGCAAAGGCCTTGCAGGCGATGGGCGGACTGCTCGCGCCGCTGGTTTCCTCCCGCGTCGATTATCAGGAGGCCGCGCGCCTCGGACTCGGCGTCGGCGAATACAACCCCGACGGCGTCGCCGCGCAGGAGATGCGCGAATTGTGGAACTCGATCAAGCGGCGGCTGAAACGCGCGCCGGCGAAAGACGCGAAAGACGCCTCGACGAAGAAAGCGCCCGCGAAGGCCGCGCCGGCCCCTGCGGCCCCTGTCGAAGCGGCGAAGAAAGCAGGCGCGAAAAAACCTGCGAAAAAAGCCGCCTGAGAGACAGCCGCGCGCCTGGGCGCGCGGCGCGGAGTTCATCCGATCTCGACGATCTTCGCGCTGTGATGGACGACCTCGGCCTTGTCGCCGACCGACTTGCCCATCAGGGCCTGCGCGAGCGGCGCGACATAGGGAATGAGGCCCTTCGCCGGATCCGCCTCGTCCTCGCCGACGAGACGGAATGTCCGGCGCTCGCCGTCGTCGAGTTCGACGACGACGCGATGGCCGAAGCGCACATGCGAATGGTCCGCGATGGGACGCACGACTTCCGCGCTCGCCCGCCGCGCCGTCCAGTAGCGCAGGTCGCGCTGCGCGAGCGCGAGCGCGTGCCGGTCGTCCGCCGCCGTCGCTTTCTCGATGTCCGCATGCAAACGGGTCAGCGCGTCGTCGATCTGCTGGAGCCCCTCGGGCGTCACGAGATTGCGATGCGGACTAAGGGGACGATCGGGCAAGTCTTCGCGCGGATTGTCGTCTTCCTGTTCCTTGGTGAAAGCCGAACTCATGCGTCCTACCTTTGGGGCCGGGGAGGGCGAGAAAAAACAAACGGCCCTCGCGGGGGCCGGATGCGCGCATTAGACCGCAGAGAGGCGCGAAAGTCGAGAACGGACGCGGCGATGCGACAATTCGCTCGCTCGCCCGAAGCGCCGCTCAGGGCATGCGAATCACGACGCGCCCGCGAATCTTGCCCGTCACGATCGTGCGCGCGCGCTCGAGCGCCTGATCGAAAGGAATCGTCTCGCGCATCGCGTCAATCATCGCGGGATCGAGATCCCGCGCGATTCGCGCCCAGCCTTCCCGGCGCAGCGCGATCCGCGGCCGCACGCTCTCGACGCCGAGCAGGCAAACGCCGCGCAGAATGAAGGGCGCGACGCTCGCCGGCAGGTCCATCCCGCCGACATTGCCGCAAGCCGCGATCGCGCCGTCGAATTGCGTCTGGGACAGAATATTGGCGAGCGTCGCGCCGCCGACCGTATCGACGCCGGCCGCGAATCGCTGGGCCTGCAGCGGCTTTCCTGGAGCCGAATAATCGTCGCGCGCAAGTATTTCCGCCGCGCCGAGGGACTTCAGGTAATCGGCTTCCGCGGCGTGGCCCGTGATCGCGGCCACGCGCCAGCCCGCGCGCGCGAGAAGCGCCACGGCGAAGGAGCCGACGCCGCCCGAGGCGCCGCTGACGACGGCCGCGCCGTCGGCCGGCCTCAGGCCGTGACGCTCGAGCGCCAGCACGCAGAAAGCCGCCGTCAGTCCCGCCGTGCCGACGGTCATCGCGCGTTCTGGCGACAATGATTCAGGCAGTTTCACGAGCCAGTCGCCATTGAGCCGCGCCTTCTGCGCGAAGCCGCCGTAATGGGCCTCGCCGACGCCGCAGCCCGTGGCGACGACGATATCGCCCGGCGCGAAGGCCGAATGGTCCGATCGCGTGACGCGGCCGGCGAGATCGACGCCCGGAATCATCGGAAAGCGCCGCACGACCGGCCCTTTTCCGGTCACGGCGAGACCGTCTTTGTAATTGATCGCGGAACAGATCACGTCGAGGTCGACGTCGCCCGCCATCAGGTCGTTTTCCCCCATTTCCACATAGGCGGCGCGATAGTCTTGCGCGTCCTTTTCGACGCGGATGGCTCGGAAAGAGGTCACGAAGAGCTCCCGACGTTGCTTGGACCCAAGTATGCGGACGCCGACGGACGTCTCGCTAGACGTGAAAATTTCCCGTCCTGGCACGCCCTGCGGGCGAGCCCTCTAGTTACATTCGAAGCTCCAGACCGGGAAGCCCGCGGAAACACTGCGTCATTTATTTCAAAATCTGAACTAAAGAGAAATTTGGTTTATAATTCTTGATATAGGCAGTTGAGTGAGCTATTCTATTGGCAATCCTCTCATGTTCGGCGGAAACACGAAGCGTAAAGAACGTTGATCGAACCATTTCGAAGCTGCGACGCATCCGCGGACGAGGCTGCAGTCTCACAAGGCCCACAAACGGCAACAGGCGCCCCCATGAACGTCACCAACAACATCGAACTCGCTGCTGACATCGTCTCCGCTTACGTCAGCAACAATTCAGTTCCGGCCGGAGACCTTCCGGGACTGATCAACGAAGTCTACAACGCGCTGCTGCGCGTGGGCTCCGGCGTCGTCGCGGCCCCGGTCGAGCCGCCCAAGCCGGCGATCGCGGTCAGAAAATCGGTGACGAACGACTACATCATATGCCTCGAAGACGGGAAGAAGTTCAAAAGCCTCAAGCGCCATCTGCGCACCCAATACGGGCTCTCGCCGGAAGAATATCGCGAGAAGTGGGGGCTGCCCGCCGATTATCCGATGGTCGCTCCCAATTACGCCAAGGCGCGCTCCAACCTCGCCAAGCAGATGGGCCTCGGCCAGCAACGCCGCCGCCGCACCAAGTAACGCCGCCGCCTCCGGCCAAGAAAAAACCCGCAGCTTCCGGAAAGCCGCGGGTTTTCCTTTTTCCACCCTCCGTCGCCGCAAGAGCGGAGAGGGCGCCGAATCAGCCCTCGTCGTCCGTCTCAATGTCGCCGTCGATCAGGCCGGCGACGTCGTCGTCCTCGCCTTCTTCTTCCTCGAGGAAGGTGTCGTCGTCCGCATCCGCGCCCTCGATCTCCACGTCCTCGTCGACGTCGATGACCTCGGCGGCGGCCTCGCTTTCCTCGACCTCATCGAGCGAAACCGTATCGACGCCCTCCTTCTCGAGATCGCTTTCATCCTCTTCGACGCGGCTGGCGACGCGCGACAGGGCGGCGACCTGGAAAATCGTCCCGCACTTCGGGCAGACGATCGGGTCCCTGTTGAGGTCGTAGAATTTCGTCGCGCAGGACTGGCATTGGCGCTTGGCGCCGAGTTCCGGTTTGGCCACGGTTCGTTGATCCTTACGAAAGAAGCAGCGTGGGAACGCCCGCCCGAATGATTGACCGTCGGGCGCTCGGGTTAGTGGGGTCCGGCGGCGCTGTCAAATGGATAAATGCCGGCGGCGCGGACCAGACATTCGCCCATTGCAAACCGCCGCGCGGCTTGGCATAGAAAAGGGGCTGCGGGTGTAGCTCAATGGTAGAGCAGCAGCCTTCCAAGCTGAATACGAGGGTTCGATTCCCTTCACCCGCTCCAATTGCCCCACAGCCGGAAACGGCCGCGACGGGGAAGCCGTGCGGAGCGGATGACCGCTCCCGGCCAAGCGCGCTCAGCGCCCGCCCTTATGCTTCATCGCCGCGAGCAGCGCCTCGCCGAGGCCGCCGGGTCCGCCTGCCGGCTTGCCGCCGCGCGGGGCTTGGCCCTGCTGCGGCCCCCGCGGACGGTTCATGTCGCGGCCAGGACCGCCCGCCTGGCCGCCCTTCGCCTGCTGGCCGGGAACGTCGTCGAGGCGCATGGAGAGCGAGATGCGCTTTCGCGGCGCGTCGACTTCCATGACCTTCACCTTGACGATGTCGCCGGGCTTCACGACGCTGCGCGGGTCTTTGACGAACTCCTTCAACATGGCGGAAACGTGCACCAGACCGTCCTGATGCACGCCGATGTCGACGAAGGCGCCGAAGGCCGCGACATTGGTGACGACGCCTTCGAGCGTCATGCCGGGCTTCAGATCGGCGAGCGTCTCGACGCCCTCCTGGAACGTCGCCGTCTTGAAGGCGGGACGCGGGTCGCGGCCCGGCTTCTCGAGTTCTGCGAGAACGTCGGTGACGGTCGGAACGCCGAAGGTCTCGTCGGCGAATTGCGCGGGCTTCAGTTTGCGCAATTCGTTCGTATTGCCGATGAGCGACCGTATGTCCGTTTTCGCCGCCTCGAGGATGCGGCGCACCAGAGGATAGGCTTCCGGATGCACGCCGGAGCGGTCCAGCGGATCGTCGCCGTCGATGATGCGCAGGAAGCCCGCGCTCTGCTCGAAAGCCTTGGGACCGAGGCGCGGCACCTCCTTGAGCTGGGCGCGCGTGCGGAAACGGCCATTGGCGTCGCGGTAGGCGACGATGTTGGCCGCGAGCGTTTCGCTCAGCCCCGACACGCGCGCGAGCAGCGGCGCGGACGCCGTGTTCACGTCGACGCCGACCGCGTTCACGCAATCCTCGACCACGGCGTCGAGCGCCCGGGAGAGCTTCGTCTCCGACACGTCATGCTGATACTGCCCGACGCCGATCGACTTCGGCTCGATCTTCACAAGCTCCGCGAGCGGGTCCTGGAGACGCCGCGCGATGGACGCGGCGCCGCGCAGCGACACGTCGAGATCGGGCAATTCCTTCGAGGCGTATTCAGAGGCCGAATAGACCGACGCGCCCGCTTCCGACACGACGACCTTGGTGAGCTTCAATTCAGGATGTTTCGAGATGAGTTCGGCCGCGAGCCTGTCCGTCTCGCGCGAGGCTGTCCCATTGCCGATGGCGATCAGCTCGATCTTGTGTTCGCGAGCGAGGCGCGCGAGCGTCGCGATCGATTCGTCCCAGCGCCGCTGCGGCTCATGCGGATAGATGGCGGTCGTCGCGACGATCTTTCCCGTCGCATCGATCACGGCGACTTTCACGCCGGTCCGGAAGCCGGGATCGAGGCCGATCGTCGGGCGGGCGCCGGCGGGCGCGGCGAGCAGCAGGTCGCGCAGATTTTCGGCAAAAACGCGAATCGCCTCCTCCTCCGCGAATCGCCACAGGCGCGACCGCGCGTCGACCGACAGATGCAGCTCGATCTTGGTGCGCCAGGCCCAGCGCGCGGTTTCGAGCAGCCATTTGTCGCCGGGACGGCCGCGGTCCTCGATCTGGTAGCGGCGCGCGATCCGGGTCTCATAGCCCCCCAGCCCCGGCTCGGCCTCGGGCGACATCTCGAGCTCCAGCATTTCTTCCCTCTCGCCGCGGAACAGCGCGAGAATGCGATGGGAGGGCAGTTTCGAGATCGGTTGCGAGAAATCGAAATAATCGGAATATTTGACTGCCGCCGCTTCCTTGCCCTCGCGCGGCCGGGATTTGAGGATGGCCTGGCGCCAGTGGGTCTCGCGCAGCGCGCCGATGAGATCGGCGTCTTCCGCGAATCGCTCGACGAGAATGGCGCGCGCCCCTTCGAGCGCCGCCTCCACCGTGGCGACGTTCTTTTCCGCGTCGACGAAAGCTTCGGCTTGCGCTCTCGGATCCTTTTCCGGCGACGCGAGCAGCGCCTCGGCGAGCGGCGCGAGGCCGGCTTCGATCGCGATCTGCGCCTTTGTGCGGCGCTTGGGTTTGTAGGGTAGATAAATGTCTTCGAGGCGCGCCTTGTTGTCCGCCTCCATGATGACGCGCCGCAGCGCATCGTCGAGTTTCCCTTGCGACTCGATCGAATCGAGAATCGCCTTGCGGCGCTCCTCGAGTTCACGCAGATAGCGCAGCCGCTCTTCAAGCTTGCGCAATTGCGCGTCGTCGAGCTGGCCCGTGGCTTCCTTGCGGTAGCGCGCGATGAAGGGCACCGTCGAGCCGCCGTCGAGCAGGCCGATCGCGGCCTCCACCTGCCAGGGTTTCGCCGCAAGCTCCTCGCTCAGCCGCTCGACGATCGACGCCATATGTCCGCCTCTCCTTCAATTGAAGCGAGGCTTTTAGCGAAGGCGAGCGGCCGAAGTCAAAGACCCCGCGCGCGCCGCGCACAGATCATTTCATTCGGTCCTGCAAAAACGGATGATCGGGCCAGCATTTGCGGTCTTCGAGCGTCAGCCGCGGCGCCGACTCGGTCGACATCAGCCACGGCGACACTTTCTCCGTCCGCGCCCAGTAATTCGTCGGCAGAACGGAAGGATCGCCCTTGTGCCAGCTCGTCAGCATGTTGCAGTCGCTGATGGCGTAGTTCTGACGCAGCGCCTGCTTGATTTCGAGAAGCGGCGTCGCTGCTGAAAGAATGACGATAACGGAAATCGAGGTCGCGAACATGCCGCCGTCACGCGGCGTCAGCACGGCGATGCGCGCAAAGGCGAAGGCGAGCAGGAACAGCGGCGGGATCGAGACGCGCATGACGAAATCATTCGACACGCCCACACTGTAGAAGGGAATCAGCAGGAGCAGCGCGAGCGACAGGGCAAGGATGCGGCGATCCGCCGCCTCCACCTTTTTCCACGCATAAAGGACGATCGCCGCCTGCGGAATCTCCACCGCGAGGAACAGAACATAGCGCAGCGCATAACCCTCGTGGGTCAGCAGCAATTCATGCGGCACGGCGCCCGCGTCCGTCGTGAGATAGAAGAAGATCGGGAGAAAACAGAGTCCGATCGCCGCTGCGGCCAGATTGCGCGACGAAAAAAGATCGCGCGGCAAAAGCCCGATGGCGAAAAGCGCGACGAAAGGCGCCGCGCCCATCATGGCCAGCGGCGACCACATCAGCAGAGCGGCGAAGGAAACGAGCAGCGCGGCAAGGTCGATCTCGCGCCGCACATGAAGCAGCGACAGAAGCGCGAACCACCAGCCCGGCGCCATGTGATTGGGCACCCAGAAGAGCTGTGTGATATGACTGGAATATTGCAGCCGCACCGGTGAATAATATTCGCCCCACCACTCGATATGGGTGAAGGGCATGAAGTCCGCGCCCTTCGACATCTCGACCGCTTCGGCGAGCAGGATCGGAACGATGTCGAGGCCGCTAAAGCCGATCAGGATGAGCAGGAACGGCGTCTTCTTCACATTCGCGAGACGCGCGGCGAAATAGGCGACGGTTCCCAGGATCAGGCTGTTTTGCGCGAGCAGCGCCATATGCGCGGCGTAGAGACCGAACGCGCGGCCGAAGAGCGCCGGAATCATATACATGCCGAGCGGGGCGCGCAGAAGATAGTCCTGTTCCTCGTAGCGGTAAACCACCGTCAGGCCGTTCTCGACGAGATCGGCGAGCACCGCGTCGCGCGTCAGCCAGTCCGTCGTCGCATAAAAGAAATGGCCCTCGCCCCCGAGCATGCAGAGCGCGACGCCGAACGAGAGACTGAAGGCGAGTTGCGCGAGATCGACAGGGGCGGCGAGAAGGGCGTTTGCGCCCCGGCCGCGCCAGAGAACGGCGCCGGCGCCGGCGCAACCGGCCAGAACGAATGCGCCCGACCATGGCCTGAGAGCGGCGGCGAAGATCGCATTCGGCAGAACGAAGATCAGCGCGGTGAGGAAGAACAGATGGAAATTGCAGAGGGCGCGTGAAACCGCCCGCGTCCCGCCGCCTTCGCGTTCGAGCGGCGCTACGCCGTCGAGAGAGCCCGCTTCAGCGATCTGCGATTTCATGGCCTCACGCTCCGCACGCTAGAAATTGATGCGCTCGCGCTCGAACACGACCGGCTTGCGCCGAACCTGCGAGTAGATCGCGAGCACATATTCGGCGAGGACGCCGATGGAAAAGAGCTGCACGCCGCCAAAGAAGAAGACGGCCACGATGATCGTCATGATGCCGGGCTGCGCGAAGCTCTGATAGAAGAGAATGCCCAGAACAAGATTGACAAAGGCGTAAAGGATCGACAGCGCGGCGATCGCGAAGCCGCCGAACAGCACGAGACGCAAGGGCGCGAGCGTATTGGTGACGAGGCCGTTCATGCCCTGATCGACGAGGCTGCGCAGCGTGTTGGTGGAAACGCCGCGGCGCCGCTCGACCCATTTGTAGGGCACGCCCACGGATTTGAAACCGCATTCGAAGGTCATCATGCGCATGAAGGGATATGAGTCCTCGATCTGGCGCATCGCCTCGATCACCTTGCGGTCCACGAGCTGGAAGTCGCCGACCCCGCGGGGAAGCGACAGTTCCGAAAGCGAGGTGAGAACCCGGTAATAGAGCTGGCGCAACATCCGCATCGTGGCGTTTTCCTCGCGAATTTTGCGGATGCCGTAAACGACCTCGTTGCCCTGCGCCCATAGATCGACGAATTGCGGAATGAGTTCCGGCGGGTCCTGCATGTCGGCCGGAAAAAACAGCAGCACCGCGTCGCCCGTCGCCGCCATGACGCCATTGTAGTTCGAGCGCATCGCGCCGAAATTGCGAGCGTTGAGGATGACCTTCACATCCTTGTCCTGCGCCGCAATCTCGCGGAGAATCTCGACAGTGCGATCCTTCGACGCGTTGTCGCAGAAAACGTGTTCGCGCCGGTATCCCTTCAGCTCGTTCTCGAAGAGCGACTTGATCGCCGCGTAGCATTCGCGGACGTTCATCTCCTCATTGTAACAGGGCGTGACGATGGAGATGGTTTTCATGTTTCGTGGATTTCCCGGCCCGATCCGAAGACGAGGGTGCGATTGAGAAGATAGGAGAGCGCAACGCAGGGCGCGAGCAGCAACGCCTGCGCCGTCGCCGCGCCGAAGCCGATCCTGATCGCGGCCTCGAGCAGCGCCGCATTGACAGCGAAGACGATCGCATAGACTGAAACGAAACGCAGGATCCGCCCCGGTTCCGCATTCCCGAACACGAGTCGCCCGGTCGTCACGAAATTGAAGGACACGCCGATCACGGTCGCAAGCGCGAGCGCCGGCGTGGGGCTGAGCCCGCCGCGCAGCAGCAGATAGAAGACGCCGTAACCGAAGACCGTGTTGACGGCGCCGACGACGAGGAATCGCGCGACGCGAAGCCGCCAAATGCGGTCGCGAAGCGCATCGATCCGCACTGCCATCCCGCCCATGTCAGCGGCAGTCGGCGAGAATCGCATTGACCGACGGATGACGCGCCGGATCGAGGAAGACGTAATTCGTCTCGCGCGTCTCGTCCGTCACGCGCGCGATCTTCGTCACCGTTCCGTCGCTCACGCCATAGCAGACGTATCCGAGCGATGCGAAGAGGTCGAGAACATCGTTGGGGTGATAGCCGAAGGCCGCGGACCATTTACGCAACAGCTCGATCACCACGGCCGGACGGAAGCGTTTGAGCGACTTTACGCCGCCCTTCAGCACGCGCAGTTCCGCGCCCTCGACGTCGCATTTGAGAAAATCGAGACGGTCGATCTCATTGTCGTCGACGAAGGCGTCGAGCGTCGTGAAGCGACACGAAACGCGGCGGCTGCCCTCGCCCGGATGAAGCTCGTTGAGGGAGGCCGCCGGCGAACCCGATGTCGCCGGCACGAACATGTCGAACGCGCCGGGCGCGTCGGTCAATCCATCCTTCACCGGCGTCACGCGATTGCCGGCGGCGTTGCGCGCGAGATTTATGAGCAGACGCTCATGAGTGGTCGGCACCGGTTCGAAGGCGTAAATGCGCGCCTGCGGCTCCTGCTGGGCGATGTGCAGGCTGTACCAACCGATATTGGCGCCGATGTCGAAGACGGTTTCCGCGCCGCGCGCGAGGCGAGAGATGAGCGCAAGCTCGAATGTCTCGTAGCCGCCCTGCGACAGAATGATGTTGGGCGCCTCGCGCAATGCGTCGGGATCGAGCGCAAAGGACAGGCCATTCTTCAGCTTCGCGGAGAGGCCCGAGGGTTCGACGACCAGCGCGGCGATCTCCGTGCCGTCGATGACGGCCGCGTGCTCCGCGATCAGGCGATGACGCTCGGCGAACCGCCTCCACAAGTCGAGACGGTCGAGTTCGCCGCGTTCGAACGCGTGACGGAATTCGATCGGCGTCGCGGGCGCCGCGGGGCGCATGGTGGCGAAAGAGGTCATGCGCTTGCTCCGAAGCTGCGCCGGTTGAAAATGTCGGAATAGATGTCGATGGTGCGCCGGAAGCCTTCCGCAACGCCCGTTTGAGGGCGCCAGCCGAGCTTTTCGAGACGCGCGGTGTCGGGCGCCGAGCGCATGACGCTCGAGGCGATATAGCCATCCCGCGGCGCGGCGAAACGCGCGCAGAGCCCGCGCTCCGGATAAAGCCCGGTCAGCAGGGTCGCGAGGTCGCGGATCGAGATGACGGCGCGCGGATTGCCGACATTGTAGGCGCGGCTTTTTTCGCCCTTCAGCAGCAGCGTGAAAAATGCCTGCGCCGCATCCGCCAGATAGCAGAAGGCGCGCTCGGCGGCGCCGTCGCTGTTCAGCGCAATGTCCCGACCTTCGACAACGTCGCGCACGAAATCCGCGAAGACGCGGCCGTCGTCGAGCCGCATGCCCGGTCCGTAAGTGTGGAACGGCCGCGCGATGACGCAATGCAGGCCGTGTTGCGCGCCATAGGCGACGCAAAGCGTCTCGCCGAGCCGTTTCGATTCGGCGTAGCAGGCCCGTAGCGCCGCCGGATCGAGTCCGCCGAATTCCGTTTCGACGATCGGCTCCCGCCGGCTATTGACGGCGCCATAGATCTCCGAACTGGAAAAATAGAGGAAACGCGAAGCGCCCTTGCGGCGAGCGAGATCCAGCAAATTATTCGTCCCGACGACATTGGGCAACGCGGTGCCGACGGGATCCACCCCGTAAAAGCGCGGACTCGCCTGACTCGCCGCGTGAACGATCATGTCGACCGGCCCCTCGACATCGAGCGGCTGCGAAACGTCGGCGACCTTAATCGACAGGGCCGGATGCCCGAGATGCGCGGCGAAGCGGCGAAGCGCTTTTTCTCGCGAGCGCGCGAGCGCGATCACTTTCAGCCTGGGCGCCTTGCCGCGCAGGGCGAGCGCAAGCAGCGTCTCGACCATGGCGGCGGGGAGAAAACCATTGGCGCCTGCGACGAGGATCGTCCGGCCATCGAAATCCTCCCAGGGAAGATCGGCGGCGAGAACGCGCGAGATATCGTCGCGCCACAGGGGATGGCGCGACAGCAGCGCGCCGTCGGGAGCCGCGTCGCGCATGGTCACACCGCCGCTTTCATAGCCGTCAGCCGGCAGAAATCGTCGATGACATCCAGCATGTAATCGACGTGGTCCTGCGTCAGTTCGGGATAGACGCCGATCCAGAAAGTTCGACCGACCACGACGTCGGCGTTCGTCAATTGCCCGCTCACACGGAAATTGCGGCCCTTCATATAAGGCTGGCGGACGAGATTGCCGCCGAAGAGGAGTCGCGTGCCGATCTTCTTCGAATTGAGATGAATGACGAGTTCATCGCGCGTGAACGGGGCGTCAGGACGGAGCGTCACGGGGAAGCCGAACCATGAAGGCTCCGTTCCAGCCGTGGCTTCCGGCAGAATGAAGAAATGCTCGAGCCGCTTGAGTCCCGCCTTCAGCGCCTCAAAATTGCGATTGCGCGCGGCGACGAAGCCATCCAGATGGTCCATCTGCGCAAGGCCGACCGCCGCCTGCATGTCGGTGATCTTCAGATTGAAGCCGAGATGCGAATAGACATATTTGTGGTCGTAGCCTTTCGGCAGATCGCCGAGGCGCCAGCCGAAACGCTTGTTGCAGCTGTTGTCCTTGCCGGGTTCGCAATAGCAGTCGCGGCCCCAGTCGCGGAAGGACTCCATAGCTTTGGCGATATGGTTGTTGCTGGTGAAGACGGCGCCGCCCTCGCCCATGGTGATGTGATGGGCCGGGTAGAATGACAGCGTGCCGATATCGCCGAAGGTTCCGACATGCCTGCCGTCGACCTTTGCGCCGAGCGCGTCGCAGCAGTCTTCGACAAGCCAGAGATTGTGGCGATCGCACAGCTCCTTGACAGCACGCACGTCGAAGGGATTGCCGAGCGTATGCGCGACCATGACCGCCTTGGTCTTCGGCGTGATCGCCGCTTCGACCGCTGAGACGTCGATATTGTAGGTCGGTATGTCGACGTCGACAAAGACCGGAACCATGCCCCACAGCAGGATCGGATTGACCGTCGTCGGAAAACCCGTGGCGCAAGTGATGACCTCGTCGCCCGGCTGGAGCGCGCGATGGCGCAGTGTGTGGGAAGTCAGCGCGGAAAAGGCGACGAGATTGGCGGAGGAGCCGGAATTGACGGTGAGCGACTTCCTGACGCCGATATAGGCGGCCAGCCGCTCCTCGAATTGCGCGTTGAAGCGGCCGGTCGTCAGCCAAAAATCGAGCGCCGAGTCGACGAGCGTCTGCATGTCGCGCGCGTCGAACACGCGGCCAGAAACCGGCACGGGCGACTCGCCGGGCGTGAAGCTTTTCGGCGGATTGGCGACGCGGTGATACTGACCCACGAGATCGAGGATCTGCGCGCGCAATTCGTCAGCTTGCGACGATGCGTCTTTCGTCATGGTCGATGTCCTTCGTGGCGTCGGTAAATGGCGAGGTGAGGCGCACGCGCTGACCGAGATAGCGGTCGACCTGTTTGAGCGTCGTCTCCAGAACGTCCGCTCTGTCGGCGAAAGCGCGATACCAATGCGCCGTCCATTGCGTCGTCTGCTCGAAATCGAGAAGCGGCGTCCAGCCCAGCGTCTCGCGCGCCTTGGCGGTGTCAAGGCGCAAAAGCCGGGCTTCATGCGGATGCTGGTCGCCGTCCTGCTCCCACTGCGCGTCGAGACCCCAGGCGGCGACGAAACGCGTCAGCAGTTGTTCGACGCTCTGCTCGGAACCGGGACCGGGTCCGAAATTGAAGCCGCTGTCGAAATCGCCCGCGCGTTCGGGGGTCGCGGACAGGGCTTTTTCGACGAGTTGCAAATAGCCGGAGAGCGGCTCCAGCACATGCTGCCAGGGGCGCACGGCCCCGGGATTGCGAACCTTGAGCGGACGCCGGGCGACGAAGGCGCGCAGCGCGTCGGGCAGGATGCGATCGGCCGCGAAATCGCCGCCGCCAATGACATTGCCCGCGCGCGCCGAAATGATGCGGACGTTCTTCTTGGCGCGGAAAAAACTGTCGCGATAGGCGCTGGTGACAAGCTCCGCGCAGGCCTTGCTGTTCGAATAGGGATCATGCCCGCCGAGCGCGTCGGTCTCGCGATAGCCCCAGACCCAATCGCGATTCTCGTAACATTTGTCCGTCGTGACGACGAGAACGAGCCGCACGCTCTCCACCGCGCGCGCGGCCTCGAGCACATTGACCGTGCCCATCACATTGGTGGCGTAGGTGCCGACCGGATCCGAATAGGATTCGCGCACGAGCGGCTGCGCCGCCATGTGAATGACGACCTCCGGCGCTACGGCCTTCATCGCCGCCGAGAGCGTTTCGAGATCGCGCACGTCGCCGCGCAGATCGTCAATATGTTCGGCGACGCGCGCGAGCGAAAATAGATTGGGCCGCGTCGGCGGCTCCAGCGCATAGCCGGTCGCGCGCGCGTTGAGCCGCGAGAGCATGAGCGCGAGCCACGAGCCTTTGAAGCCGGTATGGCCGGTGACGAAAACGCGCTTGCCGAGCCAGAACGCAGATGAGATCACCAGATTTTCCACTTCGCTTGGCCGGAGTTCCACTGTTCTTCGAGGTAGAGCTTGTCGCGCAGCGTATCCATCGGCCGCCAGAAGCCGTTGTGCTGGAACGCGCGCAGTTCGTCGTGCGCGGCAAGCCAGTTGACCGGCCCATGTTCCCAGACGGTCGAATCCCCCTCGATGAGATCGCCGACTTTCGGGCTGAGAAAGAAGAAGCCGCCGTTGACGAAGGCGCTTTCCGCGACGGGTTTTTCCGCAAAGGTCGTCACGCGATCGCCGTCGAGCGTCATGGCGCCGAAACGCATCTCGGGACGCACGGCGGCGACCGTCGCCATCTTGCCGTGCGCACGATGGAAGGCGAGTTCCGCAGTGAGATCGATGTCGGCCACGCCGTCGCCATAGGTCAGCGCGAAAACGTCGTCGTCCTTCACATAATCGATGACGCGCTTTACGCGGCCGCCCGTTTGCGTAATGTCGCCCGTGTCGACGAGCGTCACGCGCCAGGGCTCGGCATTGCGGCGATGCACCTCCATCTGCTGCGTGCGCATGTCGAAGGTGACGTCCGACATGTGCAGGAAGTAGTTGGAGAAGAACTCCTTGATGAAATAACCCTTGTAGCCCAGGCACAGCACGAATTCGTTGAAGCCGTGCGCCGCGTAGATTTTCATGATGTGCCAAAGGATCGGCCGTCCGCCGATCTCGACCATCGGTTTCGGGCGCACGGAGGTCTCCTCCGCGAGACGCGTGCCCAGGCCGCCAGTCAGCACAACTACTTTCATCTGCGTCGTCGACCCGCTCTGCGCCGGTGAGGGCTCCGGAGGCTCGTCAACGGCGCGCCGAACTGGATGCGGCGGCGCGCGTTGCCGTTCGACGCACTATGGCTTCCGATTGGTTAACGCTTGGCTTATCCCGACAACGAAAGCGGCGCCGGCTTGTCATCGGCGGGGCGCCGCGCATAAAAAAACTCCGCCGGTCGAACGACCGGCAGAGCCGATTTCAATCTTCCGTTACGAGGTTACTGACAGGCCGGCTGACTGACCGGATTGCCGCACGCCGCGTTGATGAGCGTAACGATGTTGGCGGAGGTGAAGCGCGACGCGCCCTGCTCCTTCGGAAGCGAAGACGTGTAGCCCCAGCTGGTCACGCCGACCACGACGTTGGGGGTCGACGCCGTGCCGAAGGACGTGCCGCTCAGGGCCGGCGGCATGCCAAGGTTGATCAGCCACGGGCCGCCGCTCGAACCGCCGGTCATCAAGGAGCCGATGAGCGTGTTGTCGCTGTTTGACGGGCTGCGCTCGCCCTGCGAGTCGTTGCGCTGCATGAGCTGGCCGCCGTCCAGCGCGACCGGATAGCCGAGCTGGTTGATGAGCGTCTTGTTCGGCGTCGTGGTGGTGAAGCCGAAGCCGTTCACGCCGACGCCATAGATGCCCGTCGACGTGCCGGGGAAGGCGTTGCTCTGCGGGAGAAGCCGGATGACCGCGATGTCGTTGTCGCAGACAACGCCCGCGACGGTGCAGTTTGCCGCCGTGCCGTTGAAATAGGAGGTCAGCACGAAAGCCTGGCCGGTCCAGGTGCCGAAGGGCGCGACGCCGTCCGTGAAGGCGGGCACGAAACGGATGTTGGTGTAAAAGCGCCGCTGGCCCCATTTCGAGACGCAATGCGCCGCCGTCACGACCAGGCCGCGCCGGATGAGCGACGCGGAGCAGACGAAGGTGGAGGCGCCGTCGTTAAAGAACAGCTTGCCAGACGCGCGGAAAGGATAGGACCATTCCGTCGGCTGCTGCGCGGGCGTCGTGATGCGGGGAATCGCGCGAACGCGCGCCGTCGAGAACGGGCGGTTGAAGGTGCCGAACTGCTGCGGCGCGACGCCGGATTCCTCTTCGGCGGCGGAGGACGACGGGGCGATTCTCTTCAGCATGAGTTCGCCCGTGCCGGCGTAGCCGCGGCTGAGAAGCTGCGCGGGACCGGTGCTGACCGCAGGCGCGCGCGGATTCTCCGGGAGCGGCGCGCTCAACGTGGGGATAGGCATCGCCCTCGCGCCGGCGTAGTCCGGCTCGGAGCCCCCGACGGCGTTCGCCGGCGCGGCGACGGTGGCGGACTGCGCAAAGGCCGTCGCCGGTAAGACGCTCAAAAAGACGAGCGCCGGAAAAATTAAGCGTTTCATGCCCCTCTTCCTCCAGAAATGCACTTCTTCAGGAACCGCGGGCGACCGTACGCGATACCGCCGGCAAGTCAAGTTTCGGACGGATGAAAAAAGTCAAATGCACGTTGAGAGGGAAATACTTGCGACGGCGCAATTAACGAACGGCCTACGGGATGCGCGAAATTTCGCGGACGAAAAAACCGCCGCCCGGCCGGCGGTTCCCCCACGCGTTCCGCGCCCGACTTACTGGCAGGCGGGCTGACTGACCGGACTGCCGCAGGCGGCGTTGATCAGGGGGACGATGTTCCCGCTCGTGAAGCGCGAGGCGCCCTGTTCCTTCGGAGCCGGCGAGACATAGCCCCAGCTCGTCACGCCGATGACGACGTTGGGCGTCGAATAGGAGCCATAGGTCGCGCCGCCAACGAGCGGACGTTCGCCCAGATTGTTGAGCCAGGGCCCGCCGCTCGAGCCGCCGGTCATCAGCGATCCGATCACGATGTTTCCGGCCATGGCGATGTCGATGTCGCCCTGCGAATCGTTCCTCTCCTGCAATTCGCCGAGATCGAGCGCGACGGGATAGCCGAGCTGGTTCACGAGGGTCTTGCCGGTCGGGGTGAAGCCCCAGGCGCCCGCGCCGACGGAAAACCATCCGGTGGACGTCCCCGGAAATGTGGGGCTGGACTGGGGCGCGAGCCGGATCACCGCGACGTCGTTGGCGCAAACGACGCCGGCCACCGCGCAACTGTCCACGCCATAGTAATAGGATTGCATGATGTAGACGCCGTGCGCGTCCGCGCTCCAGACCCCGAAGGGCGCGAGGCCGTTATGGTAGCCGGGCACGAAGCGGAAATTCGTGTAAAAGCGACGCTCCCCGAATTTCGAGACGCAATGCGCCGCCGTGACGACGAGGCCGCGCTTGATGAGCGAGGCGGAGCAGACATAGGTTGCCGCGCCGTCGGTGAAGAACAGCTTGCCCGCCGCGCGATAGGGATAGGAGAAGGACGTCGGCAATTGCGCCGGCGTCGTCGCCATCGGGCGAAGCTGCACGCGCGCCGTCGAGAAGGGGTGGTTCGACGTTCCGAACTGCTGCGGCGCGACGTCTCCCGTCACGGGCGCCGCGCTCGCGAGATTGACGCCGGCAAGGGCCGGCCGCGCCGGCGCGATGCGCGCGAGCTTGAGCTGGCCGCCGCCGCCCGCTCCCTGGCTGACGAGCCGGGCCGGCTCGAGGGCGGGCGCCGGCGCAGCCTCCCGCGTCGGGAGCGGCCCTTTCGGCGTCGGCATCGGAAACGCCCGGGCGCCGGCGTAATCCGGAGCCCGGCCGGAAGCAGCGGTCTCGTCGGGGGAAGCGACCACCGCCTGCGCCCGGCCGGCCGACGTCGGGACCACGGTCATCGCCCCAATGGCGGCGAGAATGAACAACTGCCTCATCGTTCCCCCAACTGAGAGTCTGGCGGCGGCGAGCGGCGCCGCAAGCTGCGCCTTGGTTTACCGGGCGGCCCTCAAAATTTCTTTAATCCCACAGGCGCGCTCCCCAACCGGGAGCGCCGCTGCGCTCACGCCATTAACCATGACGGCCGCCTGGGACGCCGCCGCCGTCGCGACCTCGCCGCGAAGGACGGCGGGCGCCGGCTGTCCCGCTTTCGGACGACCGGTTAAGGATGGCGCGCGCCGCTGGGATATGGCGAATGGGTCCGACCCCAAGCAGCCCGCTCCTGCCTCGACATCTTGCGCGGCGTCCGGCTCAAAACCGCAATATTTGGGAGAACGCGTCGGCAACGCCACACGGCAAGCGATTCGTGCGCGCTGCGTTCGCGCTTGCGCCCAAAGGTTAACCGGCGCGGGCGCCCACGGCTGACGCTTCCCCCTTGACAGGACGGCGTCGATGGAAGCGAGGCCGCTGCAGGAGGCGGACGCCCCCGACCCGCCGTCGCCGCAATAGATGGGGAATTTCCTGGAGTCAGTCCCCATATGTCGCTGGAACAGACGGAGATTCGTACCGGGTCGCCGATTCGGCCGCGATTCGTTCGCAGCCTGTTCGGACGGTAAATTCGCATCGCCCGAGAAGTTCCGTTATGAGACGGCGTCGCGCCGTCACGACGGGGGCGTCGAGGGCAAGAACGACAAGAAACGACGACAAGCATGGCGCCGCTCCCGCCCGGAAGCCGCGCCGCCGCCCGAAGCTCCGGCGTGGCGGCGGCGCTCGGACCCACCAACACCGGCAAGACGCATCACGCCATCGAGCGGATGCTTTCCTTTCCGACCGGCCTCATCGGCCTGCCGCTGCGCCTGCTCGCGCGCGAGGTCTACAACCGCGTGGCGGAGAAAGTGGGGACCCAGGCCGTCGCGCTCATCACCGGAGAGGAAAAGATCAAGCCCCGCGCGCCGGCCTACTGGATTTCGACCGTCGAGGCCATGCCGCGCGACGTCGACGTCGATTTTCTGGCGATCGACGAAATCCAGCTCGCCGCCGACCTCGACCGCGGCCATATTTTTACGGACCGCCTCCTGCGCTGGCGCGGCCGGCAGGAGACGCTGCTGATCGGCGCGGGCACGATGGCGCCGCTGATTTCCGAACTTTTCCCCGGCGCGCCGATTTTCTCCCGCCCGCGTCTGTCGCGGCTCAGTTTCGCCGGCGACAAGAAAATCTCGCGACTGCCGCCGCGCACCGCCATCGTCGCCTTCTCGGCCGAGGAGGTCTACGCCATCGCCGAGTGGATCAAGCGCCAGAGGGGCGGCGCCGCCGTGGTGCTGGGCGCGCTCAGCCCGCGCACGCGCAACGCCCAGGTGGAGCTTTTTCAGTCCGGCGACGTCGACTACATCGTCGCCACCGACGCCATCGGCATGGGCCTCAATCTGGACGTGGACCATGTGGCCTTCGCCTCCGACCGCAAATTCGACGGGTGGCGGCGCCGGCGGCTGACGCCGGCCGAATTCGGCCAGATCGCCGGACGGGCCGGGCGCCACATGAGCGACGGCTTTTTCGGAGCGACCGGCCGCTGCCCGCCCTTCGAGGAAGAGCTGATCGAGGCGCTGGAGGATCACCGTTTCGCTCCCGTCCAGCTTCTACAGTGGCGCAACGGCGACCTGGACTTCTCCTCCGTCCAGGCGCTCGTCCATTCGCTCGACAAGACCCCGGACCACCCGCGTTTCGCGCGCGCGCCGACCGCAGTGGATCAGCTGACGCTGGAAGCCCTGAGCCGCGACGAAACGGCGCAGCGCAACGCCAAGACGCCCGCGGACGTCGCGCGGCTGTGGGAAGCCTGCCAGATTCCCGACTACCGCAAGACCTCGCCCGCCGCCCACGCCGATCTGGCGCTGTCGGTTTTCGGCTTCATCGCCCGGCGAGGGAAAATCCCGGCGGACTGGATGTCCAGGCAGATCGCGGCCGTCGACCGGGTCGACGGCGACATCGACACGCTGTCGAATCGCCTCGCCCAGGTGCGCACGGTCAGCTTCATCGCCAACCGCTCCGGCTGGCTCGACGACGCCGAGCATTGGCAGAGCGTCGCGCGTCGGGTAGAGGACAGCCTGTCCGACGCGCTGCACCACCGATTGACGCAGCGTTTCGTCGATCGCCGCACCAGCGTGCTGATGCGCCGCCTGAGAGAGAATGCGATGCTCGAAGCCGAAATTAACGCCGCCGGCGACGTGCTGGTCGAAGGCCAGCATGTCGGAAGCCTTCAAGGTTTTCGCTTCACGCCCGACCCTGGGGCGGCGGGCGAGGCCGCGAAGGCCCTGAACGCCGCGGCCCTGAAGGCGCTGGCCGGAGAACTCGAGGCGCGCGCCACGCGGGTCTTCGACGCGGTCGACGACGCTTTCGTGCTGGGCAACGACGGCGTGATCCGCTGGCTCGGGGAGCCCGTGGGCAAGATCGCCGCCGGCGCCGGCGTGCTGACCCCCGCGGCCCGCGTGCTCGCCGACGAGCAGCTGACGGGCGCCGCGCTGGAAAAGGTCCAGACGCGGCTCGACCTCTGGCTCAGGCAGCACGTCAAAAAATTGCTCGGGCCGCTGGAGCAGCTCGAGAAGGGCGAGGGCCTCGAGGGCGTGACGCGCGGCGTCGCCTTCCAGCTCGCGGAGGAGCTCGGCGTGCTCGACCGCGCCCGCGTCGCCAAGGAAGTCAAGGGGTTTTCGCAGGAAGAGCGCGGCGCGCTGCGCAAGCTTGGCGTGCGCTTCGGCGCCTATCACATCTATCTGCCGCAACTGCTGAAGCCCGCGCCGCGCACGCTTGCCTCGCTCCTCTGGGCGCTCCAGCACGGCGGGCTCGACACGGTGAAGGGGCTCGAAGAAGTCCCCCATCTCGCCGCCTCGGGCCGCACCTCCTTCGCCGCCGACCCCTCCATCGCGAAAGGCTTCTACCGCGCAGCGGGCTTCCGCGTCTGCGGCGATCGCGTGGTGCGCGTCGACATTCTGGAGCGCCTCGCCGATCTGATCCGTCCGGCGATCGCCTACAGGCCGGGCGTCACCGCCGGCGACCCGCCGCCCGGCGCGGCGGACGGCGAGGGCTTCGTCGTCACCGTCGCCATGACGTCGCTCACCGGCTGCTCCGGCGAGGCCTTTTCGTCGATTCTGAAATCTCTCGGCTATTCCGCGGCGCAACGTCCCGGACCAGCGATCACCGTTCCGACCCTTCCCGCCGCCTCGACCGAGCCGATCGTCCCCAAGCCCGCATCCGAGGAGACGGCGCCTGAATCCTCTGGCGAAGCCGGCGCCGAAGCGCCCGCGCCGGAAGCCGCGAGCGAATCGGCTCCGGAGCAGCCCTCCGCCGAAGCCGCCGAACCCGTCGAGGCGCCTCCGGGCCCCGCCGAGGAGGCGGCCGCGGAAGCGCCGGCGCTGATCGAAGTCTGGTCGCTGCAGCGCCATGTTCACGCCGGCGGCCCCCGAGGCCGCCATGGCGGGCCGCAACAGAATCGCGGGCCACGCGAAGGCGACGGCGACCGCCGCGGACCGCGCCGCGACCGCCCGCAGGCCGCAGAGGGCGCCGCGCCGGATGCGGGCGGGCGCCCTGGCGGAAAGCCCCGTTTCGACAGGCCGCGCCACGAGCGCGGCGGACCGCGCGAGGACGACCGGCGCGGCCGTCGTCCCGGCCCCGCCTTTGCGGCCGGCGAGAAGCGCGAGCGCGACCGGCAGCCGGACCCGGACTCGCCTTTCGCGAAATTGGCCGCCCTCAAGGCTGAATTAGAGAAGAAGGGCAAGGGCTGAGGGGCGCCGCCCGGCCGGCTTTTCCGTCAAACTCTTGCCAAGAAGCGGGCGGATTGACGGTATTCGCCGGCGTTTTCGAGCCGGGAGCGCGGTTCCCGGAATAGCAGCTTGGCTTATTGTCGGAAAAACTGCTTCTAGGATCGTCCGGCGCGCCGGCGGGTCTCCCCGCCGGGCCGACGCGCCAGGGCTGGAGGGAAACGAATGAGAAAAATCCTGCCCGTCATCATGTGCGGAGGCTCGGGCACGCGGGTTTGGCCGGAATCGCGCGAAACATTGCCCAAGCAATTCATTCCGCTCGTGGGCGAGCGCTCCACCTTCCAGACGACCATGGCGATGCTGGCGGACCCCGCGTTTGAAAAGCCGATCGTCATTTCCAACAGCGATTACCGTTTCCTGATCGCGGACCAGTTGCGGCAGATCGGCGCCGAGGCGGACATCGTGCTCGAACCCTCGCGCCGCGATTCGGGTCCGGCGGTCGCCGTTGCGGCCGGCCTCGCCGCGCGGCGCGCGCCCGACACGGTCGTCGTCGTGCTCGCCGCCGACCATGTGGTGCGGGATCGCGCCGGCCTCGTGGCGCTCTGCAAAAAGGCGGGAGAGGCGGCCGCCGAGGGCTGTATCGTGACGCTGGGCGTGAAGCCCGACAGCCCGGCCACCGGCTACGGCTATCTGCGCCCCGGCGCGCCGATCCATCCGGGCGGCGAGGTGCTGAAGCTGGAAGCCTTCGTCGAAAAGCCGGACCGCGCCGCCGCGCAGGAATATGTCGAGGCCGGCTACTTCTGGAACAGCGGCAACTTCATTTTCCGCGCCGACGTGATGCAGGCGGAGATCGCCCGTTTCGAGCCCGCCATCGCCGAGGCCGCGGAGGCCGCGATCGACGGCGCGAGCCATGATTTGGGCTTCTGCGTGCTCGGCGCGGAGGCGTTCTCCCGCGCGCCCAAGAAATCCATCGACTACGCCGTGATGGAAAAGACCGAAAAAGCGGCGCTGATTCCCGCCGACATCGGCTGGTCGGACGTCGGAACCTGGCGCGCGGTCTGGGAATTGTCCGAGCGTGACGAATACGGCAACTCCGTGCGCGGACAGGGCGTCGTCATGGACGCGAAGAACGTCCATGTCCGCTCGGAGGAGACGCTGACCACCGTCGTCGGAGTCGACGACGTCATCGTGGTGACGACGCAGGACGCGGTGCTCGTGCTCAGCCACGACCACGGCGACAAGGTGAAGCAGCTCGTCGATGAGCTGAAGACCCAGAACCGCCGCGAGGCCGGCGCGCACAAGCGCATCTTCCGCCCCTGGGGCTATTATCAGTCCATCGACGAGGGCCAGCGTTATCAGGTGAAGCGCATCGTCGTGAAGCCGGGCGAGCGCCTGTCGCTGCAAAAGCACTTCCACCGCGCAGAGCACTGGATCGTGGTGCGCGGCACGGCCGAGGTCGGCCGGGACGACGAGGTGCATCTCGTGCACGAGAACGAGTCGATCTATCTGCCGATCGGCTGCAAGCACCGGCTCATCAACCCCGGCAAGATCGACCTGGAGCTGATCGAGGTGCAGACGGGCTCCTATCTGGGCGAGGACGACATCGTCCGCTTCCAGGACGCCTATAATCGCGGGTGACATGGCCGACGTCGCCGTCAAGATTTGCGGCCTCTCCAGCCCTGAAACCCTGCTTGCGGCCATCGAGGCGGGCGCCGATATGGCGGGTTTCGTCTTCTTCGATAAGAGCCCGCGGCGCGTCGATCTCGAAACCGCCCGCACGCTCGGTCTCCTGGCGCAGGGAAAAATCGCGAAGGTCGCCCTCACCGTCGATGCGGAGGACGCCGCCCTCGAGAAGATCGTCGCCGCCCTCGCGCCGGAGCTTTTGCAACTTCACGGCCATGAGAGTCCCGCCCGCGTCGCTGCGGTGAAGACCCGATTCGGCCTGCCCGTCATCAAGGCGATCGGCGTCGCGTCGCCCGAGGACGTCGCGGCGGGGCGCGCCTATGAGGGCGTCGCCGACGCCCTCCTCTTCGACGCCAAGCCCGCCCCGGACGCGACCGTTCCAGGCGGCGCGGGCGTAACCTTCGATTGGGATTTGCTGCGCAATATAGGCGCCGCAAAATGGATGCTGTCGGGCGGACTCGACCCGGAAAACGTCGCGGCGGCGATCCGCCGCACCGGCGCGCCGGCCGTGGACGTCTCGTCGGGCGTGGAGCGCGCGCGGGGGGTGAAGGACGCGGACAGGATAAAGGCGTTCGTCGAAGCGGTCCGGTCCCTTTGATTTGAAGCCCGAAGGCTCTAAAGATTTCGGCAAGCCAAACGAAACAGCCGCGCCGGCCGGCTCGCCCGCTTCTTGGACGCGAGAGAAGACGCCGACGCCGCTCCCACGCCCGAGGATCGCTCCGTGAACAAGCCGCTTCCCAATTCCTTCCGCGCCGGGCCCGACGAAAACGGCCGTTTCGGCATTTTCGGCGGTCGCTTCGTCGCCGAGACCCTGATGCCGCTCGTTCTCGATCTCGAGCAGGCCTATCAGGACGCGAGGAACGACCCCGCCTTCCACGAAGAACTCGCCGGCCTGCACAAGCACTACGTTGGCCGGCCCAGCCCGCTCTATTTCGCGGAGCGCATCACCGAGCATGTGCGCGAGAAGGCGGGCGCGGGCAAAGGCGCCAAAGTCTATTTCAAGCGCGACGAGCTCAATCACACCGGCGCGCACAAGATCAACAATGTGCTGGGCCAGATCCTCCTCGCGCGGCGCATGGGCAAGAAGCGCATCATCGCCGAGACCGGCGCCGGCCAGCATGGCGTCGCGACCGCCACCGCCTGCGCGCGCTTCGGCCTGCAATGCGTCGTCTATATGGGCGCGGTGGACGTCGAGCGTCAGAAGCCCAACGTCTTCCGCATGAAGATGCTCGGCGCCGAGGTCGTGCCGGTACAGTCCGGCGCGCGCACGCTGAAAGACGCGATGAACGAGGCGCTGCGCGACTGGGTGACCAATGTCGCCGACACCTTCTACTGCATCGGCACCGCCGCGGGCCCCCATCCCTATCCGGCCATGGTGCGCGATTTCCAGTCGATCATCGGCAATGAGACGAAGGTCCAGATGCAGGAGATGGAGGGGCGTCTGCCTGACTCGCTCGTCGCCTGCATCGGCGGCGGCTCCAACGCGATCGGGCTCTTCCACCCCTTCCTCGACGACCCAGGCGTCGAAATCTACGGCGTCGAGGCGGCGGGCCACGGCATCAACGTGCCGAACGGCCATGCGGCCTCGCTCACCGGCGGGCGCCCGGGCGTTCTGCACGGCAACCGCACCTATCTCCTGATGGACGACGACGGTCAGATCCTCGAAGGCCATTCGATCTCGGCGGGCCTCGACTATCCCGGCATCGGCCCGGAGCACTCCTGGCTGCACGAGACCGGCCGCGTGAAATATATCAGCGCGACCGACAAGGAGGCGTTGAACGCCTTCCAGCTGTGCTCCAAGCTCGAGGGCATCATCCCGGCGCTGGAGCCGTCCCACGCGCTCGCCAAGGTCTTCGAACTCGCGCCGCAAAAGCCGCGCGACCACATCATGGTGATGAACATGTGCGGCCGCGGCGACAAGGACATTTTCACGGTCGCGGAGCATTTGGGCGGGATGTGAGGGCCGGTCTGGCGGCGCGAGCAATGCGCGGCGCTCCGGCGCCGCGTCAGCCGCGCCGCGCCGATTTGCGCCTCGCCAGGACGGGGCAAACGACCGTCACTTCGCCGCCGCGCCCAAGCACCGCTCGGCGATCGCCCGTAGCCGCCGGCCCCGCTCTTCGTCGTCCGTCACGCCATCGAGCGCCTTGCTGCGGATCGCTTCCTGCGCCGTGCACACGCAGGCGTCGTGGCAGAATTTCTTTTCCGCGCCGTCGGCGCGGCAGCTCGCCTCGCAGTCGAGAATGAAGGCCGTCGCGTCCTGAGGCGGCGGGGCCACGGCGACGAGCGCCGTGAAGAGCGCGAAAAGCAGCGGCTGGTGGACGAGATAGATCAGCAGGCTGTGGCGGCCGAGAAAGCCGAGCGCGCGCCAGTCCCGACCCCCGCGCGCCGGGCGCGGAAGCAGGCGTCCGGCGCCCACGCCCATCAGCAGCGCCCCCGCCCAGGGAAAGAGCGGGCGCCAGTCCTGCGTCAGCGGCTCCGCCGTTCCGAGCCCCAGCCATTGCAGCGCGGCGGCGTTGAACACGGGCGACGCCACGACGTGCGGCGCGGCGAAAAACACCGCGCCCGCCGCGACCGCGACCGGCCACGGGGCCCGCAGGAAGGGCAGCGCGACGAGGCTCGCCGCCGCGATGCAGTGAAGAATGCCGAAAAAGACGAAAGCGGCGGGAAAGGCGACGTAAGTGCCCGCGCTGACCAGCGCCGCAGCCCCCGCGACGATGGCGAAACGCCGCCAGAAGGCGGGCCAGCGAAGGCCGTCGCCATGGACGAGCGTCAGCGAGATGCCCGCGATGAACAGAAAGGAAAAGGCGATGGCGTGGCCGAAGGCCTTCACCGGCGGCGACCAGGGAATGCTCGCGGCGATATAGCCGAAATGGCCGAGATCCCAGACGAGGTGAAAGACGACCATCGCCGCCACGGCGAGGCCGCGCGCGGCGTCGAGCGCTCCCCAGCGCGCGCTCATTTCGACGCGGCGCCCTGAAATTTGCTGAACACCATGTCCGGCGCCGAGAGATTGTGGCGCGAAGGCAAATGGCGGCCGACCCAGACCTCCACCGCATTGGCGCCGTCGAAATCGATCACCGGCGCCTCCTGCCAGCCCTTCCCGCGCTTCGAGCGCCAGGCGACGATCGCCGCGTCGCTCATCGTCTCCATCGCATACATGGAGCGTAGCGCCGCGAAGGGCCGGCCGCCGGGCATGGCGTCGTCGAAGGAAACGTCCAGCGTGAGCCGCTCCTGATCCACGCTCCTGATAGAAAGCCGCGCCTCGCCGCCGCGCCTGAATTTCAGCGTGAAGGAGCGCGTCGCGGGATCGAAGACGATTTCCTCGAGCGCCACGATGGGCCGCTCCTGCGTCTCCACGGGTCCGACGAGAAAGGAAGAGCCATAGGCGGTCCAACGCATGTCTTCGAAAGGCAGGGGGCGCGCGCGCCAATAGCCGTCCGGCGGGTAGAAGACCATGATCTCCTCCGCGCGCTCGCGATACCACATCCAGAACTGGACGAGATGGAAGCCCTTTTCGACCGTGTCCCCCACCCGGATCGGGACGTCGTTGGGACGCCAGAAGGAGGGGAAAGTGTAGCCGGTCATCCAGAATTCCGGCGTCTCCCAGAAGGTGCGCCGCCGCGCCCGCGCGAAGAATTTCGGATCGTGCGAGAGGTCGCAGCTCGACCAGTCCGGCGCCCAGCGGTCCGAGACGATGGTGTTGATGTAGGAGGGATGCACGGCCTGGATTTGCAGGCTGCGGATGCGCGGCGAAATGAAATCGAGCTCGATATTGTCCTTCTCGGCGCAAAGTTCGGGCGCCGATTTGTTTTCCACGCGCACCTGAAGCTCGTCGGCGAGCTCCTGAGCCGAGGGTTGCGCGAAGGCGGGCGCGGCGGCGAGGGCGCCCGCGCCAACGAGCAAGCGGCGGCGATCGAACATCGTCGTCAAGGCGGTCTGATCCTTGGGTTTTCCCGGCGCGGGCCGTCAGACGCTTCTATTGTGCCGGTCTCACGGCGAAAACAAGGAGAGACGTTCCCGGAAGCGTTTCCCGCGCGAGCCAGACGGGCGCCTCGCCCCGCGCGAGCATGGCGGCGAGCCCGTCGGGCGCAGCTGCGACGAGCGGCGAAGGCCGCCCGGCGCGCGGGCACCAGACGACGAGTTCCGCGCCCGCGGCGCGCAGGATATTCTCCGCTTTTTCGGGCGGCGCGAGCAAGGCGTCGGCGGCGATGCGGTTGCCGTGATTGTCGCGATGGTAGGGCGCGGCGAAAACGCTGTGCGGCGTATGCGCCAGAATATGCGCGCCGAGATCGAAGGAAGCGACGACGCGGGCAGGCGGCAATTCGGCCAGAGGCGCGAGAGCCTCCGGCGCAAGACAGGCGCGTTCGGCGCCGGCGCCGGGATCGTCCTTCGAGGGCAGCGCCAGAGCGAGGCCGACGGGCGAAACGAGGGCCGCGATCATCGCGACCAGCGCAGCGCGCAACATGTCGCTCACCTCGAGACGCGAGGCGAGCGCGACGATCGCGGCGGCGAGCGGGACGAGCGCGATCGGCGTCACGGAGGTAAAGACGCGCATCTGCCAAAGGCCCGCGGCGAATCCGATGGCGATGGTCGCCGCGGCGAGGAGCCAGCGGCGCCGCGCGACGCCCTCCGCGCGCTGCGCGAAGAGGAGCGCGGAAAGCAGGCCGAGCAGAACCGGCGCCGCCGTCGCGACGCCCATGCTCGGCGCCGTCGCGGCGAGCGAGAGCAGCGGCTGGGCCTCGACGACATGCGACAGCCACAGATCGCGCAGCAGCGGATCGAGCTCCCCCAGCGGATCGCCCAGGCATTTCGGCTCGGTGGCAAGGACGCTCGCAAGCGCCGCTGCGCCCGCGATGGCGACGGCGGCGAGACGCGCCCGCAGGCGCGCGAGGCGCGGCGCGTACAGGCCGAGCACCGCGAGGGCGCCCGCGCCGACAAGAATCGCCGCGAGATGCACGAAGGAGAAAGCGTCGCAGGCCGAAGCGAGAACGGCGGCCGGCGGAACGGTCGCGACATAGAGCGCCGGAAAGGCGACGAGCGCCCCGGCCGCGAACCAAAGCAGTTGCGCGCGCGCCGCCGCTCCGTCGAGAACGAAGAGGACCGGCGCCGCCGCGATCATCACGACGAAGAAAGGCAGGTTCTCGAGGCTGATCGACACCGAAAGCGCCATCAGCGCGGCCGATATGGCGAGCCGTGGGGCGCGCGCGGGATCGAGCCCCTGCAGAAAGCAGCCGAAGGCCGCCGCGAGCGTCACGATCTGCGGGGCGTGATGGTCGATCCGGCCCGGCGCGAATTGCAGAAACATCGCGCCCGACAGCATGACGAGCCAGATCGCCGCGAGCCGCGACGCCGCGCAAGACAAAATGGAGGCGATCCAGCTCGACAGGGAGAGGAGCGCCGCGAGCAGCGCGAAGGGGAAGACGAGGCGCGTCGCCCGCTCCGCATCATCCGGCGCGAGGAATGTCGAAAAGAAGAGATCGAGCGCGGCGAGCGGAACGTCGACGACGCGCGACCAGTGCATGGGCAGGCCGTTCGGCGGATCGACGCGATGCGCCGTGAGGTCGAACCAGGGCTGGCCGGCGAGGAAGTCGCGCAGCTCGACGGCGCGCATGGCGTCGTCGGAGTCGAAGAAGGCGCCCGTGCGCCAGACGATCGCCGCGCGCGAATAAGAGAGCAGCGCGGCGATGAGCAGCGAGACGAACAGCGTCGCGACGAAGGCGGCGCGCGCGCTGAAGGGTGTCGTGCGCAGCAGGGCGCCCGGCGCCGCGAGATCGCTCATGACGCGCGCGCCTCCGACGAGAACAGCGCGCGGCGGGCGGTGAAATTGAACAGAAACACGCAGCCGGCGGTGGGAGCCTTCGCCAGCGCGACGGCGAGGCCGAGCCAGTCTACGAAGAGATGCATCAGCGCCTCCGTCAACGCGAGGCCGGCGAGGCCCGTGACGAGAAAGCCGATCATCTCGACGCGGACGCCGAGTCGGCGGCGGCCGCGGAAAACGACGCGAACGCTCAACGCGTAAACGAGCGCAAGGCCGCCGAGGAAACCCGCCGCCGCGGCGACGAGGTGGTTCACGCCGAAACCCTTGTAGAGAAGCATCAGCGTCGCGAAATCGAGCGCGAGGGCCATGGCGCTCGCGAGGCCGTATCTCACGAGATCGGACAGCAGGCGCCGAGCCTCGAAGGCCGGCGCGCGCGCGAGGAAGGCGTCGACGACGCTCATGCCGCGGCGACCTTGCGCGGCACGAGCCGCTCGCTCGAGAGCGCCTGAACGGCCCCCTCGACGCCGGCCTCCGAATACTCCGCGTCCTCGTTGACCTGCCAGACGTCGAAGATTTCTTCTCCGCGAATGATGTTGAGCGCGGTCAGCATTCCCGTCATCATCGCATGGTCCTGATTATTGTATTTGTGCATCCCGTTGCGGCCGATCGGATGGAGCGTCGGAAAGCGCGCGGCGATCTCGCGGCGGATCGTCTCGACATTTTGCGCGTAGGTTTCGTCATAGACGGGATAGGCCTTGGCCTGGCGCACCACGCAGGCGTCGTCGACGTCGGCCGGATCCATCAGCCCGATCCGCCCGATCTCGCGCTTGGCGAGCGCGATTAGCTCTGCGTCGGGCGCGTTCCAGAGGCCGTCGCCCTCGAAGCAGAAATATTCGAGCCCGAGGCAGGTCGAAACGCCGTCGGCGATCATCTCCGGCGACCAGCTGCGGAAATTTTGCACGCGGCCCACCTTCACCGCCGGATCGTGGATGTAGACCCAGTTGTCCGGCAGTTCCCGCTGCGGGCGGCCGATGAGCACGACGGTCAGGAAGTCGCGATATTTGAGGTCGCGGGCGTTGAAAAGGCTCAGGGGCTTCGGCTCGATGGCGTTCATCAGGTCGCGCATTGGCGCGGAGGACAGCACGTGGCGGGCCTGAAAGGTTTCGGTTTCGCCCTGCGCGTTGGAGGCGCGCACCGTCCAGAGCCCGGCGGCCTCGTCGTAATGCAGCCCGTCGACGCTGCGGCCCATCAGGAGCCGCCCGCCCATCTCCCGCATCTTGCGGGCGCAGGCCTCCCACATCATGCCGGGGCCGCGGCGCGGATAGCGGAAGGATTCGATCAGCGTCTTGGCGCCCTTGGCGCCCGCCTCGCCCTTGCGCAAGCCGAGGGACCGGCGCAGGCCGTCAGCGATCGCCGCGGCGAGCGAGAGGCCCTTGATGCGCTGGGCCGCCCAGTCGGCGGAAATCTCGTCGCAGCCCATGCCCCAGACCTTCTCGGTGTAGGTCTTGAAGAAGATGCCGAAGAGGCGCTCGCCGAACTGGTTGCGCACCCATTCGTGGAAGGTTCTGGGCGCTTTCACCGGAAAAGCCTTCGCCCAGGCGAAGGAGGCCATGCACAGCGCGCTCTCGACGAAGCCGAGATTCTTCAGCGCCTCGAAGGCCCGCAGCGGATAGGCGTAGAATTTGCCCCTGTAGTAGATGCGCGACAGACGCGGCCGCTCAAGGAAATCGTCGGGCAGGATCTCGTTCCAAAGATCGACGATCTCCTTGGACTTGGAGAAGAAGCGATGGCCGCCGATGTCGAACAGAAAACCCTTGTAGTTCGCCGTGCGCGAGATGCCGCCGACATAGACCGGATCCTGCTCCAGCACGAGCACCTCGCGTCCGTGTTTGGCGAGCGTGTATCCTGCTGTCAGGCCGGCCGGACCGGCGCCGATGATGATCGTTTCGATGATGTCGCCCATGCCGGCCCTGAAGCGGGCCGCGCATTTTCCCTGCGGGCCCTTGTCGAAAGCGGCCCCACAATGGCTCCGCTTGGTCCGCATTGTGTCCGAGAGCCGTTAACGGCCGCTTACGTTAACGGCGACGCTGGCGCTCCGGCCCGGGCGACGGCCCCCCGTCGCCGCGTCAGAAGGGCGCGAAATAGGGATGGGCCTGCCAACTGCGGACCGTGTCGCGATAGGAATGACGGACCGGCGCATAGGCCATGGCGCGCCCTCCGTGGCGCAGGCTGGCGTAGCGGGCGGCGCTGTGACGCGGCTTGGCGGCGGCGTAGCGGGCTCCTACGGGAGGCGCGCCGGTGATCGAAATGCTGCCGCCTTCGGCCTGGACAATCTCATAGAGCCGCTTGGCGTTGGCCGGCGAGAGACGCACGCAGCCGTGCGACGCCGGCCGGCCCAGCGCGCCAGTGGCGTAAGTGCCGTGAATGGCGTAGCCGCCGCGGAAGAAGATGGAATAGGGCATGGGCGACATGTGATATTTGCGCGAGTAATGCATGCGCTCCATTCCCGTCGGCGCATAGGAGCCGCGCGGCGTCGAATAGCCGGCGCGGGCGGTCGAGACGGGCCAGGTGTAGCTGCCCGAATCAGACTCCACATGCATGGTCTGCGTGGACAGATCGATGTGAATATGGGCTGCGGCGCGGGCGAGCCCCATCGACGCGAACAGGGACGCCAGCACCAAAAGAACGAGTTTCAAACGCATGACGCAACTCCGAACGGAACGCTTATTGCCACGATTGTGGCTCGAAAGAGTTTGTCCGGCAACGTAAATGAACCGGTAAGGTTGACCGGCAAGGATCGGTAAAGGACCGCAGAGAGCGGCTTTTCGCGAATAATCGAACGGGTGACACGACATGCGCGCATCGAAACTTGCCGCGGCCTTTCTCGCGCTGGCCCTCGCCGGGCAGGCGGACGCGCAGGAGAAGGGCACGCTCGATCCCAGGCCCCTGCCGCCGCTGGCCCATCCCTCGGACCCGTCGACGCCGGCCAAGGAGTTGTTCGGCCGCGCGCGGGAGAGCGCGCCGCTCGACCCCGACCCGATCGGCTTCTACTCGCGCGGCTGTCTCGCGGGCGGCGAGCAATTGCCGATCAGCGGCCCGCACTGGCAGGTGATGCGCCTGTCGCGAAATCGAAACTGGGGTCACCCGGAACTCGTTAAATTCCTTCAGCATTTCGCCGGAAAGGCGGCGCAGGCCTCGGGCTGGCCGGGGCTTTTGATCGGCGATCTGTCGCAACCGCGCGGCGGGCCGATGCTGACCGGCCACGCCTCTCACCAGATTGGTCTAGACGCGGATATATGGCTCACGCCCATGCCCCGGCGCGAATTGACCCGCGCCGAGCGGGAGGAAATGTCGGCCACCGACGTCGTGCGCGAAGACCTCCTGGACGTGAAATCCGACGTCTGGAGCGATGGCCATGTTGCGGTGATTCGCGCGGCCGCGCTGGAGCCGAAGGTCCAGCGCATCTTCGTCAACGCCGCGATCAAGCGCGCGTTGTGCCGTGTCGCGGAGGGCGAGCCCTGGATGCGCAAGGTGCGCCCCATGTGGGGGCACAATTATCACTTCCATGTCCGGCTCTTCTGCCCGGAAGGCTCAAGCTGCAAGGATCAGGATCCGACGCCGCCGGGCGACGGGTGCGACCAGTCCCTCGCCTGGTGGTTCACCGACGAGGCGCTGCATCCCAAGAAATCGAACAAGGTCTGGCCGCCGATGACCATGGCGGCTCTGCCCAGCGCTTGCAAAGAGGTTCTGACGGCGAAGTGAGCCGCCCGCGTCAGGCCGCGCCGGCCCCCGCGGGACAGGAGACGCCCGTACCCCCCAACCCGCAATAGCCGCCGGGATTTTTGGCAAGGTATTGCTGGTGATAGTCCTCCGCGTAATAGAAGGGCGGAGCCGCCCTGATTTCCGTCGTGATCGGGCCATAGCCCGCCGTCGTCAGCACGCGTTGGTACGCGGCGCGGGAGGCTTCCGCCGCCGCCAGTTGGCCTGCCGTCGGCGCATAGATGACGGAGCGGTACTGCGTTCCGACGTCATTGCCCTGCCGCATGCCCTGCGTCGGGTCGTGGCTCTCCCAGAAAATCTTCAACAGGGCCTCGAAAGAAAGCGCTGCGGGGCAATAGACCACGCGCACGACTTCGGCGTGGCCCGTCCGGCCCGAGCAGACGTCTTCATAGGTCGGGTTCCGCGTCGTCCCGCCCGCATAGCCGACGGCCGTGACGTAAACGCCCTCGCCGACCTGCCAGAACTTGCGCTCGGCGCCCCAGAAACAGCCCATGCCGAACAGAACCTCCTCTGTTCCGAGCGGGAAGGGCGGGTCGAGCGGATGGCCGTTGACGAAGTGGCGCGCGCCATGCGCGACCGGCGTCTCGCGGTCGGGGATTGGGGTCAGAAGACGGGCGAAGCCGAGCTTGTCGAAGATGGACATGCTCCAGAGGTAGGTCGCGGCTCAGCGCCGCCAAGCCCGATAGCCGGTTTCGCGCTTGTGGCTGAAGAGAATCATCAGCGCGCCGAGGCCGCCAAAGGCGACGCTCACCGGCAGCAGCATCAGCGTCGTCGCGACGGGATCCCATAGGAAAGCCGATTTCGCCTCAAGGCCCGCGCGCAGCGACTCATAAAGCGCCGGAAATGTCTCGGAAGCGCCCCGGCGCAGGGTCGTGACCATCAGCGCGCCGCCCGCGATCGAGCGCGTGCCGTCGACGATGAGGGCGATGAAACCGCCGGCGAGAAGCAAAAGACCGAGAAAACGGGTCAGGAGGCGAAGCATCGCCGCAAGGATAAGAGGTTGCGCGGCGCCTGTCCACGCGCGGGCTAAGCGGGGCGCGGGCGCCGGCGCCGATTCCGGCGGCGTTTTGGCGAAGCGTTAACCTTAATGGGGTCTGATCATCCCCTGAGGTCGGCAACCATTCTTTCGCGAGTGGGAGCGCCGGCCGGCTGTATCGGGGCTCGCCGCCCCGCCAGGGTCGACAATGCGCAACCGTGATCAGTCCTTTCATTACGTCGACGCGTCCGGCGACTACGTCGTGCAGGTGTCGCGCGGCCATTTCAGCCGCAAATTCAGGGTTTCTCCGGTCGTCCTCGCCGCCTGCGCCGGCGTCGCCGGCCTCGTCGGCGCCGCCGTGATCGCCGCCGGCGGCTATCTCATGTTTCGCGACGAACTGCTCGCCGGCCTCATCGACCGCCAGACCCAGATGCAATACGCCTATGAGGACAGGATCGCCGCGTTGCGCCTGCGCCTCGACCAGGTCGCGAGCCGGCAGTTCATCGATCAGGACGGCGTGGAAGGAAAGGTTCAGAACCTCGTGTTGCGGCAAGCGCAGCTCGAGACGCGCGCCGCCGTGGTGGCGCAGCTCCTGGAGCGCACCATCTCCCGCGACGCGGGCGTAACGTTGATCTCGCCGGCCATGCGCGCCGACGCGCCCGCCTCCGGCGCCGCCAGGCCGGGCCAGCCGCTCGCGAAGGCCGCCGCGCCGACGGCCGCGAAGGGCGCCATCGGGGAGCCCATCATGAGCTACTCCGGCAAGCCGGAGCCGGAGGGGCTCGATTTGCGGCTCAACGGGGAATCCAAACCGCTGCCGCTGGCGCCGCCCAGCGCCGCCCCCCGGCAGGGCGAAATCCTGCCGATCGACACCTCTTTCGCGCCTCAGGCCAACGCCCCGGCGGCGTCGCTCGCCCACGCCGCCAATCCGGACGCGCCCATGCCGGCGCGGCTTGAGAGCCTCGCCCTGTCGCTCGACCGGATCGAGCGCGATCAGGCCCGCCGCCTCAACGGGATCGTCCGCCCGGCGATCGAGGCGGCGACGCGCCTGCGGCGCGCCTTCGACATCGCCGGGCTTCCGGTCGAGCGCTTCATTTCGAAAATCCGCCGCAAGGATGCGCGCGACGCCGTCGGCGGGCCCTTCGTGGCGGCGGATCCGAAAGCGGCGGACGGGCTTTTCGAACGCGATCTCGCCGCCGCCCAGACGGCCGTCGCGACTCTCGACGGCCTGCGCCGCGCGCTGCCGATGACGCCGCTCAGGAAGCCGCTCTCCGGCGACCTCCAGATGACCTCGACCTTCGGTTACCGCACCGATCCGTTCTTCGGGCGCCCTGCGCTGCACAGCGGCGTCGATCTGCGGGAGGAATATGGCGCGCCGGTCAAGGCGACGGCGGCGGGCGTCGTCAGCGTCGCCGGCCCGCAGGGCGGCTACGGCAATCTCGTCGAGATCGACCACGGCGGCGGCCTCTCCACCCGCTACGGCCATCTTTCGGCCGTCAACGTGACGCCGGGCCAGCAGGTCGCGCCGGGCGCGGTGGTGGGCCGGGTCGGCTCGACCGGCCGTTCGACCGGCCCGCATCTTCATTACGAAGTGCGCATCGACGGCGAGGCGGTCGACCCAACGCGCTTCCTGAAAGCGGCCTCGGCGCTGGGCGGAATCATTCAGTAGATACAAGGATTGACAGCGGGCCCGCCCAGTGGGACGCTGCCGCCATGGCGAAGACGAAGATCTTCAAATCCGGCAACAGCCTCGCGGTGCGCCTGCCGCGCGACATCGCCTTTCCCGAGGGTGCGGAAGTGATTGTCTCCCGCCAGGGGGAGAGCCTGCTGGTCTCGCCCGCCCGGCTCGACATGAAGACGCTCGTGTCGAGGCTGGCGCTCCCGCCGCAACCCGGCGCCGCGCTGGAACGCCTGGAATTCAAGCCGCCCCGGCGCCCATGGGCAGAGGACTGACCCCATGGCGCGTTATCTGCTCGACGCTTCGGTCGTCTTCGCCGCTGCGAGCGGCGAGATGGCGACGCTCGCCCGGCTCTCCAGACTCGCGATCGGCGACGTCGCTATTTCCGCTATCGTCTATGCGGAGCTTCTGGGGGCGGCCGCGCAGGCGCCGAAAGATGCTCGGCTCGCGGAAAACATCGCGCTCCTCGGGCAAAATCTCGATATTCTCCCCTTCGACCGCGCCGCGGCCGATGCCTATGGGCGAATGCTGCGCAAAATCGAACCCAAGCGGCGCCGCGCGCTCGACCGGATGGCGGCCGCACAGGCGGTCTCCCTCGGGCTCGCGCTCGTCACGCTGAGTCCGCAGGATTTCGGGGATATCCCCGGTCTCGCGCTGGAAAGCTGGGCGTAAGCCCCTACTCCACGTCCTCCACCTTCTCGGGCCCGCCGCCATAGATGCGCTGGGCGAGAGAAGCCTGCATGAAGGCGTCGAGGTCGCCGTCGAGCACCTCCTGCGGCGTGCCGGAGGTGACGCCGGTGCGCAGATCCTTCACGAGCTGATAGGGCTGCAGGACGTAGGAGCGGATCTGGTGGCCCCAGCCGATGTCGGTCTTGCTCGCGGCCGCCTTGTTCGCCTCCGCCTCGCGCTTTTCGAGCTCGAGCTCATAGAGACGCGCGCGGAGCATATTCCAGGCCGTGGCGCGGTTCTTGTGCTGCGAGCGCTCGGCCTGACAGGCGACGACGATGCCGGTCGGAATATGGGTGATGCGGATGGCGGAATCGGTCGTATTGACGTGCTGGCCGCCCGCCCCCGACGATCTATACGTGTCGATACGGCAATCCGACTCCTTAACGTCTATTTCAATTTTGTCATCGACGACGGGATAGACCCAGACGGAGGCGAAGCTCGTATGCCGGCGCGCGTTCGAGTCGAAGGGCGAAATGCGCACCAGGCGATGGACGCCCGACTCGGTCTTGGCCCAGCCATGGGCGTTGTGGCCCTTGATCAGCAGCGTCCCCGACTTGATGCCCGCCTCTTCGCCGGCGGTCTCCTCGATGACCTCGACCTTGAATTTCTTGCGCTCGGCCCAGCGAGCGTACATGCGGAACAGCATGCGCGCCCAGTCCTGGCTTTCCGTGCCGCCGGCCCCCGAATGGATTTCGATGAAGGTGTCGTTGCCGTCGGCTTCGCCCGAGAACAGCGCCTCGATCTGGCGCGTCTGGGCCTCCTTGAGAACGGCCTTGAGGGCCTCGATTCCCTCTTTCTCCGTGTCTGCGTCGCCGGCTTCCTCGCCGAGTTCGACGAGCGTCAGCGCATCGTCGAGATCGCGGGCGAGCTTGTCGAGCGCGCCCATCTGCTCCTCGAGCTGGGTGCGTTCGCGCATGAGCTTCTGCGCTTCGTCGGGATCGTTCCAGAGAGTGGGGTCTTCGGCCTTGACGTTCAGTTCGGCGAGACGGCGGGTTGCGGTCTCGACGTCAAAGATGCCTCCTCAGCAGTCCCACGGACTGCTCGATCTGTTCCTTGAGCGCAAGCGGCTCGGCGCGCATATGTCTCTAGCTTTCGATGAATTCGGGAGCGGCGCTCCCGCGTCGGATGGCGCGGAAATTAGGCGGGGCGCGACGGGATGTAAAGCGTCGCCTCTCAATAGCCGCCGTCCGCCGGGCGCGAGGGCGGCGGCGTGCGCGGGCGGCTTTCCTCCTCGGGTCCGCGTCCCGTGAGCCCCCAGCGGCGCATCAGGAGCATGACGGCCCCGGCCGCGACGAAGCAGACAATCGTGGCGTAGATGGTTCCCTCCTCGCTCTCGGCGAAGGGAAGATTTTTCAGATTCATGCCGAAAAAGCCGGTGACGAAGGTTGCCGGCAGCAGCAGGGTGGTGACGAGGGTCAGCACATAGAGCCGGTCGTTCGTCTCGAGATTGAGAATGGCGTTGAGTTCGTCCTGCAGGAGTCGGGCGCGCTCCTGCAGCGTCTGCATGTCGCGCGCGAGCGATTCGGTGTGCTGAACGAGGCGCGCCGCCATTTCGCGCAGCTCATTGTCGGTCGGATCCTCTGGATCGTCGTCGATGGCCTCGAGGCGCGCCAGGGTCGAGACGAGGCCGCCGATCTGGCGCGACAGGCGCACCGCGTCTCGCCGTCCGCCCCCGAGGAGCGGACGGGCCGCGCGACCGCGCGAGTCGATGATGAGATCCTCGGCGCGGTCGAAGGCGGCGCCGATGTCGTTCGCCATGCGGCTCAATTCGTCGACGAGACGCGCCGCCATCAGCTCGAAGAGGGCGAGCGGCGACTCGACCCGCGCGCCGCGGCCGATCGCGCCGCGCGCGGCCTCGACGCAGCTCATCGGCCGGCGACGGGCCGAGACGAAGAAGGTCTCGCCGATCGCGAACCGCAGAAAATCGGTGCGCGAGGCGGGACCGGCGAGCGTGCGCTCGTGGTCGAGCAGCGCGCCGCTGACGAGGCCAGCCGAATATTCGAGATATTGGTGGTCGACCGGATCGCAGAGCGCTTCCCGCGCGCTGTCCGAAAGCGCCGCGAGGCGCCCGATGAGCGGCCGCGTGCGCACATCCGTCAAATCCATGTGCAGCCAGACGAAACCCTCGCGTGGCTGGCCAATGGAATCGAGATCCGCCGCATCGCCCGGCGCAGCGCGGCCCTGCGCATCGAAGCGGAGAATCCAGAGGCAGCCGGGAATGCCGGCGTGGGGGGCGTCCTTGAGGCGGTCTTGGGTCATGCGCTCGGCTTCTCTATATGCAGCCAGTGACCGGCGGGAAGATGACGGCCGCATGACGACGCCCGGCGCGCGGGCTGATTCTCGCCCGGGCGCCGGAAACCCAGGGCTTCTCAGGCAAACGGCGACGCCCCCTCCAGATCGCCGATGAGCGCGCTATCGCCGGACGCGGCGGAGCGATACGCCGCCCTGCATGACGCAGGCCGACGATCGGCTCGCGCGTTCCTACGTCATCACGACGTTCACCGCGCTCTCCGGCAGTTCCTTGCCGAAGCAGCGCTGATAAAACTCTGCGACCAGCGGCCGCTCCAGCTCGTCGCATTTGTTGAGGAAGGTGAGGCGGAAGGCGAAGCCGACATCGTTGAAGATTTCGGCGTTCTCCGCCCAGGTGATGACCGTACGCGGGCTCATGACCGTTGAGAGGTCGCCGGCCATGAAGGCGTTGCGGGTCAGGTCCGCGACGCGCACCATCTTGTTGGCGATGTCGCGGCCCTCCTTGGCGGCGGCGTAGGACTTCACCTTGGAGAGGACGATGTTGGTCTCGGCGTCGTGCGGCAGATAGTTCAGGGTCGTCACGATCGACCAGCGGTCCATCTGCGCCTGATTGATCTGCTGCACGCCGTGATAAAGGCCCGAGGTGTCGCCGAGCCCCACCGTATTGGCCGTGGCGAACAGGCGGAAGGCCGGATGCGGGCGAATGACGCGGTTCTGGTCGAGCAGCGTCAGGCGGCCCGAGACCTCCAGCACGCGCTGGATGACGAACATCACGTCCGGGCGGCCGGCGTCATATTCGTCGAAGCAGAGCGCGACATTGTGCTGGACCGCCCAGGGCAGGATCCCGTCGCGGAACTCCGTGACCTGCTTGCCGTCCTTCAGCACGATCGCGTCCTTGCCGACGAGGTCGATGCGGGAGATGTGGCTGTCGAGATTGACGCGCACGAAGGGCCAGTTGAGCCGCGCCGCCACCTGCTCGATATGGGTCGATTTGCCGGTGCCGTGATAGCCCGTGACCATGACGCGGCGGTTCCTCGCGAAGCCCGCGAGAATGGCCAGCGTCGTCTGGCGGTCGAAGAGATAGTCCGGGTCGACGTCCGGGACATGCTCGTTGCGCTCGGAGAAGGCCGGAACCACGAGATCAGTGTCGATGCCGAAAACCTCGCGCGCCGACACCTTCATGTCCGGCATACTTTCGAGGCCCGAGCCGGATTTAACTTCATCGACCAAAATCGTCCTCCGTCTGGCGGGGCGTGAATTCTCGCGCGGAACCGGCGTCTGAGCGGTCAGACGAGCCGCGCGGCCCTCAGCGTCTTATAGGCATGGATGATTTCCCGCAATTTTTCCTCGCGGGAACGATCGCCGCCATTTGCGTCGGGGTGGTGACGCTTGACGAGTTCCTTGTAGCGCGCCCGGATCGCCTCCGCACCGGCGGTTTCATCGAGGCCGAGCGCCTCGAAGGCGCGCATCGCGACGGGCGAATAGCGCGGCTGCTTCTTCTCGGCCGCGCGGCAATGGCGGCGGGCGCGATACATGCCGAGCGGATCGCCCGTGGGGCGGCCGTCCTCGCGGAAGCCCGCCTGCCCGCGGCGCGCGCCCATGGCCCAGGTCGGGCGATGGCCGACGGTCGCGTCCTTCATGTAGCGGGCGACGTCGGCGTCGTTCATCCCATTGAAATAATTGTAGGTCGCATTGTATTCGCGGACGTGGTCGAGGCAGAAGCAGAAATATTGCCCCTCGCGCAGCCGGCCCATGGGGGCGCGATAGGCGCCTTCAGCCTCGCAACCGGGCGAATCGCATTTGATCGTCGTCTCGCGCTTCTCCTCCCGCGGCTGACGCTGCGTTCTGATGCGATCGAAGAGGGGCGAATTCAGATTCATGTGATCCCATTATGATGGCGGCGGGCTCCGCCGCAAGCGCGGACCGCGCCAATTTTCGTTGCGCGCCCGATCTTGCAAGGCGGGCGCTCCGGCTCCAGCTGACGGAACATTGGACGGAGGAACTATGACGGATCAGGGTAAAGGACCGGTGGCGGCCAGGATCGAACGCAAGCTTGCCGAGGCGCTCGCGCCGGTTTCATTGCAAGTGATCGACGAATCGCATCATCACGCCGGCCACGGCCATCCCGGCGACAAGCGCCACGGGAGGGAGAGCCACTTCCGGGTGGAGGTGGTGAGCGCCGCCTTTACGGGCAAGAGCCGGATCGAGCGGCACAGGATGGTGAACGCCCTGTTGGCGCAGGAAATCGCCGAAGGGGTCCACGCGCTGGCGATCGGGGCGAGGGCGCCGGGGGAGGCGTAGCCCGGCGTGGCGGCTCACCCGGCCGGGAACGTCCGCGCGAGCCACGCCGCCGTCACCCTGTCATGCCACCCGATACGGCTGGCCCGGTCATGGAACCCCAAATGCCCGCCGCCCGGCGCGAAGGCGGTTTCGACGGCGGCAAGGCCCGGCCAATCGACCGCCTCGTAGCTGGCGGCCGGAATCCAGGGGTCGTCCATCGCGTGGACGACCAGCGTGGGACGGTCGATGCTGCGCAAAAAACGGCCCGCTGAGTTCCGCTGATAATAGTCGGCGGCGCCCTGAAAGCCGAAGCTGGGCGCGACAAAGCGGTCGTCGAATTCCCAGATCGTCCGCGCCGTCGCGATCGCCGCGCGCTGTGCTGGCGTGATGCCGGCGCCCGGCGCGAGGGCCTCGCTTTTCAGGCCGTTCAGCAAATAGAGATGGTAGACGGCGTTGCGCCGCGACTGAATGCGCAGGCTCGCCGCCGCGAGGTCGAGCGGGGTCGAAACGGCGACCGCGCCGAGGACAGGCGCGCCATGGCCGCCCTCGCCCATGAATTTTAGGACGAGATTGCCGCCGAGCGAATGGCCGACGAGCGCGACGCCGTGACGGACAAGCGCGGGCGGCAATTGGCGCAGCGCCTCGGCGAGGTCTTCCGTCCGCCCCGCGTGATAGCGGCCCTTCGAGGTCGGACGGGAAACCGCCGAGCCGCGCAGATTGAGGCGCAGCACCGGCCAGCCTTCGGAGACGAGATGCCGCGCCGTCCGCACGACATTGACGCTCGCCTCTGTGCCGGTGAGGCCGTGGACGAGGACGACGAGGGGCCTTTCGGAAGGATGAGCAGAGCGGTCGAGCCGGGCCGCCAGACGGTCGCCGTCCGGCATGGGCAGCAGCAGCCGCTCGCCGCCGGGGAGCTCCGCCGGCGCAGGGAGCAGAATATTGCGAATCGTCTGAAGGTCCGGGCCCCACCAGGGCGCCCGCTCCCGAAAGTCTGGCCAGGTTTCGCGCGACATGCGGCGGCCGGACGGGCGCTAGCCGAAAATCTCGACCTCCTCGCCTTTCTCCAGCCGCTCGATGACGGCCCGGCAGGCGGGGGCGAGCTTCTTCTTGTTGCGCGCGAGGCACGCCTGCATGGGCGCGCCATAGCCGACGCCCTCGCAATAGGCCTTCCCATCCGCGCCGCAGTCGCGAATCACCTGCCGCAAGGGAATGGCCCAAGCGGGCGCGGCGGCAAGAAGGAGCGAGACCAAAACTGAGACGACGAAACGCATCATGTCCAGGATCCGACCGAACGCGCTCAATCGGCGGGCGCGTAATCCGGGCAGCCGAACTGCAACGGCTGCTTGAGGTAATATAGGCGGAACGGCGCATAATAGCGGCAATTGACATGCCACCCGCCTGGATCTTTTGCGGTCGAGAGCAGCACGCCCTGCTTGTCGGCGTAGAGCTTCAGATTGAAGGCGAAGGCCGCGCAAACGACAAGAAAGACCGACGCCGTCTTGACTGTTTCCATCGACTTTCGCGCCCGATGGCTGGACCGGGGCGCCCTCTTTTCGGACTCCGGACGTTTTCGACTCTCCACCCTGGCGCGCGCCCCTTGCGCGGGACTGACCGCGCTGGCCGTCTTCTCGCGCCGGCAGGCGCGCCTTGACGGAAGCCGCGCGGGCGCGTAGCGCGGGCGCAGAATCCGCTTCGCGCGGCAAAATCAGGAAATACGCGAAATGGCGACCCCCAAGCCCGGCGAAAAGCCGGCCGATCCCCGCTTTTCGTCCGGTCCCTGCGCCAAGCGTCCGGGCTGGTCCCTCGACAATCTGAAGGGCGCGGCGCTCGGGCGCTCGCACCGCTCGAAGGCCGGCAAGGAGAAGCTGAAACAGGCCATCGACCTCACCCGCGAGGTGCTGCGCGTTCCCGCCGACTATCGCATCGGCGTCGTTCCGGCCTCCGACACGGGGGCGGTCGAGATGGCGCTGTGGTCGCTGCTCGGCCCGCGCGGAGTCGATGTGGCCGCCTGGGAAAGCTTCTCGGCCGATTGGGTGACGGACGTCGTCAAGCAGCTGAAGCTGCCCCGGACCCGGACCTTCGCCGCGCCATTCGGCGAATTGCCGGATCTCTCTCGGGTCGATTTCGACAATGATTTCGTCTTCGCATGGAACGGGACGACCTCTGGCGTGCGCGTCCCCGACGCCGATTTCATTCCCGCCGGCCGGAAGGGATTGACGATCTGCGACGCGACCTCGGCCGCTTTCGCGCAGAACTTGGATTTTTCGAAGCTCGACGCGACCACCTACAGCTGGCAGAAGGTGATGGGCGGCGAGGCGGCGCATGGGATGCTGATCCTCTCGCCGCGCGCCGTCGAGCGGCTCGAGAGCTACGCGCCGCCCTGGCCCATGCCGAAAATTTTCCGGCTGACGAAGAAGGGCAAGATCAACGAGGGCATCTTCGAGGGCGAGACGATCAACACGCCCTCGCTTCTCGCGGTCGAGGACTATCTCGACGCGCTGCGCTGGGGGCGGTCGATCGGCGGCCTCGACGCGCTGATCGCGCGCTGCGACGCGAGCGCAAAGACGGTCGCGGATTGGGTGGCCAGAACGCCCTGGGTCGACCATCTCGCCAAAAATCCCGCGACCCGCTCGAATACGAGCGTTTGCCTCGTCTTTTCTGAGCAGTGCGCGGCGCGCACGCCGGAGGAAAAGGCGGCCCTCGCCAAAAAGATGGTCGCCATGATCGAGGCGGAGGGCGCGGGCTACGATTTCGGCGCCTATCGCGACGCGCCCCCCGGCTTCCGCATCTGGTGCGGCGCGACCGTCGAGGCGCGGGACGTCTCGACCCTGACCGAATGGCTCGACTGGGCCTACGCCGAGGCGGCCGGGGAGGCGGTTTAGCCCGCCGCCGAAGGCAGATCGGCGGCCGACCTCGGCTCTCGCAGCGCGAGGCCGTTTCGCTCGGCGCGGCGGTTGGCCGAAGCCGCATAGGCCGAGCGCCGAGCGCGCATCACAGACCCGAGCGGCCGATGGGCGGCGAGGCCCCGCCAGGGCGTGAAGGAATAAGCGTCGTCGATGAGGCGGGAGCGGTCTTCGCTCCACGCCGGTTGCGGCGGCGCGCGCAGCCGCGCCACGGGCACATAGGGGCTCTTTTCCTCGGACCAGGGCGCCGACGGATCCTCGATCGGCATGGCCTTCGCGTCCACGCAAAGCTGCGCGCGCAGCTCCCATTCCCCGCCCTCTCTTGCGAAAAACGCCGCGACCGCCTCGCGCAGCGCATTCGGTCCTGTCGAGAGGTCCACGAGCCCGAGCGCCTTCAGCGCCGGCGAGACTGGCGCGACCGAGAGTTTGGCGACATACCGGCCGAAGAGCAGCGCGCCCTGACTAAAATAGGCGTCGTTCAAAACATTCTTCGGCGGATAGGCGCCGAGCGCGTTGAAGAGGGCGGCCGGGACGCCGAAATTTTCGAGCGCCGGCGCAATGGCCTTGGCGATTCCCGCCACCGCCCGCTTCAGGAACTCCGGCTTCTCCGTCGCCTCGGCGAAGAGCCGCAGCGCGCGAGCGTAGCGGTCCGCCGTCGGCGAGGGAAAGGCGTCGCCCGTGGCGAGCAGGAAGTCCTGCGTCACGTCGTCGGGAAAATCCGGCAGACGCTCGCCCTCGACTCCCACGATTTTCAACCCCAGCCCGCGCGGAAGGGACACTTCGTCCGAAATGATGTTGCAGGGCAGCGTCGAGAAACGCATGAGGAGCGGATAGGTCGCGGGTTTCGCAAACAATCCCTGCCGGTAGGGCTCCGGCAGATCCGGCAAAACCTCCGCTTCTCCGACGAGAAGGCCGTGGCTCTTGGCGTGGACGGCGCGGCGCGCATGGCCGCTGCGTTCGAAAGCGCCGTCGACGATGCCGCAGATGGTCGCGACCACCTCGGCCCGTGTCTCGGGATCGTCGGCGTCCGGATTTTCAAGGTCGGCGCTGTAGGGAAGCGGATTCAGCGGCGGGACGGAAACCATCTCGACTCCTCGCAAAAAATCAAAGAGCAAACTTGTCAAATCATTCTGAACAACACCGAAAGCGGCCTTTGGTTCCCTCATCCCGGCAGGGCCTGCGACAAAGAGCTTTCGACGGACGGCCGCGCTATTCATGTATAGAGCGGCCTCGAACGCAAAAGCCCCGATTCGCGCGCCGACGGAAACCAACGATGCCTCCCCGCGTCCTCATCTCCGATTCGCTTTCCCCTGCCGCCGTAGAGATTTTCCGCATGCGGGGAATCGAGGCCGATTTCCAGCCTGCGCTCGGCAAGGACAGGGAAAAGCTCGCATCCGCGATCGGCGGCTATGACGGGCTCGCCATCCGGTCCGCCACGAAGGTCACGGCGGAGATCCTGGCGAGGGCCGGACGGCTCAGGGTCATCGGGCGGGCCGGCATCGGGGTCGACAATGTCGACGTCGCGGCCGCGACGGCGCGCGGCGTGATGGTGATGAACACGCCCTTCGGCAATTCCGTCACCACCGCCGAGCACGCCATCGCCCTGATGTTCGCGCTCGCGCGGGAAATCCCCGCCGCCGACGCCTCCACCCAGGCCGGCAAATGGGAGAAGAATCGCTTCATGGGCGTCGAGATCGCGGGCAAGACTCTCGGCGTCATCGGCTGCGGCAACATCGGCGCGATCGTCGTGGACCGGGCGCTGGGCCTGAAGATGCGCGTTCTCGCCTACGACCCCTTTCTCACCGAGGAGCGCGCCCAGACGCTCGGGGTCGAAAAAGTCGATCTCGACGAACTGCTCGGGCGCGCGGACTTCATCACCCTCCACACGCCGCTGACGGCGCAGACGAAAAACATCCTCTCCGCCGAGGCGCTGGCCAGGACGAAGAAGGGCGTGCGCATCGTCAATTGCGCGCGCGGCGGGCTCGTCGACGAGGCGGCGCTGCGCGCGGCGCTCGACGCCGGCCATGTCGCCGGCGCGGCGCTCGACGTCTTCGCGTCGGAGCCCGCAACGGAGAACCCGCTGTTCGGGCGGGCCAACGTCGTTTGCACGCCGCATCTCGGCGCCTCGACGGCCGAGGCGCAGGAGAAGGTGGCGTTGCAGATCGCGGAGCAGATGTCCGATTATCTGATCCGCGGCGCGATCACGAACGCCGTCAACTTCCCGTCGATCACCGCCGAGGAGGCGCCCCGCCTCGCGCCCTTCGTCGACCTCGGGGAAAAGCTTGGCCTCTTCGCCGGACAGATCGCCCGCTCGGGGGTCGAGACGCTGTCGATCGTTTTCGAAGGCGCCGTCGCGCAGCAGAAGACGCGCGCCATCGCGGCGGCGGCGCTGTCCGGCCTGCTGAAGCCGATCCTGGAGGATGTCAATCCCGTCTCGGCGTCGGTCATTGCGAAAGAGCGCGGCCTCGCGGTCGAGGAAGTGACGCGCGAGGCGCACAGCGGCTACGAATCGCTGCTGACGCTCGTCGCGAAGACCGCCGGGGGAGAAATCCGGGTCGCCGGCACGGTCTTCCACGACGGCAAGCCCCGAATTATGCGGATCGGGGACATCGGCGTGGACGCCGAGTTCTCCCCCTCCATGATCTACACGCGCAACGAGGACCGGCCCGGTTTCATCGGCCGTTTCGCGGGCGTTCTGGGCGAGGCGCAGGTCAATATCGCGACATTCGCGCTCGGGCGCGACCGACCCGGCGGCTGCGCGGTGGCGCTCGTGGCCATCGACGGCGCGCTGCCCGAGGACGCGCTCGCCGCCGTCCGGGCCCTGCCCGGGGTGAAACAGGCGGTGACGTTAAGGTTCTAGAAAGCCTTTTCTTTCCTCACTGTTGCATAACTGCAACGCTCGCGACCTAAACGCCGCGGGCGGGTTCTGGGAGGCTTTCTTCGCCCTTGCGAAGGCCCTGCGCCTGCGAGACTAATCGACGCAATGGCCGCGTCGGAGCCGCATTTCAGTGCGCCGGCCGGATTGTTTCTTCCCGCAATCGAACAAGGGATTCTCATGCGACGGCTCGTACTTGCATCGCTGTGCCTCCTCGCCGCCGTCGGCGCGCTTTCATCGCCGGGCCTCGCGCGCGAGGCCGCGCCCCAGGCCGACGTCGACCCGCTGACGGAGCTGTTCGGCGGCGCGCCCGCCCCCGCTCCGGCGGGTCCGGACGGGCGGCCGCAGGCGGTCGCCATTCCGCGCGAGACCGTGTCCTTCGACGGCAAATTCGCGCCGGGAACGATCGTGATCAACACCAGCGAGCGCCGGCTCTATTACGTGCTCGGCAACGGCCAGGCGATTCGTTACGGCGTGGGCGTGGGCCGTCCTGGCTTCGAATGGGCGGGCGTGCGCTACATCTCCAGCAAGCGCGAATGGCCGGACTGGACGCCGCCCGCGCAGATGCTGAAGCGCCGTCCCGATTTGCCGCGCCACATGGAGGGCGGCGTCAACAACCCGCTCGGCGCCCGCGCCATGTATCTCTCGGGCACGCTCTACCGCATCCACGGCTCCAACGAGCCGGAGACGATCGGCCAGGCCGTGTCCTCGGGCTGCATCCGCATGACCAACGACGACGTGGTGGATCTCTATGATCGCGTCCGCGTCGGCACAAAGGTGGTCGTGACGCGGTAGGCAGCCCGCCTCCCGGGTTTTGGAGCGGCCGGCCCCGGGTCGGCCGTTTCTCTGTCGGCGGCGCCGGTCCGCCAGGAAGAAACGCCGGGCGGGCCTCACGCCTCCCCCGGCCGATCGCGATCCAACCCCTTGGCCTTCAGCTCCCCGAGATAGGCCACGAAGCTCGCCTCGGCGCTCTCGCCGAGCTGGCGCAGATAGCGCCATGTGTAGATGCCGGTTCGGTGCATGTCGTCGAAATCGAGCTTCACCGCATAATTGCCGACCGGCGCGACGGCGATGATCGTCACGTTGCGCTTGCCGCCGACCGTCTTCTGGTCCGCGGGGGAATGGCCCTGCACCTCGGCGCTGGGGCTTCTCACGCGCAGCAGCTCCGCGCTCAGCGTGAAGGCGCTCCCGTCGTCGAAGGTCACGCGCAAATTGCGGCCGTTGTCGAGCAGGCGGATTTCGGTGGGCCAGGGTTCTGCGGTCAAGGAAGGCTCCGGATCAGGGACGTCGCGATTTGCGCGGAAACTATTACAGTGCGGAAGCCGCTGTCAGCCCGCGTTTTTCCTGGGGCTCATCGGGATTCCCGATCGGCGCATAGAAAGGCCTCGGGCTTCACGAGTTTCGCCGGCGGCAATATATGGAGTAGCCGGGGCGGCGAGACGACCGCCCGAGGAAGCGCCCGACATGAACGCCTTTACGCAACCGCCAGGGCGCGCCGCGCCCGCGCCGCTCGTCGACCCTTACGGCCGCGCGATCTCCTATGTCCGCGTGTCGGTGACGGACCGCTGCGACTTTCGCTGCGTCTACTGCATGGCCGAACATATGACCTTCCTGCCACGGAAGGATTTGCTCACGCTCGAGGAACTCGACCGGTTGTGTTCCGCCTTCGTCGCTCGCGGCACGAGGAAGCTGCGCATCACCGGCGGCGAGCCGCTGGTGCGCCACGACGTGATGAAGCTCTTCCGCGCGCTCTCCCGCCACCTCGTCTACGGCAGGCTGGAGGAGCTGACGCTCACCACCAACGGTTCGCAGCTCGCCCGCTTCGCCGCCGAACTCGCCGACTGCGGCGTGCGACGGATCAATGTGTCGCTCGACACGCTCGACCCGGACCGCTTCAAGGCGCTGACCCGCACGGGCGATCACGCCCGCGTCCTGGCCGGGATCGACGCCGCGCTGAGGGCGGGCTTGAGCGTGAAGCTCAACGCCGTGGCGCTGAAAGGCGTCAATGAGGACGAATTCATCCCCCTCGCGCGCTTCGCCCATGAGCGCGGCATGGACATGACCTTCATCGAGGTGATGCCGCTCGGCGAACTCGACGGTCCTGCGCGCGTCGACCAGTATCTGCCGATGACGGCCGTGCGCGAAAAGCTCGCCGAGGCCTTCACGCTCGACGAGATCGACTATCGCACCGGCGGCCCGGCCCGCTACATGCGCGCGTCGGAGACGGGCGGGCGTATCGGCTTCATCACGCCGATGACCCATAATTTCTGCGAGAGCTGCAACCGCGTGCGCGTCACTTGCACCGGCACGCTTTTTATGTGCCTCGGACAGGAGGACGCGGCCGATTTGCGCGCGCCGCTGCGCGAGAGCGGCGACGACGCGCTGCTCCACGCCGCGATCGAGGCGGCGATCCGCCGCAAGCCCAAGGGCCATGACTTCGTCATCGACCGCGCGACGCAGACCCCGGCGGTCGCGCGCCACATGAGCATGACGGGCGGCTGACGTCATGACCGGATCAAAGAAGGTCGCCTTCATCGGCCTCGGCGTCATGGGTTATCCCATGGCCGGGCATCTCGTCCGCGCGGGCCATGAGGTCACGGTCTATAACCGCTCGCGCGAGAAGGCGGAGAAGTTTGCTGCATCGCAGCATAGTGCAGCAAAATGGGCCCCGACGCCCCGCGAAGCCGCGGCCGGCGCGGAATTCGTCTTCGCCTGCGTGGGCAATGACGACGACCTGCGCGCGGTGACGCTCGGGGAAAACGGCGCCTTCGCCGGCATGTCTCCGGGCGCGATTTTCGTCGACCACACCACCGCCTCGGCGCAGGTCGCCCGGGAACTTTACGCCGAAGCCGGATCGCGCGGGCTCGGCGCGATCGACGCGCCGATCTCCGGCGGACAGGCGGGAGCGGAGAACGGCGCGCTCACTGTCATGTGTGGCGCCGAGCCCGAAATTTTCGCGAGAGCCGAGCCGGTGATCGCCGCCTACGCCAGGGCCTGCCGGCTGATGGGGCCGCCCGGCGCCGGGCAACTGACGAAGATGGTCAATCAGATCACGATCGCCGGTCTGGTCCAGAGTCTCTCGGAAGCGCTGCATTTCGCGAGAATGGCCGGCCTGGACGCGCAAGCCGTGATGGATCTTCTGAAAAACGGCGCGGCGCAAAGCTGGCAGATGGAGAACCGCACTAAGACGATGCTCGCGGGCGAATTCGACCACGGCTTCGCGGTGGAGTGGATGCGCAAGGATCTTGCGATCTGCCTCGCGGAAGCCCGCCGCAACGGCGCGAAGCTCCCCGTCGCCGCCCTCGTCGATCAATTTTACGCCGAGGTCGAATCCATGGGCGGCAAGCGCTGGGACACGTCGAGCCTCATCGCCCGCCTGGAGCGGAAATAGGCCGCGCGCAGATCTGCACGGCATTGCTTTGAATTGATGTTATCGAATCCCGCCGCTGCGGTCGAGGAGTCGCCGGCCAATGCGGCGAAAGAGGCTCCGCGGCGGAATTGTGGCGTTCGCCGCGGAAGAAAAAACTTTTTTGTGGCGCCGATGCAACCATTCCTTCGGCTCGGCGTTTTCCCCCCAACGAAAAGAGGAACACCCGAGGCCGCGCATTGCCTGCAATGCGTCACGAGGGACAAGACCTGTGTCACCCGATTGGGAGGGGCCCTTATGGCCGTTACGCGCGAAAGCCCGATTGCAAGCCGCATGTCGCGGATTGTTCTTGGAGCCACCATCGCCTGTGGTCTTGTCGCCGCCGTCGCTGCGGCGCCGACCGCGCCGGTGACCAAGGTTCAGTCCTCCGCCGCCGTAAAGGCCGCGGTCAGCCTCAACGACGACGGCTTGCGTCCGCTCGCGCGTGGACCGGCGATCCGGGTGGGACGCGCCTATGGCGCCGAGGACGAAGATTGCACGCTCGTTCTGAAACCAAGCACAGACGAGCGCGGCCGCGTCCGCTACTTGCGTAGCGTGATCTGCGCCAACTGACGCAGAGCGTCCCCCGACCGCAAGGTCAATGGCAAACTGGCGAGGCGAAGGCCGCTCGGGGAGAGCGCCTCCGCCTTTTGTTTTTCTCCGCCATCCTTGTCCGCGCGCCGTTGACGCCCCCGGCGCCGCTCCCTACTGTGCCGCGCTCCCCCCAACAGACAGATGGCCGCCGTCACGCACATGCCCGCTCCGATTGCCCTTTCGCCCGAACTTCTCGACGCCGCGCGCGTCTCGCCCGCCTGGCCCTTCGAGGAGGCGAAGAAGCTCGTCAAACGGGTCGAGGCGAGCGGCCAGACCTCCGTTCTGTTCGAAACGGGCTACGGTCCCTCGGGCCTGCCGCATATCGGCACGTTCGGCGAGGTGGCGCGCACGAGCATGGTGCGCCGCGCCTTCGAAGTCCTGACCGAAGGAAAAATCGCCACGCGCCTGCTCGCCTTCTCGGACGACATGGACGGGCTGCGGAAGGTGCCGGACAACATCCCCAACAAGGAGTTGGTCGCGGCCCATCTCGGCAAGCCGCTGACGCAGGTGCCCGACCCCTTCGGCACGCACGACAGTTTCGGCGCGCACAACAACGCGCGCCTGCGCGCCTTTCTCGACGCCTTCGGTTTCGACTACGAATTCGCCTCTTCGACCGACTACTACAAGAGCGGCCGCTTCGACGCCGCCCTGAAGCACATGCTCGCCCGCTATGACGCGGTGATGAAGATCATGCTGCCGAGCTTTCGCGAGGAGCGCGCCGCGACCTACTCGCCCTTCCTGCCGATTCACCCGAAGACCGGGATCGTCATGCAGGTGCCGCTCACCGGCATGGACGCGGAAGCCGGAACGATCGACTGGGCCGATCCCGAGACGGGCGAAAAGTTCACGACCCTCGTCACAGGCGGCCATTGCAAGCTGCAATGGAAGCCCGACTGGGCGATGCGCTGGTATGCGCTCAATGTCGATTACGAAATGGCCGGCAAGGACCTCATCGACTCGGTCAAGCTCTCGGGCCAGATCGTCCGCGCGCTCGGCGGCAAGCCGCCGGAGGGGTTCAATTACGAGCTCTTCCTCGACGAGAAGGGACAAAAGATTTCCAAATCGAAGGGCAACGGCCTGACGATCGAGGAATGGCTGACCTACGCCAGCCCCGAGTCGCTCGCGCACTTCATGTATCAGAAGCCCACCGCCGCGAAGCGGCTGTATTTCGACGTCATTCCGCGCGCGGTGGACGATTATCTGACCTTCCTCGACGCCTATCCGCGTCAGGACTGGAAGAACCGGCTTGGCAATCCGGTCTGGCACATCCATGCCGGAAACCCGCCCGCGCCCGAAACGCTCGCGCATGGCGCCGAAGCGAAGGGGACGAGCGTGTCCTTCTCCATGCTGCTCAATCTCGCCGCCGTCGCCAACGCCGAGGACCCGGCGGTGCTCTGGGGCTTCCTCAAGCGCTACGCCCCCACGGCGAGCCCGGAGAACCATCCGCATCTCGACAAGCTCGTGGGCTATGCGGTCGCCTATTTCCGCGACTTCGTGAAGCCGGCGAAGCATTATCGCCCCGCCGACGATGTTGAGCGCGAGGTGCTGGAAAAAATCGATGCGACGCTCGGCGCGCTCGGCGAGGACGCGACGGCGGAAGAGATTCAGACGGCGCTCTATGACGTCGCCCGCGCCGTGCCGCGCTATCAGGATTTCGCCGCCAAGGGCGCGACGCCGGAGCGGCCGGGCGTCTCCAACGACTTCTTCAACATGCTCTACGAGGTGCTGCTCGGCGAGAAGAAGGGCCCGCGCTTCGGCTCCTTCGTGGCCCTCTATGGCGTCGCCAATTCCCGCAAGCTCATTCAGGACGCGCTGGCCGGCGCCTTCGCAAAACCCGCCGCCTGATGCGCGCCGCCGAGGCCGATATTCTCGTCATTCCGGGCTATCTCAATTCCGGCCCGGATCATTGGCAGAGCCGCTGGGAGAAGAAGCTCTCGAGCGCCCGCCGCGTTGAGCAGCGCGACTGGGCGCGTCCCTCCCGCGACGAATGGGTCGACGCCATCGTCCGGGAGGCGCGCGCGGCAACCCGCCCCGTGGTCGTCGTCGCGCATTCCCTTGGCGTTGTCGCAGCGCTTCATGCTGCGCAGCAATTGCGCAGCAAAATCGCCGGGGCCTTCCTTGTCGCGCCGCCCTCTGAGGAGGTGATCCGGGAAATGCCGGCGGTGGATTCGGACTTTCTGCCCGTGCCCCGGGCGCGACTGCCCTTCCCATCGATCCTCGTCGGCAGCAGCGACGACCCCTATGCGGATCTTCTCTTCCAGCGCCGCCTCGCTGAAGACATCGGCGCGACGTTCATCGACGCGGGGGCGGCGGGACATATCAACGTCGACAGCGGCCACGGTCCCTGGCCCGAGGGATCGCTCGCCTTCGCCCATTTCATCGCGAAGCTTTGACCATGCGCGGGCGGCCGGACGTCGCGCTGCTGGCTGGGGCCGCCCTCGCGACGGCGGGCGCCGCGCGGGCGGCGGCGCCGATACTCGGGACGACGGCCCCGGCCCTGCGCGCGCAACTGACCTTCGACGGCAAGAGCTATGAGGCGAGCGCGGCCCTCGCCCGCCCGCAAGCGCCCGCGCCGGGCGCGGCGATGCTCCTCGAGACCGCAACAGGCGACGATCTTTCCTCCCTCGCGCTCTCGCGGGGCATGAGCGTCGCGCGGATCGACCTTTCGTCCGTGCCCGCAGGCGCCCGCGCCGAGGCGCTGCGCATCCTCGTCCCGCGATTGCGTCAGACGACCGGAGCGCGGCGCGTTCTCGCGCACGGCGGCGCGGAAAGCGCCGATCCGCTGCTTGCGGCGGGCCGGCTGTTCGACGGCTTGCTGCTACATCGCCGCAGTCCAGTCCCCGCGCCGCTCGACGAGAAGGGTCCCCGCGTGATCGAGACCTTCGGCTCCGACGCCTATTGGCGCGCGGGACCGGCGTCGGTCGCCGCCGAGGCGCGGGAGGGCGCGAACCGGCGCCGCTTTTTCCTCGCGGGCGCCGCCGAGGCGGCCGGACCGACGACGAATTGCGCCGCGCCTGTCAACATCCGGTCGGTCGCGCCCGCCCTGCGCGCCCTGCTCGTCGTCCTCGACGACTGGACGAGGGGGATAAAGCCCCCCGCCTCCCGCGCGCCGGGCGCGGCCGACCTGACAGCGGCGAAAACGCTCGCCTGGCCTAAAATTCCGGGTCTTCCGGTGCCGCCGGCGGGCGATCGGCAAGTTCCGAAAATCGACGCCGACGGCAACGAAACAGCCGGGCTTCGACTGCCCGACCAGGCCCTGCCCGTTGCGACCTTCACCGGATTCAATGTCGAGATGGACGGCAAGGATCCGCCCTGCGCGAGCGGAGCCGCGCCGCCTTTTCCGCCGACGAAGGCCGTGCGGGAGAAGACCGGCGACCCGCGCCCCTCGCTCGTCGAACGCTATGGCTCGCGCGCCTATTTCGTGGCGACGATGCGCGTCGTGGCGGACAAGCTCGTCAAGGAGCGGCTGCTCCTGAAGATAGACGCCGACGCCTATGTCGCGGCGGCGAAGCAGGCGCCGTTTTGACGCGACCGGGGCGCCCGATCAGTTCAGCATCCACACCCCGACGTTGAGATAGGTCGCGAAGGCGACCCACATCGCGTAGGGAACGAGGCAATAGGCCGCGACGCGATCGAGGCGCCAGAAGGCCCATAGGGTCGCAAGGATCAGCGCCTCCATCGGCAGGATCACGGCGAGGCCGAGCAGCGGATTTTCCGCCGCGAAGAACGCGAAGGACCAGCCGGCGTTGAAGACGAGCTGAATGGCGAAGAGAAGGATCGCCCGCCCGCGCCCGGGCGCGGCGGGATCGAGCCGCAGGATGCGGTAGAAGGCCGTCGCCATGAGAACGTAAAGAAAGGTCCAGGCGGGCCCGAACACCCAGTTCGGCGGCGTGAGCGGCGGCTTGGCGAGCGGATCGTACCAGCCGGCGATGTGCGGAAGAGTCGCCATATTGCCGAGCGCGCCGGCGGTCACGATCGGCCCCGCCGAAAGCGCGAGGGCGGCCAAAGGCCCAAGTCTTCCGGAAAAAATTCCGCCGGCGGTCGCGCTCATGTCTCTTCCTCCTGAAGGTCGATATCGGGCGCGCGGCGCCGGCTTCAAGGCGCGCGGTGGCGCATCACGCTTTCGCCATGCGACACCGTATCTCCGGCATGCTCGCCCACCGACTCGAAATGTTCCGAAAGGCTCTCGCGCGTGCGTGGATCGACAATGGCGAAAGGCGCCGCGACCGCCACGCCGGCGGCGGCGCCGACCGTCGACGCCGCGCCCGCCGCGACGAGCCCCAGTTTCTGGCCCACCCCCGCCTGACCGTCGTTGAGCGACTGGCCGGATGCGAGCCGCGCGCCGATCGAGCGCACGACGGACGGCGATTCGGCGAATTTCGTGTGGCCAAGCTGATCGCCGCTCGAAATCTCGGTCAGGTCGACGACCTGGATGCGGTCCTGCTGAAGGACGTCCCTGTAGGGCTCGGCGCCGGGGTCGACCGCGCCGACGCGCGGCTTGTCGCCCCAGACTCGCCGCGAGACCGCGAGCGCCTCGTCGTCTCGCGATACGAAGATGGTGAACAGCGAGGGCCGCACTCCCATCGCCATGATCTGGCGCCGGAAGACGTCGAAATCGACGTCCGGCGCCGCGAGCATGACGTTTTTGATTTTCGCCGGGAGGCCGCGATCGCGGATCGCCATCTGGCGGAGCGCCTCCAGCGTCACCCAATTGCCCATCGAATGCGCGAGAATGGAAATTTCTCCGACATTGGAATTGCGCGCGAGCGCCTGCAACAGGATTTCGAGCGAGTCGCGCGAGAAGCTCGCGCTTTCGTGGTCGTAGCCGTAGGCGAGTAGCTTGCCGCGCGACGGCCAGGTGAAGAGCACCGGGACCACCGAGGCGTCAGAGTCGTGCGAAATTTGCGCGAAGCGATAGACCGCTTCCTCGAAACGCGTGTTGAAGCCATGGACGAAGACCAGCGCCTGACGCTTCGGCGTTTTCGCGATGCGCCGGTTGAACTCGGCGAGCGCCTCCTCCCGCGTCAGAACTTTCGCCTCGACCGTCGTGAACTCTCGCATCGGATCGGGCGCGTCGCTTTGCGGCCACTGCACCTCGCCGACCTTGCGATGGCCGTCGGGCGGGATCGACACCGTAATGTCGGCGAAGGATAGCGCGGCGCCGCGCTCGCCCGAGAACATGACGCCCGGCTCCGAATTGTCCGGCGCGCGCGTGGTCGCCACCATCATGTCGACGAGGCTCGCGCCCAGCGGGCGTTGGTGCGTGGCGACCAGCACGCCATGCGGACGCGCGGCGCAGGCGGCCAAGGCCATGACGACGAGCGCCGTAAGGCCGCCACGAAGAAGAAGCGTGAGACGCGTCATGAAATCGGGACCGCCGGGTGAGGTTAAGGAGACGGGGCGTCGAACGCAGAGCTCGCCGGCGCCTTTATGGCGTCAATAGGGCTTGTGAGATGGCGCACAGTCTTTCGCGCGGCGCGCGGTTAAAAAGCAAATGCTCGTTGATTGAACGGGCGCCGGAAGCGGGGCTGGGATGAACGGCTTCCGGTTTGGCGGGAGGAGTCGCCCCCAGCGTCTTCCTCCCGCCGCGCCGTCGCGGCGGCGTCAGTCGTTGGGCGCCAGCATTTTCTCCGGCCGCACGATCTCGTCGAATTCGGCTTCCGTCACCTTGCCGGAGGCGAGCGCCTCCTCCTTCAGGCTCGTGCCGTTGTGATGCGCGGCGCGCGCGATCTTCGAGGCCGCGTCATAGCCGATCTTCGGCGCCAGGGCCGTGACGAGCATCAGCGAGCGGTCCAGGAATCGCTTGATGTTGGCCTCGTCGGCCTCGATGCCCTCCACGCAGCGCGTAATGAAGCTGTTGACGCCGTCGGCGAGCAGGATCGTCGATTCGAGCAGCGCGAAGCCGACGACGGGCTTCAGCACATTGAGCTCCAGATGGCCCTGCGACGCGGCGAAAGTGATCGTCGCGTTGTTTCCGAAGACGCGCGTGCAAACCATTGTGAGCGACTCGACCTGGGTGGGATTGACCTTGCCCGGCATGATCGAGGAGCCCGGCTCGTTTTCGGGCAGCCTGAGTTCGGCGAAGCCCGCGCGCGGACCCGAACCCAGCAGGCGAATGTCGCAGGCGATTTTGTAAAGGCCCGAGGCGAAGGAATTCATCGCGCCATGCGCGAAGACGATGGCGTCATGCGCCGCGAGCGCCTCGAATTTGTTGGGCGCCGAGACGAAGGGAAGGCCGGTCTGCTGCGCGATATGCGCGGCGACTTCCTCGCCGAATCCCTTGAAGGTGTTCACGCCCGTGCCGACAGCCGTGCCGCCTTGCGCGAGCGCGAGAAGATCGGGCAGCGCCGCGCGAATGCGCGCCGCGCCATATTTCGCCTGCGCGGCGTAGCCGGAGAATTCCTGACCCAGCGTGACGGGCGTCGCGTCCTGAAGATGGGTGCGGCCGATCTTGACGATATGGGCGAATTGCGCCGCCTTGCGCTCGAACGCGGTCTGGAGGCGCTCCACCGCCGGCAGCAGCCGGCCAGAAATCGCGAGCGCGCCGGCGATGTGAATGGCGGTCGGAAAGCTGTCGTTCGACGATTGGCCTAGATTCACGTGGTCGTTGGGGTGAACCGGCGACTTCGATCCGCGCGGCGCGCCGAGCATTTCATTGGCGCGGTTGGCGATTACCTCATTGACGTTCATATTCGTCTGCGTGCCGGAGCCCGTCTGCCAGACGACCAGCGGGAAATGCGCGTCGAGCTTGCCGTCGATGACTTCCTGAGCGGCGGCTGAGATCGCGTCCGCGACCTTGGGATCGAGCAGTCCCTTGCGGGCGTTGGCCTTGGCCGCAGCCAGCTTGACGCGCGCGAGGGCGTGGATGATCTCGATCGGCATTGTGTCGCCGCCGATGGGAAAGTTCTCGCGCGAGCGCTGCGTCTGCGCGCCCCAATAGGCCCAGGAGGGCACGGCGATGTCGCCGAAGGAATCGCGTTCGATGCGGGAATCTTCTGTCATCGGTCTTGCTCGCTCGAGAGACGGGTTTCGTCCGGCTCCCTATGCGGCATTTCCGACGCGCGTTCAATCACGGACGGCTTCGGAGAGCGCTGGGTCGCGCGCCTCGCTTCTGTCCCGCCCGCGGGCGGCGGGCAGGGACATCAGTTCATTGAGTCGGTTGCGCGCGCGATTGACGCGGCTTTTCATGGTCCCCGGCGCGCAGCCGCAGATTTCGGCCGCCTCCTCGTAGGACATGCCGGAGGCCGCGACGAGGATCAAGGCCTCGCGCTGGTCGAGCGGCAGTTTCTGCAGCGCCTCCCGAAAGTCGAGAAAATCCATATGGGCGTTCTGCGACTCGGGTGCGACGAGCTTGGCCGCGATGGCGCCATCAGGATCGGGCGCCTCGCGGCGGCGTTTGCGAAACTCGCTATAATAGATGTTGCGCAGGATCGTGAAGAGCCAGGCGGTGAGATTCGTGCCTTCGGCGAAAGTGTCGAGGCTTCCCCACGCCTTGACGAGCGTCTCCTGCACGAGATCGTCGGCGCGGTCGGCGTTGCCGCAGATCGAGACCGCGAAGGCGCGCAGGCTCGGAATGGCCGCGATGAGATCGGCCTTGAGGCTTCTTCGCTCCGTGCGGCCAGATTCCTCCGCGCTCACTCTCTCTCCCCGGGCGCGCTGCTCGACACGCCCGACGATACCATATTCTTTTCGAGCTGATTCAGGAGATTCAAAAACCGGTCGGGAACCGGCTGGGCGACAAGATCGTCGTAGAGCGACTGCAACTCCTTGCCGATGGCGTCCCCGAAATCGACGCCGTTGGTTTTCCTCACGCTTCGCTTAGGGCCGCACGGCGGCGGGCTGTCAGCGTCGATCGCCTCCTTTGCATTGGCGCGGCGCGACGATCCGAAGCTCGCTCCAAGGCCCGCGGCGAACGCCTCCATGCCGCGCGGGACCCGTCCGGAGAAACGGCGCATGTCGGCGCGGCGTTGCTCCTCGTCGGAGGGCGCGCGCGTGACGGCATTCTCCGGAATGTTTTTCACCATGGAGACCTCGATCTTGCAAATTCATGATTCCGCTAGCGGAGTTTGCGCCGCGCGATATAGTGCGGCGCACGGACGATAGGCAAAACGCCGCGCTCTGGGATTGGTTCCTTAAAATGTGCGTGCCGATTTGACGCAGCTGTTAAGCTTTCGTCGCCCGTCCGCCCCGCGGCCTGCGCCGGAGTCGCATAACATGTCGATTTCTCGTGAAATTTCTGCGCATATTCCCTATCTGCGGCGTTTCGCGAGAGCGCTCGTCGGCACCCGCGAGGGGGGCGACGCCTATGTTCTCGCGACGCTCGAGGCGATGGTCGCCGAGCCGGGCAGGCTCTCCGAACACGACGACCTGCGGATCGCGCTCTATCGGCTTTTTCTCAAGGTGTGGTCCTCTGCGCCGATCAACGAACGTACGGACCCGCCGGCTTCCGCGCTGGAGGAGGAGGGCGCGCAGCGCAATCTCGACGCGATCGCGCTGCTGCCGCGCATCGCCTTTCTTCTGCACGCGCTCGAGGGATTCGACCTCGAGCAGGTCGGCGACACGCTCGGCGTTCCCGAACAGGAGGCCGAGGCGCTCGTCGACGCCGCAAACTCGCAAATCGCCGACCAGATCGCGACCGATGTGCTCATCATAGAGGACGAACCGCTGATTGCGCACGACCTGCGCAGCATCGTCGAGGAGCTTGGCCATCGCGTCGTGGGCATGGCGCGCACGCATCGGGAGGCGGTGGCCGCCATCGGCGAGGCCGAACCCGGCCTGATCCTGGCCGACATCCAGCTCGCGGACGGCAGCTCCGGGCTCGATGCGGTGAACGAAATTCTCGGGGAGCTGTCGACTCCGGTGATTTTCGTCACGGCCTATCCGGAGCGCTTTCTCACCGGCGCGCCGCCCGAGCCGGCCTTCCTCGTGGCCAAACCCTTCAGCGTGGAAAGTCTGAAGGCTGTCATCAGCCAGGCGCTGTTTTTCAACCGGAAGTCGCGTCGTAAAACGTATTGAATAGCGCGCAAGGCAGATTCCGGCCCTCTCTAAGTATAATCCCGGAGGCGTTTTTATCTATAAAAAGCTTGGCTACGTACATTCCGCAATTGCGCCAACCTTGGCAGCAGGGGCAATTTATGCGCGTGGACGCTGGGGGCAGAGAGGCGACCATGCAAGAAGTAGTAAAGAAGTCCAATCGGGGCTTTGCCTCGATGGATCCTGAAAAGCAGCGCGCGATCGCGCGCAAGGGCGGGCAGAGCGTTCCTGACGAAAAACGCAGCTTCTCGCAAAATCCCGATCTTGCGGCGCGCGCCGGGCGCAAGGGCGGGCAGAGCGTCAATCCGGCGAAACGCAGCTTCTCGCGCGACCATACGCTCGCGTCGGAAGCGGGCCGTAAGGGCGGTCACGCCTCTCACGGCGGCGGTCAGAAGCGCGCGTCGGTCTAAGCGACGCGCGTCGCGCTACGCAGCGTAGGGTTTGGAGCGCTGCGCGATGAGTGAGTAGAGTGCGTCATGGTCTCGCGTGGCGCGGATGGTGGCGACCAGGCCAGGGTCGCGCAGCATTCGCGCCGCGCAGGCAAGCGCCTTGAGATGGTCGGCGCCGGAGCTTTCCGGGGCGATCAGCAGGAAAACCAGATCGACCGGCGCGCCGTCGAGAGATTCGAAATCGACCGGACGCTCCAGCCGCGCGAAAATCCCGAAAAGAGACTTCACCTTGGCGAGCTTGCCGTGCGGAATGGCGATGCCCTCGCCAATTCCCGTGGAGCCCAGCCGCTCGCGATGCAGAAGGGCGTCGAAGATCTCGCGCCCCGAAAGCCCTGAGAGCTTCGCAGCGCGATCGCTCAACTCTTGAAGCAGCTGCTTTTTCGTCGTCGCCTTGAGATTGGCGATGACTGCTTCCGGCGTGACAAGATCCGTGAGCCGCATGCGACGCCCTATCCGTTCAAGCGTTTGAAAACCCGACCCTTATGCCGGCGCAGTCGCGCCAGTGGCGGAAAATCGCAAGATACATGCCGGGGACGCCGCGAATATGGCCCCGCGGCGTCCCCGGGAAACCGAGGAAGGAGACGCAGCCTTTACGCTATTCGCCGCCGGGAGTGTCGATCCACCCGATATTGTTGTCGCTGCGGCGATAAACAATATTCACGCGACCCGTATTCGCGTGACGGAACACCATGACCGGCGCGCCGGTCAGGTCGAGATCGAGGACCGCGGCCGAGACCGACAGGCGACGCAGCCGGGTCGTCGATTCTGCGATCACCGCCGGGCTGAACTCGGACGGCGCCTCGCTGTCCTGATCCGGAGCCTCGATGACATGATAGGCCACCTCTTCGGGAGCGCTTTCGTGGGCATGGCCGTCGTGATGCTTCTTCAGCCGTTCCTTGTACCGGCGCAGGCGCTTCTCGATGCGGTCGGCGGCCTGGTCGAAGGTCGCATAGGGTTCGTGGGCGCGCCCGTCGGCCTGAAGAACAATGCCAGAAGAGAGATGCAGGCTGCAGTCGGCGCGATAGCCGGAGCCCTCCGGCGCGATCGTCACATGGCCGCTCACGCCGCCGTCGAAATATTTCGACGCCGCCTGCTCCAGACGCTGGGTGATATGGGTGCGCAGCGCTTCGCCGATATTGATGTTCTTTCCTGAAACTCTCAGGGACATGTCTATTCCGCCCTTTCCGCCGCGCGGCCGGGGGTCGCGGTCAAGACGACAGGTCTCTCCGCGCCGTCAGGCCGCCAGTTACGGATTGTCGCACATAACGTCGTCGAGACCGCCCGCCTCGGACACACCGCAGTCGCCGCCGGCCCGAAGGGCGCGCGGCGCAGCAAAATTTCGCGAAGCGTTAGAAGCCTCCGCGCGCGAAGTCAATGGGCGCCGCAGCATCGGGCGGGGAATGGGCCCGTTTTTGCGGCGGCGCCGGCCCGGTCAATGGGCGTGCTGGGCCTGTTCGCGCGCGAGCGCCAGCTTGGCCCGCCGCCGGTCCACAGAGGAGGGGATTCGCAGACTGTCCCGATATTTGGCGACCGTGCGACGCGCGATGTCGATGTTGATCGCCTTGAGCCGGGCCACGATGGCGTCGTCGGAGAGCACGTCGTCGGGCGCCTCGCGGTCGATCATCTGCTTGATGCGGAAGCGCACCGATTCCGCGGAATGCGCCTCGCCGCCGCTGGTCGTGGCGATGGAGGCGGAGAAGAAATATTTCAGCTCGAAGATCCCGCGCGGCGTCATCATATATTTGTTCGAGGTGACGCGGGAGACCGTGGACTCGTGCATGCCGATCGCGTCCGCGATGGTGCGCAGATTGAGCGGTCGAAGGTGTTCGACGCCCTTGGCGAGGAACGCGTCCTGAAGACGGACGATTTCGGACGCGACCTTGAGAATGGTGCGGCTGCGCTGCTCCAGGCTCTTCGTCAGCCAGTTGGCGTTCTGCAGGCAGGTCGAGATGAAGGTCTTGTCGCCGTCGCGCGCCCCCGCGCCGACCTTGGCGGCGTAACTGTGATTGACGAGCACGCGCGGCAGCGCGTCGGAATTGAGTTCGACGAGCCAGGAGCCGTCAGCGGCCGCGCGCACGATCACATCCGGCACGAGCGGCTGGACCGGCGAATCGCCGAAGGCGCGGCCCGGCTTGGGATCGAGCCGGCGCAGCTCTGCGGCCATGTCGGCGACGTCCTCGAGATCGACGCCGCACAGCTTGGCGAGCTGGGCGAAATCCCGCCGCGCGACGAGCGGCAGATTGGCGACGAAAATCTGCATGGCCGGATCGTAGCGGTCGCGCTCCCTGAGCTGGATCGCGAGACATTCGGCGAGGTCCCGGGCGCCGACGCCGGAGGGATCGAAGCTCTGGATGGTCGCCAAAACCTCCTGCGTCTCCGCGGGGTCGGCGTCGAGACGGGCCGCGATATCCTCGAGGCTCTCGCGCAGATAGCCGGTTTCGTCGATTCCGTCGATGATCGCCTGTCCGATCAGGCGCTTGCGCGGATCGGGACAGGCGAGCGACAGCTGCTCGGCGAGATGGTCGTGGAGGCTCGGGCGCGCGGCCACATAGGCCTCGAGATTGGGCGCCTCGCCGTCCTCGCCCCCGCCGACCGCCCCGCCAGACCAGGAGGTGGCGGAAAGGCCCGCGCCCTCCAGCGCTTCGCGGGGGGCTTCGGGCGAGACCGCCGGCCCCTCCGGCTCGAAGGCGTTGCTGACGTCGGCGCCGAGATCGCTCGCGAGCGTCGCCTGATCGACGGCGAGAGAGTCGCGCGCCCAATCGGCTTCATGCGGCTCGCCATCGAAAGTCGCCTCGGCGCCGTCGGGCGCGTGATCTTCGACCGTCGGCCCGTTGCGGTCGTCAGGCTCGCCCTCCTGCGTCTCCAGCAGCGGATTGCGCTCCAGCTCGTCGTGCAGAAAGGCGGACAGCTCCAGATTGGAAAATTGGAGAAGCTTGATGGCCTGCAGCAGCTGCGGGGTCATCACCAGGGCCTGGCCCTGACGCATCATGAGCTTGGTCGAAATCGCCATCTGCGCTCACTCGCACGCTCGACGTCCGCGGGCCATCTCCCGGCCCGCTTTTTGCTTATAGCATGGCCGGGCGACGACGACAGGACCAAATATCCGGCGCCGCCCCCGCGCAAACGCCCAAGGGTTAATCAGGCGTTGAGCGGAAAGGGCGCGCTGGAGGGCGAAACGCCCCTCCCTTACATCTTGAAATCTTCGCCGAGATAGATTCGGCGAACGTCCGGATTGGCCACGATTTCCTCCGGCGTTCCCTCGGTCAGCACATGGCCGTTGTAGATGATGTAGGCGCGGTCGGTGAGCCCCAGCGTCTCGCGGACGCTGTGATCGGTGATGAGCACGCCGATGCCGCGGGCCTTGAGATGGCGCACAAGATCCTGAATGCCGCCGATGGCGATCGGGTCGATGCCGGCGAAGGGCTCGTCGAGCAGCATGAAGGAGGGATGTCCCGCCAGCGCGCGGGCGATTTCGCAGCGCCGCCGCTCGCCGCCGGAAAGGGCGACGGCCGGACTCTTGCGCAGGCGCGTCAGCCGCATTTCGTCGAGGAGCCCGTCGAGCTCCTCCTCGCGCTTTTTAGGATCCGGCTGCGTGATCTCGAGCACGGCGCGAATATTGTCCTCCACGGAAAGACCCCTGAAAACAGACGCCTCCTGTGGAAGATAGCCGATGCCGAGCCGGGCGCGGCGATACATGGGGAGGGGCGTGACGTCATAGCCGTCGAGGGAAATCACGCCCTTGTCGGGCTTTACGAGCCCCGTGATCATGTAGAAGACGGTCGTCTTGCCGGCGCCGTTGGGGCCGAGCAGACCGACCGCCTCGCCGCGCGCCACGTGCAGGCTCACGTCCTCCACGACCCGGCGCGCCTTGTAGGCTTTGGCGAGATTGTGCACCGACAGCAGGCCCTGCCCATCGTGGCCCGGGCCTTCGAGGTAGGCGCCGGCGGTAAAGGAGCCGCCGTTCTCCCTGGGAGACTTCGCCTGCGCCCAAACGGGCGCATCCTCCGGCGCGGCGCCTAAATTTTCAGCGCCATCGTCGCCGCGCCAGTCGGATTCCGCCAGATCGTCCGCCTTGTGCGACATCGTCGCGCCCGACGGCGGCGCCCCGGGAAGACGCGCCCGCACCCCGCCGATGGCCCCGGAAAGGGACCGCGCGGCGGCGCGAAGGCGCGTCGAAAGGGCGGCGAAATAGCTCAAAGGGCGTCCGTCGCGAAAAGATTTAGAGTTACCGAACGCTGGAGCGTCGCCCCGATTGCCGCGGACGACGCTTCCGGCCCCCTGCTCACGCGCCCGGCGACCCGCCGGCGCGCTCACGCCCAGGGGCGCGCCTGCGCGGCGGTTTTCTCGTAGGCGTCGATCTTGTCCGCTTTCTGGAGCGTCAAGCCGATGTCGTCGAGGCCGTTCAGCAGGCAGTGCTTGCGGAAGGGATCGATGTCGAATTTGACGACGCCGCCGTCCGGCCCGCGAATCTCCTGCGCCGCGAGATCGACCGTCAGCGTCGCGTTGGCCCCGCGCAGCGCGTCGTCCATGAGTTTGTCGAGCTCGGCCTGCGTCACCCTGATCGGCAGAATGCCGTTCTTGAAGCAGTTGTTGTAGAAGATGTCGGCGAAGCTCGTCGAAATGACGCAGCGCAGGCCGAAGTCGAGCAGCGCCCAGGGCGCGTGCTCGCGAGAGGAGCCGCAGCCGAAATTGTCGCCGGCGATCAGAATCGTCGCCTTGCGATAGGCCGGCTGGTTGAGCACGAAATCGGGATTCTCCGAGCCGTCCTCGCGGTAGCGCAACTCCGAAAAGAGGCCCTTGCCCAGGCCGGTGCGCTTAATCGTCTTCAGATATTGCTTGGGGATGATCATGTCCGTATCGACATTCATGATCGGCAACGGCGCGGCGACCCCCGTAAGAGTGGTGAACTTGTCCATTTTTTCGGCCTGACGCGGAAAGGAACGTGTCGCGCCCTTTAGCAAATTGCCCGGCCAAGGCAAAGGGCGCCCGCTCCGGCGCCTTTCGCCGCGCGCCGCTCGCCTCGCGCGCCGCGCTTCTGCTAAGGTGGCGCGATTCCGCAGTTTCATGAAGCGGCCGGATCATGATCCCCCAGAACTGGATCGTCGAGGCGATCGGCTATCTCGCCGCGGCGGCGAACGTCTTTGTCTTCGTCTCGGACACGATGATCCCGCTGCGCATCGCGGCGATCGTCGCCAACGCCCTTTTCGCGGCCTACTTCTTTTTGAAGGGCTATTACCCGCTCTTCGCGCTCAACGCCTTCATGGCGCCGATCAACGTCTTCCGCCTGCATCAGATGCGCCGCCTCATCGCCGACGTGCGGGCGGCCAGCGCGGCCGCGAGCGGCGGCGAATTCGACTATGAATGGCTGCGGCCCTACATGAAGCCGCTGAAATTGCCCGCGGGCTTCACGCTCCACCACAAGGGCGATTTGTCTGAGGAAGCCTATATTCTCGTGCGCGGCAAGGTCTCGCTGCCCGAGCCGGGCGTGACGCTGGAGCCGGGCGCCTTCTTCGGCGAGATGGGCCTGTTCACCGAGGAGAACCGCCGAACCGCCACGGCGATCGCCGAAACGGACGTGGACCTCCTCGCCGTGCGCTACGATGAGCTGCTCGAGCTCGCGGCGCAAAATCCGCAATTCGGCTTCTATCTGATGAAGCTCATGATGCGGCGGATGCAGCACAACGTTGAGGTCGCGCGGGCGGCGAGCGAGACGAAGCAGATCGCGGCGCGGGGCGGGGAGGCGGTCCAGGGCCCGCCCTAGGCCTCCCCGCCTGCTTCGCTTCGCCGCCGGCGAAGGCTAGAATCGACGCGGAGAAACGACGCCCGCCAGCGGGACGACAAGCGAGGAAATCATGTCCGAGAAGCTCTATCCCGTCCCCGAGAACTGGAAAAACGCGCGCGTCAACGAGGCGGAATATCGCGCGCTTTACGAGCTGTCCCGAAATGACCCGGACGCCTTCTGGGCGCGGGAGGCGGCGCGCATCGACTGGATCAGGCCCTTCACTCGGGTGAAGCATACGAGCTTCGACGCGCACAATGTCTCCATCCGGTGGTTCGAGGACGGCGCGACCAATGCCGCGATGAATTGCGTCGACCGTCATCTCGCCAGCCGCGCGGACCAGACCGCGATCATCTGGGAGGGCGACGATCCTTCCATCTCGAAGCACATCACGTATGGCGAGCTTCACGAGCATGTCTGCCGCTTCGCCAATGTTTTGAAAAAACATGGCGTCGGCAAGGGCGACCGCGTCACCATCTACCTGCCGATGATCCCCGAGGCCGCCTACGCCATGCTGGCCTGCGCGCGGATCGGCGCGGTTCATTCGGTGGTCTTCGGCGGCTTTTCGCCGGAGGCGCTCGCGGGACGCATCGAGGACGCGGCCTCGCGGGTCGTCGTCACCGCCGACGAGGGGCTGCGCGGCGGCCGCAGGATCGCGCTCAAGGCCAATGTCGACGCGGCGCTGGAAAAGGTCTCCGTGAAAAGCGTGCTCGTCGTCACGCGCACGGGCGCCGAGGTCGACTGGGTCGCAGGCCGCGACTACCGCTACGAGGAGGAAGCGGCCTCGGTCCCCGCCGACTGTCCCTACGCCGAGATGAACGCGGAAGACCCGCTCTTCATCCTCTACACCTCCGGCTCCACCGGCAAACCCAAGGGCGTGCTGCATACGACGGGCGGCTATCTCGTCTACGCCGCGATGACCCACGAACTCGTCTTCGACTACCGGCCTGGCGAGGTCTATTGGTGCACGGCCGACGTCGGCTGGGTGACCGGCCACAGCTATATTCTCTACGGCCCGCTGGCGAATGGCGCGACGACGCTGATGTTCGAAGGCGTGCCGAATTATCCGAGCGTCTCCCGCTTCTGGGAGATCGTCGACAAGCATGGCGTGAATATCTTCTACACCGCGCCGACTGCGATCCGCGCGCTCATGGCGGCGGGCGAGGCGTCGGTGAAAAAGACCAGCCGCAAATCGCTGCGCCTGCTCGGCTCCGTCGGCGAGCCGATCAATCCGGAAGCCTGGGAATGGTATCACCGCGTCGTGGGCGAGGGGCGCTGCCCGATCGTCGACACCTGGTGGCAGACGGAGACGGGCGGGATTCTCATCGCGCCGCTGCCTGGCGCGACCGCGCTCAAGCCCGGCTCGGCGACGCGGCCGCTCTTCGGCGTCTTTCCGGAGATCGTGGACGCCGCGGGCAAGGTTCTGGAAGGCGCCTGCGAAGGCAATCTCGTCATCGCCGATTCATGGCCCGGGCAGATGCGCACGGTCTTCGGCGACCACGAGCGCTTCGCGCAAACCTATTTCTCCGCCTATCCCGGCAAATATTTCACCGGCGACGGCGCCCGCCGCGACGCCGACGGCTATTACTGGATCACGGGCCGCGTCGACGACGTCATCAACGTCTCCGGCCACCGCCTCGGCACAGCCGAGATCGAAAGCGCCCTCGTCGCGCACGGCAAGGTCTCGGAGGCCGCCGTCGTCGGCTATCCCCATGATCTGAAAGGGCAAGGCATCTACGCTTATGTGACGCTGATGGCGGGCGCGCAGCCGACCGAACATTTGCGCAAGGAGCTTGTCAAATGGGTGCGCGAGGAAATCGGCCCCATCGCGACCCCGGACGTGATCCAGTTCGCGCCGGGCCTGCCGAAAACCCGCTCGGGCAAGATCATGCGGCGGATTTTGCGCAAGATCGCGGAAGGCGAGTTCGGCGCGCTGGGGGATACGTCGACGCTGGCGGACCCGGGGGTCGTGGAGGAGCTGATGCGGGGGCGGCCGACGGGTTAAGTCTTACACTTGGAATGAAATCACATTTTTGTGGAAGCAGTATTGACAAGTGACGATTTTTGATTCTTACGAAAATCGTGCTATCTTTGGCCTGGGCAGGCACGCGCCGAAACTACCCCGAGTTGCCTTGTGGCGGCAGCACCCTTTGCGGTGTGGAACAGGGGCCGGGGTCTGCCTTTTCATATTACGCAAAATGTGAAAAGAACAAATGCTGTTCCCGATCAAGGCGGTTCGCAGCGCGGGAAGAAACAGCTGTCACTCCGCAATTTAGCATCCTGCCATCCTGCTTAATCAAGCGCGGTTTTAGTAGTTTCGTATAACTGTGCTCATAGTTGGCGTAATGGTTAGGTTCAACTGCAGAGAAGAAAGCACTCGTTGCGCAATCTGCTATTTGGAGCCCGGCCCACTTCGAGTGATTCTCGACTGAAATTTTTTCAAAATCAATAATTGGTCAAATAATTCGTCTCGCTGGACGGGTAGCTTCGTTTCCATCTCGCGTTAATCGGAAATACTCCATCATATTATGATAGTCAGTCGAGCCTCGCCTCGAAAACACTATCCTGAGTCTGCAAGACTCAGGCTCTGCGCCGCGCATACATGCCGTCGTTACACGCTCCAACAGCCATCTAACCAGATAATTATACAGGAACCCTTTTTGTTTGAATATTTTTTCGTACCTAGACCCCGGAATTGCGACCTTGTGAGACATCGCAACAGCGACACCGACCGGCATCTCTGCAATTTCTTGGCATACCACAATCTTCTGTTCGTGTTTGAGGTTACGGAAGTGAAGATCTCGACACTGACGATTTGGGAAACGGGTGAGAATACGATCACGCCAATACGGCAGCTTCAAATCGTTCTCATGCCTGACGATACAAGCCCCAAGAATAAGCCAACGCGATTGGCCGCCTGTCGGGCCGGCGGCCAGTTTTCCGATGCCTTCGTCTCCGGCTTCGTCAATGTAAGCAGTAAGAATCTGCAATCGTGCGACTTTCGGAATCACCGGGGAGCGAGTCTAATGCCAGCGGCCGCGCTTGGCAAAAATCCACCCCTCATTGGCGCCCCTGCGCCTGTTCCGCCGCCCCGTTGCGCCGCACCTTTCTCCCTAGAGAAGAGAAGGAGTGGGCAATGCGGCGCTTATCCGCCGTTCTCGCCGGGATGGCCGCGACATCCCCCGTGCTTGCGGATTCCGGCGTGGAACATGCGCGATATTCGGTGGCGGCCTCCGCCGGCGCCTTCGAGATTCGCGACTATGCGCCGCAGATCGTCGCGGAAACGACGGTCGCCGGCGAGCGCGGCGCGGGCCTGAACGCGGGCTTCCGCCGCCTCGCCGGTTACATCTTCGGCGCCAATGCGCGCGAGGAAAAAATCGCCATGACCGCCCCCGTCGCCCAGACGCGCGACGGGGAGGCTTGGAAAATCCGCTTTTCCATGCCCGCCCGCTATTCGATGGCGGCTCTGCCCCGCCCGAACGACGGCGCCGTAACGCTCGCGCAACTGCCGGGCAAGCGCATGGCGGCGATCCGCTTCTCCGGGCTGGCCGGCGACGCCGACCTTGCCGTTCAGTCGGAGAAACTGCTCGATTATGTGAAGGCGCAGGGCCTGACGCCGAAGGGCCCGCCTCTTTACGCCTTCTACGATCCGCCCTGGACGCTGCCGTGGAACCGGCGCAACGAGGTCATGGTCGAGATCCCTCGCCAATGATCCCTCGACCCTGACGCGCTCGCCCCCGCGCGAAGGCCGTCAAGAGCGCGGCGCGGGGGCGGGCAACGCTCATTTGAACAGCGCCAGCGCCTCCCGCGCCAGAACGCCGCCCGTGATCTCGATCGTCTCGAAGGGCGCGGCCTCGGCGAGCAACCGGCTCGGCGTCCTGATCTGGCCGATCTTCGCCGACAGCTCCTCGATCGAGGCGGCGTAGACCATCCGGGCGAAGCCGCTCCACAAGATCGCGCCCATGCACATCGGGCAGGGCTCGCCTGTCGTGTAGATCGTCGCGCCCTTCAACTGGTCCGCCGGATGGGCCGCGCAGAAATTGCGGATTGCGACCATTTCGCCATGCGCCGTGGGGTCGTTGGTCCTGATCCCCATGTTGCGCCCGCGCGCCGCGACCTTGCCAGCGCGCAGGATCACCGCGCCAAAGGGAAAGTCCCCCTTCTCCGCCTCCTCCAGCGCGAGCCGCATGAAGCCTTCGTCTTCCGCCCGCGCGGGCGCGACGACCGCCTTCGCCCGCGCGGGCGCGGAGCCGAACGCGGCGGCGAGGCCGGTCCCTGCGGCGCCCGCCAGAACGCCGCGGCGGCTCACCCCCGCATCGCGTCCGCATGCGCAAAATCCCTTCGTCATCGGCCTCTCCAGCGCGCCGCGACCTTTGCGAAGCTTGACACGCCGCGCGCGCCAATGCCACTCGCGGCGCGAAACGAAATTCGAAGAGGGCGAAACGCGCATGTCGAAGGCTTTCATTTTTCCCGGACAGGGCTCGCAGGCGGTGGGCATGGGCAAGGCGCTGGCCGAAAATTTCGCGCCCGCCCGCGCGGTGTTCGAGGAGGTCGATTCGGCCCTCTCCCAGAGGCTCTCGACGCTGATGTTCGAGGGGCCGGAAAACGAGCTGACGCTCACCGCCAACGCCCAGCCGGCGCTGATGGCGGTCTCGCTCGCCGCGATCCGCGTGCTCGAGGCGGAGTGCGGACTCGACCTCGCAAGGGACTCGGCTTTCGTGGCCGGCCATTCGCTCGGGGAATATTCGGCGCTCGCCGCCGCCGGGGCGCTCTCCGTCGCCGACACGGCGAAGCTGCTGCGCATTCGCGGCGACGCCATGCAGAAGGCCGTGCCCGTGGGCGAAGGCGCCATGGCGGCGCTGCTCGGCGCCGAGCTCGATCAGGCGAAGGAGATCGCGGACGCGGCCGCCGCCTCCCTCTCCGCCTGCTGTCAGGTAGCCAACGACAATGGCGGCGGTCAGGTGGTGATCTCGGGCGCGCGGTCGGCGGTCGAGAAGGCGATGGAGATCGCGAAGGAAAAGGGGATCAAGCGCGCGGTGCTACTGCCCGTTTCCGCGCCCTTCCATTGCGCGCTCATGCAGCCCGCCGCCGACGCCATGGCGGCCGCCCTCGCCGGCGCGGCCATTTCGGCGCCGCGCGTTCCGGTCGTCGCCAATGTCACGGCGGGGCCGGTCAAGGATCCGGAGATGATCCGCAAGCTGCTCGTGGAACAGGTGACCGGCGCCGTGCGCTGGCGCGAGTGCATGGCCTATATCGCCGGTCAGGGCGTAACGAAATTCGTCGAATGCGGCTCGGGCAAGGTGCTCGCCGGCCTGTTGAAGCGAATCGCCCCTCAGGCCGTCGCCGTCTCGGTCGGGACGCCGGCCGATCTCGACGCCTATCGCGCCCTCTGACGGGGCGGGACAAAACAAAAAGCCCGGCCTTTCGGCCGGGCTTTCAGAATTATCGACCGGGCGCCGATCAGTAGGCGGCCAGAACCGGAGCCGGAGCGCCCCAGTTGAAGTGATAGTTCACGCCCGCGCGGACCGTGTGGAAGCGCGTGCGATTGTTCACGTTGTTGAGGCCAATGCCGGGGTTGAAAGCCCAGTTCTGGTTGTTGCCCGAAACCTCGGTGTAGAGGTATTCGGCCTTGACCGACCAGTTCGGCAGGAACATCCACTCGGCGCCGCCGCCGGCGGTCCAGCCCGTCTGAACGGCGCTGTTCTGGTTCCACCAGAGATTCCGCTGAACGTCGGCGTAGGCGAAGCCGCCCGTGCCGTAGATCATGAACTGCGACCAGCCCGGGAAAGTCAGGCCAACGCGGCCGCGAACCGTGCCGAACCAGTTGATGCGGGCCGTGGAGCCGCCAAAGCCGCCCCAGGCGATCGCCCAGGCGTTGTTGGCGCCGCCGCCGCCGATGCTCGTGCCCTGGAAGTCGGTCTCGACGCCCACGACCAACATCGGGGACAACTGGTAGTTGTAGCCGAGCTGGCCGCCGCCGACGACGCCGCCGGAGTTGGAGTTGTTGCCCCACCAGACGTTGGAGGAGGACTGATCCTGCCAGCCGCCGCCGATGTTCAGACCGGCGTAGAACCCGGTCCAGGTCATGACCGGCGGCGGGGGAATATAGGCCGGCGGCGGGGCCTTGCGCGACGGCAGGTCCGCGGCCTGCGCGGCGCCGGCGGCCAGAGCGGCCGCCAGGGCGATGGCGGAGAGAGCTGTCTTCATGTCGTAATCCTTGGTGTTCAAGTCAGCGTCTTTACGACCCGCATCCGCCCTGACTTGACGGACGTATCCCGATGCGGACCCCAAGCGCGCGCAGTCTGGTCAAAAAGTCCGGTTGAAAGCAACCAACAGATGGTAAATTCCGGCCTGCTCAGGCTGAAAGAATTCTTCTGTTGCAAATCGGTCACGCTTCAAGATTCGCATTGTTTTACCATTGGTTACCGATGTTTTTTAAGGCTTCCTGAACCGTCGTTCAGGACTGGCGCCATCTCGATATGCGAACAACCCGCGCTCTGGCGCCGAATGGGAACGCCCGCAATTTGGCGGGCGCCGCTCAAAAGGCTCGCATTTCCGCGCAGCCGGGTTAAACCGGGGCCGCAAGACGGCCGGCGGCGGGGGAGCCGGACGCCGGTTCAAGCGGAGGAAATGGAATGTTCGACCTGACGGGCAAGACGGCGCTAGTGACCGGCGCAAGCGGCGGAATCGGAAAGGACATCGCGCGCGCGCTGGTTGTGGCGGGCGCCACGGTGGCGCTTTCCGGCACACGGCGCGAGGCGCTCGAATCGCTCGCCGCCGAAATCGGCGGAACGACCCACGTCCTGCCCTGCAACCTCGCTGACCGCGAAGACACGGAAAAGCTCGTGCCGGCGGCCGAGGCGGCCATGGGCGGACTGGACATTCTCGTCAACAACGCCGGCGTCACCCGCGACATGCTCTTCATGCGGCTGAAGGACGAGGATTGGCAGACGGTGCTCGACATCAATCTCACCGCCGCCTTCCGGCTGTCGCGCGCCGCGCTGCGAGGGATGATGAAGAAGCGATTTGGGCGCATCGTCGGCATTACTTCGGTCGTCGGCGTCACCGGCAATCCGGGCCAGGGCAATTACGCCGCCGCCAAGGCGGGCATGATCGGCATGTCGAAGTCGCTCGCGGCGGAAGTCGCGTCGCGCGGCGTTACGGTGAACTGCGTCGCCCCGGGCTTCATCGAGAGCCCCATGACCGACGCGCTGACCGACGCCCAGAAGCAGGCGATCCTCGCGCGGGTTCCGGCCGGGCGCCTCGGCTCTGGCGCCGACGTCGCCGCCGCGGTCGTCTATCTCGCGAGCGAGGAAGCCGGCTACGTCACCGGCCAGACCCTGCACGTCAACGGCGGCATGGCCATGATTTGACGGCGCCCGCGCTGCGGCGATTCGACGCCGTTCGACCCCGCCGGAGGGCCGTTTCCGGGGCCTTGCGCCCCGCTCGCGCCCTCTCGCCATCCTATTCGAAGTATGTTACCAGACCCTCGCCGCACGAGGGGCGGCGCCGCCGCATTCTCCGACGACAGGCCCGCGCGCCGCTTGCCGCGCCGCCTCGGACATGCGGTTGGAGCGCTTGAAATTTTGGAGGAAACGGCGAGCGGGTCACGCCGCGTCGCCGACATGGGTGCGTGCACCACAGCAACAGGGACGAAATAAGATGAGCGATGTCGCCGAGCGCGTGAAGAAGATCGTTGTCGAACACCTCGGCGTCGAGCCCGAAAAGGTCGTCGACAAGGCGAATTTCATCGACGACCTGGGAGCCGACTCGCTCGACACGGTCGAGCTGGTCATGGCTTTCGAGGAAGAATTCGGCGTCGAGATCCCGGACGATGCGGCCGAGACCATTCTGACGGTCGGCGACGCCGTGAAATTTCTCGAGAAGGCCAAGGCCGCCTGAGGCGGCTCGCTAGCCGAACGGTCCGGCGTCCGAACGCCGGTCGTTCGCGGCGACGAGAGCGGCGCCCGACGGCGACCGGCGGGCGCCGGAAAAAGCAACATCCAGATTCGAGAGCAGCGCATGCGCAGGGTGGTCGTCACCGGCCTGGGCGTCGTGTCCCCTTTGGGCTGCGGCGTCGAAACGAATTGGCGGCGTCTCGCCGCCGGCGAACACGGCTTCCGCCGCATCGACACTTTCGAGACGGACGATCTCGCCTGCCAGATCGCGGCCGTCGTGCCGCGCGGGGACGGATCCGACGGCTCGTTCAATCCCGACGACTGGTTCGATCCCAAGGAACAGCGCAAGGTCGACGACTTTATCATCTACGGCGCCGCCGCCGCGACGCAGGCGCTCGCTGACGCGGGCTGGAAGGCCGACACCCCTGAAAAGCAGGAGACGACCGGCGTCCTCATTGGCTCCGGCATCGGCGGCCTCGGCGGCATCTACGAAACCTCGATCACGCTTAAGGAAAAGGGTCCGCGGCGGGTCTCTCCCTTCTTCGTGTCGGGCCGCATCATCAATCTCGTCGCCGGCTATGTCTCGATCATGCACGGCCTCAAGGGACCGAATCACGCCGTGGTAACAGCCTGCGCGACCGGCACGCACGCCATCGGCGACGCCGCGCGCATCATCGCCATGGGCGACGCCGACGTGATGGTCGCAGGCGGCGCCGAATCGCCGGTGAACCGAATCGGCGTCGCGGGCTTCGCGGCCTGCCGCGCGCTCTCCACCGGCTTCAACGATCGGCCCGCGGACGCGTCGCGCCCTTATGACAAGGACCGCGACGGCTTCGTCCTCGGCGAAGGCGCCGGCTGCGTCGTGCTCGAGGAATACGAGCACGCGAAGGCCCGCGGCGCGAAAATCTACGCTGAGCTGATCGGCTATGGCATGTCCGGGGACGCCTTTCACATTACCGCGCCGACGCCGGACGGAGACGGCGCCTATCGCTGCATGAAGGCCGCGCTGAAGCGCTCCGGCACGCCCGTGAGCGAGATCGACTACGTCAACGCCCACGGCACCTCGACGCCGCTCGGCGACGAAATCGAGCTCAAGGCGGTCGAACGCCTCATCGGCAACAATGAGCCCAAGCTGTCCATGTCGTCGACCAAATCGGCGATCGGGCATCTTCTGGGCGCGGCGGGCGCGGTCGAGGCCGTGTATACGATCCTCGCCATGGCGCACAACGTCGCGCCGCCCACGCGCAATCTCGACAATCCCTCCGTCGAGACGGCGATCGACCTCGTGCCGAAGGCGGCGCGTCCGCGCGAGATCAATGTGGCGCTGTCCAACTCCTTCGGATTCGGCGGCACCAACGCATCGCTGCTTTTCCGCCGCGCATCCTGACTCCGCGGTCGCGCACAATGGTCGCGGGTTCTCCCGGGCGAAGGGTTTCGCCCGGGAGCCGCGCCTGTTAACCCTGTTCGCCCGTTCCTGAATTCGCCACAATGACCGATAGTGTAAGTCATTCGGCGACAAGTCCCTTCGGGCGCTTGGAACAGGGTCGATCTGGATTGGGCGTTCATGAGCATCGTAAGCGACGAGACGGGCGATAAAGCGGCGACGCCGGGCGAAGAACCCAAGGCCGCGCAGACGGGGTCGGACGCTGCCCCGGCGCCGCAGCCGCCGAAAATCGCCGACGCTGAACCTCAGACGCCAAAGACGGCCGCGCCCGCTGGCGAAACGGCGTCAGCGGCCCAGGCCGCAGCGCCCGAGCCCGCGAAGGTCGCGCCTGAAACGCCCCGCCCCGCGCCGCCCGAACCTGCACCTGCCCCTGCCCCTGCTCCTGCCCCGGCGCAGCCGGCGGCGGCGGCATCGGCTACGCCCGCCGCGACGGCGCCCGAAGCGGGGAAAGGCCCAGCGACCGAAATAACCAGCCCGCCGAAACCGGCCGAAGCCGCGCCCGCCGTACCGCCTCCCGCGCCAAAGCCTGCGGCGGCCGTGGTCAATCCTCAGCCGGCGCCTGCGCCGAAGGCCCCGGACGTCGCCGTGGAGCCGAGGCCGGCGCCGGAACCGGAGCCGGCGGGCTCTTCGCTCTTCCGCCGGCGCGCGACTCTTCACGGCGCCAAGCAGGCGCTGCAACCGGAGGCCCCGCCCGCGCCCCCGCCGAAAAAAAAGAAGCGCCGCGACGGCACGCTGTCAGCCATGAGCGGCTTTTTGAGCTTCCTCCTCGTCGCGCTCGTCGCAGGCGTCTTCGGCGTCATCGCGATGATTCACAAGCTCAAGGAGCCGGGCCCGCTCGCCGCAGACAAGATCGTCTATCTGCCGCCGCGCAGCGACGTGCCCGAAATGCTCGCGCAGCTCGAGCGCGAAGGCGTCATCGACAGCCCCGGCCTGATGAATTTCGCTGTTCTGGTCGAGGGCGTGCGCAGCAAGCTCAAGCCCGGCGAATACCAGTTCAAGAAGAGGATCAGCCTGCGCGAGGTGATCGACGAACTCGTCGCCGGGCGGCAGCTCATGCACAGCCTCACCATTCCGGAAGGGCTGACGAGCGAGCAGATCGCCCAGCGCCTGCGCGAATCGGATATTCTCGCCGGCGATATTCTCGAAACGCCGAAAGAAGGGGCGCTGCTGCCGGAAACCTATAAATTCCCGCGCGGCTATCCCCGCTCCAAGCTGATCGCCAAGATGCAGGAAGATCAGCGCAAGACGCTCGACCACATCTGGCAGAAGCGCGCAAAGGACCTGCCCCTGCGCTCGCCCTACGAACTGGTGACGCTCGCCTCAATCGTCGAAAAGGAGACGGGCAAGCCCGACGAGCGCCCGCGCGTCGCCGCGGTCTTCATAAACCGCCTGCGCAAGGGCATGCGGCTCCAGTCCGATCCGACGATTGTTTACGGCCTCGTCGGCGGCAAGGCGACGCTCGGCCACGGCATCACGCGGTCCGAAATCGAGAAGTGGACGCCCTACAACACCTACGCCATCGACGGCCTGCCGCCGGGCCCGATCGCCAATCCCGGCAAGGCGGCGCTGGAGGCGACGGCCAATCCCGCCAACACGCGCGATCTCTACTTCGTCGCCGACGGCACAGGCGGCCATGTCTTCGCCGAATCGCTCGACCAGCATGCGCGCAACGTCCAGAATTGGCGCCGCATAGAGCTGGACCAGAAGAACAAGGCCAATGGCGGGATCGATCAGTCCGTTCCGGCGACCGTCCCGCCCGCGTCGCCAAAGAGCGACAAGCGCACAGATGCGCCGATCGGCCGTCTCGTCGCGATCGATGGCCGCCACGAGGATTTCCCCCCCGGCCGCGCCATGGCGGAAGACGACGGCGCGACGCATCGCCTCGGCAAGTTCGGTCCGGCCGGCGCCGCCTTTTTCCTCGGGGGACTCGAGGATCCGACCGCCGAGGCCGCGCCGCATCTCGCGCGCCTGCGCGCCGCCCGCCCCTATTTCACGGAGGAGGCCGCACAGCCGCGCTCGAACAGCGGCGGCTTCGACCCCGATCTCCTGGCGGCGGTCCCGCCCGGAACGGCGGCGGAAGTCGAGGACGGCGCGATGGGCCCGGATATGATGGCGCGCGAAAGTCCCGACGGGCGCGCCCTGCCCGACGACATGGCGGAGATCGCGGCCTATCCGGTTTCGGCGGCCCGGCGCGCCGATCAGAAAGCCCGCGCCGCGCGGCTCGGACTCTCGGCGGGCTCCGACGAATTGCCGACTGAAGCGGTCAGCGAAAAAGTCTCCCCCGAGGAGGCGGCCGCTCCGGCGGGCGGTCCCATAGCCTTGGCGCCCGCCCCGCAGCGCGCGCGCCCGCGCGCCTTCGACGCTTCCGAGGGCACGGCGCTCGATCCGCTGCGCGATCGCAGCTGGGACTTGACCTCCGCCAAGAACGTTCCCCCGAGCGCCAGCCTGCGCTGAGCCCTCCACGTTTCTCACGCCCGGAGCGCCGATGACCGTCTCCAGCATGACCGGATTCGCCCGCGCGCAGGGCAGCCTGGGGCCGTGGAGCTACGCCTGGGAGCTGAAAAGCGTCAACGCCAAGGGGCTCGACCTGCGGCTGCGCGTCCCGCCGAATTTCGACGCCGTGGAGCTGAAGGCCCGCGCCCTTTTGTCAGGCCGGCTCGCGCGCGGCTCCGTTTTCGCCAATCTCACGGCGAAGCGCGCGGAGGAGGAAGGGGCCGTGCGCGTCAACCGCGCGGCGCTCGACAGGCTGCTCGCCGCGCTGGACGACGTGCCGCTCCATCCGAGTCTGCGCCCGGCCTCGCTCGACGGACTGCTCGCAGTGCGCGGCGTCATCGAGGTCGTCGAACCGGAAGACGGCGAGGCGCAACGCGCCGCGCTGGAAAAAGGCGTTCTCGCCGCGCTCGACGCCGCCCTCGACGAGCTCCTTTCCTCGCGCGGGAGCGAGGGCGCCGCGCTGGCCGAGGTTCTCGCGAGGCGGCTGACGCGCCTCGCCGCCCTCGCCGCACAGGCCGACGCGCTTCCCGCGCGCCAGCCCGACGCGGTGCGGCAGCGCCTCGCCCAGCAGATCGCGCGCCTGCTCGAAAATTCCGAGGGGCTCGATCCCGCGCGGCTCCATCAGGAGGCCGTGCTTCTCGCCGTGAAATCCGACATCCGCGAGGAACTCGACCGGCTGAAGGCGCATGTCGCGAGCGCGCAGAAGCTCCTTTCCGAAGGCGGGCCGATCGGCCGCCGCCTCGATTTTCTGGCGCAGGAGCTTGGGCGCGAAACAAACACGCTCTGCGCCAAATCGAACGACTCCGCGCTTACGGCGATCGGCCTCGACATGAAAATCGAGGTCGAGCAACTGCGCGAACAGGTGCAAAACATCGAGTAGCCGCCCGCCGCCGGTTGAAAGACCGGCGGCGATTGCCTATTGCCGGGTGCGCCCACTCGTGACAATCGTCGATATGGATCTCTCTCTCCCGCCGCGCCGCGGCGTCGTTCTCATCCTTTCCTCGCCTTCCGGCGCCGGCAAGACCACGCTGACGCGGATGCTGTTGCAGGACCGCGCCCTCGACCTCACCTTGTCGATCTCCGTGACCACGCGCGCGCGCCGGTCGAGCGAGGTCGACGGCATCCACTACCGCTTCATCAACGAGCGCCAGTTCGTCGCCATGCGCGACGCGGGCGAGCTTCTGGAATGGGCGGAGGTGCACGGGAACTTCTACGGCACGCCGCGCGGCCCCGTGGAGGCGATTCTCGCGCAGGGACGCGATTGCCTTTTCGACATCGACTATCAGGGCACGCGCCAGGTGCGCGAGAAGATGGGCGCGGACGCCGTCACCGTCTTCATCCTGCCGCCCTCGATGAAGGAGCTGCGGGCGCGGCTGGAACGCCGCGCCGAGGATTCGCGCGAGGCGATCGAACGCCGGCTTGAAAACGCCCGCAAGGAAATCGCGCGCTGGAAGGATTACGACTACGTCATCGTCAACGACGACCTGCAAAAATCCTTCGACGATCTGATCGCCATTCTGCGCGCCGAGCGTCAGCGGCGGCCGCGGCGCGAACGGGAGATCGACAGCTTCGTCGAGAAGCTTCTCTGCGAATAGAGCCCTTTTCCGGCGACGGACCGATTGATCCCCTTGCGGAAAGCGCTCTGGCTCATCATCGCGAAAGCGCGTTGGCCAGCGCGACGAAGCCCGCGACCTCGATCTCCTCCGCGCGCTTCGTCTCCTCGATCCCCGCCGCCGCCAGCAGGGCTCCCGCGTCGACGCCGAGGCTTTTCAGGCTCTGCCGCAGCATTTTGCGGCGCTGGCCGAAAGCGGCCTGCGCGACCTGCGAGAGGGCGCGCGGATCGCAGGGGAGCGGCGACGGGTTCGGAACGAGCTCCACCACCGAGGAGGTGATTTTCGGCGGCGGCGTGAAGGCCGCAGGCGAGACGTCGAACAGGATGCGCGCCCGCGTCCGCCAGCCGCAGAGAACGGCGAGACGCCCGTAATCCGCGCGGTTCGCGGGCGTCGCGACAATGCGCAGCGCCACCTCTTTCTGAAACATCAGCACATAGCGGTCGAAGACCGAAGGCCAGGGCTCCGCCTCGATCCAGCGCGTAAGCAGCGCGGTCGCGACATTGTAGGGAAGATTGGCGCAGATGCGCGCGGGGCCCTGCGCCCCATGAGCGCGCACTCGCTCGGCGACGTCGATCGCGAGCGCGTCGCCCTCGATCACCGTGAGGCGGCCAGGATAATGGGCGGCGATCTCTGCAAGCGCCGGCAGACAGCGCTGGTCGCGCTCGATGGCGATCACATGCGCGCCCTGCGCGAGCAGCGCGCGGGTGAGGCCGCCGGGGCCGGGACCGATCTCGACGACCACGGTCGCGTCGTCGAACGGTCCGGCGGCGCGCGCGATCCGGCTCGTGAGATTGAGGTCGAAGAGAAAATTCTGGCCGAGCGTCTTTTTGGCGTCCAGCCCGTGACGCGCGACGACCTCGCGCAGCGGCGGAAGGTCGTCGATCACGCGGTCATCCGCCCGGCGAGCCGGATCGCCTCGATGAGGCTCGTCGCGTCCGCCACGCCCTTGCCGGCGATGTCGAAGGCGGTGCCGTGATCGGGCGAGGTGCGGACGAAGGGCAGGCCCAGCGTGACATTCACGCCGCGATCGAATGCGAGCGTCTTGATCGGGATGAGCGCCTGATCGTGGGTCGGGCAAAGCGCGACATCGTAGTTGTTGCGGGCGGCCGCGTGAAACATCGTGTCCGCGGGGAAAGGCCCGCGCGCGTCGATCCCCTTCGCGCGCAAATCCTCGATCGCGGGCGCAATGATCTCGATTTCCTCTCGCCCCAGCGCGCCGTCTTCCCCCGCATGCGGATTGAGGCCCGAAAAAGCAAGGCGCGGCTGCGCGATCCCGAATCGCGCCCGCAAATCGCGCGCGACAATCTCGCCCGTCTCGACGATCAGCGCCTTCGTGAGACGTTTCGGCGCGTCCGCGAGCGGAATGTGAATGGTGATCGGCACGACGGCGAGTTCTTCGGCCCAGAGCATCATCACGGGGCGGTGAGCGCCGCCGGAATAGCGATGGGCGAGCGCGCCGAGAAACTCCGTGTGGCCGGGATGCGCAAAACCCGCCGAGTAAAGAACGGATTTCGCAATCGGGTTGGTGACGACGGCGCGCGCTTCGCCCGTCACGGCATAGTCCACGGCTTTTTCGATCGAAGCGATCGTTGACGCCGCATCCTCGGGGTCTGGTCGACCGAACGGGCCGCGCACCTCATACCCATGAGGCACGATCGGCAGCGCGCGGGCGAAAACTCTCTCGGCGTGCTTCGGCGTCGTTTCCTCGAGCGGTACGCCGATCGAGAGCTCCCGCGCGACGCGCGCGAGAAACGCCGGATTGGCGACGACGAAGAAGGGTGGTAGGCGGGCGGCGCGGCGCGCCGCATAGGCCTTGAGCGTGAGCTCGGGCCCGACGCCGGAAGGGTCGCCCTGCGTCAAAGCAAGCGGAAGAGTCACGCCGCGCCAGCTTCGGCGCGCAACGGCGCATACGTTCTAGGATTGGAAATCATCCGGCGACAGTTGCTCAGGACGGCGGCGAAATCAATGTAAGGATCTTCAACATACTCCGATATAGATAAAAGCTATGTATATCCTACGTATATATTGGTCGAGGGCTTGGGACCAGTTACGCCCAGTCGCCTTTGAGCGGCTGCGCTATGCTGCAATGCACAATAAGATTTTTTTTCAAACCGTTGAATGCGGTGCTTCCGCAACTGTCCCGCCGCTCAAAAACAAAGCCCCGGCGGATGAGCCGGGGCTTGTTTTCATCAAATCTCGAATCGCCGGATCAGCGGGCCCCCTCAAGGATGATGTGACCCGACGGGTCATGCGGACGGCCCTGAAAGACGTAAGGCGACTGACGGCGCATCGCGTCGCGCGGCGAGGCGCTCAGCGCGTCGTCGCGCCGGTGCCTCTGAGTCGATTGCCCCCACACCTCTGAGAATTCAAAAGAGCGATCATAGGCGAACGCAGGGGCGGAAGTGAGCGCGACACCGAGCGCCGCGACGGCGAGGGCGAATTTATGGGACATGGGTTCCTCCATTTCCAGAACGCTGCGCGGGCGGGCGATCTCTCGGGTCCGCCTTCGGCGCCTGTGACCGAGAGTCTCCTTCATCTGACTGTCATAAAAAAGTGTAAGATACTTCCCCCGCTGTGGCGCCAAGAGCAGTTGCAGCATGGGCCCTCGGGAGCCGACGTGACCCATCGAAAAAACAAATGCGCGCCGCTCGGAAAAGAGCGACGCGCAACTAAAATCAGCAGCCGGAATGGATGGCGCTTTACGCCTTGCGCGCCTGCGCGTGGGGAACGCCTTCCTTGTCGAAGAGGGCGGTCAATTCGCCGGACTGGAACATTTCGCGCGTGATGTCGCAGCCGCCGATGAATTCGTTCTTCACGTAAAGCTGCGGGATGGTCGGCCAGTTCGAATAGGCCTTGATCCCTTCGCGGATTTCGCCGTCGGCCAGCACATTGATCGCCTTGTACGGCACGCCGAGATGATTGAGGATCTGCACCACCTGCATGGAGAAACCGCATTGCGGAGCGGCCGGCGTGCCCTTCATGAAGAGGACGACGTCGGAGGATTCGATCTCGCTTTTGATGCGGCTGTTGATGTCGGACATTTGGCTTTCCTTTCTCGCGGCGTTCAAGGCGCCGCGTCGCTTGTTGTCTTTACGGCGCGCGGGTCGTCAGCGCCAGCGCGTGAAGCTCCGTCCCCAGCCTCGGGCCGAAGGCGGCGTTGACGAGCTGGTGCTGCTTCACGCGGGTGAGGCCGCGAAACTGTTCGGAAATGACGGTCGCCGCCCAGTGGTCGTCGTCGGGCGCGAGCGCCGTCAGCTCCACCGTGGCGTCGGGCAGGGCCGTCTTGATGATCCGCTCGATTTCGGCGGCGGGCATGGGCATTTTCCTGGTCCTCTTCGCGTCATGAATTGTCGGAAAAGACACTGTCGTCCCCGGCCATATAGGCCGGCAGCGGCGTTTCATGCGCTTCGCGCAGCTCGGCGAGCAATATCGGCGCCTCGCCGGGAAGCTTCAAGGCGTCGCCGCCCGTGACGCCGAGCGCGCGCGCCGGAACGCCCCGCGCCGCCGCGTCGCTCAGGATGGCCTGCGCGTTTTCCTGGGTCGCGGTCACGAGATAACGCGCCTGATCTTCGCCGAAGAGAGCCGCATGGGCCAGTCTCGCCGGCAGGGCGTCGATCGCGGCGCCGACGCCGCCCGCGAGCGCCATCTCGGCCAGCGCCACGGCGAACCCGCCGTCGGAGAGATCGTGCGCAGCCGTGACGCGGCCGGCGAGAACCAGTTCGCGCACAAATTCGCCATTCCTGCGCTCCGCCGCGAGATCGACTGGCGGCGGCGCGCCTTCCTTGCGACCGCAAATGTCGGCGAGATAGGCCGACTGGCCGAGCCAGCCTGCCGTCTCGCCGATGAGAAGAATGGTCTCGCCGTCGCGCGCAAAGCCGGTCGGCGCGGATTTCGCGACGTCCGCAATCACGCCCACGCCCCCGATGGCGGGGGTGGGGAGAATGCCGGCGCCCTGCGTCTCGTTATAAAGCGAGACGTTGCCGGAGACGATCGGGAAGTCGAGCGCGGCCGCCGCCTCGCCTATCCCAGCCAGGCAGCCGACGAGCTGGCCCATATATTCAGGCCGCTCGGGATTGCCGAAATTGAGGTTGTCGGTGAGCGCCAGCGGCGTCGCGCCGCGCACGGTGATGTTGCGCCAGGCCTCGGCCACCGCCTGCTTGCCGCCTTCGACCGGGTCCGCCGCGCAGTAGCGCGCGGTCACATCCGTCGTGAGCGCAAGGCCCTTCGGGCCATCCTTGACGCGGATCACCGCCGCGTCGCCGCCGGGCCGGCGCACGCTGTTGCCGAGGATGAGGTGGTCGTACTGCTCCCAGACCCAGCGCTTCGAGCAGAGGTTCGGGGTCGCGAGGAGCTTCAGGAGCGCGTCGCGGTTCGAAAGGGGCGGCGCCACCGACGCGGGGTCGATCTCGGGCTGCTTCGGGGTCGGGATCCACGGACGGTCATAGACCGGGGCCTCGTCGCCCAGCTCCTTGATCGGCAGGTCGGCCTTCACCTCGCCCTTGTGTTTGACGACGAAGCGCAGCGTGTCCGTCGTCTTGCCGACGATGGCGAAGTCGAGCCCCCATTTGCGGAAAATGGCTTCGGCCTGCTCCTCCAGCTCCGGCTTGAGCACCATGAGCATGCGCTCCTGACTCTCCGAGAGCATCATCTCATAGGCCGTCATGCCCTCCTCGCGGCAGGGCACGGCGTCGAGATCGAGCTCGATGCCGAGATTGCCCTTGGCCCCCATCTCGACCGCCGAGGAGGTCAGGCCCGCCGCGCCCATGTCCTGAATGGCGATGACGGCGCCCGAGGCCATAAGTTCGAGGCAGGCCTCGAGCAGCAGCTTCTCCGAGAAGGGATCGCCGACCTGCACCGTGGGTCGCTTTTCCTCCGCGTCGGCTTCAAAGGAAGCGGAAGCCATGGTGGCGCCGTGGATGCCGTCACGGCCGGTCTTGGAGCCCAGATAGACGATCGGATTTCCGACGCCGGCGGCCGCGGAATAGAAAATGGAGTCGGCGCGCGCGAGGCCGACGGCCATCGCGTTGACGAGGATGTTGCCGTCATAGGACGGATCGAATTCCGTCGACCCGCCCACCGTCGGCACGCCGAAGGAATTGCCATAGCCGCCGACGCCCGCGACGACGCCTGACACCAGATGGCGCGTCTTGGGATGGCTGGGCCGGCCGAAGCGCAGCAGGTTGAGGCAGGCGATAGGTCGCGCGCCCATGGTGAAGACGTCGCGCAGAATGCCGCCCACGCCCGTCGCCGCGCCCTGATAGGGCTCGATGAAGGATGGGTGGTTGTGGCTCTCCATCTTGAAGACGCAGGCGTCGCCGTCGCCGATGTCGATGACGCCGGCGTTCTCGCCAGGCCCGCGAATCACCCAGGGCGCCTTGGTCGGCAGCTTGCGCAAGTGGATTCGGGAAGATTTGTACGAGCAATGCTCGTTCCACATCGCGGAGAAAATCCCGAGCTCGGTGAAAGTCGGCGTCCGGCCGATCAACCCCAGAATGCGCTCATATTCGTCGGGTTTGAGCCCGTGGGCGGCGGCGAGGGCGGCGTCGACCTGCGGTTCGGCATTGGACGTGGTTGCGGTCAAGTGAGCGGACCTTGCGCATGGGGCGGCGCTTTCTTGGGCGCCGCTGAGACGCGGAATGCGCCGGATTTCTTGAGAGTCTCAAGCGTTTCGCAGCGTCTCGATTAGCGCCCGCCGTGCTGCAAGGCAACAGCCCAAAAATGTTGCGCAAGTGACACAATGGAAAAGAATGAACGCTGGCGCCATAGATATTTGATAAAAGTCAATTGCTATCACCGGAAAACGTAGCAACTTCCTTGCGACTCGACGCGCGACGGCGTCGACCGTCGACTGCAGAGATTCATACGGGGGTTCCGATGAGGGATATTGTTCGCGGCGCGTTTGCCGCTTTTGTGATGGGGACAGCCGCCGTCTCCGCCCAGGCGGCCGATCTTGGCGCGATCAAGGGTCCGCCGCCGCCGCCGCCGGTCATCGACACATTCCATCCTTTCCAGGTTCGCCTGAAGGTCGGCGGCGTCATCCCGACCGAGGGCACGGCGACGATCTATGACCGCGGCACGGGCTCCTATCTGCCGGGGGGCTTCTTCGCGCCGGGCGGCCCGCAGACGGTGCTCCAGGCCGTGGGCCTGAGCAATGGCGCGGGCAGCGTCTTCAACGGGGCAAATACGAGCATCTCGTCGTCCATCATTCCGATGGTCGATCTCGCCTATTACTTCACGAAGAACTGGGCGATCGAGGCGATCTGCTGCGTCTCGCCGCACCACGTTCAGGGCCTTGGCCCGCTCTACGGCGCGAGCGTCATCAAGAGCTGGGTTTTCCCGCCGTCTCTGATGCTCCAGTATCACTTCACGAATTTCGGCGCCTTCCAGCCCTATCTCGGCGTCGGCGTGAACTTCACCGCCTATTGGGGCACACGCGCCGGCAACCAGACGATCCCGCTGATTACGCCGGCCGGTTTCCTCGGGGGCGGCAATGGCTTCACCGGGTGGGTGACCGCCAATTCCGCGACCATTACTCCGTCTTGGGGCGTCGTCGGCCAGGCCGGCGCCGACTACATGTTCAACGACCACTGGGGCGTGAACGTCGACGTCAAATACATCATGATGGAGCCCAACGCTCACGTGTGGGCGACCGCTTACGGCAATGGCATCGGCACCTTCTCGGTTCCGCTCGACCTCGCCGTGAAGGTCAATCCCATCGTCGTGTCGGCTGGTCTGACCTACCGCTTCGGCGGCGATTGGGGCGTCCCGAAGCTCCTGCCGTTCTGATCGACGGCCGATCGAAAAAAGAAACCGGCTCCTCACGGGGCCGGTTTTTTTGTTGGCCGAAACAGCGCCGATTATTCGCTGAGCAGCCGGCAGATCGCGTCGAGTTGCTCGAGAGACTCGTAGCGAATGCGCACTTCGCCCCGTTCGCCCTGATTCCGGATGTCGATATTCATCCCCAGCGCGTCGCGCAGGGTCTTCTCGAGCGCCCGCGTGTCAGCGTCCTTCTCCGCCCTGGGCTTTTTGGGCGAAGCCGCATCCTTGGCCGGCGCCTCGGCGCGAACTTGCGCCATGGCCTCCACGTCGCGCACCGTCAAACCCTCTTCGACGATCCGGCGCGCGACCGCTTCGGGATTTTCGACAGCGAGCAACGCCCGGGCGTGTCCAGCGGAAATGCTTCCATTCGCCACCAGCGCCTTGGCCGTCTCCGGCAGATTCAACAGCCGCAGCGTATTTGCGACATGCGATCGGCTCTTGCCGATGATCTTTGCAATCTCGGTCTGGGAATAGGAGAACTCCTGCCCGAGGCGCTCATAGCCCTTCGCCTCTTCGATGGCGTTGAGATCCGCGCGCTGGACGTTTTCAATGATCGCGAGCTCCAGCGCCTCCTTGTCATCGGCCTCGTGAATCACGACCGGCACATCGGCAAGCCCCGCAGACTGCGCCGCGCGCCAGCGGCGCTCGCCCGCGATGATCTCATAGGCGTCCGCCACGCCGGGAATGGCGCGCACGACGATGGGCTGGATGATCCCCTTCTCGCGAATCGAATTCGTCAGATCGGCGAGATCTTCCTCGCGAAACAGGCTGCGCGGATTGCGCGGATTTGGCCGTAGAAATTCGATCGGAACTTTTCGCTGGCCCCGCGGACGTTCTACTGCCGCGTCCTCGCTGGCGTCGCCCAGAAGCGCGGCCAGGCCCCGGCCAAGGCGCCGGCGCGGTTCTTCCACCATGGATCGCTCCAATTATCTGTTTTGGCGAGGTTTCCTGTCGCTTGCGCGGAAGCCTGCGAGCGACCCGCGCGTCAGGCCGTTCCACTCAGGCGGCCCGCAATCGCTTCTCGCGCTGGATCACTTCCGACGCCAGCTTGAGATAGGCCTGACTGCCGGAACATTTGAGATCATATAGGAGCACCGGCTTTCCATGCGATGGCGCCTCGGACACCCGCACATTTCGCGGGATCATCGTTTCATAAACCTTGTCGCCCATGAAACGCCGGACATCCGCGGCCACCTGCGTCGCGAGATTATTGCGAGGATCGTACATGGTCAGGACCACGCCATGTATCGAAAGCTTCGGGTTCAAGGTCCGCGTGACCTGTTCGACAGTCGAGAGCAGCTGCGACAGGCCTTCGAGCGCGAAAAATTCGCATTGCAGCGGGACGACGACGGCGTCTGCGCTAGCGAGCGCATTGATCGTCAGCAGGTTGAGAGAGGGCGGGCAGTCAATGAGGATGTAATCGTAATGCTTGCCGCCATGCGCCTCCGCGGCGACAAGTTCTGCGAGGGCGCGTTTCAGGCGGAAGGCGCGATCCTTGTCTCCCGCGATTTCCAGCTCGACGCCCAGAAGATCGAGCGTCGATGGCGCAATGGACAGGCGCGGAACGACGGTGATGACAACGGCGTCGGCCAGGCTCGCCTCGCCGAGAAGCACGTCATAGGTGGACAGATTGCGCGACTTCCGATCCACCCCGAGCCCCGTCGAGGCGTTGCCTTGCGGATCGAGGTCGACAACCAGAACTTCCTCTCCGACGGCGGCGAGGGCCGTTCCGAGATTGATGGCGGTCGTCGTCTTGCCGACCCCGCCTTTCTGATTGGCCATCACCAATACGCGCGGTCCGTTAGTCTGAGCGCTCAAAATTTGCCTCGGCCGATGATGTGACGATGATCAATCTGGCGCGCGGATGCGTGCGGCTCTGGATTGTTTTGAATTTGAAACTACCGAGGCGTTGCGCGGCGGTCAATTCTTCGCGCCATTCTTCCCCCTTCAAAAATACGCCCTTTGCTCCGGCTTCGAGCGGCGCGCGAGCAAGGTCGACGAGACGGGGAAGCGGCGCCAGGGCCCGGGCGCTGACGGCGTCGATGCGATCGGAGAGATTTGGCAGCACGGCGTCTATCCGTTCCGCATGAATCTCCGCCGGCGCGGCAGTTTCACGTGAAACAGCCCGCAGGAAAGCGGCCTTGCGTTGATCGCTCTCGATCAGATGGACTTTCGCACCCGGAATCCCTTTGATCAGCAGGGCCGTCACCATTCCGGGAAATCCCGCGCCCGACCCGAAATCGACCCAGACCTTCGCCTCCTGCGCGGCGTCCGCGACCTGCGCCGAATCGGCAAAATGACGCAACCATACGTCATCAAGCGTATTGGGTGCGACCAGATTCATCTTCGCCTGCCACCGGCGCAGAAGATCTTCATAAATCGCAAGCTCGGCGTCGACCTGCCGGAGCGCCGGACACAGATCCGCCGCCGCCGATCTTTTATGGACCCCCTTCACGCGCGCCGCGCCCGCGCCGCCAGCAGGGTGAGGGCGGACGGCGTCATGCCGTCGATCCGTTGCGCCTGGCCAAGCGTGCGGGGCTTCAAAAAGGCGAGCTTGCTCCGCAGTTCCGCCGACAGCCCGGCGATCGACTCGTAATCAAGCGATTCGGGCAAGGCCAGTTGCTCGTCGCGTCGGAAAGCGTCGATATCCGCCTGCTGCCGGTCGAGATAAACGGCGTAGCGCGCATCTGTCTCGACGCGCTCGGCCGTCACCGGATCAATTTCCCCGAGCTCCGGCCAGAGCTCCCGCAGCCGCGCCACGGTGATCCCCGGCAAGGCAAGAAGCGCGAAACCATTACGCCGCTGCCCATCCTGGTTGACGGGAAGCCCACTTTTCAACGCTGCCGCCGATGTAAGCGAAACGCTTTCGAGCAGAGCTCGCGCATGGGCGATCCTCTCGGCCCGCAAGGTGAAAATCGCCTTCCGCGCGGCGCCGACGCATCCAAGGCCAAGTCCTTTCGGCGTCAGACGATCGTCGGCGTTGTCGGCCCTGAGCGAGAGGCGATATTCCGCCCGGGAAGTGAACATCCGATAGGGCTCGCTCACCCCGCGAGTGACGAGATCATCGATCATGACGCCGAGATAGGCCTCAGCCCGATCGAAGACCACCGGCGAGGCTCCAGCCGCGAAGCGCGCGGCGTTGAGCCCTGCGACAAGCCCCTGCGCCGCCGCCTCCTCATAGCCTGTGGTGCCGTTGATCTGGCCGGCGAAGAACAATCCCTTGAGTCGCTTGGTTTCCAAACCCGGCGTTAGTTCACGCGGATCGACGTAATCATATTCGATCGCATAGCCCGGGCGGAGAATCCGCGCGGCCTCGAGACCCGGGATCGAGCGGATGAACGCCTCTTGCGTGGCGAGGGGAAGCGAAGTCGAAATCCCGTTCGGATAGACCGTGTCGTCGTCGAGCCCCTCCGGCTCCAGAAAAATCTGATGTCCGTCGCGATCCCCGAAACGCGTCACCTTGTCCTCAATCGACGGACAATAACGCGGGCCTGGGCCCGTGATGGCCCCAGTCTTCAGCGGCGATTTATGCAGATCAGCGCGGATGATGTCGTGAGTGCGGGTCGTCGTCCGGGTAATTGCGCAAGCGACCTGCAGGTTATCGATTTGGCGCGTGAGGAGGGAAAATGGTTCTGGCGTCTGGTCCCCATGCTGCTTCTCCAGATCATCCCAGCGAATCGACGTCCCATCCAGCCGGGGCGGCGTTCCGGTCTTGAGGCGCCCCACGGCGAACCCTGCGGCGCGCAGGCGTCGGGAAAGGCCGAGAGCCGGGGGATCCCCCATGCGGCCCGCCGGCGTCCGCGCGTCTCCGATATGAATCACGCCGCCGAGAAAGGTTCCTGTCGTGATCACCACGGCGCCGGCGCGGATATTCTCCCCCGTCGCCGTCACGACCCCGCGTACGGCGCCATTCTCGACAATCAGGTCCTCAACGGAAGCCTCGACGATGACGAGACTCTCGATCGCCTCGACCGCCGACAGCATGGCGGCGCGATACAGCTTGCGATCGGCCTGAGCGCGGGGTCCGCGCACGGCCGGTCCCTTGGAGCGATTGAGTACGCGAAATTGTATGCCGCCGCGATCGGCAACGCGCCCCATCAGCCCATCGAGCGCGTCGATCTCGCGAACGAGCTGGCCCTTTCCCAAACCGCCGATGGCCGGATTGCAGGACATGGCGCCAATGGTCGCACGTGAATGGGTCGCCAGCGCGGTGCGGGCGCCCAGACGCGCAGCGGCCGCGGCGGCCTCGCAACCCGCATGTCCGCCGCCGACAACGACAACGTCGAATTCGTTCATCGCCCTTTGCAAGCCTTTTCCTGGACGCGCCCCCTGTTTCACGTGAAACCGGCGGCTTACTTTCCGATGCAGAATTTCGTGAAGACCTGATCGAGCACGTCTTCGACATCCACCGCGCCGACCACCCGGCCCAGGGCCCGCGCCGCGGAACGTAAATCCTCGGCGATAAATTCCAAGTCCTTTTCGCCAGCAAGCGCGGAATCCAGGGCCGCGGCCGCGGAAGAGACAGCCGAACGGTGCCGCTCACGGATGAGGAGCGCCGATCCGCCGTCGCCGATCCGCGCTTTCGCCAGGTCCGCGACCGTCCGTAAAAGAACCTCCAAGCCCGCGCCAGTCTGCGCGCAAAGCCCGAGCCAGCCCTCGGGCGGCGGCGCCAAGTCGCTCTTCGTCGCCACCTTCAGTAGCTCGACGGAAGGGGACGCGGTCGGCTCGTCCTCTCCGCCTGGCGATAGCCACAAAGCAAGGTCGGCCGTCTCTATCCGTTCCAGAACCCGGTCGACGCCGATTCGCTCGATTTCGTCCGCCGCTTCGCGCAGGCCTGCCGTGTCGATAAAGGTCAACGGTAGGCCGTCAAGGTCGACATGCGCCTCGATCATATCCCGCGTCGTGCCCGGCATGGGGGAGACGATCGCCATGTCCCGACGCGCGAGCGCATTGAGCAAAGTCGATTTGCCGGCGTTTGGACGGCCCAGAATGATGACTTGAAAACCCTCCCGCATCCGCTCCGAAGCGGGCGCATCGCGAAGCGCCGCGCCCATCTCCTCATGCGGGGCGTCAAGGAGCGCGCGGAGGCGAGCGCTGTTGAAACTCCCGACGTCGGCCTCGTCGCTGAAATCGAGTTCGGCCTCCACCAGAGCCAGCGCCTCGATCAGGGCGCGCCGCCACCCTTCCACCTTTCGCCGCAAAGCGCCCCCGGCAATGCGAAGGGCCTGGCGGCGCTGCGAATCGGTTTGAGCGTCAACCAGATCGGCGAGCGCCTCCGCCTGAGAGAGGTCGAGCTTGCCATTGGCGAAGCCGCGCCGAGCGAATTCTCCGGGCTCGGCCATGCGAAGACCCGGCCTGCGGCAAAGGGCCGACAGCACGCTGTCGACCACGGCGCGTCCGCCATGGATTTGCAGTTCGGCGTAATCCTCGCCAGTCGGGGAATGCGGCGCCGGGAAAAACAACGCCAGTCCTTGATCCAGCGTCTCACCGCTCGAAGGGTCGCGAAGCGTCACGAAATCGGCCCGGCGCGGCGCAGGCAGGGCGCCCGCGACTGCGGCGAGCGTCTCCTGAACCGCGGCTCCGGAAAGGCGGATCACCGCGATGGCGGCGCGGCCCGCGGCTGTGCCCGGCGCAAAGATCGTTTCCATGGGTCAGTCCGTGGGGGCGTCGTCCTGAAGGGGCGCGCGGGGCCTTTTGGCCGCGCTCCCAATGAGCCGCATGCGATAGATACGTCTGAAGGCGAGGGTTGGCGCGTCGGTGCGCACCGAGGCTTCCTCGCCAGGATGGGGAACTTTCCCTGGCAGCGAGGATTCGACGATGGCCTGATCCTCCCTCGCGATCCGGCGATTCATCAGACGGAAGACCGGATCGAGCAGAGGGGAACGGGCGAAACTGCGCATGGTGAACAGCAGGAGACGCGTCCTCCTGTCGTCCTCCGGGATGCAGGCGACCATCAGGCGCAGGAGCTTGCCCGGCGGATCGATGAAAAGCTCCATGACGTTGGGAAACCGATACTCGAGGACGCCGGGGCGCGCAACGCCGTCAATCGCGCTGGTGATCCGCCCGCCATAGGGCCGGTCTTCCCAATAAACGTCCATCCGCCCGCCGATCAGGCGCCGCGCATCCTTGCCGATTGTTTTGCGGTGCACGAAAGGCAGATGGGGCATGTCGAGCATGTTTTCCATCACCCGCGTCCAATGGACGTTCCAAACGACCGACTGGGCGCAGACCGCAAGGCTGGGAGTGTGGAAGGTTTCGCTGGCCTGCGGCTCCTTATCGGGCGAGAAGCCTGTGTAGAGCCAAAGCAGTCCCTCGGTCTCGCGAACAGGCAGGGCGACGGCGCCCAAGTTTTCGCGCTTGGCGTCCGGATTCCAGGGCACGTGGCGATTGCAGCCTTCCCCGTCGAAGCGCCAGCCATGAAAGGGACATTCGATCTCGCCCTTGTCGACGCGCCCCAGCGACAGCGCTGCGCCGCGATGCGGGCATCTGTCGAGCAGCGCGCAGGCCTTGCCCAAGGCGTCGCGGAAAAAAACGATCCGCTCGCCGGCGATGCGTAAGCCCAGCGGCTTTCCGGGCTTCAGGTCGCGAGCCTCCGACACAATCGTCCAGATATTGGCGAAATTGTCGAACATCGGACCTCCTCTTGCTGACGCTCGCAGTTTATACGCGCGCAGAGGCCGGTCGGTTTAAGGCGCGCGCGCCATCACGTATTCATCGAATCGAAGAAGCCCTGGTTGTTCTTCGTTTCACGCAGCTTGCCGAGAAGGAACTCGATCGCGTCAACCGTGCCCATCGGGTTGAGGATGCGGCGCAGAACATACATCTTCTTGAGGATGTCGGGCGCGACCAGCAGATCTTCCTTTCGGGTGCCGGAGCGGGTGATGTCGAGCGCGGGGAAGACGCGCTTGTCGGCCACCTTGCGATCGAGAATGATCTCGCTGTTGCCGGTGCCCTTGAACTCTTCGAAGATGACTTCGTCCATGCGCGAGCCGGTGTCGATCAGCGCCGTGGCGATGATCGTCAGCGAGCCGCCTTCCTCGATGTTGCGCGCCGCGCCGAAGAAGCGCTTCGGACGTTGCAGGGCGTTGGCGTCGACGCCGCCAGTCAGCACCTTGCCGGAGGACGGCACCACCGTATTGTAGGCGCGGCCCAGACGCGTGATCGAATCGAGCAGGATCACCACGTCCCGGCGATGTTCGACGAGCCGCTTCGCCTTCTCGATCACCATCTCAGCCACCTGCACGTGGCGCACAGCCGGCTCGTCGAAAGTGGAGGACACGACCTCGCCGCGCACGGAGCGCTGCATGTCGGTTACTTCCTCTGGGCGCTCGTCGATGAGCAGCACGATCAGATAACATTCGGGGTGATTGGTCGTGATCGACTGCGCGATATTTTGCAGCAGCACGGTCTTGCCGGTGCGCGGCGGGGCGACCACAAGCGCGCGCTGCCCCTTGCCGATCGGCGCCACCAAGTCGATGACCCGCGACGAAAGATCCTTTTTCGTCGGATCCTCGATCTCGAGCTTCAGCCGTTCGTCCGGATAGAGCGGCGTGAGATTGTCGAAGGGCACCTTATGGCGCACCTTCTCCGGATCCTCGAAATTGATGGTGTTGACCTTCAGCAGCGCGAAATAGCGTTCGCCTTCCTTCGGGCTGCGGATGATGCCCTCGACCGTGTCGCCGGTGCGCAGGCCGAATTTGCGGATTTGAGAGGGCGACACATAGATGTCGTCCGGCCCCGCAAGATAATTGGCGTCCGGCGAACGCAGAAAACCGAACCCGTCCTGCAACACTTCGACGACGCCTTCGCCGACGATCTCGACGTCCCGGCTCGCAAATTGCTTGAGTATCGCAAACAGGAGCTCTTGTTTGCGCAGCAGCGACGCGTTTTCGACTTCGTGCTCCTCGGCGAAAGCGAGAAGTTCGGCGGCGGACTTTGCTTTCAAGTCCGTAAGTTTGATTTCCCGCATGTGGGCCTTCGATAGAGACGTGCGTTCGGAAGGAGGGCAGGGTGGCGGGAGGAATTTCCCGAGCGCCGGATTGAAAATCCGCGGCAGTCTTGACGACTGTCTGCCAAGGGTAAGGATCTCGCTTCTAAAGCCTTTTTCCAAAAGACGCAAGCGCCGTCAAAATGGCTTCACGATCGCAAGGCAGACAATCCCGATCATCAGCAGGGTGGGAATCTCGTTGACGATGCGGAAATAGCGGGAGGAATGGACGTTGGCGTCAGTCGCGAAGCTGCGCAGCAAGACCCCATCGTGAAGATGGACCGCGCTGAGCAGGACGACGAGCGCTGCTTTCACGTGAAACCATGGCTGCTGAAATGCCCCCCCGTCGATGGCGAGAAACAGCCCCGTGATCCAGGCGACCGTCATCGCCGGGGTCATGATGTAGCGATAGAGCCGCCGCTCCATGATCTTGAAAGTCTCGCCCTGCGGCGCCCCCGCCCCGGCCTCCGCGTGGTAAACGAAAAGCCTTGGAAGATAGAGGAGACCCGCCATCCAGGAAATGATGGCGATAACGTGCAGGGCCTTGATCCAAAGATACATTCGTCTCTCCCGCCGCCCGCGTCCTACTTGCGCCGGACGCGCGCCACGAGCCGTTCGACATGCTCGATAGGGGTTTGCGGCAAAATGCCATGGCCAAGGTTGAAAATATGCGGCCGGCCGGCGAAAGCGTCCAGAATCGTGTCGATCTCCCGATCGAGCGCCTCGCCGCCGACGATTAGCGCGAGCGGATCGAGATTGCCCTGAAGACAGACATTCGGGGCTGTCTCCGCAACTGCCCATTTAGAGTCGAGCGCCGTGTCGAGGCCATAGCCGTCCGCCCCGAGGCGCCGGGTGAGGCCGGGAAGCTGCGCGTCTGCGCCGCGCACGAAGGCAATGACCGGAACCGCAGGCCGCCGTTCCTTCAGCATGGCGACCATGCGCCCGATCGGCCGCGCGCACCAATAGTCGAATTCATTCGCCGGCAGCACCCCCGCCCAGCTGTCGAAAATCTGCACCGCCTCGACGCCGGCGTCGATCTGGCGAATCAAATAATCGACCGAAGCCTCGACCAGACGGTCGATGAGCCGCTGGAAGGCTGCGTGGTGCCGGAAGGCGAACAGTCGCGCCGGCGCCTGATCCGGCGTGCCCTTCCCCGCGATCATATAGCTCGCCACCGTCCAGGGCGCGCCGCAAAAACCGATGAAAGCGACGTCGGCGGGGAGCGCCGATTTAACCCGGTCGATGGTTTCGAAAACCGGCGAAAGCTTCCCGGCGTCGAAAACCCCGAGCTGGTCCACGCCTTCCGGCGTCTCGATCGGATCGAGACGCGGACCCTCGCCGGTCTCGAAGGACACCGTCTGGCCAAGCGCGTCCGGTACGACGAGAATATCCGAGAACAGGATGGCCGCGTCGAAATGAAAGCGGCGAATGGGCTGAAGGGTCGCTTCGGCCGCCATGGCGGGCGTGTAGCAGAAGTCGAGGAAACTCTTCGCCTTGCTCCGCAGCTCCCGATATTCCGGAAGGTAGCGGCCTGCCTGGCGCATGAGCCACATCGGCGGAATGGCCTGCGCCTCGCCGCGCAGCGCTGACAGCAAAAGTTTCTCGTCGGACAAAGCGTCGTTCCCCGGCTCGCCCAGGCGAAGCCTGCGCATCGCCATGGAGGTAGCGCGAAACCGGAAAAATGAAAATTCCATTTAAAAGAGTTTGATTTACTTTTTCTTAACCATTGCGCCGCATTGGTTAATTTTCGTTAACACTTTTTCCACAGGTCGGCGCCAGCCACGTCCTTTGCGGGCGGCTTGCGACGAAAAACGGGAAATAAGAAAAAATGCAAATTTTTTCAGAGTATTATATCAGAGCCTCTCTGTGAATGATTCAGAACTTTGCTGTTTATGAGTCTTGTCCGGCGGATTCCGCGTCGCAGCATGGACAAATCGGCGTCTGTTGATACATCGGGGCAGTTATGCCCGACAGTTGACGGTACGCTCCAGCCTGGGGCGCAACTGTCCCCGCTTTTCCGCTTTTTCCAGATTGACCTGTGGATGAACAGCCGGTGAGCGATAATCGCCCCCCTTCCTTCTGGCGCATCGACAAGCCGTTGATTCTCGCTTCAAAAAGCGCTGGCCGCCGCCTCGTTCTGGCGCAGGCGGGCCTGCCTTTCGAATCGCGGCCGGCCGATGTCGACGAGCGCGCGATCGAATCGGCGCTCGGCCCTGTGGGCGCCGACGCCGTTGCGCTCGCCCTGGCCCGGGCAAAAGCCTGCCGCGTCTCGGCCCAAGTCCCGGGGCGCTTGACGCTGGGCGCCGATCAGGTGGCGAGCTGCGAATCGCGCATCTTCGGCAAGCCGGAAAACATGCGCAAGGCGGCGGAGCTTCTCCGCTTTCTCTCAGGGCGCCGACACAGGCTGCATTCCGCGCTGGCCCTGGCGCGCGACGGCGAAATCCTGTTCGAAACCGTCTCGCACGCCGATCTGACGGTTCGCGATTTGAGCGACGCCTTCATCGCCGCCTATCTCGACGCGATGGGCGAGACGGCGCTGACCAGCGCCGGCGCCTATCAGGCGGAGGGGCTCGGCGCGCAGCTCTTCTCGCAGGTGACGGGGGATCACTGGACGATCATGGGCTTGCCGATCCTGCCCCTGCTCGAGGCGCTGCGCCGCGAGGGAGCGCTCCTCTCGTGACGCGAAGAATGCTCCGCGTCGGGCTCACCGGCTCCATCGGCATGGGCAAATCGACGACCGCCCAGATGTTCCGTGACGCCGGCGTTCCGGTGCTCGATTCGGACCAGATCGTCCATGATCTCTACCGCGGCGCCGCCGTCGCGCCGATCGAGGCGGCGTTTCCTGGCGTCGTGGTCGACGGCGTCGTTGACCGCGGCAGGCTGTCGGCGCGCGTTCTGGGCGATCCCGACGCGATGAAGCGGCTCGAGGCGATCGTTCACCCGCTCGTCTGGGGGGCGCGCGACGCCTTTCTCAAAGAACAGGAGCAAAAGGGAACGCGCATCGTCGTCTACGACGTGCCGTTGCTCTTTGAGACCGGCGCGGAAAAGACGGTGGACGCGATCGTGGTCGTCTCGGCGCCGGAAGATGTGCAAAAGGCCCGCGTTCTCGCCCGTCCGGGCATGACGGAAGCGAAATTCGCCGCCATTCTGGCAAAGCAGGTTCCAGATTCGGAAAAACGCGCGCGCGCCGATTTCGTGGTGCGCACCGGCGACGGGCTCGAAGCCGCGCGCGCCGATGTGCGCCGAATTCTGGAGGCGCTCGGGGAGCGGGAGTGATGCGCGAGATCGTCTTCGACACCGAAACCACCGGACTTGATCCGGCGCAGGGTCATCGCGTCGTCGAGATCGGCGCCGTCGAGATTTCCAATCTCATCCCGACAGGCCGGGTTTTCCACGTCTATATCGATCCTGAACGCGACATGCCGGAGGAGGCGTTTCGCGTGCATGGGCTGTCGCGGGAGTTCCTCTCCCAACACCGCAAATTCGCGGAAATAGTCCAAGAATTCCTCGATTTCGTCGAGGATTCGCCGATGGTGGCGCACAACGCCGAGTTCGACGTGCGTTTCCTGAATTTCGAATTCGGCCGTCTGGAGCTGCCGCCGCTCGCGCCCGCGCGGATCGTCGACACGCTCGCGATGGCCCGTCGGCTGCATCCGGGGAGCCCGGCTTCGCTCGATGCGCTCTGCCAGCGCTATGGCGTCGATCTCTCGCGCCGCGACAGGCACGGGGCGCTTCTCGACGCGGGCCTGCTCGCGGAGGTCTATGCGGAGCTTCGCGGCGGCCGTCAAGCGGCGCTGTCCCTCTCGGCCGTGAGCGTCGCGCGTCGCGCGCGGGCGAACGACCTTCTGCGGGAGCGTCCCGCGCCTTTGCCGGAGCGACTGACGGCGGATGAGATCGATTCCCACGAGACGTTCATATCGGCGCTCTCGAAAGCGCCGATATGGGACAAATATCTGCCGCGAAAGGACGGCGCGACGCCGTCCTCCTCCGGCTGAAACTCAGGCTTGCGCCGTCTGGGCGGCGGCTTCGGCGGCCTTCTGCTGATAGAGCGCGACGAAGTCGATCGGGTCGATGTAGAGCGGCGGGAAACCCCCGTCTCGAGTGGCGTCGGCCACGATCTGGCGCACGAAGGGGAAGAGCAGGCGCGGGCACTCGATCATGACGATCGGATGGACCTGTTCCTGCGGAATGTTGACGAGGCGGAAGACGCCGCCATATTCAAGATCGAGCTTGAACAACAGCCCCGGTCCGTCGCCCGCCTGGGCGTCGAGGGTTAGCGTCACCTCGAAGTCCGTCGGCGCGAGTTGGCGCGCGTTGACGTTGACCTGAATCGAGATATTGGGCGCCTTGTCCTGCGGGCCGAGGGAATTCGGCGCGTTCGGATTCTCAAAGGAGAAGTCCTTTAGGTATTGAACGAGCGCGTTGAGCGCGGGCGCGCCGCCCGGGCCGGCGTTGGCGCCGTTTCCATTTGCGTCAGTCATGTCGGGATCTCCAGCCGAGCCGCCGGATTGGCGGAAAGTCGCGGCCCGCCTATCACGTCTCCCTTTCAGGGACAAGATTCGCGCGCGCGCCGCGTCGCTTCGGCGGTTCCCCCGCCGTTTTGCGCTTGCGGCGCGGCCGGCCGCTCGGCGTCAGATGCTTCCACTCGTGGGGCGCGAGATCGATCGTTTGCGCCCTGCCGCGCTTCGCGTGGCTTTTTCGGCCTTCCTTGAGCCGCGTCAGAACCGCCGCCCGTACGGACGGCGATTTCAGCGCAAGTCCGGCGACGTCCGAGGCGAAGCCGGGCAGGATCAGCAAAAGAGAGGCGAGCGCCTGCAATACGCCGTCGAGCATGGCGCCGTCGCGCCGCGCCCTCCCGCGCTCGCGCCAGACGTTGAGCAGACGCTTGACGTCCGAAAGCCCCAGCGCCGTCGTGCCGAGTCCCAGCAGGATCGTCGCGAGAAGTCCGAGCGAGCGAAGGACGGCGGCGAAGGCCACGATTTCGAGCCCGAGCCACAGGCCCAGCGCGAGGCCGACGAGCTTTGTCCTGCTGTTCAACGTGCGACGTCCTCCGCGCCGAAACGACCCCTTCGGCAGGAGGCTGCGGCGATCCGCGCAGCCCTTGATTCGTGACAGGCGAGCCGCGACATGATAGCCGACATGGATAGGAATCGGGAGTGATCAATGGCGCCGACCGGCGAACCCTTCGATCCGTCGCTCATCGTTTTTGCGGCGCTGGCGGTTTTCGTCGTGTGGAAACTGCGTTCGGTGCTGGGCATGCGCATCGACCGCGAGACGCCGCCGCCCGCTCGTTTCGAAGCCGGGCGGATGCGCCCGGCGACGCTTCCCGGCGCTGCGCCGATCGAGGATATTCCGGCCGTCCGCGCCGAGGACCGCTGGAAGGGCGTCGCGGAGAAGAGCGACGCGGCGCTGGCGGGCCTCGACGCGATCGCGGACGTAGATCCGCGCTTCGACGGCCGGGCGTTTCTCGACGGCGCGAGGCGAGCCTACGACATCATCGTCACCGCCTTCGCGAAGGGCGACCGCGACACGCTGCGTCCGCTGCTCTCCAAAGAGGCGTTCGACGGCTTCGCGGGCGAAATTGCGCGTCGCGAGCAGGCGGGCGAAACGGTCGAGACGGCGATCGTCGCAATCGACTCCGCTCTGGTCGAATCGGCGCGCGCCGCGCCGCGGCTCAATGAAATCACCGTACGCTTCGCCGTCCGCCTGATGAATGTGCGCAAGGACAAGTCGGGCGAGACGATCGAGGGCGGCTATACGACGCCCGTCGTTGAGCTCTGGACCTTCGCGCGAGATCCTCGCGCGGCGGACCCGAACTGGAAGCTCGTCGCCACCCGCGCCGCCGACTGATCCGGTGGCGCGGCCGGCCGATCTGGAGCCAGTGCCCTTCGACGCCGTTCCCGGATTCGGGAATGACGATCTCGACGCCGCTTTCGCGGCGTTTCGCCGCTCCGCCAAGAGAATCGTCGCGGACGCCGCCGAGCAGCGTCCGGCGAGGCGGTTTTTTCCGGGCCTGACGGCTGCGGCCCGCGCGGCGCTCGCGGAGCCCGCCTCGGGCGCTGCCTTCTTTCCCAAGTGGTTCCGGCCCTATCGCCTTCCCGGCGCAGGCTTCGTCACCGCCTATTACGAGCCGGAGGTCGCGGCGAGACGCGCCCCCGAACCTGGCTTCGACGCGCCGGCCCTCTCGCGGCCGCCGGATCTTGTGACGCTGAACGGCGCGCCTTTGGCGCTCCCCTCGGGCGAAAGGCTCACGAGCGCGCGGCGACTCGCCGATGGATCTCTGGCGCCCTATCCGGTTCGCCGCGCCATCGAGGACGAAGGCGCCGCGGCGGGATCGGCGCCGCTCGCCTATGTGCGCGACGCGGTAGAACTGTTTCTCATCCAGGTGCAGGGCTCTGCGCGCCTGCGCCTCGCGGACGGGACGATCCTTGCGCTCACCTATGACGGCCGCAACGGCTGGCCCTATACGTCGATCGGGCGGCTGATGATCGAACGCGGCCTCGTTCCGGAGAACGAGATGTCGCTCGAACGGATGAAGGCGACGCTGCGGGCAATGGGCGTTGGCCCCAACGCGCCCGGCCGAAGGCTGATGCAGGAAAACCAATCTTATGTATTCTTCCGCATCGACGACTCCGTCGACCGGCGATCGGGTCCGATCGGCGGAGAGGGCGTAGCGCTCACGCCCCTGCGCTCGATCGCAGTCGACCGGTCGATCTGGTGTTATGGCCTCCCGTTCTGGATCGCGGCGCGGATCCCCTGGGAGAGCGAAACGGAAACGGAGTTCGGGCGGCTGATGATCGCGCAGGACACGGGCTCGGCGATTTTGGGCGCGGCGCGGGCCGATCTTTTCTTCGGCGCCGGAGCTCGGGCGGGAACGCTCGCCGGCCGCGTGCGGCACGCGGCCGATTTCGTGGTCCTGCTCCCTGTGGAGGACGCCGCGTCGTGACCGAAGGAAAGTCGCGCTACGTCCGGCGTCTCACCCATGCCGAGATGGAGCTCTGGACGATGGTGACCGCGAGCGTCCGCCCCTTCCGGTCGCGTCCGGCGCCGGCCGAGCCGGCCCTGGTCGCGCCCGGCGTCGTCGAACCGGCGCGCGACGCGGCCCCGCCGCGCGAGGCGCATCGCGATCGTCCGCCGCTCGCGCCGCGCCCGCTTTCGCCGCCAACCGACATCGACCGTCGCACGCGAATCAAAATCAAGCGCGGTCGGCTCGACGTCGACGCCAAGCTGGATCTGCACGGCATGCGTCAGGACGAGGCGCAGCGCGCGCTGACCGCCTTCCTACGCCGCGCCCAGGCCGACGGGGCGAAGGTGGCGATCGTCGTGACCGGAAAGGGGCTGTCGCGCGAAGAGGGCGGCGTGCTGAAGCGCGTCGTCCCGATGTGGCTTCAGGCTCCCAATCTGCGGGACGTCGTCGTGGGTTTCGGCGAGGCGGCGCGCCATCACGGCGGCGAAGGCGCGCTTTACGTTCGGATCCGCCGGGCGGACCGCATCCGGGACCGTTACGACTGAGCCGGCGCGTTTGTCGCCGACGCCGTGATCTCGGGCGCCTTGCCGCTGGCGAGGAAGGCGGTCGGGATGTTCGGCTTGCCTTCTTCCGTGAGGTGGTGGGCCGAGTGGGGCGGGGTCTTCCACTCGAAGGCGTCGAGCCGGCCCGTCTCCGGCGAGAAGGGCAGCCAGCGCTTCGAGACGACGCCGTCCGCGATCCAGACGGGATCGCGCGGCGCGCGCGAACCGCGCGCGAGCCATTCGCGCACCGGCCCGCTCGGACCATGTTCGGCGTCCTCGATCTCCGCCATCAGCAGGCAGGTGTGGGCGGTCGGATGCCGGCCTTCGGCGATGAGCGGCGCGAGCGCGGCGCGGGCCTTCGGGAAATCGCGCGCGGCGAGGGCCATTTCGGCCAAGAGATGGCGGCTTTCCGGCGCGTCGGGGGAAAGCTTCGCGAGCTTCTCGACCCGCGCCAGACGCTCGCTGTTCGACTCCTGCGGCAGCGCCTCGAGATAGACCTCGGCGAGATCGGGGTGGGGATTGGCCGCCCAAATTCCTTCGATGAGCTTCATCGCCTGTTTCTGATCGCCATGGCGAATCAGCACGCGCGCGGCGACGGCGGCGGCGGGCGTGAAGCCTGGCCGACGTTTCAGGGCCTGGCGGGCGAGGTGGAGCGCGTCATGCGGATGCTCGCGCTCCTTCTGCATGGCCATGGCCGTCTCGATCAAGGCGCGCAGCTTCTGCGCGCTCGGCGCGTCGAGGGCCTTGGCGGAGACGCTCTTTTCCAGCGCTTCCCGAGCCTTCTCCCATTCGCCGTTGGCGGCGAGATGCTCGAGAACCGCCGAGCCCGCCCAGGGCAACGGCGCAATCTCATGGGCGGCGCTCGCGAATTGATGCGCCGCCTCCGCGTCCTCCCGGCGCCTGGCCTCGATATGTAGCCCGCGAAGGCCGAGAAGCTTGGTCTCAGGGTTGAGCGTCATTTTCTGAAAAGCCTCCGCCGTTTTGGCGCGGTCGCCGGCGAGCTGCGCCGCCTGCGCGACGAGCATCTGCGTCAGCGGCTCCTCGGGAATGAGCTTTTCGGCCAGCGACGCGGCCTTTCGAGCGCGGGCGACGTCGCCGGCCCCGACCGCGACGAGACCCTGCGAGATGACGTCGAGGCCCCTCGCCTTGCGCTTTTCGCGCGAGCCGCTCACCACCCGGCTCGGCAGGCGAATCAGCGCCACGATGACCGCCCAGACGATGATGACCGCGGCGATCAGCAGCAGCAGGCCCGCGGCTGCGACGGGGATCGAGGTCTCGATATGCCGGCCGGCGTATTCCAGCGTCAGCGAGCCGGGCTCCTCGATCAGCAATTCGAGTCCGTAGGCCGCGGCGGCGAGCGCGACGATGAAGAAAAACATGAACAGCATGGCGGTCGGCCTCGCTTATTTCTTGGCGCCCAGCGCCGCGACGGCGGCGTGCAGGAATTCGTCGGCGGCCTTGACCGCCTCGTTGCGCTGACGCAGCGCGTCGCCGAAGTCCTTCGCCTCGTTCCGCGCTTCCTCCGGCAGGGCCTCGAAGGCGGCCTCGGCGGCGGCGAAGTCGTCGTGCGACAGCGCGGCCTCGACCTTTTCCATCTTGCCCTCGAGACTGTCGGGATGCGCGTGGCCCACCGGCCGGACCTTCACGAGCTTGCTCGCGCCCTCAAGCAGATGTTCCGTCAGATTGCCGCCTTCATGGCCGGCTTCGCCGTGGCTTTCATGCGATTTCAGTTTTCTGGCGGCGGCTGCGAAGCTCTCGCGCAATTGCGCCGGAGTCGCGACGCCTTTCTCGGACGTTTCGATCAGGATGGGAGCGGGCGCGGGGTCCGCGCCGAGCCGGGCGATGGCGGCGATTTCCTCCGCGAAGGGACGGCCGCTTTCGACCCGCCGCTGAAGGGCGTAGGCCAGGGCCACATGGGCCGCGGCCGTATCCGCGACGGCCGGGGAGGCCTTCGGCGCCTCCGTCTGCGGCTCCGCGCGCATTTCGCTCTTCGGCGCTTCGAGCTTTTCCCGCAGCGCCCTTACTTCGTCGCTCAGCGCGTCGATGCGGCCTTCGAGCGCGGAAATCAGGTCGCGGTCGGTGAAGCCGTCGGCGTCGGGCGTTTCGACCCGGGCGGCGGGAGCTTCAGCGGGCTTCGCCGGTTCCGCCGCGACGGGCGCAGGCGCGGGAACTGGCGCGGGTGTAGGCTCCTGCGCGAGTTCCACAGGCTTTTGCGGCGGTTCAGGAACGGGTTCGGCGCGGGTTTCGGCCGCCGGGGGCGCGGCCGGCGCGGGCTTTTCAGGCTCCTTCGCCGTCTCGACGGGCGCAGGCGCAGGGACGGCGGCGGGTTCGGGCGCGGCTTCGACGGGCGCGGGGGCCGGGGCGGCCGGCGTCGTCGGGGCGAGGGGCGCCTTGTCGAGGAGCGCGCGCCGGCTCGCCGCTTTCGAGGCCGGCTTGGGCGCGCCCGTGAGATCGGCGACGGTCTCCTGCGCCTTGTCCAGCAGACCCTGCGCCTCGGTCAGACCTTGTTCGACGTAATTGGCCGCGACGCCCACATTGGGGTCGACGTCCCGGAAGATCAGCGCGCCATAGCCTGCGATTCCAAGCAGGACCAGAACCGTCAGTATGGTAAAGAACAGTTTGGAGACAAAACCCCGCGCCCGGCGCGCGGGGGCCGCCGCTCCCGGCTTCGTCGCGGGCGCGCCGGCGTCTTCCTTTTGCGGGCTGTCGACCTTGGAAGATTGATCCGTTCCGTCGCTCCGCGGCGTCGCCATTGTCGAGTCCTCGCTGTTTGCCCCCGAAGCGCAGATATAAAGGAGGCGGCCTGCCCGCGAAACAGACTTTCCGACCGCCTTTTTCCGCCGTCAGCCGGCGGCTTCCATCAAGGCGAGCGTGCGGCGCGCGATGTCGAGATGGAGACGCTCGACCATCTTGCCGTCGATCTGCACCACGCCTTTTTCGGCGTTCTCCGGCTGGTCGAAAATGGCGATGATCCGGCGCGCGAAATCGACCTCCTCGGCGCTCGGCGCGAAGATCTCGTTCACCGGGCCGATCTGGCTCGGATGGATGAGCATCTTGCCGTCGAAACCCATGTCGCGGCCCTGCTCGGCCTCCCGGCGCAAGCCGGCTTCGTCGTTGAAGTCGTTGTAGATGCCGTCGATGATCTCGATGTCGTGCACGCGCGCTGCAAGCACGCCGGCGGCGAGCCAGGGCACGAGGGCGGGCCGGCCGGGCGTAAGGCGGGCGCGGGTCGATTTGGCGATGTCGTTGGGGCCGAGCACGAGAACTTCGAGGCGCGCGGCGGGATCGTCGGCGGCGCTGGCGATTTTCTCGATGTCGAAGATGGCGCGCGGCGTCTCGATCATGGCCCAGAGCCGGGTCTTGAGCGGCGCGCCGGCGGCGACGAGGTCGGCCGCGGCCTTGAGAATGTCGTCGCGCGAATTGACCTTCGGGATGACGATGGCGTCGGGCCCTGCGGCGGCGATCGCCGACATGTCGGGCTTGTACCACTCCGAGCCGCGGGCGTTGACGCGCACGACGAGCTGGCGCGCGCCATAGCCGCCGCCCCGAACCGCCGCCGCGACCTGCTCGCGGGCCGTGGCCTTGGCGGCCTCCGCCACCCCGTCTTCCAGTTCGAACATCAAAACGTCGGCGGGGAGGCTCTTGCCCTTTTCCAGCGCGCGGGCGTTGGAGCCCGGCATGGCCAACACGCTACGCTTTAGTTTCGAAATCATCTTTCGGCTCGCTCGACAGCTGGGTTCATCTTTTTCTTGCCGCGCCGGCTGGTCTACACAATAAGAAGCGTCTCCGCCATCGGCCTTTGCGGCGCGCGTGGAAGCCGTCAAACGATCAGCCCGGAACGTCAAAAGAATGTCAGTCGACGAGAGCCCTGCGCCCAAGAGCGGCCTTCCGCCTCACCTCGTGGAAGGTTACGAGGTTTTCCTCGGCGGCCGTTTCCGCTCGGAGCAGGCGCGTTACCGCACCCTCGCGATCAAGGGCCAGAAGCCGACCACTTTGGTGATCGGGTGCTCGGATTCGCGCGTCGCGCCTGAAGCGATTTTCGACGCCGGTCCGGGCGAACTCTTCGTCCTGCGCAACGTCGCCGGCCTCGTCGCGCCCTTTGAGCCCGACGGCCATTTCCACGGGGCCTCCGCCGCGCTGGAATACGCCGTCATGGCGCTCAAGGTCGAACACATCGTCGTCCTCGGCCACGGCCAGTGCGGCGGGGTGCGCGCCTACGCCGAAGAGGTGCTGAACCCCGACGCGCCGCCGCTGAGCCATGGCGACTTCATCGGAAAATGGATCGCGATGCTCGCCCCGGCCGTCGAGCGGCTGGGGCGCGCGCCGGACCTCGCCGATCCGGACTATGTGCGGCGGCTCGAATTCGAATCGATCAAGCAGACGCTGATCAATCTGCGCAGCTTCCCGATGGTGCAGGTTCTCGAACATCGCGGCTACCTGCGTCTTCATGGCGCCTATTTCAGCGTGATGGACGGAAAGCTGCTCGCGCTCGACGAAGAGACCGGAGGGTTCCGGCCCGTGGCCGAAAGGGCCCATGCAGCGGCCCTGCAGGAGGCGCGCTTTTGACGTCCTCGACGGCCGCCGCCCCGGAAATCCCGATGATTTCCGGGATTTGCGAACTCGCCGGCGTCTATGACGCAATCCTTTGCGACGTCTGGGGCGTGCTCATCGACGGCAAGAAGCATTTCCCTCGCGCCGCCGACGCAATGCGGCGCTTTCGCGCGCAGGGCGGGACCGTCGTCCTCGTCACCAACGCCTCGCGGCCGGACGCCGAAGTGCGCCGCCAGCTTCTCGGCCTCGGCCTGCCCGAGGACGCCTTTGACGATCTCGTCTCGGCGGGCGAATTGACCTGCCGGGAAATCGTCGCGCGCAAGGGGCAGGCCTGTTATCACCTCGGCCCGCCGCGCGACGACGGACTCTTCGAGGAAGCGGGCCGACGTCTCGGCGCGCCGGTGCGTAAAACGGGTCCGGAGGAGGCCGACTACGTCGTCTGCACCGGGCTCTTCGCCGAACGCGAGGAAATTCCGCAGGATTACGACGAACGTCTCGCGGCGCTCCGCGCCCGCGGCCTGACCATGCTGTGCGCCAATCCGGACATCGTCGTCGCGATCGGCGACGACATCGTCTATTGCGCCGGCGCGCTCGCCGAACGCTATGCGGCGATGGGCGGCGACGTCGTGATGTTCGGCAAGCCGCATCCGCCGATCTACGCGGCGGCGCGCGAGCGGCTCGTGGCCCTGCGCGGCGCGCCCCTCGCCGACGCGCGGATCGTGGCGCTGGGCGACGGCGCCTTCACCGATCTCGCCGGCGCGGGACAGGCGGGGCTCGATTGCGTTTTCGTCGTCGGCGGCGTGCATGCGGAAGAGCTGCGGCTCTCGGCGGACGGGGCCGTCGACAGGGCGGCGCTCGAGCGTCTCGTCACGCTCGCGGGCGCGCGTCCTGTCGCTTTGGCCCGCGAAGTTTTCTGGTAAAAGGAGGAAACGGGCGCTTCGCCCTTTCCCGCACAACGTTCCGGTGACCCCATGTCGACGCCCTTCAAAATTTATTACTTCGAAGATCTGAGCGTCGGCATGCGCGAGACGCTGATGAAGGCCGTCATGGACGACGACGTGATCGCCTTCGCCGATCTTTCGGGCGACCGCAATCCCATCCATCTTTCGGATCACTTCGCGTCCAAGACCCGTTTCGGCGAGCGCATCGTCCACGGCCTCTACACCGCTTCGCTGATCTCGACAGTGATCGGCATGTATTTGCCAGGCCCGGGCGCGGTTTATCTGTCGCAGACGTTGAATTTCCGCGCGCCGGTGAAGATCGGCGACGTCATCACCGTCGTCGTCGAGGTCGTGGAGCTCGTCGAGAAGGGCCGCCGCGCCAGGCTCAAATGCGAATGCCTCGTGGACGGGAAGGTCGTGCTCGACGGCGAGGCGACGGTGATGGTGCCCTCGCGCGAACAAGCGACGCGCGCCGCGCCTGCGGCGGAGAAGCCCGCGACGGCGTAGAACCGGCCGCCCTTTCCCGAGAACATAGCCGCGCTCAAAGCCAGGGATAAGCTCGCGCGCGCGTGCGAAAGGGAATAGTCTCGCGCAATAACTGGAAGGGGCGTCGACATGAGCGGCTTTCGGGTGAAATTGCTGGCGGTTTCTCTCTCGATTTTCCTGGCGAACCCGGCGTGCGCCTTCGCCAAAAGCCGCGAAAAGGCCTGGGATCAGGGGCTCATCGAATTTCGCTCGAAATGCGCGCTCTGCCACGGCGAGGACGGCAAGGGTCATGGACGCTTCGCATCGCGACTCAAAACAGAGCCCGCTGACCTGACGCAACTCGCGCGGGAGAACGGCGGCGTTTTTCCGCGAGAGGAGGTTCTCGAGGTCCTCGACGGACGCAAGGCGGTCGAGGACCATGGTCCGAGAGACATGCCTGTCTGGGGCGGCAAATTCATGCGCGGCGCCGGCTGGAAGACCCGGCTCGACGCGCTGCTCGACTATCTCGCGCGAATCCAGGCGAAGTAGGCGGGCGCGGCGGTTTTCGGCTCCCCTTGCGCTTCGCGCGCGCACGCGGCAGTTTGGCGCGCCTTTCGCCGCGCACCGGAACCGCCCTTGAGCCAGCCTTTCCTCGTCGTTCGCGACCCTCTTTCCCCGCCCGTCGGTCTCGAAGGCGCCGTCGCGGCCATCGGCAATTTCGACGGGCTGCACCGCGGTCATCGCGGCGTGATCGCGCGGGCGCAGGCGCTCGCGGCAAGGCTCGGCAAGCCTTGCGTCCTGCTCACGTTCGAGCCCCATCCGGCGGACGTCTTCGCGGGCAGGCCCGTTATCTTCCGCCTCACGCCCCCCGACGCCAAGGCGGCGCAGGCGGCGCGGCTCGGGCTCGACGGCATGTTCGTGCTTTCCTTCAACCGCGGCTTCGCCGCCCGGCCGGCCCGTGATTTCACCGAGGATATTTTGGCCAGACGCCTCGGCCTTTCCGCCGCCGTCGCCGGCTACGACTTCCGCTTCGGGGCGGGGCGCGAGGGCGACGCCGAATTCCTGCGCCGCGAGGGCGCGCGTCTGGGCTTTTGCGTGGAGATCGTCGAGCGGATCACGCAGGACGAGGAGGGCAGCCTCGACGCGGTCTCCTCCACCGCGACGCGCGAGGCGCTGGAGAAAGGCGACGTCGAACTCGCGCGCCGCCTGCTGGGCCATCCCTATTTCGTGCGCGGCCTCGTGCGCCATGGCGACAAGCGGGGCCGCCTTCTCGGCTTCCCCACGGCCAATGTCGCGCTCGATCCCTCGAACCGCCTTCGCCACGGCGTTTACGCCGTGACGCTCGAAGCCGATGGCGCGCTGCGCGCGGGCGCGGCGAGCTTCGGCCGGCGCCCGACCTTCGACAACGGCCCGCCGCTGCTCGAAGTCTTCGTCTTCGACTTTTCCGGCGATCTCTACGGCAAGGAGGTCGAGGTCGCCTTCTACGGCTTCATCCGCGGCGAGGAGAAGTTCGACAGCGTCGAGGCGCTCATCGCGCGGATGGAGGACGACTGCGTCCGGGCGCGGGAAATACTCGCCGCGCGCTGACGGGAATTGCGTCTGTCCTGCGAGCGCTTATTTTCAATGCGCGGCGAGAGAGGAGTCCAACATGGACGACGGCAAGCGCGATATCGAGATCATTCCTCCCGGCGAGGAGCCGGAGCGCGATTTCGCAAGCTCCCGCATCTGGATTTCCTCTGGCTCCGGGGAGATCAAATTCGTCAAGCTCGGACCGTTTCAGAGCCTGATGCTGGGGCTTGGCCTGCTCGCCTTTCTCGCGATCGGGCTTTTCTTCCTGTCGGGCCTCTTCCTGATCCTCGTGCCCGCCATCGCGCTCCTCGGCGCGGGCGCCTGGGTCGCGAACAAGCTCGGCTTCGGTCCCTTCCGGCGGTTGCGGTAGCGCAAAGACGCGGAAAGTCTTTCAAAGTACTGACACCCGACGGACTTTTTTTCGGAAAGCTTTGCATGGCCGACGAACAGCAGGGGCCGCCGCCGGCGCGTCGTCCGCTCGCCTCGCGCGACACGGAAGTCGCGCGCCGCCTCACGGCGATATTGTTACGCACGTCCGTCACGCCCGATCAGATATCGGCGGCGAGCGTCGGCTTCGCGGCGCTCGGAGCCCTCGCCCTCCTCGCCGCGCCCGCGTCGTCATGGCTTTATCTGGTCGCGGCGGCGGGCGCTCAGCTGCGGCTCCTGTGCAATCTTCTCGACGGCATGATCGCCGTGGAGGGCAAGCGCGGCGGGCCGCTCGGCGCGCTCTATAACGAGGTTCCCGATCGCCTAGCGGACAGCCTGCTCATCGTTGCGCTGGGCTATGCGGCCGGGGCGGGCTGGCTCGGCTGGCTCGGCGCGCTCTTCGCCGCGCTCACCGCCTACATTCGCGCGCTCGGAGGCGCGCTGGGCTTCGCGCAGGACTTTCGCGGCCCGCTCGCCAAGCCGCAGCGAATGGCGCTTCTCACCGGGGCCTGCGTTCTGGCGCCCATCGAGGCGCAAGTTCACGACGGCGGTTATGTCCTTCTCCTCGCCGCGGCGGGGATAGCGGCGGGCTCCGCCGCGACCTGCGTCGCGCGGCTTCGGGCCCTGGCGGCGCGGCTCGCCGGAGGCGGGCCGTGATCGACCGCGCGCTCGTCGGGCTTACGCGCTTTCTCGTCGGCGGACGTCCGGTGTGGCGCGGCCTGTCCCACGATGAACGTCCGCGGCTCTATTTCGCCAATCATTCGAGCCATCTCGACGCGCTGCTGATCTGGGCGGCGCTGCCCGGCGCGCTGCGGCGCGCCGTCCACCCCGTCGCGGCGGCGGATTACTGGGGGCGCGGCGACCTGCGCAGCCTGGCGGCGAAGCGGGTGCTCGACGTCGTGCTGATCGACCGCACCGGGGGCAAGGGCAAGGGGGTTCTCGACCCCCTGCGGGAAAAACTGCGCGCGGGCCGCTCGCTCATCATTTTCCCGGAGGGCGCGCGCGGCGACGCGCTGCTGCCCGGCCCGTTCAAATCGGGCCTCTATCAGCTCGCGACCGAATTTCCGGACGTGGAGCTCGCGCCGGTCTATCTCAAGAATCCCTCCCGCGCCTTCCCCAAGGGCGCATTGCTGCCGGTTCCCATTTCCTGCGAAGTGCATTTTGGCGCGCCGCTCGCCCGCGTCGCGGGCGAGGGCAAGGCGGCCTTTCTCGAACGCGCCCGGGCGGCCGTCGCGGAGCTTGCGTAAATGACCCCCCAGCAGAAAGTCTTCGCGCTCTTTGGCGGCGTCTTCGTCCTGCTCGTCGTCGCGACGGCCGTCGGCCGCGCGCTCGCCGGCCGCGCGCAGAGCGAGGCGCAGCAGGAGACGATCCGGAATCTCAACGACCGGATCGACGCCTGGTGGGCGATGATCGCCATTTTTCTGGCGAGCTATCTGCTCGGCCGGGCGGCGACGCTGGTTCTCTTCGCCCTGTCGTCCTTCTACACGCTGCGGGAATTCGTCTCGCTGACGCCGACGCGGCCGGCCGACAACCTGCCGCTCATCGGCGCCTTCTATGTCCTGCTGCCGCTGCAATATGTTCTGATCGGCATGGACTGGTACGGGATGTTCTCGATCCTCGTCCCGGTCTACGGCTTTCTGCTGGCGCCGACCCTCGCGGCGCTCGCCGGCGATGTGACGGATTTCCTGCTGCGTGTCGCCCGCGTGCAATGGGCGCTCATGCTCACGGTCTACAGCGTCAGCCACGCCCCTGCGCTGACCATGTTGAAAATTCCCGGCTACGAGGGCCAGAGCGTCCTGCTGCTCTTTTTCCTCATCACCGTCGTCCAGTTCTCGGACGTCGCTCAATATGTCTTCGGCAAGCTGTTCGGGAAGACCAAAATCGCGCCCCGGATCAGCCCGTCCAAGACCGTCGAGGGGCTCCTGGGCGGCGGGACGGCGGCCACGCTGCTCGGCGCGGCGCTCTACTGGATCACGCCCTTCTCCCCGCTTCAGGCCGCGGCCATGGCGCTGGCCATCGTCGCCATGGGCTTTTTCGGGGGCCTGTCGCTCTCGGCGGTCAAGCGGTCGATGGGCGTCAAGGATTGGGGGCATTCGGTGAAAGGGCACGGCGGCGTGCTGGACCGGCTGGACAGCGTCTGCTTCTCGGCGCCGGTGTTCTTTCACCTCACGCGATATTTTTTCGCGGTTTAGGAGAAAGGTCGATCTTTGATGGCTGTTTCGCCAGACCGTTTGCGGGCCATGCGCCAGGCTGTGCTCGACCACAATTTCTCCAAGATACGCCTGCTTTTGAAGTCGGGCGTCCCGGCCGAAGAGCCCGAAAATCCCGTGGCGGAAACACCCCGCCGAACCGCCACGCTCGTCGAGACGGCCGAACGCGCCGGTCACGCCGAAATCGCGGAACTGCTCCGCGCGCGGGGGGCGATAGGCGTTCCGCGCCCCGGCCCGCCCCCGGGTTTGCGCATCCCTTCGCGGCGCTGCGGCGCAAACAGGCGTTGCGCTGCGTCGCGCCCCTGTTACAAAGGGTCATGCGCCGCCATCGCATGACACGAATTGCCGGCCCGGCCCGCGCCTGAGGCGCTTCGCCTCGCGCGGGGCCCCGTTTTCGGGCGCGATTGGCGCTTCCCTTCCAAATCCTTTATGTGACCCGGACATTGCCGGCTGTCCCGGCGCCGTTCGACCTCCGGTTTCCGACCCCATGACCGATCAAACGCCCAAAGGGCCCGATTATTCCAAGAGCCTCTTTCTCCCTGAGACGGAGTTTCCCATGCGCGCCGGCCTGCCGCAGCGCGAGCCGGAATTTTTGAAGCGCTGGGCGGAGATCGGTCTCAACGAGAAGATGCGCGAGGCGGCGAAGGGCCGGCCGAAATTCACGCTGCACGACGGCCCGCCCTACGCCAACGGCAACATCCATATCGGCCATGCGCTGAACAAGATCCTCAAGGACATCGTCACGCGCAGCCAGCGCATGACCGGCAAGGACTGCGTCTATGTGCCGGGCTGGGATTGCCACGGCCTGCCGATCGAGTGGAAGATCGAGGAAGAGAATTACCGCGCCAAGGGCAAGAAGAAGCCCGACTTTGCGCATCCCGACGAGATGATCGCCTTCCGCCGCGAATGCCGCGCCTATGCGGAGCATTGGCTCTCGGTGCAGCGCGAGGAGTTCAAGCGCCTCGGCGTCGCCGGCGAATGGGACAGGCCCTACGCCACCATGGCCTACCCGGCGGAAGCGACCATCGCCCGCGAGATCATGAAATTCGCCGAGAACGGCCTGCTCTATCGCGGCTCCAAGCCCGTGATGTGGTCGGTCGTCGAGAAGACGGCGCTCGCCGAGGCGGAAGTCGAATATGAGGACCATACCTCCGACACGGTGTGGGTCGCCTTCCCGATCCCGCGCGGCGCCGCCGAGGATTTGAGCGACGCCCGCGTCGTCATCTGGACCACGACCCCCTGGACGCTGCCGGGCAACCGCGCGATCTCCTTCTCCTCGAAGATCGCCTATGGCCTCTATCGCGTGACGGAGGCTCCCGATAACAATTGGGCCTTCCCCGGCGCGAAGTTCATCCTCGCCGACAAGCTTGCGGGCGATGTGTTCAAGGCGGCGAAGGCCGAAGGCTTCGAGCGGCTGCGCGACGTGCGCGCGGACGAACTCAAAGACCTCGTCTGCGCCCATCCGCTCGCGCATCTCGGCTACGCCTTCGACGTGCCGCTCTTCGACGGCGACCATGTGACGGACGACACGGGCACGGGCTTCGTTCACACCGCGCCGGGTCATGGCCGCGAGGATTTCGACATCTGGATGGCGAATGGCCGGCGTCTGGCTGAAAGCGGCATAGACAGCCGCATCCCCTACACCGTGGACGAAGACGGCTTCTACACGAAAGAAGCGCCGGGATTCGAGGGCAAGCGCGTTCTCACCGAAAAGGGCGAGAAAGGCGACGCCAACGAGGCGGTGATGGCGGAACTCGTCAAGGCCGGCAATCTCATCGCGCGCGGGCGCCTGAAGCATCAATACCCGCATTCGTGGCGCTCGAAGAAGCCGGTCATCTTCCGCAATACGCCGCAATGGTTCATCGCGATGGACAAGCCGATGGCGGGCGAAGGCGCCAACGCGCCGACCCTGCGCGCCATCGCGCTCGAGGAAATCTCCCGCACGCAATGGACGCCGGCGGCGGGCGAGAACCGCATTCGCGGCATGATCGCCAATCGCCCCGACTGGGTCGTCTCGCGCCAGCGCGCCTGGGGCGTGCCAATCGCCGTCTTCGTGAAGAAGGGCACGCATGAGATCCTCGTCGACAGCCAGGTGAACGCGCGCATCGTCGCGGCTTTCGAGGAGGAAGGCGCCGACGCGTGGTACGAGACGCGCGCCGCGGAAAGATTCCTTTCGCCCGATTACGATCCGAACGACTACGAGAAAGTCGCCGACGTTCTCGACGTCTGGTTCGACTCCGGCTCGACGCACGCCTTCGTGCTCGACGATCCCAAAAACTTCCCCGCTCTCGCCGGCATCCATCGCAAGCGCGACGGCGGCGAGGACGAGGTGATGTATCTCGAAGGCTCGGACCAGCATCGCGGCTGGTTCCATTCCTCCCTTCTCGAAAGCTGCGGCACGCGCGGCCGCGCGCCCTATGACGCCGTGCTGACGCATGGCTTCGTGCTGGACGAGAAGGGCCGGAAGATGTCGAAGTCGCTCGGCAACGTCGTGGCGCCGCAAAAGGTCATCGCGGAGTCGGGCGCCGACATTCTGCGCCTCTGGGTCGCGGCGTCGGATTACGCCGACGATCTGCGCGTCGGCCCGGAGATCCTGAAAACCTTCGTCGATCTCTATCGCAAATTGCGCAACACGCTGCGCTGGATGATCGGCGCGCTGGCGCATTACGGCGCGGACGACGACGCGGCGCTCGAACATGCAAGCGAACTCGAGCGGCTGATGCTGCATCGTCTCGTCGAGATGGACGCGCAAATCCGCTCGGCCTATCAGGCGTACGACTACAAGCGCGTCGTCGCGCTGCTCACGCCGTTCATGACGAGCGATCTCTCGGCCTTCTATTTCGACATTCGCAAGGATGCGCTCTATTGCGAGCCGCCGTCGAGCGCAAAACGCAAGGCGTCGCTCGCCGTCATCGAGCGCATCTTCCGCTGCGTGACGACATGGCTCGCGCCGATCCTCGTCTTCACGGCGGACGAGGCCTGGCTCGCGCGTTATCCGGAAGCGGTCTCCGTGCATGTCGAAAGCTTCCCGGACATCCCGTCGCACTGGCGCGACGAGGCGCTCGCCGAGAAATGGGAGAAGGTTCGCGCCATCCGCTCCGTGGTGACGGGCGCGCTCGAAATCGAGCGCGCGCAGAAGCGCATTGGCTCCTCGCTTGAGGCGGCGCCGGTCGTCTACGTCGCGGACGGCCATTTGCGCGCCGCGCTCGACGGCGTCGATTTCGCGGAGATCTGCATCGTCTCGGACATCGCCATCGAGACGGGCGAGGGTCCGGCGGAGGCTTTCCGCCTGCCCGAGGTCAAGGGCGTCGCGGTCGTTCCGAGCCGCGCAGCAGGCGTCAAATGCGCGCGGTCGTGGAAATATTTCGACCCCGCCACGGCGGATCCCGACTATCCCGACGTGACGCCCCGCGACGCGCAGGCGCTTAAAGAACTGAAGGCGCTCGGGCGCTGGAGCGCGTAAGCGAAACGATGGACAGGTCGGGAATTTCCCATGCCTCCTCCCGGTCTCTCCCCCGCCATAGGGAGGAGGCGACGCCCGTATGTCGGCTGGCGATGGCGGGAGAGGGGGCGCTTGCGATCGCCGTGACCGGCCTTCGTCGCAAAGACGGCAATCTCTCTCCCTTTCCCGCGAAGCGGGGGCAGGCTGGGGAGGGAGCCTGTCCTTGAAAGTCCTCCTCGCCTTCCTCGCCAATACGGCCGCGAATTTCATCATCGGCCTGATGGTCGCGAAATTTCTCGGTCCCGAGGAATATGGGCGTTTCGCGCTCTCCTTCTCCATCGCCGTCGTGGTGCAGACGGCGCTCTACGACTGGCTGCGGCTGTCGGCGACGCGCTTCTATTCACAGCGCACACGCGAGAGCGATCCCTTCATCCGCTCGACGCTCGGGTCGTCCTTTCTGGTCGTCACCCTGTTTCTGGCGGCGAGCACGCTGCTTTATTCGCTCGTCGGTCCGGAGCTCGATTTCGACAGCGAACTCATTCTCCTCGCCCTGCTCACCGCGACCGCCAACGGGCTCTTTGATTATTCGACGGCGCTCGCCCGCGCCCGGTTCGAGGACGGCGCCTATGGCCGGCTCGTCCTCGTGAAGAATGCGCTGTCGCTCGTCCTCATCGGCGGCGGGGCGTTTCTCTTCCGTTCGGCGAGCGTTGCGCTCGCGGGCGGCGTGGCGAGCCTGCTCGGCACGGTGTTTCTCGCCCGCGCGGCGCTGCGGGATCCCGGCGTGCGCTGCCGCGACGCTAAGAGCGAGACGGTGAAGGATCTCATCGCCTACAGCGCCCCCATGGTCGCCGCGCATCTCCTGTATCAGGCGATGCCCCTCGCCTCGCGCTCGATCGTGGCGAGCGTTTACGACTTCGCGGAGACGGGTCAGTTTTCGCTCGCCTATGACATTGGCATGCGCGCGGTCATGGCTTTCGGCTCCGCGCTCGACGTGCTGCTCTTCCAGATCGCGGTGGCGGCGCATGAGGTCCACGGAGAGGACCGCGCCCGGGTCCAGGTCGCGCACAACATGGGCGTGGTCTTCGCCTTTCTGCTGCCGGCCTGCGTCGGACTGTGGCTTGTCATGCCCTCGGTCGAGGCCTTGGTCGTGCCGACGCAGTTCCGTGGGCCGTTTGGCCATTATCTCGGACTTTTGCTGCCCGGCCTCTTCGCCATGGGCTTTCTGAATTTCGGCGTGAATCCCGTCTTTCAGATCGCCAAGCGTACGGCGCCGCTCATCGTCGCCGCGCTCGCCGCCGTGGTCGTGTCGCTGCTGCTGCTCTTTCTACTGCCCTGGGGCCGCGACGCCTCAAATCTCGCCATCGCGCAGGCGGGGGGCTATCTGGCGGCGCTCGCCGTCACCGTCTGGTTCGCGCTGCGGGCGCAGCCCGTCTGGCCTTCCTTCTGGGATCTCTTCGCCGCCGGGGTCGCAACCGGGATCATGTTCCTCGCGCTGGCCCCGATGCGCGCCATGGCGCCGGGCTTCCTCACTCTGCTGCTGCAAATCGCCGCCGGCGCGGCGATCTATGGCGTCATGGTCGCGGCCTTCGATATCGCGGGCCTGCGCAGCCAGGCGCTCGCCTGGCTCGAAGGCCGGCTCGAGCGGGCGTGACAGCGGCGCCCGGGCGCCTATGTTAGGATGCCGCCCTTCGAGGCGAGCGCCGTGAGGACAATTCGATGGTGATACCGCTCTACGACGACGCGCCCCTGCGGCACATCCGGCGGCCGCTCGCGAACTGGACGCTGATCGCCGTCAATGTGATCGTCTTCCTCCTCGTCTACAGCGAGGCGCTCGGAGATCCTTTGACGATCATGCGCGGCTTCGCCATCATCCCGCGCGTTCTGTTCGGGGAGGCGACGCTGGCCGAATGGATCGTCGGGCCGCCGGCGCCCGCGACGCTCGTCACCTCTCTCTTCTTCCATTCCTCCATCCTGCACATCGCGAGCAACATGCTGTTCCTTTACGTCTTCGGCGACAATGTCGAGGATGCGATGGGCTCGCTCCATTATCTGCTGTTCTATCTTTCCTGCGGCGTCGTGGCTGGGGTCTTCTACGTCTATGCGACGCCGCATTCGATCACGCCGCTGGTCGGCGCCTCCAGCGCCATCTCCGGGGTCTGCGCGGCCTTCCTGCTCCTCTATCCGCGCGCGACCATCGCGGGGATTTTCCCGCCGCTCACCTTCGTGATGTTTCCCTTCTGGATCATCACGCTGAGCGACCCGTCGCGTTCGCCGGCGCGCCCGCTTCTGGGCCTCAAGCCGCCGCTATTCATTTTCCACGCTTCGGCCTTCGTCTTCATCGGCGCGTGGATCTTTTTGCAGCTTTTGAACGCGAGCTGGGGCGGCGGCGAAAGCCGCGTCGCCTGGATGGCGCATGTCGGCGGGATACTTGCCGGACTCGCGCTGACGCCGATCTTCAAGCGGCGCAAGCACAAGCTCCTGGACCGCGGCGCGCACGAGCCCCCGCAAGACGCGGCGCCCCCCGTGTAGGTTCCGGGATTGTCGCCGGCCGGAACGGCGGCGGCGAGTGCGTTCCCGGCGCCGGATTCAGCGGAAGGCAACGGGTCACGGGCGCAGATCCGTTGTCCGGGGCGGTCGCGCAGACGCCGTTCCGCAAGGGAGACTTCCCATGAAACGGCTTTTTCCGACCTGCGGCTACATCCTCACGGCGACGGGCGCAATGGCCCAGGTCTGCGTCGTCGACGATCCGACCGGCGCGCCGCCCCGTTCGACTTGGCGGGTTCGGCCCGCCGGGGCCGACGTTGCGGGTTTGACTTGCGCGCGCGCCCCCGTTACCAGACCGCCACAGTTTTTGGGTCAGCGGGGCGCAGGGCGTCCGCCGCCATTTCCAGAGGTCGCGCGATGAAAATTCTCGTGCCCGTCAAGCGGGTCGTCGACTACAACGTGAAAATCCGGGTCAAGCCCGATGGCTCCGGCGTCGACCTCGCCAATGTCAAAATGTCGATGAATCCCTTCGACGAAATCGCCGTCGAGGAAGCGCTGCGTCTGAAGGAAGCCGGCAAGGCGACGGAAGTCGTCGTCGTCTCCATCGGGCCCGCCAAGGCTGACGAGACGCTGCGCACCGCCCTCGCCATGGGCGCCGACCGCGGCATTCTGGTGAAGACCGACGACACGGTCGAACCGCTTGCGGTCGCCAAGATCCTCGCCAAGATCGCCGCCGAAGAGCAGCCGGGGCTCATCGTCCTCGGCAAGCAGGCGATCGACGACGACAGCAACCAGACCGGCCAGATGCTCGCGGCGCTTCTGGGCTGGGGTCAGGGCACCTTCGCCTCCAAGGTCGTTCTGGCGGACGGCTCCATCGACGTGACCCGGGAGATCGACGGCGGCCTGCAGACGGTGAGCCTCAAGCTCCCGGCGGTCGTCACCACGGATCTTCGCCTCAACGAGCCGCGCTACGCCTCGCTGCCGAACATCATCAAGGCGAAAAAGAAGGAAGTCGCCGTCAAGTCGCCGTCCGACTATGGCGTCGACATTGCGCCGCGCCTCGAGGTGCTGAGCACCGCCGCCCCCGCGACGCGCGCCGCCGGCGTCAAGGTCGGCTCGGTCGCCGAACTCGTCTCCAAGCTCAAGGAAGCGGGAGTTCTCTGACATGGCCATTCTGCTTCTCGCTGAAACCGCCAATGGCGCCCTCGCGCCCTCGACCGCCAAGGCGCTCACCGCCGCTTCGCAGATCGGCGGTCCGGTCCATATCCTCGTCGTCGGGCCTGGCCTCGACGGCGCCGCGGCCTCCGCCGCCAAGCTCGCGGGCGTGGAGAAGGTGCTCTACGCCGCCGACTCTTCGCTGGATCACGTTCTGGCCGAACCGGTCGCGACGCTGATCGTCTCGCTCGCGCCCGCCTATGACGTCATCATGGCGCCCTCGACCAGCGCGACCAAGAACGTGCTGCCGCGCGTCGCGGCGCTGCTCGACGTCGCCCAGGTCTCGGACATCATCAAGGTCGTTTCGCCCGACACCTTCGAGCGGCCGATCTACGCCGGCAACGCCGTGCAGACAGTCCGCGCGAAGGACGCCAAGAAGGTCATCACCGTCCGCACCACGGCCTTTGCGGCTGCGCCCGAGGGCGGTTCGGCCCCGGTCGAGTCCATCGGCGCCGCCGGAAATCCGGGCGTCTCCTCCTTCAAGAGCGAGGAACTCGCCAAGTCCGAGCGGCCCGAACTGACCTCGGCCCGCATCATCATCTCGGGCGGCCGCGCGCTGGGCTCCGCCGAGAACTTCCAGAAAGTGCTCGATCCGGTGGCGAACCGTCTCAACGCCGCGATCGGCGCCTCGCGCGCTGCGGTCGACGCCGGCTACGCCCCCAACGACCTTCAGGTCGGCCAGACCGGCAAGGCGGTCGCGCCCGAGCTTTACATCGCCGTCGGCATTTCCGGCGCGATCCAGCATCTTGCAGGCATGAAGGACTCGAAGATCATCGTCGCGATCAACAAAGACGAAGAGGCGCCGATCTTCCAGGTCGCCGACTACGGCCTCGTCGCGGATCTCTTCCAGGCGGTGCCGGAGCTCGACGCGGAGCTCGCCAAGCTCGGCAAGTGAACGCCGGTCGTCCGCCGCCCGTTGCGGCGGCGGACGACCTGTGGCGCGACTTTTTCCGGACTGACCTGTTTTCTTTCGAACCAAACGCGCGTTATATTGCAGTGCAACGTGGGTGGTTTTGCATCGCAGCCCCAGCCCGGGCGGGCTGACCCTCTCGCTATGGTGTTCGAAATATGAGCTTCGAAATTCGCAAAGTCGGCGTCATCGGCGCGGGCCAGATGGGCAAGGGCATTGCGCATGTCTGCGCGCTGGCCGGTTACGATGTCGCCCTAAATGACGTGACCTCGGAGCGGATCGAGGCCGGAATCAAGGACATCGGCGTGCAGATGCGCAAGTCCGTCGAACGCGGCTTCCTCGACGCCAGCGCGGTGGAAGCCGCCCTGCCGCATATCTACGCCGCGCATGCGATCCAGGACTTCCGCGACAGCGACATCGTCATCGAGGCCGCGACCGAAAACGAAGAGGTCAAGCGGCGGATTCTCACCGACGTCGCGCTGGTGGTGAAGCCCGACGGCATCATCGCCTCAAACACCTCGTCGATCTCCATCACGCGGCTGGCCTCGATCACCGGCCGGCCCGAACGCTTCATCGGCATTCATTTCATGAATCCGGTGCCGCGCATGCAGCTCGTGGAGCTGATCCGCGGCATTGCGACGGACGACGCGACCTTCGAGGCGGCCAAGGCCTTTTGCGCCAGGCTCGGCAAGACAGTGACGGTGGCCGAGGATTTCCCGGCCTTCATCGTCAACCGCATCCTGCTGCCGATGATCAACGAGGCGATCTACACGCTCTACGAGGGCGTGGGCTCGGTCGAGGCGATCGACACCGCCATGCGGCTTGGCGCCAACCATCCCATGGGGCCGCTGCAACTCGCGGATTTCATCGGGTTGGATACCTGCCTCTCGGTGATGCAGGTGCTGCACGAGGGCCTCGCGGACACGAAATATCGCCCCTGCCCGCTGCTCGTGAAATATGTCGAGGCCGGCTGGCTCGGCAAGAAGACCCAGCGCGGGTTTTATGACTATCGCAGCGGGACGCCGACGCCGACGCGGTGAGGGCGACCCCCTCCCCACCCCTCTCCCGCTTCGCGGGAGAGGGAGCAGAACGCGGACTTCATCGACGTAGCTGATCGTAAGCGTCCCCTCTCCCGCAAAGCGGCGGAGGGTCAGGGTGGGGGCAATGCAGGCGCGTCGCTGTCTCTAGACAGTCCTCCTTTCCGCCTTCCCACCGCAGCCACTTCGCACTAGCTTCGCATCAACTGCGAAGGACCTGATTCCATGGCCACGATCGACGCCGTTTTGAATACGATCGACGCGAATCTGCCCGCGTCGACGCAGCGCCTGTTCGACCTTTTGAGCATCCCCTCCGTCTCGACAGACCCGGCCTTCACGCAACATTGTCAGCGCGCCGCCAACTGGCTGAAGGACCAGCTCACGGGGCTCGGCTATAAGGCGGAGGTGCGCCAGACGCCCGGCCATCCGATCGTCGTCGGCCACGCCAAGGCGAAGCGCAAGGACGCGCCGCATGTGCTGTTCTACGGCCATTACGACGTGCAGCCGCCGGACCCGCTGGAGCTGTGGGAGGCCGATCCCTTCGCGCCGCGTCTCGCCGACAGCAAGGACGGCCAAGGGACGAAAGAGATCGTCGCGCGCGGCGCCTCGGACGACAAGGGCCAGCTCATGACCTTTGTCGAGGCCTGCCGCGCCTTCGAGGAAAATGGCGGGCTTCCCTGCAACGTCACCTTTCTTTTCGAGGGCGAGGAGGAGACGGGTTCGCCCTCGCTGCCGGGCTTCCTCGCAGCCCACAAGGACGAGCTCTCGCAGCCCGACATCGCGCTCGTCTGCGACACCAGCATGTGGAATCCGACGACGCCGGCGATCACTGTGATGTTGCGCGGCCTCGCCCAGGAGGAGGTCGTCATCCGCATTGCGTCGCACGACCTGCATTCGGGCATGTTCGGCGGGCCGGTCGACAATCCCATCCATGTGCTCTCGAAAATCATCGCGGACCTGCACGACGCCGACGGCAAGGTAACGCTCCCCGGCTTCTACGCCGGCGTGCCGGAGATCCCCGAGGACGTCGCCGAGCAGTGGCGCAATCTCGAATTCGACGAGCGCCAGTGGCTCGCCGACATTGGCCTGACGCGGGTCGGCGGCGAGCCGGGGCGCGGCGTCATGGAGCAGATTTGGGCGCGCCCCACCTGCGACGTCAACGGCATCGTCGGCGGCTATACGGGCAAGGGCTCGAAAACCGTGCTGCCCGCGCAGGCGTCCGCCAAATTTTCCTTCCGCCTCGTCGGCAAGCAGGACGCCAAGGCCATTCTCGAGAGCTTCCGCGCCTTCGTGCGCGAGCGGCTCCCGGCCGACGCGAAGGTCGAATTCATCAATCACGGCGCGTCCAACGCCCTACAGCTTCCCTTCGGCTCGGAGGCGCTGTCGCGCGCCCGCCGCGCGCTCGCGGAGGAATGGGGGAAGGAGGCGGCGCTCGCCGGCTGCGGCGGCTCCATCCCGATCGTCGGCGCCTTCAAGCGCGACCTCGGCATGGACGCGCTGATGATCGGCTTCGCGCTCGACGACGACCGCATCCATTCGCCCAACGAGAAATACAGCTACACGAGCTTCCACAAGGGCGCGCGCAGCTGGGCGCGGGTGCTCGACGCGCTGGCGGCTTGAGGCGTCAGAACGCCCTTTCCAATCCGCGGCTGCGCCTCTGCGCGCAACCGTAAAAGCGCGTCCGCGTGAACACGGACTCGCGGCCCGGGCGCGTCTCGGGGGCGACGTCGCAGCCCTCGAACACGCATTCCACCAGCCGGCAGTCGTCGAAGTCGCAGGCGCCGCCGAGGTTGTCCGTCACGAAACGGCAATTCTCGAATCGGCCGTCGACGAAATCGACGCCGCGGAAGGAGCAGCCGCGGAAGACGCAGTCCCGGAACGTCGTTCGGGCGACGAGCGCGGCGTTGAAAAGGCCCCAATACCAGTCGACCCGCTCCAGCGCGCAATAGATCAACGCCCCGTCGATTCCATGGCCCTCGATCTCGAGCCCCCGCAGCTCGCAACAGCTGAAGATGACGTCGTTCCACACCGCTGGCGGGCCCGTGGTTTCGTCGTATTCCTTGCCCTCGATCCGCATGACGCCCTCCCTCCGCGTTTCTTGGCGCCATCGTTGCGCCTTCCGGCGGCTATCGCCGTGCGCCGGAACACTCTGCTAATACGCGGCAATCCGTCGCTCGCCTTCCGCCTTTGGATCGGCTATGTAAGAAAACGTCCAAACTAGGCGGCGGGCAGGACGGGGTCAGTCGCCGGTTCGGTGGGCGTCATAGAGCGAAGGGTTCCGTACATGGTGTACCGGAGATATTTCGAGGCCGCCGTCACCCGTCTGAAGGACGAGCGCCGCTACCGCGTTTTCGTCCATCTCGAGCGCGACGTCGAAACCTTTCCTCTCGCCCGATGGCATCGCGCGGACGGGTCGGTCCAGGATGTCACCGTCTGGTGCTCCAACGACTATTTGGGCATGGGCCAGCACCCCGAGGTGATCGACGCCATGGTCGACACCGCGTCGCGGGCCGGCGCGGGCGCGGGCGGCACGCGCAATATTTCCGGCACCAGCCACGCGATCGTCGAGCTCGAGCGCGAACTCGCCGACCTCCACGGCAAGGAGGCCGCGCTGGTCTTCACCTCCGGCTGGATTTCCAATCTCGCCGCGATTTCGACGATCGCCGATCTCCTGCCCAATTGCGTCATCCTTTCCGACGCCTCCAATCACAATTCGATGATTGAGGGCGTCAAGCGCTCGCGCGCCGAGCGCAAAATCTTCCGCCACAACGACCTCGCCCATCTCGAGCAGTTGCTGATCGAAGCCGGCGACCGGCCGAAGCTCGTGGTCTTCGAGAGCCTCTATTCGATGAACGGCAATGTCGCGCCCGTCGCCGAGATCGCCGCGCTCGCCGAACGTTACGGCGCCATGACCTATGTCGACGAAGTTCATGCGGTCGGCATGTATGGCGCGCGCGGCGGCGGAATTTGCGAGCGCGAAGGCGTGATGGACCGCATCGACGTCATCGAGGGAACGCTGGCTAAGGGTTTCGGCGTCATCGGCGGCTATGTCGCGGGCGACGCCGTCGTGATCGACGCCATCCGGTCCTATGCGGGCGCCTTCATTTTCTCAACCGCGCTGCCGCCCGCCGTCGCGGCGGCCGCCTGCGCCTCGGTGCGTCTCCTGAAGCGCCGGCCCGACCTGCGCGCCGCTCATCAACGCGCGTCGCACATCACCAAGCACGCCCTCGCGGCGGCCGGTCTGCCGGTTCTGGAGAACAGCTCGCATATCGTGCCGGTGATGGTGCGCGACGCCGAACTCTGCAAGGCGGCCAGCGACCTGCTGCTCACGCGCCACGGCATCTATATTCAGCCGATCAACTATCCGACCGTCGCCAAAGGGTCCGAGCGCCTGCGCATCACCCCCACGCCTCGGCACACCCAGGCGCATATCGCCCATCTCGTCGAGGCGTTGGTCGACGTGTGGCGCACTCTGGGCATCCCCTTCGTCGAGCCGCCGTCGCATCTCCATGTCGACGAGAAGAGCGAGCAGCGCTGCGCCTATCCCGAGATCAAGCTCGCCGCTCAATAGGCGCCGCAAGCTGCGCGGATATCGAAAGGCCGGGCGCGTCCCGGCCTTTTTTGCGCCCGGGGGGCGAATTCGTGAAACGCCGGAAAAACGCCTCGGATCGTTAATCGATCGCGGCTGGGCTCCCGCTGGCGGTCGAAGCTCCTTCGGTCACAACGGCTTTCTTTCGAGCCCGTCGGCTGCGGAGACGTCGAGCCAACCTAACAATTATTGCATTTCGTAAAATGTCGGGCATCCGTTTCGGGCCGCGTTAAGCGCCCGGCGGCACTCTATTTTAGACATGAACTGGCAACCACGTCCGCACAATGGGGTTCAGCGCCATGAGCCGCGTTAACTTCTCCTTCGACAGCAGCGTTGCAGCCGTCCTGCCCAAGCCGGAGACGCGAAAAGCCCGCATGTGGCGGCGCCCGACGCTTCCGAGCCGACGCTACATGCGGATCGCGCTCGAAAATCTGGGCCTTTTCGCCTTCGGATTCGGCTCGACGACCCTGCTGATCCATATCGTCGTCGGCTTCTTTCTGGCCTCGCGCATGTCGAGCATGCTGTCGGCGGTCAATCTCTGAGATCGCCGCCGCGACAGGCGGGCCGGCGGCAGTCTCCGGCCCGTCCGCGCGCGCGGCGCGTCAGCCGCCGACGCCGAAGGCGGCGAGCGCCGCCATATTGACGATTTCAGTGTCCGTCGCGCCGAGCTGAACGATCTGGATGGGTTTGTCGAGACCGACGATCAGCGGCCCGAGCACGGTGGCGTCGCCCAGTTCCTGCAGCATCTTGGTCGAGATGGCGGCGGAGTGGAACGCGGGCATGACGAGGACATTGGCCGTGTCCTTCAGCCGGCTGAAGGGATAGGCGCTCATCAACTCCTTGTTGAGCGCAATGTCGGCGCCCATCTCGCCTTCATATTCAAAATCGACGCGGCGCTGGTCGAGCACCCGCACGGCTTCGTGCACGCGGGCGGTGCGTTCGCCCGGCGGATAGCCGAAGGTCGAGAAGGCCAGCATGGCGACGCGCGGCACGAGACCGATGCGCCGCGCGACGCCCGCCGCCTCGATCGCGATGTCCGCGAGTTCCTGCGCGTCGGGCAGTTCGGTGATCGCCGTATCGGCGACGACGACGACGCGGCCCTTGGCGAGAATGAGCGAGACGCCGATGACGCGATGGCCCGGCTTGTGGTCGACGACGCGGCGCACTTCCTCGAGCGCATTGGAGAAATTGCGGGTCACGCCCGTCACCATGGCGTCCGCGTCGCCGCGCGCGACCATGGCGGCGGCGAAATGGTTGCGATCCTGATTGATCAGCCGCTGGCAGTCGCGCAGCAGAAAGCCTTTGCGTTGCAGCCGCTCGAAGAGGAATTGCGCATAGACGGCGTTGCGGTGCGAGAGCTTGGCGTTGTGGATTTCGATGCCATCGACGAGTTCGACGCCCGCGCTGGCCGCCGCCGCCTTGACGCGGTCCTCGCGTCCAACCAGCACCGCCGTTCCCAGTCCCTGATTGACGAAGGCGAGCGCGGCGCGGATCACCTGCTGCTCCTCGCCCTCTGCGAAGACGACGCGCTTGGGCTCGCGGCGCACGCGCTCGAAGACCGTCTGCATCACCCCGGCGATGGGGTCCCGTCGCGCCGACAGCTCATGGCGATAGGCGTTCATGTCGACGATCGGCCGTCGCGCCACGCCGGAGTCCATCGCCGCGCGCGCCACCGCCGGCGGAATGACGGAGATCAGGCGCGGATCGAAGGGCGCCGGGATGAGATAGTCGCGCCCGAAGCGCGGCCGGGCGCCCCGATAGGCGTTGGCCACCTCGTCGGGCACGTCCTCGCGGGCGAGGTCGGCGAGGGCTTTGGCGGCGGCGATCTTCATCTCCATGTTGATCGTCTTCGCCCGCACGTCGAGCGCGCCGCGGAAAATATAGGGGAAACCTAGGACGTTGTTGATCTGGTTCGGATAGTCCGAACGTCCCGTCGCCACGATGGCGTCGGGCCGGGCGGCGCGCGCTTCCTCGGGCGTGATCTCGGGATCGGGATTGGCCATGGCGAAAATGATCGGGTCCGGCGCCATGTTCTTCAGCATGTCCGGCGTGAGCGCGCCCTTGGCCGACAGGCCGTAGAAGATATCGGCGCCCTCAAGCGCCTCGGCGAGCGTGCGCGCTGGGGTGTCGACGGCGTGGGCGCTCTTCCATTGGTTCATGCCCTCCTCGCGGCCGCGATAGACGACGCCCTTGGTGTCGCAGAGCGTCACGTTGCGCGGATCGAAGCCCATCGCCTTGGCGAGGTCGAGACAGGCGATGCCGGCGGCGCCGGCGCCGTTGCAGACGAGCTTCGCCGTCTTGATGTCGCGGCCCGTGAGCAGCAGCGCGTTGAGCAGGCCGGCGGCGGAAATGATCGCCGTGCCGTGCTGGTCGTCGTGGAAGACGGGAATGTTCATCAGGTCTCGCAGCCGCTCCTCGATCACGAAGCACTCGGGCGCCTTGATGTCTTCGAGATTTATGCCGCCGAAGGAGGGACCGAGATAGCGCACGGCGGCGACGAAATCGTCGACGTCCCGGGCGTCGATCTCGAGGTCGATCGAATCGATGTCTGCGAAGCGCTTGAAGAGCGCCGCCTTGCCCTCCATCACCGGCTTGGCGGCGAGCGGACCGAGATCGCCCAGCCCCAGGATCGCCGTGCCGTTGGTGACGACGGCGACCATATTGCCGCGGGTCGTGTAGTCGTAGGCGAGGGAGGGATCCTTGGCGATGGCCAGCACCGGCGCGGCGACCCCTGGCGAGTAGGCGAGCGAGAGGTCGCGCTGCGTCGCCATGGGCTTGGTCGCGACGACGGCGAGCTTGCCGGGCCGACCGCGCGAGTGAAAGAGCAGCGCCTCCTTGTCGGTGAACAGGGGTCGACCGTCGATGCTCTCTTTCATCTGAAACCTTTCTGCCGATGCGGCGCTATTGCGGCGCAGCATAACCGGGCGGAGCTTCGATGCACAAGCGCGCGCGGCCGCGCAGCGCAGTTCGACAAAAAGCTGTGAATGCGCGCGCTGGCCGAGCCCATGGGCTCCGCTCTCGTGGCGGCGGGTTCCGGCGGCGGGTAAAATAAGACGATGACCAACGCGACCTCTCCTCGCCAGCCTGACGCCGACGCCAGGACGCAGGCCCGTCCCACGCCGATGATCGCCCAATATATCGAGATCAAGGCGGCGAATGCGGATTGCCTGCTTTTCTACCGAATGGGCGATTTCTACGAATTGTTTTTCGACGACGCAGAGGTCGCCGCGCGCGCGCTCGGCATCATGCTCACGAAACGCGGCAAGCACCTGGGCGAGGACATTCCCATGTGCGGCGTGCCCGTCGAGCGCGCCAACGACTATCTGCAGAAACTCATCGCGCTCGGCCATCGCGTGGCGGTGTGCGAGCAGATCGAGGATCCCGCCGAGGCGAAGAAGCGCGGCGCGAAATCGGTGGTGCGTCGCGACGTGGTGCGGCTCGTCACGCCCGGCACGATCACCGAGGACGCGCTGCTCGACCCCGCCCGCGCCAACGCCTTCGCGGCGGTCGCGCGCGTGCGGGGCGCCGAGGGCGCCTGGCGCTACGGCGTCGCGAGCGTCGATATTTCGACGGGCGCCTTCGCGGTCGCCGACTGCGCCGAAAGCGAGCTGTCTGCGACCCTCGCGCGTCTCGAGCCGCGCGAGGTCGTGGCGCCGGAGACTTTGTGCCGCGATGCGGCGCTCGCCGCCGTTTTCGCGGGGCTCGGCGCGCCGACCGCGCCGCTCGGGCGGGACGCGGGCGACGCCGCGCGGCGGTTGATGGATTTCTACGGGGTCGCGACGCTCGATGGTTTCGGCGCGCTGAGCGAGGCCGAATGCGCGGCGGCGGCGGCGGCGATCCTTTATGTCGAGCGCACGCAGAAAGGCGTCCGTCCCGCGCTCGGGCGCCCCGCGAGCCTGCGCGAGAGCGCGACGCTCGACATCGACGCCGCGACGCGCGCCAATCTGGAGCTGACCCGCACGCTGTCCGGCGCGCGCGAGGGGTCGCTCCTGTCGGTCGTCGATCTCACCGTCACCTCGGCCGGCGCGCGGCTTCTCGCCGAACGCCTCGCCGCGCCCTCCACCGATCCCCGCCTGATCGGCGCGCGGCTCGACGCGGCGTCGTTCTTTCTCGAGAAGCCCGACGCCCGCGCGGCCTTGCGCGCAAGGCTCGCGCGCGCGCCGGATCTTGCGCGCGCCCTTTCCCGTCTCGCCCTGCAACGCGGCGGGCCGCGCGACCTCGCGAGCGTCGGCGCCGCGCTTTTCGCCGCGCGCGACATCGCGGCGTTATTCGCGGGGCGCGACGCCCCGACGGAAATCGGACGCGACGTCGAGACGCTCGCAAAGGCCGACGACGCTCTTGCGCAGGAGATCGCAAGCAGCCTCGACGATTCCGTTCCGCTCGACAAGCGAAACGGCGACTTCATCCGCAAGGGCCGCGACGCCGAACTCGACGACGCCCGCGCGCTGCGCGACGAAAGCCGCGTCGTCATCGCCTCGCTGCAATCGCGCTACGCCGAAGCGACGGGAACGAAACTCAGGATCAAACACAATAATTTTCTGGGATTTTTTCTCGAAGTCCCGGCCGCGCAGGGCGAGAGGCTGCTGCGCCCGCCTTTCGACGAAACCTTCACCCATCGGCAGACCATGGCCGACGCCATGCGTTTTTCGACGCGCGAACTCGTCGAGCTGCAAAGCCGGATCGCCTCCGCCGCCGACCGCGCGCTGGCGCGCGAACTTGCGATATTCGATGCGCTCTGCGGCGCGGTTCTCGCCCGCGGAGACGATCTGCGGGAACTCGCGCGCGCCTTCGCGCGGCTCGACGTTGTCGCGGCGCTCGCCGAGGTCGCCGAAAAGCGCGGCTGGACGCGCCCGCATGTCGACGACTCTCTCGATTTCGCGATCACGGGCGGGCGCCATCCCGTCGTCGAGGCGTCGCTCGAGGCGCAGGGCAAGGCCTTTGCGGCGAACGACTGCGATCTCTCGGGCGGCGAGGCGGGCCGCATCGCGATCGTGACAGGCCCGAACATGGCGGGCAAATCGACCTTTCTGCGCCAAAACGCGCTCATCGCGCTCCTCGCGCAGACGGGGTCTTACGTTCCCGCGGCGCAGGCGCGCATCGGCGTCGTCGATCGGCTCTTCTCGCGCGTCGGCGCGTCGGACGATCTCGCGCGCGGGCGCTCCACCTTCATGGTCGAGATGGTGGAAACTGCGGCGATCCTCAATTGCGCGACGCCGCGTTCGCTCGTCATTCTCGACGAAATCGGCCGCGGCACGGCGACCTTCGACGGGCTGTCGATCGCCTGGGCGACAATCGAGCATCTGCACGACGCGAACCGGTCGCGCGCGATTTTCGCGACCCATTTCCACGAACTCACGCAGCTGTCGAAACGGATGACCCGTCTCGTCAATCTCACGATGAAAGTGACGGATCACGCGGGAGAGGTCGTGTTTTTGCACGAAGTGACGCAGGGCGCCGCGGATCGTTCCTACGGCGTGCATGTCGCACAGATCGCAGGCCTGCCCCCGAGCGTCGTCTCGCGCGCACACGCCATTCTCGCGGAGCTGGAGGCGGCCGACCGTCGCGCGCCCGTCAAGGCGCTGATCGACGATCTGCCTTTGTTCAGACATGCAGTCGACGCGGCGGGGTCGAAGGACGCCCTGCGCGAGGCGCTCGCGCGCATCGATCCGGATCAGATGAGCCCGCGCGAGGCGCTCGCGGCCCTTTACGAGTTGAAGGGCATGGCCTGACGCCGCGCGCGGGGCGGTTCGATCAGGCCGCGCGTCCGATTTCCGTCGCCTTCGGCACTTCAATCAGCTTGCCCGTCTTGACGTCGTAGATGTAGCCATAGATCGGGATGTTTTTGGGCACGAGCGGATGCGAGCGGATGCGCGCGACGTCTTGCGCGACGCTCTCTTCCTGATTCTTGATCGTGTGCCACTTGATGAAATGACCGGCCGCGCAGCCGCCGCCGTGCTGCGGATTCGACCATTTCAGCGTCGACATGTCGAGCGAGGCGGTCGAGAGGCTGTCTTCGAGCAGGTCGCCCATCACCTCGTCGCAAAAGAGCTCCATGCCGCAATTGGTGTGATGGATCACGAACCACTCTTTCGTGCCGAGCAGCTTGTGCGAAATGACGAGCGAGCGGATCGCGTCGTCGGATGCGCGGCCGCCGGCGTTGCGGATGACATGCGCGTCGCCCTCGGACAGGCCGGCGTATTTCGCCGGATCGAGACGGGCGTCCATGCAGGTCAGAATCGCGAAGCCGCGGGCCGGCGGCAGCGCGAGGTCGCCCTTGGAGCCGAAGCTCGAAACATAAGCGGCGTTGGCCGCCATGACTTCATCGACGATCTTGCTCATGCTTTCCTCCCCTGGAAGCGTTGAATGATTTGAAAAGATTCGCTTCCTTGATCTAGACGGACTTTGTAACGCTTCGATGCGCTTTTCAAGAAAAGTAAGGTCATGAATTTCGTGACAAAGTCGCTTGACGGCGCGAGAGAAGAAAAACCGTGACCCGGTCACGGGATGTTACTATATAACATCCGCTTTCTTGGGCGGCAGGCCGCCCGCACAACATGGTCGAGGGAATGTCCGAACTCGCTGATCTCTTCCCTGGTTTCGCATCGCACTGGATCGATACGAAAGCCGGAAAAATTTTCGCGCGGTCGCATGGCGCGGGTCCGCCGGTTGTCCTGCTGCACGGCTTCGGTCAAACGCATGTCGCCTGGCGCAAAGTCGCGCCAAGGCTCGCGGAGCGCTTCACCGTCGTCGCCATGGATCTGCGCGGTTACGGCTGGTCGGCTGTTCCCGCGAGCGAGAAGGGCGAATCATATGCGAAGCGCGAAATGGCCGACGACGTCGTGAGGGTGATGGAGGCGCTGGGCCATGTGCAGTTCGCGCTCGTCGGCCATGATCGCGGCGCGCGGGCAGGCCTGCGGCTCGCGCTCGACCACCCCGGCCGGCTGACCAAGCTCGCGCTCGTCAATATTGCCCCGGTCGACGACAATTTCGGCGCAAGCGATCTGTGGCGCGTCGGCCGCGCGCGTTTTCTGAGCATGGACGCGCCCCAGCCCGAGGAACTGGTCGCGCTCGATCCCGCCGACTTTCTGACCGACGCGCTGAAGGATTCGTCGAAGGACAAGGCGCTCGACGCTTTCGGGCCGCAAGCGCTCGCCCACTATCACGCCGCCTTCAACGATCCCGCCCGCATCCACGCGTTCTGCGAGGACTATCGCGCGGGCGCGACCATCGACAGGGAAGCGCTCGCCGCCGACAGGGCCGCGGGGAAAAAGCTGAAGGTTCCGACGCTCGTCCTTTATGGGGAAGCGACGTTCCCGGGCCTTGGCGGCGCGCTTCTCGACGCCTGGCGGGAATGGGGCGAGGAGATCGCGGTCGAAAGCGTCGACAGCGGCCTCTACGCCATGGAGGAGGCGCCCGAGGCGACGCTCGCCGCCCTTGAGCGGTTCCTGTGAGATTTCACCGCCGCGCCTGAAAGAAGTCCTGCAGCATGGCGGCGGACTCGCTCTCGCGAATGCCGCCATAGACGTCCGGCGCATGGTGACAGGTGGGCTGCGAGAAGAATCGCGGCCCATGCTCCACCGCGCCGCCCTTCGGGTCGCCGGCGGCGAAATAGAGCCGCCGGATGCGCGCGAAGGAAATCGCCCCCGCGCACATGGCGCAGGGCTCGAGCGTCACATACAGGTCGCAGCCGGCGAGCCGCTCGTCGCCGATTTTTTCGCAGGCGGCGCGAATCGCGAGCATTTCGGCGTGGGCCGTGGGATCGCGGTCGCGCAGCGTGCGGTTTCCGGCCGTCGCGACGATCTCGCCCGCGCGCACGATTGCCGCGCCGACCGGCACTTCCTGCGCCTCGGCCGCAGCGCGGGCGGCGGCGAAGGCGGCGGCGAAGGGGTCGGCTCGGCTCATCCGCTCTACAGCGTCGCGTCTTTAAATGATTTGTTGTCTAACAAGGTTGACCTGTATATCTCAATAGGATTATTTCCAATAATATTTTTTAAAGTTTCTTTAACAGGGTTTTCTAGATCGATATCAAGATAAGGACTTAGCGTGATCCGCTCTATGCAATCCAAAGAAATTGGAATTTTTTTTGTTTTTTCGGCCTTGTCTTCTGAATCATAGCTTATGTAAGCAATACGAAATTCTTTCTCGTCTTCAAATGCGCGGCGCTTCGTGAAAATTAACTCATCGGGCTTTGGCGGTTCAGCAATAACTTCTGTATTCGAGAGATAACGGACAGGCCGGTAAGCCAGCTCGAAAGCGTTGCCGGACGAATTATTCGTATTTAAAGGATTTTCCAAATTTTCCAATAGCTTATCCTTTCTAAACGTCATTCTTGCCCCGCTTTTGCCGTTTGCATATATTTTCCAGTGATGATATGTTTCTCTACAAGTTGTAAAGCACAGTATGAAAACTTTGGAGCAATTTATATTTGAGTTAAGATAGTCCTGAATGTATGAATATTCATTTTTATCTTCCCATCTGGAAGGATCTTGAAATATGATTTTTTTTCATGAAGAATCTGAATCAAAGAAGTCAGATCCATATATCGATAAAGGAAATTATTTGAGTCTTTTTCGACGCTTTGAATGTTGTCTTCCATGTCTGACAAACCCCCATTCTCGCATAAGTCGCGGCCCGAAACAGCCAGGGTTCAAAAATCGACCGCTCCTGTTATTAGAAACCATGGTCAAGAAGAAAGACAATCTCCCGGATGGCGATCGGTTCCTGCGGCGGCGCAGCCCGAACTCCGCGCGCGACGAAAGCCGCAAACCCTTCGCCGCAGACAAGCGCAAGGCCGAGGCGGCGCGCGGCGGAAAGGCCGCGCCGAAGACGCGCGCCAAATCGAAACCTCTTCCCGCGCCGGTCGAGAAGACGAGCGCCTTCGCGGGCGAGCGCATCGCCAAGGCCATGGCGCGCGCCGGGGTCTGCTCGCGCCGCGACGCCGAGGACTGGATCGCGGCGGGCCGCGTCGCCGTCAACGGCGTCACGCTGACGAGCCCGGCCGTCAACGTAACGGAAGAAGACAAGATCGCCATCGACGGCGCGCCCATGCAGGCGCGCGAACGCACGCGGCTCTTCCTGTTTCACAAGCCCGCGGGGCTCGTGACGACGGCGAGCGATCCGGAAGGGCGTCCGACCGTCTTCGCTTATCTCGAGGAGCGCCATCCCGATCTGCCGCGTCTCGTGAGCGTCGGCCGGCTCGACATCAATACGGAAGGGCTGCTGCTGCTGACCAATGACGGCGGCCTTGCGCGCACGCTGGAATTGCCGGCGACCGGCTGGACGCGGCGCTATCGCGTCCGCGTTCATGGCGAGACCGACCAGGCGCGGCTCGACGAACTGAAAAAGGGCGTCGCCGTCGACGACGTGACCTATGCGCCGATCGACGCGCGGCTCGAGCGCGTGCAGGGCGCCAACGCCTGGATCGCGATGAGCCTGTCCGAAGGCAAGAACCGCGAAGTCAAGCGCGTGATGGAGCATCTGGGCCTCGAGGTGACGCGGCTCATCCGCGTTTCCTACGGACCCTTCCAGCTCGGCGAACTCGCGGAAGGCGCCGTCGAGGAAGTGAAGCTCAAAATCCTGCGCGAGCAATTGGGCAAAAGCCTCGCGGAGCTCGCGGGCGTCGATTTCGCCTCGCCGCTGCGGGAGCCGACCCCGGCGGAGACGCAGGAATGGCGCGAGCAGGGCGAGAAACGCCCGCGCAAACACGTCTCCGTGCTGCGCAAGCAGCGCGAAGAGAAGAACGAGAAGGGGCCGCGCGCCAAAATCGAACGCGGCGCCACGGCCGACCGCAAGGGCCGCGCCGTGGTCGTCGAGCGCGTCACGCTCGCGCGACGCAAACCGATCGTCGAAGAAGAGGCCCCCTCGCGCAACGCGAAGCGCTTCGAGGCCATGCGCAAAGGGCGCAGACCGCGGCGCGAGGAAGCGGACATGGAGCGCTCCGCGCGCCGCGGCGCCGAAGGGCGGCGACCCGCCCGCGCCGAGGGAGATCGCGCGGCGCGTCCGCCGCGGTCGGAGTCGCAGGAGCGGCGCGCGCATGGCGACGTCAGGGCCGCGCGCGATCACGCCCGCACGCCGCCGCCGCGCGACGGGGCGAAGCCGCGTTTCGAGCGCCGCCCGCCGCGCCGCGACGGCGAAGAAGAGTTCCGCGCGCGAGCGAGCGAGGGCAAACCGCCGCGGAAAGGCTCCGCTCGAGGTCCGCGCAGCGCCGCGCCGCGCAAGGGACCGCCAAAAAGTCCGCCGGGAGGCCGCGGCGGTCCCGGCAAGGGCCCGTCGAAGAGGCCGCGCCGGCCGCGCGGCGAATAGGCCATGCGCATCGTCGGCGGCGCGCTGCGCGGGCGCGCCATCGCGAGTCCGCGCGGACAGGCGATCCGGCCCACCTCCGACCGTCTGCGCGAATCGGTCTTCGACATTCTTGCGCATCGTTTCGGCGATCCGGTTCCGGGCGCCGCCGTCATCGACCTTTACGCGGGCACGGGGGCGTTGGGTCTCGAGGCGCTGTCGCGCGGCGCCGCGCGGGCGCTCTTCGTCGACGAGGGCGCCGAGGCGCGCGCGCTGCTGCGCGCCAATATCGAGGCGCTGGGCCTCGGCGGCGTCACGCGGATTTTCCGCCGCGACGCGACGAAGCTCGGCGCCGCGCCCTCCGGGGACATATTTTCTCTGGCTTTTCTCGATCCGCCCTACGGCAGGGGCCTCGCCGCGCCCACGTTGCGCGCCCTGACCGACGGCGGCTGGCTCGCGCAGGGCGCGGTCGTCGTAATCGAGGAAACGGCGGACGCGGCGATCGATTTGCCGGCCGCTCTGGAACAGGAAGACGCGCGCCGCTACGGCGATACGCAATTCCTTTTCGCGCGTTACGGCGGCTGACCCGGCGGTCTCCCGCGCAAGGCGGCCCAAGGGTTCGGCCCCTCCCCTCGGGGAGGAGCGCGAATGTCTGGCCCTGGCGGTTACGCCTGAATGGAGCCGCCGCGCGCGCGCCAGCCGCCTGTGCCGGGCGCGTAATGGCGCACGTCCTTGCGGCCCGCCTGAATCGCCTGGCCGAGCGCCTTCGCGGAGCGGCCGCCGGCCTGACAGATGATGACGCATTCGCCTTTCGGGAGCTTCGACGGGTCGAACTGCGAAAGCGGCAGATTCTTCGCGCCGGGCACGTGGCCCGCGGCGTATTCATGCGGCTCGCGCACGTCGACGATGGCGCAGGAGCCTTCCTTAACGACGCGCGCGAAGTCGTCGTGCTCGATGGTCGGCAGGTCGCCGCCGCCGGTGAGCTTGGACATCAGACCTGACAGCATATTCATTTCCTTTCGTTGTCAGCCGGCTTGCGCCTGGCCGGTTTTTTCGGCGTCGAACTGCGTGAAGGCCGCGAGCGCGTGGCTCGCGTACATCACGGAGGGTCCGGCGCCCATGTAGATCGCCATGCCGAGCGTCTCGAGGATCTCCTCCCGCGTCGCGCCGCGTTGCGCCGCGGCCTTGGCGTGGAAGGCGATGCAGTCGTCGCAGCGGACGGAAACGCTCACGGCGAGCGCGATCAACTCCTTCGTTTTGGCGTCGAGGGCGCCCGGCGCGCCGGCCGACGTCGCCATGGAGGAGAAGGCCTTCATCACGTCGGGCGCGCCGACGCGCAGATTTCGGATGTCGGCGGAAAGCGCCTTGGCCAGTTCCGGCCAGTCGTTGGTCATGCGGTTTTCCTCGTTGCGTCTGGCGCCGGAGGCGCCGGGGGCCGTTCGTCGTCGCGCAGGACGACGTAGATGGCGGGGATCACCAGCAGCGTCAGCGCCGTCGACGACGCGAGGCCGAAGACGAGCGAAATGGCGAGGCCCTGGAAGATCGGATCGGTCAGGATGAAGGCCGCGCCGATGATCGCCGCCGCGGCGGTGAGGAAGATCGGCTTGAAGCGCACCGCGCCGGCTTCCACCAGCGCCGCGCGCAGGGGCATGCCCTTCTCGCGCAGATGCCGGATGAAATCGACGAGCAGGATGGAGTTGCGCACGACAATGCCCGCAAGCGCGATGAAGCCGATCATCGACGTCGCCGTGAAGGCGGCGTTGAAGAGGAGATGCCCGATGACGATGCCGACGAGCGTCAGCGGCACGGGCGCCAGAATGACGAGCGGCAGCTTGAAGGAGCCGAACTGCGCGACGACGAGAAGATAGATGCCGAGCAGCGCGACCATGAAGGCGGCGCCCATGTCGCGGAAGGTGACGTAGGTCACTTCCCACTCGCCGTCCCACAGGAAGGTCGGCTGCGAGTCGTCGAGCGGCTGGCCGTGATATTTGATCGTCGGCGCGCCGTCCTTGCCCCAGTCGATCTTCTTGATCTCGTCCTCGACCGCGAACATGCCGTAGATCGGCGCCTCGAAACGGCCGGCCACCTCGGCGCTCACCATTTCGGCGAAGCGGCCATTGTGACGGAAGATCGGGTAGGACCCGAGTTCGCGCGTCGCCTTCACCACGTCGCCGAGCTCGACATTCGCGCCCTGGCGCACCGTGCCGCCGGCGGGCAGCGGCGTCGACAGGATGCGCTCGCTGGGCGTCATTTCGGAAAGCGGCAGCGCGACGGCGATGTCGATGGGCTTGGCGCCGCCGCCCCGTTGCGAGAAGCCGATCTTCACGCCGCCGACCAGCGCGCCGATCGTGTCATAGACCGCGCGCTCCTCGACGCCGTGAAATTCCAGCGCTTCCTGATCGATTTCGAAGCGCAGCCGCTCGGCGCGCTGGCCGAACGAATCGTCGGTGTCGACGACGAAATCGACATTGTCGAAGGCTTTGCGCAGCTTGGTCGCAAGGTCGCGGCGCGTCTGCGCGTCGGGACCATAGACCTCGGCGAGCAGCGTCGACAGCACGGGGGGGCCCGGCGGCACCTCCACGACCTTGACCGCCGTATGCTCGGGCATGGGCAAGCCCTTGAGCTTCTCGCGGATTTCGAGCGCGATGGCGTGGGAGGCGCGCTTGCGCTCGTCCTTGGGCAGCAGATTGATGGCGAGATCGCCCATCTCCGGCGCCGAGCGCACGTAATAATGGCGCACGAGGCCGTTGAAGTTGAAGGGCGCGGCCGTTCCCGCATAGGACTGGATGGAGGTGAGTTCGGGAATGTCCTTCAGTCGCTCGGCGGCCGACGTGAGCACGCGGTCGGTCTCTTCGAGCGAGGCGCCGCGCGGCAGGTCGACGACGACGGCGATTTCCGACTTGTTGTCGAAGGGCAGCAGCTTCACGCGCACGCTCTTCGTGTAAAAGAGCCCCATGGAGAGCAGCGTCGCGACGCCGACGGCGGCGAGGAACTTCTTCGACCGGTCGCGTCCCTGCAACAGAGGCGTCGCGACGCGGGCGTAGAAATCGCCCATGGCGCCGCGCTCGTGCGAATGGTCATGGCCCGCGCCGCCCTTCTGTTCGAAACGACCGCCGGCGATCTTCAGCAGGAGCCAGGGCGTGATCGTCATGGCGACGAAGAAGGAGAAGACCATGGCGAGCGAGGCGTTCGCCGGAATGGGGCTCATATAGGGGCCCATCAGACCCGAGACGAACATCATCGGCAAAAGCGCCGCGATGATCGTGAGCGTGGCGACGATGGTCGGATTGCCGACCTCGGCCACCGCCTCGACTGCGGTGTCGATGAGGCCGCGGTCGCCGCGCATCTGCCAATGGCGCACGATATTCTCGACGACGACGATGGCGTCGTCGACGAGAATGCCGATGGAGAAGATGAGCGCGAAAAGGCTGACGCGGTTGATCGTGTAGCCCATCAGCCAGGAGGCGAAGAGGGTGAGGAGAATCGTCGTCGGGATGATGACGAAAACGACGACGCCCTCGCGCCAGCCCACCATCACGACGATGAGCGCGACGATGGAGACGGTGGCGAGCGCTAGGTGGAAGAGAAGCTCGTTGGCCTTTTCCGTGGCGGTCTCGCCATAGTTGCGGGTGACGTCGATTTCGAGGTCTTCCGGCACGATGCGGCCCTTGACCGTTTCGAGTCGTTTCAGAACGTCCTCGGCGACGACCACGGCGTTGGCGCCCTTGCGCTTGGCGATGGCGATGCTGACGGCCGGGCGCTTGAGCAGCTCTCCGTCCTTTTCCTTCGTCATCGTCCAGCTGCGCTTGTCGGGCTCGGCCGCGCCGACGATCACGTTCGCCACATCCTTCACATAGACGGGGCGCCCGTCGCGCGTCGTGAGCAGCAGCAAGCCGATGTCCGGCACGCCCTGAAGCGTCTGCCCGGCGACGACGGGGATGGATTTATTGCCTTCGCGGAAGGCGCCGACCTGGAAGGAGCGGTTGGCGTTGGTCAGCTTGTCGATGAGCTGGTTGAGCGTCACGCCATATTGCGACAGGCGTTCGGGATCGGGCTCGACGCGGATCTGGTTCGGACTGCCGCCGACGATGTAGCTCAGGCCGACGTTCTCGACCTTCGTCAGCTCATGCTGCAGCTCTTCCGCGACCTGATAGAGGCCATTGTCGGTCCAGTCCTTCGCGCGCTCGGGCCTGGCGGAGAGCGTCAGCACCACGATCGCGACGTCGTCGATGCCGCGCCCGATGATGACGGGCTCGGGGATTCCCTTGGGCAGTCCCGTGATGTTGGCGCGGATCTTGTCGTGCACGCGCAGCACGGCGTTGTCCTGCGGCGTGCCGACGAAGAAGCGCGCCGTCACCATCACCTGATCGTCGCGCGTCTGCGAATAGACATGCTCGACGCCGTTGACGCCCTTGATGATGTCCTCGAGCGGGCGCGTGATCAGTTCGATCGCGTCTTCCGCCTTGTAGCCGTTCGCCTGCACCATGATGTCGACCATGGGCACGGAGATTTGCGGCTCCTCCTCGCGCGGCAGCGCTTGCAAGGCGATGAGGCCGACGAGGATGGAGGCGAGCAGCAGCAGCGGCGTCAGCGGCGAATTTATGAAAATCCGCGTGAGCGTTCCGGAGATTCCGGGGTGAAATTCCTTTTCCTCGATCATGGCGTGCGCACCACGTCGCCGTCATGCAGGCCGGAAAGGATCTCGATCGCGTCGCCATGAGCGTCGCCGGTCTGGACAACGACTTCGGCGCCGTCCGCGAGGCGCACGAAATCGACGCCCGCGCGGCGATAGACGGCGGATTTGGGCGCGAGGATCGCGTCGCGTTTTCCCGTCGTCACATAGACGCGGGCGCGCTCGCCGACGAAATAATCGCCAAGCCCCTTCACGTCGACGTCGGCGATGACGCGGCCGCCCTGGATTTCGGGATAGACGATGCGCACGCGTCCCTCCCTGCGCGCGCCGGCGCCGGTATTGACGCCGCGCTCGCCGATCTCTACGCGGTCGCCCGCGCGCATGAAGCGCGCGTGGCGCTCGGGAAGCTGAAGCCGCAGGATGTAATTGTCCTCGGCGAGCGTCGCGATGGTTTCGCCGGGCATCACGACGCGGCCGATGGAGACGGGAATGGTCAGTATGCGGCCTGGTCCCGGCGCCTTCACGGAGCCTTCCGCCGCCTGCTGTTCGATCACGCTGCGATCGGACTGGAGGGCGGAGAGATTGCGCTCGGCGACGTCGAGCGCGGTCTTCGCCTGATCGAACATCACCTTCGTCGAGACGCCGCGGCGCAAAAGCTCCTGCGCGCGTTCGAAATCGGTTTTCGCCTTGTCGCGCTGCGCCTGTTGCGCGCGAATGCGCTGGTCTAGCGACTGCATCTGCAGGAAGAGTTTCTGATCGGCGACGACGGCGAGCTCGGCTCCGGCGGCCACCGTGTCGCCTTCCCTGATTTTGAGCGTGGTCACCGTGCCGCCGATGCGGGCCCGCGCGACGAGCATGTGGGCGGGCTCGACCGAGGCGACGACCGCTTTCATGTCGTCGATCGGCGCGACGCGAACGGCGGTCTCGCCGGCCTCGGCGGGCGCGAACGGCGCGGCGGCGAAGAAGAAGAGAAGGAAGAGACGGCGGCAGCGGCCCATGAAGTCCCCCAGATGGCGGCGTTCGGCTGTTATATTCAAAAGATATAAATTAGCAAGACCGAATGAATCGGCGCCGGTCGCCGAGGTCCGCCGCATCCCCTCGACGAAGAATGCAGCGGACGGGAAAATGCGCCCGGAATCAACCCCAGAGATTGCACCAGCCGTTGGCGCTGACCGGCCCGCGCACCACGCCGCATCCCGACGGCGGGGAGAACCAGGAACAGTTGGCGCAGCGCTGACGCCCGTTCGGCGCGCCGCGATAGGCCGCGGCCGCCTTGCTCGTCATGGCTTGCGCGGGCGCCGCGCCGAAGAGCGCGCCGACGCCCGCGGCGCCCAGCAACTGCAATGCGCGGCGACGGCCGCACGGCGTCTCGCGATCGCATCCATCCATGACTTCCTCCTATCGAAATCACCGGTTTCCAGCCGGTTCTGGTTAAATTCGATTTTTATAATATAATGGCGCCGGCTTCGCTCGAAATGCGACATATCGCTCTCGCGCGCCGCCATGCGCGCTCTTGACATTTATATTCGATAAATATAATTTAGCATCTATGAATGTAAATCTCGTCGAACTCGCGCCGAAAGCGGTGGAGGCCGAGAGCTTTCTCAAAGCCCTCGCCAATCGTCACCGCCTGATGGTCCTGTGCGAATTGCACAAGGGCGAGCTGTCGGTGACCCGGCTGCAGGAGGCGATCGGCCTCAGCCAGTCGTCCCTGTCCCAACATCTTGCGCGGCTGCGCGAGGACAAGCTCGTGAAGACCCGCCGCGAGTCCCAGACGATCTACTACTCTCTGGCCAATGACAGTGTTTCGCGCGTCATCGGCCTGCTCTACGAATTGTTCTGCGCGCAGCAATGCGACCTCCCCCCGCGCGGCGCCGGGAAAGGCCCGCGCGCGAAAGGCTGAAAGGAAATCCTGTCATGAGCATCGATCGCGTCGTCATGGCTTTCGCCGGAACCATGGTGCTGATCAGCGTGACGCTGGCGCATCTCGTTTCCCCCTGGTGGATGCTGCTCGCGGCTTTCGTAGGGCTGAACCTGCTGCAGGCCGCCTTCACCGGCTTCTGCCCGCTCGCCATGATCCTGAAGCGTCTGGGCGTGCGGCCCGGCGCGGCCTTCTGACGCCGCGCGCATGGCCGCGCGCCGATGCGGCGGCGGCGCTTGCGACGCTCGGGTTGCGGGCGCAGCGTATGACGCGGTGCGGGCGTCGCGGGTCGAAGCGAGAGTCTAGACATGCCGACGGATTGGATCGAGGACGTTCCCCTTCTTCGTACGCTCGACGAGCCCACGAAGGCGATGCTGCGCGACGCCGCAGTTCGCAAGCACATCCCGCGCGGCGCGGTGCTGTTCCGGCCCGGCGACCAGTGCGTGCAGTTTCCGCTCATCGTCTCGGGATCGGTGCGCATTCAGCGCGTCACCGAGTCAGGCCGGGAGATCGTGCTCTACCGTGTCGCCACCAACGAGACCTGCATCCTCACGACCGCCTCCCTTCTCTCCGACGACGCCTATTCGGCGGAGGGCGTCGCGGAGACGGACGTCGTCGCCTATATCGTCCCGGCCGAGCGATTCGCGGGCCTGATGAACGCTTCCGCCGCGTTTCGCGCCCTCGTCTTCGACGGCTACAGCCGCCGCATCGCGACGCTGATGTCGCGCATCGAGGAAATCGTTTGCACGCGCATCAACGTTCGCCTCGCGGAGCGGCTGCTCGCCTTGCGCGGGGACGACAACCGCATCTCCGTCACCCAGCAGGCGCTCGCCGCCGATCTCGGCACGGCGCGGGAAGTCGTCGGCCGCACCCTGAAGACGTTCGAGCGGTCCGGCTGGGTCCGATTGTCGCGGGGCGGCGCGGAAATCATCGACGCCGCAGCGCTGCGAGGGCTTTGCGACGCCGAACGTGACTAAGTCGCTGTTGCAATCTTCTAATTTAGATAGTTCGAATATAACAAGCGTCGCCGCAGGCGGCGCGTCTCCGGGAGGATAACCACATGGCACACGTTGTAGTTCTGGGCGCCGGCATCGGCGGCGTCGCCGCGGCGATCGAGGTGCGCGACGCGCTCAGGAAGCAGCATCAGGTCACCGTCGTCTCCGACATTCCCAACTTCCAGTTCACGCCGTCCAATCCCTGGCTCGCCGTGAAATGGCGCAAGCCCGACGAACTCAAGGTGCCGCTCGCGCCCGTGTTCAAGAGAAAGAAAATCGGCTTCACCGACGTGGGCGCCAAGCGCGTCCATCCGCATGAAAATCGCATCGAACTGAATAATGGCGAGAGCCTCGCCTACGACTATCTCGTCATCGCCACGGGACCGAAGCTCGCCTTTCAGGAAATTCCGGGCCTCGGGCCGCACGGCGGCTATACGCAGTCGATCTGCACGCTTCAGCACGCCGAGATCGCGTCGAAAGCCTGGGAGGAGTTCTGCAAGGATCCCGGCCCGATCATCATCGGCTGCGCGCCGGGAGTGTCCTGCTTCGGCCCGGCCTATGAATTCGCCATGATCGTCTCGACCGATCTGCGCCGCCGCGGCATCCGCGACAAGGTGCCGATGACCTTCGTGACCTCCGAGCCCTACATCGGCCATCTCGGCCTCGGCGGCGTGGGCGACACCAAGGGAATGCTGGAATCCGCCTTCCGCGACCGGGACATCAAATGGGTCACCAACGCGAAGACGACCGCAGTGGAGCCGGGCCTGCTGAAGTGCCAGGAGCTCAACGACGACGGCTCGGTGAAGAAAGAGCACGAGATTCCCTTCAAATACGCTATGATGATGCCGGCCTTCACAGGCATTGACGCGCTGATGGGGATCGAGGGGCTCGTCAATCCGCGCGGCTTCGTGCTCATCGACAAGAATCAGCGCAACCCGACCTTCAAAAACGTCTTCGGCGTCGGCGTCTGCGTCGCGATTCCGCCGGCGGAGCCAACCCCGGTCGCGACCGGCATGCCGAAAACGGGCTATATGATCGAATCCATGGTGACGGCGACGGCGCACAACATCGCCGCGATCATCGACGGGAAGGAGCCCAAGGAAGAGGGCACGTGGAACGCAGTTTGCCTGGCCGACTTCGGCGACCGGGGCGTCGCCTTCGTCGCAAAGCCGCAAATCCCGCCGAGAAACGTCAACTGGTCGAGCGAAGGCCGCTGGGTGCACTGGGCGAAAGTCGCCTACGAGAAATATTTCCTTCGCAAGGTGCGCAAGGGGCAGAGCGAGCCCGTCTACGAGCGCTATATCATGAAGCTGCTCGGGATCGAGCGCCTGCGCCGCATCCTCTGAGGACGCAACCTTCGCCCCGGGGCGGTCAGCAGCCGCGCCGGGCGACATACGGAAAGAGGGCGACGGGAATGGCGCGCGGCACGCTGAGGCGCGAACTGACTTTGGCGCTCGTCTTCAAGGCGGCGGCAATTTTCTTGCTTTACGTTCTGTTCTTCAGCCCGTCGCATCGCATCCATGTGACGCCGGCGGATATGGCGGCCGCCCTCGCGGAAAGCGCGTCGCCGACGGGCGGAAGCCGTTAGCGAGGAAATCCGTCACACGTCAGGACGCCGCCCCCAACGCAGGAAAGCTGAAATGTTCGATGTCGACGTCGTTACGCTGTCCCGCCTGCAATTCGCGCTGACCGCCCTTTACCACTTCCTCTTCGTGCCGCTCACGCTCGGCCTCGCCTTGCTGCTCGCGATCATGGAGAGCGTCTATGTGATGACGGGCCGCGAGGTGTGGCGCGACGCGGTGAAGTTCTGGGGCACGCTCTTTGGAATCAACTTCGTGATGGGCGTTGCGACCGGCGTCACCATGGAGTTTCAGTTTGGCACCAACTGGGCCTATTACTCGCATTATGTCGGCGACGTCTTCGGCGCGCCGCTCGCGATCGAAGGGCTCATGGCGTTTTTCCTGGAGGCGACTTTCGTCGGCCTCTTCTTCTTCGGATGGGATCGCCTCACCAAGGTGCAGCATCTGATCGTGACCTGGTGCGTCGCGCTCGGCTCGAACTTTTCGGCGCTGTGGATCCTCGTCGCCAACGCCTGGATGACCAATCCGGTGGGCGCGGCCTTTAATCCGCAGACCATGCGCATGGAGCTGACCTCCTTCAAGGAGGTTCTGTTCAATCCGGTCGCGCAATCGAAATTCGTGCACACGGTGAGCGCCGGCTATGTGACGGGCGCGATGTTCGTCATGTCGATCGGCGCCTTTTACATTCTGCGCAAGAAACACGTCGACATCGCGCGCCGCTCGCTCACCGTCGCGGCGAGCTTCGGTCTCGCCTCCGCGCTCTCGGTGGTCGTGCTCGGCGACGAGAGCGGTTATACGGCCGGCGAAAACCAGAAGATGAAAATCGCGGCCATCGAGGCCATGTGGGAGACGGAGCCCGCGCCGGCGTCCTTCACCCTCTTCGGCTTTCCCGATCTCGAGAGGCAGACGACGAGATACGAGGTTCAGATCCCTTACCTTTTGGGCCTCATCGCGACCCGCTCCCTCGACAAGCCGGTGGAGGGGATCAAGCCGCTCGTCGAACGCAACGAAGGGCGTATCCGCAACGGCCTGGCCGGCTACAAATGGATGACGGAACAGGGCGGCCGCGCCGGGGCGGCCGTGCCGCCGGAACTTGAGGGCTCGATGCGCGACGTCGGCTACGCCCTGCTCCTGAAGCGCATCCGCCAGGACATCGAGAACGCGACGGACGAGGAAATCAGTCAGGCGGCGCGCTCCACCATTCCGGACGTGCCCGTGCTGTTCTGGTCTTTCCGCATCATGGTGGCGCTCGGCTTCTATTTCATCGCGCTGTTCGGCGTCGCCTTCTATCTGTCGAGCAGGCGCCGCTGCGGCGCGCCATGGTTCCTTCGGCTGACGCTGTTCAGCCTGCCGCTCCCCTGGATCGCGGCGGAACTCGGCTGGATCGTCGCGGAATACGGCCGTCAGCCCTGGATCATCGACGGCGTGATGCCGACCTTCCTCGGCGTCTCCAACGTGCCCGCGTCCAATGTCGCGGCGAGCCTCGCGGCCTTCGTGCTCTTCTACACGGCGCTGGCCGTGGTCGACGTCACGTTGCTCGTCAAATACATCCGCAAGGGTCCGAAAGCGCCCGTCGAAGGCGCGCCTCTGGCCGGCCCGCTGCCGCAGGCGCAGCCCGCCTATGACGCTTCCCGCTAAAAGGACGGCGAACCGATGTTCGATTACATGACCCTGCGCGTAATCTGGTGGGCGATCCTCGGCCTGCTCCTCGCCGGCTTCGCCGTCTTCGACGGCTTCGATCTCGGCGTCGCCATGCTTCATCCCTTCGTCGCGCGGAAAGACGTCGAGCGCCGCGTGCTGCTCAATACGATCGGGCCGGTGTGGGAAGGCAATCAGGTGTGGTTCATTCTGGGCGGCGGGGCGGTCTTCGCGGCCTGGCCGCCGCTCTATGCGGCGTCTTTCTCGGGCTTCTATCTCGCCATGCTGCTGGTGCTGCTCGGCCTCATCGTCAGGCCCGTGGCGATCGCTTTCCGCAGCAAAAAGGACGGGCGGCTGTGGCGCGCGGTCTGGGACTGGCTGTTTTTCTTCTCGGGCGTGGCGCCCTCGCTGCTTTTCGGCGTCGCCTTCGGCAATCTGCTGCTCGGCGTTCCGTTCCATTTCGACCAGTCGCTGCGTTTCGAATATGAGGGCGGGCTGATCGGCATGCTGCGTCCCTTCGCGCTGCTCTGCGGCGCCGTCAGCGTCACGATGCTCGTTATGCAGGGCGCGGCCTGGCTCGCGGGCAAGTGCGAGGGCGACGTCTCGCAGCGCGCGCGGCGGATCGGCGCAGTGGCGGCCTTGTTGCTCGTGATGCTCATTCTGGCCGCGGGCCTCTGGATCGCGGCCGGGATCGAGGGCTATCGGATCGAATCGGAGATCGACTTCAACGGCCCTTCGAATCCCTTTGGGAAGACGGTGATGCTCGGCGCCGGCGACTGGCTCCTGAATTACGCCCGCCAACCCCTCGCCGCGCTCGCCCCGCTCGCGGCGCTGCTCGGAGCCTTCGGCGCCGCGATCCTGCTTGCGACCGGGTCGCGTCTCGCGATTCTCGCCTCGAGCCTCTCCGTCGCGGGCGTGGTCGCGACGGCCGGGTTCAGCCTGTTCCCCTTCCTTCTGCCCTCCTCGACGCATCCTGACCAGAGCCTGACGGTCTGGGACGCCTCGTCGAGCCAGACGACGCTCGGGCTCATGCTCGCAGCCGTCGTTTTCTTTCTGCCGATCATTCTCGCCTACACCTCATGGGTTTATTACATATTGCGCGGGCCCGTGACGGAGACGGCGATCGAAAAGGCCGAAGACCAGTATTACTGAAAAGCGGGAGCCTCCAAGATGTGGTATTTTTCCTGGATTCTGGGCCTTGGTCTCGCCTGCGCCTTCGCGATTCTCAACGCCATGTGGCTGGAGCTCGACGTCGAAGACGAAAAGGACGCCGAGCGGGTCAAGCACGCCATCCGCGAGAAGAGCGCGCTGAGCGCGCTGTTCGGCGCGCCGGAGCCCGCGCGCGACGATGCGCCGCGGGAGCCGTGAGACTTAGTCGCTGATGCAGGTCCGCGTTCCTTTAAGGTAGCGCGGCGTCCATTCAGGGGAGCTCAAAATGGAAGCGAATATTGGAAAAACGGACAAGATGATCCGTATAGCGGCCGGACTCATCCTCTTGAGCCTCGCTTTCGTGGGGCCGCAGACGCCTTGGGGCTTCATAGGAATCGTGCCGCTCGCGACGGCCTTCATCAATTTCTGCCCCGCGTACAAGCTGCTCGGGATCAACACGCTCGGCAAGTAACGCTGCCGATCAGTCCTCGCCGCGGCGGGCGGAGGTCATGACCGACACCACGATCGTCTTCCGCGCCCATGGCATGCATTGCCATGGGTGTGAACGCGTCATTGAATCGGGTCTGCGGAAGCTCCCGGGCGTGCGCAGCGCCAAGGCCGATTATCCGACGGAAACCGTCACCGTCGTGTATGACCCGGCCGAAGCAGGCTTCGACGCCCTGCGCGCGAGCGTCGAGGAAAACGGCTACCGCGTCGAAACAGGCGCGCCGCGAACGCGGCCGCTCCTGCAACGTCTTGGCCTGGTCGCGGCGGCGGTCGCGGCGCTCGGCGCGCTGATCTTCGTCGACACGCAGTGGATCAGCGCCGGGGGAGCGCCCGACATCGCGCAGCACATGAGCCTGTGGCTCATCTTCATGCTCGGCCTCGTCACGGGCTTTCACTGCATCGGCATGTGCGGCGCCTTCGTCGTGAGCTATACGGCGGCGGATGCGAGCGCGGGCCGCTCGTCGCTCCCTTCCCATCTCGCCTATGGCGCGGGAAAGACGCTCTCCTACGCGGCGATCGGCGCGCTGTTCGGCGCCGTCGGCGCCGTGATCGCCTTCACGCCCCTTCTGCGCGGCGTCGCCGGCATGGCGGCGGGGCTTTTTCTCATTGTTTTCGGGCTCAACATGCTGGGCCTCTTCGCGCCGCTGCGGCGTTTCCGGCTCGGTCTGCCGGCGCCGCTCGAGCGCTGGGTCCAAGCGCAGGCGAGCGGGCGCCATCAGCCTTTCGTCATCGGACTTCTCAACGGGCTGATGATCGCCTGCGGCCCGCTTCAGGCGATGTATGTGATGGCGGCTGGCACGGGCAGCCCGGCCGAGGGCGCGAAAATGCTCTTCGCCTTCGGTCTCGGGACGCTTCCCGTGATGCTCGCCTTTGGCGTGATCGCCTCCATGCTGTCGAGCGCGCTGACGCATCGATTGTTGACGGCGTCGGGCGCGATCGTCGTCGCCCTTGGCGCCGTGATGATCAACCGCGGCCTGATTCTCACTGGATGGGGCTACGACCTCGGCTCGGTCGTGGCGCGGCTGCAACGCGGCGAGGCGCCGGTCGCAGCCAATCTTCCGGGGCCCGCCGAGCAGACGATCGAAATGGAGGCCAACGCGCTGGGCTACAAGCCGTCGCGCTTCACCCTGATTCGCGGCGTTCCGGTCAAATGGGTGATCGACGCCAGGGAAATCACCAATTGCAACAAAAGCATCGTCGTTCCCTCGCTCGGCCTCGAATTCGATCTGAAGCCCGGCCGCCAGACCATAGAATTCACGCCGGAGAAGACTGGGGTCATTCCCTGGAGCTGCTGGATGGGCATGATTCGCGGGGAATTCGACGTGATGGAGCCGGGCGCCGCTCCGCCGCCCGCCGCCCCGAAGGAAGAGGCGGCCCCGCCTGCCGCGGCGCTCCCGCCGCCGACTCCCGTCCCGGCGGACTATACGGTTCAGCGCGGCGACACCTTGGCCGGCATTGCGAAAAAACGATATGGCGACGCGCGGCGCTGGCGCGACGTCGCGGCGGCGAATCCCGGCCTGCGCGTGGGCAGGCTCAAGCCCGGGCAAGTTCTGAAGCTGCCGGGAGGGGAGAAGCCGTGACGAATCGCCGTCGCGCAAAGCGCGGCGCGGCGCGCTAGCATCGGCAGGGTCGAAGAACGGAGGTCGGGATGCGGAAAATGGTTTACGCCGCCATTGGCGGACTCATGCTCATGGGCGCGGCCGCGGTCGCGGAGGACGGGCGCGAGCACATGCATATGTCGAAGATGGCGACGGATACGCGGATCGAGGTCGACGTTCCCGATCCGATGAAGTTGAGGATGCTCGCCAATATGCGCTCGTTTCAGGAGGCGGTCGCGGAAATACTTGCGGCGCTCGCCAAAAGCGACGGCGAGGGGGCGGCCAAGATCGCGGAAACCCGCCTCGGCATGGCCTCGACCAGCTCCGCCGCCGGCGAGCCCAAGGCGAAATCGGGCGAACCCGGCGACATGGCGAAGATGATGGCGAGTCATATGCCAGAGGAAATGCGCGCGCTCGGCATGACCATGCATGCGCAGGCGTCGAAATTCGCGGAAGAGGCGGCGAAGGTGAAACAGGGGGCCGATCTGCGCCCGGCGCTTGCCGAACTCGGCCAGGTCGTGCAAGCCTGCAACGCCTGTCACGCCGCCTATCGGCTGGATTGATCGGCGCGGGAGCATGGACGCTTCCGCGAGTCGGGAGCCTCCCTTTTGCGCATCGCCACCTGGAATGTGAATTCGGTTCGGCAGCGGCTCGCGCCGCTGCTGTACTTTTTGAAAGAGACCGCGCCCGACATTCTCTGCCTGCAGGAGCTCAAATGCGAGGAGCAGGCCTTTCCGCGCGTGGAAGTGGAGGACGCGGGCTACAATATCGTCCTGCACGGGCAAAAGACCTTCAACGGAGTCGCGATCCTCTCGAAGCATCCGATCGGGGAATCGACCGTCGGCCTGCCCGATTTCGATCACGAGGGACAGTCCCGCTACATCGAGGCCGTGATTTCCGACCCCGCGGGCGCCGCCGTGCGGGTGGCCTCCATCTATGCGCCGAACGGCAACCCGCCGAACACGGCGAAATATTCCTACAAGCTGCGCTTCATGGAGTCGCTGACCCGCCACGCCGCCGCCCTGCTGCGGCTCGAGGAGGCCACGGTGCTCGCCGGCGACTACAACGTCATTCCCGAGCCGCGCGACGCGCGCGACCCCGCCGCCTGGGCCGGCGACGCGCTTTTTCTCCCGCAAAGCCGAGCCGCCTGGCGACGACTCCTCAATCTGGGCTTCACGGACGCGCTGCGCGCCGCGACGGACGAGGCCGGGCTTTACACCTTCTGGGATTATCAGGCGGGCGCCTGGCAGAAGAACAACGGCATTCGGATCGACCATCTGCTGCTCTCGCCGCAGGCGGCCGACCGGCTGCGCAACGTAGAGATCGAGAGGGATATGCGCGGGGGCGAGAAGCCCTCGGATCATGTGGCCGCCTATGTCGACCTCGCCTGATCAGCCCAGCGCCCCGATCGCTCGCCAGATGACGTAGAACGCCACCGCGACGACGATCGCCGCAAAGACCATGGCGAGCGCGCCGCGCTGGGCCGAGAGCCGCCGTCCCGTCGCCGCGCCGATCAGCCCGCCCACGGCCCCGCCGCCCAGAATGGCGGCGGCCAGCGCCCAATCGACGAGGCCGGAAAAAGCATAATTCGCGGCGGTCGTCACGCCGAAGGCGGTGACCGAAACGAGCGAGGAGCCGATGGCGTTGAGGATCGGCAGATCGGCCGCGAGCATCAGTCCCGGGACGATCAAAAAGCCGCCGCCAATGCCGAAGAAGCCGGACAGCGCTCCGGTGGCGAAACCCGTCGCGGCGAGGCGGGGGAAGTTTTCGCGGTTGAGCCGCACTTGCGGATAGCCTTCGCCGCTGCGGCTCCTGAACATCAGCGCGCCGACGACGAGCATCAGCGCCCCGAACAGCGCGAGCAGCTTTTCGCCGTTCATCATCTTGCCGAGCGTCGACCCGCCATAGGCGCCCGCGACGCCGAAGAGCGCGAAGACCGAGGCGCAACGCCATTTGATCGTTCCGGCGCGGGCGTGATTGGCGAGGTTGACGAGGGCGTTGGCCGCGACCGCGACCGCGCTGGTGCCGATCGCGACATGGGGGTCCGGCACGCCCACAAAATAGACGAGGAGCGGCACGGCGAGCACCGATCCCCCGCCCCCCACGAGGCCGAGAGAGAAGCCCACGAATACGCCGGACAGGGTTCCGGCGGCGAGTTTCATCAGGGCGGGAGCGAACATGCGCCGCGTCTCCGGGTTATAACATTAGATATTGCTTATTTAGATAGCTCGCATATATCTTGTCCGCAAGCGCAAAGCCGAGGAGGGAACATGTCGCAGCCGACGATCCGGGCGTTCTTCGACGAGCCGACCTTCACCATCACCTATCTCGTCTCCGATCCGGGGACGAAAAGAGCTGCGATCATCGATCCCGTGCTGGACTACGAGCCCGGCGGCGGCGTCGCCGATTCGCGCTCGATCGACGCCATTCTGGCCGAGGCGCGCGACGCCGGCCTGACGGTCGAGTGGGTTCTCGAAACCCACGCCCACGCCGATCATCTTTCCGCCGCGCAGGTCGTGAAGGCGGCGACCGGCGCCCGCATCGGCATCGGCGAGCATATCGGGAAGGTGCAGGACATCTTCCGTCCCGTCTTTCTGGCGCAGGACATCGCGCCCGACGGCCGGGATTTCGACCGGCTCTTCAAGGATGGCGAACGTTTCGCCATCGGCGGGCTCGAGGTCGAGGTTCTCTTCACGCCCGGCCACACGCCAGCCTGCGTTTCGTACAAAATCGGCGACGAGGTTTTCGTCGGCGACACGCTCTTCATGCCGGACTACGGAACCGCCCGGACCGATTTCCCCGGCGGCGACGCGCGGACGCTCTACCGGTCGATTCGCCGGCTGCTCGACCTGCCGCCGCAGACCCGGCTTTTCATGTGCCACGACTATAAGGCGCCGGGGCGCGACGTCTATCTCTGGGAGACGACCGTCGCGGAGGAGCGCGCCAAAAACGTGCAGATCCGCGACGGGGTGACGGAGGAGGAATTCGTCGCTTCGCGCGAGGCGCGCGACAGGGAGCTCGCCGCGCCGCGTCTGCTGTTGCCGTCGATACAGGTCAATATACGCGCGGGCCGCTTTCCGCCGGCGGGTCCGGACGGGACGCGCCGCCTGCTCATTCCCGTAAAGTTCCGGGGCGCGGCGGCGTCATCCGGCTGAGCAGTCAGTCGCGCTCGCGCAGGTAATCCTCGAGCATGGCGACGGCCGCCCTGCGGTCCGCTTCGCTCGCCGCCGCGAGCGCCTTGGCGTGGAGGTCGACGATCCATTGCTCGCTCGCGGAGCCGGCCACGGCGTCGCGCGCCAGCGTCAGATACATGAGGCCGCGCGGCTTCTGCGCCGTCCCGCCCGCCTCGCCGCTAAACATCAGCCGCCCGAGCACCGCCTGCGCCTGAGGATGGCCCTTGCGCGCGGCGAGCTCCAGCCAGTTGACGCCCTGGCGGAGATCCTTCTTCACGCCGGCGCCGTCGAGATACATGCGCGCAAGGTGATATTGCGCGTCGGCGTTGCGGAAATAGGTGGCCGCATAGCGGAAGAGCTCGAAGGCCCGGTCGAGGTCGGGTTCGATCTTCGCGGCGGAAAGCCCGTCGCGGAGATAGAGGCCGACGGCGACGAAGGCGTGCGCCGCCACCGAGCGCTCGCGCGGGTCCGGCTCCTCGTCCGCGAAATGCTCGACGAGCTTCGAAAAATAGTCGTAGGCTTTGGCGTCGTCGCGGGCGACGCCGTCGCCCTCCGCGTACATGCGGCCAAGCTTCCATTGGGCGAGCGGCTCGCCGCCTTCCGCCGCATAGCGCAGGGCCGTGACGGACGCGCCGGCGTCGCCGGCGTGATAGCTCTCGATTCCGGCGCGCAGGGCGGCGCGCGGATTCTTGAACATCGGCAGGGGCGTCGTCTCCGGCGGGCGGGCGGCGGGCGCGTCGAGGGCCGGCGCGGGGTCGACGAGGGCCGTCATCAGCATCGTCAGGCTGGCGGCGAACAGACCGGCTGGCAGCGCGACGCGCCTGAGCTTTTGCGAAACGGCGGAGAACACGTCCTTTTGCGCAAACCCGACCATATCCGACCCGACTTTCTCAACCCGAGACGCCAAAAACGGCGCCCTCGCCCAAGCGACAACCGACGCCAACCGACTACCCGCGCGCCTATCGAGAGAAATGGGATCGTGCGCCGCCGTGGCGAGGCGCCGCCGGCGGTGTCTTCCCGCGTCTGGGTGAGCAAGTGACGATCGGACCTTAGCTCAGGTTTTATGGCTGAAAAGGGGCTTCCCCGATCCGGTCGATTGGACACAATCTAAACTTTTTCACTGTTGCAAGTTGAGCACATTCGCTGTTGCGGAAATGCATCAAGGCGAGCGATCGTCTGGTCAGGCTGGCGTCTGGCGCGAACCGCCAAGGCGATTCTCACGGCGCGCGAGTTGTGCTTTCATCATGATCCGCTCGCGGCGCGAATCGGCTGCGCTGGCGGGCGTCAACAAGGAAAGACGCATGGCTTCAGTTTTTCGCGCGACGACCCTCATCGGCTTCGCCTGCGCCTTGTCCGCGGCGCCCGCGCTGGCGGGCGACGTCCAGAAGGGCGGCGTCATCGCCAAACGCTGGTGCGCGAGCTGCCATGTGGTCGCGAAGGACCAGACCTCGGCCATGGCCGACGCGCCGTCCTTTTTCGACATCGCCCAGCGCCGCCCCGACAAGAAGCAGATCGGCAATTTCCTCGTCGACCCCCATCCGCCCATGCCGGACATGCATCTCTCCCGCAGGGAGATCGACGACATCGTGACCTATATCCGCAGCCTCGACCCGCGCCCGCAGCCGCAGGAGCCGAAGGAAAAGGACGACGAACCGCCCAAGAAGGGGTGAGGCCCGCCGTCCGCGCTGGACCGGACGGCGACAAGGCGCTAGAGCGCTCGTGCGCCGCCCATCAGGGCGCGGCGGGCGCCGACCTCCATGGCCTATACGATCAAGGAAGCTTTCAAGACATTGCAGGGCGAGGGGCGGCATATGGGCCGCGCCGCGGTCTTCTGCCGTTTCGCGGGCTGCAATCTCTGGAGCGGGAGGGAACAGGACCGCGCGAGCGCCCAATGCCGCTTTTGCGACACGGATTTTGTCGGGACGGACGGCGAGGGGGGCGGGAAGTTCGCGACGGCCGAAGCGCTCGCCGCCCATCTTGCGGCGCTTTGGGGCGAAGAGCGGGAGGAGCGCTTTACGGTGCTTACCGGCGGGGAGCCGCTGCTGCAAATCGACCCGCCGCTCGTCGCGGCGCTCCATGCTCAGGGCTTCGAGATCGCCGTCGAGACGAACGGGACGCTTCCCGCGCCGCCCGGCCTCGACTGGATCTGCGTCTCCCCCAAGGCCGGCGCGACGCTCGCCCAGACGCGGGGCGACGAATTGAAGCTCGTCTATCCGCAGGAGGGCGTCGATCCGGCGCAGTACGAAGGGCTCGACTTCCGCCATTTCCTGCTGCAGCCCATGGACGGGCCTGAAATTCTGCGCAATACGAAAGCTGCGGTCGACTATTGTCTGACGCATCCGCGCTGGCGGCTGTCGCCGCAGACTCACAAAATGATCGGGGTGAAATAACTCCGTCCCTGCCGCGGCGGGAAAGGACGAAGACGTGGCGAGTTTCGAGGTTTACCGCGAATTCTATTTCGAGGCGGCGCACGCCCTCTACGACCCGGAGGCGAAGGACGGCGGCAAATACCGCAACCTGCACGGGCACTCCTTCCGCGTGCGCGTGACCTTGCGCGGCGAGCGCCAACCCGAGGAGCAATGGGTGATCGACCTCGGCAAGCTCGGCCGGCGCCTCGCGGAGCTGCGCGAGAGGCTCGACCATTCCTTCCTCAACGACCTCGAGGGGCTTGGCAAGCCGACGCTCGAAAATCTCTGCGTCTATATCTGGCGCGACCTTTCCGGGTCGCTGCCCGCCCTTGCGGAAGTCGGGATTTTCCGCGACAGCTGTTTCGAGGGATGCGTCTATCGCGGCGACTGAAAAACATGCGGCGCATCGCCGCTATTGCGATTCCGGGGCGCGGTCTCTACGCTTGCGCCTGTTATTCGGGCACGAAGACCGCCGAGACGGCTGCGCCATGGGCGCCCGCGCCTAGAGAGCGGACTTGCAGGGGAACCCTTAGGACATGGCGAACAATAAAGTGATCAGCGCCGACGAGGCGATCGCGCTCATTCGCGACAACGACGTTGTCACCACGACCGGCTTCGTCCAGAGCTGCATTCCCGAGGCGTTGCACGCCGCGCTCGAGAAGCGCTTCGTCGAGACGCAGCATCCGCGCGACCTCACCCTCATCATGACCGCCGGCGCCGGCGATTCGAAGGGCCTCGGCACGGGCCGCTTCCATCACGAGGGCCTGCTGAAGCGCGTCATCGCCGCCAATTTCGGCCGCATGCCGAAAGTCGCCCAGGCCGCGCAGGAGAACAAGATTCTCGGCTACAACCTGCCGCAGGGCGTTATTTCGCAGCTCTACCGCGCCTGCGCCTCGGGCCAGCCCGGCCTCTTCTCCAAGGTCGGCCTCTACACCTATGTCGATCCGCGCTTCGGCGGCGGCAAGGTGAACGAGGTTACGACCGAGGACATCGTCAAATACCACAATATTCAAGGCGAGGAGTGGCTGTTCTACATCGCCACCAAGATCGACGTCGCCTTCATTCGCGGCACCTCGGCCGATCCTTCCGGCAATATCTCGATGGAGAAGGAGGCGCTAGTCCTCGACAATCTCGCCCAGGCCATGGCCGCCCACAACAACGGCGGCCTCGTCATCGCGCAGGTCGAGCGCATCGTCGAACAGGGCTCGATCAAGCCCAAGGACGTGCATGTGCCGGGCATTCTCGTTTCGGCCGTCGTCGTCGCCGATCCGCCGGAAATGCACCGTATGAACTACGGCGTGATCTACAACCCGGCGCTCGCCGGCGAAATTCGCGTGCCGGTGGAAAAGCTCGCCAAAATGCCGCTTGACGAGCGCAAGGTCATCGCCCGGCGCGCGGCCTTTGAACTGCCGCCGAACGGCGTCGTGAACCTCGGCGTCGGCGCGCCGGAAGGCATCGCCGCCGTCGCCAATGAAGAGAAGCTGACGCCCTACATCACGCTGACGACGGAGGCCGGGGCCATTGGCGGCGTGCTCGCCTCGGGCTCGAGCTTCGGCGCGGCGACCAACGCCGACTGCATCATTCAGCAGAATCAGCAGTTCGACTTCTATGACGGCGGCGGCCTCGACATGACCTGTCTGGGCATGGCCGAATGCGACCTGCAGGGCAATGTCAACACCTCGAAGTTCGGCGGCCGCCTCAATGGCTGCGGCGGGTTCATCAACATCAGCCAGAACGCCCGCCTTGTCGTCTTCGCCGGCACCTTCACCAATGGCGGCCTGCGCGTCGAGATCGCGGACGGCAAGGTCAACATCGTTCAGGAAGGCCGGAACAAGAAGTTCCTGAACTCCGTCGAGCAGATCACCTTCTCCGGCAAATTCGCCCAGAAGCGCAAGCAGCCGGTCTATTACGTGACCGAGCGCTGCGTATTCCAGCTCAAGGAAAAGGGGCTGGAGCTGATCGAGGTCGCGCCAGGCGTCGACATCGACAAGCACATCTTGCCCTTCATGGACTTCAAGCCGATCATCAACGAGCCGGTCCTGATGGACAAGCGCATCTTCATCGACGAGCCCATGGGGCTGATGAACGATCTGCTGAATCTGAATCTCGATCAGCGCATCAGCTATGATCCGGCCCGCAACATCCTGTTCCTGAACCTCGAGGGCTGGCACGCGCGCACCAAGAAGGATGTCGACGAGATGCGCAAGGCGCTCGTCACGGCCTGCGAAAAGGTCGGCAAGCGCGTGAACTCTGTGGTCAATCACGACGGCGCGCACATCAACGAGGCGCTCTACGACGATTACGCCGAGATGATCGAATATTTGAGCCAGCACTATTATCTGACGACGACCCGCTACGCGACGTCGGCCTTCGCCCGCATGAAGATGAAGGAGGCTATGGCCAAGCGCGGCCTGCAGCCGCACGTTTTCGAGCGCCGCGAGGCGGCCGAGACCTTCTTGCAAGTCGTCGCCGGCGAGGAAGAGAAGGCCCCGGCGTAAGCGGAACGCCTTTTCCTTCGAACCGGACGGCCGCCTTCGGGCGGCCGTTCTGCTTTTTGGGCAGACGCGGGATCGGCCGGCGTCCGCCGGGCCGCATATGGAAAGCGGTTCGCCTGGACGGAGGCGGGCGCGAAAAAAGCGAAAGGCCCCGTCGCCTGATGCGCACGGGGCCCACACTGCTTCCTCTATGGGAAGCGCTCTGGGATGGTCCAGCTTGGGATCAGGGCGACCGCTGCTTGGCCTTCGCGGCGAGCCGCCCGCTGACAGGAGGTCTTCTTGTGGGTGTTCGGGAGCTTATCGGGCAGCGCTGAACCCGATTTCCCGCCTTGACCGGAACGAAACGCCGGTCAAACGATCTGACCCGGTGGCGTCATGCTCCTCTCGCAACAATTTTGCCGGTTCCACCGACGACAGGGGAGTTCGTCGATGTCTCCTTGATCGCGGCCGCGTCGAGGTCCCGCCCGAACGGTCCGCTCCGACCCGATGTCGAAGCGGTTGCGATGTAGGAAAAGGATGCGCCCGCTTCCGACTCTCGTCAAGCGGCAAGTTGAAGCAGTTTCCGCCTTCAAAACGGGCGGCGATTTCGAGCTTGCCTTAGGGTCGATCAACGCATATATATATCTTTATATCTTATTTGAGGATCGGATGCCCGTCTCCAACTCCCTCAAACTCGAGCCGGCGCTCGCGGCGCTCAACGCCGCGGGGGAGGAGACGCGCCTGCGCCTCCTGGCCCTCCTTTCCCAATCGGAGCTCACGGTGAGCGAGGTCGTGACGATCCTCGGCCAGTCTCAGCCGCGGGTTTCCCGTCACCTCAAGCTTCTTGTGGAGGCTGGCCTGGTGGAGCGCCGCCGCGAGGGCGCTTGGGCGTTTTTCCGCCTTTCTCCGGCCGGCGCCGCCGGCGCAATCGCGAGAGAAATTTCGGCCTGGCTCGACCCGAAAGACCCCGTTCTCGCCAGCGATCAGGCGCGGCTCGCCGAAGTCCGCCACGCGCGCGCCGACGCCGCGGCCCGCTATTTCGCCGCCCATGCCGCGGAATGGGACGACATACGCTCCCTACATGTGCCGGAGGCCCTCGTCGAAGAAGCCATGCGCGAGGCCGTCGGCCCGGCGCCCGTTCGCACTTTGCTCGATCTCGGCGCCGGCGCCGGGCGGATGCTCGAACTTTTCGCTCCCCTCGCGGAGCGCGCGATCGGAGTAGACCTCTCGCCGGCCATGCTGGCCGTCGCGCGCGGGCGGCTTGAGGAGACGGGCCTGCGCAACGTCCAGCTCCGGCAAGGCGACATCTACGCGCTGCCGGTCGAGCGCAATTCCGTCGATCTCGCGGTCATGCATCAGGTGCTGCATTATCTCGACGATCCCGCGCGCGCCCTTCGCGAGGCGGCGCGCGTGCTCGCGCCGGGCGGCCGGCTGCTCGTTGTCGATTTCGCGCCTCACAACGAGGAAGCGCTGCGCGACAAGCATGCCCATCGGCGGCTCGGTTTTTCCGAACAGGAGATCGTCGGCCTGCTCGCCCAGGCGGGCCTCGAAACCGTCCTGCGCCGCGAGCTTGCGCCCGACTCCCGCGAAGGCGCCAAGCTCACCGTTTCGCTGTGGCTCGCACGCGATCCGCGCGTCGTCGCCGACCCGATCCCCGCTTCATCTTACGAGACCGCCTGATGTTCAACGCGCTTCATCCGACCGCTTCCGGCCAGCGGTTCAACATCTCCTACGAATTCTTTCCGCCCAAGACGCCGGAAATGGAGACGCAGCTCTGGGAGACGGTCAAACGTCTCGAGGCGCTGAAGCCCCATTTCGTTTCCGTCACCTATGGCGCCGGCGGCTCCACCCGCGAGCGCACCCACGCAATCGTCGCGCGCATCGCGCGGGAGACGTCGATGAAGCCGGCCGCGCATTTGACCTGCGTCTCCGCCTCTCAGGACGAAACGAATGAAATCCTGCGCAATTACTGGGCGGCGGGCGTTCGCCACATCGTCGCTCTGCGCGGCGACCCCCCGGGCGGCGTCGGCGCGCCCTTTATGCCGAACCCGCTCGGCTATCCCTCGTCGACCCATCTCGTGCGCGGCATCAAGAAGATCGGCGATTTCGAGATTTCCGTTTCGACATATCCCGAGGGCCATCCCGAAAGCCGGTCGATCGAGCAGGATCTCGACGCGCTGGAGGCGAAGATCGACGCGGGCGCGACGCGCGCCATCACGCAGTTCTTCTTCGACAATGACATCTATTTCCGCTTCCTCGACAAAGCGCGCGCGCGGGGAATTGCGATTCCGATCGTGCCGGGGATCATGCCGATCCGCAATTTCAGGCAGGTCGCCAATTTCGCGGCCAAGGCTGGCGCCAGCGTGCCGCGCTGGGTCTCCGAGCGTTTCGACGGCCTCGACGACGATCCGGAAACGCGCGCCCTCGTCGCCGCGACGACAGCTGTCGAGCAGGTGATGGGCCTCGCCCGCGCCGGCGTCGATCAGTTTCATTTCTACACCAACAACCGCGCCGATATGGTCTTCGCCATTTGCCATCTCCTCGGCGTTCGTCCCGTTCGCGAGAAAGTAGACGCATGACCTTCGACAAGAATTACGGTCCGAAAATCCTCAAGGCGCTCGAAGAAACGGCGACGAGCCGAATCCTGATTCTCGACGGCGCCATGGGCACGATGGTCCAGCGCCACAACTTCCAGGAGAATGATTTTCGCGGGGCGCGCTTCAAGGATCACGCGAAGGATCTCAAGGGCAATAACGACCTGCTGATCCTCACGCAGCCGCAAGCGATCAAGGCGATCCACAAGCAGTATCTCGAAGCCGGCGCGGACATCATCGAGACCAACACCTTCAGCGCGACGACGATCGCGCAGGCGGATTACGGCCTCGAATCCATCGTCTTCGAACTCAACCGCGAAGGCGCGAAGCTCGCGCGGGAAGCGGCAGACGAAGTCGCCGCCGCGACGGGCGTGCGCCGTTTCGTCGCCGGCTCGATGGGTCCGACCAACCGCACGGCCTCTATCTCGCCGGACGTGTCGAATCCCGGCTATCGCGCCGTCACTTTCGACGAGCTGCGCGCCGCCTACAAGGAGCAGGCGCTCGGCCTCATCGCGGGCGGCGCCGACATCATGCTGGTCGAGACGATCTTCGACACGCTGAACGCCAAGGCGGCGATCTATGCGTTGGAAGACGCGTTCGAGGAAGTGGGCACGCGGTTCCCGATCATGATTTCGGGCACCATCACCGATCTTTCGGGCCGCACGCTCTCGGGGCAGACCTCGGTCGCCTTCTGGAATTCGCTCGCCCACGCCAAGCCGTTTTCGATCGGCTTCAATTGCGCGCTCGGCGCCCGCGAGATGCGCCAGCACATCGCCGAGATTGGCCGCGTCGCCGATACGCGCGTCTGCGCCTTCCCGAACGCCGGCCTGCCCAACGAATTCGGCCTCTATGACGAGAGCCCGGAATATATGGCGGAGCTCGTCGGCGAATTCGCGTCGGCCGGCCTCGTCAACATCCTCGGCGGCTGCTGCGGCACGACCCCCGATCACATCGGCGCCATCGCCCAGAAGGTGAAAGGCATGAAGCCGCGCATCGTGCCGAAGATCGAGCCGATGCTGCGTCTCTCGGGCCTCGAGCCCTTTGCGCTGACGAAGGACATTCCCTTCGTCAATGTCGGCGAGCGCACCAATGTCACGGGCTCGGCCAAGTTCCGCAAGCTCATCACAAATGGCGATTATGCGGCGGCGCTCGACGTCGCGCGCGATCAGGTCGCCAATGGCGCGCAGGTCATCGACGTCAATATGGACGAGGGCCTGCTCGACTCGCAGCAGGCGATGATAGACTTCCTCAATCTTCTCGCCGCCGAACCCGACATCGCCCGCGTGCCGGTGATGGTCGACTCGTCGAAATTCGAGGTGATCGAGGCGGGCCTGAAATGCCTGCAGGGCAAGGGCGTCGTGAACTCCATCTCGCTGAAGGAAGGCGAGGAGAAATTCATCGAGGACGCAAAGAAAGTGCGCCGCTATGGCGCCGCGGTCGTCGTCATGGCCTTCGACGAAACCGGCCAGGCCGACACGCTTGATCGAAAAGTTGAGATCTGCAAGCGAGCCTATAGGATTCTCACGGAAGTCGTCGGCTTCCCGCCGCAGGACATCATCTTCGACCCGAACATCTTCGCCGTGGCGACGGGCATCGAGGAGCATGAAAATTACGGCGTCGATTTCATCGAGGCCGCGCGGATCATCAAGCGCGATCTGCCTTACGCACATGTCTCTGGCGGCGTGTCGAACCTCTCCTTCTCCTTCCGCGGCAACGAGCCCGTGCGCGAGGCGATGCATTCCGTGTTCCTGTATCACGCCATTCAAGCGGGCATGGATATGGGCATCGTCAACGCCGGCCAGCTCGCCGTTTATGAGAAGATCGACCCGGAGCTGCGCGAACTCTGCGAAGACGTCGTGTTGAACCGTCGCAAGGACGCGACCGAGCGCCTCGTCGAGGCGGCGGAGAAGTTCAAGGGCGGCGGCGCCAAGGCGCAAGAGAAGGACGCGGCCTGGCGTGAACAGAGCGTCGAGAAGCGTCTCGAACATGCGCTCGTCAACGGCATCACCGATTATATCGAGATCGACGTCGAGGAGGCGCGCCAGCGCTCGACGCGCCCGCTCGACGTCATCGAGGGCCCGTTGATGGACGGCATGAATGTCGTCGGCGATCTCTTCGGACAGGGCAAGATGTTCCTGCCGCAGGTCGTCAAATCCGCCCGCGTGATGAAGCAGGCGGTCGCTTATCTCATGCCGTTCATGGAGGCGGACAAGAGCGAGCGCTCCTCCGCCGGCAAGATCCTGCTCGCCACGGTGAAGGGCGACGTGCACGACATCGGCAAGAACATTGTCGGCGTGGTGCTGGGCTGCAACAATTTCGAGGTCATCGATCTCGGCGTCATGACGCCCTGCGCGAAGATTCTCGAAGCCGCAAAGAAAGAGAAGGTCGATCTTATCGGCCTCTCCGGGCTCATCACGCCCTCGCTCGATGAAATGTGTTTCGTCGCATCGGAACTCGAGCGCGAAGGCCTCGACGTGCCGCTGCTCATCGGCGGCGCGACGACGAGCCGCGTGCATACGGCGGTGAAGATCAGCCCCAATTATCGCCGCGGACAGGCGGTCTATGTGACGGACGCGAGCCGCGCCGTGGGCGTGGCGCAGGCGCTCGTCTCGGAGCGGACGCGCGGCGACTACATTGCGGAGACGCGCGCCGAATATGAGCGCGTTGCGGAGGCTCACGCGCGCGCGCAGGCGGACAAGCAGCGCGTTTCGATCGAGACCGCGCGAAAGAACGCCTACAAGATCGACTGGGCGGCCTATGAGCCGACGAAGCCGGGCTTCATGGGCGCTCGCGCCTTCGCGAGCTACGACGTTGCGGAACTCGTTCCGTACATCGACTGGACGCCCTTCTTCCAGACATGGGAATTCAAGGGCCGCTATCCGGCGCTGCTCGACGATCCGGAAAAGGGCGAGGCGGCGCGCCGTCTCTTCGACGACGCGCAGGCGATGCTGAAGCGCATCGTGGAGGAGCGCTGGTTCACGCCGAAGGCCGTCATCGGCTTCTGGCCCGCCAATAGCGTGGGCGACGACATCGCGCTTTATACGGGCGAGTCGCGCAACGAGCGGCTGGCGACCTTCTTCACGCTGCGCCAGCAGCTCGGCAAGCGCGACGGCAAGGCGAATATTGCGCTCGCCGATTTCGTCGCGCCGAAGGAGAGCGGCAAGGCGGATTATGTCGGCGCCTTCGTCGTCACCGCGGGCGCCGAGGAGGAGAAAATATCCGCCCGCTACGCCCGCGCCAATGACGACTACGGCTCGATCATGGTGAAGGCGCTCGCCGACCGGATCGCCGAAGCCTTCGCCGAAAGGATGCACGAGCGTGTGCGCCGCGAGTTCTGGGGCTATGGCCGGGACGAGGCCTTCCGGCCGGAGGATCTGATCGCCGAGCCTTACGCCGGCATCCGCCCCGCGCCCGGTTATCCCGCCCAGCCCGACCATACGGAGAAGGAGACGCTCTTCCGTCTGCTCGACGTCGAAAAGCGCACCGGCGTGAAGCTCACGGAAAGCTACGCCATGACCCCCGCGGCCTCGGTCAGCGGGCTCTATATCGGCCATCCGCAGGCGCATTATTTCGGCGTTGCGAAGGTCGAGCGCGATCAGGTCGAGGATTATGCGCGCCGCAAGGGCATGGCGGTGTCGGAGGTCGAGCGCTGGCTCGCGCCGATCCTCAATTACGAGCCGGCCGCTCTCGCGGCGGAATGATTAACTCTGCGCCGGCGGTGCGCCTTGCGCGCATCGCCGGCGGCAACCTTAGCAATTTCTTGTCCGATTCCTTTATGGTTACCGGATTTTTTCGCCGAAAGAAGAACGTTCCGACCTGAAACCGGGCCCTGCGACGGCAGGCCGGAAAGTCATCTGTTTGACGCGAAAATGAGAAAGGCGCGCGTCGCGCCTGTCGTCGATTGCGGGGCGTCTTGATTAAATAACGCCTAAAACAAAACTCGAAACATCCCGGTTCGTTTCAATATTCGCTGACTACGCGAGTCCTTCTCCGTTTCAATCGTAAACGGGATCTCTCTAAATCGCCCCATTGGATTTGCCACGACGCGCGCCAATAGCGTCGCGGATTTGCCGGAGGGGGATATGTTGGCTCACGATTCAGTTCGCAACGCGCATCGCCGCGCCGGATTCCATAGCGACAGGTCGGGCACGGTCGGCGTCATTTTCGGCCTGTCGTTCATTCCGGCCATGTTGATGATGGGCATGGCGATCGATTATCGAAACGCGGCCGCCTTGCGCACCCGGCTTCAGAGCGCCGTCGACTCGGCGTCGATCGCCGTGGCGCAGAGCGCGCCCGGGCTCACCCAGACGGCCCGCCAGCAGATCGCCGCCAACATTGTCAACGCGAAGCTCGGCGCTGCGGCGCAGCGCTACGCCGTCTCGGTCGCGGAGACGGAGCCCGCGACGGATCGCTTCCGCGTCTCCGCGACGGGGACGGTTGCGACGTCGGTGATGAAATTCGCGCATTTCGACAATATCAACGTGTCGGCCAGCGCGACGGCGAGCGCCGCGAACGTCAAGGCGGGCGGCGGCGGCTGCGTGTTGTCGCTCAACGAATCCGCGGTCAACGCCGTCTGGTACAACGGCCACGCCGACGTGGTTCTCAACAATTGCAACATTTATGGCAATTCCGCCTCGAGCCAGGCGCTCGACGTGAGCGGCAGCGCGGAGCTCTGGGCGCATCGCATCGCGGTGCATGGCCATGTGCGGGGAATCAACAAGATTCACGCTTCCCAGGGCGTTCTCGAAGGGCAGCCGCGCACGGACGACCCCTATCTCGACATCGAGGTTCCGGCGTTTTCCGCCTGTACGAAAAACAACTATTCAACCTCCGTCAACGACGAGTTGAATCCCGGCGTCTATTGCAACGGGTTCTCGGTGAATTCGAACGCCGAGGTCAAACTGAAGCCCGGTCTCTATGTGATGGATCGCGGCGCCTTTACGATCAACGGCCAGGCGAAGCTGACCGGCGAGGATGTCACGATCGTCTTCACCTCCAGCACGGGCGGCAACTGGCCGACGCTGACGATCAACGGCGGCGCGCGCGTCTCGCTCAAGGCGCCGACGCCGGCGAAGGCCGCGGCGACCGGCGGAATCGGCGGGGTCGTTCTCTACGGCGACCGCGCCATGCCGACAGGTCAGGCGTTCAAACTGAACGGGGGGGCTAGTCAGGACATCACGGGCGCGATCTATCTTCCCGAAGCGGACGTTCGCTTCTCCGGCGGAAACAGCGCAAGCGGCAAATGCTCGCATCTGATCGCGGACACGCTGACCTTCATCGGCGACTCCTATCTCGCGATCGACGGCTGCGGAGATCTGGGCGTCCGGCCCTTCGGCGCGACGCGCACCGTGCGCGTGTTTCAATAGACGACGCGGCCGCAAGAATACGATGGTTTCCGGGCGCCGTTTCGGGCGCCCGTTCGCTTTGCACGGCGATGAGCCGCGATCAAGTCTGATTGTGAGGCCCGGGAAAAAGGCGCCGAGGATGCAATACAGACGCCTGCGGGCTCATCGCCGAACGCCGCGCGCGAATATGGTTTACGGATTGCGCCGCAGTGAATGCGCGGCGCGCGGAAATCGGCGCCCTGAAAAAGACGAGCGCGATTGCCGGCTTGGCGATCACGCGGCGTCGATATCTCGGACGGCGCCGCCGTCGATTCCTAAAAAGCGCTTAAAACGCTGCGAAAAATGCGTCGAACCGATTCAGAACCCGATCACCATGCCGTTCGGTCGAGATTCCATTCAAATCGAAACTGATTTCAAATGACGACGACTAGCATTTGTCGGATGGTCGCAAACCGTCGTCGCTTCGCGGCGGGAGACTGGCGGTGGAGTTTATCGAGATGACGAAAAAGTTCATGCACAAGCTGCGCTCAGCGCCTTTCTTTCACACCGACTGCTCCGGCACGGTTGGAATCATCTTTGGCCTGACATTCCTTCCGGTGATGCTGCTCGCCGGGGCCGGCGTCGATTTCTCGCGCGTGGCGCAAATGCGCAGCAACCTTCAGAAAGCGACCGACGCGGCCGCTCTCAGGGTCGCCTCGAAGCTGACGACGCAGACGACGGATGCGCAGGCGCTCGCGCAAATGCAGGTCGCCCTGCAGTCGCAGCCCGGCATGTCGTCCGCGCAGGTCACCGCGGCGTCGATCGCCGCCGACAAGCAGACCTTCTGCGCGACCTCGCAAACCCAGATGTCGACGTCTTTCCTGCGGCTGACCGGACTTCCGACGCTGACCTCCAATGCGCGGGCCTGCGCCAATCTCGCGGGCGGGCTCGATCCGAATACGACGTTCGAAATCGCTCTCGTCGTCGACAATTCCGGCTCCATGTCCGGCAGCACCAGCGGCACGACGAAACTCGCCGCGTTGAAAAGCGCCGCGACGAGCTTCGTCGCGACGATGTTCACGCGGGCGCCTGGCAAGGTCGAATTCTCGATCACCCCTTTTGCAGGCGCGGTCGTCGCGGTCGATCCGGCCGTGTCGTCGAACCGTTCGCTGTCATGGATTGATCTCAACGGCGACAATTCGCAGCACTGGATCGCTTTCGGCGGCAAGTCGGCCGCCAACGCCGTCGGCTTCACCAATCGCTTCGATATTTTCAACAAGCTGAAACAGCGTAACGCCGCCATGGACTGGCGCGGCTGCTTCGAAGCGCCAGTCTATCCGAAGAATGTGCAGGATTTCACGCCCGCGTCGTCCGATCCCGAGACGCTGTTCGTGCCCTATCTCGCGCCCGACGAGCCGACTGGCTACAACAACAACAATTACATCGACGACAATGGCGGCGTGACGACAAAGGTCGGCGGAAAAAATGTCACGACCTATACGTGCTCGGACACCGCTTCCGGCGGCTGGAACAGCCTGTCGCGCGCCTGCAAATATTTGCCGACAGCGTCGAGGACCGGCAGCTATGGTCCGACGGCGTTTTTCGGACCCAGCGCCTTCTGCCCCGATCCGTCGACGCAGACGCTGATGCCGCTAACCGCTTCGCAGACAGCGATCAACAACAAGATCAATCAGCTCGTGGCCAACGGCAACACCAATCTGCATGAAGGCTTCATGTGGGGCTGGCGCACGATTTCCCCGAATGGGCCTTTCGGCGACGGCCGCGCCTACAACGCGCAGAACAACCGCAAGATCATGGTGTTCATGACCGACGGCTTCAACAATTGGGGCGCCTATCCCAATACGGTCGTTGGTTCGGATTACGAAGCGCTCGGCTATTACACCTACAATGGCGCAAAGAACCTGCGCCTGCCCGATGGTCGCGCCGGCGATCGCGTCGACTACCAGACCCAGCTGACCGCGGCGAGGAATTCCAGCCAGAGCTATCTCTCCAAGTCGCGCGAGGCGCAAGACGAGCTCACGCTTCAGGCCTGCGCCAACGCCAAGGCGGCCGGCGTCGAAGTCTTCACGATCGGCTTTTCGACGCCGACGGACCCGATCGACCAGCAAGGACTCGATCTCATGAAAAGCTGCGCCACGAACGAGAGCCATTACTTCGCCGTGGAAAACGCGAGCCAGTTGAACGCCGCCTTTTCGACGATCGGCATCGGCCTCGGCAAGCTGCGCCTGTCCGAATGACGAAAGCCCGCCGGAGAGCGTCTGAGCCCACCGGCTTCTCCCGCGCGATCGCGCGGTCCTAATTCCCGAAGGCGCAAGAGCGTCCTTCGCGGTCGACAACGGAGAAATGCAATGAAAAAGTCCCTCATCCTGTGTTTTCTTCTCGCCATGTTCGCGTCCGTCGGCTCCGCCTTCGCGGACGACCACGATTGGGACAATGGCGGCGGCAACAACGATCAGCGCCGGGGAACTGTCGACGAGGGCGGCAGCCACCAGGGCGACGAGGCGCAGTGAGCCCCGACGGCTTCGTGAAATTTGCGGCGCGCCCTTGCCGGGGCGCGCCGTTTCTTTTTGCGTCCGGCGCGGTTGAAGCGGAAGAAGCGCTCTCCTAATCTGCCCCTTCGTCAAGCCGCCGCCCGGGATCGCGACCTTCGCGCGACTCGCAGGCGCCCGCCCGAGAGATCCGATGCAGAGCCGCCCACACTCGCCGCTTTCACTCGCCCCTTGGGCGCTCGTCTTCTTCCTTGCTCTCTTCGCGCTCTATACGCTCGCCGCCGCGCGGGGCGAGCCGGTCAACGCCATGTGGCTCGTGACCGCCGCGGTCAGCGTGTACGCCATCGGCTATCGCTTCTATTCGCGCTTCATCGCCGACACGGTGCTCGGCCTCGACGCCAATCGGCGCACGCCCGCGCATCGGCGCAATGACGGGCTGGATTACGTCCCCACCGACAAATGGGTGCTCTTCGGCCATCACTTCGCGGCCATCGCCGGCGCGGGTCCGCTCGTCGGCCCCGTGCTCGCCGCGCAGATGGGCTATCTGCCGGGAACGCTCTGGCTGCTGACGGGCGTCATCCTCGCCGGCGCGGTGCAGGATTTTCTTGTCCTCTTCATCTCGACGCGGCGCGACGGGCGCTCGCTCGGCGATCTCATCAAGACCGAGATGGGCCATGTCCCCGGCGTCATCGCCATGGTGGGCATTCTCTCCATCATGATCATCCTCCTCGCGGTGCTGGCGCTCGTGGTCGTGAAGGCGCTCGCCGACAGTCCGTGGGGCTCCTTCACGGTCTTCGCGACGCTGCCCATCGCGGTGTTCATGGGCGTCTATGGACGCTATCTGCGCCCTGGCCGCATCGGCGAAATGTCGGTCATCGGATTCGTGCTGCTCATCGCCAGCATCGCCTTCGGCCGCAATGTCGCCGAGAGCGCGACGCTGGCGCCGCTCTTCGCCTATAAGGGCGAGACGCTCGCCTTCATGCTCATCGCTTACGGCTTCGTCGCCTCCGTGCTGCCCGTGTGGCTGCTGCTCGCGCCGCGCGATTATCTTTCCACCTTTCTCAAGATCGGCACGATCCTGTCGCTCGCGCTCGGCATCTTCATCGTCTGGCCCGATCTGCAAATGCCGCCGGTGAGCCGCTTCATCGACGGCACGGGGCCCGTCTTCGCGGGCAGCGTCTTCCCCTTCCTCTTCATCACCATCGCCTGCGGCGCGGTGTCGGGCTTTCATGCGCTCGTTTCCTCCGGCACGACGCCCAAGATGATCGCCGACGAAACGCAGACGCGCTTCATCGGCTATGGCGCGATGCTGATGGAGAGCTTCGTCGCGATCATGGCGCTCATCGCCGCGACCTGCCTCGAGCCCGGCGTCTATTTCGCCATGAACAGCGCGCCCGCGGTGATCGGCGCGACGCCCGAGGCGGCCGCGACGGCCATTTCATCATGGGGTTTCGCCGTGACGCCGGAGACGCTGTCGGGCGTCGCGCATGACGTCGGCGAGAAGACCATTCTCTCGCGCACCGGCGGCGCGCCGACGCTCGCCGTCGGCATGGCGCATATCCTCTCCCAGGTCATTGGCGGCGCGACCGCCATGTCCTTCTGGTATCACTTCGCCATCCTGTTCGAAGCGTTGTTCATTCTCACGACGATCGACGCCGGCACGCGCGTCGCGCGCTTCATGATTCAGGATCTCGTCGGCACATTCGTGCCCGCCTTCCGCAATACGCAGGCCTGGGGGCCGAATCTCGCCGCGACCGCCATCGCCGTCACGGGCTGGGGCTATTTTCTCTATCAGGGTGTCATCGATCCGCTGGGCGGCATCAACACGCTCTGGCCGCTTTTCGGCATCGCCAACCAGATGCTCGCGGCCATGGCGCTGACGCTTTGCACGGTCGTGCTCTTTCGGATGAAGCGAGAGCGCTACGCCTTCGTCGCGATCATTCCCACGACATGGCTTTACGTCTGCACCATGACGGCGGGGCTTGAGAAGATTTTCCACGACGATCCGAAGATCGGGTTCCTCGCCCACGCCACGAAATTCGCGGCCGCGCTCGACAAGGGGCAATTGGCGGCGCCGGCGAAGACGGTCGAGGAGATGCATCGCGTGATTTTCAACGACTATGTCGACGCGAGCCTCTGCGCGATCTACATCGCGCTGGTTCTGTCCATCCTCGGCTTCGCGATCAAATCCATTCGCGCCGCGCGCGCGAGCGACGTCGTCACCACGCGGGAGAGCGAAGATGAATTGCTGCCCGCAGGAGCGTAACTTCCGGCTTGATCTTTCCAAGCTCGCGACAAAGCTGCGCGACGGCGCGCGGCTGATGGTCGGGCAGGGCGATTACGACGCCTATGTCGCGCATATGCGCGCGAAGCATGAGGATCGAAACATCATGTCGCGCGCGGAGTTTTTCCGAGCGCGGGAGAACGCCCGCTTCGGCGCCGGCGGCGGGCGGGCGTTTCGCTGCTGTTGATCCGCCGCCTCGCCCTCGAGGGACGGGTGCGTTAATCTCTGTTCATGGCCCTCGCTCACCCGCCCGAAACGCGCGCCGCGCTCCTTGCGCTTCTCGACTGGTATGTTGAGAGCGGCGTCGATCTCGCGCTCGACGAGACGCCGCATGATCGCTACGCCGAAAGCCTGAGGCGGGTGGAGGCGCCTGTCGCGGCTCCCCCGCTCGCACCTCGCGCGCCGGCGCCGGCGCCCGCCGCCCGCCCGCGCCCCGTTGCCGCCATCGCCGCGGCCGACGACGCCGCGCGCGCCGCGGAACAGGCGGCGACGGGCGCTGATACGCTTGCAGAGCTCGCGGCGGCGCTCGCCAATTTCCCGCACGCGCCCTTCCGCGAGATGGCGCAGCATTTCCTGTTCGCCGCCGGAACCCCCGGCGCCCCGCTCATGGTCCTGGACGGCGCGCCGGGCGTCGCGGAGGAATCGACGGGCGACGCCTTTTGCGGCGATCAGGCGCGGCTGCTCGACAATATGCTGAAGGCGATCGGGCGCTCCCGCGAGAGCGCTTATCTGGCTTACGTCTCGCCCTGGCGGCCGCCCGGCGTGATGTCGATGACGCCACAGCAATTGGCGGTCTTCGCGCCCTTCGCGCGCCGCCATGTCGAGCTGGCGCGGCCCGAGGTTCTGCTGCTTTTCGGCGAGGCGCCGGCGCGGGCGCTGCTGGCGACGAACGAGACGGTGGCGAAGCTGCGCGGCAGGGCGTTCGAGGCCCAATGCGGCGCGCATGCGGCGCGCGCCTTCGTGTTCAACAGTCTCGATTCGATTTTGAAAAGTCCGGGCCTGAAGCCCACGGCGTGGCGCGACTTGCGCGCGGCGTCGGGTTCTTTGGGCTGACCCGAAGCGCCCTCCTCCCTGTCCCTCTCCCGCGAAGCGGGGGAGGGCTGGGGAGGGGGCTTATTCCGCCGCCTCGCCTTCCTTCGCGCCGCCATAGCGGCGCGCGACATACTCGTCGACGATGCGGGTGAATTCTTCCGCGATGCCCTCGCCGCGCAGCGTCATCGCCTTCTTGCCGTCGATGAAGACCGGCGCCGCCGGGGTTTCGCCCGTGCCGGGGAGCGAAATGCCGATATCGGCGTGTTTCGATTCGCCGGGGCCGTTCACGATGCAGCCCATCACCGCGACATTGAGCGTCTCGACGCCCGGATATTGCGCGCGCCACACCGGCATGCGCTCGCGGATGTGCTCCTGAATGTCGCGCGCGAGTTCCTGGAACACGGTCGAGGTCGTGCGGCCGCAGCCGGGGCAGGCGGCGACGAGCGGCACGAAGGTGCGAAAGCCCATGGTCTGAAGGATTTCCTGCGCGACCTTCACTTCGAGCGTACGGTCGCCGCCGGGCTCGGGCGTCAGCGAGACGCGGATCGTGTCGCCAATGCCGTCCTGCAGCAGCACGCCGAGCGCCGAGGCGGAGGCGACAATTCCCTTGGAGCCCATGCCGGCTTCGGTGAGGCCGAGATGCAGCGCGTAGTCGCTGCGCGCGGCGAGCATGCGATAGACGGCGATGAGATCCTGAACCGCCGAGACTTTCGCTGAAATGACGATGCGGTCCTTCTTCAGGCCGATTTCCTCGGCCCGCGCGGCCGAGATCAGCGCCGAGCGCGCCAGCGCCTCGCGCGTCACGGCGCGGGCGTCGATCGGGCGGTCGGAGGCCGCGTTGACGTCCATGAGATGCGTCAGCAGCTCCTGATCGAGCGAGCCCCAATTAGCGCCGATGCGCACGGCCTTGTCATGCTTCGCCGCCAGCTCGACGATCGTGGCGAACTGCTTGTCCTTCTTGTCCTTGAAGCCGACATTGCCCGGATTGATGCGATATTTGGCGAGCGCTTCGGCGCAGGCCGGGTGATCGGCCAGCAGCTTGTGGCCGATATAATGAAAGTCGCCGACAAGCGGGACGTGGCAGCCCTTCTTCGCCAGTTTTTCGAAAATATGCGGCACGGCCGCCGCGGCCTCGTCGCGGTCGACGGTGATGCGCACCAGCTCCGACCCCTGCTGCGCCAGCGCCAGAACCTGCGTCACCGTCGAGTCGACGTCGGCCGTGTCGGTGTTGGTCATGGACTGCACGACGATGGGCGCGCCGCCCCCCACCGTCACGGCGCCGGGCCCTTTGCCGATGCGCACGGCGCAGGTTTTCTTGCGCGGCGCAGGTTCGGCGGAAACGGGATCGGGCAGGCGGGTTTCGACGGCGTCTGTCATGGCTCTCGTCGCGGCTCCGTGGACTTTGGCCCTCAAGTCGCGCGGAAACGGGCGCGGGTCAAGCCATCCCGGCCATTACCCCATCTTCCGCCGTGGGTCGTAGCCGTGACGATCCCGCAGGTCGCGCATCTTCGCGTCGAAATCGGCGTCCGGCTCCTCCGGCAGCATGATCCTGAGCGTCACATAGAGGTCGCCCGCGGGCTTGCCGTCGGTCGCCGGCAGTCCTCGGCCACGCAGCCGCAGGATTCGGCCGCCGTTCGACCGTGCCGGAATCGCGAGCTCCACCTTGCCGTCGAGCGTCGGCGTCTGCACCCTGGCGCCGAGCGCCGCCTCGTAGATCGCGACCGGCAGGTCGAGCCGCAGGTCGCGCCCGTCGAGCTTGAAATAAGGGTGGGCGGCGACCTTCACCGTCACGAGGGCGTCCCCCGGCTCGCCGCCGCGCAGTCCCGGCTGGCCTTGGCCGCGCAGGCGAATCTGCTGGCCGTCCTCGACGCCCGCCGGAATTTTCACCTCGAGCGTGCGGCCGGAGGGCAGGATCACGCGCGCGGAGCCGCCTCTCGCAACGGTTTCGAGGGGCACGGTCGCGGTCGCGGCGACGTCGTCGCCGCGCGTCGGCGCGGCTTGCGCCCGCCGCCCGCGTCCGCCGAAGAGATCGGCGAACAGGTCGCTCGGATCGAAGGCGCCGGCCCCGCCGCCCGGTCCGCCGCCGAAATTGAATTCGAAATGCTGCTCGCCGCCCGGCCCCGCGCCCGTCGCGCGCCAGCCGCGCGTGAAGCCGCCCGGCCCGGCGCCGAAGCCCTCGAAGCCGCGCGGCTTGCCGTCGGGTCCGATTTCGCCGCGGTCGAATTGCGCCTTTTTCTTTTCGTCGCCGACGATTTCATAGGCCGTGTTGATCTCCGCGAAGCGCTCCTTGGCCTTCGCGTCGTCCTTGTTGCGGTCGGGATGATATTTTTTCGCGAGCTGGCGGTAGGCCTTCTTGATGTCGGCCGCGCTCGCCGATCTGGAAACGCCGAGTACGTCGTAAGGGTCGCGCATTTTCGTCCAATCAGCCCATGAAAGCGCCCGCCCGGAATCGGCGCGGGCGCAGATGTCTGGGCTAGTATGTGGGAGAAGCGCCGGCCTGACGCAAGCGCCGGCGCAGCCGGAATTCGACGCGGCCGGGGCTCTTTCTCGATGCCCGCGGCCCCATGGCGGGAACTTTCGCCCGCGCCGTTCCCTTAATGTTGGACGGAGGCGCGAGGCGTGCGAGGCTTCCGAGTCCCGACGCCCCTGCGCCGGGCGATTGCTTCAAGGGGGTCGTCTTGTCAAAGCAGGAAAAGAAGGACATCGAATCCGCCATTCAGGAAACGAAGGCGGTCATGAAATCCGTGCGCCACTACGTCGAATTTCTCGAGACGGGGAAAGGGCTTCCGAAAGACCCCGAGGCGCGTGCGAAGGTCATCGACAGCCACAGGGCCATGATCGCCGGCTTCGAGGCGCAGATCGCCGAGCTAAAGGCGGCGCGCAAGGAGGCGTGAGCGCCGGGCGCGGACTTCAGCCCTGTGCGACCGATTTGCGCAGAAGCGCCTCGAGGCCCTCGGGGAAGATCAGCTCCTGCGAGGCGGCGATCTCGTCCGCCGACCACCAGCGCCAGCCGAGCGTGTGGAGTTTCTCCTCCGGGGTGAGGTTTTGCGGCGTGGGGGAGAATTCTTCCGCGCGGATGAGGTAATAGCGCTCGACCGCCTGCTGCCAGTCGTCGCCGAGCTCCATGGGGAATTCGCGCGTGGCGACGACCGGTCCCGGATCGCCGGCGACGATCAATCCCGTTTCCTCCCGCACCTCGCGGCGCAGCGCCGCCTCGAAGCTTTCGCCTTCCTTCAGCGCGCCGCCCGGCGTCGCCCAGAAATGATGATGGCCGAGCGCGAGGAAATGCGGCGAGAGCCCGCCGGCGTATCGCATGAGCAGCGCCTCGCCTTTCGGGTTCACGATCAGCGCGCGGGCCGCTTCCCGGCGCGGCAGGGTCAGCCCGTCCCAAGGGGCCGCGATCTCGGGGCGCCCGTCGGGCCGCGCCCAGCTCACGAGCGACCATTCGCCGTCTTCATAAGCGATCCAATTCGGCGTGGCGTTGAGCACGGGATGCTCGCGCTTGTCGCTCAGGGACTTGCCGGTCGCCATGCGCCAGGCGATGTCGAGCACGCCGGCGTGGGCGACGACGAGCACGGTCAGCCCGGCGCTTTCCTTCGCGATGTCGGTCAGGACCGAGCGGATGCGGCGGGAAAATTCCTCCAGCGTCTCGCCCTCCGGCGCGGCGAAATCCGGCTGACGGGTCAGGTAGAAGCGATAGGTGTCGGCGTATTTGACCTGGACCTCGGCGTGGGTATGGCCCTGCCAGGCGCCGTCGTCCTTCTCGCGCAGCCGCGGCGTCGCCCGCACCGCGAGCCCCCGCGCTTCGGCGATGGGCGCGGCGGTGTTCAGCGCGCGCCTCAGGTCGCTCGAATAGACGCGGTCGAAGTGGGCGGATTCGAGTTCGCGGGCCAGCGCCTGCGCCTGGGCGCGGCCGCGCGCGTTGAGCGCGATGTCGAACTGGCCCTGGAAGCGTCGCTCGATGTTCCAGTTCGTCTCGCCGTGGCGAGCGAGACAGAGGATTGTGCGGGACATGTCGTATCCGGGGCGGCGTCCGTTCCGCCGGGCCGATATGCGCGCGGGCCTGCGCAAAAATTCGCCCGCCGCGCCGTTACGCCGGGCTTTTCTGCCCGATTTCCGCGCAAAAGTCAGTCGTCTTTTGCGCCGGCCCCGTCAACGGCGCCTCAATGGCGCGCGGCGAAGGTGAATTCGCCGGTTCGGATGCGGCCGGGCAACGCCTCCGCCAGGCTCGCGACCGTCTCCTCGCCATAGGTCGCGACCAGCTCGCGCAGGGCGGCCGCCAGCGCCGCCTGAGCGAAGGAATCGCTCTCGATTCCCGCGAGGATCGCTTCGGCGAAAGCTTCGGTCACATAAGCGAGGGCGGCGCGGTGTTGCTCGCCGCCGCTCTCGTCGAAAGAGGCGATAGTCAGTTGCGTCATGAGAAATAGTCTAGACAAGCCTTTTGCGCCTTGCGACCCGTCTCTTGCCAAAAGGTTAATTCAGTCTTGAAAAGAATCTTACGGACTGCCAAAGCGATAGGTGACGTCCCGCGAAATTTTCGCGGCCTCGTCCAGATAGCGGGCCGTCGCCGTTCGGGCGTTGGGGGTGCAGGTCCGGTAGGCGAGTTCGTAGCTGCGGAAGCCGCGGTTGAAGGCGGCGACGAATTTCTCCCGGCGCGGGCCGTCCGGCGCCTCGGCGTCGAGCAGCGCGGCCATCTCGCCGCGCCAGTCGTCGCCATCCTTGTCGCCGCAGAGGTCGCGCAAAAAGGCGAGCGCGCCCATCACTTCCGAGAGACGCGCGAGCTGGGGCTCGTAGGGCGGCGGGGGCGCCTCGGCGGCGGGAGCCGCCGACCCGGCCGCCGCTTTTTCACCCTTCGCGCCGTCGCGCTTGCGTCCCTCCCGTGCGGCGGCCTGTTTGGCGGCCTTCGGCTCCTGCCGCTTCTTCTCGGCCTTCTCCGCTTTGCGCGCCGGGCGCGGGGCGGCGGCGCGCCGTTCCGGCCGGTCGGGGCCGAAGAGGTCGAAAATGCCCTGCGCCCCGGCCGCGCCGGAGAGCAGCAGGGCGCTCGCGAGAACGGCCGCGCCCGCCGCGCGCCTCATGGGTAGAGCCGCTCCTTGCGCCAGTCGCCGCCGGGCGCGTCGCGGTAGAAGCGCACGCGGTCGTGCAGGCGAAAGGGACGGTCCTGCCAGAACTCCATGGCGACCGGCGTGATGCGGAAGCCACGCCAGTAGGGCGGACGCGGAATGTCGCCGACGGCGTATTTCGCGGCGTATTGGGCGACGGCCTTTTCCAGCGCGAAGCGGCTTTCGAGCGGGCGCGACTGCTGGCTGGCCCAGGCGCCGATCCGCGAGTCGCGCGGGCGGCTGGCGTAATAGGCGTCGGACTCGGCGTCGCTCACGGGCTCGACGGGGCCGCGCAGCCGCACCTGCCGGCGCAGCGACTTCCAGTGAAAGAGCGCCGCCGCCTTCATATTGGCGAGCAGCTGCCGGCCCTTCGCGCTCTCGGCGTTGGTGTAGAAGACGAATCCGTTGGCGCTCCACTCCTTGAGCAGCACCATGCGCGCGTCGGGCAGACCGTCGGGGTCGACGGTCGCGATCGCCATGGCCTCGGGATCGTTGAGTTCTTTCTTGCTGGCTTCCTCGAACCATTGTCCGAACAATGCGAAAGGCTCGGCGGCTTCGACAAAGTCACCCGGCGTTAACGCGTTCACGCGAAAATCTCCTCTCGAGCGCCCCGCGGGGCGCGTCGCGTTCGAAGGTGGCGAATTGCAGTTCTCGAGTAACAGACATATAGGCGACGGCGTTCTGGCTCAAATCCCGCTTGCCGGCGCATTTTGGGCGATGCTCGCGTGTTCGCTCTCCGGCTGCTCGATCGCCATCCCGATGTCTTCCTCGTCCTCGGACATGTGGAAGGGCGCGCCCGAAGACGTGACCGGATCCATCGCGCGGCCGGCGCCCCGGCTTTCGAGCCATCTCGACGGCGAGGATCTCCGCCGCGCGACCGCCGCGATGAGCACGGCGCTCGATCCGCAGGGGAGCGGCGCCAGCGTCAATTGGGACAATCCGCAATCCGGCGCGAAGGGCTCCTTTACGCCCGTCGGTCAGGCCTATCCGCTTGACGGCAAAATTTGCCGCGCCTTCCTCGCGGACGTCTCGGCTGGGGAATCGGTCGAAAAGCTGCAAGGCGCCGCCTGCCGCGAGAAGACGGCGGAATGGACGCTGACCGAGGTGAAGCCTTTCAGGAAGGGGTGATCGCGGCGGGCCCTCAGGCGCTCTTTCGATTGACGAGCCAGAGGGCCGCGACGAAGAACCCCTTCGCCAGCGGCAGCAACGCCAGCGCGGCGACGACCGTCACGACGACGAGTATGCCCGCCTCTTGCCAGTAGGGCAGCAATTCCCCCCGCTCCAGAAAGATCAGCAGCGGCACGACGATATGGGCGACGAGGCCGATGGTGAGCCAGGCCGGCCCGTCGTCGGCGTCGAGTCCCTCGAAGCTCTCCCGGCAATGGGGGCAGGCGTCGTCGCGCGTCAGATAGCTTTTGAAGATGCGTCCCTCGCCGCAGCGCGGACATTTCATGCGCGCCCCCCGCCACAGGATCTTCGCTGTCGCCGCCGCCTCGCTCATCGGTTTTCCTCTTTTTCCATTAGCTTTTTTTCACGCGCAGGCCGCGCAAATCAAGCGTCGCTGATTCGGACCCTGTTTGTGCCGCATAAGTCCAAAGACGGCGCATTGATCGGCGCGGCTGGCGTAACGCAGCGCTAACTTCTGGTTTCGTCTTCTCGGGTCTTCCCATCCAGCAGGCAGCTCACCGTCACGTCGCCCATGACGTTCACCGCTGTGCGTGCGCGGTCCAGAAACCAGTCCACGGTCAGCAGCATGGCGATGTAATCCGTTGGCAGCGCCACGGCCTTGAACACCATGGTCATGGTCACGAGGCCCGCCTCCGGAATGCCGGCCGCGCCGACCGAGGCGACGACGGACGTCGCCGCCACCATGAACTGCTGACCCAGCGTCAACTGCATCCCGAGAAGTTGCGCGACGAAGAGCGCCGACATGGCTTCGTAAAGCGCCGTGCCGTCATTGTTGAAATTCGACCCCACGAGCGCGCCCATGCTCGCCGATTGTTCGCGCAACCCCACTTTTTCGCGCAGGCAGGCGTAGGTGACCGGCATGGTCGCCGTCGAACTGCCGGTGGAAAAGGCCATGGTCAGCGCGTCGCGGGTTCCGCGCAGAAGGTCGAGCGGCCGCACCCAGGATTGAAGCCGCACCCGCGTCAGATAATAGGCGGACTGAAGCGCGAGCCCGATCAGGACGGCGAGCACGAAGCCGCCCAGCGCGACGAAGTCGTGAAAGCCCTTTGCGCCGACGATGCTCGCGACAATGCCGAAAACGGCGAGCGGCACGAAGTCGATGATCCAGTGCAGGATCTCAACGAGGCTCGCGAGCGCGACGCGGACGAGATCCTCGACCCTGCGGACCTCGTGATCCCTGACGCTTCTCAGCGCGATTCCGAAGGCGACCGCGATGAAGATGACGCCCATCACGGCGCCGTTGTCGGAAAAGGGCCCCAGAATGCTTTTCGGAACGCTCTCGAAAATCTGCGCGAGCGGATCGAGCGCTTCCGCCGCCTTTTCGGCGGGCGCCGGCGCCGGCGCGGCCGCCGACCAGCGTCCGGGCTGGACGACATTGGCGACGAGAAGTCCAATCCCGATCGCGACGAGCGTGTTCACGAGGAGCAGCGTCGCGAGACGCAGCGCCTGCCGGCCGCCGAGATGCGCCCGCATCAGGGCCTGCACGATGGCGAGCAGGATCAGCGGCGGCGCCAGCGCGCCGAGAATGCGCAGCACGAGCCTGGCGGGCAGGGCGAGCGGCGCCGCCTCCGGTCCGAGCGCCGCGCCCGCCGCGAGGCCGAGCGCCACGGCGGCGAGAATGCGCGCATAGAGAGGAGTGGCGCGCCAGCGCGCGAGGAGGCTGGCGGGCGTCGCGTCGTCTTGTTGCAATGTCGGCCTCGAAAACGTGGGCTCGCATCGACTATCGCCGAAAACGCCTCCCGATCGAAGTGCGCCGCCGCACGCGAGCGGCTATGATGTCGTCACAACCGCAGGGAGCCTCTCATGTCCTCGCCCTTCGCCCGGCGCCGCCTCATCGTCACGAGCCTCATCGCCGTGCTCGCCATCCCCGCTTTCTTCTTCGGAATGCGGGTTTTTTCCGCCTGGCGGGCGGGTTACGGCTGGGCGGAGATGGATTGGGACGGCAAGGGCCGCACGACTGTCCTGGACTTCCTCAAGGCCGCTGAGATCGGCAAACGCCCGGCGCTCGTCGGCGAGCAGTCCTGCCTCGAATATTTCCGCTATCAGGACGGGATCGTGGTGAAGACGACGTGTCCGTGAGACGCTCCGTCGCGCGCCCCGCCATTGCCATTCCGCCCGGTCTGCGCTAGCTCGACCCGTCTTTTCCGCGTCCCCGAGGCCGCAGGGCCGTTTTGCTTCTGACGGGAACGCGCGCGACCGGAGCTTTCCTGCATGAAACTGCCCAATCAGTTCTACCGTCCGCTGGCCATCGGCGCGCCGGCTCCCTATCGCGAGCTGCCGGTGAGGGTCGAGCGCATGATCCATTTCGTGCCGCCGCATCTCGAAAAATTCCGCGCCAAGGTGCCGGACATCGCCAGGCAGGTGGACGTCGTCCTCGGCAATCTCGAGGACGCCATTCCCGCCGACGCCAAGGAAGCGGCGCGCAAGGGCTTCATCGAGATGGCGAAAAACACGGATTTCGGCGCGACGGGCCTCTGGACCCGCATGAACGCGCTGAACAGCCCCTGGGCGCTCGACGACATGATTGAGATCGTCGGCGCCGTGGGCGACAAGCTCGACGTCGTCATGCTGCCCAAGGTCGAAGGCCCCTGGGACATCGCCTATCTCGACCAGCTCCTCGCCCAGCTCGAGGCGAAGAACGGCGTCAAGAAGCCCATTCTCATCCACGCCATTCTGGAGACGGCGGAGGGCGTCAAGAATGTCGACGCCATCGCCGCCGCCTCGCCCCGCATGCACGGCATCTCGCTCGGGCCGGCGGACCTCGCGGCCTCGCGCGCCATGAAGACGACCCGCGTCGGCGGCGGCCACCCGGAATACAAGGTCATCGCCGACCCGCAGGGCGACGCGCCGCGCGCCGCCTTCCAGCAGGATCTCTGGCACTACACCATCGCCAAGATGGTCGACGCCTGCGCCTCGGCGGGCGTCAAGGCCTTTTATGGCCCCTTTGGCGATTTCTCGGACCCGGCGGCCTGCGAGGTCCAGTTCCGCAACGCCTTTCTGCTCGGCTGCGCGGGCGCCTGGTCGTTGCATCCAACCCAGATCGACATCGCCAAGCGCGTCTTCTCCCCCGATCCGGACGAGGTCGCCTTCGCCAAGAAGGTGCTGGAGGCCATGCCCGACGGCACCGGCGCCGTGATGATCGACGGCAAGATGCAGGACGACGCCACCTGGAAACAGTGCAAGGTCGTCGTCGACCTCGCCAAGCAGGTTGCGGCGAAGGACGCCGATTTCGCGAAGATCTACGGGTTCTGACGGCGGCGCTTGGGCGGAGCGCGCCTCGCTTTGGCTCTGCGCGAGCGGGCCGCCAATCGCGCCGCCATTGACAGGCGGCGCGATTGGCTCCTAAAAAGCTGGCCAATCTCGAAAGAGAAGTCCGATCATCAGCCCAGCCGTCCCGCGAGGCGGCAGGCCAACGCCCGGCAGCGCGATGCGCCCCCGGGCGCATTTTGCTTTGGAGCGGCGCGGGCGAAAAGCCTCCCGCCGCGGGAGAGAAGACATGTTCGAGAGCCTTTCCGACAAGCTCTCCGCGGTATTCGACCGCATAACAAAGCGCGGCTCGCTGAACGAGAACGACGTCAACGAGGCGCTGCGCGAAATCCGCCGGGCGCTGCTCGAGGCGGACGTCGCGCTCGACGTTGTGCGGTCCTTCGCGGACAAGGTGCGCGACCGCGCGGTGGGCGCCAATGTCATCAAGTCGGTCTCGCCCGGCCAGATGGTCGTCAAGATCGTCAACGACGTGCTGATCGAGACGCTGGGCGAGACGGCGGAGCCGATTGATCTGGCGGCCAAGCCGCCCGTCGCCATCATGATGGTCGGCCTTCAGGGCGCCGGCAAGACGACGACCACCGCCAAGATCGCCAAGCGCCTGAAGGAGCGTCACGACAAGCGCGTGCTCATGGCCTCGCTCGACGTCAAGCGCCCGGCCGCGCAGGAGCAGCTCGCCGTGCTCGGCCGTCAGGTTGAGGTCGACACGCTGCCCATCGTGCCGAACCAGACGCCGCTCCAGATCGCGCGCCGGGCCATGGAGGCGGCGCGCCTTCAGGGCTACGACGTTGTGCTGCTCGACACCGCCGGCCGCACGCACATCGACGAACCGCTCATGCAGGAGATGGCGGACATCAAGTCCTACGCCGAACCGCATGAAACACTCCTCGTCGCCGACGCGCTGACGGGTCAGGACGCGGTCAATCTCGCCAAGAACTTCGATGAGCGCGTGGGCCTCACGGGCATCGTGCTGACGCGTATGGACGGCGACGGCCGCGGCGGCGCGGCGCTCTCCATGCGTTACGTCACCGGCAAGCCGATCAAGCTCATCGGCGTCGGAGAGAAGATGGAGGCGCTCGACGAGTTTTCGCCGAGCCGCATCGCGAACCGCATCCTCGGCATGGGCGACATCGTCGCCCTCGTCGAGAAGGCCGCGGCCGCCATAGACGCGGAAGAGGCCCGCAAGGCCGCCGCGCGCATGGCCAAGGGAAAGTTCGATCTTCAGGATCTCTGCGATCAGCTCGCGCAGGTCGAGAAGCTCGGCGGCATCGGCGGCATCATGGGCCTTCTGCCCGGCGTTGCGAAGATGAAAGACCAGCTCGCCAAGGCCAATCTCGACGAGAATCTCATCAGGCGCCAGCGGGCGATCATCCTGTCGATGACGCCGCAGGAGCGCCGCAATCCCGACCTTCTCAAGGCCTCGCGCAAGAAGCGCATCGCCGCCGGCTCCGGCATGAAGGTCGAGGACGTCAACAAGCTCCTCAAGCAGCATCGCCAGATGGCCGACCTCATGAAGTCCTTCGGCGCCGGCAAGCGCGGCGGACTCATGGGCCGGGCCGCGCAGATGATGGGCCTCGGCCCCAAGGGCATGGAGATGCCCTCGCAGGAGGAGTTGCAGAAGTTGCAGGAGAAGCTCGGCGCCGCCCCCGGCGCGCCCGGCATTCCGGCCGCTCCCCCGGCCGATCTCCTCGCGAAGCCGAACCTTCGGGGGCTCGGCGGCGGACTGCTGAGCGGGCTCAACCCGTTCGGAAAGAAAAAGTAACCCGAAAGATCACAAGGAACCTGACATGTCTCTCAAGATTCGTCTCGCCCGCGGCGGCGCCAAGAAGCGCCCCTTCTATCGCGTCGTCGTCGCTGACTCGCGCTCCCCCCGCGACGGCCGCTACATCGAGAAACTCGGCACCTTCGACCCGTTGAAGGCCAAGGATGCGGCGGACCGCGTCGTGCTCGACACGGAGAAGGCCAGGGACTGGCTCGCCAAGGGCGCGCAGCCGACCGACCGCGTGGCGCGCCTTCTCGACGCCGCCGGCGTGCTGAAGCGCGAGGCCCGCAACAACCCCCAGAAGGCCCAGCCGAAGAAGAAGGCGCAGGAGCGCGCCGCCGCCGCGGCCGAAGCCGCCGCCGCTGCTGAGTAAGGCTCGGGTTTTTCCCCCTCCCTGTCCCTCCCCCGCTGCGCGGGAGAGGGGACGCTCGCGACCGGCCTTCCCTATGAAGGCGACGGTTTAACTCCCTCTCCCGCGCAGCGGGGGAGGGTTGGGGAGGGGGCCAAACCGCCCCAGGCATGACCAAGAACAACCTTGTACTGCTCGGCCGTTTCGGGGCGCCGCATGGCGTGCGCGGCGAAATCCGCCTGCAAAGCTACACGGGCGATCCCTTGGCGATCGGCTCCTATGGCCCGCTCACGGACAAGGGCGGCGTCAAGACCTTCAGGCTTCTCTCCCTGCGCCCCCAGGGCAAGGACATGCTCGTCGCCCGCGTCGAGGGCGTGAGCGACCGCGCCGGCGCCGAGGCCCTGCGAGGGGTCGAGCTTTACATTTCCCGAGACAAGCTCCCCGCCACGCAGGACGAGGACGAATTTTATCTCGCCGACCTCGTTGGCTTGCGCGCGGAAACGCGCGAGGGCGCCGCGATCGGCGTCGTCGTCGCCGTGCGCAATTTCGGCGCGGGCGACATTCTTGAAGTCGCGCCCGCCGGGGGCGGCGACACGCTGATGTTTCCCTTCACCAAGGCGGTCGCGCCGGTGGTGAGCCTTGGGGAAGGTCGCGTGGTGATCGTTCCGCCGGAAGAGGTCGAGGGCGACGCGGCCGAAGACGCGAAGGGGTAGCCCCTCGCTGCGCCGCCGTGCCATAACCGCCGGCATGTGGCGCGCGACCCTCCTCACCCTTTTTCCCGAAATGTTTCCCGGCCCGCTCGGCTTCTCGCTTGCGGGCGACGCGCTCGCGCGGGGCGTCTGGGCGCTGGAGGCGAGGCAGATTCGCGCGCACGGGATCGGCCGCCATCGCGCGGTGGACGATACGCCCGCAGGCGGCGGGCCGGGCATGGTGATGCGCGCCGACGTGCTGGCGGCGGCGCTCGACGCGGCGGCGCCGGCCGGCGATCTGCGGCCGCGCCTCCTCATGTCGCCGCGCGGGGCCCCGCTGACGCAACGGCGGGTGCGGGCGCTCGCCGAGGGGCCGGGGGCGGTCATCCTCTGCGCCCGTTTCGAGGGCGTCGACGAGCGCGTGATCGCCGCGCGGGGCCTCGAGGAGGTCTCGATCGGCGACTACATCCTGTCCGGCGGCGAGATCGCCGCGCTCGCCCTGATGGACGCTTGCGTGCGGCTTCTGCCAGGCGTGATGGGCGAGGAATTGTCGGGAGAGGAGGAGAGCTTCGAGCAGGGACTCCTCGAATATCCCCATTACACGCGCCCCCGCGACTTCGAAGGCCGGGAGATACCGCCCGTTCTGCTCTCGGGCGACCACGCCAAAATCGCCAGATGGCGGCGCGACGAGGCCGTGAAGATCACACGGGCGAGACGGCCAGACCTTCTCGCCCGCGGCGAAGATTAGGTCGTTTTCAGCGCGAGGGCCTTCTCGATTTCGGGAAGCGGATGCTTGGTGAGATCCTTGGCGAGTTCGCCGGCGACCTTTCCCTGCGCCTTCGCCGACAGATCCTTGCGGATTTCGCCGAGCGTCTTGGGCGGCGCGACGATCACGATCTCCTTCATCTCGCCGCTCTCCGCCGCCGCGTTGATGCGATCGGCCATCGACCGGGCGAAGCGCTCCTCTTCGAGTTCGTGCCAGTCGACATTGCCCATGGAACTGCGGGCATGTGACCCGGCGGAGGCGAAAGCGCGCCCTGGGGCGTCGGAACCCTGCTCGCGGGCCGGGGGATTTTCCTCGATGCGCGTCTCGATCACGCGCAGATCGAGAATTTCCGCGTCGCCTTGGTTGGAAAAGAACAGCGCGCGCCGGCCGTCGCCGACGAGAACCCACGCGCCATTATGGACAGCAACTGCGCTCATAGCGATCCTCGCTCAGAAAAGCTCACGCCTCAGATTTGGCGAGCGAACGAGGGGAGAGCAAGCGTAGCCGCGGCGCGTCGAAAGGACGCGCCGTCCGGCTCGGCGTTGTCGATCAGGCGGCGAGCTTTTCCGCGTTCGGCGGCGTCTGTTTCATCTTCTCGACGAAGGGTTTCAGCTCGCCGCCGACGGGCGTCTCGGCGGCCGGCGGGGACGCGGCGCGCCGCCGGATGCGGGCCTCGTTGATCGCCCATGCCGCGCCGCAGACGGCGGCAATAAACAGCAGCGCCGTAAAGGGTTCGCCATTGCCGAAAAAGGACAGGTCGGGCGCGCATTCATTGGCGTATTCGCAGGCGTCCGACCAATCCTGCAGATACTGCTTGATCCCTTCCATCATCTAGACCTCCTTGGATCGCGGCGAGGGTGCAGGAAAAACCTTGCGCCTTCGTGGACAAACCATTTCTGGCGCATGTCCGTCGCGCTGTTTGTGCGATGCAACATACACTGCGCTGAGAAGCTTTCGCCAGTGTTAAATAAATCATGGCGCCGACAACGATCCCAAAGAATAACAGCGCTCTGCGCCATATCGCCGCATTGCGGAAAGATTGGGCGCCGCGGACGAAAAAAGCGTCGCAATCGTCGGGTTGCGAACAAAAAAGGGGGCCCAAAAGGGCCCCCGAGATCGCAAGCGAGGCGATTTTGCGGGCTTGTCAGCCCTCCAGCAGGCGGCGCGCGATGACCTGCGCCTGAATCTCCGCAGCGCCCTCGAAGATGTTGAGGATGCGGGCGTCGCAGAGGACGCGGGAGACCGGATATTCCAGCGCGAAACCATTGCCGCCATGGATCTGCAGGGCGTTGTCCGCCGCCGCCCAGGCGACGCGGGCGCCAAGCAGCTTGGACATGCCGGCCTCGAGGTCGCAGCGCTTGCCGGCGTCCTTCTCGCGCGCCGCGAAATAGGTGATCTGACGGGCGATGTGGATCTCCACCGCCATCGACACGATCTTGTTGAAGACGCGCGGGAAGGCGAAGAGCGGCTTGCCGAACTGGATGCGCTCCTTGGCGTATTTCAGGCCGAGGTCCAGCGCGCATTGCGCGACGCCCAGCGCGCGCGCGGCGGTCTGGATGCGGGCGGATTCGAAGGTCTCCATGAGTTGCTTGAAGCCTTTGCCCTCTTCGCCGCCGAGGAGATTTGCGGCCGGCACTTCGAAATTGTCGAAGCCGATCTCGAACTCCTTCATGCCGCGATAGCCGAGCACCTCGATCTCGCCGCCCGTCATGCCCTTGGCCGGGAAGGGATTCTCGTCCGTGCCGCGCGGCTTCTCCGCGATGAACATGGAAAGGCCCTTATAGCCCTTCTCGTTCGGATTGGTGCGCGCCAGCAGGGTCATGATGTCGGCGCGGACCGGATGGGTGATCCAGGTCTTGTTGCCGGTAACCTTGTAGACGTCGCCCTCTCGCACGGCGCGGGTGCGCAGACCCGCGAGATCGGAGCCGTTATTGGGCTCGGTGAAGACGGCGGTCGGCAGGATTTCACCCGAGGCGATCTTCGGCAGATACTTGTTTTTCTGGTTCTCCGTGCCGCCGACGAGGATCAGCTCGCCCGCGATCTCGGAGCGCGTGCCGAGCGAGCCGACGCCGATATAGGCGCGCGACAGCTCCTCGGAGACGACGCACATGGCGATCTTGCCCATGCCCGAGCCGCCGTATTCCTCCGGGATGGTGAGGCCGAAGACGCCGAGCTCGGCGAGGCCGGAGATGACATCGAGCGGAATATATTCATTCTTCGCGTGCCATTCCTGCGCGTAGGGCACGACATGGTCGGCCGCGAATTTGCGCATCTCGCTGCGGATGGCCTCCAGCGTCTCGTCGAGGCCCGAAGCGCCGATGGTCTCGGCCGCCGCGTGATGATCGATGAGTTCGGCGAGGCGGGCGCGGTTCGCCGGCGTATTGCCGGAGAGGATCAGGCGGTCGACCGCGGCTGGGCGCTTCGCGGCTATCTGCTGGGCGGAGAGGCCGAAATCCGAGAGTCGGACGAACTCGCCCTGGCTCATCGGAATGCCGCCATAGACCTGGGCGAGCAACTCGGCGTAGCCGATCTGGTTCAGAAGCTCTTCCGTCTCGCCATAGGCGCCTTCGCCCTGCAGGCGCTCGGCGTAGTCGATGAGCTCTTTCAGGCCCTGAACGTAGGTCGCGAACCAGGCGAGGCCGTGGGCGGCGTGCTGGTCGGCTTCGATCAGCTCGTTTGACAGCTTGCCGTCTTTCGTGACGCGGGCGCGCACGCTCGCGAGCGCATCATTATAGAGCGCCTCGACGGAGCCGAGCGCCTCCCTGGCGTCGGAGAGCCAGCTTGCGGGTTCGAGTTTCATCGCGACGGCTGCGGTCATGGAGCTTCCTACCGGGAATGAGGCCCGTTGCGGGCTGTGGAAAATTTGCGCCCTACATGCCGCCATTTTGGCTGCGACGCAACAGGACGCCCAAGGGTTAGTAGCCGACCGAGATGCGCGGGGATGCCCCGGTTAGCTAACTATTTGAACAGTTTCGACTGAGCCAAAGCTTCTGCCGTTGTCATGTCAACGGTTTCTGAGTTCTTCCTAATGGGGAAGGCTCCATTATAGCTTGAAAGATCGCTTTGGCCGGGCACCCGCATGCGAATGAATGGGCGGCCTTGATACTCAGCGTGGTCAATCGTTGTCGTGATCTGGGTCCTCAGCGGCTCGGATAACGGAAGCCGCTTTATTTCGTGAATCAACTGCTTCATATATTTTTCAAGATCTAACTTGAGTATTGATAGATCATGGGCCAGTCCAACAAAATAAACATCACCGATTTTGATCGGCTGAGTGTTGAAGAGCGCTCTTACCCGGCTGGCCGCGCTATCCTTGTCTGCAACCCCGAGATAAATGAAGCCGTCTATTTGCGGGTTCGTGTTGGCGATAGCGGCAGCAGTCCTCGCTAATTTGCTATACATTGAGCTGTCCAAGGAGGGAGTAGCGCTTAGTTCGCAAACTCCGATTTTGAACTCGTATCTGCTAGCTTCATACCGAGCCCGCCGCAAGGAATTCTCTAGCTCAACGACGAGAGCGTGCGCTGAACCAAAGACCGCCACATCCTTTTTTACAAAGTGCTTTTGAATTAGGCCTGTAACGACGGCGATGTTCCTCTCACGATCCTGCGTGGTGGAGTAGTGCGCAGAACGGATCATGTCTTTCTGAACATTAGTAAGAGCTGACCTGATACCTTCAAGATTATCTGGGAACATACCATGCTTAAACATAAGGTCATGGAAAGCCATGAAGGTTGCAAAGAACGTAGTTCTTGCCGGATTTTTCGGCTCATTATGCACACAATTACGAAAAGATAAAAATTCTCCTGTTTCAAAAACAGATCGAATTGCGCCGATTGTGGCTATAATCTCGTTCTTTAGGCGATCAACGCCATAAGCTACTAAAGCCGTTCCGTTATTTTTGAACTCTTCTGAATCTCGGTCAAAATATAGATCGAATACTTCTCGGCTAGCATTCAGTGGCGATCCCTTCAAAATAGAGATCGCAACGTCAGATATTATTTGCTCATCTTCGCTGCGAGCTAGGTCATTGGCGGGAATAATTCCGTGTTTGCACCAAAAAACATCAGCGGCATCAATTCCGTAGCGTTGCCGTTCTTTTGGGGCGTTGAAGCTGACCTCGGGCATTTTGTTGAGAAGCAGGATATCGGGTGACGAGTCACCCCTGAGCTCAAGCGCCAACCTTCTTACGACTTCAGAAAAGTCAGATACTAGACCTGCCTGTCGTTGCTCTTGGGGGCTGAGCTGCCGGCCACCACTATTTATCCTTCCGAATATTTCATTAATTCTTTCTTCATTTCCTTCGGTATCAATCGTTACAGCCAGCTGATATTCAAGAAATTTTGCGCACTCCTCAGGCGTGAGCCTCGAAACATTTTCGGGGTACTCAGAAAATACCCCCGCATCACGAACCAGCTTCGCACGTGCAAATTGCTCAATATCAAAGCATTTATCTCGTTCGTCCACGAACTGATGTTCGATAAACGAGAATATAGCGTTTAGGCGCTGCATGCCGTCTATAATCTCGAATGTTTCGGACGTGCCACCCTTGTTTTTCGCCAGCATGAAAAGAGGAATTGGCAATTCCTTCTCAATCGAGTCGATAAGATGACGTTTTTCAGATTCCGACCAAACAAGCTTTCGTTGATATCGTCTATTCACTGTTAGCTTATTGTCTGCATAGAGCCGATATGCCTCTTGTATACTCATGCCGCGAGGGGACAAAGACATTCTCAACTCTCCTTGCAACTGATTGGTTCACTGGACCAAAAGCGATGAGGCATCAAGGCTTGAGCCTTAATGTCCTAACCATCTTGCCTCCCTTCAACAACCCATCGTTAGTCATTAACCACCAGTCCATGGCCTCCCAATCAAGAGAGGGCCAAACAGCTCGCGCCGCCTTTGCCCTATTCAGCCCGCCTCCACCTTCAACGGCAGCCCATGCCTTGGCCGGTTCGAGATATTCGGCTGGATGTCCGGCCTGAACCCCTCCACCGGCCGCAGGCGGAAGGCGCGCACCAGCGTCGCCAGCACGGTGATCATCTCCAGCATCGGGAAGCTCATGCCGATGAAGATACGCGGCCCGGCGCCGAAGGGCAGATAGGCGCAGCGGTGGCGCGCCCTGGCTCTCTCGGGCGCGAAGCGGTCGGGGTCGAAGCCGTGGGAATCCCTCCCACAAAGGTCTCGAGCCGGTGCAGGCACCGGGTTGCGATGATGACGAGTCTCCCTTGCCGAGCTTTCGCTCGCCGAGGCGGACCTCCTCGCGCGCCGGGCGAGCGCGATGGCGACGCCGACTTTCTGGCGCATCCCTTGGAATAGGCGCGCACCGGGCGCATCGCGTCCTCCTTCGGGAGTCCCGCCGCGGCGAGCTGGGAGAGCAGCTCGGCGGCGGGGGCCGGAGCGCCGGAAAGTTCCGTGAAATAGGCGAGATTTTCGAGCCCCGTCAGCGCGCCGTAGAGCATCACCGTTTCGGGGATGTAGGCGAGCCTCGCGCGGGCGCCGAGCGGGGGTCCTTCGCGGAGTCGATTCCGCAAACCAGCGCCTGCCCCTCGGTCGGCTCGAGAAAGCCGAGGAAGAGGTTGACGGTGGTGGTTTTGCCCGCCCCGTTGGGGCCGAGCAGACAGAGAGCCTCCCCCGGTTCGACCGTGAGATTGAGCCGGTCGAGCGCGGGCGCGTTCGCGCCCGGATAAAACTTGGTGAGATCGCGCGCTTCCAGCATCGCCGCACTTTGCTGCTGCGCCGCGCGCGGCCGCGCGCAGGGCGCCGGTGTGAGAAAGGCGCGCAGGCTGCATCGTGACAGGCGACGCGTCAATCCTCATGCGTCCGCCTCGGGCCGGCGGCGCGGGAAAGGAAAACGGCGCGCCGGTTTCCCGGCGCGCCGCCTCAAGTCAGCGAGCGAATCCGCTCATTTTTTCTTATTGTAGGACTCGACCACGTCCTCGACCGTGTGCAGGCCGGGCTCCGGCGACATGACCAGCACGGCCATGTTGCCGGGCGCATGTTCGTTGCGCCACATCTTCATGTGCGCTTCCGGAATCTTGTCCCAGGCGAAGACCTCCGACATGCAGGGGTCGATGCGGCGGTCGAGCACGAACTGGTTCGCGGCCGAGGCCTGCTTGAGATGCGCGAAATGCGAACCCTGGATGCGCTTCTGGCGCATCCAGACATAGCGGGCGTCGAAGGTGAGGTTGAAGCCCGTCGTGCCGGCGCAGAACACCACCATGCCGCCGCGCTTGGCGACGAGGCAGGAGACCGGGAAAGTCGACTCGCCGGGGTGCTCGAAGACGATGTCGACGTCTTTCTTGCCGGTGATGTCCCAGATCGCCTTGCCGAACCTGCGGGCTTCCTTGGTCCATTCGTGGAATTCCGGCGAATTGACCTTCGGCAATTGGCCCCAGCACTTGAAGTCCTTTCGGTTGATCACGCCCTTGGCGCCGAGCGACATGACGTAATCGCGCTTGGATTCGTCCGAAATCACGCCGATGGCGTTGGCGCCCGAGGCCGCGCAGAGCTGCACGGCGAAGACGCCGAGGCCGCCCGAAGCGCCCCAGACCAGCACATTGTGGCCGGGCTTCAGCTCGTGCGGCTCATGGCCGAAGAGCATGCGATAGGCGGTGGCGAGCGTCAGCGTATAGCAGGCCGCCTCTTCCCAGGAGAGGTGCTTGGGGCGCTCCATGAGCTGGCGGTCCTGCGCGCGGCAGAACTGGGCGAAGGAGCCGTCCGGCGTCTCATAGCCCCAGATGCGCTGCGAGGGCGAGAACATCGGATCGCCGCCGTTGCACTCCTCGTCGTCCCCATCGTCCTGATTGCAGTGGATAATGACCTCGTCGCCCACCTTCCAGCGCTTCACCTTGGAGCCGACCGCCCAGACAATGCCGGAGGCGTCGGACCCGCAGATGTGATAGGGATTCTTGTGGCCGTCGAGCGGGGAGATGGGCTCGCCGAGCGAAGCCCAGACGCCATTGTAGTTGACGCCGGCCGCCATCACGAGAACGAGCACGTCGTGGCTGTCGAGATCCCAGGTCGGGAGAACCTCGAGCTGCATCGCCGTCTCCGGCGGGCCGTGACGCTCCTTACGGATCGCCCAGGCGTACATGTTCTTGGGAACATGGCCGAGCGGCGGGATTTCGCCCATCTCGTAAAGGTCTTTCTTCTCGCTCAAGGTAAAGCTCCCTCCGCTCCATAGACTTGGACGGGCGGGGAGACGTCGGCGCGGCGTTAGACGCCCCCGGAGACCCCGCCTGGTTGCAGCGCATATAACCGGCCGATCTTATAGTGGCCTGGCGACGCGCGGCATAGGGCGAAAATTTCGATAGGTCCCGCAGGTTTTACCGATGGCCGGCCGTCGCGTCGCGCCCGGCGCGAGCGAAGGCCAATCCGGCGCGCCCGCGCAAGGGCCGGCCGCGACGACGGCCTCACTTGTCAAAACATCGGGCTGTGCTATCGCAGCGAACCGAGGAGGAGCCCGATGACCGACACGCCTGCCGAGAAGAGCCGGACCAATGGCCGCGACAAGCCCTGGATGTTTCGCACCTACGCCGGTCACTCGACCGCCGCGGCGTCGAACCGTCTCTACCGCTCCAACCTCGCCAAGGGTCAGACGGGTCTTTCCATCGCCTTCGACCTGCCGACCCAGACCGGCTACGACAGCGACCACATTCTCTCGCGCGGCGAGGTGGGCAAGGTCGGCGTCCCCGTCTCGCATCTCGGCGACATGCGCACTCTCTTCGACGGCATCCCGCTCGGCGAGATGAACACGTCGATGACCATCAACGCCACCGCCGTGTGGCTGATGGCGCTCTACATCGCCGCGGCCGAAGAGCAGGGCGTCCCGCGCGCGAAGCTTCAGGGCACGACGCAAAACGACATCATCAAGGAATATCTTTCGCGCGGCTCCTATGTCTTCCCGCCGAAGCAGTCCCTGCGCCTCACGCAGGATCTCATTCTCTTCACGACGAAGGAATGTCCCAAGTTCAATCCGATGAACGTCTGCTCCTATCATCTGCAGGAAGCAGGCGCGACGCCGGCGCAGGAGCTCGCCTATGCGCTGGCGACGGCGGTGGCCATTCTCGACGGCGTCAAGGCCGCAGGGCTTTCGGAAGAGGAATTCGCGCAGGTCGTCGGCCGCATCTCCTTCTTCGTCAACGCCGGCATGCGCTTCATCACCGAAGTCTCGAAGATGCGCGCCTTCACGGAGCTGTGGGATGAGATCACCCGCGACCGCTATGGCGTGAAGGACGAGAAGCTTCGCCGCTTCCGCTATGGCGTGCAGGTCAATTCGCTCGGCCTCACCGAGCAGCAGCCGGAAAACAACGTCTACCGCATCCTGATCGAGATGCTGGCCGTCGTTCTCTCCAAGAACGCCCGCGCCCGCGCCGTGCAGCTGCCCGCCTGGAACGAGGCGCTGGGCCTGCCGCGTCCGTGGGATCAGCAATGGTCGCTGCGCATGCAGCAGATCATGGCCTATGAAACGGACCTGCTCGAATATGGCGACATTTTCGATGGAAATCCCGAGATCGCCCGCAAGGTCGCGGAGCTGAAGGCCGAGGCCATGGCCGAGCTGAAGAGGATCGACGAACTCGGCGGCGCGGCCGCCGCGGTCGAGATCGGCTATATGAAATCGAAGCTCGTCGAGTCGAACACCGCGCGCCTCGAGGCGATCGAGGCGGGCGAGCAGGTCGTCGTCGGCGTCAACAAGTTCACGAGCACGGAACCCTCGCCCCTCGCCTCGGGCGGCGACGCCATCATGGTGGTGCCGGAGGGGGTCGAGGCGGATCAGATCGCGCGCCTCAGGGCTTGGCGCGAGAGCCGCGACAACAAGGCCGCGCAGGCCGCTGTCGAGGAACTCGCCCGCGCCGCCAGGGAAGGCCGCAACATGGTGGAGCCGTCCATCGCCGCCGCAAAGGCCGGCGTCACGACCGGCGAATGGGGCAATGTGCTGCGCGGGATCTTCGGCGAATATCGCGCGCCGACGGGGGTCTCCTCGACGGCCCGCCAAGTCGGCGGCCAGCTCGACAAGGTGCGCGGCGAGGTGGAGCGCGTCTCCCACAAGATCGGCGCCCGCGCCAAGTTCCTCGTCGGCAAGCCGGGCCTCGACGGCCACTCCAACGGCGCGGAGCAGATCGCCGTGCGCGCGCGCGACGCGGGCTTCGACGTGATCTACGCCGGCATCCGCTCGACGCCGGCAGAACTCGTGGAGACGGCGAAGAAGGAGGGCGTGCACTGCATCGGCCTCTCGATCCTCTCGGGCTCGCATGTCACGCTCGCGCATGAAGTGATGCGTTTGATGAAGGAGGAAGGCGTCTCGGCGCCGCTCGTCGTCGGCGGCATCATCCCGCCGGCGGACGAGAAACTGCTGCTCGAGTCGGGCGTCGCCGCGGTCTATACGCCCAAGAACTACGACCTCAACGTTATCATGACCGACCTCGCCAGGATCATCGAAAACAGCGTCGCCTGACGATCTGGGTCCCAGGGCGCGAAAAGGGGCGCGGGACGGCGAGGCCCCCGCGCCCGCCGCTTTTGCGACGCGTTTCATCTCCATTAACCAAATCCGCGCATGGTCGAAATTCCGTGAAGCGCCGCGCGCCGGCCGCGCGCGCCAGCATCCGGCGGGAGATAAAATGGCGACGGCTTGCACCAATGGTCTCGATACGGGTTTCGTGGACCTCGGCTATATGAAAGTCGCGGCGCTCGGCGTCGTCCAGGGGATTACCGAGCTTCTGCCGATTTCCTCCACGGCGCACATGCGCATCGTGCCCGCGCTGCTCGGCTGGAAGGATCCCGGTTCGGCCTTTTCCGCCGCCATGCAGCTCGCGGCGCTCGCCGCCGTGATCAGCTATTTCTGGAGCGACATCCGGACGCTCGCGGTCGGCTCGATCGCCGCGATCAAACGGCGCGATTTCAGCGACTGGTCGTTTCGCTTCGTGATGTGGATCGGCCTTGCGACGATCCCGATCGGGATCGCGGGCGTCCTGCTGTCGCATACGCTCAATACCTGCGGCTCGCCGCTGCGCTCGCTGCCCGTCGTCGGCATTTCCTGCATCGTGATGGCGGCGCTGCTCGCGATCGCGGAGCTTTACTGCAATCACACGCGCACGCTCGACCATGTGAGCCTCAAGGACGCGATGATCGTCGGTTTCGCGCAGGTCGGCGCGCTCATACCCGGCGTGTCGCGTTCCGGGTCCACGCTCACCGCCGCCCTCTTCCTCGATCTGAAACGCGAGGAAGCGGCGCGTTTCTCCTTCCTGCTCGGCCTGCCGGCGATCGCGCTCGCGGGATTGAAGGAGCTTTGGGAGCTGCACAAGGCGCAGCTCGACTTCCACGGCTGGTCGGTGCTGACGCTCGGGCTTTTCATCGCCTCGATCTCCGCTTTCGCGGCGATCTGGGGCCTGCTGCGGATTCTGGAGCGCTTCTCGGCCTGGCCCTTCGTCGCCTATCGCGCCTTCATCGGCGTCGTGCTGCTCGTGGGCTTTTACGGCGGCTTCCTCGCCTGACCGCCGAGCGCGCCGCCAAACGAAAAAAACTCGGAAGGGCCGCATCCGGGCTGTCCGGGTTTTTTGTTGGACGCCGCTCTTTTATTCCGCCGCCTCACTCAAGCGTTCGCGCGCCTGAGCGCGCAAGGCGTCGATCGGCGCAAGGCGGCCGTTTTCCTCGAAATGCCAGAAGGTCCAGCCGTTGCAGGCGGGCAGGCCCTGCGCCAGCGCGCCGATCTTGTGGATCGAACCGACGAAGCCCGACAACGACAGCGTTCCATCGGCGCGCACGAAGGCGGTATGCCGCTTCTTCGCGTCGGTGAGCGCGGCGCCGGGCGCGATCAGTCCCGCTTCGACAAGGCTCGCAAAAGCGATGCGCGGCTCTGCGCGTTTGGACGGCGCGGCGGCGACGGCTTCTTCTGGGAGCGGCTCGACCTGCGCGATGCGCGCCGCGGCGGCCCGGGCATAGGCGGATTCGCGTTCGAGCCCGAGATAGTCGCGGCGCAGACGCTTGGCGACGGCGCCCGTCGTCCCTGTGCCGAAGAAGGGATCGAGCACGAGATCTCCGGGATTGGACGCTGAGAGTATGACCCGCGCGAGCAGCGTTTCGGGCTTTTGCGTGGGATGCGCCTTGCGGCCTTGCGAGTCTTTCAGCCGCTCCGCCCCGGTGCAGATCGGCAGGAGCCAGTCGGACCGCATCTGGCAATCTTCATTGCCGGCCTTCAGCGCTTCGTAGTTGAAGGTGTAGCTTTTCGCGCCGGCGTCGCGCGCCGCCCAGATCATCGTCTCATGGGCGTTGGTGAAGCGGCGGCCGCGGAAATTCGGCATCGGGTTGTTCTTGCGCCAGACGATGTCGTTGAGGATCCAGAATCCGAGATCCTGCATGATCGCGCCGACGCGAAAGATGTTGTGGTAGGAGCCGATGACGAAGATCGTCGCCGAAGGCTTCATCACGCGGCGCGCGGCGGACAGCCAGTCTCGCGTGAAAGCGTCATAGGCGGCGAAATCGGCGAACTTGTCCCAGTCGTCGTCGACGGCGTCGACGAGGCTCTGGTCCGGGCGCGTCAGCTTGGTGGCGAGCTGGAGATTATAGGGCGGATCGGCGAAGACGAGATCGACGGTTTCCGGCGACAGACCCCGCATCAGCTCGACGCAATCCCCTTGGAGGATGGCGTTTCGAGCTGGCGGCGCGCGGAGCGGCCCTGCGTTGGAAGACCCGGTACGCGTGACCTTTATCCGGGTTGTGAGGCGGGCCGCCCCGACGCGCGCGCTACTCATTCACTCGACACCACATACGCTAACAACACGCGCGAGAATGCCGGAACGAAGTAAAAGCCGCGTATAGGAGGGGTTTGGGGAGGCGTCTCTTTTTCGAACGGAAATCTTAATGAAAAAACAAACTTAACAGTCAATCAGCGTCCGCGGGGCGGCGCTTGAGCGGCGAGAAACTCAGGCGATGCGCGGGCGTGGGGCCGAGCGCGCGCAGGGCGTCGAGATGCGCGCGCGCCCCGTAGCCCACATTGGCGCGAAAGCCATAGCCAGGATATTGCGAGTCGAGGCGTCGCATCATCGCGTCGCGGGCGACCTTCGCGACGATGGAGGCGGCGGCGATGGACAGCGTCGAGGCGTCGCCCTTGACGATGGCGCGGCAAGGGCAGGAGAGCCGCGGGGGATCGGAGCCGTCGACGAGCGCGAATTTCGGCGCGATCGACAGTCCGGCGACCGCGCGCGTCATGGCGGCCAACGTCGCCTGCCGGATGTTCATCGCATCGATTTCGGCGGGCGTGACGAAAGCGACCGCGACCGCGCAGGCGCCTTGCAGGATGCGCTCGAAAGCGGCCTCGCGCTCCCTCTGGCTCAGGACTTTGGAATCGTCGAGGCCCGCCGGCAGGCGCGCGGGATCGAGAATCACCGCCGCGGCGGCGACAGGGCCCGCGAGCGGTCCGCGACCGACTTCGTCGACGCCTGCGACGGGCCAGACGCCGAGGCGCCGCAATCGGCTTTCGAGGCGGAAGTCCGGTCCCATGACGCGCGTTTTCGGGGATGGCCGACGCGGGCCCTTCCCGGGGTGAGGATGCTTAGGGCCCTATACACGCTTCGGCGCGCCGCCTGAATGGATTTTGCTGGGGCGGTCTGCGGGCGTCAAAACAGCGCGAGCTGTTGCGGGCCGCGCCGCGGCGGCTCGAACAGGTCGGTTCGCAGCCGCGTCGCGGATTGCGCGAATCCGAGCCGCCGCGCGGCGATTTCGAATCGCCGGCCGATCATCCAGGCGTAGGGTCCGTCTCCCGTCATGCGCTTGCCGAAACTCGCGTCATAGGCTTTCCCCCCGCGCGTCGACCGCACGAGCGACAGCGCGCGCCGCGCCTTGTCCGGGAAATTGGCGACGAGCCATTCGCTGAAAAGATCGCGTAATTCGAGCGGCAGGCGCAACATGATGTAGCCGGCTTCGCGCGCGCCGGCGGCGCGGGCGCGGGCAAGGATCGCCTCGATCTCGTGGTCGTTGATCGAAGGAATGACCGGCGCGGTCATCACCGCCACGGGAACGCCCGCCGCGGCGAGTTTTTCCATCGCGTCGAGGCGGCGCTCCGGCGTCGCCGCGCGCGGCTCCATGAGCCGGGCGAGGCGCGGGTCGAGCGTCGTGACGGAGAGCGCCACTTTCGCGAGCCCCTGCGCCGCCATCGGGGCGAGGAGATCGAGATCGCGCAGCACCAGCGCGGATTTGGTGACGATCGCGACCGGATGGCGGGCGCGCGCCAGAGTTTCGAGAATCGACCGCATCACGCGATGGCGCTTCTCGCTAGGCTGGTAGGGGTCGGTGTTGGTTCCGATCGCGATCGGCTTCGGCGCATAGTTCGGCGCCGACAAGTCGCGCTCAAGAATTTGCGCCGCCCCCTCCTTCACGAAAATCTCCGTCTCGAAATCGAGGCCGGGGGAGAGGCCCATATAGGCGTGCGTAGGCCGGGCGAAGCAGTAGACGCAGCCATGCTCGCAGCCGCGATAGGGATTGATCGAGCGGTCGAAGGAAATGTCCGGCGAATCGTTTTTCGTGATGATCGAGCGCGGCTTCTCGACATGGATCGTCGTCTTCAGCGCGTCGAGGCCCTCGAGCGATCCCCAGCCGTCATCCGTCGCCTCGCGCTGTTCCCGCTCGAAACGCCCCCCGCGCCGCGAGATCGCGCCGCGCCCGCGCCGCCGCTCGGCGTCGATGAGCGCCCCGGCCTTCGCCTGCATCGCCGTCGATGCTTCCGCCAAACGATCCATGACGACCTCCAGCACATTTCGAAGGGAGGCCGGCCCGCGGCTGGCCTCCCGTCCGTCGCGCTTCGGGGACATGGCGCCCCGCCCCGGCTCGACCCGCCAGGGCGGAACATAGCGCGAATACAGAACAGATAAAGAACATTTAACGCGCGCGCAAGCGGGCGATCAGAGACCCGGCGTCGTTTTTGCGAACAGGGCCTCGAAATCCGTCGTCGGCGCGGCGGACAGTTCTTCCGGCTTGGAGATGAGGTCGAAAGCCTTGTTGCGCGCATTGGGCGAGAGCAGGGCCTGGACGACGACTTCCGCGACGTCGGCGCGGGGGATCGCGCGCGGGACGCCCTCGACCGGCGCCTTGATGAAGGCGTCGTCCTTTCCCACGAGAAGCTCCCGCCGGCCGCCCGGCGCGTCGACGAGCCCGCCGGGCCGCAGGATCGTGTAGGCGACGCCCGAATCGATCAGAAAGGCTTCGAGCCTGCGCTTCCAGACGAGGACGTCGCCGCAGCCGAGCCGATTGAGCGGGTGATCCTCGATCGTGCCGCCCATGGAGCCGACGAGAACGATATGGCCGACGCCGGCGGCGCGCGCCGCCTCGACCAGCGCCGTCCCGCCGAGATAGACGACCTCCCGTGGCGCGCCGCCCGGCGCAAATTCGAATTCCAGCTTGCCGCCCGGCCGCGGGGCGCCCTTCGGGCGCGGGGTGGAGCTCGACAGAATGACGAGCGCGTCGACGCCCCTGAGCGCGGGCGCGAACGTTTCGGGCTTCCTCACGTCGCCGAAGAAGAAACCGTCCGGGCTCCCGAAGAGTTCGATCGCCTTCCCGGGCGCGCGCGCGAAGCCGAGGGCCTCGAAGTCGCGGGGCCGGGCGCGCAGCTTTTTCAGCGCGAGGGCGCCGGTGCGTCCCGTCGCGCCTGTAACGAGCACGCGCATCATCGCCTGCGTTTCCCGGGTTTTCGCGTCCATCGCCGATCGCCCGGAACTTCGTGCGCCGGCGCGCTGGCGGCAAGCGCGCGCCGCGCAAAAAAAGAGGCGGCGCATCGGCGCCGCCTTGATCCCTTTGCGAATCCGCGCGCCTCAGCGCACGAGAATGTTCCGGAACTGCCAGGGATCGCTCTCGTCGATGTCCTCGGGGAAGAGGCCGGGGCGGTCGGTCAGCGGCGTCCAGTCGGTGTAATAGCCCTTCACCGGACCGAGATAGGGAAGCTGCACCTCGAGGCAGCGCTTGTAGTCCACTTCGTCCGCCTCGACGATGCCGGCCTCCGGATTCTCCAGCGCCCAGACCATGCCGGCGAGGGCGGCGGAAGAAACCTGCAAGCCCGTCGCGTTCTGATAGGGCGCGAGGTCGCGCGTCTCCTCGATCGACAGCTGCGAGCCGAACCAATAGGCGTTCTTCGCGTGCCCGTAGACGAGCACGCCGAGTTCGTCGATTCCGTCGACGATTTCCTGCTCGTCTAGAATCTTCCATTCCGGCTGCATCCGTCCCGCGGCGCCGAACATCTCGTGGAGCGACAGCACGGCGTCGTTGGCGGGGTGATAGGCGTAATGGCAGGTGGGGCGATAGACGGCCTTGCCGGCGGCGTCGCGCACAGTGAAGTAATCCGCGATCGAGATCGACTCATTGTGCGTGACGAGGAAGCCGAACTGCGCGCCGGGCGTCGGGCACCAGGTCCGCACGCGCGTATTGGCGCCGGGCGAAAGCAGATAGATCGCCGCGCCGCAGCCGGTCGGGTGGGTCCGGCCGATGTCGGGCAGCGCCTTCTCATGCGTGCCCCAGCCGAGTTCGGCAGGCTGCATGCCCTCCGAGACGAAGCCCTCGACCGACCATGTGTTGACGAAGACGTTGAGCGGCTTTGGGTTGCGGGCGCGCTGGGTGTCGCGCTCGGCGATGTGGATTCCCTTAACGCCGAGCTTCTGCGCGAGCAGGCCCCATTCCGCGCGCGTCTCCGGCTCCTTGTCGAAGGCGCCCGTATCCTTCGCGATATTCACCAGCGCCTGTTTCACGAACCACGACACCATGCCCGGATTGGCGCCGACGCAGGAGACGGCGGTGGAGCCGCCCGGATTTTTGCGGCGCTCTTCGAGAACCGTCTCGCGCAGCGCGTAATTGGTGCGCGCCTCGTTGCCCATCGACTTGTCGAAATAGAAGCCCGGCCAGGGCTCGACGACCGTGTCGACGTAGAGGCATTTGAGCTCGCGCGCGAGCTGCATGATGGCGAGCGACGAGACATCGACCGAAAGATTGACGACGAACCCCTGTCCGCCGCCCCTCGTGAGCAGCGGCGTCAGCACCTCGCGGTAGTTCTGAGGGGTGAGCTTTTCCTTCAGAAAGGCGATCCCGCGTTCGTCGAGCAGGCGACGATGCGTATCGACGGGATCGATGACCGTGAAACGATCCTTGTCGAATTCGAAATGGCGCTCGATCAGGGGCAGGATGCCGCGCCCGATGGAGCCGAAACCGATCAGCACGATCGGGCCGGTGATTTTGCCATAGACGGGCCAGACGGACATGGGCGGTTCTCCTGCCTGCGAGGTTGATGTTGCGCCGCGATAAAGCAGGGGCGGGCGCGATAATCAAGTGCGGGCGCGGTCTACTCTTGATTGTGACAATCGGATGACGTCAGCCTCCGGCCGCAAGCTATAGAGGCGCCGTCATGACAGCTTCGAACCAGAATTCAAAAGCGGGGGCGAACGGGAGCGCCGTCCTGCGGCGCGTCGATCCGCCGGCGCCCTCAAAAGCGCGAAAAGCAAAACCGGTCGCGCTTTTAAAGGGCGACTCCGTGGAGGACGCCGCGGTTTGCGTCTTTTCCGCCGCGCTCGATCATTTCGAGGCCAATTTCCCCGCATTTCGCGCGAGCGACGACGCGGAGGCCGTGCATCAGATGCGGGTGGCGCTGCGGCGTCTGCGCGCGGCGATCGGGCTTTTTCGCGAGGCATTGTCGGGACCGGCGCTCGAGGCGGCGCGCGAGCGTGCGAAAACGCTCGCGGGCGTTCTGGGCGGCGCCCGGGATTGGGACGTCTTCCGCGAGATGATCGCCGACGGACCCGGCGCCGCGCTCGCCGACGAACCCGGTTTTTATGCGCTGCTCGACGCCGTCGAGCTTCGCCGCGCGACAGCCTATCGGGCCGCGCGCGAGGCGCTCGACGATTCGCAGACGAAAAGCTTCGTCGAGGATTTGCGAAAGGCCGTCGCGAGACGGGACTGGACCGCCGCCGAGGGCGCGCGGGACGCGGGCTCCGCGCGCGGCTTCGCGGCGAAGGCGCTGACGCGGCTGCGCAAGCGCGTGCTGAAGAGGGCGTCGGGGCTCGCGAAACTCTCGCCCGAAGAGCGGCACGCGGCGCGCATTGCGCTGAAAAAGGCGCGCTACGGGGCCGAATTCTTCGAGAGCCTGTTTTCGCACGTCGAGGACGCCGCCGATTATTCGGCGGCGCTTGCCGAGCTGCAGGACGGGCTCGGCGCCTTCAACGACATGGAAATGGCGAACGCACTGCTCGACGAAATCGACGCCGAGGGCTCCGCCGCTCTACGCGCCTCCGGCTTCGTGCGCGGCTGGTTCGCCCATGCGGCGCAGGCGGGCGCGGCGCACGCGCGCAAGAGCGAGAAGCGGCTGAAGAGGCTGCGGCCGTTCTGGGGGTGATCGAGCGGCTAGGCGGCCTGCTATTTGTCGACGAGATATTTCGAGCACTCGCCGCCGAGTCCGCCCAGCGCCATTTTGCCCGAACCACAGCAATCGAGCCCGTCACGGCCGACATAGGTGTCCGGCCAGCACGCCGCGGGCTTCAAGCGGCGCCACCGCTGGCCCAGCCGATTTGGGCCGCCGGTCCCATATTTCTCGTAGGCGCATTCTTCCGAGCGTTGTTTGTTTCGCTCACCGGAGTATTTTTTGTTGAAGACGTCCTGCCCCAAGCTTCGGCATTCGCTCCACAGCGCCTCGTCTTCGTTGCGACCCGCCTTTGCCGCTGCGATGACGTTCCGGCATTTAGGATGATCGGGTTGCTCCAAGCAATAGACGTGATCCGTCGTGTAGCGCTTGTAGCGGCTTTCGAATGACCTGCATGTGTCCGCCAACTGACGGGGGATGTCCGATTTGCCGCAATTCTCTTCGTAAAACGCTGGCGTGAAATCGAACCGGCCCCGCTCGGGGCCGGCCCGCCGATAGGTCACGGTCATGCAGGAAGCGTCGCTCTCTGAAAAACAGATGCGACAGGGCTTATTCGCCTCGCACTTGCCTGGCGCCGAACGGGAGCTTTCGGGCGAGAATGCGTAGCGAGTTCCATTTTCCGAGGGATGAAATACGACATGCGCATCGCAATTGCTCGGACAAGAATATCCATCGTTGTAGATGGTGAGAAGGAAACTGCGCGCCGAGGCTGCGTCCACGACTCCGAGAGAAAAAAACAGCGACATCGCTAGCCGGATAGATTGCATGAAAACACCTATTCAAAACGAAACGTCGATCAAAAACCGTAAGAGAATAGAACCATCCGATTCCTTGGTCAATGACGGATCGCGCCGGAGCGCAGGGGTGAAGACGCGCGCCCGAGGTCGCGTGCGTCGCAATGGCGTCACGCCGAGATCGCCGCGCTCCCGTCGATCCGCCCGAGCACGCCGTTGGGCAGGCGCGGGCCGCCGCCCATGTAGCGGTTGCGGTCGCGCACCATCTTCGTGACGCCCGAGAAGTCGAGCTTGCCGGAGCCGAGCAGCGGAATGCGCTCGACATACAAAACCTCCGCCGGGATCGCGAGGTCCGAGGCGCCTTTCGATTTGGCGTAGGCCATGAAGTCGGCCCGCGTCGCGTCCTTCTGCTGGGTGACGAGAACGATGCGCTCGCCCTTGCGCGGGTCGATTTCGGTCGCTGCGGCGGAGAGCGCCTTGGGCCACAGTTCCGCGGCGAGCTGCTCGATCGCCGCGAGCGAAACCATTTCGCCGCCAATCTTGGCGAAGCGCTTGGCCCGGCCCTTGATCGTCACGAAGCCCTGCGCGTCGATCGCGACGATGTCGCCCGTGTCGTGCCAGCCGTCTTCCGGCGGTTGCAGCACGCCCGGGTTGTCGGCCCTGAGATAGCCCATCATCACATTGGGGCCGCGCACCAGGAGCCGCCCGCCCTCCTCCACGCCTGGAACGGGTTCGAGCTTGTGATCGACGCCCGGCATCAGGCGGCCGACCGTGCCGAATTTGTTGAACATCGGCGTATTGAGCGCGAGCACCGGCGCCGTCTCCGTGACGCCATAGCCTTCGAGAATGCGGATGCCGAATTTTTCGCACCAGACGTCGCGCGTCGACTGTTTCACGGGCTCCGCGCCCGCGACGACATAGCGAATCGAACGGAAGTCGTAGGGATGCGCGCTGCGCGCATAGCCTGCGAGGAAAGTGTCGGTGCCAAAGAAGATGGTCGCGTTCACGCCATAGATCAGCTCCGGGACGATGCGGTAGTGCAGCGGCGAGGGGTAGAAATAGACCGGCACGCCGGAGATGAGCGGCAGCATGAAGCCGATCGTCAGCCCGAAGCAATGGAACACCGGCAGCACGTTGAAGACCTTGTCCTGCCGGCCGAAGTCGATGCGCGCCGCCGCCTGCGCGGCGTTCGCCAGCATGTTGCGGTGGGAGAGCGCGACGCCCTTCGGCGCGCCTTCGGAGCCGGAGGTGAACAGCACCACCGCCATGTCGTCGGGCCCGCGCGCCGCGACCGGCTTCTTGAACGTCAGCATGGCCCGCAGCTTGTCGAGGAGCGTGACGCTCGCGCGCATGTCTTCGAGATAGACGAGCGTCGTCTTCTGTTCCAAAGCCTCCGCGAGCTTGTCGAGCTTGCCTTTCTCGATGAAGGCGCGCGAGGTCAGTATGGTCTGGACCTTCGCCGCTTCGCAGCCCGAGAGAATATTCGTCGCCCCGGCGGTGAAATTGATCATCGCCGGAACGCGGCCCGCCGACGTGACGGCGAGGAAGGCCACGCCCGCGGCGTTGGCGTTGGGCAGCATGACGCCGACGGCGTCGCCAGGCGCGCCGATCTTCGCGATTTTTTCGCCGAGCGCGCGCGCGCCAATGAGAATCCTGCGGTAGGCGAGCTTGCCGGTGAGCGGGTCTTCCAGCGCGACGCGCGAAAAGCCATGTTTGTCCGCCGCGCGCACCGTCGCCTCGAAAATCGTCTCGTCGGTCTTCGTCGTGCGGAAGACGAGGTCCGACATGATCTGATAAAGCGCCGCGCCGGCCGCCATGCGCCGCGCCTTGCCTTTCAGCTCCTCGTCGACCGTGAGGCGCACGGGCTCCTGCACCGTGAGCGTGAATTTGGGGAACCAGCGACGGCGCGCCTGTTCGCGCGTGAGGCGCGAGAAGATGGTGGCCTCGGGGCCGTCGATCTTCACCGGCACGACCATCGCGCCCGATTTCTCGGCGATGAGGCCGGCGCCGTCATAGACTTTCATCAGGCTGCCGGTGACGGTGAGGCGCCCTTCGGGAAAAATCACCAGCGGATCGCCCGCCTTCACGGCGTTGACCAGCGTGCGCGTGCCGAGCGGCTTCGAGGGATCGAGCGGAATGGCGCGCGTGACCTTCAGGAAGGGCTTCACCCACCAGCGTTGCGAAATGCCCACGTCGATGGCGAAAACGGGCTCCCTCGGAAGGACGGAGAGAATCGCCGCCGCGTCGAGGAAGCTCACATGGTTGAGCGCGACGATCGGATTCGGGCCAGCCTTGTCGAAATTCTCGATTCCCTTCGTCTCCAGCCGGTAGAAGGCGCGAAAGAAGATCGAGACGAGATCGAGCAGCGGATTCGTGACGACCGCCTTGCGAATCCAGACGGCGGAAAGAAAGGCGACGGCGCCCATGCCGAGGAAGAGCTGCGCCAGCGTTGCGCCCTTGCTTTGCAGCAGGGCGACGCCCAGCCCGCCGAGCGCCATGAACGCGGCGTTGTGGACATTGACCGCCGCGATCATGCGAGCGCGCTGTTCGGCGGGGCTCTGCGCCTGTATGGCGGCGAAGGCCGGGACGATCATCAGGCCGCCAGCGAGCGCGAGCAGCGCGAGGTCGATCGAGACGCGCAGCGCGCCGGGCTGTTCGAAATAGGCCGCGACGTCGAGCTCGGCCGCGGCGGGCCCCGCCCCGCGAAAGAGTTCCGCTATGCCGAGATCGGCGGAGGCGAGGGCGATGATCGCGGCGCCGATCGCGGCGGGCAGCAGAACGATGCGGCCCTTGAGCAGAAAGGCCGCGAGGCCGGAGCCGACGCCGATGGCGACGGCGAAAATCGCAAGGTGGAGCGTCACGACGCTCTCGGCGCCATGAAGCGAATGGGTGACGAGCGGCGGCATCAGCGACATGGCGATGGAGCCGTAGAGCCAGAAAAGGCTCGTGACCGTCGTCAGCCGGCGTAGCGCCGGTTCGGCGCGCAACGCCCTCAGCAGCTTGAATGTCGATCGGAAGATGTTGGCGTCGATCTTCAGAGCCGGCGCGGCGCGCGCCGTCGAAGGGATGAGCCAGGCGGCGGCGTAGCTCGCGAGCGCTGTGGCCATGACCCCGCCCGCGAAGGCGAGCGCCCCGAAATGGTCGCCATGCTCCTGCATGGCCAAGCCGCCCGCGATGGTGCCTGCGAGAATGGCGACGAAGGTCGCGCTTTCAACGAGGGCGTTTCCGGCCGGCAGTTCCTCGCGCGTCAGATGATCGGGCAGGATGCCGTATTTCACTGGTCCGAAGAGCGCCCCGGTGACGCCGAAGAGAAAGAGCGCTGCGAATAGCGTGGGCACGTCGGAGAAATAGAAGCCCGCCGCGGAGAGGGCGGCGACGCCGATTTCCGCGAGGCTCAGACGGCGCGCGATCGCCGCCTTGTCGAATTTGTCCGCCATCTCGCCCGCAATTCCCGAGAGCAGGAAGAAAGGCGCGATGAACACCGCGCCTGCGAGCGTTACGAGCGAGGCGCCCGTCTCGCCGCCGATCTGCGCGAGAATGAGCAGGACGAGCGAGTTTTTGAGGAAATTGTCGTTGAAGGCCGCGAAGAACTGACGCCAGAACAGGGGCGCGAAGCGGCGCGTGGCCAGAAGCGACTGCGACATGACAATGGTCCGAAATGCTGGGCCGTCGACAATTGATCGACGCTGATTAAGGATCGGTCAAGACGCCGGCCGATGCGGGAAAATAGGGGCGCTGCGTTACGCGGCTTTCGAGACGTCCATGAGGAGGCGCTCGGTTTTCGCGTCCTCGATGCGGTTGAGGAGCTTTTCCGCCTCGACATTATCGCGGACCGTCTTGGCGAGCACGATGCAAGACTGCACCAGCATCACCACCCCCATGGCGAGAAAGCCCTTCATCCAGTAGTCGATCGGCATGAGGAATATGCCGCCGAAGAGCATCAGTAGCGACAGGCCGAAGGCGATGTACGAGAAGGAGACGAAGGCGGATGAGTGTTTGATGGCTTGAGCGGACATTTCCGTTACTTCCTTTCTGGCGGGGTTGGAGATTTCCGGACGGTCACGAAGAGGCGCCGGCCTTTTCCTTCAGGCGGGCGAGGACGTCGGCGGGGCGCGGCTTGACCGGCGGGCCGAAACCCGCATCGGCGAGCGTCTCGTTGAGATTTTCGGCGCATGGCTCGGCCTCGAGCGCGTCGAGCGCCGCCTCGGCCGCGCAGGCTTCCGTCTGCCGTTCGCGCAGCCGGGCGAGCGTCGCCTCGGCTTCGGACAGCGTCGACTGATGACAGGGCGCTTCCTCCAGCCGGCCGCGCCGGGCGACGCGCACCGCGTGCGCCGCGCGGGCGATGCGCCGGCCGCGTTCGAGTTCCGCGAGCCTCGCGGTCTGACTTTGGACATGCCGCTCGAGCTTGGCGATTTCAGCCGCGAAAATAGCGCAGGCCTTCTCGGCCGCCTGCGCGTCGCCTTCCAGGGCGGCGATGGTCTCGGCGGCCTTCTGCGCCAGATCGTCGCGTCCGGCCCTGAGCGCCTCGACCGCGCGGGCTTCGAGTTCCGCGATCCGACTGCGGGCGGCGGCGAGCTTTTGAGCCTCGGCCCTGTCCTGGGCGATGGCGATCGCAAGCGCCTTTTTGGCGCGGTCGACGGCGAACGCCGCGTCGCGCATCTGCTGATCGAGAAGCGACAGCGCGTGGCGATCCGCGAGGCGTTCCTCCGCCTCGTAAGCGCGTCCGCGCAGAAGGGTGACGACGGTCTTGAACATAAGAGCCTCCAATAGTGAACACAGTTCACAATGGCTGCTTACCGCAGGACTGAACTTTGTTCAATACAATTATTGAACGCCGTTCCGAATCATGGTTTACCGACCCCGACTTGGAACAGTCGGCCGGCCCGGCGGTTTGATCGACAGAGACAGTCCGTCGTCTGCGCCGCGGCCCCGTCGTCGCGCGGAACTTGGGACGCGCGAAACAGGGGATCGCCGTGAGCGAGACGAGAACGGAAGCCGGCGCGCAGCGCCGGGTGCGATTGCGGGAGCGTCTGCTGGACGTGGCGGGCCGCACCATCGCTGGGAAGGGCCTCACGGGCCTGAAGGCCCGCGACCTCGCCGCGGAGGCCGGATGCGCCCTGGGGGCGATCTACACGGCTTTCGACGATCTGGACGAGCTGATCCTGCGCGTCAATCTCTCGACGCTGGAACGGCTGGCGCAGTCCCTCGACGCGGCTCTGCGAGGCGCGGCGCCCTCGGAAGCGCTGCTCGCTCTCGCGCGCGCCTATCTCGAGTTCGCGCGCCGCGAAGAGCCGAGCTGGCGGGCGCTGTTCGAGCACCGTCTCTCGACGGGCGGGGCGGTGCCGGACTGGTATGCGGAGGTTCGCAACGCGCTCTTTCGCCGCCTCGAGGCGCCGCTCGCCGAGCTTTTGCCGAACGAAAGGGCCGAGGAGCGCGCGCGCCTCGCTCGCACGCTGTTTTCGGCCGTTCACGGCGTCGTCGCGCTCGGCCTCGAGGAAAAAATCGCCGCGACGCCGCCCGAAGCGCTGGACGCGCAGCTCGAGGCGCTGGTTCGCCTGATCGCCGACGGGCTGTCGATCCGCGCCGCGGGTCGAACCTGACGCTTGCGCAGAGGTTCGCGACCTGACATAGGCGCGCATGGCCTATCTTCTCCTGTTCGCCGTCTCCCTGTGGGCGGGCGCCCAGAACGCGCTTGCCGGCGGCGGCTCCTTTCTCATCCTGCCGACGTTGATGTTCACCGGCATGGACGCGCTCGCCGCGAACATCACCTCCTGCGTCGCGCTGTTTCCCGCCCAGCTCGCGACGGGATGGACCGGCCGCCGCCTCGCGGCGGGCGTCGGTTCGATGAGCCTGCGCGGACTTTTCGTCATCAGCATCGTCGGCGGGGCGATCGGCGCCGTCATCCTGCTCGAAACGCCGCGCGGCGTCTTCGCCCGGCTGGTTCCCTGGCTCGTGCTCTTTGCGACGGGTCTCTTCGCGTGGGGCAGCTTCCTCCGCAAGCCCGGCGAGACGCATGGCCATCTCTCGCCCGGCGGCGCGGGATTCGCGCAGTTTCTCATCGCCGTCTATGGCGGTTATTTCGGCGGCGGCGTGGGGTTTCTCATGGTCGCGGCGCTGACGATGGCCGGGCAGGCGGTCCGCATCGCGAGCGCGACGAAAAACGTGCTCGCCGGCGTGATGAACGCCTCGGCCGTCGCGATCTTTCTCTTCTCGCCCGATCTGCACTGGCCGCAGGCGCTTGTCACGGCCGTGGGCGCGACGGTCGGGGGGGTCGCCGGCGCGCATCTCATTCACCATATCGACGAGAGAATTCTGCGCATCTTCATCATCGCGATTGGCGCGGCGCTGACGGTCGGGTTGTTCCTCAGGGCGGCTTAAGGCGAAGGGAGAATGTCGTTTTTTCCGATTCGCGGTGAGAAATCGTCAACCTGTGTCGGACTAGGCTGCAAATGCGCCGAAATCCGGCGCTTCGCCGAGACGACCATGTCCGCTCCCTTTCTCCAGAGAACCGCCAACAAGATCCCTTCGGCCGAAGACAGGCGGGAGGCCGCCCGTCTGAAATCCTACGCGGAGACCTGGGCGGATCCGGGCGGAATGGATCCCGCGATCCCCTGCCGCATCATCGACATTTCGAGCACGGGCGCGAAGCTCGAAAGCCAGGTCCCGCTGCCTGACGATTTCGTGCTGCACGTCGGCGCGGCCAAGCACGCCGCGCATGTGGTGTGGCGCCGACAGAGCTTCGTGGGCGTCGAGTTTCAGAAGGGCATGAAGTCCTATCGAGAGAGCGGCCGATTGCCGCCCCGCGGCTGACGGCTCGTTTCGTTGCCGGCTTTTTGTTTGCTGTCGCGCCCCGGACATGCGCGCGACGCCGCCCCTCGCGGGCGGAAAAATCGGCGAGGAGCCGCCTATCGCGCAGCCAGCCGCGATTCCGCCGCTTCACTTTGCCGTTTCCGAAATTAGGTTAATGGATATAATCGAGCGTCACGGCCTCGGTCAGTGGCGACGCGCGGAGCGAACGGCTTGGGAGTTTGTTCAATGAGCCTGACCGACTCGTCCAGCGCGAGCCCGAAAACCTGGGCGATCATTATCTGGGCGCTTTTCCTGGCGTCCGTCTTCTCGCTCGCCTTCACCGAAATAGTCGGCGTGATCATTGCTTACGTGAAGCGTGACGATCTGGCGGGCACTCCTTACGAGTCGCATGCAACGTCCGCCATCCGCACCTTCTGGATTACGCTGATCGGCGTGGCGCTCTCCATACCCCTGTCGGTCGTCGGCATCGGCGTCATGACGCTGATCGCGCTGGGCTTGTGGAGCCTGTTCCGGATCATCCGCGGACTGATCCGCGCCATAGACGGACGCCCTATCGACGATCCGACGGGATGGCTTTGACAAAAAAGCCGCTGTCCCCCGACTATTTTTTGGCGGCGTCCCCCGGGGCCGACATCGCCTTTTCGATCTCGGGCGCGAGCGTTGTGGCGACGCTCGACGGCGTCAGCGGGCCGATGAACTTATAGGCGATCGTCCCGTCGCCCTTGATTACGAAAGTTTCGGGCACGCCATAGACGCCGAAATCGATGGCCGTACGGCCCGCCGGGTCGACTCCAACGCGCCGGAAGGGATTTCCTTCTTCCTGGAGAAAGCCGAGCGCATTGGCGGCTTCGTCTTTGTAGGAGAGGCCATAGATTTCCACGCCCTTGGCCTTCAGCGTCTCGTCCTTGGCGAGCGCCATCAGCACAGGGTGCTCCTGCCGGCAGGGCGCGCACCAGCTCGCGAAAATGTTCACGACGCTGACATGGCCGTTGCGAAGGTCGCCGGTCGAAAAGCCCGGCGTATTCTCTAGGCCGGCGAGCGCCGGGAGTTCGAAATCTGGCGCGGGCTTGCCGATCAGCGCGGAGGGAATGCGCGACGCGTCGCCCGAGAAGAGGCGGACGAGAAACAGCGCGGCGAGCAGCGCGAACAGGACGAGCGGCAGGAAACGCAGCGGCGAGCGCCCCGGCGCGGCAACGGGCTCGCTCACGCCGCGCCTCCCTCGTCGCTTTGTCCCTTGGCGGCGAAGCGGGCAAGCTCCGCCTTCAGGCGGCGATGGTCGAGAAGGATGCGGGCGGCGACCCCGCCGATCGTGAGAAAGGCGATCGCATAGGCGAGCGCCACGAAAGACGCATGTTCGCTCATTGCGCGGCCTCCAGCGTCGGGGTTTCGACTCCCTCGTCGCGCGCGGCTTCCTGCAACGCCTGCAGCGAGAGGCGCGCGAGACGCCGTCTAAGGATCTCGTTACGGATCGCCATGAAATGCAGGGTGAGGAAGAGCAGCGTCGCGGCGAGCGCCATCACGAGCAGCGGCCAGAGCATGGAGCCCGAGATCGTCGGCCCGCCGATGCGGAAGACGGAAGCCGGCTGATGCAGCGTGTTCCACCAGTCGACCGAATATTTGATGATTGGAATGTCGATCGCGCCCACGAGAGTCATGATCGAGGCGACGCGGGCGCCGCGCGGCGTGTCGTCCATCGTCTGCCGGACCGCGATGAGGCCGAGATAAAGAAGGAACAGCACCAGCATGGAGGTGAGCCGCGCGTCCCACACCCAATAGGCTCCCCACATGGGCTTGCCCCACAGCGAGCCCGTGACGAGGCAGACGAAGGTGAAGGCGGCGCCGAGCGTCGCGGCGGTCTTTTGCGCGGCGTCCGCGAGCGGATGTTTCCAGACCAGCACGCCGAGCGAAGCCGAGGTCATCACGACGTAAGCGAAGATCGCGAGCCAGGCCGAGGGCACGTGGATGTACATGATCCGCACGGTCTCGCCCTGCTGATAATCCGGCGGAGCGGCGAAGGCGCCATAAAGCCCGATCGTGAGCAGAACGAGCGTGAGGCCCGAGAGCCAGGGCAGGACGATGCGCGCGAAATTGAGAAAGCGCGTCGGATTGGCGTAGTCGAGAATGTTCGGCATCTGATCCGGCCCGGAAGCTGAACGAAAACGGACGCCGCTGTGTCGAGCGGCGCCCGCTTATCAGGAGCCTTGTCCGCCCCGCCCACTAATTGGCCTTGGTCGGGGCCTTTGTCGAGTCCTTGGCGACTTCCTTGGTCTGCTCGGCCATGATCTGCGCCTTGGACTTGCCGTGCAGCAGCTCGACGGCGGCGATGAGCTGCTTGTCCTTCTTCTCGTCCGGCGGGACATAGGCCTGCGAGCCGCTCTTTTCGTCCTCGCCGTTCTTGAGGTGGCCCTTGAGCGAGGCCTCGCCCTTGGTGTCGTCTTTGCCCTTCAGCTCGTCCGGCACGTCCTGAAGGATGACGATGTCGGGGTCGATGCCCTTGGCCTGGATCGAGCGACCCGACGGCGTATAGTAGCGCGCCGTGGTGAGCCGCAGCGCGCCGTTGGATCCGCCGAGCGGGATGATGGTCTGCACCGAGCCCTTGCCGAAGGAGCGCGTGCCGATCAGCGTCGCGCGCTTGTGGTCCTGCAGCGCGCCGGCGACGATCTCGGAGGCCGAGGCGGAGCCGCCGTTGATGAGCACGACGACCGGCTTGCCCTTGGAGAGATCGCCCGGGCGCGCGTTGTAGCGCTGCGTCTCGTCGGCGTTGCGGCCGCGCGTCGAGACGATTTCGCCCTTGTCGATGAAGGCGTTCACCACCTGGATCGACTGGTCGAGCAAGCCGCCCGGATTGTTGCGCAGGTCGATGATGTAGCCCTTGAACTTGTCCGCCGGAATCTCCTGCTGCGCCTTCGCCATCGCGTTGCGCAGGCCTTCCGCCGTCTCCTCATTGAATTGCGAGATGCGGACGTAGGCGATGTCGCCGTCCTGCACGCGCGAGCGCACCGACTTGATGTGGATCTCGGCGCGGGTCAGCTTGACCTCGATCTTTTCCTTGTCCTTGCCGCGGTAGATGGTGAGTCTGACGGGCGTGTTGATCTGGCCGCGCATCTTGTCGACGGCCTGGTTGAGCGTCATGCCCTGCACGCTCTCGTCGTCGATGGCGCCAATGAGGTCGCCCGACATGATGCCCGCGCGGGAGGCGGGGGTGTCGTCGATCGGCGTCACCACCTTCACGAGGCCGTCTTCCTGCGTAACTTCGATGCCCAGACCGCCGAACTTGCCCTCGGTCTGGGTCCGCATGTCCTTGAAGCCCTTGGCGTCGAGGTAGCTCGAATGCGGATCGAGCGAGGTGAGCATGCCGTTGATGGCGTTTTCGACGAGCTTCTGCTCGTCCGGCTTTTCGACGTAGTCGGCGCGGACCTTGTCGAACACATCCCCGAAAAGGCTAAGATACTTGTAAGTGTCGGCGGTGGCGGCCGCCGCTGGCGAGCCGATGAGCGCGCGGGCCTGCTGTCCAAGCGTCGCGCATCCGGCGCCGATGGCGATTCCGGTAGCAAGTAGAGCAGTTTTGCGAATCATCCGCCGACCTTCCGACTGTCTGACTTCGCCCACCATGGGCTCGAGTCGATCGAAGTTCCGTCCTTGCGGAACTCGACATACAAAATGGGTTGCTTCGCGCCGATCGCGATGGTCGCCGCCGTCTTTACGGCTCCGTCTCCCATGCTGGCGACCGGCTCACCCGCCAGGACGAATTGTCCGACGTTCACATTGGTGCGACTCATGCCGGCCAAGACGACATAATAGCCGCCGCCGGCATTGATGATCAAGAGTTGACCATAAGTGCGATAAGGGCCTGAAAAGGCGATCCAACCGTCGCAGGGGGCGACGACGACGCCATTTTCGCGCGCGCTGATGGACAGGCCCTTCTCCTTGCCGCCATAGCCGTCCGGCGCGCCGAAGCGCTTGATCACGCCCCCCGCGACGGGAAAGGGCAGCTTTCCTTTGAGATCCGCGAAGGCGGCCGCCGGGGCGAGGCGCGCCGCGTCCCTGAACGGGGCGGCGAGAGCCTTGCGGCGCTGTTCCTCGGAGAGCTTCGCCTGCGCGGCGGCGCGCGCCTCCTCCGCCTTGCGGGCGGCGTCGGCGGCGTTGCGGGCGGCCTCGCTCTCGGCCTCCATGCGGCTGATGAGATCTTTCAGGCTCGTCGCCTGCCGGGCGAGTTTCTGGGCGCGTTCGGCTTCGGCCTGCATCGCCGTCTCGGCCGCGGCCTGCGCCTCCTGCCGGTTCGCGATGAGAACGCCGAGCCGCTCGCGCTGTTCGGCAAGCGCGGTTTTTTCCTTCGAGAGGCGCTCCTGTTCCCGTCGCGCGTCTTCGCGCAGCCGCACCAGTTCGGCGAGGTCGCTTTGCAGAGCCTGCGCCTCCGCCCGCATCTGGGGCAGCACGTCGCCCAGCGCAAGCGAGGCGCGCACCGCGTCGAGAATATCCTGCGGGCGGGCGAGCAGCGCAGGCGGCGGGCGCCTGCCCATGCGCTGCAAGATCATCAGCACCTCCACGATCAGCTCCCGCCGGCCCTCGAGAGAGGCGACGACGCCGCGCTCGCGCTCGCCGAGCGTCTCGATCCGTTCCTCGATCCGCGCGGCGGTTTCTTCCGTATCCTGGAGCTTGCGGGTCGCATCCAGCAGCGTCCTGTTGAGGTTTTCGCGCACGGCGGCGTGGGCGGCCGCCTCCTGCTCGAGCTTGCGGGCGCGTTCCTGCGCGGCGCTCATCGTATCCTCGACGCCGCGCAGTTCGAGACGCCGCGCGTCGAGATCGACGGACGAGGGCGCGGGTTCGGCTTGCGCGCGGGCGGCGAAGGCGGCGGCCAGCAGCGCCGCGCCGACGGCGCGTCGCCGCCCGTCGCCAGTTCGATTGCGCTCGCCCGAGACTGTCATGCGCGCCTGCGCGTTTATGGACCGCCGCGGACTATGCCGCCGCAATCTGGACCAGAATGCGGCGAAGGCCGGAGACGATCGCCGCCGCGCGGGGCGTCGCGAAAAGGGCGTCGACGGATGGATCCAGCTTGCGGCGCCAGTTGGGCCGTTCGCGGTCGGTGCCAGGAAGATTGACCGCGGTCCGCTCCCCCGCGAGGTCGTCGAGCTGCGCGACGGCGAAGAGCGATGGCGCGCGCGCCGCGAAAGCGTGCAGCGCCCGGGCCAGGGCGTCGTGGAAGGGCGCGTCCGCCGCCAGCGCGCCGGCGAGGTCTTCGGCGCGCAGGGCGTCGAGGAGCGCGCGCTTGTCAGCCTCGCGCGCGCTGCGCCCGGCGGCGGCGCTGTCGCGATCGAGAAGCCCGAGCGCTTCCTTTTCGTCTATGTCGGCGCCGCCCCACCAGCCTTCGAGCGTCGGGAGATCATGCGTCGAGACGCAGGCCATCGCCTTCGCCGGATAGCGCGACGGGGGAAGGAAGTCCGCCCCCGCGCGCTCGAACCAGACGACGCGATAACTGAGCACATTGGCGTCGTCGAGCTTCTCGCGAAAGCCCCAGGGCAGCGTGCCGAGATCTTCGCCGACGACGAGGCACTGCGCGCGCCGGCTCTCGATCGCGAGTTGCGCCAGCAGCGCGTCGAGCGGATAGGACACATAGGCGCCCATGCGCGCCTTCTCGCCCTCGGGCGCGAGAAAGAGGCGCGCGAGCCCCATGACGTGATCGATGCGCAGCGCGCCGGCGTGACGCATGTTGGCGCGCAGCAGCTCGCCGAAATCGGCGCCGCCGTCCGCCTCGACCGCGAGCGGATCGGGCGCGGGCAGGCCCCAGTTCTGGCCGTCGCGGCTGAAGGGATCAGGCGGCGCGCCGATCGAAAACCCCTCGACGAGGCGCGTCGCCTTGCTCCAGCTTTCCGCCCCGTCCGGCGCCGCGCCCACGGCGAGGTCGCGGCAAAAACCCTGCGACAAGCCCGCCCGTCGCGCGGCCGACGCCGCGCCCGCCAGCTGCCGGTCCGCGACCCATTGCAGGAAACAATGGAAGCGCAGCCGCGACGCATTCTGGCGCGCGAAGGCCGCGAGCGCCTCGGGCCGCGCGTCCCGCAGGTCCGCCGGCCAGTTGCGCCAGGTCTCGCCGCCCCGCGTCTCGCCGATTGCTTCGAACAGCGCGAAGCGGGTCAGCGCGGCCCCGCCTTCCGCGACGAATTGCGTGAAATCGGCGACCGGCGCCGCGTCGGGCCGTTCTCGCGCGAGCGCGTCGAAGGCTGCGAAGGCGGTTTCGAAAGCGCGCCGTTTGAGCGCATGGACGGACGGATAGTCGACCGCTTTCGCCGCCGACAGCGCGCGCGCGGCCGCCTCGTCGAAGCCGGCGCCGGGAAGAACGGCGAGATCGGCGTAAATCGGGTCGAGAAAGCGCCGGTCCGAGGGATAATAGGGGCTCGCGCGCGAACGATCGAGCGGGAAGAGCGCATGAAGCGGATTGATCGCGACGAGCGCCGCCCCGGCTTCTGCGCTTGCAACGCCGAGCCGTGCGAGCGTCGTGAAATCGCCGATCCCCTGATCGCCGTCCCGGCGAAGGGAATAGAGCTGCGCCGAAAGACCGAAGGCCCGCGTCTCGGGCTCTGGCGAATGGCACGCGCCCGGCGACACGAGAAGACGGCAGACCGCATCGCCTTTTTCCGTTCGCAGCCGGAACCGCCCGGCTGGGAGCGCCGGGAGCCGCGCGCGATAGCCGCGGCAGTCGCGCCCGTCCGCGCCGCGCCATGCGGCGGGGACCAAATTGGACAGGACGATCGCCGCGTCGCGTCCGTCTTCGTCTGAGAGGATCAACCGCGCGGGCGCGCAGCCGTCGGCTGCGAAGATGCGCAGCATGCCTGCTTCGCCCGCGCGCGCGACGAGATGCTGCGGCAGCGTCCGGCGGTCGCGCGTCCCCGCGAGACGCGCGAGGCTGTCTTGCGCCTCGGCGCGCGTTCGCGCCGGCAGGCCCAAACGTCCGAGCAGCGCGAGGAGCGTCTCGCGCGGGACGTCGTGCGCGACGCCTTCGACGTCATGCCAGCGGGTCGACACGCCGCCAGCTTCCGAGAGCCGAGCGAGCAGCGCGTCGTCGACGCCATGCGACGCGCGCCGCGCGGGGTTCTTTTCTTCGACAAGCAGGAGAACAGCCCGCGCGGGAACGCCGATCGCGTCGCCGACTGAGCCGCTCGCAGCGACTTGCGACGAATCGAAGGCGACGCGCCATTCATATCCCTCGCGCGCTCCGGGCGGCGTTACGTCGAGAGGCTCGGAGCCGCGATGGAGAATGACGAGAACGCGATCGTCTTGCGCATGGAGCGCGGCGATCAGAGTCGTCGCCGTCATGTCGCGCCAGTCCTCCTCGCGCATGGGCGCGCCATCGGCTCTCAGCCAGTCGACGTCGCGCGGCGATGTCGCGTCGGACGTCCCGCCGTCGAGAAAACGGTCGTCGCGGAGCGCCGGATGCGCCTTGCGCAAGGCGACGAGCCGCGCCGCCGTTTCGATCAGATCGCGGTCCGCGCGCGCCCAGTCGAGCCAGCTCGTTTCATTGTCCTGCGCGTAGGCGTTGTTGTTGCCCTTCTGCGTGTGGCCGAGCTCCGCGCCCATGGCGAGCATGGGCGTGCCGCGCGAGAAGATCAGCGTCGCGAGAAGATTGCGCTGGTCTTGCGCGCGGACGGCGCGGATCGCGGAGTCCTCCGTCTCGCCTTCCGCGCCATTGTTCCAGGAAAGATTGTCGTTCGTTCCGTCGCGATTGTCCTCGCCATTCGCCTCGTTGCGCTTGCGCGCATAGGAAACGAGATCGCGCAACGTGAAGCCGTCGTGGGACGTGATGAAATTTATGCTGCGGGAAGGGCTACGGCGCGCGAAAAAATCCTGCGACCCGGCGACGCGCGTCGCAAGTTCCGCGACGCCCGCCGCGTCGCCACGCCAAAAGCGGCGCGCCGCGTCGCGATAACGGTCGTTCCATTCCGCGAAAGGCCATGGAAAGCCCCCGAGCCGATAGCCGCCCTGGCCGATATCCCAGGGTTCGGCGATGAGCTTCAGTTCGCGCAGGACAGGGTCTTGCAGCAGCGCCGCGAGGAATGGCGCGTTCGCGTCGAAACCCGACGGCGCGCGCGCGAGCGTCGTCGCGAGATCGAAACGGAATCCGTCGACGCCGCCATAGATCGCGAAGGCGCGCAGCGCGTCCATGGCGAGGCGCACGACGGGCGCGCGATCGAAGGCGAGACAATTGCCGCAGCCCGCGTCGTTCACGTAACGCGCGCGGTCTTCCTGAAGGCGATAGTAACTCGCGTTGTCGAGACCGCGCAGCGACGCCGTCGGTCCCCATTCGTCGCTCTCGCCGGTGTGATTGAAGACGACGTCGAGAATGACTTCGAGCCCCGCTTCATGCAGCGCCGCGACGCAATCGCGGATTTCGCGCCAGCCGCCGGGCGCGAGGCGCGGATCGGGCGCCATCATGGCGATGGGGTTGTAGCCCCAGTAATTCGACAGTCCCAAAGCCGGCAGATGCCGTTCGTCGATCCAGGCCGCGCAGGGCAGAAGCTCCAGCGCCGTGACGCCGATTTTCCTGAAATGCGCGATGGACGCGTCATGCGCTAGGCCGGCGAAGGTTCCGCGCAATTCCTCCGGAATGTCGGGATGCGCGGCGGTGAAGCCCTTGACGTGCAGTTCGTAGACGATCGTCTCGCCCCAGGCATGACAGGGTCGCGACGGCGCCGCCGCTTGTGGGCGCGTCATCACGCATTTCGCGACGAAAGGCGCGCTGTCTTCGTGTTCGTTCTCGCCATGCGCGAACATGCTCTTGTGCAAGGAGAGCGGGCGGTCGAGCGCGAGCGCGCAGGGATCGACGAGCAGCTTCGCGCCATTGAAGCGATGGCCGTCCTGCGGGGCGTTCGGGCCATAGGCGCGAAAGCCGTAGCGCTGGCCTTCCCGCACGCCCTCGACGCGACCGTGAAACACGTTTCCGCTGCGCGCGGGAAGACGGATGCGCGCGGTTTCGGCGCCTTCCACGTCGAATAGGCATAGGTGGATTTCATCCGCATGAGCGGAATAGACCGCGACATTGGCGCCCGTTTCGTCGAGCGTGACGCCGAGCGGCTCCGGCGCGCCCGCCGAGACGCGGATCATGCGCAGCCAGTCACGCGCGCGCCGCGATCGCCTCGCGATAGAGCGCGGCGTAGCGTTCGGCGGGATGACGCCAGGAAACGTCGGTCTTCATGCCGTTCAATTGCAGTTTGCGCCAATTTTCCTTGTCCCTGAAGAGATGCTCCGCCTGTCTGAGCGCGATGGCGAGCGCCTCGGCCGTCGGCGGTGAAAACTGGAAGCCGGTCGCAACGCCGGCCTGGATCGCCATTTCATTGGCGTCGATGATCGTGTCCCTCAGACCTCCGACCCGCGAAACGATCGGCACGGCCCCGTAGCGCAAGGCGTAAAGCTGGGTGAGGCCGCAAGGTTCGAAACGCGATGGAACGAGGAAAGCGTCGGCGCCCGCCTGAATGAGATGCGCCATGTCCTCGCTGTAGCCGATCGTCACGGCGATGCGGCCGGGATAGGCGTCCTGCGCGGCGAGAAACGCCTCCTCGAGATGTTTGTCGCCCGCGCCGATCAGCGCGAATTGGGCATGCCGCGACATGAGCGCGGGCAGCGCGGCAAGCATCATGTCATGGCCCTTCTGCCACGACATGCGGCTGACGACGCCGAGCAAAAAGGCGTCCGGGTCTTGCGCGAGGCCCATGCGGCGTTGAAGCGCCGCCTTGTTCTTGCCGCGCGCGGCGAGCTTCGTCACGTCATAGGGCGCCGCGATGCGGGCGTCCTTCGCCGGGTTCCAGATCGTTTCGTCGACGCCGTTGAGAATGCCGCTCACGACCTCGGCGCGCGCGCGCAGCAGCCCGTCGAGGCCCATGCCGAATTCACCGGTCTCGATCTCCAGCGCATAGCTCGGCGAAACGGTGGCGATGCGGTCGCACAATTGCAGGCCGGCCTTGAGAAAGCCGATGGCGCCGTAATACTCGACGCCCTCCATGTGGAAGGACTCGGCCGGCAGGCGCAGCGCGTCGAGCAATTCCTTCGCATATTGGCCCTGGAAGGCGATGTTGTGCACCGTCACGACGGTCGCCGGGCGCGGCTTGCCGCTATAATGCAGATAGGCGGGCGCCAGCGCCGCCTGCCAGTCGTGCGCATGCAGAACGTCCGGCGCATATTTCGCGACCGCGCCTTGCGCGATCTGCGCGCCCGCCCAGGCGAGCGCGGCGAAGCGGAACGCATTGTCGGGATAATCGACGCCCTCCTTGTCCGAATAGGGACCGCCTTCGCGCGCATAGAGATGCGGCGCAACGAGCGCATAAACATGCGCGCCCTCGAAGCGGCCGGCGTGGATCCAGGCCGGGCCGCCGAAGAGATCGTCGAAGGAAAGGACCGTCTGGCCATGGCCAAGCGCGGCGAGAACTTCCGGATAGCCGGGAATGAGCGTGCGCGTTTCGACGTCCTGCGCGGCGAGCGCCGCAGGCAGCGCGCCCACGACGTCGGCGAGACCGCCGGTCTTGACGAGCGGCGCCATTTCGGAGGCGACGGCGAGAACGCGAAGGCGCGTCATATCGCCAGCCTGTCGATCATCGGCTGCGTGATGAGGCAAACGCCCTGTTCGCTGCGGCGGAAGCGCTTAGCGTCGAGTTCGGGGTCCTCGCCGACGACGAGGCCCTGGGGGATGCGCACGCCGCGGTCGACGACGACATTCGTCAATCTCGCCGAACGGCCGACGTCGACATAGGGAAGGATCACGGCGTTTTCGACCGTGGCGTAGGAGTTGACGCGAACGCCCGTGAAAAGGAGGGAGCGCCGCAGGGTCGAGCCCGAAACGATGCAGCCGCCGGAGACCAGCGACGAGAGCGCCTGTCCGCGGCGCCCGACCTGGTCGTGCACGAATTTCGCGGGCGGCGTGATTTCCGCATAGGTCCAGATCGGCCAGTTGCGGTCATAGAGATCGAGCTGCGGCACGAAATCGGTGAGGTCGATATTCGCCGCCCAATAGGCGTCCACCGTTCCAACGTCGCGCCAATAGGCGTGCTGTTCGCTCGCCGCGCGCACGCAGGAGCGCGAGAAGTGATGCGCGACCGCTTTGCCGTGCTTCACGATATAGGGGATGATGTCCTTGCCAAAATCATGTGTGGAGCCCGCGTCGAGGGCGTCGCGCCGCAACTGGTCGTAAAGGAACCTCGCCTCGAAGACATAGATCCCCATGCTCACCAGCGCGCGGTCGGGCCGATGAGGCATGGCGGGCGGGTCCTTGGGCTTTTCGACGAAAGAGATGATGCGGTCGTGGCCGTCGACGTGCATCACGCCAAAGCCCGACGCCTCGGCGCGCGGGACTTCGAGGCAGCCGATGGTGACGTCAGCGCCCTGATCCACATGCTGCTGGAGCATCGGCTCGTAATCCATCTTGTAGACGTGATCGCCCGCAAGCAGCACGATATATTTCGGATCGTAGCTTTCGATGATGTCGAGGTTCTGGAAGACGGCGTCGGCCGTGCCGAGATACCAGTGATCTTCGGACACGCGCTGGCTTGCGGGAAGAATGTCGAAGCTCTCGTTGCGTTCGGTGCGGAAAAAGCTCCAGCCGCGCTGCAAATGGCGGATGAGGCTGTGCGCCTTGTATTGCGTCGCCACGCAGATGCGGCGGATGCCGGAGTTGAGCGCGTTCGACAGCGCGAAGTCGATGATGCGGGATTTTCCGCCGAAATAGACCGCCGGCTTGGCGCGCCGATCGGTCAACTCCATGAGCCGCGAGCCGCGGCCGCCGGCGAGAACATAGGCCATGGCGTAGCGCGCGAGCGGCGCGTTGTCATAGGCGGCCATCAGTCACATCCTGTCCGCGTCAGATGCGATTCGACATTCATTGTAGACCATCGCTTTCGAATTCGAAGAACAAAGTGGCGAGCGGCGGGACTTGAATGTCCGCGCTCGCGGGAAAGCCAGCGAAACCTTGCGCGCGCGCCTCGATCGCGCCGAGGTTCCCCACCCCGGAGCCGCCATAGGCCGTCGCGTCGGAATTGAGGATTTCCCGCCAGCGACCGGCGCGGGGCAGGCCGAGCCGATAGGCGCGGCGCGGCACGGGCGTGAAGTTCGACACGACCACGACCGCCTTCGAGCGGTCCGCGCCATAGCGGGCGAAGGCGAAGACGGAGCTGTCGGCGTCGTCGACGACGATCCATTCGAACCCGTCGCTCTCGCAGTCGCGCGTGTGGAGCGCCTCGCGGCTGCGATAGAGGCGATTCAGATCGCGCACGAAGTGTTTCAGGCCGCGATGCGGTGCGTAATCGAGAAGCCGCCAGTCCAGTTCGGCGGCGTAATTCCATTCGCTCGTCTGGCCGAACTCCTGGCCCATGAAAAGAAGCTTCTTGCCCGGATGGCCCCACATGAAGCCATAATAGGCGCGCGCGCCCGCAAAGCGCCGCCACTCGTCGCCCGGCATTTTCGATACGATCGCGCCTTTGCCGTGCACGACTTCGTCATGCGAGAGCGGCAGAACGAAATTCTCCGCGAAGGCGTAGAGGAGGCCGAAGGTCAGCTCGTTGTGCCGCCATTTGCGATAGACGGGATCGGACGACATGTAGCGCAGCGTGTCGTTCATCCAGCCCATGTTCCATTTGAAGCCAAAGCCGAGCCCGCCCGCGTCGGTTGGCCGCGTCACGCCGCCCCAGGAGGTCGATTCCTCGGCGATGGTCACGACGCCCGGATAGAGCCCATAGACGAGTTCGTTGAATTTCCGCAGAAAGGCGACGGCGTCACGGTTGTCGTTGGAGCCGTCTGGGTTCGGCGCCCATTCCCCCGCCTTCCGCGAGTAATCGAGGTAGAGCATGGAGGCGACGGCGTCGACGCGCAGCCCGTCGATATGGAAGCGGTCGAGCCAGAAGAGCGCGCTGGCGATAAGGAAATTCGCCACCTCGCGGCGGCCGTAGTCGTAGATCGCCGTGTTCCAGTCGGGATGGAAGCCGCGGCGCGGGTCGGGATGTTCGTAGAGCGGCCCGCCGTCGAAGCGGGCGAGGCCGTGTTCGTCGGTCGGGAAATGCGCCGGCACCCAGTCGAGAATGACGCCGAGGCCCGCTTGATGGGCGTGGTCGACGAAGCGCTTGAAGCCATACGAATCGCCATGGCGGCGCGTCGGCGCGAAGAGGCCAATGGGCTGATAGCCCCAGGAGGCGTCGAGCGGATGCTCGTTGACCGGCAGAAGCTCGATATGGGTGAAGCCCATGTCCGCGACATAGGGGATCAACTGATCAGCGAGTTCGTCGTAGCTGAGAAAGCGCCAGCCCTCCGCCTTGCGCCAGGAGGGCAGGTGAACCTCGTAGATCGACATGGGCGCGCGACGCGGATCGCATTCGGCGCGCGTGCGCATGTGAACGGCGTCGCCCCATTCGTAAGGCGCCGTCGAGGCGACGACGGAGGCCGTGGAGGGGCGCAACTCCGCCTCGAAGCCGAAGGGGTCGGCCTTGAGCGGCAGGAGATCGCCGTCGCGCCCGACGATCTCGAATTTATAGACGGCGCCGGCGCCGGCGCCGGGGATGAAAATCTCCCAGACGCCGCTGTCGACGCGCTTGCGCATTTGCGCGCGCCGGCCGTCCCACTGGTTGAAATCGCCGACGACCGAAACCCGCCGGGCGTTGGGCGCCCAGACGGCGAAATTCGTTCCCTCGACTCCCTCATGGGACACGGCATGGGCGCCGAGCCGCTCGTAGAGCCTTTGGTGCGCGCCCTCGACGAGGAGGTAGTCGTCGAGCGGGCCGAGATAGGGCGGGAAGGCGTAAGGGTCCGCGAAGGTCCATTCGGCGCCGCCGCCGGCGGCGGCGAGGCGGTAGGGCGCGCGGGAGGACAATGGCGTCAGGCCTTCGAAAAAACCCTCGGGATGAACGCGCTCGAGAGAGGCGAGGCGGCGCCCCTCGGGCGTCTGGGCCGACACTGTCTCGGCGCCGGGAACGAAGGCGCGAATCACATAGCCCGCCGCCGTCTCGTGCAGGCCGAGCAGCGCGAAAGGATCGCCGTGGCGGGCCGCGACGATCGCCGCGACCGCGTCCGGGTCCGCCCGCCAATTGGGTTTTGTCATGAGCAGCAATTGATCCGAGTGGTCCGGCGGGGAGAGAAGCTCGGCCTTGCCGCCAGCAACTGCGAAGCCAGCCGCCCGCCATGCGACGATGATGACCCTTCCGGCGCCATCGGGGAAGACCCCAAAAGAGGCCACAACGCCGCATGCCGCGCGAAAAAACGACGGATCGCCCCGCGGCCGGTTGACAAGGCGGCGCGCCCCTTGTCTAGAATTTTTTCAGGCGATGGGGTTCGCCTTGTAACCGCCCTTGGGGCCGATGACTCCTGCTCGCATCCGCACGTCGGGAGTCCGCCTTGATTCGCATCCATGTTCCAGAATCGATTCGCGGCTCCGTATTCTGCGGGTTTCGTGAGACTGGCGCATGACGGCCTTCGCGGACGAAAAGCTGACGGGCTGGCGCTTTCTGCTCTTCAATCTGGCGCTGGCGGTCGGCAATGTCATCGCGCTCTCCAACGTGCCGGGCTATACGGTGCTGGCTCCCTATGCGGCCGGCAGCCTCCAGGGCGTGACGCCGAGTTATGGCACCTGGGGCACGACCGACCATATGATGGGCATCGTGCTCGGCTTGCCGCTGGCGCGCTGGCTCTCGGCGCGTTTCGGCGATCATCGCGTCTACCCTGCTGCTTTCGTCGTCTATGCGATCTTCTCTATCGCCTGCGCGTCGAGCGAAACGATCTGGTTCTTCGTGCCGATGCGGATCGCCCTTGGCCTTGCGGGCGGCGTCATCCTGCCTGTGGGGCAGGCCCTGGCTCTCGGCGAAATTCCCGAGAAATATAGGACTTACGGCGTCGCTTGGTGGGCCGTGCTCAGCATGGCGCCCTTCACGCTCGGCGTTTTCATGGGCGGCTTCTGGGCCGAATATGTCAATTGGCGGATGCTGTTCTATTCGAACGTCATTCTCGGCCTGCCGATCGCCGGCGTGGTCGGCGCGCTGCTCTATGGCCGCGGGGTTAAGCCGCGCGTGACGCGATTCGACGCAATCGGGTTTTTCCTGATTGCGACCGTGCTGATCTGTTTTCAGACCATCCTGAACATGGGCAATGATTTCGACTGGTTCGGCTCGCCCCTGTTGACGCTCCTTCTCGTCATTGTGGTCGTGACGCTGCCGGTCTTTATCGTTTGGGAACTCGGCGAACGGCACCCCGTGATCGACATCCGCCTTTTCGGCCATCGCAATTACGCCGTCGCGACCTTTTGCTCGGTGGCCGGGTTTCTCGTCATACAGGGCACGCTGTCGGTTTTCGTCGGGCAGCTTCAGTTGCTCCTCGGTTATACGTCCTCGCTCGCGGGGGCTGTCTATCTCCTCATGGCCATTTTCGCCGTGCCGCTCATTTCAGTGGTGCACCTCCTGGTTAAACAAGTCGATCTTCGCTATCTGGCGTCGCTGAATTTCGTCGGATTTGCGATCACGCTGACATGGCTCGCGAAATACGACAAAATCGCTTATTTCGATCAGATCGCCACGCCGATGCTGTTTTTCGGCCTGTTCCTCGCGACCTTCTTCGCGCCGCCCGCAGCGATCGCCGTGCAAGGGCTGAGCGGCCCCAAGCTCGTCCGCGCGGCGGAGGAGCTCGCGATGTTGCGCACTGCCTTCGGGGCCTTCGGCATCACCTGGCAGGGCGTCATGCAGTTTCGCCGCACGCCATTCCACCAGCTTGGGCTGGCGGACCAGCTTGGCGGCCGCCGGTTTCCCTCGCTGGATTTGCTGCCCCAGCTCATGGACAAGCTTCAGGCGACCGGCATGAGCGAAGCGGCCGCCCGCGCGCAGGTCGCCCGCCTTGTTCGCCAGCAGGCGTTGCTGCTCGGCCTCGGCGACGCTTTTCTTTTTGGCGCGAGCGTCTTCCTTGTGCTCGCGGCTGTCGTCTGGCTCGCGCGGCCGGCGCCGCCGGCCGTCAAGCCGGAGCCGGCTCCGACCCTCGAGGAACTTGAGGCGGAGGAGCTGATGGAGCAGCCCTGACGCGCCTCAGGAACGCGTTTCGGACGTCTCCAGCGCCTCCGTTTCGGCGGCCTCATCCTTCGGCAGATGATGCCGCGGCAGGAAGTATTTGTTGGCGATGAGCGTCGGAATCACCGCCGTGCCGATGATGGCGGCGACGAGCGTCGAATATTGGGCCTCGTCGATGATCTTGTTGGAGAGGCCGAAAAGCGCGGATATGGTGCCAAATGTCAGGCCCGACGCCATCAGCAGCGTCGTGTACATCGCGTCCTTGTGCGGCGACCGGAAGGCGCGCGCGACCGGATAGACGCTCACGATCTTGCTCGACATCTCCGCTGCGACGAAGACGATCACGCCGACAGGCGCCATGACGACGGCCGGCAGCGAGACGAAATAGCCGGCGCGGATGAAATAGAAGGGCGTGAGCAGGCCGATCGTGATGGCGCGCAGCCGCTTGATCAGCGCGGCGTCGCGGCCGACGGTTCCGGCCAGCGCCATGCCGACGAGATAAGCCGGCAGCACCGCCTCGCTCCCTGCCCAGGTGGCCAGCGCGCCAAGCCCCATCAGCGCGAGGAGCAGGAACTTCGCCTCAAATTCCGAGGGCCGGCCGCCGAAGCGCGCGAAGGCGAGCGGGACGATTTTCGGCAGGTAAACGAAGGCTCCCCCGAGCGCCGCGACGAAGAGGAGCGTCTTCCAGGTGAAGGGCGAAAACACCAGGCCGAGCGTGACGACGGTGCCGAGATCCGTGATGAAGCAGGCGGCGAGGATGGTCTTGCCGTAATCCGTCCGGTTGAAGCCATACTCCATCATCACCGTATAGACGACGGCGACGGACGTGGCGGCGAGCGCGATGCCGGCGAGCAGGGCGGGCGAAGAGTCCCAGCCGAGGAGATAATGCGCCGCCGCCCAGCAGGCGACGGAGGGGATGAGGAAGCTCGCCATGCCGATGGCGGCGGCCTCTTTCCATTGCCGCTTGAAGACGTCCGGATCGAGTTCGGCGCCGGCGAGGAAGGTGAGCAGAATCGCGCCGATTCCGGCGAGCGTCTTCACCCAGGGCTCCTGGACGGCGAAGAACGTCTCATAGCCGGCAAGGCCGAGCACGGCGCGCGCGCCGAGGCCGACGAGGATTTCCACCAAAGCCGTGGAGAGACGGAAACGGCTGGCCAGAACGCTCGCGCCGAGGGCGAGCGCGAAAACGAAAGCGACTTGCGCCCAGATCGGAGTCATTGCGCGCCTCCCGCGACGACGGGCGCCAGGGCGGCGTTGACAGGCTTTTCGCCGGCGCCTGAAATCAACGGACAGATTTTGGACGTAGAAAAAGGTTTCATGCAGACTCCCGCCATGCAGACGATCGCAGGAGTCATCAGCCCCAAGGGCGGTTACAAGGCGAACCCCATCGCCTGATGCACTTTAGTCGTACGAGGCGTTGCTTTGTCAACCGTCCGCGAGGTTGGCCGGCGCGCCTTACTTCACGCCCAGCAGCTCGACGTCGAAGAGAAGCGTCGCGCCGGGCGGAATGACGCCGCCGGCGCCGGCCGCGCCATAGCCGAGCGCCGGGGGAATGATCAGCGTGCGCTTGCCGCCGACCTTCATGCCCGCGACGCCTTCGTCCCAGCCCGGGATGACCTGGCCGCCGCCGAGCGGAAAGTCGAAAGGCTCGCCGCGGTCGCGCGAGCTGTCGAATTTCTTGCCCTTCTGGCCGTTGTTGTAGAGCCAGCCCGTGTAATGGACGGACACGGTTTTGCCGGGCTTCGCCTCCGCGCCTGCGCCGACCTTGACGTCGGTGTATTTGAGGCCGCTCGCGGTGAGCGTCGTCTCCTGAGCGCAAACGGCCGCCGGCGCAATGGCGGCGGCGCAAGCGGCGGCGGCGAACGCCGCGACGACAGCCTTGGTGAAAGCGCGCATCCTGTTTCCTCCCAATAGTGGCTTCGTTCAGGCCAGCAGGCCGTTGTCTCGAGCGAGCTGCAGCAAATCCTTCTGTGGACGCGCGCCGACATGCGAGATGATTTCGGCCGCCGCCAGCGCGCCGAGCGCGGCGCTCTTCTCGTGCGGCAGCCCTTTCGCATAGCCCGCGAGGAAGCCGGCCGCGAAGAGGTCGCCCGCGCCCGTCGTGTCGACGACTTCCTCGACCGGAAAGGCCGGCGCCGAAATCAGGCTGTCGCCATTCGCCACGACGCAGCCCTTCTCCGAGCGCGTCACGACGCCGAGCAGATCTTTCTCCGCGCGCAACGCCGTGAGCGCCGTGTCAAAATCGGCGGTTTCGTAAAGCGAATGCAGTTCGCTCTCATTGGCGAAGACGATGTCGACGACGCGTTCGCGAATGAGCGCGAGGAATTCGCCGCGATAGCGGTCGACGCAGAAGGAGTCGGACAAGGTGAGCGCCACCTTGCGGCCATGGGCGCGGGAGACCCTGGCGGCTTTCAGAAAGGCTTCCTTGGCGCCCGGCGGATCCCACAGATAGCCCTCCATGTAGAGCACCTTGGCCTCCGCGACCCGCGCCTCGTCGATGTCCGAGGGCGCGAGCGCCTGACAGGCGCCGAGAAAAGTGTTCATCGTGCGCTGGCCGTCCGGCGTCACGAAGATGAGGCAGCGCGCGGTGGCGGCCCCGTCCGTCGCGGCCGGCGTGTCGAAGGCCACGCCCGCCTTGCGGATGTCGTGGGTGAATTCGCGGCCCGCCTCGTCATCCTTCACCTTGCCGACGAAGCCCGCCTTGGCGCCGAGTCCTGCGAGGCCCGCCATGGTGTTGGCGGCGGAGCCGCCGGAAATGACGGTCGTCGGCCCCATTTTCTCATAGAGCGCGGCCGCGCGCGCCTCGTCCACGAGAGCCATGGAGCCCTTGGCGAGTCCATTGGCGGCAAGAAAATCGTCCTCGGCGCGGGAAATTGTGTCGACGATGGCGTTGCCGATACCGAGAACATCGAGAGAAGTCATGAGGCGGCGATCCGGATGAGGCGCGCGGCGCGCGAAAATGAAATCCGGCCGGGCCCGAGGGCCGGCCGGCCGGTTGTTTAACATCGCCGCCGCCGCGCGCCTAGAGCGGCGGAACCCGCGTGCGACGCCCGCCTCAGTCGATCATGTAGCGGAAGCCCAGCCGCAACTGGTTGCTGATAAGATCGCGCGAGACGCGGTTGTTGAAGATGTCATATCCCTGGATGCGGCCGAGGTTGACCCAGCGGTAACCGAGGTCGATCTTCCAGTGTTCGTCGAGGTCGTAGCTGACGCCCGCCATGGCCGCATAGGCGAAGCTCACATGATCGCCATTGTGCGTGACAGAGAGGCCGTAGGGATAGAGCGCCGGCGTCCAGGCGACGTAATGGCGCTGGATCAGCACATTCGCGCCGGCGCCGGCGCCGATGTAGGGCGTGAAGCCGCCGAAGTTTCCAAGATCGAGATAGAGATTGGCCAAGAACGAGATCGACTCGTTGTTGTTGTTGACGGTCGGCGCGCAGGTGAAGGGCATTACGCCATTGCTGATGACGCCGCCTCCGCCGCCGCCCGTCACGATAAAGCAGGGCATCGACGGCTGCACGCCGCTGCGCGACCAGAGCTTTTGATAATCGATGGTCAGATCGGCGCGGAACCAGTCGTTGAATTTGTAGCCGCCGCCAATTCCCAGCGTCCAGTTGGACGGCCAGCTCGTCTGCAGGCGCATGCCGTCGATCGTGGAGATGTTCTGGTCCGCCGCGCCGACTTGACCGCGCAAATACCAGTTGGAGCCCCATTCCACCGGACCTTCGAGCGGCGGCGGCGCCTCTATCGGGAGCGGCATGTCGGCGGCCTGCGTCGCGGGCGCGAGAAACGCGCCGAAAAGCGCGGTGGCGATCGTCGCGCGGGCGCGCAAAAACGGGCGAACCATTGCTGTCTTCCTTGCTCGGGCGCCGGCCGGCGCGGGGGCGCGGCGCGGGAATGAAGGAAGAATGAGCGATCATGCTTAATGCGCGCTTAATTCGCGACCATGGTTTCGACAATCTTTAGGCGGCGTCCGGCGCGTAAAGAAAAACGGCGCCCGCTTCGCGGACGCCGCTTCCCGAAATTCGCGATATGGGCCCCGAGCGGCTCGCGGCTCAGAACTTGATCGCGGAGAGCACCACTTCGATCGCGATCACGTAAAGCGACGCCGTGACGAAGGCCGGAATCGGCCGCAGCGACACATGGCGGAACAGGAACGCGTACATGAACGCCGTCCAGACGATGATCGGGAAGAGCAGGAAGCGGGCGAGCCTCTCGGTCGGGAGCGGCGGCGGCAGGGCGACGCCGACGATCAGATGCAAGATAATGTAGGCGAGGGCCGCCACGGCGCCCATGACGGCGAGCGCGCTGAGCGTTTTGACAAACTTCTGCTCCTGCTGAAGATAGCGCAGCAAATAGAATGTCGCGCCATAGAGAACGCCCGCGCTCGCAAGGCCGTAGAAGATGCTGACGACGAGCGAATGCGAGAAAAACTGCGCGCCGGCCTGCAGCACGACATAGGCCGCGAGCGCGCCCTTCATCAGGTTCTGGGATTCGGGAAGTGAAAGCTGCGACGCCTCCAGATTGAGCATCTTCAGGAAGGTTCTGGGCGTCGGATCGTTCACGAATGGAATATTGAGCGCCATTGATTGTCTGTCCCCAGGTCGGCGGCGCCCGCGAGGGGCCCGCGAAACAAGCGAAAAGCCGCGACACCGCCGCTTGGGGAAGCGACCGGAATGTCCGCGACCGATTGCCGCTTCTCTAACATGCTTTGGCGCCGCGCGGAAACAATCCCCGGCTGAAGCCGAATGCTGCGACGCAGCACGCTTTTAGGGCAGGCGACGCAGCCATTCATCGCGCGCCACGACCTCGACGATGCGGCGCGCGGCGTCGGCCCAGGAGGCGCGCAGCGTCCGCGACGGATCGGCCTGTCGCGCGCCGGAGAGAAAGTCCTGGATCGCCGCGGCGAGAGCGGATGGGTCGTTGACGCGGAAATACGCCGCGCCCTCGCGTCCGACCTCCCGAAAAACCGGGATGTCGCTGCAAATCACCGGGCGCCCGCGCAGCGCCGCCTCGACGATCGGCAGGCCGAAGCCCTCGGCGTAAGAGGGAAAGATCAGGGCGCCGGCGCGATCGTAGAGATAGGACAGTTCGCCGTCGTCGACGTCGTCGAACCAGAAGAGCCGCTTGCCGAATTCGCGATGACCCTGCATTGCGGCGACGATCGCTTCCTCGAACCAGCCGCGCCGTCCGACGACGACGAGCCGGGCGTCCATCCCGCCGGCCCAGAGGGCGTCGAAGGCGTCGAGCGCCACGCGATGGCCCTTGCGCGGCTCGATCGTGCCGACCATCAGAAAGGCGGGCGAGGGCCCCCGGACCGCCGCGGCGATCTTTTCCCGCGGCGCCTGGGTCGCGGGGACGGCGAGGTCCGCGCCGCAATGAAACCAGCCGATCTTCAACCCCGGCCGATGCGGCAGGCCGCTCGCGGCGACATAGTCCGCGAGCTCCTCGGCGACGGTGCGCGAAATGGCGAGGAAGGCGTCGCTCTCGACGAGCGCCTTGCGCAGCCAGGCCCGATAGCGCGGCACCGTCGCCTCATGGCAGGCGTGCGGATAAAGCTCGGGGATCAGGTCGAAAACGCAGCTGACGATCTCGCCGCCCTCGGCGCGGATGCGGCCGAAGACCGGCGCCAGCGTCTCGAAAGCGTTCCAGCTGTCGGACAGCATCAGGAAACGGTCGCCGGCCCCGACGGCGATTTCCCGGTCCGGCCCCGTCTCGGCCCCGCCCAAAGCGGCCGTGAAGGCGTGCGCCGTGTAGACGCGGCCGTCTTCGCAGCGCGCGGCGAGAACGGGAATGTCGAAGGCGGCGCCCGCGCAGGCGCGCACGACTTCCTTCACCACGCGCTGGATCCCGGTGCCGGCGTCCCGCTTCGCCGTGCCGGTGACGTCGATGAGCAGTCGCCGGGCGGGCAGCGCCGTCCGCAGGGGCGCGGACGGCGCGGGCGCGGCCTCGGGCGGCGGCGTCTGCGCCGCGCCGGGCCGGAACCGGGCGGCGACCGTCGCGCCGGCGTCGGCGAGACGCTGCTCGATCGGACGCAAAAATCGGTAGATGTGGCCGGAGACCGAATAGATCATCCGGTAGCGCTCATGCGTCAGATGCAGAAGCTCCGCGCGCAGATGATCGAGCTGGAATTCGAGCAGCCGGATGCGTTCGGCCGCCGCGTCCCTTTCCGGCGCCGGATCGCCGCTCATGCCCGCCCGTCCGCTTGCGCCGCCCGCCATTCGTCGAGCAGCGATCGCAGCATGTCGCGAAGCGGGAAGCGCGGCCGCCAGCCCGTCGCGGCCGTGAGTTTCGAGGCGTCGCAGGCGACGCTGGCGATGTCCGTCGCCGAGGGCCGCAGCAGTTTCGGATCGGTCTCGACTACGAAGGACGCCCGCGACAGGGCGCGCAATTCCTCGAGCAGCGAACCGATGGCGCGCGCCTCTCCGCTGGCGATATTGAAGGTCGAGACGCCGCCGGGCAGGTCCGGCGTTTTCAGGATCAGGCGCATATAGGCGTCGACGACGTCGCGCACGTCGAGAAAGTCGCGGGCCTTGGACAGATCGCCGACCTTCAAACGCGGTTCGGCCTTTCCAGCCTCGATCGCCGCGATCTGCGCCGCGAAGGAGGAGAGGACGAAATTGCGGCTGCGCTGCCCCGGCCCGGAATGGTTGACCGGCCGGGCGACGACGAGGCGGGCGCGCGGGCCGAGCAGATCGGCGAGCGCGGTCTCGGCGGCGGCCTTCGAGCGGCTGTAGACGTCCATGGGACGCAGCGGCGCCTCCTCGGTCAGCACGCCGTCGCGAAAGCTCGCGCCATAGGCGGCGGCCGTCGAGCTGAACAACACCGCCGCCTCCGGCGCATGGCGGGCGACCGCCGCGCCGAGGCTGAAGGCGCCGTGGAAATTGACCCGCCAAGTCGGCTCGGCCGTTCGGGCGGCTTCTCCGATCGACGCCTGTCCGGCGAGATGGGCGACCAGATCGGGGCGAAGCTCGGCGACGAGCCGCTCGACCGCTTGTTCGTCCAGAATGTCGGCGACCGCCTGCTCGAAGGCCGGATGCGCGCCCGGCTCGCCCGGCCGGGACAGCATGACGCGCCGGGCGTCCGGAAAGGCGAGACTCAGCGCGGCGGCGAGATGGGAGCCGACGAAGCCGGTTCCACCCGTCAGGAGAATGCGCTCATAGGCCGCCATTCGCCGCGCCTTTCGCGTCAGGCTTCGCGCCGCAACCGTTCGAGGTCGGCGTCGACCATTTCGCGAATCATCTGATCGAGATCGATCTCGGGCTTCCACCCCAGAACCTTGCGCGCCTTCGTCGAGTCGCCGAGCAGCACGTCGACTTCCGCCGGGCGGTAGAAGGCCGGATCGATGACGAGATGTTTCTCCATGTCGAGGCCGGCGTGGTCGAAGGCGATGCGGCACATGTCGCGCACGGTCGTCGTGACGCCGGTGGCGACGACATAGTCGTCGGGCTTTTCCTGCTGCAGCATCAGCCACATCGCCCGCACATAGTCCTTGGCGTGACCCCAGTCGCGCTTGGCGTCGATGTTGCCGAGGCGCAGCTCCTTCGCCAGGCCGAGCTTGATCTGGGCGACGCCGTAGGTGACCTTTCTGGTCACGAACTCCACGCCGCGCAGCGGGCTCTCGTGATTGAAGAGAATGCCCGAGGAGGCGTGAAGGCCGAAGCTTTCGCGATAATTGACCGTGATCCAGTGGCCATAAAGCTTGGCGACGGCGTAAGGCGAGCGCGGATAGAAGGGCGTCTTCTCGCTCTGCATCGGCTCCTGGATGAGCCCGTACATCTCGGAGGACGACGCCTGATAGAAGCGCGCGCCGGGCGCGCCGAGGCGCATGGCCTCGAGCACGTTCGTCACGCCGACGGCGGTGACGTTGGCCGTGAGCACCGGCTGGCGCCAGGAAGAGGCGACGTAGGATTGCGCCGCGAGATTGTAGATCTCGTCCGGCCGGACGTCCCCGACGGTTCGCAGCAGGCTGGACAGGTCGATCAGGTCGGCGTCGTGCAGATGCACCCTGCCGCTGATTCCCAGCCAGCGGAGCCGGTGGTCCTCCACTCCGCGGTGCGAGGAACGGCGGACGACGCCGTGCACCTCATAGCCCTTGTCGAGCAGAAACTGCGACAGATAGGCTCCGTCCTGCCCCGTGACGCCCGTCACCAGCGCGCGCTTGGTCATCAATCTTCCTTGTCGAAACTGTCCAGTGACCGCTTACTGAATCGAGCTTCGCAAGGCAAGTCGACCGGAAAACCGGCTGCGACGGTCCCGCGCAGCCGCGCAACGGAAAAGCCGCCGGCCCGGCCGGCGGCTCCTGGTTTGCGCGACGGCGGAAGCTTCATTAGCCGGTCTTTGTCGTTTCGTCCTTCTCGGGTGCCGGAAGCTTGCCTTCCGGGGTCGCCTTGTCGATCGCGATCGGCAGATATTCGGCGAGGAGTTCGCGGGCCTTGTTCACGTCGACGCCCGTCGCCTCGGCCAGCTTCTTGACCTTCTCTATGCCGATCGCCTGCCCGACCTCAATGGCGCTGATCGCCTGATTCTGGCCCGTCGAGATCCAGGATTCGACCTGTTTCTTGTAGCCGCCGTCCTGGAATTTCTTCACGACCGCGTCGAGCCCGCCTTCCTTTTCCACATACGCCTTGATGAGGGAGAGCGCTTCCGCGCCGATGACGCCGCCCACGATTCCCTTGAGCCAGCTCATGATATGACCTCCGAGTGAAAAATCGGCGGCGCTGCAGCCGCGCGCTTTGAGACATAGGAGGCCCTTTGCGGCGTTGCAATGACGGCGCTGCGAAACTTTCGCGCCGCGGCGCACGGCGTTCCGCGGCCGCCCCTTCTAGATCGGCGGCTCTCCAGCCTTTTCGCGCCAGCGCACAATGCCGTCCCAAATCTCCTGCGCGGTCTCGGCGAACCAGAACAGCGCGCGGTCCTCGGGCGCGATCGTTCCCTCCTCGACCAGGAAGTCCGCATCAAAGACGCGCCGCCAATACGCCTCGCCGACGAGAACGATCGGCACCGGCTTCATCACGCGGGTCTGCACAAGTGTCAGGGTCTCGAAGACTTCGTCGAGGGTTCCGTAGCCGCCGGGGAAGGCGACGAGCGCTCGGGCGCGCAGCATGAAGTGCAGCTTGCGCATCGCGAAGTAATGAAAGCGGAAGCAGAGCGCCGGCGTGATGTAGGGGTTGGGAAACTGCTCGCGCGGCAGGGCGATGTTGAGCCCGACCGTTTCCGCGCCCGCGTCGAAAGCGCCGCGGTTCGCCGCTTCCATGACGCCAGGTCCGCCGCCGGTGACGATGGCGAGGCGGCGTCCGCCGTCGCGTGCGTCGGCCGCGCCGACGATTCGGCCGAATTCGCGGGCGACGTCGTAGTAACGCGATTTTTCCGCGATCCGCTCCGCGACCCGCGCGCGCCGGGCGGCCTCTTGGTCGCCGGGCCGCGCGGCGGCTTCGGCCCGGGCTTCGTCGAGCCGCGCCTGCGCCGCCCGGGGCTCGACGATGCGGGTCGAGCCGAACACCACGATGGCGTCGGTCACGCCGTGCCGACGCAGCAGCAGTTCGGCCTTCAGATAGTCGAGCTCCAGCCGCGGGCCTCGCGCGTCGTCGCTGGCGAGGAAATCGATGTCCGAATCGGCCTCGCGGTAGGAGGGGCTGGAGAGCAGCGCCGCAACGCGCCGCGCGGCTTCGGGGTCTTCATGCGTAGGCTTGGGCCGCTCGTCGGGCAGCGGCTCGCGTCGGCGCAGAGGATCGGCCGGGACGGGCGTTTCAACCTTGTGTTCGTCTTTGGCGGTCATGCCGCGCGCCTTTCTTTATTTCCGGTGCGGCCAGGGGTATAGACGGCGCGGACGCCGACGTGGGGCGAATATAGAAGGACCAAAGGGCGAAGGACGATGGCCGGGCATAGTCAGTTCAAGAACATCATGCACAAGAAGGGCAAGCAGGACGCGATCCGCTCCAAGCTCTTCTCCAAGCTCGCCCGCGAAATCACCGTCGCCGCCAAGGCGGGCCTGCCCGACCCCAACATGAACGCCCGCCTGCGCGCCGCCGTTCTCGCCGCCAAGGCCGAGAACATGCCCAAGGACAATATCGACCGCGCGATCAAGAAGGCCTCCGGCGCCGATTCGGAGAATTACGACGAGGTGCGCTACGAGGGCTACGCCCCGGGCGGCGTCGCCGTCATCGTCGAGGCGCTGACCGACAACCGCAACCGCACGGCGGGCGAGGTGCGCTCCTATTTCACCAAGGCCGGCGGTTCGCTCGCCGAGACGGGCGCCGTCTCCTTCATGTTCGACCGCGTCGGCCTCATCGAGTTCGACAAGAAAGTCGCCTCCGAGGATGCGATGATGGAGGCCGCGATCGAGGCGGGCGCCGACGACGTCTCCTCGACGGACGAGAGCCACGAGATCATCACCTCGGTCGAAAGCCTGCGCGACGTCGCCAGGGCGCTCGAAGAGAAGTTCGGCGATTCGAAGAAGGCGGCGCTCGTTTGGCGGCCGCAGAACACGATCAAGGTCGACGACGAGGCGGGCGAGAAGATCCTCAAGCTCGTCTCCACGCTCGAGGACAATGACGACGTGCAGAACGTCTACGCCAATTTCGAAATCTCCGACGCGCTGATGGCCAAGCTCGCGGGGTAATCCCTGCATTCGAGCGAACCGCAATGCATGTCAAACGCCGCTATCATCACGGTTCGCTCAAACAGGCGCTCGTCGATGCGGCGATTGAAATTCTTGCCGAGGGCGGTCCGGCCGCCCTCACGCTGACGGAAGCCGCCCGCCGCGCGGGCGTCACCCCAGCAGCGCCCTACCGGCATTTCTCGGGCCGCCACGCGCTGCTCGCGGAGATCGCGCGGCAGGGCTTCGAGACTTTCGGCGCGCGGATCGAGGCCGCCTGGGACGAGGGCCGTCCGGACGCGAGGTCCGCCATGAACGCCATGTGCGCGGCTTACCTGACATTCGCCCGCGAGGAGCCGGGCCTCTACGCCGCCATGTTCGGCCAGGCGGCGACCCTCGCCGACCCGCAGGCGGGCGGCGCGGCGGACCATGCGCTGGAGATTTTGTGGCGCGCCGTCGTCGCCTGGCTGCAGCAGGCGGGCGCCCCGGCGCAGGGCGCGCGGCATGTGGCGCTGCAAATCTGGGCCGCGGCCCATGGCGTCGCCATGCTGACGATTTCCGGCCATTTCGACCCCGCTAAGACTGCCGATCCGGCGACCGTGCTGGAGGGCGCGGTGCAGGGGGTGATGGCGGCGGCGGCGGCGAGGGCGGGGCTCTGAAGAACCATCGTCGTCCGCGACGCCGCGCTTCCCCTCGTCATCCGGCAAGGCGCTTGATTCTCGCCCCCGCCTCCCGTAACCTCTGCCGCGTCAAGAACAAGCGGGGCGCAATGCGCGGTCTTCTCGTAGTAGATGTGGCGCCGGAGCCGGAGCGGGGGTGATCCCGCTTTCCGCTTATGGCGCTTGACCCAAGGCCCCGAGTGGGCCTTTTTTGTTGCCCGCAGCGGGCCTTGAACCCGCCAAAGACCTAGAACGGAAATGACCATGTCCAAGGAAATGACAGGCGCGGAAATGGTGGTCGAGGCTCTGAAGGATCAGGGCGTCGAAATACTCTTCGGCTATCCCGGCGGCGCGGTCCTTCCGATCTACGACGTTCTATTCCATCAGGAAAAGGTGCGGCATATTCTCGTGCGCCACGAGCAGGGCGCGGCGCACGCCGCCGAGGGCTATGCGCGCTCGTCGGGCAAGGTGGGCGTGCTGCTCGTCACCTCCGGCCCCGGCGCCACGAACACCATCACCGGCCTCACCGACGCGCTGATGGATTCGATTCCGCTCGTCTGCATCACCGGGCAGGTGCCGACCCATCTCATCGGCTCCGACGCCTTTCAGGAATGCGACACGGTCGGCATCACGCGCCACTGCACGAAGCATAACTACCTCGTGAAGAACATCGCGGATCTGCCGCGCGTGCTGCACGAGGCGTTTTATGTCGCCTCCTCGGGCCGTCCGGGTCCGGTCGTGATCGACATTCCCAAGGACGTGCAATTCGCGCGCGGAACCTACACGCCGCCGCGCGGCGCGCAGCACAAGACCTATCAGCCGCGCCTTGACGCCGACATGGACTCGATCCGCGAGGCGGTGAAGATGATGGCCGCCGCCAAGCGGCCGATCTTCTATACGGGCGGCGGCGTCATCAATTCCGGCCCCTCGGCCTCGACGCTGCTGCGCGAACTCGTGAGCCTCACGGGTTTCCCCATCACGTCCACCTTGATGGGCCTCGGCGCCTATCCGGGCTCGGGCCAGAACTGGCTCGGCATGCTCGGCATGCATGGCACCTACGAGGCCAACAACGCCATGCACGACTGCGACCTGATGATCGCCGTCGGCGCGCGCTTCGACGACCGCATCACCGGCCGCCTCGACGCCTTCTCGCCGGGCTCGAAAAAGATCCATATCGACATCGACCGCTCCTCGATCAACAAGAACGTGAAGGTCGATCTCGCCATCGTCGGCGATTGCGCGCATGTGCTCGAAGCCATGGTGCGCACCTGGCGCGCCGAGGCGATGCACGCCGACAAGCAGCCGCTCGACCATTGGTGGGCGAAGATCGACGAATGGCGCGCAAAGAAATCGCTCGCTTTCCGCAACTCGGACGCGACGATCAAGCCGCAATACGCCGTGCAGCGTCTCTACGCGCTCACGAAGGATCGCGACGTCTATGTCACGACCGAAGTCGGCCAGCATCAGATGTGGGCCGCGCAGCATTATCATTTCGACGAGCCCAACCGCTGGATGACCTCGGGCGGCCTCGGCACGATGGGCTATGGCCTGCCTGCGGCGATCGGCGCGCAGCTCGCCCATCCCAATTCGCTCGTGATCGACATTGCCGGCGAAGCCTCGATCCTGATGAACATTCAGGAGATGTCGACGGCGATCCAGTATCGTCTGCCGGTGAAGATCTTCATCCTCAACAACGAATATATGGGCATGGTGCGCCAGTGGCAGGAATTGCTGCACGGCGGGCGCTATTCGCACAGCTACTCCGAGGCGCTGCCCGACTTCGTGAAGCTCGCGGAGGCTTTCGGCGCGAAGGGCGTTCGCTGCTCGGACCCCAAGCTCCTCGACGCGGCCATTCAGGAGATGCTCGACTACGACGGGCCGGTGATCTTCGACTGCGTCGTGGACAAGGTCGAGAACTGCTTCCCGATGATCCCCTCGGGCAAGGCGCACAACGACATGCTGCTCGCGGATCTTTCCGACGACGCGGGCGTCGACATTGGCGCGATCATCGACGAAAAGGGCAAGATGCTGGTTTGAGCGAACCGCGCTTCGCCGTCCCGTAATTTGCGCCGTCATTGCGAGCCGAGGGCGAAGCAATGACGGCCGCCGTTGAACAGGCCGACACACTCATGAACGCTCCCGCTACGCCGCCCTCTCCCTATTCCGCCTCGACCGGCAGCTCCAGAGTCGAAACGCACACGCTGTCGGTTCTCGTCGACAACGAGCCGGGCGTTCTCGCGCGCGTCGTCGGTCTCTTCTCCGGGCGCGGGTACAACATCGAGAGTCTGACGGTCGCCGAGGTGGCGCACGCCGAACACCGTTCGCGCATCACCATCGTGACCTCCGGCGCGCCGGAGACGATCGAACAGATTCATCACCAGCTCGAGCGCATCGTGCCGGTGCGGCAGGTGACGGATCTCACGCTCACGAAACGCTCGCTCGAGCGCGAACTCGCTATGGTCAAGGTCCGCGGGCGCGGCGACAATCGCAATGACGCGCTGCAACTCGCCGAGGCTTTCCGCGCGCGAATCGTCGATGCGACGACCGAGAGCTTCATCTTCGAACTCACGGGCAAACCCGAAAAAATCGACGAATTCGTCGACCTCATGCGCCCCATCGGCCTCGTCGAGGTCTCGCGCACCGGCGTCGCGGCCATTTCGCGCGGACCGGATCCGATCTGACCTTTCGTCAATCGGGCGGATTCGTTGCGCATTTGACACAGGCGCGAGAAATGCGCCAAGCGTGGCGGGCCGTGCGTTGACGCTGTGCGATCCTTCATCATTCTGGACGAACGATTGTCGCCTGTAGGCCGTCGGTCAGGCCCGGCAAGGAGCGTCCGGATGTTGAAGAAAATCGTCTTTTCCTGCGCTCTCGCGCCGGCGCTCGCCCTTTCCGCGCAGGCCGCCGATCTCCCGTCCCGCAAGGCCCCGCCGCCCCCCGCTCCGCCGCCGGCTCCCGTTTTCGCCTGGACCGGTTTCCACGTCGGTTACAATTCGGGCTATGGCGGCGCCGTCTACGACGCCAATGTCGCTCTCGCCAGCCCGCTCTTCGCCGGAACCGCCGCCCGCACCTTCGATCAGGGCGGCGGCTGGTTCGTCGGCGGCCAGATCGGTTATGATTATCAGTTCGCGAACGGCTTCGTGCTCGGTCTCGAGACCGACATGCAGTGGAGCGACATCAAATCGTCGCATCAGGCGACGACCACCGCCTCCAATCCGTTCCTCTTCACCTACGCCGATACGCGCCAGAGCCTCGAATGGTTCGGCACGACGCGCGGGCGTCTGGGCTACGCTTTCGGCCGCGTCTTGCCTTATGTGACGGGCGGCGTCGCCTATGGCGAGGTTTCCGCCGTCGGCCTGCAGGCGCTGGCGGCGGGGCTGATCTCCTCGGGCTACGCCAGTTCGACCAATGTCGGCTGGGCCGCCGGCGCCGGCCTCGACCTCGCGCTCACCAGCCGGCTCTCGGCGCGGGCGGAATATCTTTATTTGCAGCTTCCAGGCGTCTCCGCGCCCGCCGTGGGCGTCGCGCCGCCGCCCCTGCCGCCGCTGGCCGGCTCCTTCGCCACGGGCCTGATGCAGGCGCATCTCGTACGCGGCGGCATGAATTACCGCTTCGGCGGCCTCGGCGACCTCCTGCCCTCCGGGGGCGGGCTCATGGCCATGTTTTTCCAGCCGCCGGACCTCGACTGGACCGGGTTCTACGTCGGCGCCAATGGCGGTTACGCCGGCGGGACCGTGGGCGGCGTCACCGCCTTCGCACAGCCCGGCCTCGCCTTCTCGACCTATGTGTCGAACCGCATCGCCGGCGCGGTCGCGGGCGGCCAGGCGGGCTACAACCGCCAGCTCGGAAACCAGATCGTCCTGGGCCTCGAAACCGACGCGCAATGGAGCGGCGTGAAAGCCTGGCATCAGGCGACGACCGTCGGCGGCCCGGGCGGCTTCGTCTTCACCGACACGCCGAATGGCATGAGCTGGTTCGGAACGACGCGCGCGCGCCTCGGTTATGCCCATGGCTCGTCGCTGACCTATGCGACGGGGGGCGTCGCCTATGGCGAAATCACGACGAACGGAACGCAGTTCGCCGGCGCGCTTTTCTCCGGTTCGGGCGCCCGGACGGAGGCCGGCTGGACGGTCGGCGGCGGCTCGGAATACGCCCTCACCAGAAATCTTTCGTTCAAGGCCGAATATCTTTTCGTGAGCCTGAGCGGCGTGAACGGACCGGCCGTCGGCCTCGGAGCCGCGCCCTTCGCCGGCTCCTTCTCGACGGGGCGTTTCGCGGCGAACGTCACCCGTTTCGGCCTCAACTGGCGTTTCGCAGAGGCGCCGCCCGCGCCGGTCGTCGCGAAATACTGAGTTTTTCCTGTCGATTGCGCAATAAAGGCCGCCGCGCGACGGCGGCCTTTGACCTTCACGGCCGCCCCGCGTAAAAGGGCGCGCGAAATTGCGAAATTCATGACGTCACGCCGGCGGTCCCGTCATCCGCCACTCGCCAGACACTCAGGGGAACGACAGGAAATGCGCGTTTATTACGACCGCGACGCCGACATCAATCTGATCAAGGGCAAGAAGGTCGCCATCATCGGCTATGGCAGCCAGGGCTTCGCTCACGCCCTCAATCTCAAGGAAAGCGGCGTTCCGGACGTCGCGGTCGCCCTGCGTCCCGGCTCCGCCTCCGCCGCCAAGGCGGAAGCGGCGGGCCTCAAGGTCATGACGGTGCCGGAGGCCGCCAAATGGGCCGACGTCGTCATGATGCTGACGCCCGACGAGCTGCAGGGGGAGATCTACGCCAATGAGCTGGCCCCGAATCTGAAGCAGGGCGCCGCGCTTCTCTTCGCGCACGGCCTCAACATCCACTTCAACCTCATCGAGCCGCGCAAGGATCTCGACGTGATGATGGTCGCCCCCAAGGGCCCCGGCCACACGGTGCGCGGCGAATATCTCAAGGGCGGCGGCGTGCCCTGCCTCGTCGCGGTCCATCAGGACGCCTCGGGCAACGCCAAGGACATTGCGCTCTCCTATGCGTCCGCCATCGGCGGCGGCAAGGCCGGCATCATCGAGACGACCTTCCGCGAGGAATGCGAGACCGATCTCTTCGGCGAGCAGGTCGTGCTCTGCGGCGGCCTCGTCGAGCTGATCCGCAATGGCTTCGAGACGCTGGTCGAGGCGGGCTACGCCCCCGAGATGGCCTATTTCGAGTGCCTCCACGAGGTGAAGCTCATCGTCGACCTCATCTATGAGGGCGGCATCGCCAACATGAACTATTCGGTGTCGAACACCGCCGAATATGGCGAATATGTCACCGGCCCGCGGATCGTCACGCCTGAGACCAAGGCCGAGATGAAGCGCGTTCTGGAGGACATCCAGTCCGGCAAATTCACCCGCGACTGGATGCTCGAGAACAAGGTCAACCAGACCTCCTTCAAGGCGATTCGCGCGCGCAACGCCGCGCATCCGATCGAAGAGGTCGGCGCCCGGCTTCGCGCCATGATGCCCTGGATCGGCAAGAACAAGCTCGTCGACAAAGAGCGGAACTGAACATTGCCGCGGCGCGCGACCGGCCAAAGGCCGCGCGCCGCCGGTTTCCATCGGGAGGGATGGCGGGATATGCCGGGCGATGGGAACCGCGCAGTTTTGCTCAGCGCGCCTGAAACCCGGTTCATCGTCGCCGAAATGCTCGAATGCCGGATGCGCCGGCAATACGACCGCTTTGCGGGATTTATCGATCCAGGCGTCGTTCTTCACTGCCATTCCTGGCGGGAGGGAATCATCGGCCCGCGCGTCTGGACCGGCGCGGCGGCGGTGCGCGACCTCTTTCGCCGCACGGATGAAAACTATTTTCCCCAGGACTATGAAATCCTCGACGTCGTCGTGGACGGAGAGCGCGCCGTCGTGCGATGGCGCGCGGACTGGCGCGGGCTCTCGAATGGGCGCGTCTACACCAACGACGCGGCGCATTTTCTGCGCTGGAGCAACGGCCGCGTCGTGGAGATGCACGAATTCTTCGATGCGCATTGCCCGGCGCCGCCGGGATGCGCCTGCCCGCCGAACTTCGAACGTCTGCTGACGCCGCGCCCGCCGGGCCTTTCCCGCCAAGAGATGGAGCGGCGCGCGCGCAGTCTGGTGTCCTTCGAGGACGAAGGACCCGATCTCGACCTCGTCCGCCAATGGTGCGCGCCCGACGTGGTCTGCGAGTTCATCGGCGATCGACAGCGCGTTCCTTACGCAGGCCGCCACAAGGGCGTCGAGGCGATGCTGGGCGTCATTCGCGCGATTCGGGTCGATTTCGAACAGAAGCTCTTCGCCGTTTCCGGGGTGCTGGTCGAGGACGCCCGGGTCGCGGGACGCCGTCAGGTCGCCTGGCGTCACCGCGGCACGGGCCGGAGCGGCATGTCCGAACTGGCTGATTTCGTGCGCTTTGAGGATGGCCGGATCGTAGAGCTGATCGAGTTCCGCGACACGGTCACGCTTTGGCGCGCGCAGGATTAGAGCGCTCTATGCCTTTGAAATATTAACGTTCTCGCGCCGCGAGAGCGCCCGGCGTGTTCCGGCGGTTCCCTGCGGCGGCAAGCGTCAGTCTTCGCTTTCACGAGAGGATGTCCGCGTATCTTTACGGAGGGCGAAACAAGTCTGTCGACACGCGGGGCGCTTGGCGCATAATGTCGATCGATAAGAAGGATGTTCTGGGCGACGATCCGGAACGCGCCGCTGGCGTCGAAAGCTGGACGGCTGGGGGATCGCCTCTCGCGGGGCGAGCGAGAGATGTACGGACCGGGCGGGCGGGCGAACGAGGCTGCCGATAAAGAAGCGCGTCGGCGCGTTCACGAACTCGTTGCGACGCGGATGTCCGGAAACATTCCGGCCATCCTCAAGTTCTTCGTCGAAGACGTCGAACTGAGTTATAATTGTTCAAGATTGCGCGTCTTTCCTTCCGGCCAGTGGCGCGGCCAGGACGCGCTGCGCGAAAACCTGCGGCGCACGGACATCGACTATCAGCCGCTCGACGCAGAGGTGAAGGACGTTCTGGTGGAGGGCGACCGCACCGCAGTCCGCTGGACCAGCGAATGGCGCCATCGCGGCACGGGTCGGCTCTATCGCATGGACATGGCGCATTTCCTTCGCTGGCGAAACGGCCGTATCGCCGAGATGACCGAATTTCTGGACCATCATGCGATCTCGCGCGCGCCGGACCCTCTGCGGGAGAGCGTCGAAGAATTGATCGACCCGCCCGGACCGGGCCTGAGCCGCGAGGAAATTGCGCGCCGGGTCATGGAGTTGGGGAATTTTTCGCAATGCGGGCCGAACATCGAAACCTTTCGCCGCCTGTGCGCGCCGGGCGTGGTTTGCGAATTCGTCGGCGACCGCGGAACGATCTTCTACGCCGGCCGTCACCGGGGCCTTGATGCGCTTATCAATATCGTTCGGGCGATTGGCGTCGACTTCGAGCAGGTCGGCAGCGCCACGCCGGACATGGTGATCGACGGGGGGCGCGTCGCCGCCCGCCGCACGGTTGAGTGGCGCCATCGCGGCACGGGGCGCCGGGGCCTCGTCGAACTCGTGGATTTCGTCCGTTTCGAAAGCGGGCTGATCGTCGAACTCGTCGAGTTCCGCGACAGCGTCGCGCTTCTGCAGATGCAGGTCTGAACCGCTTCCGTGACGTGCAGCCTCGTCTATCACCTCCTCGACGTCTTCACCGACCGTCGCTTCGCCGGCAATCCGCTCGCCGTGGTCGAAGCGGCGGACCGGCTGACCCCCGTGCAGATGCAGGCGATCGCGCGCGAGTTCAACCTCAGCGAGACGGTCTTTCTGTTGGAGCCGCGCGACCCGGCGCACAGCGCCCGCGCGCGCATTTTCACCCCCGCGCGGGAGCTGCCTTTCGCGGGCCACCCGACAATCGGCGCCGCCGCGCTGCTTGCGGAAATCCGGGCGGGCGACGTCCTGGCGCGCAACGGCGTCGTGGTGGCGCTCGAAGAAGAAATCGGGACGCTGCGCTGCGAGGCGCTGCGGGGACGAAACGGCGTCGCTTACGCCGAACTGGCGTTGCCGGTCCTCCCTGTCCGCGTCGCGGGAGCGCCGAAGGCGGCGGCCCTGGCGGAGGCGCTGTCGCTCGCGCCCAGCGACATCGGCTTCGGTGCGCATCAGCCCGCGCTTTGCGCCGCAGGTCCGCTCTTCCTGTTTGCGCCGGTTCGGTCGCGCGCCGCGCTCGAGCGCGCCCGCCGCGCCCCTGGCGCCTTCGCCGCGGCGCTCGGCGCCGCCGTAGGCGTCTTCCTCTACACGGCCGAGACGATCGCGCCCGCGAGCGCCGTTCACGCCCGCATGTTCGCTCACGGGCTGGGCTTTGACGAAGATCCGGCGACCGGCGCCGCGGCGGCGGCCTTCGCGGCGGTCGCGCTCGAGTTCGAGCGGCCGGACGACGGCGCGCACGAATTCTTCATCGAACAGGGTTACGCGATGGGGCGTCCGTCCCGCATCACCCTGCGGATGTCGGTCGAACAGGGCGCGCTCGCCGGGGTCGCGGTCGGCGGCCAGGTTGTGCGCGTCGCCGAAGGAAGGTTGTTTCTTTGAGCATCGAACCGCGCATCGTCGACGTCGACCGGCTCGATTGCCGCCTCGTCGACCATCGCTGGCGATTCGCCGAGGCAAGGGCGTCCGAGATCGACCGCCACTGGGCCGCGCGCTGCGCGCAGAACCCCGCGCTTTACGACGGCCCCGTTCTGCTTGCCTGCCGCGCCGAGGTCGTCGCGCGGGACGGCGGGCGCGTCCTCGAGCTCGACGCTTTCGAGACCCGCTTCTCGCGCTTCCTGAGCTGGCGCGACTTCGGCTGGCCGGACGAAACCGTCTATAATTGTTTCGCCATGCCGGCCGTGCGGGCGATGGACGGCGCTTATCTCGTGGGCGAGATGGGGCCGGGACATTCCGCCGCCGGCCAGCGCTATTTTCCCGCCGGCACGCCGGATCCTTCCGACGTCGTCGCGGGCGGGGCGGTCGATCTCGACGGCAGCCTCGTGCGCGAACTCGGCGAGGAGACGGGCCTTCCCGCGCAAGAAGGGCTGGCCGCGCCGGGTTGGACCGTCATCTTCGACCGCCAGCGCGTCGCCTGCATCCGGCGGATCGACTGGCCCGCCCCGGCCGAGGAGATTCGCGCGCGGGTGCGCCGGTTTCTCGCCGCCGAGGCGAATCCGGAGCTCTGCGACGTCCACATGATGCCCCCGGGCGCGCCGGACGATCCGCGCCTGCCGGCCTTCATGGCGGCCTTCCTGTCGCGCGCCGCGGTCGACGGGGGCTGAAATCCGCGCGTCGCCAGTATAGATTGCCCGCCATGACTCGGATGCAAACCCTTGGCGCGACGCCGGCGCCGACGCCCGGCGGCGGCGACGAACGCATCGCAGCGATCCGCGAGGGGCTCGGCGGCCGCGCCCTCGTATTCGTCGGCATGATGGGCTCTGGCAAGAGCGCAATCGGCCAGCGCCTAGCCGCCCGCATCGGCCTTCCCTTCGTCGACGCCGACGCGGAGATCGTCGCCGCGGCGGCCGGCATGACCATTCCGGAAATTTTCGCCAAATATGGCGAGCGCTATTTCCGCGACGGCGAACGCCGCGTCATCATGCGGCTCCTCAACGGCGGGCAGATCGTGCTGGCCACGGGCGGCGGCGCATTCATGGACCCGCGCACGCGCGAGCGGATCGGCGAACGCGCCGTCTCCATCTGGCTCGACGCGGATCTGAAGACGCTGATGAAGCGCGTCCGCCGCAAGAACGACCGGCCGTTGCTGCACACCGACGACCCCGAGGAAACGCTGCGCCAGCTCCTCGAGAAGCGCCGGCCCGTCTATGAGCTCGCCGACGTGCGCGTCGAATCGCGCGACGAGCCGCAGGACGTGATGGTCGAAGATACGCTCGACGCGCTCTGCGCCGAGCTGCCGCGCATCGCCACCCGCCGCGCCGCGCAGAAGAAGGATTTCGCCAAGGCCATGACCCATTTGCATCTGGAGCGCGCGCAGACCGATCAGGGCGCGACCCATCGCGAGACCGTGCATGTCGCGCTCGGCGGGCGCTCCTACGACATTCTCATCGGCGCCAATCTTCTCGAGGAGGCGGGCGAGCATATTTCGAAAGTCGCGCCCGGCGCGGCCTGCGCCATTGTCACGGATGAGAATGTCGCGCGGCTGCATCTGCCGACGCTGGAAGAGAGCCTGAAAAAGGCCGGCGTTCGCTCCACGACCATCGTCGTGGCGCCGGGCGAGACGTCGAAGTCGCTGGCGACCTTCGGGCGCGTCTGCGACGAGGTTCTTGCGGCGCGGATCGAGCGGCGCGACCTCATCGTCGCCTTCGGCGGCGGCGTCGTGGGCGACCTCGCGGGTTATGTCGCGGCGAGCGTGCGGCGCGGCTCGCGCTTCGTGCAGATCCCGACGACGCTTCTGTCGCAGGTCGACTCGTCGGTGGGCGGCAAGACAGGGATCAACTCCGCCTATGGCAAGAACCTCATCGGCGCCTTCCATCAGCCGTCGCTGGTGCTCGCTGACGTCGACGTGCTGCGCACGCTGCCGCTGCGCGAATTCCGTGCGGGCTACGCCGAGGTCGTGAAATATGGCCTCATCGGCGACAAGCGTTTCTTCGAATGGCTGGAGGCGGACGCGGAGGCGGTGTTCCACAGCCGCGCGGAGCAAATTTGCGCCGTCGCGGTGAGTTGCGAAACCAAGGCGACGATCGTCGCGCGCGACGAGACCGAACAGGGCGATCGCGCATTGCTCAATCTCGGCCACACCTTCGGCCACGCCTTCGAATTGCTGACGCGCTATGACAGCGAGCGCCTCGTTCATGGCGAGGGCGTCGCCATCGGCATGGCTTGCGCCGCGCGCTTTTCCAACCGGCTCGGCCTGTGCGCGAAAGAGGACGCCGAGCGGGTCGCGCGTCATCTCGCGAGCGTCGGCCTGCCCACCGAAATCCGTCAAATCCCCGGCTGGAGAGATGACGCGCGGGCGATCCTCAACGCCATGTATCAGGACAAGAAGGTCGAAGGCGGCGCGCTGACCTTCATTCTCATGCGCGGCGTCGGCGAAGCCTTCATCGCCAAATCGGTCGAGCCGGCGGAAGTTCTGGCCTTTCTCAATGACGAACTGGCGCGGGCGTAACCAGCATGCACGGACTCCCATCCGGCGGCGGGGCGTCTTTCGACTGGACCGACGTTCTGGTCGTGATCGCTTGCGTCTTTCTCTCGGCCTTCTTCTCGGGCTCGGAGACGGCGCTCACGGCGGCGTCCCACGCGCGGATGCATACGCTGGAAAAGGAGGGCGACAAGCGCGCCGGCGCCGTCAATCGCCTGCTGCGCCAGCGCAACCGCATGATCGCCGCGCTGCTGCTTGGCAACACGCTCGTCAATATCGGCGGCTCCGCTTTCACGACGAGCGTTCTCACCGTCATCGCGGGCGACAAGGGCGCGATCTACGCGACGATCCTGATGACTGTCCTTTTGCTGGTCTTCGCCGAGGTGTTGCCGAAAACGCTGGCGATCAATCATCCCGATGCGATGTCGCTTCATGTGGCGAAATTCATCACGCCCTTCGTATCGATCTTTGGACCCTTGCTCGCGGCGGTGGAATGGATCGTGCGCTCCGTCCTGCGGCTCGCGGGCGTCGAGCTTGGCCATGGCCGCACGGTCTTGTCGCCTTATGAGGAGCTCAAGGGCGCGGTCGACATACTGCACGAGGAGGGCAATGTCGAACGCGCCGCGCGCGACATGTTCGGCGGCGTCCTCGATCTTCAGGTCCTGCATGTCGCCGACGTGATGATCCACCGCACAAAGATGCGCACGATCAACGCCGACCTGCCGCCGGTGCAGATCGTGCGCGAGGTGCTTTCGTCCCCCTTTACCCGCCTGCCTCTCTGGCGCGAGCGGCCGGACAATTTCGTGGGGGTGCTGCATTCGAAAGATTTGTTGCGCGCGCTGGACGCCGCGGGCGGCGACGCCTCGAAGATCGATATCGACGACGTGATGTTCGCGCCCTGGTTCGTGCCGGAAGCGACGACGCTCGAAGATCAGCTAGAAGCCTTTCTCAAGCGCAAAACGCATTTCGCGCTCGTCGTCGACGAATACGGCGAGGTGATGGGCCTCGTCACTCTGGAGGACATTCTCGAGGAGATCGTCGGCGACATTCGCGACGAGCACGATCTCGCCGTGCAGGGCGTGCGCCCGCAGCCGGACGGCTCGGTGCTCGTGGACGGAACCGTGCCGGTTCGCGACCTCAACCGCGTCATGGGGTGGAGCCTGCCGGACGACGAAGCCACGACGATCGCCGGCCTCGTCATTCACGAAGCCGGCGCGATTCCCGAGGCCGGGCAGGTATTCACCTTCCACGGCTTCCGTTTCGAGGTGATGCGCAAGATCAGAAATCGCGTGACGGCGCTGCGCGTGACCCCGCAGGAAAGCGTCGCCGCCTGATCTTTTGCGCGAGCGCGCTCAAATTTCCGCCCTGATCGTCGCGCGCACGCCGACCGGTTCGAAGGAAATGTCGATCTCGCCGCAAAACTGGCGCGCCAGCACGGATTTCATCAGATACTGGCCGACGCCCGTCCGCTGCGGGTTTTCGACGGGCGGCCCTCCGGACTCCTTCCAGTTCACCTGAAGACAGCGTCCCTCGCTGTCGGTGACCCGCCACTCGACCGAAACCGCGCCTTCGTCCGTCGACAATGCGCCGTGATGGGCCGCGTTGGAGAAGAGTTCGTGCAGCGCCATTCCCAGCGCCAGCGCGACCTCCGACCGCAAGTCCACGTCGTCGCCGCACATCGATATTCTGTCGCGCATGTCGGCGCAGTCGCAGGCGAGCGCCGCCGCCGCCAGCTCCTTCATGGGCGTCTGCGCCCAGGACTTTTTGACGATCAGCGTCGAGAGGCGGCTGAGACACTGGATGCGCTCGGAAAAACCGGTGCGGAAACAGGCGAAGTCGGTCGCCGTGCGCGCGGTTATGTTGGCCACGCCCTGGATCATCGCGAGCGAATTGTTCACGCGATGGTGAAGTTCGAGATTCATGTGCCGGCGGTGCTCCTCCGCCGACTTGATTTCGTCGATGTCCGTGACGGCGACGATGGCCGCGATGATCTCGTCCTGTTCGTTGCGGACCGGCGCCCCGACGATGCTGATCCATCCCCAGGTTCCGTCGGCGCGCTGGTGACGGCATTCCAGCGCCGGACGCTCCTCGCCCGAGAGCGCGCGGACGAGCGGATATTCGCTCGACTGAACGGGCTCGCCATTCTCGTGCACGGCGGTCCAATGGCCGCCGAGACAGGCGGTCTCGGAATAGACGAGCGGACCGCGGCGGATCGCTTCGAGCGCCCTGTTGCCTTCGAGAATGCGTCCGCTTGGCGCTTCCGCCACGAGGACGCCGACGGGAAGGGCGTCGATGATGGCGCGCAGCTGATTGTTGAAGCCGCGCGGCCTGTCGTTGCCGCCTCGGATCAGCTCCTCATTGAGCCGCGTCAGCATCGAGCGCTTGCGCCGCAGGCGATGGTCGAACGCCTCGAGCGCTGCCGCGATGCGGTCGACGTCCGCGACGCCGGTCGCGCGCCATGCGGGAGCCTCTCCCGCTCCGAGACGCTGCGTCAGCGCCACGAGCTTACGCGTCGCCGCGATCGTCTTGCGGCGCCCGGCCTCCAGCCAGGCGATGGCGGCGAGCGTTCCCGCGAGCGCGATCGCCAGAGCGATGGAAATCGGGTCCAGTGCCTGGGGACCGACTCCGCATCCCGCCAGAGGCGTCGGCGCGGCCCCTGCCGCGGCGCCAGCGGCGGCGGAAAGGAGAAGCCCCTGCGAGACCGGTCCGACAAGAATTCGCGCAAGGCTTTTTCCTGGCACCTGAATTACCCCGCCACGCCGTTGTCTCCGAACAAACGCCCCTTTCCGCCCTGCGGGGGCGGCCGAGCGGGCCCAAGCCGGGGCCGATTTTGCAACCAGCAAGGTCTTCGCCATGTTCCATGGAAAACGGGCCGGCGCGCGAATTTTCGTGAACAAATTCCGAACGCTTTCAGAGCGCTTTCGCGCTCTTGCGCGCGGCGAGGCCGGTGACCGTCGGGTCGTAGCCGATTTCATGCGCGCCATTGAGGCCGAGATGTTCCGCGAGCTTCGCGCGCGCGCGGTTCAGACGGCTCTTCACCGTGCCGACGGCGATGTTGCAGGCCTGCGCCGCCTCCTCGTAGGAGAGTTCCGCGATGCCGATCATCAACAAGATTTCGCGGTGCTCGGGCGCGAGCTGGTTCAACGCCTTCTGCACGTCCCGCATCGTCACGTTCGATTCCTGCCCCCCCTTCACGGGAATCTGCTCGGCGACGAGATGGTCGCTGTCCTGAACCTCGCGCTGACGCTTGCGATATTGCGAGAAATAGGTGTTGCGCAGGATGGTGACGAGCCAGGCGCGAAAATTCGTTCCCGGCTGGAAACTGTCGGCGTGCGACCAGGCCTTCACGAGCGTGTCCTGGACGAGATCGTCCGCGACGCTATATGAGCCGGACAGCGAAATGGCGAAGGCGCGCAAATGGGGTATCTGCGCCACCATCAGCTCTCCGAACGACGCGTCGGTCATTTCTTCTCGCGCTGTTTGGCTTCGAGCTGGGCGAGCAGCACGACGAATTTGTCGGGAATTGGCTGGTGGATCAGGTCGTCGCAAAAAGAGCGCAGGACGCGGCCCAATTGTTCCTGGATGTGCGGCTCCAGAAGCGCCGACTCCGCGCCGTCCTCCTCGTCGGCGAGGCGGGGCGGCTCGCCGACTCCCGCAGATCGCATCGACTTTCCTTCCTCGCGTTCGTTCCCCTGGTTCATCAACCGCCCCGAAAACCCTGGTTCATCCTCGTCGAGCGCCGCAACGGGCTCGCCTCGGCTTCGGGGGCCCGTTTATGCAACTCCGCCGAACCGCGATCGTTCCAGGCGCGAGGGAGTGGATTTCTATCCCGTCGCAACGTAGGACTCAACGCCGGCAACAATTTTCGAAGGACATAGGGCGTGGCAATGAACATCTCCCGCGAGATCGCTCCGCATCTCCCCTATCTGCGCCGTTTCGCGCGCGCTTTGTGCGGATCGCAGAAGAGCGGAGACGCCTATGTCGTCGCCACGCTCGAGGCGCTGGTCGCCGATCTCGACGCTTTCCCGCAGAACATGTCGCCCAAGGTCGGCCTCTACCATCTGTTCATGGTCTGCTGGTCGTCCATCTCGCTCAACGTCGACGAAACGCCAGACGACGAATCGTCTCCGGGCCAGCGCAACGTCAGCCTGCTGACGCCGCGTTCGCGGCAGGCGTTCCTGCTACGAACCGTCGAGGCCTTCTCGACGAAGGAGGTCGCCGACATCCTGTCGCTTTCCGCGCCGGAGGTCGAGGATCTGATCGCCGAAGCGGGCCGCGAGATTGCAGGGCGCGTGGCGACGGACGTGCTCATCATCGAGGATGAAGCCCTGATCGCGCAGGATATCGAATTCATCGCGGGCGATCTCGGGCATCGGGTGATCGGCGTCGCGCGCACCCACAAGGAAGCCGTCGAACTCGCCAGGGAGAAGCGGCCGGGGCTGATTCTCGCCGACATCCAGCTCGCCGACGGCAGCTCGGGCCTCAATGCGGTCAACGAACTGCTTCAGGAGTTCGACTGCCCCGTTATTTTCATCACGGCGTTCCCGGAGCGGCTGCTGACGGGCGAGCGTCCCGAGCCGGCTTTCCTCATCAGCAAACCCTACAAGGTGGACACGGTGAAGGCCACGATCAGCCAGGCGCTGTTCTTCGAGCGCAAGGCGTCGCGCGTGGCGTGAGGGTTCGCGGCGCCGGAGGAGCGAAGGGCGAAGGGCCGTATCGATCTCCGACCCGCTCTTGCCGACGCGTTTTAAAGCCGCATAATTCTCGTGCGACTCGCTGAATCGCGCCCGGCGGCGGGGCGTCCGCGCGTCGCGAGGAAAGGGCGTCATGTCGTCGGAGCCTGAAAATTTGCTTGGCCAGGTCACCTCCCATTACGCGGCGGCGCGCGGGCTGCTGTCGAGGATCTCCGCCTTCGTCGGCAAGGCGACGTTCAGGATCCCCAAAGGCGCATCGCCCGGGGAGACGATCGACGAACTCGGCAAGCGCATGTCGCTCGACGAAGAGGAGCGTCTGACGCTGCACATTCTCGTGCGGACGAAGCCGGGCGCGGCTTTCTTCGACGAGAAGATCCAGAACATGAATCGCGCCGCCTATCACCGCTCGGCCTTCGTGCTGAACGCGGCGACGCAGCTTCTCTTCGTCGATCTCGCCGCGCAGCTCTACATTTCCCTGCCGCAGCTGAAACTGGCGCTGGTCGGCGCCAATCTGCTGCTGGCGCTCGTCGCGCATTCGGAGTTGCGGTCGCTTCTCAGGGCGCTGATCGCCGGGCCCAACGCGCTTCCGCCGAAGCGGCGCTTCTTCGGCATGTTTCCAAATCCGGAATATAATCGGGCGGTGAAAAAAAACTCGCGCCACTACGCGCGCAGCGCCTGGAAGGAAAAGTCGCTCTATCGCCCCGCCTATTTCCTCAACGCCGCCGCGATTTTTCTCGGCGGCCAATTCGTCGTTCCGCTCGAGCGTCTGATCTTTCCCTTCGGTTTCATCATCGGGAAAATCACCGGCTTGTTCACGACGCTCGTGATGGCCTTCGACATCTGGCGCGGCGTGCGTTCGGGCGAAGACGCCCGCATCGCGCGCGAACGCGAAATCGCCGTCTATCGCGACCTCGATATTTGACATAGCGGTCGGCCGGCGCGCCGCCATTGTCCTGCGCCACTGGCGAAATTTCGCCGACGAACGGCGGATGGCTGCGCGGGAGCCCGCGCCTTTTCCTGCTACGAGGATCCGGTTTGAATTCGTCGGCGCTAGAACGCCGGGAGAAAGGGAGCCGCCGCCATGCAGAATGTGTCGAAGAGACGCGCGCCGCAGAAATCCGACGAACGCAGCCAGGGACCTCTCTGGTTCGCCATCGCAGGGCTGCTGATCGTCATGTTCAGCCGCAGCATGCAGGATGAAATGATCGGCGACGTCGTCGCCTGGGTCGGCGCGGCCTTCACATTCATCGGCCTCTTCTACTGGTTCGTCCGCCCCGACCACGGAATGCGCTGACGCTCGAAATGGCGGCGGGGCTGTCGCAAGGCGACGATTTACGGCCGCTCCTTCGCGGGGCGGCGCTGGTTCCGGCGTTGCGAGACTATTCCCCGCCGCCTCCGCATGAAATAACAAGGGGCGTCATCTTTTTGTGATGCGTCTTCAATCCGTTGAATTCGATTATCGTTTTGTTGCGATTCACGTTTGACACCGCAACAAATTCGAATAATGTTGGGATTATGGCGGAGAGAGGGCGAAATTGGCGGGAGTCTGGCCGCGCAATGCGCGCGGCCCTCATCGTTTGTCTGGTCCTTCTCCAGGGTTTAGCATTCGTCAAATCCTCGTTTGCCGCCACCGCAGACGCCGGGATCGTCCTCGACGCACAGGGCTTCGCCGTCAGCCATGAGCACTGCCTCGGCGACAAAGGCCAAAACGCGCCCGCGCAAAATCAAGGCGACGACTGCGGATGTTGCCTCTCGTGCGCGGCGAGCGCCACTGATCAATCCTGGCTTTTGGCCGCGCTTGTCGCGGTTGCGATAGATCTGTTCGCGCCGCTTCCGCCGGAAGCTGGCGGCGTCGCCCTCACAAACGTCGTTTCCATCCATCCTGGAACAGGCTGGGGCAGCAACTGGTCGGCCCAAGCGCCTCCGGCCGGCTGAGACCGGCGATCGAATCAGCCGCTTCGTGAACCGATGCGCCGCTGATTTCTGAACAATCTCGAAAATAATCGAACAGTCTCAGGCTGTCGCGCCATGTCGGCCCGACGTCAGGAATCTGCCGCGCCCTCATCACGCGAGGGCGTCGGCCGATCGTCGTGGCGTGTCCCGATGAAATCGAGGCATGCCCAAATAAGAATCGAACTAAGGGAGAAGTTAAGGTGAAAAAGACTCTTTATCCGACGCTCGTGATGTCCGCCCTCGTATCGCAGGCCGTAATGACCGCTTCGGTCGCCCATGAATCGCGCATGCTTCCGGCGTCCACGAATTCGGTCAATTTGACGGTTGGCTTCAGCAGCGAACCGGCCTTCGAAGACACGTTCAATGGCGTCGACGTGATCCTCAAGGCCGATGACGGCGAATGCCCCATGGCCGGGCCGGGACCGGCGCACGCCAATCATCCGCATATCACCGCGCCGATCGATACGGCCGCCGGCGATTTTGTTAGCCTGAAGGTGGTGGCGCTCTACATGAACACCGCCGTTCCGCCCACGGGCGTCAACGGCAGAGACTTGCCCGCCGCAGCGGGGCTCAGAGCCACTCGCCCGATCACCGACGAATATCCGCTGAAGGCCAAATACAATACGCCGGGCACTTACCAAAGCTTTTTCCGGCCGACCAACCCGGGACCGGGAACGGCTGCGAACAGCGGAGCCTACGGATTCCGTATCATTGGCGGCGTCGCGTTCAGGGCGAAGGATTCGACCTCCTGCGGCGGCGCGCCCCGGCGCATGGCCGCGAGAACCGTAACGATCAACAGCGTCTTCGTCTGCGGCCCGAACGGCACGATGTCGACTTCCGGCTCTTTCAATTGCATCAAGTCGATTCAGCCCTTCCCCGGCGATGCGGCGGAAGGCTACAGGGCTAGCACCAAGTTCTGAGAGCGAGAAGAAAAGCGCGGGTCCGGCGACGTCCGGATCCCGCGCATCGGCAGAAATGCGGCGCGCTCTCCCGGGATACGCCTCGGGGGAGCGCAAATGCGCGCGCGATCCTGCCGCCACCTTTGCTCCTTCGGTCCTTTGCGGAACAGGCGGGTCACGTCCCCGTCGCGGGCGCGCCGCCCGGCTCAGCTTGCGTCGAGTCACGATCCGGCGGGCGGTTTCGCGGTTTTCTAACCCGTCGCGCGCGGGTTAAGCTCCTCTCCGTCGCCGCCGGGAGTTCACCATGTTGTCCCCTTTCATCGCCCGAAGAATTGCGGGCGCCGCTTCGCGGCTCCTCTTTTTTGGCCAGCGCGACGACGCCAGTCCTTCCCCGCGCGCGCGCCTTCGTTTGCGGCCGCGATCCCCTTCGTCTCGCGCAAAAATGGAAGTGCGGCGATGAAGCTTCATTTCCTCGGGGCCGCCGGCACGGTCACGGGCTCGCGTTATCTTCTCGAGAGCAAGGGCGAGCGCATTCTCGTCGATTGCGGGCTGTTTCAAGGCCTCAAGAATCTGCGCCTGCGCAACTGGGCGCCGTTTCCGGCAAAGCCGAAGAGCATTTCCGCGGTGATTTTGACTCACGCGCATCTCGATCATTCCGGCTATGCGCCGGCGCTCGTGCGCGACGGCTTCGACGGTCCGATCTATTGTTCGAAAGGAACGCGCGATCTTTGCACGATCCTTCTTCCCGACGCGGCGCGCATTCAGGAGCAGGACGCCGATTACGCCAATCGCCGCGGCTTCTCCAAGCACAAGCCGGCGTTGCCCCTTTATGATTCGACCGACGCGAAACGCGCCTTGCGGCTCTTTTCGTCGCTCGCGTTCGATCGCCGCCATGAGCTGCGCGAGGGCCCGACGCTGCGTCTGCGACGCGCGGGACACATTCTGGGCGCGGCGTCCGTCGAACTGAACTGGAAGGGCAGAAAGATCGTCTTCTCCGGCGATCTCGGCCGCTACGACGATCCGACGATGATTGCGCCCGAGCCTGTCGCAGACGCGCATTATCTCGTCGTCGAATCGACCTACGGCGACCGCGCCCATCAGCGCCGCGCTCCCGAGGAGGCGCTCGGCAGCGTCATCGAGCGCACGATCGCGCGCGGCGGAACGGTCGTCATTCCAGCCTTCGCCGTCGGCCGCGCGCAGACGCTGCTCTACTATCTGGAGCGGTTGAAATCGTCGGGGCGTCTCGGCCAGGCGCCGATCTATCTCAACAGTCCGATGGCCATCGAAGCGAGCGACATGTTCTGCCGGCATACCGACGAACGGCAACGCCTGACGGACGAAGAGCGCCGGCGCGCGGTGTCGGTCGCGAAACATGTCGAGACGGTGGAGGAATCCAAGGCGCTGAACGAGGACAGCCGGCCGAAGATCATCATCTCCGCCAGCGGCATGGCGACGGGCGGGCGCGTGCTCCACCACCTGAAGAAATTCGGGCCGGATCCGCGCAACACGATTCTCTTCGCGGGCTTCCAGGCCGCCGGAACGCGCGGCGCGGCGATGGTCGCGGGCGCGAAAAACGTCAAGATGCACGGCGAATATGTGCCGATCGAAGCGGAGGTCGAGAATCTCGACATGCTGTCGGCGCACGCCGACGCTGACGAAATCATGCGCTGGCTGCGCAATTTCGGCCGTCCGCCGCGCATGACGTTCATCACGCATGGCGAGCCGGCCGCATCCGACGCGCTCAGGCGCCGAATTCAGGACGAACTCGGCTGGCCCTGCCGCGCGCCCGAGCATCTGGAGACGGCGATCCTGGATTGAGCGCGTCCGCAGGCGCCCAGAAAATGGCCGCGCAGCGCTCACGAGTCAGGCGCCGCAGGCCCGGCGGTCAAAGAGGCTCGATGCGCGAAAAGCGGGCGCGGCGCTCGAGATCGATCTGACAGGCCGCCCGTCGCTTGCGCCGCCAGACCGCGTCCGCCTCCGAGGCAATGGCCGCGACGCCAGAGGTTTGCGCGTTCCGGCCCTTCAGCTTGGCCGCCGCCGGCTCCGCGTTCGCGGGAGCCTGATCGCCGATGTTCGATCTTGCCGCCATGAGTTGCCTCCTCGCTCGAATCGCCCGGCGCGGGGGTCGCGTTCTATGCACATCTCGCGCCAGCGCGCGAATGCGCCGCACGGGTGCGTCAATGTGGTGGGTTGCCACGGGCGGCCCGGTCGCCCAACGTGGACCCATGATCCGTCCCCAGGTCTCGAATGCGGTTATTTATTCGATCCTCTTTTCGGTCCTGGCCGGAGGAGGCATGATGCTCGTCACGGGGCAACCGGCGGCGCGTCGCGCGGCCGATGAAGTCGTGCGGCGCTGCGAAATGCCGCGCGGGGGCCAACTGTCGCTGTTTCTCGGGTCCGACGCGAGCCGCTGATCCCGTCGGGAAGACGCCGCTTGCCCGATCGTCGCGCCTCGGCCATTCTGGCAGCGATTTGCTCGAGGGGCGAGGCATATGTGCAGAAATCGCGCGGCGGTGGCGGCGTTGATGTCGTTGACGGCGGCGTCCGTCCGCGCGGAAGAACAGCCGGTCGACTGTTCCTCTCTGGATTATGAAAAAGGAAAGCCGGTCGCCGTCGCGAAGATCATTTCGCCCCAGCGCGAAGTTCATTTCCTCAAAAATCAGACGGACGAGAAGAACTGCCCTGCGGCGACGCCCGCCTGCGAACGGTCGGCCTATCTGCGGCCGGGAGACGTGGTTCTCGTCGGGCGAAGCGCCGGCGCCTTCGCCTGCGTGTCCTATGTGAACGCCGCCGACGCGGAGACGAACGGCTGGATCGCTTCCACGGCGCTCGAGCGCCGCGCGCCGATCGCCGCGCCGCTGCTCGGCGAATGGCTCGGAAAATGGCGCAGCCGCCGCGGAGCGATGCAGGCCGATATTTCGATTGCGCGCGAGAAGGAGGGATTTCTTTCGATCAAGGGCGAGGCGACCTATGCGGTCACGCGCGAGAACGTCCGCTCCGGCTCCTTCTCTGCGTCGAAGCTCGCGCCGCGCGCTCCGCTCGCCTTCGTCGACGGCGGGGCGAAGCCTTACGAAAGGGCGGAAGAAGGCGAGTGCGCCGTTCGCATGAGCCGGATCGACCGGTTCCTTCTCGTCGAAGACAATGGAAACTGCGGCGGCATGGGAGTGACCTTCACGGGCCTCTACCATCGCTAGGTCGCTTCCCGCTTGCACAAGTCTGTCGATTTTTGCGGAAGGCGCTTGAGCGCGCGGCCGCGCCTTGCGGCGGGTCCGCGCTGTGCGCCGGGGCGCATCGGCGGCGCGGAGAAGGCCGTAACGTCCCGTCGCAAACGGAAGGGAACAGGCCATGAAAACCTTCTTCGGTCTGGGGGTCTTCGGCGGCGTCGCCGTCGCGCTGCTGACGGAAGTCCTGAATGTCGTGATGACCTTCGGCGCGCTGGAGCATGTGGCGTCCTACAACGCCTGGATGACCATGTAGGCCGGCCGAGAAAACGTCCGGCGACATAGAGGGAGCGGAACGGAAAATGTCCAGAAAGACGGGCCATATTGGAGCGATCGTCGCGGCGTTCGCGTTCTTGCCGGGATCGTTTCCCGCAGCGGCAGAGCAGCGCGCGGTCTGGCCCGACGCCTTTTTGTCCCGCGTCGAACTCCTTGCGCTGATGCAGACGCTGAACGCCTCGCTGCTCGCGAGCCGCAGCGCGACCGCGACGCTCGAGAACTGGTGCGCGTCGCACAAAATGTCCGCGGCGCCGAAAATCGTCGCGCGGCTCGTCTCCGGCGCGCAGAAAGCCGCGAGCGAGGAGACTCGTCAACGGCTGCGGGTCGAATCGCCCGGGGAGATCAAATATCGCCGCGTCGAACTGTCCTGCGGCGACCATGTGCTCTCCGAGGCCGACAATTGGTATGTGCCGGGCCGCCTGTCTCCGGAGATGAATCGCCTTCTCGAGACGACGGACACGCCTTTCGGGAAGGCCGTACAGGCCTTGCAGCCCTTCCGCCGGACTTTCGAGACGAAGACGCGCTGGTCGCCCTTGCCGGAGGGATGGGAATTGCGCGCGCCGGAGACGGATGCGGGGAAGGGCCAGGGCGAGGTCGCGATTCCGCACGAGATATTCGAACATCGCGCCATTCTTTACGGCGCCGATCAGACTCCCTTCTCCGAGGTGCATGAGACCTACACGAAGGAGATTTTCGATTTCGACGCGAAGGCGTCGCGCTGAGCCGCGGCGCGGTCAGCCGCGCAGAAAGGCTTCGCGCGCTTCCTGTTCCAGCAGTTGCCCCTGTCCTTTGTAGCGGGGCGAGAAGTGAAACGGCGCGAGGCGCTTCACGCCGGCGAGCCGTCCGATCAGCCCCGCCTGACGCGCGGTCAGATGACGCCGCGCGGCGGCGGCCGCCGCATCCTGATGCAGGAATCCCGCCTCGATGAAGAGGATGTCGGCGCCTTCCGCGAGGCTTCGGACGTTCTCGCAATTCGCGTCTGTGAAGGCGCAATCCGCGACATAAGCGATTTTCCGTCCCCCCGTGATTTTCATGATCTCGTTTTTCAGCCGGCCGAGCGGAAGCGCGGCGGGGCCGGCGTGTCCCGGCTCGCGCCATGCGACCGGGATCGGCGTCGCCTCGTCGGCGCCGCGCAGGATTGCGTCCTTGAACCCCGAGAGCCAGGGTCCGACGGCGAGCCCCATGGCGTCGACCTTTTCGCGCCAGATATTGATCCGGGCGCGCTCCTCCAGCGCGAAGGCGAGGACCGGAAGGCCGTGATCGAGCGTCGTCGCGCGGACGCGGAACCCGGGCTCCTCGAGCAGACAGCCGCGCGCGCATTGGCGCGCGACTTCCGCGCCGCGCGCGAAACGCCGCCGCCCGGAAAATTGCGCGCAGGTCGATCGGCCGTCGGCCTCCATTTCCGTCACGCGGAAAGTGAGGCTCTCCTCGAAATCCGCGATGAGGTTCCACGAGTAGGCGCGCAACTGGTGTTCGACCGCGTCGATCATGCCGGGCGGGCCATAGACGCTCACGGTCTTCTCGCGACCGAGCGTGCGCCGCAGGAACTGGTCAAATCCCACGAAATGATCCATGTGTCGATGGGTGACGAAGACGTCGCTGACGCGCAGCAGCTTGCGCGGCGCGAGCCGCCCGAGGTCGCCGAGATCGAACAGCAGGGCGCGCTTCTCGAAGATGAGATCGACATAAAGACCGGGGTCGTCGAAGGGATCATTGACGAGCGCGGGATCGAAATGGCGCGGCACGGTCGGGCGAACTCTCGTTGAAGGATTGCGCCACAGGCGCGCCGGGGCGCACCCCGCCTTATATTTCAATGCGGGGCCGGACTTGTAACCCTGCCCGGGGAGGAAAACGCGCCATGCAAATCGGCGATACGAATTATCTGCCCTTTGCGCCGCCCGTCTATTATCTGCTCGCGGGCGCGCTCGCGGCCTTGCTGATTCTCGTTCAGCTGCGCGTCTTGCGTTACGCCTATCTTCAGCTCGGCGTCAGTCCAGGGGCGGCGGTCTTTCTGCTGTTCGCCTCGCTTCTCGGGAGCTACGTCAACATTCCGATCGCCGTGCTCGGGGCCGAACCCGTGGTGACGGAAAAAATCATCGTCTATTTCGGCGTGCCCTATGTCGTGCCCAAGATCGTCTCTGCGGGCGGCGTGGTGCTCGCGGTCAATGTCGGCGGCGCGCTCATTCCGACGGCGCTGTCGCTCTATCTCCTGTCGAAAAACGCGATCTGGGGCAGGGGACTCGTCGCGACCGTCCTCGTGTCGGCCGTTTGTCACGCGCTCGCCGAGCCGGTGCGGGGCGTCGGCATCGCGCTCCCCGTCTTCGTGCCCCCGCTCGCCGCGACGCTCGCCGCGCTCGCCGTCTCCTGGCGCAACGCCGCGCCGCTCGCTTACGCCGGCGGCAGCCTCGGCGTTTTGATCGGCGCCGATCTGCTCAACTGGGACAAGTTTCACGGCCTCGGCACGCCGGTCCTGTCCATCGGCGGCGCCGGCACTTTCGACGGCATATTCATCACGGGAGTCGTTTCAGTTCTTCTGGCGAGCCTCGTGGGCGGCGGCGGGCAAGGCCGCCGATGAGGACCGAGAGAGCCGCGCGCGCTCAGCGCTCGGCCTCCTCGATTTCCGCCACGCATTTTCTGGCGAAGGCCGTGCGCGCCTTTCCGGGAATTTTTCTGGCGGCCGCGATGTCCTTGCAGAGATTTTCCGCCCCCGCCTGTCCGCACTTGCGCACGAAGCTGTCATAGGCCGCGCCCGAAAGAAACCGCTCCTGCGCCTCGGCGGCGCAGGCCGCATAGGGGCTCATCGGCCGTTCGAAGGCCGCGGGAATGGGAACCGGCATGGCCGCCATGTAAGCAAAGGCGGCGGACGACACGCAGACTGTCCCGGCGGCGAGGCCCCACGAAGCGAGAAAATTCCTGTGCACGGACCACTCTCCTGAAACGCAACCGAAACGTCGCGATAGCTTTAACGATTGCTTAACGAATGGCAACAAGTCGCGTCGACTATCGAAAATGGCGTGCGCCGGAAGCCGCCTCACCGACCGCCGATGAAGCGCGTGTCGGCCAGAATCGGCTTCGCCCCGCGGATCAGCTGTTCCGGGTTGGCGTTTGCGGCGCGCGCCGCGCCGTCCTCCGCCGCCTCCCTCAGCCGGGCGAGGGCTTTCTGATTCTTCGCGATGTCCGGATGGTTCGGGCCGAGAAGCCGTTGTCGAATTTCCAGCGCCCGCAAGAGGAGGCTTTCGGCCTCGGCGGGATCGCCATGCGCCCGGTAGAACGCCGCGAGATTGCTCAGTTGGGTCGCGATATAGAGATGCCGAGGTCCGAGGGCCTGTTCGCTGATCGCGACGGACTGCTTCAGCGCCGCCTCGGCGTCCTGTAGACGGCCCTCCTCCTGGAGTTTCGAGGCTTCCTGTCCGAGGCGCAGAACGTCGCTCATTGTTTGGGCTAGCGTTCGACACGGCGCGAACCCGACTTCCGCCGCGAACAGCAGGGCGCAAACTCGAAAAGCATCTTGGCGATTGCGTTTCATGGTCGCCCCTCCGGGAGCCGACGTTCCGCCTCAGGCTCCTTTTCCCGCCACCGGGGTATTGTTCAGCAACAGCTGTGCAACCGTTGAGAGAAAATTAACCATAATCGAAAGATGGCGCCAAGTTGTCCAAAAGGGGATGTCGCGCTGCGCCGCATGAGAAATGCGGCGCGCCCAGGAAAACCTCGACCGGTTCCCAGACCCGACAACCGAAGGCTGCGGCGGCGCCCGAGAAGCGCGATCGGGCCCTTTCACGCCGGTCTTTGCAAATTTCGATCTCGCCGATCTGCGTCCGGGGCGATCGCGTCGAGTGGAAAGACGACAGGCGGGCGTCTCGCCGACGTGGAGGACGCGCGCATTCGTCAATCGACCCGGAAAAGAGATGAAGCAGGGGGCGCCCACCCTGACGGCGCAACGGCGACAACGCATGAATGGTACCGCCACCCCGGCTCGAACGGGGGACCCCCAGATCCACAATCTGGTGCTCTAACCAACTGAGCTATGGCGGCCCAAAGCGCGGCGAAATTATTCGCATGCGCGAAGGATTGCAAGCGTTCCCGAAAGACGATGCGACGCGGGCGCGCTCACGGGCGTTTCGGGCGCGGCGCGAGGGCGTTTTCGCCGAGCCGCACCAGCGCCGCCCGCAGCGATACCTCGGCGACGCCTTCGGTCGCCGCTTCGGCGCGGGCGTGGGTCTCGGGATCGACGCGCGGCGGGCGCGGGGCCTTCCGCTCTTCCCGCCGCGTCAGCGGCAGCTGCCGCAAGGTCACGCGGGAAACGCAACGCCAGCCCAGATGCGCGTTGACGCGCTCGACGATCGCCGGCGCCATATGCTGGATCTCGAGGCCGAAGCCGGGCTCGACGCGCAGAATCAGCGTCGCGGGCTCCTGCGGCTTTTCGGGCGCGGCCCTTCGGGCGCGCGGCGGCCATTGCAGCTTTTCCGGCGCGCAAATGTCAGCGATGCGGGCGCCCACGATCTCCCGCCAGCGCATCAGCAGCGAGGCCTCGCCGAAGCCCTGTTTGGCGACCAGCGGGTCGATCTGGCGCAGCGCATATTCGGCGAGGGGCCGCGCAAAAACGCCTTTCGTCCGCGGCGAAACGCCAGAAAAGCCCATGGCGCTCTCTCCTGCCTTGCCTGCGCGCGCCCGCGCGCCCTAAAGCTCCCCGCGCATGATAGAGCCTACGGCACAGCGGCGAAAGCGCGCCTCCGCGCTTCTCGCCTGGTACGACGCGCATCGCCGCGACCTGCCCTGGCGCGCGCCGCCGGGCGTGCGGGCGGATCCTTACGCCGTCTGGCTCTCCGAGATCATGCTCCAGCAGACGACCGTCGCGACGGTGAGGGGCTATTTCGAGCGCTTTCTCGCGCGCTGGCCGACTGTCGAGGCGCTGGCGGCGGCGCCGCTCGACGCGGTTCTCGCCGAATGGGCTGGGCTCGGCTATTACGCCCGGGCGCGCAATCTCCACGCCTGCGCGCAGAGAATCGCGCGCGACTTCGGCGGCCGTTTTCCGGCGCGCGAGAGCGAGTTGCGCGCGCTCCCCGGCGTCGGCCCCTATACGGCGGCGGCCGTGGCGGCCATCGCCTATGATGCGCCATGCGCCGCGGTCGACGGCAATGTGGAGCGCGTCATAACGCGGCTCTACGCGATCGAGACGCCGATACGCCAGGCGAAATCCCTGGTCCGCGAAAAGGCCGAGGCGCTGCTGCCCGCCGCCCGCGCGGGCGACTTCGCACAGGCGCTGATGGATTTGGGCGCGACGGTCTGCACGCCGCGGCGTCCGAACTGCGCCGCCTGCCCGCTCTCCTTCGCTTGCGCCGCCTTTCGGGCGGGCGCGCAGGAGCGCTATCCCGTCAAGGAGAAGAAGACGGCAAAGCCAGGGCGGCGGGGCGCCATTTTCATCCTGCGCCGGGGCGAGGAGGTGCTGCTGCGCCGCCGTCCGCCGGAGGGTCTTTTCGGCGGCATGAGCGCCTTTCCCGCGACGCCCTTCACCGAGGACGTCGCGCCCGAGGCGTGGGCGCGCTTCGCGCCCTGCGCGGCGCGCTGGCGCCCGCTCGCCGAACCCGTCGCGCATGTCTTCACGCACTTTTCGCTCACGGCGGCGGTTCTCGTGGCGCGAAGCGGAAGCGTCGAGACGCCGCCGCCCGATTGCCGCTGGGCGGCGCGGACAAATCTGGATAAGGAAGGATTGCCCACGCTGATGCGCAAGGCCGCCGCGCTCGCCGGGCTCTTCGACGACTGAAAGAGGCGAATATGGCGCGGGCGAAAATCAAGGTTGAGATGACCGAGGGCGCGATCCGCGTTCATCAGGGCGCCCGCACGCTCACGATCCACGCCGGCGCCCCCGACGAAGACTCCGGCGAGGATACGGATTTCGTAGTCCGGCTCGACGAGATCGACCATTGGGACGCGCCCGACCAGGATCAGGAGATCGACATCGAGGATTTGCAGAAAATCCTCGATGCGGTCGAGAAGGAGTTGGCGAAGCACGGCCTCACGGTGGATTTTGATTAGAGCGCTTTCCGCCGAAGCGGGCGGGGAATGGGCTCGACGCCTCACGCCGTCCAGCCCAGCGACCGCTCCACCGCCTTCTCCCAGGACGCGAGGAGCCGCGCGCGCTCGGCCTCCCTCATCGCGGGCGCGAAACGGCGCGAGGCGCGCCAATGCGCGGCGACCTCGTCGAGACTCGCGAAGAATCCGACTGCAAGCCCCGCCGCGTAAGCGGCGCCGAGCGCGGTCGTCTCCAGATGGCGCGGGCGCACGACCGGAACGTCGAGAATGTCGGCCTGGAACTGCATGAGCAGATCGTTCGCCGCCATGCCGCCGTCGACCTTGAGCTCCGAGAGCGCGACGCCCGAATCCGCGACCATCGCCGCGATCACCTCGCGGGTCTGATAGGCGGCGGCTTCGAGCGCCGCGCGGGCGATGTGGCCCTTGTTGGAGAAGCGCGTGAGACCCGCGAGGATTCCGCGCGCGTCGCCGCGCCAGCGCGGCGCGTAAAGGCCCGAAAAAGCGGGCACGAAATAGACGTCGCCATTGTCGGGAACCGTGCGGGCCAGCGCCTCGATCTCGTGGCTGTTCTCGATGAGGCCGAGGTTGTCCCGCAGCCATTGCACCAGCGCGCCAGCGATCGCAACCGAGCCTTCGAGCGCATAAGCCGGCGGCGCCGCTCCGAGCTTGAAGGCGAGCGTGGTCAGCAGCCCGGCGGTCGAGACATGCGGCGTCGCGCCGGTGTTCATCAGCAGGAAGCAGCCGGTGCCATAGGTATTCTTGGCGTCGCCGGGCTGGAGACAGGCCTGGCCGAGCAGCGCCGCGTGCTGATCGCCGAGCGCGCCGGCGACCGGGACGCCCGCAAGCGCGCCGGCGCCCGCGCCGTAGATTTCGCTCGACGAGAGAATCTCCGGAAGGCAGGCGCGCGGGACGCCGAACAATGCGAGCAACTGCTCGTCCCAGGCGAGGGTCACGAGATTCATGAGCTGCGTGCGCGCGGCGTTCGTCGCGTCCGTGACATGACGGCCGCCTTTCGGTCCGCCTGTCAGATTCCAGAGGAGCCAGCTGTCGATCGTGCCGAAGAGAGCCTCGCCGCGCGCCGCCTTTTCGCGCGCCTCGGGAATGTTCTCCAAAAACCAGACGAGTTTGAGCGCCGAGAAATAGGTCGCGAGCGGCAGCCCGGTCGCAATGCGCGCGATGTCGCCCGCCCCTGCCGCCAAGAAACGGTCGACCAGCGGCTGCGTGCGCACATCCATCCAGACAAGGGCGTTGTGGAGCGGCGCGCCCGTCCTGCGGTCCCACAGCAGACAGGTCTCGCGCTGGTTCGTGACGCCCACGGCGGCGAGATCGCGGATCGAAATCCCCGCTTTGGCGAGCGCGCCCGCCATGGCCGCGCGCGCATTGTCGAGAATTTCGAGGGCGTCGTGCTCCACCCAGCCGGGGCGGGGATAAATCTGCGCGTGTTCACGCTGGTCGAGGGCGACGATGTCGCCCGCCGCGTCGATGACCACGAAGCGGGTGCTGGTCGTGCCCTGATCGATCGCGCCGACGAACTGGGGCATGGGGCGCCTTTCGAAACATTGCTGGTCGATGAACGAGGCCTTCAGCGCGGGTTCACGGCGAGACCGTCATTCTCCTCAGCGTCAATTGGTTCGGAGAATGCGCCATGACAAACGCCGCCGTCAAAACCTCCCTCGCCGCGCTCGTCGCCGCCGGCGCCTGGGCTTTCGCCGTCCTGCCGGCGCGCGCCCTGCCGGGCGCCGATCCCGGCCTCGCCGCGCGCCAGCTCGCAGGGGCCGAGAAGGTCTGGTGCGGCCCCTACGGCTGCCGCTACTGGGGCGGCTACGGTTATGGGTATGGACGGCCTCGCTATTGGGGCGGATACGGTTATCCCGGCTATTGGCGCGGCTACGGCTGGCGTCCCCGCTACTACGGCGGCTGGGGCGGCGGTTACGGCTGGGGCGGCAACCCGTGGGGCGGCGGCTGGGGCTGGTGAGGCGCCCCGCGCAAGCGGAGAGAAACCCGCCGCGGCGTCGCGCCGCGGCTTTTTCGCGTCTTGGGCGGCGCGCGCCGGACCCCTGTTCGGCACGGCCCTTGCGTGAAGGCCCCGCGCGGCCAGTCCGATGTCGCATCTGCGACAAAGGCGCGGTTGCAAATTTCGGGGAATGTTGTAACCTACTGAAGTAAAAGGTAGTTTGCAATCTTTCCAAACTAGGCGAAGCGATGATCGTCTGTTCCTGCAACGTCCTCTCCGACCGCGATGTGCGCGAAACGCTGCGGTCGCGCCCTGATCGGCCGTCGGTGGCGTCGGTTTTCCGCAACATGGGCTGCGAAGCGAAATGCGGGCGCTGCGTGCGCAGCATCGTCGCGATCGTGGACCAGCATGCGGCGTCAAGGCTGGACGAATGCGCGGGAAGCGGCGATTGTGACAGCTGCCGCGCCGACGGTCTGGCGGCGTGATCACGACAATGGAAAGGAATTGCACATGCGCGGCGACGCGAAGGTCATCGAATATCTCAATCGCGGGCTGCGCGCGGAACTAACGGCGGTCAATCAATATTGGCTGCATTACCGCATTTTCGACAATTGGGGTTTCAAGGAGCTCGCCAAGAAGTGGCGTGAAGAATCGATCGAGGAAATGCGTCACGCGGACCACTTCGCCGCGCGGATCCTGTTCCTCGAGGGCTTCCCCAACATGCAGGTTCTCGATCCGCTGCGCATCGGCCAGACCGTCGAGGAAATCATCGCCGCCGACCTCGCCACCGAGATCGACGCCCGCGCCATGTATATCGAGGCGGCGGTCTACTGCGACTCCGTCAACGACCGCGTGTCGATGGAGCTCTTCGAGAGCATCATCAAGAGCGAGGAAGGACATATCGACTTTCTCGAGACGCAGCAGGAGCTGATCAAGCAGCTCGGCGTCCAGCTCTACGCCCAGAAGCACATGGGCGATCTGTCCTGACGCTCCATCAGGCCGTATTTTCCGGTTCCGGGCAGGCGGCGGACGCCGTCTGCCCTTCTCTTTTGATGACGCCCTCGCGCGTCGCCGCCGCAACGACGAAGGACAGCGCGAGCCCGACGCCGGCCATCGCCGCCATGGCGGCATATCCGCGCTGGCCGAAGGCGGCCTCGAGCGGCCCCGAGACGTAGAGCGCCGCGCTGAGCGTCGCGCCATTGGCGGCGGCGAGCCAGCCATGGACCCGCGCCGTATAGGCCTTGCCGCCCAGTTCTGCGATGAGATAGGCCGCGCCGAGCGCGATCGCGGACGCCGAGAGCGGCGTGAGCAATTGCGCCGCGACCACGCCCCACGCGGGCGGATCGCCCGCATAGATCGCCCAGCGCAGGATCGCGCCCGCCGCGCCGACCATCAGGAAGGGCGCGGCTCGCGTCTCGCCGCCGAACCAGCGCCCGGCCGCGAGGAAAAAGGCGACCTCCGCCGCCATGGCCGCCGCCCAGGCGAAAGAGATGAACGTCGCGTCGAAGCCCCGCGCCGCCCAATGCAGCGAGGCGAAGACCGTGAGAAAGCCGTGACTGCCCTGAACCATCGCCGCGCAGGCGATGATCGTCGCGACGAGCAGCGGGCGCTGGAGCGGCGCGCCCGGCGCCGCGGGCGGCTCCTTCTCCACGGCGCGGCCCGCCTCGAAGCCGCGCACGAGGAAGAAGCCTGCGATCGTCGAGAAAAACGCGATCGCCGTCATGATCCAGATCAGCGCGTCCGCGGGCGTCGCGCGGGCGATCGGGCCGCTGCCCAGCATGAAGACGAGCACGGAGGCCGATCCCCAGCCGCGCACGGCCGAGAAATTGAGCGGCGTCAGCCCCTTCTCGCGCCGCCGGCGCGCTTCGCCCAGAACGAGCCCGTCATTGAGGACGGAGATCGGCGCCTGGGCGAAAGAGAGCGCGATCGCGCCGGCGAGCAGGACGTAAAAGCCGCGCGCAAAACCGAGCGCGACGAAAATCCCGGCCGAGGCGGCGGCGTAGAGCAGGATGAGCCGCGCATAGTCGCCGCGCAAATCGCCGAGCCGCGCGCCGAGGAGATTGGAGAGAATGCGAATCGCCGGGCAGGCGGCGAGGACCGTCGCGATTTCCGCCCCGGTGAGGCCGCGCGCGCCGAGCCACAAGGGAAAAAAGGCGACCTGAACGCCGCCGATGGCGTAAAGCGCGGCGGTGAGCAGGGAGAGGCGCCGCTGCGCGTCGTCTTCGCCGTCGGCCTTCATCGCCGGCCTATTCCATCACCGCCGCCTTGAGGATGCAGACCATGGTCGCCTGCGCCTGCGCGCCGCCGAGGTTGCGGATCACGTGCGGCCGGTCGCAACGGTAGCGCAAGGTCTCCCCCGCCCGCACCGTCTCCTTGATCCCCGCGACCTCGACCTCGAGTTCGCCTTCGCGCACCGAGAGGCTTTCCACCGAGCCCCGCTGATGCGGGTCGGATTCCAGAACCCCGCCCGGATCGGCTGAGAGTTCGTACGCCTGCAGCCATTCGACCGTCTTGATCCAGCCAATGATCGCGAGACGGCATTTGCCGTCGTCGGATACGAGGATCGGCGTGTCGGCCTTGCTCGTCTTTTCGAGGAAGGGCTCGTCCTCCGTCGTCTGGAGCACGCGCTCGATCGACACGTCCAGCGCCTGCGCCAGCCGCCAGATGGTCGCGAGCGTGGGATTGGTTTCGTTGCGCTCGATCTGGCTGATGATCGACTTCGCGACGCCCGACTGCTGCGAGAGCTCCGACAGCGACAGATTATAGGCTTTGCGCAGCCGCTGGATGGTCGCGCCGAGCTGGCCGGACAGCGCCAGCGCGCCAGCTTCCAGGATCTTCTGTTTGTCTCTGCCCTCGACGCCCACGGCGCCCGCTCTCCCGATCAAGATTCGGGCGGCATAATAACCGAATTCGTTCGAAAAAACGAACAGGCTCTTTTCTCCCGGGCCGGACGCCGCCTGTCATCGGATTGCAACGTGAATCCTGTTGAAACCAGTGGCGGCGTCGACGGGGGAGGCCTCGAACCCATGCCCGAAAACACGATTGCGAACATGCCCGCCGCCGCGTCGGCGGATGTCGAACCCCGGCGGTATCGGACGATTTTCCTGTCTGACCTGCATCTCGGGGCCAGGGCCGCGCAGGCGGAGCTTCTCCTCGATTTCCTCAGGCACAACGACGCGGAGACGATCTATCTCGTCGGCGACATCGTCGACGGCTGGAAGTTGCGCAAGGGCTGGCACTGGCCGCAGGCGCACAATGACGTCGTTCAGAAAATGCTGCGAAAGGCCCGCAAGGGCGCGCGGGTGATCTATGTGCCCGGCAATCACGACGAATTCGCGCGCGAATACACGGGCCTGACCTTCGGCGGCGTGGAGGTCGTCGATCACGCCGTGCATGAGACGGCGGCCGGAAAGAAGATGCTCGTCATTCACGGCGATCAGTTCGACATCGTGGTGCGCAACGCCCGCTGGCTCGCCCATCTCGGCGACTGGGCCTATGACGCGGCGATCGCCGTCAACGCCTGGTTCAACCACGCTCGCCGCCTGTTCGGCGTCGGCTACTGGTCGTTGTCGGCCTGGGCGAAATACAAGGTCAAGAACGCCGTCAACTTCATCGGCGACTACGAGAAGACGCTGGCCGACGAAGCGCGGCGCCGGGGCGTCGACGGCGTCGTTTGCGGCCATATCCACCATGCGACGATCAGGACGATCGACGGCGTTCTCTATGTGAACACCGGGGATTTCGTCGAAAGCTGCACGGCGGTCGCCGAACACGAGGACGGCAGTTTCGAGGTTCTCCACTGGCGCACCACGGCGGCGGAGCGCGAAGCGGCGGCGTCCCGGCGGGTGACGGCGCCGCCGGCCCCGCGGGCGGCGGCCGCCTGATGCGCATACTCGTCGCGACCGACGCCTGGCGTCCGCAGGTCAATGGGGTCGTGCGGTCGCTGGAATCCATGGCCGCCGCCGCGCGCCAGCTCGGGGCCGAGATTGACTTTTTGACGCCGCAGGATTTCGTCTCCTTTCCGATGCCGACGTATCGGGAGATTTCCCTTGCGCTCGCCACGCCCGGCGCGGTCCGCCGCCGCCTCGACGCCGGTTACGACCATGTGCATATCGCGACCGAAGGTCCGATCGGGCTCGCGGCGCGCGCCGTCTGCTTGCGCGCCGGCCGCTGCTTCACCACGAGCTTTCACACGCGCTTCCCGGAATATGTGAAGGCGCGCACCGGCCTGCCGCTCTGCGTCTCCTACGCGGCCCTGCGGCGGTTCCACAACGCCGGGGCCGGGGTCATGGTTGCGACGCCGAGCCTCGCGCGGGAGCTCGACGCGCGGGGGTTTCGCCGACTGCTGCGGTGGTCGCGCGGCGTCGACCATGCGCTCTTCTCGCCAGCGGCCCGCGCGCCGCTGGATTTTCCGCGCCCGATCTTCCTCAGCGCCGGACGGCTGGCGGTCGAGAAAAATCTCGAGGCGTTTCTTGCGCTCGACCTGCCGGGGACGAAGCTCGTGGCCGGGGACGGACCGGCGCGGGCGGCGCTCGAGGCGCGCTTTCCCGAGGCGCGCTTCCTCGGCGTGAAGACGCCCGCGGAGCTTGCGGCGCTCTACGCCGCCGCCGATGTCTTCGTTTTTCCGAGCCGCACCGACACTTTCGGCATGGTGCTGCTCGAAGCCATGGCCTGCGGCCTCCCCGTGGCGGCCTTTCCCGTGACCGGGCCGCTCGACGTCGTGGGCGCGAGCGGCGCCGGCGCGCTCGACGAAGATCTGCGCGCCGCCGCGCTCGCCGCCCTCGACATTCCGCGCGAGGCGGCGCGAGCCCATGCGCTGACCTTCAGTTGGGAGTCGTGCGCGCGCCAGTTCCTCGACAACATCGCCTATGCGCGCGGGGCCGCCTCGCTCGGCGGCGTGGGGATGGAGGCGTTGCGCGGCTCAGGAGAAAAGCGCGAGCCGGTCGACAAGCGGCAGCCGGTCCAGCCATGAGAGCGGCGCGAGACGCGGGTCGGCCGCCGGAGCCGCCTGCGGTTCCGGCGCGATCGTAACAAGACGGGCCAGCGTAGCGGCGCGCGGCGGCTCGGCCTGCGGCGCCTGGACGGGGGCGGCCTCGACCGTTATGGCGTGGCGCGCCAACAGGTCCGGTCGGTCGCAAAGAGTTCCGGCGGGAGGCGCGGCCTGTGGCGCGCCGCGGCCGCCGTCGAATTCCCGGGCCAGCGCCTCGATCCTGCCGCATACGAAATCCTCGACGCCGCGCTCGCGCAGCGACCAAGAAAGCTCCATCAGACGCTCGGCGACGGAGAAAGCGTCCGCGGGCGCCTGCCGGGCCTCCAGCCGTCTCTCCAGCCGCTCCAGCGCGGCGTGCAGGCGCGCGCTCTCGGCGCTGCGCAGACGCCGCGCATATTCGGCGAGAAACCAGCGGCCGCGGGCCGTCTCCAAGACGGCCGCCTCGATCTCTTCGTAATCCTCCGGCTGGAGACCGGGCGGCGGAGCCGCTATGGTCATGAAATGAGCCGCCCTGCTGTGCCGCGCGAATCAGCGCGAGCCGCAGCATCGCGCGCCTGTCGCGCAATGCAAGAGCCGGAGACCGGATGAGCCTCACGCCTGAGGAGATCGAACGTTACGCCCGCCACCTCGTGCTGCGCGAAATCGGCGGTCCCGGCCAGCAGAAATTGAAGGCCGCGCGAGTCCTGGTCGTCGGCGCCGGCGGGCTCGGCGCGCCCCTCCTGCAATATCTCGCGGCCGCCGGCGTGGGCGCCATCGGGGTCGTGGACGACGACGCCGTGTCCCTTTCCAACCTCCAGCGGCAGGTGATCCACGACACGCCCGGCGTCGGCCGTCCGAAGGTCGAGAGCGCGAGGGACGCCATCGCCCGGCTCAATCCGAATGTGCGGGTTGAACCGCATCCGCTGCGCCTGACGGACGCCAACGCCCGCGCGCTCGTTGCCCGCTATGACCTCGTCGCGGACGGCTCGGACAATTTCGCCACGCGCTATCTCGTGTCGGACGCCTGTTTTCATGAGCAGAAGCCGCTCGTCACCGCGGCGATCGGCGGCTTCGACGCTTCGCTGACGACGCTGCGCCCCTTCGAGGCCGGGCCGGACGGCAGGCCCAACCCCACCTATCGCTGCCTGTTCCCGGAGCCGCCGCCGGCCGGGACCGTGCCGAGTTGCGAGGAGGCGGGGATTCTCGGCGCGCTCGCGGGGGTCGCCGGGGCGATGATGGCGCTCGAGGTCGTGCGCGAGATCGTCGGTTTCGGCGAGGGGCTCGTGGGTCGCCTCCTCCTCGTCGACGCCCTTGCGATGCGCTTCGAGACGCTGCGCTACGCCTGGGATCCGGACAACCCCCTCTCCGGCGTCACTTCGCGGCGATGACGGCGATCTCGACCTTGTAGTCGGCCGTTACGAGTTTCGCCTCGACGGTGGCGCGAGCGGGCGGGTTTTCCTTGTCCACCCAGACGTCCCAGACGCTATTCATCTCGGCGAAAGTGGAGATGTCGCTCAGATAGATGGTCGCCGAGAGGATTTTCGACTTGTCGCTGCCGGCTTCCGCCAGCAGTTCGTCGATGAGGCCGAGGATCTCGCGGGTCTGATCGGCCACCGGGCCGCCCTTGGTCCTTTCCGCCACTTGGCCCGCCGTATAGACGGCGTTGCCGCGCACGACCGCCTTGCTCATGCGCGGACCCGCGCCGATTCTTCGAATATCGCTCATGACGCCTCCATTTTCCGGGGGCGGGTTTAGGCGATGCGGGGGCCGCCGGCAAGCCAAGGAGAAAAGTTGCGCGCCCCCGCTGGACAAGAGGCGACGCGCTTTCTATAAGCCTGCCCACGCGCTTCGCGCGCGCCCAGGTAGCTCAGTTGGTAGAGCATGCGACTGAAAATCGCAGTGTCGGTGGTTCGATTCCGCCCCTGGGCACCATTAAAATCAATATCTTACAGCAATCTCTAATATACATTTACGGGCGGTTTAGACAGCCGTTTTGCAAAAAGTGTTTATGTTTTGTTCTCGTTTTTGTTCCTATTCTTTTCTCTTGGGATGTTTTTAGAGCACGCGGCGTCGCAATGGCGACCCTC